>CAWGKJ010000006.1:0-245811 GCA_963823115.1 uncultured Alphaproteobacteria bacterium | reverse complement strand
ACATGTAGTCCTCGAAGCTTGCGAAAGACCATAGATGTGGTGTCGGCGGCACAGCGAATCACTATGATATATCAGAGACTTGCTAAAGTGTTCTTAATTTGTTCTGATACGGTCGTCGTCCCGGCGAAGAGCCTCCTACATCGCCGACAACAGCTTGTCGCCGCAATAATTCGCGGCGAATTTTCCGCCGCATTGCTTTCGGATCGCGGCACATCGCGCCGCGGGCGAGGCATTGGCCCGCACGCTGAACGCGCAGGTCAGGCCGTCGGCGCTGCGGCCGGTCTTGCCGGCGGCGAAGGCCGCGCTGGTGGCGAGATGGAGAACACCAGAAGTGCGGCGGCGATTATCTCGATCATCAGTCTCATGGCCGGTCCCTTCCAAGAATTTTCGCGACGTCGGATTTGCCAGACTTCACTCTATCACCATCGCGGAGCCGCGAAGAGACCGACAAATCGGCCCGGTCCTTGCATAAAAGCCGTGCATGCATTGCACAATCGAAGCCCCTCGGCGGGTTTCGATCCCGGCCCAAGGCGCGTATCATTTCACAGGAGTCAGTTGAGGATGCCCAACTTGCCCGATCCATCATTGCCAACGAATTTTCCGGCGCCGGGCCAGCCCATCGACGAGCTGGCGCTGGCCGAGATCAAGGGCGCGATCCTCGCCAAGCTCCGGCTTGCCATCGGCAAGGACGCGGGCATGGCCACCAGGCACGACTGGTACAAGGCGGCGGCGCTGGCGCTGCGCGACCGCATCGTGCACCGCTGGCTCACAGCCGATAAGCAGAGCTACGACGCCGGCGCCAAGCGAGTCTATTACCTCAGCCTGGAATTTTTGATCGGCCGTCTGTTCACCGATGCGCTCGAACAACATGGGGCTGTTGCCGGTATTCGAGGCGGCGCTCGGCGATCTCGGCGTCGGGTTGGCGGACTTGAGCAAATGCGAGCCCGACGCGGCGCTCGGCAATGGCGGCCTGGGACGGCTTGCCGCGTGCTTCATGGAGAGCATGGCGACGCTCGCGATCCCCGCGATCGGCTATGGCATCCGCTACGATTTCGGCCTGTTCCGCCAGATCATCGCGCAGGGCTGGCAGCAGGAATATCCCGATGAATGGCTGAGCTTCGGCAACCCCTGGGAATTCCAGCGGCCGGAGGTGGTCTATCACGTGCATTTCGGCGGCGGCGTCGAGCATGTCGAAACCAAAGGACGCGACCGCGCGATCTGGCATCCGGCCGAGACCGTGCAGGCGGTCGCCTACGACACCCCGATCGTGGGCTGGCGCGGCCAGCACGTCAACGCGCTGCGGCTGTGGTCGGCGCGCTCGCCCGATCCGCTCAAGCTCGACGTGTTCAATACCGGCGACTATCTCGGCGCCAGTCGCCGAGGAGGCGCGCGCCGAATTGATCTGCAAATTCCTCTACCCGAACGACGAGAGCCCGGCGGGCCGCGAACTGCGGCTGCGCCAGGAATATTTCTTCGTCTCGGCCTCGCTGCAGGATCTGGTCAACGCCATCTCGCCTCCGACGGGCAGTTGCGGGGGCTCGCGTCCAAAGCGGCGGTGCAGCTCAACGACACCCATCCCAGTCTTGCCGTCACCGAACTGATGCGGATCCTGGTCGATCTGCACAACATCCGCTGGGACGAAGCGTGGCGGATCACGGTGGCGACGTTGTCCTACACCAACCACACGCTGCTGCCGGAAGCGCTCGAGACCTGGCCGGTCGAACTGTTCGAACGGCTGCTGCCGCGCCATCTGGAGATCATCTACCGCATCAATGTCGAGCATCTGGCGCTCGCGGAGGCGCGCTGCCCCGGCGACGTCGATTTCAGGGCCTCGGTATCCCTGATCGACGAGAAGTCCGGCCGCAGGGTGCGGATGGGGCAATTGGCCTTCGTCGGATCGCACCGCATCAACGGCGTCTCGGCGATGCATTCCGACCTGATGAAGGAGACCGTGTTCCACGATCTCAATCATCTTTATCCCGGCCGCATCACCAACAAGACCAACGGCATCACCTTCCGCCGCTGGCTGATGCTGGCCAATCCGAAGCTGACCGACCTGTTGCGCGAGGCCTGCGGCGAAGCCGTGCTCGACGATCCCACCCGGCTTGCGGCTCTCGAAGCCCACGCCAGCGACAACGCGTTCCAGCAGCAATTTCGCAGCGTCAAGCACCACAACAAGATCGCACTGGCGCGGCTGATCGGCGAGCGCCTCAACATCAAGGTCGACCCTGACGCGCTGTTCGACGTCCAGATCAAGCGCATCCACGAATACAAGCGGCAACTGCTCAACATCCTCGAAACCGTGGCGCTCTATCACGCGATCAAGGACGAGCCGCAGCGCGACTGGGTACCGCGCGTAAAGATCTTCGCCGGCAAGGCGGCGGCGAGCTATCGCTACGCCAAGCTGATCATCAAGCTGATCAACGACGTCGCCGAGATCGTCAACAACGATCCCGCGATCGCCGGGCGCCTGAAGGTCGCGTTCCTTCCCGATTACAATGTCAGCCTTGCGGAAGTGATCATTCCCGCCGCCGACCTCTCGGAGCAGATTTCGACCGCGGGCATGGAAGCCTCCGGCACCGGCAACATGAAGCTCGCGCTGAACGGCGCGCTGACCATCGGCACGCTCGACGGCGCCAATATCGAAATCCGCGATCACGTCGGCGCCGAAAACATCGCGATCTTCGGCATGGAGGCGATGGATGTGGTGGTGCGGCGCAAGCAGGGGCTGGATGCGACCGACGTGATCCGGCGCTCGCCGCAGCTTTCGCGCGCCATCAACGCGATCGGCAGCGGCGAATTCTCGCCCGACGACCCGAGCCGGTTCGAAACTGATCGCGCACGCGCTGCGCCATCTCGACCATTACATGGTGAGCGCGGATTTCGATTCCTATTACGAGGCCCAGCGCGGCATCGACGCGCGCTGGCAGGTGGTTCCGGCATGGACGCGGGCCTCTATCCTCAACGTGGCGCGGATGCCGTGGTTCTCGTCCGACCGCACCATCCGCGAATATGCCCAGGATATCTGGAACGTGCCGGTGCGCGGGACTTCGCCGCAGGCATTGCAGGAGCCAGGCGTGCAGCGCGGAGCGACCCGCTGAAGCGCGCGACGGCCCTGTTTCCCGGGTTCAATGCGTCACCGAAAAACCATTACCTCCGACGTCATTGAATTCGCCGCGCAGCGATGATATTGCCGGGAAAGATGTGCGCCTGTCATTGCGAGGAGCGGAGCGACGGAATTCTAAGCTGCGCATACCGATAGATGGATTGCTTCGCTGCGCTCGCAATGACGATGTATAACAAGTTATGCTCAGAGATTCGATGCTTACCAGGACCGAACACCTTTTCGACGACGCCACGCGGGTCACCGCCGGCGACAGCCGCTGGCAGGGCCAGACCAGCGACGATTACTGGGCCTTCGTCGGCCCGTTCGGCGGCGCGACCGCCGCCACCATCCTGCGGGCGCTGATCGATCATCCGCAGCGTCGCCGGCGATCCGCTGTCGTTCACCGTCAACTTTTGCGCGCCGATCGCGCAAGGCGCCTTCGATCTCGACGTTCGCCTGGTCAAGGCCAACCGGTCGACGCAGCACTGGTGCGTCGAGCT
The DNA here is from genome assembly GCA_963823115.1 of uncultured Alphaproteobacteria bacterium. Classification (GTDB taxonomy): domain Bacteria; phylum Pseudomonadota; class Alphaproteobacteria; order Rhizobiales; family Xanthobacteraceae; genus Bradyrhizobium. Next base: position 242,205 of record CAWGKJ010000006.1, on the reverse strand, counting down.
CACGCAGGAGCGGCGACGAGGTCGCGACGCTTGCCACCGCCGTATTCGCCGAGCGCCGTCCGTCCTGGTCGCACCAGCCGGCCGCAGTTCCCGCAAGCCACCCCGTTCGAGCAGATCCTGCCCTATCCCAAGATCAAGGCGTCGCTGGGCCAATCAATATGATTTTCGCTTCGTCGAGGGCGATCCGGATTTCAGCGGCGCGACAAATGGCGCGCCGGCAAGCGCCTTCTCCAAACTCTGGATCGGCGACCGCGTCCCCCGCAAGATCGACGTGCTGTCGCTGATGTCGATGTCGGATGCGTTCTTCGGCCGCATCTTTCATGCGCGGCGCGAGCTGGTGCCGTTCGGCACGGTGTCGCTGACGACCTATTTCCACGCCGATGCCGAAGATCTCGCGGACGAGGATATCAGCCGCGTGCTCGCGGTCGCCGACGCCAAGATCTTCCACAAGAGCTATGGCGACCAGACCGGCGAACTGTGGTCGCCGAACGGCCGCCTGCTCGCGACCACGACCCAGATCGCGTATTTCAAGGCGTGAGGCGGCGCAGGCCGCTGTTTCGTCATCCGGACCTCCGTCTTCGGAAACGAACAAGGGCGGCCTCGTCGAGCCGCCCTTCTGCGCGTCCCGGAATTGACGGTGCGGCTCACTCCGCCGCGAGCTTCAGGTCCGGCGCGGCGGCGCGGACGTCGGCGTCGACCTGGGCTTCGAACTTGGCAAAGTTCTTCTGGAACATGCCGACCAGCGCGCGCGCGGTCTTGTCGAACTCGGCCTTGTCCTTCCAGGTGTTGACCGGATCGAGGATTTCGCTCGGCACGCCCGGCAGCGCGGTCGGCACCGCGAAGCCGAAATACTTGTCGGTGCGGAATTCGACATTGCGCAGCGAGCCGTCGAGCGCCGCGGTCAACAGCGCGCGCGTCACCTTGATCGGCATCCGGCAGCCGGTGCCGTATTTGCCGCCGGTCCAGCCGGTGTTGACCAGCCAGCAATCGACATTGTGCCGGGCGATCAGCTCGCGCAGCATGTTGCCGTAGACGGAAGGATCGAGCGGCAGGAACGGCGAGCCGAAGCAGGTCGAGAATTCCGGCTGCGGCTCGGTGCCGAGGCCGCGCTCGGTGCCCGCGACCTTCGCGGTATAGCCGGACAGGAAGTGATACATCGCCTGCGCCGGCGTCAGCTTGGCGATCGGCGGCAGCACGCCGAACGCATCCGCCGCCAGCATCACCACGTTCTTCGGGTGGCCGGCGCGGCCGGTGCGCGAGGCGTTGGGGATGAAATCGAGCGGATAGGCCGAGCGGGTGTTCTCGGTTTTCGAGCCGTCGTCGAAATCCGGCACGCGGGTATCCTCGTCGAGCACCACGTTCTCCAGCACCGCGCCGAAGCGCTTGCTGGCGGCGTAGATCTCAGGCTCGGCTTCCTTCGACAGCTTGATGCATTTGGCGTAGCAGCCGCCTTCGAAATTGAAGACGCCGTCCGGACCCCAGCCGTGCTCGTCGTCGCCGATCAGCGTGCGCTTCGGATCGGCCGACAGCGTGGTCTTGCCGGTGCCGGACAGGCCGAAGAAGATCGCGGTATCGCCCTCGGGGCCGACATTGGCCGAGCAGTGCATCGGCATCACGCCCTTTTCGGGCAGATAGTAGTTCAGCGTGGTGAACACCGCCTTCTTCATCTCGCCGGCATAATAAGACCCGCCGATCAGGACGATCTTGCGGGCGAAATCGATCGCGACAACGTTCTCCGAGCGCACGCCGTGGCGTTTGGGATCGGCGCGGAAGCTCGGCATGTCGATGATGGTCAGTTCGGGCACGAAATGCCGGAGCTCCGAGGCCTCGGGCCGGATCAACAGCGTGCGGATGAACAGCGAGTGCCAGGCGAGTTCGGTAAAGACCCGGGTCTTGATCTGGAAGCTCGGATCGGCGCCGCCGTAGAGATCCTGCGCGAACAGCGTCATGCCTTCGGCGTGCTTGAGGAAGTCGGCGTAGAGCGCTTCGAACTGTTCCGAGGTGATCGACTGGTTGCCGGCCCACCACATCTTCTTGTCGGTGGTAGCGTCGCGAACCGTGAACTTGTCCTTCGGGCTGCGGCCGGTGAAGTCGCCGGTATCCGCGCACAGCGCGCCGTCGGCGGACAGCACCGCTTCGCCGGCTGCCAGCGAATACTGGTAGAGCTGCGGCGCGCCGAGGTTCCAGTGCACCCTCTTGAGATTTTTTAAGCCGAATTTGTCGGCGCCGAAGGCACCGTTATGCACGCCCGTCTCTTGCACGGAAAATCCTCCTCGAACCCGCGTATACTCGATCGCGCGAATGCCGCCAAACGCGCCTTTGTCGCGGTGACCGTCAATATAGCCTTCCGGCCTCGGTCCGGCGACCTAATACTGATGAACGCCGGGCTTGCCAAGTCGATCCCGCGATATTTGGTTTATTCCGAGGCGGCGCGAGGCGCTGCAGGCTTTTGCTGCAATGCGGGCCCGATCGGAAACAAGCATACTTGTACGAAAGCGCGGCAAGGCCGCGGTTCGCAAGATCAATCAGCGTCGCCCCACCGCAGAGCAACCGATGCCGGATTTCACAACGCACTCGCCTCGCCCTTCCCTTAGTTGGGCGAGTATCGCTATTTCCTTGCCCGCGCCTCCTCCGCCAGCCTGACCAGCATCTTGCGCAGTTCGCCCGGCCCGGTTACCCGCTCCGGAAAATCCAGCCGCAGCGTCGTCGCGCCGGCCTGCAGGTCGATGCCCCTCGGGATCGCAGCCGGTGCAGCGCCAGTCGGCGGCCCGGCGCCGAGCAACCTCGTCGCATAGAGATTCATCGCGTCGCGATGATCGGCGTTCATGTGGTCGATGGCGCCCTGCTCGGCCTCCAGCAGCGCGCCGGCATCGGAAATGTCGGTCAGAAACTGCTCGGGCTTGAGGTCCACGATCCGCCCGAAACCCGCCACCAGATGGGTGCCGCTCGGCCGGATCCGGAAAAAGGAAAAATCCTTAAAATCGACAAAGGCTTCCGCGGATGGATGGGCGTTGAGGTAGCGCCGGCGCAGGATCGCCACACTCGTCGCCTCGAGGCCTCCTCGGCCCGGCCCGCCAGCATGATCCGCGCTCCCTCCAGCGGGTCGCCCTCGGCCCGCTCGTCCAGCATCAGCGAGACCCTGGCATCGGCCGAGAATGTTCCTCGTGTGCACCGCCAGCCGCGAAATCAGCAGGATCGGCGAGCCATCGGGGTGGCTCGCGACATTGACCAGCGAGCAATAGGGATCGCCGCTGCCGGCCATCAGGGTCGCCAACGCCCCCTGCCGGCTGCGCCGCAGCAGCGACCGGGCCAGCCGGCCAGCATCGAAATCAGCGGTGGGCTGCATCGGTCATTTCCGCACATCTCATTGCAAAAAGGGCCTTTTTTCGGCTAAACGGATGGTCTATATAGGCTGGAACCCATGGCGTAGCTCAGGCGTTTCGCGGAACTCGGTCACACTTCAGCCCAGCTTGCATTGCTCGTTGACCAGGTTCGAAGCCCACTTATGCGGCGCATCACCGGATTGCTCGCCGTTTCAGCAACCCTAGTACCCGTACTCTGAAAGCAGGCTCATGCCCACAATCGCCTTGGTCGACGACGACCGCAACATTCTCACATCCGTCTCGATCGCGCTCGAAGCCGAAGGCTATCGCATCATGACCTACACGGATGGCGCTTCCGCGCTCGACGGCTTCCGCACCAGCCCGCCGGACCTTGCGATCCTCGACATCAAGATGCCGCGCATGGACGGCATGGAGACGTTGCGGCGGCTGCGGCAGAAGTCCGATCTGCCGGTGATCTTCCTCACCTCCAAGGACGAGGAAATCGACGAATTGTTCGGCCTCAAAATGGGCGCCGACGATTTCATCCGCAAGCCGTTCTCGCAGCGCCTCCTGGTCGAGCGCGTCAAGGCCGTGCTGCGCCGCGCGGCGCCGAAGGATCCGACCGCCGTGCCGAAGGAAACCGACGCCAAGGCGCTGGACCGCGGGCTGCTGCGGATGGATCCGGAGCGTCACACCTGCACCTGGAAGAACGAGCCGGTGACGTTGACGGTGACGGAATTCCTGATCCTGCAGGCGCTGGCGACGCGCCCCGGCGTGGTGAAAAGCCGCAACGCCCTGATGGACGCGGCCTATGACGATCAGGTCTATGTCGACGATCGCACCATCGACAGCCACATCAAGCGGCTGCGCAAGAAGTTCAAGGTGGTGGACGACGATTTCGAGATGATCGAAACCCTGTACGGCGTCGGCTACCGCTTCAAGGAAACCTGATTTGCGGGCATTTGACGGCTGGTTTGTTAACTGACGCCGCCGTCGGTCTGGGGTAGGATGGCGAAAGCCAGCGCGCCTCGCAGGACGCAATCGAAACAACCGGCAGTTTTGGCCATTGCTTGATCGAACGCAGCCTGATCCAAGCCTGAATGCCGAGGACGTCTCGCCGCCCTCGTCGCTCGACGATCGCTGCCGCCGAAAACCCGCCGGTCAGGGCTGGCAGCGGCCGCTCGGCTGGCTGCGCCGCGCCGGCCAGTTTTTCTTCGCGCTCAGCTTTCTCCAGCCTCACCCGCCGCATCGTTTCGCTCAATCTCGCCGGCCTCGTCGCGCTGGTGGCGAGCATCCTCTATCTCTCGCAATTCCGCGCCGGCCTGATCGACGCGCGGGCGCAGAGCCTGCTGGTGCACGGCCGAGATCATCGCCGGCGCCATCGCGGCGTCCGCCACCGTCGAGACCAACACCATCACCATCGATCCCGACCGGCTGCTCGATCTGAAGCCCGGCGAAACCTATGGCGCGCCGGACGAATATGTCCGGGCTGGATTTTCCGATCAATCCGGAACGCGTCGCGCCGGTGCTGCGCCGGCTGATCTCGCCGACCAAGACCCGCGCCCGCATCTACGACCGCGACGGCGGGCTGATCCTCGACAGCCGCAGTCTCTACGGCCGCGGCGACGTGCTGCGCTTCGAACTGCCGCCGCCGTCGGTGGCGAGCCCGGGCATCGCCGAACGGACGATGATCGCGATCCGCACCTGGCTCAATCGCGGCGACCTGCCGCTCTATCGCGAACTCGGGCCGGAGAACGGCAACGGCTATCAGGAAGTCGCCCGACGCGCTCGACGGCGCAGAAGCGCAGCATGGTGCGCGTCAACGACCGCGGCGAGGTGATCGTTTCGGTCGCGGTGCCGGTGCAGCGACTTCCGCTGCGATCCATGGCGCGCTGATGCTCTCGACCCAGGGCGACGACATCGACCAGATGGTGACCGCCGAGCGGCTCGCGATCCTGAAGGTCGGCGGCGTCGCTTCGCGGTCGTGATGATCGTGCTGTCGCTGCTGCTGGCGAGCACCATCGCAGGTCCCGGTGCGCCGGCTCGCCGACAGCGCCGAGCGCGTCCGCCGCCGCATCCGCACCCGCGTCGAAATTCCCGATTTCACCCGCCGCCGCGACGAGATCGGACATCTCTCCGGCGCGCTGCGCGACATGACGGACGCGCTCTATAACCGCATCGAGGCGATCGAGATGTTCGCCGCCGACGTCGCCCATGAATTGAAGAACCCGCTGACGTCGCTGCGCTCCGCGGTCGAAACGCTGCCGCTGGCGCGGAACGAGAACAGCCGCGCGCGGCTGCTCGCGGTGATCGAGCACGACGTCAAGCGGCTCGACCGGCTGATCTCCGACATTTCCGATGCCAGCCGGCTCGATGCCGAACTGCAGCGGCAGGATATGACGCCGGTCGATCTTCGCCGCCTGCTGACGACCCTGACCACGGTCGCCAACGAAACCACGGCTCGGCATGACGTCGCCGTCGAAGTCCGCTTCGAGGGCCGCGGCGCCGCCGACACCTTCTCGGTGCCGGGCCACGATTCGCGGCTCGGACAGGTGATCTCCAACCTGCTGGTCAACGCCCAGTCGTTTTCCAGTGCCGGCGGCAAGGTGCGGATCGCCTGCCGCCGCGTGCGATCGGAAATCGAAATCGTGGTCGACGACGATGGGCCGGGGATTCGCGAGGATGCGCTGGAGCGAATCTTCGAGCGCTTCTACACCGACCGGCCGCATCAGGGCTTCGGGCAGAACTCCGGACTGGGGCTGTCGATCTCGAAACAGATCATCGAGGCGCATGGCGGACGCATCTGGGCGGAGAATCGCGCCGGCCCGCCCAACGCCGACGGCGAAGCCACGGTGGCGGGCGCGCGCTTCGTGGTCAGGCTGCCCGCGCCATGACGGACGCAGCGGCTGCGAGCGTCCACGCTTCCGCGGTGCTGGTGGGAAATCGCGCGGTGCTGATCCGCGGGCCGTCGGGGGCCGGCAAATCGCGTCTCGCGTTCGATCTCATCCTTGCCGGGCGCGGCGGGCAAATCCCGCCGGCCGTGCTGGTCGGCGACGACCGCGTGCATCTCCGGGTGAGCCAGGGGCAGCTGATGGTCCGGCCGGCGCGCGAATTGGCTGGCCTGATCGAAATCCGCGGGCTCGGCATTCGCCGCTGCGACTTCATTGAGGAGGCCGTCGTCGGCCTGGTGGTCGATCTGTCGGCCGCGGATGCCGAGCGCCTGCCACCGCCGGAAGCGCTCCGGACGCACATCTATGGTGTGGAAATACCGCGAATCCCCGTCGGATCAGCCTATTCGCCGCTCTCCACTGGTTGTCGCTGCGCTGACGACAACCGAAAGTTCAGAAACCCCCCAACTTTCGGCCGATTGTTCGAAGGGAATTGGTAACCATATAAGTCCCACTATCGCGACCGAATAGACCGGCGCCGGCTCCCCGCTCTCAGCTAATTTCCGGGAGAATGGCGAAGTTCCCCTCTTGCGCGGGGGCTCTGGATGGTCAAAGTGGCGCGTTCGTGCGGTGCACCAAAAAGCACCCGCGAGGAGTTTCCGATGATTGGTCTAGTACTTGTGACCCATGGGCGCCTTGCCGACGAGTTCAAGGCGGCGCTCGAACATGTCATGGGTCCACAAAAGCAAATCGAAGCAGTCACGATCGGAGCCGAGGACGACTCCGATTTGTGTCGAAGCGACATCATTGAAGCGGTCAATCGCGTCGACTCGGGCGATGGCGTGGCCATCCTCACCGACATGTTCGGCGGCACGCCTTCCAATCTCGCGATCTCCTGCATGAGCCGCCCGAAAGTGGAAGTGCTCGCCGGAATCAATCTTCCCATGCTGGTCAAGCTCGCCAAGGTTCGCGAAGAGCGCTCGCTTCCCGACGCCATCGCGATGGCCCAGGAAGCCGGCCGCAAATACGTCACCATCGCCAGCCGGGTTCTCGCCGGCAAATGAGCGACGACGCCCCGTCGCCCGAAAACAACGCCGGGCCAAGTGTCCCTGCCGACGCGGTCTCTCGCGAACTTCCCATCATCAACAAGCGCGGCCTGCACGCGCGTGCGTCCGCGAAATTCGTTCAGATGGTCGAGCGCTTCAATGCCGAAGTCTGGGTGACCAAAGGCGGCGAGACCGTCGGCGGCACCTCGATCATGGGGCTGATGATGCTGTCCGCGGGACCGGGGACATCGATCGTCGTCTCCGCCGCCGGCCCCGAGGCCGAAGCCGCCTCGACGCGATCACCGAACTGGTCGCCAGCAAGTTCAACGAAGAAGGCACGTGATAGGCTGCAGTGGCGTCATCCTTCGAGACGCGCGCAAGTGCGCGCGTCTCGAAGCACGAGGCCGTGAACGCTCAGATCCAAACCAATCCACTACTTCGCCGGCGGCACGATGTAGATCTTCCAGCTGATCGCCGGACCGGGATGGCCGTGGAAGAAGCGCTGCGTGGTGATCGCGAGCTGCTCGGCATCGTTGCCGTTGGCCGCCATCCACGCCTCGCAGGCCGGCAGCCGGCCGTCGGTGGTATCGCAGATGCCGATGAAGCCGAGCCGCTTGGCCTCCTCCAGCGACGTCAGCCCCGACGACCAGATTTCGCCCGGCGTGAACGGCGCCGGATGATCGGGACTGTAGAACGTCATCGGCTCGCCGATTTCGGTGGTGCCGGCGACCACCGCCCATCGCGAATGGAAACGCGTATGCCAGGCTTCCGTCAGTTCGCGGGCAAGCTCGGAGCGCGCGCCATAGCCCGCGGCGCCGTTGGGATTGTCCGCCATCTCGCGCGCTGGCGATGTAGGGCGAGGCGACCAGCGCCGCGAGCGTGATGGCGAGCCAGATCGCGGTGATATTGAACAGCGCCATCCTGTGCAGGCGCAGCGCGGGGAATCGCCACCAGCGCCAGCGGCGTCAGGAAGAACAGCGAGATTCCCCAATCGGTCTTCATATAGACCGTGAACAGCAAGCCGCCGAGCGGCGGCCCGATCGCGACCACGATCTGGATGATCCAGACATTGAGCGCCTGCGACGCATTCACGCCCGGATTGGCGCCGCGCGACCATGCGCGCGTCAACAGCGCCAGCGGGTGCCGCCCAACGTCACCCACCACCGCGGAACCCATGCCAATGCAAGCGCCGCCAGCGCGACCGGCGCGGCGAGCAGCGCGAGATTGTGGCCGATATAGCCGAGCACGAGTTGAGCGCTCTGCGCGCGGCTCGACAGCCCGTAGACGTCGCCGGCATAGGTCAGCGGCACGAAGTCGACTGCTTTCAGCCAGACCAGATGCGGGATCATGGCGACGACCAGCGTGGCGATCGCGACCCACGGCGCCGGCGAGCGCAGGAACTTGAGCCGGTCGGGATGAATGCAGCGCGGCGAGCCCGATGGCGCCGATCATGGTCAGCACCCAGTATTTCGTCATCAGCGCCAGCGCGCCGGCGAGCCCGAGCCACAGCCCCGATCTCACGCTGCGCTTTTCGAACGCATTCAAATAGGCCAGCACCACCAGCGGCAGGGTGACGAGCTGCAGCAGATCGGGATTGTATTTGAAACCCTTGAAATTGAAGATCGGATAGAGCGCGAGCATCACCACGACGAAGAACGCGCGGCGGCGATCGACCACGCGCAGGCGATCAGCCAGCAGATCACCAGGCCGCAGCCGAGCGTCGCCATCGCCAGCGCGTAGGTGGCCCAGTCGGCGACCGGAAACACCTTGAACCAGAGACCCGCGACCCAGCCCGCCAGCGGCGGATGCTTGCCATAGCCGAGCTGGAATTTCTGGCCCCAGGCGAAGGCTTCCGCGACGTCCATATGGACGTCCTGCGCCGCCTTGAGATTGATCAGGATGAAGGTCCAGAGCACGGCATGGGCGGCGGCAAACCCGATCACCAGCCACAGGCCGGCCTTGGGATCGCTGGCGCGCGCGGCAAGCCACGCCGCCAGCCGCCGGACGGACAGGCTGTGGCGCGCGACGCGAAGTCGCGGGCAAAATTGACGCAGTTGTCATGGCCTCTGCGTAGCGCGTTTTCGGCATAAGTGGAATCAGCTTGGCGTGAAGATGTGCCGCTAAAACAGCGCATTATGGTTGCCGCACGGGGGCACGAATGCTATCCCGCGCCCATGACATCCATCCCTATTTCCAACATCCGCAACTTCGCCATCGTTGCGCATATCGACCATGGCAAATCGACGCTGGCCGACCGCCTGATCCAGACCACCGGCGGCCTGCAGGCGCGCGAGATGAAGGAACAGGTGCTCGATTCCATGGATATCGAGCGCGAGCGCGGCATCACCATCAAGGCGCAGACGGTGCGGCTGACCTACCCGGCCAAGGACGGCAAGACCTACATCCTCAACCTGATCGACACGCCCGGCCATGTCGACTTCGCCTATGAGGTTTCGCGGTCGCTGGCCGCCTGCGAAGGCTCGCTGCTGGTGGTCGACGCCAGCCAGGGCGTCGAGGCGCAGACGCTCGCCAATGTCTATCATGCGCTCGACGCCGGCCACGAGATCGTGCCGGTGCTGAACAAGATCGACCTGCCGGCAGCGGAACCCGATCAGGTCAAGCAGCAGATCGAGGACGTGATCGGCATCGATGCGTCCGACGCGGTGATGATCTCGGCAAAGACCGGTCTCGGCATCGACGACGTGCTGGAAGCGATCGTGCACCGGCTGCCGCCGCCGAAAGGCGACCGCGACGCCTCGCTGAAGGCGCTGCTGGTCGACAGCTGGTACGACGTCTATCTCGGCGTCGTGGTGCTGGTGCGGATCGTCGACGGCGTGCTGAAAAAAGGCCAGCGCATCCGCATGATGGGCACCAACGCCGCCTATGACGTCGAGCGCGTCGGCTTCTTCACCCCGAAGATGCAGCAGGTCGAGGAACTCGGCCCCGGCGAGATCGGCTTCATCACCGCTGCGATCAAGGAGGTAGCCGACACCCGCGTCGGCGACACCATCACCGACGACAGGAAGCCGGTGACGGACATGCTGCCGGGTTTCAAGCCGGCTATCCCCGTGGTGTTCTGCGGCCTGTTCCCGGTCGATGCCGACGATTTCGAGACGCTGCGCGCGGCGATGGGCAAATTGCGCCTCAACGACGCCAGCTTCTCGTTCGAGATGGAAACCTCGGCCGCGCTCGGCTTCGGCTTCCGCTGCGGCTTCCTCGGGCTGTTGCATCTGGAGATCATTCAGGAGCGCCTGCAACGCGAATTCGATCTCAATCTGATCGCGACCGCGCCATCGGTGATCTACAAGATGCACCTGACCGACGGGCAGATGATCGAGATCCACAACCCGATCGACATGCCCGACGTGGTGAAGATCGCCGAGATCGAGGAGCCCTGGATCGAGGCCACCATCCTGACACCGGACGAATATCTCGGCAGTGTCCTGAAACTGTGCCAGGACCGCCGCGGCTCGCAGAAGGAGCTCACCTACGTCGGCAATCGCGCCATGGTGAAATACGAGCTGCCGCTCAACGAAGTGGTATTCGATTTCTACGACCGCCTGAAGTCGGTCTCGAAGGGCTATGCCTCGTTCGACTATCATCTGACCGACTACAAGCCGGCCGACCTCGTCAAGATGCAGATCCTCGTCAACAACGAACCGGTGGACGCGTTGTCGATGCTGGTGCACCGCCAGCGCGCGGAGGGCCGCGGCCGCGCCATGGTCGAGAAGATGAAGGAACTGATCCCGCCGCATATGTTCCAGATCCCGATCCAGGCGGCGATCGGCGGCAAGGTGATCGCGCGCGAGACCGTGCGCGCACTGCGCAAGGACGTGACCGCGAAGTGCTACGGCGGCGACGTCACGCGCAAAAGAAAACTTCTGGAGAAGCAGAAGGAAGGCAAGAAGAAGATGCGGCAGTTCGGCAAGGTCGACATCCCGCAGGAAGCATTTATTGCCGCGCTGAAGGTGGATAGCTGAGGCTGGCCGCACGGGGCTGCGTCATTCCAGGACACGCCGCCCCGGCGGCGAGATTCCGGATTTGCGCCGCCGAATAACTGTATACAGGCGTGTGCCATTGAACATTCCAGCGTAACATGTTACGTTTGTGCGATGGCCACAACACCGAGAAATGCAAAGCCCCAAACCGCGCAGCAGCGCATGGCTTCGCGCCGCGAGCGCCTGCGCGCGCAGGGGCTGCGGCCGGTGCAGCATTGGGTGCCGGATCTGCGCAATCCCAGGGTTCGGGCTGATTTGCGCCGACAGGCGAAATTGATGGCGCAGCATCCGGAAAACGATGCCATCGATGCGTGGAATGAGGCGGCCTATGATTGGAGCGCCTGGAAGTGAAGCGCGGCGACGTCGTGCTGGTGGTGGTTCCAAGCGAGCTAGGACGACCGAGACCCGGAGTGATCGTACAAGCCGATGAGTTCAACGAGGGTCTATCGACGATCTTCATCTGTCCCATTTCGTCAGACGTTCAGGAAGGGTTGCCGCTCAGACCGATGATCGAACCAAAGCCATCAAATGGTCTTCGCCTTCGCTCGCAGGTTATGACGGACAAGATGATCGCCCTTCGGCATGATCGGGTTCGGCGCGTCATCGGCCATATTGATAGGGAAACGTCCGAACACCTCGATCGCGCGCTGCTTGTGGTGCTTGGGCTAGCGCGCTGAACGAGGCGATTTTGGGCTGAGGTTCGGGATCGTGAACTTGCTGCCGGCGCCGCTTCAAGCCTTGCGCGCGCCAAAAAGCCTGCCTTTCCAGCCGAGCGTGACGACCAGCGCGGTCGTCGTCAGCAATGTCAGGGGCGCGGCAAGGCTGATGATCCTTTCGCCCGCCGAGCAGAAATTGTTGTCGATACAACGCGCCGACACCAGACCCGCCGCCATGATCCCGCCCATGATCGCGACAAAAGCGACGAACGCCAGCGCCAGATAGACGCAAATCGCCACGACACGACGCCACCGCGAAGGGACGCCTGCCTCCGTCGGCTCGCGGCGTTCGATGATATATTGGCCGGGCAACGCTTTCGCAGGATCGCGGATTTGCACGGTCGAGCGCGTGAGCAGGTCGTGGACTGCCTGGTTACGGCGTGTGGCCGCCAGAATGACGAACGAGTACCAGCCGAGCAGACCCTTGATGACGACGCGGGCGCAGGCCTTGGCGAAGCTCACATTGCCGCCGCTGCATTCGTCGACGACACGCAGATTGGTGAAATAGTGCCCAATCGTGGCGCCGGTGAGCGACACCAGAACCGGCTCGTAAAGCAGGAGCGCGAGCAAGGCCAGAATTCCGAGTGCGCGGGAGAAATTGTCATTTCCGACCGCGCTCACAACCAGCACGGCACCGAAGATCACGATCAGGGCGACAATCCAGTCGAGCAACATGCCGCGAAGGCGGCGCGAGAACCGTGCGTAGCGGGGCACGGGCCTTCCGGCGTCAACGCCCATCGCGGCCCTCCTTGAATTGCTATTTCAACGTCCGGATCGTGCATCTGGAGAAGCCGCCAACTTGCGGGGCACCTGGGTAAGACGGCGTCAGGGCGACCAAGGTTCAAATTGGACATCGGTCGGCCACCCGTTGTCTCAGGCGCATAAGAGCCCCTGCTCCCCAGGCTGCCTGCCCGTAATATTACGGGCAACCAGTTTGCCGCGGTTTGTTAAGCACTTTCTGACACTTTTCCGAATCCTCCATCCGCGTGGATTCGGCATCCCATGTTCAAACTTCGATCGATCGCAGCCCGCCTGATCCTGGCCATTACGCTAACGGTGGCAGTAGCTTGCGGAATCCTCGGGGCCTTTTCGATCTATCAGCAGCGCTCCTTGATGCGGCTTGCGCTGGAACAGCAACTGAAGCTGCAATATGACAGCGTCATCGCCGCGATCGACTATGAGGGGCGCGCCACACTCGCGGTTAGCGCTGTGATCGCCACGCTGCCGCCTGTCGCCGACGCCATCGCCAAGGGCGACCGCGACGGGCTGGCGGCGCTGCTTGGCGGCCCGATGAAGGCGCTGACGGAACAAGGAATTCCGCTGATCACGTTCCAGACGCCGCCGGCGCTCGTGTTCTACCGTGTCCACGCGCCGAAGATCTTCGGCGACGATCTCTCGTCGCGCCGCAACACCGTGGTGGAGGCGATCAAGACCGGTAAACCGATCGTCGGCGTCGAACCGGGGCGGGAGGCGTTGGGCATTTTCGGCATGACGCCGATCGTGCGTGACGGCAAGACCTTCGCGAATGCCGACGTTGGCGCCGCCTTTGGCAAGGAATTCGTCGATCGTGCCAAAAAGCGCTTCGGGATCGACCTCGCCGTACATTCGTTCGACGGCAAGCAATTCAGGAAACTGTCCTCGACCTTCGGCGACGGCGTGGTCGCCACCCCGGATGAGCTGAAGGGCGTGTTTGACGGCGCGGCGCTGCATCGCGATGCCACCTTTGACGGCCATCCCGCAGCCCTCTATGTCGGGCAGGTCAAGAACTACGCCGGCCAGCCCATCGCGGTGATTGAAGTCATCAAGGACACCACCGAGTACGAGGCCGCTGCAAACAGCGCCCAGCTGCACCTTCTGCTCGGCACCCTTGCCATTCTGGCCGGCGCCGCGCTGCTGGCATTCCTGCTCGGCCGCGGCATGTCGCGTCCACTGACGGCGATTACCGCGGTGATGAACCGCCTTTTGAATGGCGAAACCGACGTCACGATCCCCGGCGGCGACCGCAAGGACGAACTCGGCACCATGGCGGTTGCGGTCGACGTATTCCGCCATAACATGATCGAGGCCGGGACGCTGCGCGAGGCGCAGGAAGCCGCCAAACAGCAGGCCGAGCTGGAGAAGAAAGCGTTGCAGCGCCAGATGGCCGATCGCTTCGAGGCCGACGTCAAGGGCGTGGTCGGCGCCGTCGAACAGGCGACCAGGGAGATGCAGCGGGTGGCCGGCGAGATCACATCAAGCGTGAACAGTACTTCGGAGAGGGCTGCGGGTGCTGCCGCCGCATCCGAGGAGGCCTCCGCCAGCGTCGACACAGTCGCAGCCGCCACCGAGGAGCTTGCCTCTTCCGTCGCCGAGATCGGCCGTCAGGTCACCCATTCCAGCAGCGTCGCCGATGACGCCGTGGTCAAGGCGGGGCAAACCAACGAGATGGTCTCCGGCCTCACCGCCGCCGGCGAAAAGATCGGCGATGTGCTGCGCCTGATCAGCGCCATCGCCAGCCAGACCAACCTGCTGGCGCTCAACGCGACGATCGAAGCGGCGCGTGCCGGCGAAGCCGGCAGGGGCTTTGCCGTGGTCGCTGCCGAAGTCAAGGAACTCGCCAGTCAGACGGCCAAGGCGACCGAGGAGATCGCCGGACAGGTCACCGCGATCCAATCCGCCACCGGCGATTGCGTCATTGCGATCGGCGGCATCAGCGACACCATCCGAGAGATCAGCGGGATCGCCACCACCATCGCCGCGGCCGTCGAGCAGCAGGATTCGGCGACGCGCGAGATTGCGCGAAGCGTGCAACAGGCTGCCGCTGGCACCGGCGATGTTTCCCGCAACGTCGCCGGCGCAAGCCACGCCGCCGACCAGTCGCGCGCGCTCGCCACAACGTCATGGTCGCATCCGACGAACTCAGCCAGCACGCCGCCGCACTGTTCAAGAGCGTCGATACCTTCCTGGCCGGGCTGCGCGACGCCGCCTAGGCGATAGAATTGGATATCGTCAGGCGACGAGTGCGGCTTTCTCGCCTTCGTCCGCAGGCCCGGTGAAATCGCCGCCGCGCTGCGCCTGCAGTAAGCCGACGATGTCGGTGTTGGGCCGTGCGCGGCTGAACAGGAAGCCCTGGCCCTCGTGGCAGCCCTCCGAACGCAGGCAGTTGAGCTCGGCTTCGGTCTCGACGCCCTCGGCGGTGATGGTGACGCCCAGGCCCATGCCGAGGCTGATGATCGAGCGCACGATCGCCTGCGCGTCGGGATTGGCGGCCAGATCGCGCACGAACGACTGGTCGATCTTGATCTTGTCGAACGGAAAGCTTCTGAGATAGCTCAGGCTGGAATAGCCGGTGCCGAAGTCGTCCATCGAAATGCGCACGCCGAGCGCACGCAGTGCATGTAACGTGGCCTGCACCTGGCTGCTCTTTTCCAGCAGCAGCGTTTCGGTGATTTCCAATTCCAGCCGCCTGGGCGGCAGGCCGGATTGCTTCAGCGCATCCATCACCACCGACAACAGGTTGCCGCCGCGGAACTGCAGGGGCGACAGGTTGACCGCGACGCGGACGTCGTCGGGCCAGAGCGCAGCATCCCGGCAGGCGTGGAGCAGCATCAACCCGCCGAGCGCATTGATCAGGCCGGTCTCTTCGGCCACCGGAATGAATTCGGCCGGCGGGATCATGCCGCGTTCGGCGTGCGGCCAACGCACCAGCGCTTCGAAACCGGTGATGCGCCCGCTCGAAAGATCGATCAGCGGCTGATAATGCGGACACAGCACGTCATTGTGGATCGCGTCGCGCAAATCGATCTCGATCTTGCGGCGGCTCTGGGCACGGGCGTCCATCCCGGCTTCGAAAAAGCTAAACGTACCGCGCGAATCGTTCTTGGCGCGGGACAGCGCCATGTCGGCGTTCTTCAGGAGCTTCTCGGACTCGTCGCCGTCGCCGGGCGCCATCGCAATGCCGATGCTGGCGCCGATGACGACAGAATGGCCGTCAAGCAGATAGGGTTCCCCGATCGCCTGTGACAGCCGCTTGGCGAGCAGCACGGCATCCTCGGGGCGCGTCAACCCGCTCTGGACGATCGAAAATTCGTCGGAGTTGAGACGGGCCAGCACGTCTTCCTCGCGCAGCGTGGATCGCAGGCGCTTGGCGACGCTGCGCAGCAGCTTGTCGCCGATGCCGTGGCCAAGCGCATCGTTGATCGCCTTGAAGTTATCGAGGCCAAGGATCAGCACCGCGATCTTTTCCACGCTGCGCCGCGCATGCACCAGCTTCTCGTCCATCCGCTGGCGCAACAAATTGCGGTTCGGCAGCCCGGTCAATCCGTCATGCTGGGCCATGAAGGCGACCCGCGCCTCGGCGCGCTTGCGCTCAGTGATGTCCATCAGCGCCAGCAACACCGCGGGCCGGTCGCCATAAATCAGATGCCGCGAATAGATCGCCAGATCGATCAGTCTGCCGTCGGCCCTGACGTGTTTCCAGGTGCGGGCCTTCAGTTCGTCGCTGGAGCGGTCGCCGGACCAGGGCGGCTCGGATTCGAAGGCTTGGACGCTGCGGATGGTCAGCTTCTCGAATTCGGCACGGCTATAGCCGTAATGCTCGATCGCGGCATCGTTGACGCCGAGGATGCGCTCATCGTCCAGCGCGCAGACGATCATCGGAACCGGATTGCTGTCGAACAACAGCCGGAATGAGGCCTCGCGCTGCTTCAGCTCGGTGATGTCGACGCGCAGGCCGATGATGCCGCCGTCCTCGGTCAGCCGCTCCTCGATCAGGACGCAGCGGCCGTCGCTAAGCATTTGCTCGTGGCGGTCGCCGGGCTGATAAAGTTTTTCGAGTCGTTCGGCGATCCACGCTTCCTCGCGGCCGATCGCTTCGGGATAATCGCCGCGCTCGACGCCGACGCGGATGGTATCCTGCAGCCGCGCACCTGGCTTGAACAGGTCAGAGCTGCCGCTGTAGATCTCGGCATACTTCTTGTTCCAGAGGATGTATCGCCCCTCGGCGTCGAGAAACACGATGCCCTGCGGCAGGATGTCGATCGCCTCGCGCAGCCGTTCGTGAGATTTTCGCGCGTCAGCAATCGCGGCTTCGGCCTCCGCGCGCATACGCGCGATCTCGCCGCCGTCCGCTGGTTCACGCCGGCTGCAACTCGGGAGTTTCGGACCGGGTTTGGCCGGTCGGCCGGGAATGCGGGCGATCGCCGCATGCTTCAGTTTTTTCGCCGGCCTCGGCCGAATTTTCGGCATTGCTACGCCCCACTCGCAATCTGCGGGCGCCGTTCTCCGACAACTATCTGAAAAATTGGTGTCGTTTGGCGGCGCCGCCTTCGACCGGCTGGCTCAACCAGAAGGCGTTGGGGCTCCAATTGCCTGTTTAAGAGGCCAACTCGCAGGCGCCTCCGTAACCAAAGCCGTATTTCAGTATATCGCCAATGTATCAAAGGCGCCGCGCGCGAACGAGCAATGGAGAATTCTGCTCTCTTTATGACCCATTTCCGGAACGCGCAGAGGTTACATACTGTATGCCGCGAATTTTTGCATCGACGCGCGAAATTTCGTCAATGATCGATAGGGTTATCGGGCGGTTAACAAACTGGCCAGCCCCCCGACAGCCGTTTCATGATTCTCGCCTCTGCCGCGCTGTTTTGCTGGGGCATGATGTCGTTTTCCGGCGCGCGTTGTAAAGGCCCGGGCAGCCTATGGACCTGCGCCGTCGGGGATTGATCTTGACCGCGCCACCGGTCGGCCCCTCGCTGGAATATTCGAAGCAATCGCGATTGGCTGAGCCTTATCCGCAGATCGCTGAATTCCGTGCTAGGTTTGCGCTAGAGTGTTCCGATGAACCCCCGCCCGATTCTCCTTTTCCTGCTGTTGGCCGTCGCCGTCTGCCACCGCCGCACTGGCGCAGGACAAGGGCAGCGTCGATCCAAAGCCGTTGCCGCCGCTGGCCAATCCCAACGATCCGAAACTCGGCGCAAAGGAACTGTTCGGCCGCAAGGTGCTGCCGGCGGCGATGCCGACGCGGGTGATCGGCTTCTACGCCAAGGGCTGCATCGCAGGCGCCGAAGCGCTGCCGATCAACGGCGAGACCTGGCAGGTGATGCGGCTGTCGCGCAATCGCAACTGGGCGCATCCCGACATGGTCGCGCTGGTGGAGC
This sequence comes from uncultured Alphaproteobacteria bacterium, assembly GCA_963823115.1. Lineage (GTDB taxonomy): Bacteria > Pseudomonadota > Alphaproteobacteria > Rhizobiales > Xanthobacteraceae > Bradyrhizobium. The sequence goes on along the minus strand of CAWGKJ010000006.1, from coordinate 224,097 downwards.
GGCTGTCGGCCAAGGCGCATCAGGATGCGGGCTGGCCGGGGATCCTGGTCGGCGACATGTCACAGCCGCGCGGCGGTCCGATGTTCACCGGGCACGCCAGCCATCAGGTCGGGCTGGACGCCGACGTCTGGCTGACGCCGATGCCGAACCGGCGATTGTCGCGCGAAGAGCGCGAGGAGATGTCCGCGGTCATGATGGTGCGCACCGACCGGCTCGACGTCGATCCGCACGTCTTCACGCCGGGCCATCTCACGGTGATCCGCGACGCCGCGCAGGAACCGAGCGTGCAGCGCATCTTCGTCAACGCCGCGATCAAAAAAGCGCTGTGCCGCGAAGCCAAGGGCGACCGCAGCTGGCTTGCCAAGATCCGGCCGATGTACGGCCACGACTATCATTTCCATATCCGCATCAAATGTCCCCCCGGCAGCCGCGAATGCGAGGGCCAGCCGGAGCCGTCGCAAAGCGAGGGCTGCAGCGCCGGCGATCTCGCGTTCTGGTTCAAGGATTCGATTATCCATCCCAAGCCGCCGAAAGAGCCGCCGAAGCCGAGAAGGCCGATGACGCTGGCGCAATTGCCGGCCGCCTGCCGCCAAGTGTTGGCCGCTCCGGACGCCAAGCAATAGAACCGTTAGCGCGGCATCTTTGCGCCGCCCCAACAATGCTGTAAGGTTGTTAGCGCGATGTCCGGACGGATCGTAAGTCCTCCGGATTGCCGGAACGGCGCTTCCGCCTGTCGCATCCCACTTTTCACCGACGTCTGATTTGCGCGCGCGAATAGCGCCCGCAAATTCGCATGGAGCGCTTTCGATGCATCGTCTTGCCGGACTTTTGGCCGCTTTCGCTCTGCTCTGTGGATCGGCCGCTTCGCCCGCCCTCGCCCAGGACAAGACCCTGACGGTGTTTGCCGCGGCTTCGATGAAGAATGCACTCGACGACATCGATGCCGCCTATACCGCGAAGACCGGCGTCAGGATCGTGGCGAGCTATGCTGCAAGCTCGACGCTCGCCAAGCAGATCGAACAGGGCGCGCCGGCGGACATTTTCGCATCCGCCGATACCGACTGGATGGATTACGCGGTCACCAGGAAATCCATCAACGAGCCGACGCGGGTCAATCTGCTCGGCAACCGCATGGTGCTGATCGCGCCGAAGGATTCCAAAATCGACAGCGTGGCGATCGGACCAGGCTTCGATCTGGCAAAACTCGCCGGCGACGGCAAGATCGCCACCGGCGATGTGAAATCGGTTCCCGTCGGCAAATATGCCAAGGCGGCGCTGGAAAAACTCGGCGCCTGGCAGTTGGCCGAGCCGAAATTCGCGATGGCGGAAAGCGTGCGCACGGCGCTGGCGTTGGTGGCGCGCGGCGAAGCGGCGCTCGGCATCGTCTATTCGACCGACGCCAAGGTTGAGCCCGGCGTCAAGATCGTTGGTACCTTCCCGGCGGATTCCCACCCGCCGATTATCTATCCGATAGCTGCGACAGCGACCGCGAAGGCGGAGACCGCCGATTATCTCGCCTTCCTGCGCTCGCCGGCCGCCAGGGCCATCTTTGAGAAATACGGTTTCAAGTTCCTGATCCGAGTCCAACGACCTGAGCGGCGTGTTCGACATCTCGCCCACGGAATGGACCGCGATCCAGCTTTCGCTGCGGGTTGCCGCGGTGGCGACGCTGGTGGCGACGCCGCTCGGGATCGCCGTGGCGTGGCTGTTGGCGCGGCGCGATTTCTGGGGCAAATCGGTCGCCGACGCATTGATCCACCTGCCGCTGGTGCTGCCGCCCGTCGTCACCGGCTACCTGCTGCTACTTACCTTCGGCAAACGCGGCCTGGTCGGCGCCTGGCTCGCCGATCATCTCGGCATCGTGTTCGCGTTTCGCTGGACCGGCGCGGCGCTGGCCTGCGGCATCATGTCGTTTCCGCTGCTGGTGCGGCCGATCCGGCTGTCGATCGAAGCGGTGGACCGCAGGCTGGAGCAGGCGGCGGCAACGCTGGGCGCTGCGCCCTGGCGGGTGTTCCTGACTGTCACGCTGCCGCTGGCGCTGCCGGGCGTGCTGGCCGGGATGGTGCTCGGCTTTGCCAAGGCGATCGGCGAATTCGGCGCGACCATTACCTTCGTGTCGAACATTCCCGGCGAAACCCAGACCATTTCGTCGGCGATCTATTCGCTGATCCAGACGCCCGACGGCGATAGCGCGGCGCTGCGGCTGGTGCTGGTCTCTGTCGTCATTGCGCTTGCCGCGCTGGTCGCCTCCGAATGGTTTGCGCGCCGCGCCCTGCGGCGCCTGCACGGGAATTGAGCATGCTGCGCGTCGACGTTGCAAGACAGCTCGGCGAATTCTCGATCGAAGCCGCGTTTACCAGCGAAGGCCGGGTCACCGGGCTGTTCGGCGCCTCGGGCGCCGGCAAGACCTCGCTGATCAACATCATCGCGGGATTGCTGCGGCCCGATCGCGGCATCATCGCCATCGACGGCGAAATGCTGGACGACACGGCGGCAAACCTGCATGTCCCGCCGCACCGCCGCCGCATCGGCTATGTGTTCCAGGATGCCCGGCTGTTTCCGCATCTCGATGTGCGCCAAAACCTCGACTACGGGCGGCGCATGAACCGGCTTGCCGACGACCCCGCGCAACGTGCGCGCGTCACCGATCTGCTCGACATCGGCGGCCTGCTTGATCGCCGTCCCGGTCAGCTCTCGGGCGGCGAGCGCCAGCGCGTCGCGCTCGGACGCGCGCTGCTGGCGCAGCCGCGGCTGCTGCTGCTGGACGAGCCGCTGGGATCGCTGGACGAAGAGCGCAAGGTGGAAATCCTGCCCTATCTGGTGCGGCTGCGCGACGAAGCCGGCGTACCCATGGTCTATGTCAGCCACGACGCCGGCGAAATGCGGCAGCTGGCGACGCAATATCGTGATGCTCAGGCGCGGGCGGGTGATTGCGTTCGGCGGAGCCGAGATATTGCCGCCTACGCCCCCGCCGGCGTGAGGTCTGCGAGGCCGCCTGGCCGCGCCGTGCACCGACAGGACGGCCGCGCTATCTCCGACGAGCGTCGCCCCTCAGACGACGCCACGCGCGCGCAGCTCCGAGATCTCATCGGCGCCATAGCCGAGCGAGTTCAGCACCTCATCCGTGTGGGCGCTGAGTTCGGGCGCCATGCGGTCGAGCCGGCCGCCGCCGTGAGCGAGCTGGAAGCCGCTGCCGGCGAAGCGAAGCGGCCATACGGCGTATCGATCTCCTGGATGGCGCCGCGTGCCGATATCTGCGGGTGGTCGATCACCTCCTCGACCTTCCAGATGCTGGCGCAGGGCGCGCCTGCCGCCTCGAGGATCCTCTCCCACTCGCGCGCACCCTTCTTCGAAAGCGCTTCCTCGATGACGGCTCGCAGCGCCTGCTCATTTTCCTGCCGCGCGAACCAATCGGCAAAGCGCGGGTCTTCCAGCGTGGCGGCGCGGTCGAGTGCTGCCATCAGCGCCCGGTATTGCTTCTCAGTGTTCACGGCGAGCAGCAAATAGCCCTCGCCCGCCCTGAACAAATTGGCGGTCGCCCTGCGGCTTACGGCCTGATTGCCGGACAATTGCTGACGATGGCCGGCGACCGTGTAATCCGCCACCTGCCCCGACAGAAACGCCAGCGTCGCCTCGAGCATGGAGACATCGACCATCTGCCCCTTGCCGGTGTGGGTACGCTGGAACAGCGCACTTGATACGCCGAACGCAGCGGTGGCGCCGGACAGCACGTCGCAGACCGCGAAGCCGGCGCGCGTTGGCCCGGTCTCCTCGTGACCGGTGATCGCCATGATGCCCGATATCGCCTGGATCTTGCCGTCATAGCCCGCGCTGAGACGCTCCGGGCCGGTCTGGCCGTAGCCTGAGATCGCACAATAGATCAGCCTCGGGTTGATCGCCGAGAGCGCGGCGTAGCCGATTCCGAGCTTGTCCATCACGCCGGGACGAAAGTTTTCCATGACCACGTCCGCCTGGGCGGCGAGCTGCTTGACGATGGTGATCGCCTCCGGCGTCTGCAGATCGAGCGTCAGGCTGCGTTTGTTGCCGTTGATCGCCTGCCAGCCCGGGGCGAGGCCGCGATCAGCCCATTCGCGGCTGAGCGGGGTACGGCGCATGTCCTCGCCTTCGCGCCGCTCCACCTTGATGACGTCGGCGCCGAGCAACGCAAGCTGGTAGCTCGCGTAGGGGCCAGCCAGCACCTGCGTGAAGTCAGAGAATCTTCACGCCTTCGAACGGTCGGGTCACGCAGACGTCCTCCTGGTGGGCGTCATTGCGAGGAGCGACCTGTCCGCCGTAGCTCAACGAGCGAAGGCGGAAGCGACGAAGCAATCCATTCTTCCTTGTCGTGGTGAGATGGATTGCTTCGCTTCGCTCGCAATGACGAAATGTGGGGGGCCAATCTTTTGTCGTGATGGCCCGATTATTGTTTGATCGCGCGTCATGCGGCTCGGTTGCCGCGCGCGATTTCCTTTTGCTTGTCGAATTCGCTTCTGCGCCGCGCCAGTTCTTCCGGGCTCATCTGGGCGACGTTGCTGTAGTCGAGCTTCCAGGAGGCATCCTCGCTCCAGCGCAACGGTGACTGCATCGTGGTGCGCGCGCCGGAGGCGTGCTCCAGCAGGCCCAGCGCCAGTTCAAGTGTCTGCGCCTGCGACTCGACATCATGCGGCTTGCCGGCGGAATTACCCAGCGGGAAGTCGTTAAACAGGAAGCGCGGCACAGCCGCGTGCTCAACGATGTCCTTGGCGCATCCCATCACCACGGTCGAAATGCCGTTGGCTTCGAGGTGGCGGGCAACCAGGGCGGAAGTCTGGTGGCAAACCGGGCAGTTCGGTACCAGCACGGCGGCCTCGATCTTGTCGGCGAGGCAGCGGGCAAGGATTTCCGGGGCATCGACGTCGATGGTGACCCGGTGGCTGCGATTGGTGGGCGCGCCGAAGAAGCGCGGCGCGACCTCGCCGATCCTCCCCGAGGCTGCGGCTTTCAGGAGCTGTGGCAGGGGAAACCAGGTGCCGCTGTCGGTCGCGGCGGTGTGCTTGCGGTCGTAGCCGATGTGCGAGATGCGCAAATCGTGTTGCTTCGACGTGTCGCCATCATAGACCGTATAGAATTTGGCACTACCGTTATACGCAGCACCTGGGCCCTGATCGCCCTTCGCCGGATCGTAAGGGGCGGCGGTGGTGATGATCGTGACGCGCGATTGCGCCAGGGGCTTTTTCAACTGATAGAACGGCGCATCGACATAGTGCGCCCAGCGATAAGGCGTCGTGTAGCCGATCGCGATGTAGTAGTCGCGGGTCCGCTGCATGTAGGGGACCGGAGAATTGTAGTCGGGCGCAAAGCCAAGTTGGTCATCGGGCGAGCCTGGCATGGTTGTCTCTCCTGCGTTTCCACCGCGAGGCCGTTAATCGACCTCCGGTCAGACTAGAGGCTGTCCGCTTGTTCCTCAACAGCCGAAATCGCAACCCAACCCCCACGATCGGCGACCAGAGGCAAGCGCCGCTGCCTCTTCTCCCTCGCCCCGCTCTTCGCGGGGAGAGGGTTGGGGTGAGGGGCTCTCTCCACACGCACGACGCCAATCGATAGACCTGTACCCCCTCACCCGAAATTCGCGCTTCGCGCCAATTTCGACCTCTCCCCGCAAGCGGGGCGAGGTGAAGAAAGCGCCCGGACGCGCATCTGCGCTCGCAGGCGACGCGCGCCCCGAGCCGATGCGACGTCCATGTCCCCCTGATAACAACGAGGGAGCAGGGAATGCCGGGTGCGCGCTGCACCCGCGGTCTCGTGTGCAAAATGGTGCGAAGAAACGCACACGAGCATACAGGTTCAGCGGAGGCACTCCGGCATTCCCTGCGCAATGGCTTTACGGCTTATGGCGCGCTCTCCCTGGTGACCGGGCTTTCTTGCCACCATCACCGGCGGATCACTCCGCCGACTTGACACCAGCATCGGGGTGCCAGGACCACACGGTTTTGCCGTACGCAGCCGCCCTGCGATTCCGTTTCGCGCCGACGCTGCCGCGTCCACCGCATCCCATCCCGCGTTCGTGACGATGGCCAACGCCCCTTGTGAGGAATGAGACGGCGGCAGTTGTACTTTCGATTTGCCCGACGGGATGAAGAGAAAAATTTCGTTTTGAGATAAAAAAATGACTCGACAGTGGGGCCCCTGCGCGACGGAGCGATTTGCCCGCCGGGTTGTTTTGTCGCAGCCACGAAACCACAGGATTGACATCGCGTCATTACCGGGCACCTTGGCGGACAGCCGCACGACTAAGACAATTTAGCGTGCTGGACTGCCCCCTTGAATGAGACGGGTCAATTTCTGTGACACCGAGCGCTTGCGCAGGCCACTCGGTGAGGCCCCGCCTAGACCCCCGCCACCGACGCCCAGACCTCCGCGAGCTTGCGCTTGAACTTCTGCCGCCGCGTCAGCGGCGGCGCCTCTTCTTCCTCTTCGGGCAGCCGAAGGCCGACGACGTTGACCCGACCACCGCCGAGGCTGCGCGCCACCAGGACGATGGAGTTGAGGTCGAGCGTGGCACCTTCCTTCGGCGCATGATCGAGATGAACGTCGAAATAATCGGCCAGCGTCAGCTTCGATTGCTCGGCCTCCACGGTCACGCCATAGGCCGCAGCGATGTCGCCGAGCGTGACTTCGCCGGACACGGTGAAATCGCCGAGCAGATGCGGATCGGGCGCCGAACCGGGCTGCATGTCGACAAAGAAACGATCGAGCGCTTCGGCTTTTTCCGGCGGCGCCAGCAGGTAGATGTAGTCGCCCGGAAGAACCGGACCGGCTTCAGCGGGCGAGAGGATATGCTCGTCGCGAATGACCAGCGTCGGCTTCGACCAGGACGGAATAAGCCCCCGCCGGAAATACAGGCTCTTCGGGCGCACCGAATAGCCCACCAGCTGTTGTTCGAGCTGGCCGGGCAGATCGAGTTCGACGCGCCGCGGCCCGCGATCCGCCCGTGGCAGCGCCACGTGCAGCCGCCGGGCGGCGGCAGCCAGCGTCCAGCCCTGCAGCAACAGCGAAATGAAGACGACGACAAAGGCGACGTCGAAATAGAGATAGGCTTTCGACAGCCCGACCAGCATCGGGATCGACGCCAGGAAAATCGCGACCGCGCCGCGCAGGCCGGTCCAGGCGATGAAGATTTTTTCCCGCCAGCTGAAGCGAAATGGCGCAAGGCACAGAAACACCGCGACCGGCCGCGCCACCAGCATCAGCACCAGCGCCACGATGACCGCCGGAGCGATGCTGACAACCAGCCTCTGCGGCGAGACCAGCAGCCCGAGCAGCACGAACATCACGATCTGCGCCAGCCAGGTCGCGGCGTCGAGAAACGTCACCACTGAGTTATGTGCCCGCGTCGGCCGGTTGCCGATGATGATGCCGGCGATATAGACGGCCAGAAATCCCGAAGCGTGCGTGATCTGCGCCGCGCCGAAGATCACCAGCGCCGCGGTCGCGACAAACGGCGCGTGCAGGCCCTGCGGCAGCGCCACGCGATTGAGCGCCAGCACCACCAGCCGGCCGCCGATGACGCCGACGACGGCGCCGAGCACGGCCTCCCGGGTCAGTTCCAGCGCAACATGCCAGGCCGAGCTTTCGCCGATCGAGATCAGTTCGACCAGCATCAGCGTCAGAAATACCGCGAACGGATCGTTGGAGCCGGATTCGGCCTCCAGCGTCGCGCCGACGCGCGGACGCAACCGCAGGCCCTGCGCGTGCACCAGAAGAAACACCGCAGCCGCATCGGTCGATGCCACGACCGCACCGACCAGCAGCGCTTCGGTCCAGTTGAGGTCGAGCGCATATTTGGCCACAGGTGCTGTGATCAGCGCCGTCAACAGCACGCCGATCGTCGCCAGCGCGATCGACGGTGCCAGCACCGCGCGGATGCTCTGGAACCGCGTTCTCAAACCGCCGTCGAACAGGATCAGCGCCAGCGCCACCGATCCCACCAGATAGGTGGTGCGCACGTCGTCGAACCGCAGCTGGCCCGGACCGGAATTGCCGGCCAGCATGCCGATCAGGAGAAACACCAGCAACAGAGGCGCGCCAAAGCGCAGCGCGAGCAGGCTCGACAGGATGCCGGCCATCACGAGAACGGCGCCGAGAAGAATGGCTATGCTGACCTGGTCGAGAGAAGCCATGAGCCCCAGCAAACAAGAGCAAATACCTGCGATTGCATCCTTATCGTCGCCACAGTTCGACGCCAACCCATTTCTGCAAAGTGCCGGCTCTACGGGCCTGGAATCGCATCGTTCACGTGTTGCAGCGATGGCATCGACGTCGCAGTTATGGGAATCTGCCGGATATTCGAATCAAGTTTGTCCGATAATGCGGCCTGCGAAGAGATTTTGACGATGGACCTGCATGACATCACCGAACTCCTGCTCTCCGCCGCGCGTTCGGTTGGTGCGGAGGTAACGTCGCCCTGGTTTTATCTGCAACTGGGGCTGATCCTGGCCAGCGCCGGAATCGCAGTCGCCGCCGGTGCCGCCATTCGCTCGCGGATCGACATGACGTCGCTTGCCATGGGCTGGCCGATACCGTTCCGGCTGTTCATGCGCGTGCTGGTCGGCAGCGCGCCGACGGCGGTGTTCGCGGGGTTGATGGTGCTGGCGCGCGCGATCATGCTGGCCTCGACCTGGCCGAGCCGCAGCTACCTGCTCGCGGTCGCCGCCAACCTGGCGTTCGCGTGGCTGATCATCCGCCTCATCACTTCGGTGATCCGCAACACATTTATCGTCCGACTGGTGTCGTTGTCGGCGTGGCTGGTGGCGGCCTTGAGCATTCTCGGCCAGCTCGGGCCGACCATCGACGCGCTCGACTCGGTCTCGGTCGTGCTTGGCGGCCTGCGGTTGACGCCGCTGCTCCTGATCAAGCTCGGCGTGCTCCTGATCGTGGCGCTGTGGCTGACCAATATCGCCAGCAACTTCGTCGAAAGCCGGATCACGCGATCCCCCGACCTGACGCCGTCGATCCAGGTGCTGCTGGTCAAGATGGTCCGGCTGGCGTTGATGATTACGGCCGTCGCGGTCGCCATGAGCGCGGTCGGCATCAACCTCTCGGCGCTGGCGATCTTCTCGGGCGCCGCCGGTGTCGGCATCGGCTTCGGCCTACAGAAAATCGTCGCCAATTTCATCAGCGGCATTATTCTGCTGGCGGATAAATCGGTGAAGCCGGGCGATCTCGTCACCATCGGCGACAGCTCCGGGCGCATCAGCGCGATGAAGACCCGCTATATTTCCGTCGCCGCCGGCGACGGCCGCGAATTCCTGATTCCCAACGAGGATCTGGTGACGCAAAAGGTCACCAACTGGACCTACACCGACAAGAACACGCTGGTGAAGGTCGGTTTCGGCACCAATTACGACGCCGATCCGCGACTGGTCTGCAAACTGGCGATCGAGGTCGCGGCGGCGGCGAAACGCGCCATCAAGGGCAAGCCGCCGAACTGCCTGCTGACGGAATTCGCCGAGGCCGGGATGAAGTTTTCCCTGACCTTCTGGATCGCCGACCCCGACGGAATGGACAGTGTGAAGAGCGAGGTGATGCTGGGGCTGTGGGACGCCTTCAAGCGCGAGGGCATCCGGGCGCCCTATCCGGTACGCGAAATCCGGGTCCGCGGCGCGCTGCCGGTGGAAACCACGGTCGAGGTTCCCAGCTGACGCCGATCCGCCTTGCGGCCAAACTCACCGCGGGGTTGCATCCCGCGGTTCCGGCCGATTCCCGACAATGCCCCATGGCTGGCTTGCTACTGCCAGCCCCGGTCATTAAATTAGGGCCACAAAACACCGATTTCAGCCTCCTGCCCGCGAAGATATGACCAGCCCATGAGCTACATCGAAGCTTCCGATACCTCCCAGCGCAAAACCGGGCAGATCAAGCTGCATGGGCCGAGCGCCTTCGCCGGCATGCGCAAGGCCGGGGCGCTGGTGGCCAAGTGCCTCGATGAGCTGACCGACATCGTCAAGCCGGGCCTGCCGACCTCACAAATCGACGAATTCGTCCGCAACTTCGGCTTCAGCCATGGCGCCTACCCCGCGACCCTGATGTACCGCGGCTATCGTTATTCGACCTGCACCTCGATCAACCATGTGGTCTGCCACGGCATGCCGGGCGACCGGGTGCTGAAGGAGGGCGACATCGTCAACATCGACGTCACCTTCATCGTCGAGGGCTGGTATGGCGATTCCAGCCGGATGTATGCGGTGGGCCCGATCGCGCGCAAGGCCGAACGGCTGATCGAGGTGACCTATGAGGCCATGATGCGCGGCATCGCCGCAGTGAAGCCCGGCGCCACCACCGGCGATATCGGCCACGCCATTCAGAGCTTCGTCGAGCCGCAGGGCATGAGCGTGGTGCGCGATTTCTGCGGCCATGGCCTCGGCCGCATGTTTCACGACGAGCCCAACATCATTCATATCGGCCGGCCCGGCGAAGGCGTGCTGCTGAAGCCCGGCATGTTCTTCACCATCGAGCCGATGATCAACCTCGGCAAGCCGCATGTGAAAATCCTGTCCGACGGCTGGACCGCGGTGACGCGCGACCGTTCGCTGTCGGCGCAATTCGAGCATTCGGTCGGCGTGACCGCGACCGGCGTCGAAATCTTCACACTGTCGCAGCGCCACGGCGAGAAGCCGCTGGCTGCGGCCTGATATCAGGCACTTCCCGGTTGCAAAAACTGGCCGGCACGGCATGGTTAGCGCCGATGCCCGCGAAAACCGACGATACCCAGGATCAGTCCACCGAAACGCCGCACTACCACGGCCACCGCGAGCGCTTTCGCAGCGCCGGCGCCGGCGCGCTCAGCGACTATGAACTGCTGGAGATGGTGCTGTTTGCGGCCCAGCCCCGCCGCGACATGAAGCCGCTGGCCAAATCGCTGCTCAAGAAGTTCGGTTCGTTCGCCGAGGTCGTTCACGCCCCCGAGGCGCGGCTACGGGAAGTCGATGGAATGGGCGAGGCGTCGGTCAACCAGCTCAAACTGATCGCGACGGCCGCGACCCGTATCGCCAGGGGCCAGTTGCAGCAGCGCACGATGCTGTCGTCGTGGAATGACGTGATCGACTACTGCCGGACCAGCATGGCGTTCGCCAACAAGGAGCAGTTTCGCATCCTGTTTCTGGACAAGCGCAACCAGCTGATCGCCGACGAGGTGCAGCAGACCGGCACCGTCGACCACACGCCGGTCTATCCGCGCGAGGTCATCAAGCGGGCATTGGAGCTATCCGCCACCGCCATCATCCTGGTGCACAATCACCCCTCCGGCGATCCGACATCGCCGGGCCGCTCGGCATCTCCGTGCATGATCACATCATCGTCGGCAGGAACGGGCATGCGAGCATGAAGGGGCTGCGACTGATCTAGCTTAGCTATCGGGCTGCATTTACCATTTATTAACTCTCTGCTTCGCGCTTTGGCGAATGCGTGAGAGAGTGGTTCATCGGACGAGAGGGGTAGCTCATTCCCGATTGAGAGGGGATCGAGGATGAATCAACTAGCAGAGCGGATGAGGGTCGCGGCTCTTTCGATGAGCCCGGGGCACCTGATCGACAAATTTCTGGAACGACTCGACGAACTGAGGGACGCGATGGCGCTTGTTGAAATCGACGGATTGGGCCGCAACGAGGCGCGAACCAAAGTGCTGTTCGATTGATTCGGCGACTAAAGCGCAATGGCACGGTCGAACCGCCATCGTGCTTCAGCTCATTATTGGCCGGGTGCGATGGCACAAGGCCCTTGAAACCAGTCAGCACCGGCACATCCTGGCACAAAGGGCCGCCTCAAATGAGACGGCCCCTTGCTCGTGAGAAGCGGACACGACCCGGGTGTCGTGCGTGCTTGAAAATTACTCAACAAGATACTCCGGAACTTTGCGTGAAGGTCACGCACGAGCGATCGTTACCGCTCCCTATTGCTGTCCCCTCTCAAGGGCGATGAAGCAAAAAACAGTGTGTACTCAGATCGATAGAGCGTGCAGTCGATTAATGCACAATCATCCCTCCGGCGACCCGACGCCCTCGCAAGCTGATATACAGATGACCCGCGCGATCGTCGACATCGCCGGGCCGCTCGGCATCTCCGTGCATGATCACATCATCGTCGGCAGGAACGGGCATGCAAGCATGAAGGGGTTGAGGCTCATTTGACGACACGCGCCAATGTCGGCCTCCACGGGGCGCGGCCAGGTGAGAAGCCGCTCAAGGATTGAGTTGCGCGCCTGGCGTAGAGCGCGAAATCCTGAGCTCTTCCTCATTCATGTCTGCCGATACGTCTGCAAAGAGAGGCGTGCTCAGGTAACGCTCGCCGGTGTCAGGAAGCATGCAGAGTATGTTTGCCCCCTTCTCCGCCTCGGCTGCAATCCTGAGCGCGCCAGCAAAGGTCCCGCCAGAGGTAATGCCGACGAAGATGCCCTCACGGGTAGCAAGGTCCTTGCTGCAGCGAATAGCATCGGGGCCGGAGATCGGCAGAATGCGGTCGATGACCTTCATTGCGACGGCGTCGTCAGTGAGCTTGGGGATAAAATCCGGCGTCCAGCCCTGCATCGGATGCGGCTTGAATGTCGGATGCGGTGCCGCCGGAGTACCGTCCGAGTTGCGCGACTGCACGATGCCACTGGCCAACAACTGCGCATCCTCCGGCTCGCAAACGACAATCTTCGTTTCGGGACTCTCCTTGGCAAGCACCCGCGCGACGCCCTTCAGCGTTCCGCCCGTTCCGTAGCCCGTAACCCAATAGTCCAGCCGCTCCCCGGCGAAATCATCCAGTATCTCACGCGCCGTCGTGCGCGAATGAAAATCGGGATTGGCTTCATTCTCAAACTGCCGAGGCATGTACCAGCCATGCGCCTTGGCAAGTTCGATGGTCTTGTTGATCATGCCTACTGCGCGCTCGGCGGCAGGAGTTACAATGACCTTCGCTCCAAGGAACCGCATCAGCTTGCGCCGCTCGACGCTAAAGGGTTCAGCCATGGTGACGACAAGCGGATATCCCTTGGCGGCGCAAACCATGGCAAGACCAATTCCCGTGTTTCCGCTGGTCGCCTCTATGACCGTCTGGCCAGGCTTGAGCTCTCCCGACTTTTCAGCCGCCTCGATTACCCCCAGAGCCAAACGATCCTTCACCGAACCAAGAGGGTTGAAGGCTTCAATCTTGACGAAAAGGTTTACTCCCGGCGTCCCCAGGCGGTTGATCCGCACGACAGGCGTATTGCCGATTGTTTCGATGATACTCTGGTATTTTCGCCCCATGCTGCTCCTCCAACATTGCGTTGTTTACGACGAGAGACATTGCGCGCCAGCTGCGAAAGTTATCCCGGCTAGCCGTTTCCGGCAAGCTGATGCCAGTGGAATTGCCCAAGCGCCGGAGCCTTCCTCTCGTTTCTCGACGATCAGGGCGGGGCTCGGGATTTGCTGCACGACCGGAAATTATACCTAGCGGACGAACCATCGACTATGGTTTGATAAAGACACCCAGGTTTCACCGATCCAGGGGGCCCCTTTGCCCAACGAACGCGTGGAACGGCGATTGGCGGCTGTGCTGGCGGCGGATGTCGCCGGCTACAGCCGGTTAATGGGTTGCGATGAGGAGCGCACACTTGCGCAATTGAAGGCGCTTCGAAAGACGCTCGTCGATCCCGGGATCGCCGCGCACCGTGGCCGCATCGTCAAAACCACCGGTGATGGCATGCTGGTCGAGTTCGCGAGTGCCGTCGATGCCGCGCGCTGCGCGGTAGAAATCCAGCGAGAGATGGCTGAACGAAACGCCGGCATGTCGCCGGAACCCAGGATCGAATTTCGCATCGGTATTCACGTCGGTGATATTATCATCGATGACAACGATATCTTCGGTGACGGCGTCAACATCGCTGCCCGCCTCGAGGGAATCGCCGAGCCGGGTGGTATTTGCATCTCGGATGATGCTCACAGGCAAATTCGCGGCAAGATCGATGTCGCCTTCGATGACATCGGCCTTCAGACATTGAAGAACATTGCTGAACCGATGCGGTCGTGGCGCTTCCGGCTTGCGGACGGAGGCGCGGCGGTGATGCTATCGGGCTCGTCACCGTCACGAGTTCAGGATCTGGCCCTCCCCGACAAACCGTCCATCGTCGTCCTGCCGTTCGACAACATGTCCGCCGAGCCGGGCCAGGATTACCTCGCTGATGGAATCGTCGAGGCCATTACCGCGGCGCTCTCGTGCATCCGTTCTTTCTTCGTCATCGCTCGTAGTTCTGCATTCACCTACAAGGGCCGCGCGACAAATGTGCGGGACATCGGCAGAGAATTGGGCGTTGCCTATTTGCTGGAGGGTAGTGTCCAGAAAGCCGGCAACCGCCTCCGCATTATCGTGCAGCTGATCGAGACCGAGGGAGGGGCCCACGTCTGGAGTTCGCGCTTTGACGGCACGATCGACGAGTTTTTTGATCTTGAGGATCGAATAACCGAGCAGGTGGCAGGGGCTCTACAGCCTTCCGTCCGTATTGCCGAGATCGAGCGCTCGCGGCGCAAACGGCCACAGGACCTGGGCAGCTACGACTACACCATGAGGGCGATGCCTCATGTCTGGGCGCTTGAGAAGGAGGAAAGCGCCAGAGCGATCGAACTCCTTGAAAAGGCCCTGGCGATCGACCCCGACTACCCTCTGGCCTTGTCGCTTGCCGGTTGGTGCCATGCCCAGCGCTCAGTCTACAATTGGGCGGACGATATCGCGGAAAGTCAGGCAAAGGCGCGATCGCTCGCCGAGCGGGCCGCAGAGATGAGCGGCGACGATCCTGTCATTTTGGCAGTACTCGGCGCCGTGCACACCTTCGTGCGCAACCACGGAACCGCGCGTATATTGCTTGAGCGCGCCGTCGCACTCGATCCCAATGCCGCGTGGGCCTGGTGCCGGCTCGGATGGCTCGAGAATTATGCCGATCAGCCTCAAAAGGCGATCGCAAATTTCGAGCGCGCCCTGCGTCTGAGCCCGATCGATCCGATGAATTTCAACAACTATGTGGGCATAGGGTCGGCCCATGAAATAGCGCAGGAATACGATGAGGCCGCTGCGCTCTATCGCCGTGCACTCCAGGAGCGGCCCAATGCGCGCTGGATATACCGCAATTTGGCAGCGTCGCCTGTCAGGAGCCGGCCGGGTCGAAGAGGCGAGACAAGCCTATGCGGAGTTGATGCACAGCTATCCCGATCTGACAATTTCAAAATTCAAGCAAGCAATGGTCTTTTCTCCCGCCGTTCTGGACCGCATGGCGGAGAACCTTCGAAAGCTCGGGTTGCCTGACTGAGAGCGATGCACGCGTGGAGATATGTCCGGGATCAGCGTGCGGTCGATCGCCGTGTTGACATCTAGCTAGCTGCCGTCGATCGCAGAATTATTGCCGCATCATGATCAGCGGATCGGCGCTGTCGGGCACCAGCCGCCACTGCGCGTTGTCATCGGCTTCAAAGCGCCAGATGTTGCCATTCGCCGACATCAGCAGCATCTGGCCATGCTCGAGCCGCCATTGCGTCGGCGAGAAGGCGGCCACCGCCGGATCGCATTTCGGCTTCAGGAACACCTCGAAATTATCCTGGCTGGCCGCGTTGTTGGTGAGCGTCAAGCCGCAGATGGCCTGGCCATTGCCGCGGACCATCGCCCAGTCGCCGATCATCTGGTCCATCGATTTTGCCAGCGAGCGCGCCGCCGCGAGGTTCTGCAGGATGTAGATGCCCTCGCCCTGTCGCAGGCCTTCGAGGATCCCGCTCTCGACTTCGGTAAAGTCGATCACCGGCTGTCCCTCGGCATCCTGCAGCCGCACGATGTCCAGTCCCTTGATATTCCAGGCGGTGATGTCCTTGGTGAACGGCAACGCCGCTGCGCAGCCGGGCTCGAGTTCAAGCTTCAGGCCTTGCGGCGTCGCATCGCTCTTCAGCGTGACGACGCAGGTCTTGCTGCGCTCGGTGGTCGAAAGCTCCCACTGGCCGACCATGTCTTTCTTCAAGGTAGAGGCGTCCTGCGCGCGCGCCTGATATCCGCTGGCGACCAGCGCCAGCAGCGCCGCAAGCGCGATGCCAAGAGCCTTTCCCGTTTCGATAGAATCGAAACGGGGCTCTTGATTCCTCATTTGACGCGTTTTCTTGACGCAAACCGGTCCCCACTTCGCTCGAAGACGCGCTGGCCCGCCCGTCATTAGCGGCTCTTCACCGGGGTTTCCGCGACCGGCGTCAGCGGCGGTTTGCCGGCAAACCAGGCTTTCAGATTGTCGACGACCAGTTGATCCATGGCATTTCGAGTTACCACCGAAGCTGAGCCAATGTGTGGCAACAGCACGACATTCTGCATGGCGCGCAATTCGTCCGGCACCGTCGGCTCGTTGGCGTACACGTCGAGCCCGGCGGCCAGGATCGTCCCCGACTTCAGCGCCGATATCAGGGCCGGTTCGTCGACGACCGAGCCGCGCGCCACGTTGATGATCACGCCGCGCGGGCCGAGCGCCTTCATGACATCGGCATTGATCATTTTCGCCGTTCCCGCGCCTCCGGGAACAATGACGAATCAGCGTGTCCACCGCCTTCGCCATCTCGATCAGGTCGGGATAATGCTTGTACGACACGCCCTCAGCCGGTTTGCGCGAATGGTAGACCACGGGAACGCGGGAGGCATCGAGCCTGCGCGCGATCGCCTGGCCGATCCGGCCCATGCCGACCATCCCGACCTTGCGGTCCCTGAGCGAGCCGACGCTCAAGGGGAAATTCTGCGTCAACCAGAGGCCGGAACGCAGATAACGATCGGCCTTGATGAATTCGCGCAAGGTCGCGATCAGAAGCCCCATGGCGATATCCGCGACCTCCTCGGTCAGGACGTCGGGCGTATTGGTGACGACGATATTGTGCTCGCGCGCGTAATTGGCATCGACGTGGTCGTAACCGACGCCGAAAGCGGAGACGATCTCGAGCTTCGGAAACCGCGCCAGCGTCTTGGCGTCGCCACGCACCGAGTTGTAGGTGACAGCCATCCCACGGATTTTCTCCGCGACCGCCGGGGTCAATCGCTCGAGGTCGGCGACAGTCTCATAAGAATGCAGCACGAACTGGTCGGAAAAACCGTTATCGACGATCGGCTTGCTCGGACCATAAGTCAGCAAATCGATCTTTTCCGAAGAAATAGTCCCGCCCGCCATCAGTTTTCCTTTCCAAGCGCGCTCTCGTGCCAGCGCCGCAACACCAGATGCGAGGTTAGCGCCAGCAACCCATAAATGACAATCCCGGCGACGGAGAGCAACAGCAACGCCGCAAACATCCGGGGAATGTTGAGCCGGTAGCCGGATTCCGCGATTCGATAGGCAAGGCCGGAACCGGCTCCCGCAGTGCCCGCCGCGATCTCGGCGACCACGGCGCCGATCAGCGACAGGCCTCCCGCGATCCGCAATCCGCCGAGGATGAACGGCAATGCGGAAGGCAATTTCAGATAACGCAGGGTCTGCATCCGCGAGGCGCCGTAAAGCCTGAACAGACCGGCCAGGTTGCGATCGACCGAATTCAGCCCAAGCGTGGTGTTGGCCAACACCGGAAAGAATCCGACGATCCAGGCACAGACGACGACGGCGGTTTGCTGCGGCAGATAGATCAGGAGCAGCGGCGCGATCGCAATGACCGGCGTCACCTGCAAGATGACCGCGTAGGGGAACAGCGAATATTCCAGCCATTTCGATTGATTGAACAACAGGGCCAGCGCGATGCCGCCGACGGTGGCGGCGATGAAGCCTTCGAGCGTGGTCAGAGCGTGACCAGAAGCGATTGCGACAGCACCGGCCAGTCCTGGACCAGGGTTCGGAACACCGCGGCCGGTCCCGGCAGCACGTAGGGCGGAATCTCGTTGAGCCGCACCACGAGTTCCCAAGCCGCGACTCCGGCCGCGAGCACGATGATCGGAAGCAGTATCCGGACAGTGCGCAAGGCGCCTCCGTTGGGGGTCGCCTGCCCGGCGGACAATGGCGGTGTCTGCAAGACGCTCATGAAGCGGCCCGCCCGGAATAGGACGGCGCCAGCGCGTTCGAGACGCTGCGGCAATAGCCGGCATAATCGGCGGAGGTTCGAAAATCCTCTCCCCGCGGCTCGGCGGTGTCGATGCGAACCTCGGTAACGATGCGTCCGGGCCGCGACGTCATCACGATCACCCGCTGCGACAGATACACCGACTCGAACACCGAATGCGTGACGAAGATGACGGTCTTGCGCAGATTGCGCCACAGCGCGAGCAGGTCGTTGTTGAGGCGGAAGCGGGTGATTTCATCGAGCGCGGCGAACGGTTCATCCATCAGAAGGATATCCGGATCGGTGACCAGGGCGCGCGCCAGCGATACCCGCATCTTCATGCCGCCCGACAATTCGCGCGGGAAAGCATCGGCGAATTCAGAAAGCCCCACTTGCGCCAGCGCCTCGTGGACCCGCGCGTCCGCCTCGGCAGCCGGCGCATGCGCGAGTTTCAGCGGCAGCCGAACATTCGCGCTCACGCTGGTCCACGGCATCAGCGTCGGCTCCTGGAACACAAAGCCGATGGAATGCGCTCCCCGCGCCTGAATGGCAGGATGCGATACGCCGACGGTGCCGGATGTCGGCGCGCCGAGGCCCGCGATCAGCCGCAACGCCGTCGACTTTCCGCAACCCGATGGCCCGAGCAATGATACGAACTCGCCCTTGCGCACGTCGAGGTCCAGCGGCCCCAGCGCCAACACGCCGTTGTCATAGATCTTGGTAACCCCGCGCAGGCTCACCGCGAGGCCGGCCGTGTTCCCTTCGGATAAGGCTGCGGGGTCGGCCATGCCGCGTCCTACTTCTTCGGCCGTAGTTCGAGGCCGACGCCCTTGTTGACGAAACGAAGCGTGTAAGCCTTGCGGAAGTCGACGTTGGCACGGACCACGCCGGCCCGCACCATCTTGTCGAAGAAGCTCGCCGCCCGTTCGTCGGTCATGGCGCCGATGCCATCGCGCAACGTGTCGCCGGAATCGACGATACCGTATTCCTTCATCTCTTTGAGGGAGTAGGCGAGCAGTTCATCGGTCATTTCCGGGTTGAGCTTCTTGATCAACGAGTTGGCTGCCGCGTTGTCGCCGTACAGGTAATTGTACCAGCCGATGATCGAAGCATCGACGAAACGCTGCACCAGGTCCGGTTTCTTGTCGGTCAGTTCGCGGCGCGTTTCGATCAAGGTCGAGTAGGTATTGAAACCGTAGTCCGCCAGCAGGATGATCCCCGGCTTGAACTTGCCCGCCTTTTCGACCGCGAACGGCTCCGATGTGACGTAGCCCTGCATCGCGCTTTGCTTGTTGACGATAAACGGCTGCGGGTTGAACGCGTAGGGCCTGACCTTCTCCTCGCTGAACCCGTATTCGGACTTCAGCCATTGAAAATAGCCGCCGATACCCGCCTTGGACACGAACAGCGTCAGCGGCTTCAGCTCTTCGAGTTTGGTGATTTTCGATTCCGGATGCGTCAGGAAAACCTGCGGATCCTTCTGGAAGATGGCAGCGACCGCCACCACGGGCACGTCGTTGGCGACCGCATCGAGCGACATCAGCGTATTGGCGGCCATGAAGAAATCGAGCTTGCCGGCGACCAGCAGCATGCGATTGTTGTCGTTGGGACCGCCCGGCACGATGGTGACGTCGAGCCCGTATTTCTGGTAGGTGCCGTCGACCACGGCCTGGTAAAATCCGCCGTGTTCGGCTTCGGGAACCCAGTTGGTTCCGAACGAGACCTTGTCCAGCGTGGTTTGGGCGCCCGCGGGCAGGACGGCCATAACAAGGGCCGCCAAGCCGGCGGTTAACGCTCGCGGCAAGAGAGCCGGGTTCATGATTGGACTCCGTCGATCGTTCTGGCCCATGATAGGAAGTATTGGACGCCTTTATGCGTCCTCGTATCCAATACAAACTACCTTGCAAACCCGTCTAAAGAAACATTGCGCTCGATGACCTCTGTGCTTCCTCCCCGCGACTGGACCGCGATCCACTGGCCCGACGTTTCCGGGGCCGGCCGGGAGCGATGGATCGCGGTCCTGCCGCTGGCGGCGACCGAACAGCACGGCCCGCATCTGCCCGTCGGCACCGACGTCATGATTGCGCAGGCCTATATCGCACGGGTGCGCGAGCTTCTTCCCGACACTATTCCGGCGACATTCCTCCCGTTGCAGCCGGTCGGTATTTCCACCGAGCACGTCGACTATCCGGGCACGCTGACGCTGTCGACGGACGTCGCGCTGAAGACCTGGATGGCGCTCGGCGAGAGCGTCGCGCGCGCAGGGATCAAAAAGCTGGTCATCGTCACCAGCCACGGCGGCAATAGCGCGGCCATGACCCTCGTCGCGCAGGATCTGCGCGCGCAATATGGGCTTCTCGCCGTTACGACGGGTTGGTCGCGCTTTGGCGCGCCGGAGGGATTGTTTTCGGCGGAGGAATTGCGTCACGGCATCCATGGCGGCGCGGTCGAGACATCGATCATGCTGGCGCGATATCCCGAGCATGTGCGCGGCGGGAAAATCGCCGATTTTCGTTCCGCCGGCATCGCGATGGAAAAGGACTATCGCTGGCTTTCCGCGCATCGGCCGGCGCCGTTCGCGTGGCAGGCCCAGGACCTTCATCCAGGCGGAGCGGTTGGCGACGCAACGCAGGCTTCTGCGGAGAAAGGCGAACGGCTGCTCGATCACGGCGCCCGCGCGTTCTGCGAGTTGCTTGCCGACGTCGACAAATTCGATCCGGAAAGGCTCTCAAGCGCTCCGACGAGATGACTAACATGTTGTAATAACAATCAAATTATCATTACAGGGAATTAACCGGGCACGATTCGAACCGCTTTCGAGGAAGCTCCGTCCAATCGGGCATGCGGACCACATTGGGCCGCCCACAACCGGATGGAGTTTCTCATGTCGATCAAAACCAAAATTGCCGCTCTCGCCCTCGCCGCCCTTGCCGTCACTGGCAGCATGGCTTCCACCACCACCCAGGCAGAAGCCAAAGGCCTTGGCTGGGGCATCGGAGCCGGTCTCGTTGGAGCCGCCGTCGTCGGCTCCGCGATCGCCGCCAGCAACGACGGCTACTACTATAACGGCTATCGCCGCTGCGGCTGGGTTCGCCAGTACGACGCTTACGGCAACTTCATGGGCCGCGTTCGCACCTGCAACTACTACTGATGGTCGACGGAAGGAGTCGTGGATCCCGCGTCCGGCACGGGCGCCTCATCCACCCCCGTGTCGTACCCGACCCGCCCGGTTGTGCCCCCGGGCGGGTCAACCCTTTTTCAGCATGCGCCCCTTGAGACGCTAGCCGGATCGCGCGGCACAGGCTTTCTCAAAGCCCCCACCTGCGAATGAACCAGACCTTCACGACATGGGTGAGTATCGCGTATGTCACCAGCATGGCCGCGACCAACGGCCAATAAAGCCAGGGAAGCGGCTCGAAACCCAACGCCGAACCCGCCCAGGTAAAGGGTAACGTCATCCCGACCGCGCAGATGATCACCGTCGTCGCAATGAGCGCGGGACTTGCATGGCTCTCGATGAACGGGATCTTCGCCGTTCTGATGATGTGAATGATGAGGGTCTGGGTCAGAAGGGATTCGACAAACCATCCGGTCTGAAACAGCGACGGATTATTCCAGGCATCGAAGACATAGAGCATCATGCCGTAAGTCGCGTAATCGAATATCGAGCTGATCGGACCGATAAACACCATGAATTTGAATATATTGCCGATGTCCCATCTTCGCGGTGACGCCAGGAACTCCTCGTCGACATTATCCGTTGGAATCGTTGTCTGCGAAAAATCGTAGAGAAGGTTGTTGGTCAGGACCTGGATCGGCGCCATTGGCAAGAACGGCAGGAATATGCTCGCCCCAAGCACGCTGAACATGTTCCCGAAATTCGAGCTCGCGCCCATCTTGATGTATTTTGTGATATTCGCAAAAACCTTGCGGCCTTCGGTTACGCCCTCCTGAAGCACGAGAAGGCTCTTTTCGAGCAGGATAATGTCGGCGGATTCCTTGGCGATATCGACCGCTGTGTCCACCGAGATCCCGACATCCGCGGCTTTCAAGGCCGGACTGTCGTTGATCCCGTCGCCGAGAAATCCCACCACATGTCCTTTGGCGTGAAGCGCGCGCACAACCCTCTCCTTCTGCGCAGGGTTCAACTTTGCGAAAACCGTTGTGCGATCGGCAATCTCCGCCAGCTCAACGTCGCTCATCTGGGCGATCCTGGCGCCGAGCAGGATTTCGCCCGGGTCCAACTGGACCTCATGACAAATCTTGCGCGTAATGATTTCATTGTCGCCGGTGAGGACTTTCACCTGAACGCCCTTGCGCGCCAGCACCGCGATCGCCTCCCGGGCGCTCTCTTTCGGCGGATCGAGAAAGGCGATGTAGCCGAGCAGCGTTAAATCGGCCTCGTCCTCGACCGAGTATGCAGTCTTTGACGGATCCATCTCCTTGTAAGCAACCGCGACAACCCGAAATCCGTCGGAATTAAGCGCCATCGTCTGCTGCTTGGCCGCCTCAAAATGGCTTTCGTCGAGCCGTCCCACTTCCCCATCAAGGGAGTAGCTCGAACAGACAGCGAAAATCTCCTCGACGGCGCCCTTGCAAATCAGCAGATGCTGGCCGTCCTCGCGCGCGACCACCACCGACAGGCGACGCCGCGAGAAATCGAAGGGGATTTCATCGAGTTTTGAATAGCCGGCACCGATCCTCAACGTCTCTTTGAGTTCGACATGGGCCAAGACCGCTTTGTCGAGCAGGTTCCTGAGTCCTGATTGGAAATGGCTGTTCAGAAAGGCGTACTGAAGCACCTGTTCGGAGTCGTTGCCCTCGATGTCGAGGTGCCGCTTCAGGATGATCCGGTCTTGCGTCAAGGTGCCGGTTTTGTCCGTGCACAGCACGTCCATCGCGCCGAAATTCTGGATGGCGTTAAGCCGCTTGACGATGACCTTCTTGTGCGACATGGCGATCGCGCCCTTGGCGAGATTCACCGTCACGATCATCGGCAACATTTCGGGTGTGAGGCCGACCGCCACTGCCACGGCAAACAGCAAGGCCTCCAGCCAATCGTGCTTGGTCAAGCCGTTGATCAGCAAAACGGCGGGGACCATGACCAGGATAAAGCGGATCATCAGCCAGGTGAATTTATTGATGCCCTTGTCGAAGGCAGTCAGAACGCGCCGCCCGGCTATCTCGTGAGCGAGTTGGCCGAAGAAAGTTGTCGGCCCGTTTGCAGCACCACGCCGGTGCCGTATCCGGACACGACATTCGCGCCCATGAAGCAGATGTTTGGCAGGTCGAAAGCGTCTTCGCATTCGGTCGAGCTTGCCTGGCCATGCTTCTCGGCGGGCATGGACTCACCGGTCAGGGCCGACTGATTGATGAACAGGTCCTTGGCCTCGAGCAGGCGCAGATCGGCCGGGATCATATCGCCTGCGGAAAGCCGCACCACGTCGCCCGGCACGAGACGCTCCATCGGGATCTCGGAGAACGGGTCTTCCGATTGACACGGGCTACGCCTGACGCTCGCGGTGGTGTGCACCATGGCGCGGAGCTGGGCTGCAGCCTCGTTTGACCGGTGTTCCTGGATGAAGGCCGTCGTGATCGCCAAGACCACCATCGCGGCGATCACCACGGCGGCGCGGACGTCTCCCAGAAAATACGAAACGGTCGCCAGGGTGAGCAGCAATGCATTCAACGGATTGCGCGCGCGGCTCCAAAGCTCCTCCGCAATTGTGGGCTTGCGCTCACGCGCGACGAGATTGGGTCCGAATTTCTTCAGCCGGGCCTCGGCCTCGGCCTCGGACAGGCCTTCCGGTGCGGACTCCAATTTCGTACAGGCTTCGTTGGGCTGGAGCCGGCTGACCGCAGCGAGCAGCCCGTCACGGGCAGCCGATTCCGCGCCAATGCGTTCGGTCTCCTTGATAGGCTTGGAGAGGACATTCATGATGGGCATCGCAAGGTTAGGGTCAGCGGCACAAGGCGTCTCCGCGGGGGCGGCCAATAACATTCCAAAGCTGCCGCAAGGCGTTGCGGAAGATCAAAGGCCCCCGGAAGCCTCTGTCGGTTCTTCGACATGCAAACGACCGATGCCAGGTATGGCCGACGGTGGCCCGCTTGCGGCGGCTGCATTCTAGCTTGGTGATCAGTTCGGATCATCGCCATCGATGATTGACATAGCATAGGGGGGTACCCTATGAGATGCATCATGGCACACACGATCCGGGAAAAGAAGAAACTGCTCGCCCGCGTCGGCCGCATTCGCGGCCAGATCGAAGCGATCGAGCGGGCGCTGACCGAAGAGGCCGAATGCGAGCGCATCATGCATATGATCGCCGGCATTCGCGGCGGCGTCGCCGGCCTGATGGCCGAGGTGGTCGAGGACCACATCCGCACCCATCTTGTCGATCCCGAGAAGAATCCCGGCGCGCTTAACGCGGATGCGGCAGATCAACTGATCGAAGTGGTCCACACCTATCTGAAGTGAGGGACACCATGTCCGACGCCGAATCGACCTTTCAGCATCCGCCGCACGACCATGTGTTCTTGGGCAAGGATCACGACAAGGCGGAGCGCCGGACCTGGGCGGTGATCGTCCTCTGCACGATCATGATGATCGCCGAGATCGTCGGCGGCGCGCTGTTCGGCTCGCTGGCGCTGATCGCCGACGGACTGCACATGTCGACCCATGCCGGCGCGCTGCTGCTGGCGGCGCTGGCTTATACCTATGCCCGCAAATATGCCGGAGATCGCAGTTTCACCTTCGGCACCGGCAAGTTCGGCGATCTCGCTGGATATTCCAGCGCCATCGTTCTGGCGATGATTGCGCTGTTGATCGGCTACGAGGCCGTATCGCGGCTGATCGCGCCGGTTGCCATCAGCTTCAACGAGGCGATCCCGATCGCCGTGCTTGGACTTGCGGTCAATGTCGCGAGCGCCTGGCTGTTGTCCGGCGGGCATCAGCACGACCATGGCCACGCTCATGATCATTCTCACCACCATTCACATGACCATGATCACGGCCATGGCGAGGAACATCCGCACGCCGACCGGCGCGAACCGGTGCTCGAGGACCACGATCATACGCACGGGCATGGCGCGCATCACCGCGACAACAATATGCGTGCCGCCGTCATTCACGTTATGGCCGATGCCGCGGTATCGGTGTTGGTGATCGTCGGTTTGCTGCTGGCGCGCGCGTTCGGTTGGCTCTGGATGGACCCGCTCGCCGGAATGATCGGCGCACTCGTCATCGCCAACTGGTCGGTCGGGTTGCTGCGCGATACCGGCAGCATCCTGCTCGATCGCACGCCGGATCCGCACATGGCGGAGAGAGTCCGCATGGCCATCGAAACCGAGGGGGATTGCGTCACCGACCTGCATCTTTGGCGGCTCGGGCCGGGCCATCTCGGCGCCATCGTCTCGGTCGCGACCACGGGAAAGCACGAGCCGGCGCATTACCGGCAACGACTGGCCAAGTTCGCCGATCTGTCCCATGTCACCGTGGAGGTCCAGCATCCTCCTTCGGCGAGCTGCTAAAGTCGCTCCGCTGGCGCGGTGTTTCACATAATCGTCTTGGAATTGTCTTATTCGGAAAGCGACCCGCATGCATTCAAAGCGTGATGATGCGGCCAACCGGGGGAAGCGTCTTACCTGATATCGGCCGGACCACGGCAACCATGCGTCTGGGGATCGCGGACGCGACCCCTACCGCAGCCACCAACGAGATCGCTCGCGGAGACATTGGGCATTGTGATGGTTGGCAGCGCAGGTGCGATACCGGCCGTCACCACTGCCGGAAACGCCGGCCTGGTCTGAAACGACCCCGCAGCTTGGCAATTCGACCAAGCGGGGACCGTGAGAGCCATTATCAATGTGAGGAAGCGAGTGCGGCACATCGGAGTTCCCGCGAAGCAAGCCAAACTAATTAAAAGGCAAGCCCAGTAAAAATGCAATCGATTTGCGAGAATCTACCTTGATCTATATCAAACTGACAGCAGTGATGACGAAAGAGAACGCCGGAATGTTCGCGCAGGAACTATCCTCACGATGAACCGCTGCAGCCGATCCTGGGATTGCGTTTTTGCAGGCGTAGGCTTGAGCCTGCTCGCATTTGATGGCCATGCGTTCGCGGCGGATCTGCCCGCAAGCCTCCCGGCCAAGGCGCCGGTGCCCTACGTCTCGACGGCTTACGATTGGAATGGATGGTATGCTGGCGCCCATGCGGGTGTGACCAGAGGCTCTTCGAACTGGTCCGCAATCCAGCCTGGAGTTGCCGGCTCAGGGTTGAATGGAGTGTTCGATCTTCCTTTCCAGTTCGATTTCATGGCCGGGACCGGCAGCTATGTCGCCGGGATACAAGGCGGTTACAACCACGTCTTTCCGTCGCGCTTGATGTTGGGTGTCGAGTACGACGTTACCCTTCCGAATTCGGACGTGCAGGTCCCCTTCTCGGTGAGTGGCAGCCAGCCGGTCACCTCGCCCGTGACCGGCCAGGTGAGCTATGGCGAGGCTGTGATTCTTTACGGCAGCGTGCGCGCGCGCGTCGGCTATGCCTTCGACCATTTTCTGCTCTATGGAACGGCAGGGTTGGCCTGGACCTATGACCAGGTAACGCGGACCCAGGTCGCCGGCTCTCCCGTTGGCGGTTATGCCACGCCGGGCACCGTAGACACGGCGCTGCTGTGGCGATTGGGCTGGGCGGCAGGCGCCGGTGTCGAGATTCCGCTCTCCAGCAACTGGACGGCAAAGGCCGAATATCTCTCGACCGGATTTGGCCGCAAGGGCGTGTCATTCCCGGCCGGGGCGCAGGTTTTCGATTCCGACCTCGCCCTGCAGAGCTTCCGGCTCGGCGTGAACTACCGGATCGGAGCAGATAACGCGCACGTATCGGACTTCCTGGCCAAGGGGCCATCCGCCCTCGAGACAGACAACTTCGCGTTCCACGGCCAGGCGACTTACGTCAACCAGTATGACCCACCGTTCGCGGCTCCCTACAAGGGCCAGAACAGTCTCGCGCCGAACATCGGACGCGAGACCGCCGACGTGACTTTGTATGCGGGCGTCCGGCTCTGGAAGGGCGCCGAAGCCTGGATCAATCCGGAAATCGATCAGGGCTTTGGGCTAAGCGCATCGGTCGGCGTTGCGGGATTCCCGAGCGGCGAGGCGTACAAGGTCGGCGCGGATTATCCCTACACGCGTCTGCACCGGGCGTTCCTGCGGCAGACCATCGACCTGGGCGGCGAGGTCCAGAAAGTCGACGCCGGACTCAACCAGTTTTCCGGATCGCAAACTTCGGACCGATTGATATTCACCGTCGGGAAAATCAGCGTGGGCGATATCTTCGACACCAACAAATACGCCCATGATCCTCGCTCGGATTTCATGAACTGGACGATCATCGACACCGGAACATTCGACTACGCGGCGGACGCCTGGGCCTATTCGGTCGGCGCGGCGGCGGAGTGGTATCAAGGCCCCTGGACCTTGCGTGGTGGCCTGTTCGACCTTTCCGTCGCTCCGAATGCGACCCACCTGGACCCGCAGTTCGGAGAGTTCCAGTGGGTCGGTGAACTCGAGCGGCGATATGTTGTCTGGGATCAACCCGGCAAACTAGCGATCAGCGGATTTTTGACCCGAGGCCGGATGGGAAGCTTCCAGGACGCCATCCAGCTGGCCGCCCTGACGGGGCAACCCGCCGACATCGCGGCCGTGCGGCGCTATAACGGCCGGGGCGGCGTCAGCATGAACCTGGAGCAGCAAATCACGCCCAACGTTGGCTTCTTTGCCCGTGCCGGCATCGCGAATGGCAATCTCGAACCGTATGAATTCACCGACGTCGACCGTACGGTCGCAGCGGGCCTCGCGGTGTCGGGAAAGCAATGGGGACGCGATGACGACATGCTCGGCATAGCCGGTGTCGTCAACGGAATTTCCGGCGTGCACCAAGCTTATCTCAATGCCGGCGGTATGGGAATTCTGGTCGGCGACGGCCAGTTGCCTCATCCCGGCAGCGAGGCAATCATGGAGACGTATTACAGCTTCCCGGTGTTTTCCACGAAGGTCACGCTGGACTATCAGCTCATCGTAAATCCGGCATACAATCGCGATCGGGGCCCTGTTTCGGTGCTCGGTGTGCGAGTGCATTCGCAGTACTAGGAACTTCCGACGCGCACCTGCAAGGCCGACGGTCAAGTCATCACAAACCCCGCCTATAACGCCGACCGCCGACCGCTCTCGATGTTCACAAGGCACGCCTGTACGGCGAGTTCTAAACAAGGCAGCTCCTCATGGCCCTTCAGGATATCCGCACGCCGACGCTGGGACAGGCGCTGCGGCCCAACATCTGGGATCTGGTGGCGCTGATCCTCGTGATCGGCGCCATGGTGCTGATCGTCTATGGCGGCGAGCAGACCGCCTTGCCCTTGTCGGCGCTCGACATCGCTCCGGTATCGCTCGATCCGGCCAATCTCCCGGTCTACGCGCTGCGAACGACGATGCGGATGTTGCTCGCCATCATCTGCTCGATCGCCTTCACCTTCATCTATGCGGCGCTAGCCGCCAAAAGCCGGCGCGCCGAGATGGTGCTGATCCCGCTGCTCGACATCCTGCAGTCGGTGCCGATCCTCGGCTTCCTGACCTTCACCGTCGTCTTTTTCCTGAATCTGTTTCCCGGCCGCGTAATCGGCGCCGAACTCGCCTGCGTGTTCGCGATCTTCACCAGCCAGGCCTGGAACATGACCTTCAGCATGTACCAGTCGATCCGCAACGTGCCGAAGGACCTGGAGGAAGCCTCCCAAAGCTTCCACCTGAGCGGCTGGCAGCGCTTCTGGCGGCTGGATGTGCCGTTCGCCATGCCGGGCCTGATCTGGAACACGATGATGTCGATGTCGGGCGGCTGGTTCTTCGTGGTGGCGTCGGAGGCGATCACCGTCGGCAACACCACGGTCACGCTGCCCGGCATCGGTTCCTACGTCGCCCTCGGCATCCAGAAGCAGGATCTGCCCGCGATCGGCTATGCCATCCTGACCATGCTGCTGGTCATCATCGCTTACGACCAGCTGCTGTTTCGCCCGGTGGTCGCCTGGGCCGACAAGTTCCGCTTCGAGCAGACCGCCTCGGCCACCGAACCGTCATCATGGATGCTCGATCTGTTTCGGCGGACGCGTGCCTTGCGCGCCCTGACCTATCCGTTTGCGGCCCTGAACAAGGCGATCTCGAATTTTC
The DNA here is from genome assembly GCA_963823115.1 of uncultured Alphaproteobacteria bacterium. Taxonomy (GTDB): domain Bacteria; phylum Pseudomonadota; class Alphaproteobacteria; order Rhizobiales; family Xanthobacteraceae; genus Bradyrhizobium. Next base: position 194,854 of record CAWGKJ010000006.1, on the reverse strand, counting down.
ATATCGCGCTGCCCGGCAACCTGCGGACGTCAGCCATAAACGGACCGCCATCGCGCACGGTCGATGCGGTCTGGCTCGCCTTCGTCGTCGCAGCGACCTCCTACGCCGCCTGGAGGGCCTATGAATATCTCTCGGCGACGTTGAGCCCGTCGGACGTCCTCAGCGCAGTCGGATACGGCTTTATCACGCTGGCGCGGGTCATCGTGTTGATCGCGCTGGCGACGCTGATCTGGGTGCCGGTCGGCGTCTGGATCGGGCTCCGGCCGAAACTCGCCGAGCGAATCCAGCCGCTCGCCCAGTTTCTAGCGGCGTTTCCGGCGAACCTCGCCTTTCCCGTGTTCGTGGTAATCATCGTGCGCTACGGCCTGAATGCGAATGTCTGGCTCAGCCCGCTGATGATCCTGGGGACCCAGTGGTACATCCTGTTTAACGTCATCGCGGGCGCCAGCGCATTCCCGAGCGACCTTCGCGAGGCCGCTGGAAGCTTCCATCTCAGGGGATGGCGGTGGTGGATCAAAGTCATCCTGCCCGGCATTTTCCCGTATTACATCACCGGCGCCATCACTGCGTCAGGCGGATCGTGGAACGCCTCGATCGTCGCGGAAGTCGCGAGCTGGGGCGACACCCACCTCACGGCAACCGGCCTCGGCGCCTACATTGCGACCGCGACGGAGACCGGCGACTTCCCCAGGGTCGTTCTCGGCATTGCCGTCATGTGCATTCTGGTGACGCTTTTCAACCGGCTGCTCTGGAGGCCACTCTACGCCTTCGGCGAGCGTCGTCTTCGCCTCGGCTGATCAGGGGAAACTCATGCTCGATCTTGCTCAAAAGACCAACCTGCTCGACATCCACGGCGTCTGCCGGTCCTTTCCGAAAGGCAGCGGCGAGGATCTGCTGGTCCTCGAAAACGTCGATCTGACGATACGTTCGGGCGAGATCGTCGGCCTGCTCGGGCGTTCCGGATCGGGCAAGTCGACGCTGCTGCGCATCATCGCCGGACTGATCGCGCCATCCTCGGGCAACGCCAAATGCCGCGGCGAGACCATCGTCGGACCGCCGAACGGCGTCGCCATGGTGTTCCAGTCCTTCGCGCTGTTTCCATGGCTGACGGTTCTGCAGAATGTCGAGCTGGGACTGGAAGCGCTGGGAATCGACAGCGCGGAACGCCGCACGCGAGCGCTGGCCGCGATCGACCTGATCGGCCTCGACGGGTTCGAGTCCGCCTACCCCAAGGAATTGTCGGGCGGCATGCGCCAGCGCGTCGGGTTTGCCCGCGCGCTGGTGGTGCATCCGGATCTGCTGTTGATGGACGAACCGTTTTCCGCGCTTGACGTGCTGACCGCCGAAACGCTGCGCACCGACCTGATTGATCTCTGGACTGAAGGCCGGCTGCCTATCAAGTCCGTGCTGATGGTGACGCACAACATCGAGGAAGCGGTCTTGATGTGCGATCGCATTCTGGTGTTCTCGTCCAATCCCGGGACGCGTCGCCGCCGAGATCAAGGTCGATCTGCCGCATCCGCGCAATCGTCTCGACCCGACATTCCGGCAGCTTGTCGACAGCATCTATGCGCGCATGACACAGCGCGCGGAGCCGAGAACGTCGACAATCGAGGGTATTCACGGCACGGGCGTCGGCATGATCCTGCAGCACGTCTCGTCCAATGTGCTTTCCGGCCTGATCGAGACGCTGGCGGGGCCCCCGTATAACGGGCACGCCGATTTGCCCGTGCTGGCAGGCCAACTGCAACTGGAAGCCGACGAGATCTTCCATCTCGGCGAAGTCCCTGCAATTATTGAGGTTTGCCCAATTGAGCGAAGGCGACCTGATGCTGACCGACGCCGGCAAGCGCTTCGCTCACCTCGCAACCGACGCCCGCAAGAAACTGTTCGCCGAACATCTGATCAACTACGTGCCGGTCATGGGATTGATCCGCCGCGTCCTCGACGAGCGGCCCTCGCACGCGGCGCCCGCTGCACGCTTCCGCAACGAGCTCGAGGATTACATGGCGGAAGATCAGGCAGACGAAACGCTCAAGACCATCGTTTCATGGGCGCGTTATGCGGAACTGTTCGCCTACGATGAGCAGTCGGAATTGTTCAGCCTCGAAAATCCGCATTAGCCCCATCGTCGTCCCGGCGAACGCGGGACGACGGTGGTTAGAGCGGAAGCCCTACCCCGCCGCCGAGAACGTAGTCCGCCCGCGCCATCGCCCAGGCCTCGCGATAGCGGGGATCGCTGGTACCGTCGATCAGTTCGCCCGGACGAAGCGACGGATAGAGCCTGGCGAATGACTGCACCTCCATCGCGGAGATTCGCTGCGAGAAATGGATCGGCCGCAATTGCTGCGGATGTTCGAGCCCCGCGGCGGCCAGCAATTCCGACAGCGCGTGCAGGGTTGCGTGGTGATAATTGTAAACCCGCTCGATCTTGTGCGGCACCACCAGCGCGCGGTTGCGCGTGGGGTCCTGCGTGGTCACGCCGGTCGGGCATCGATCGGTATGGCAGGACAGCGACTGGATGCAGCCCAGCGCGAACATGAAACCGCGCGCCGAATTGCACCAGTCAGCGCCGATCGCCATCGCGCGTGCCATGTCGAAGGCAGTCGCGATCTTTCCTGACGCGCCGATGCGGATACGATCGCGGGCATTGATGCCGATCAACGCGTTGTGGACGAAATTGACGCCCTCGCGCATCGGCATGCCCACATGGTCCATGAATTCGAGCGGGGCGGCGCCGGTGCCGCCTTCATTGCCGTCGACCACGATGAAATCCGGATAGATGCCGCTCTGAAGCATCGCCTTGCAGATCGCCAGAAATTCCCAGGGGTGGCCGATGCACAGTTTGAATCCGGCGGGCTTACCGCCCGACAGCCGCCGCATCTCACCGATGAAGGCCATCATTTCCAGTGGCGTCGAAAACGCGCGGTGCGACGCCGGCGAGACACAATCCTCGCCCATCGCGACGCCTCTGATCCTGGATATTTCTTGCGAGACCTTGGCCGCCGGCAACACCCCGCCATGGCCGGGCTTGGCGCCCTGGCTGACCTTGAGCTCGACCATCTTGATCTGATCGTCGGAAGCGACGCGGGCGAACTCTTCCGGATTGAACGAACCGTCGCGGTTGCGGCAGCCGAAATACCCGGAACCAATCTCCCAGATGATATCGCCACCGTTCTCGCGATGATAGGGACTGAAGCCGCCCTCGCCGGTGTCGTGCGCAAAACTGCCCTTCCTGGCGCCGGCGTTCAACGCGCGCACCGCGTTGGGGCTGAGCGCACCGAAACTCATCGCCGAGATGTTGAAGACAGATGCCGAATACGGCCTGGCGCAATCAGGGCCGCCGATGGTGATGCGAAATTTGTCGTCGACATGAAGCTTTGGTGCCACCGAATGGCGAATCCATTCATAGCCCTCGCGATAGACGTCCTCCTGGGTGCCGAACGGCCGCTTGTCGAGCTGCATCTTCGCGCGCTGGTAGACGACCGCGCGGATGTCGCGGCTGAACGGCATGCCATCCTTCTCGCTCTCGAAAAAATACTGCCGCATCTCCGGCCTGATGTCTTCCAGCAGAAACCGGATATGCGCCGAGATCGGATAGTTGCGCAGAACTGCATGGCTCTTTTGCATGAGATCGCGGATGCCAACGGCCGTCAGGCCCCCGAAGATGAGCATCGGGATCAAGACCAGATCGAACACCTTGCGATCCGCGATCCCGAAGCCGAGAAGCAATGCCGTGACGACGGCGCAAATCGTAAGCACGATGAAGCGTGGCGAGAACGGAAGCATCAACGTTTCCATGGAACCCCTCAGGCAGAATTCTGCCGTGCTGTTGTTTTTCAGCCGCAGCCTAATCCAACTCTCGGAACAATGCTGTACACGATATCCCGCGCGCAGGTCATGGCTATGACGGCGCTTCTGCCTTGACGGCAGCGAACCCCGCCGCGGAGAATCAATCCGCCCCGGAACGGCTGGCAGCGCCTCTCCGGCGGGCTTTTTGCAGCGCAACGTGGTCCAGGCGGGTTCCGGATCGTGCGCTCGATACGATCTGATGTCCGCGAGCAGTCAGGACTGGCGCGAAGTCGTTGGCTCGCCTGGGGCGACGCTGGCTTCAGCGCTCGACGAACGCCTTCTCGATCACGAAATGGCCGGGCTCGCTGTGGCTGCCTTCGGCAAATCCGCGCGCCTCAAACATCTGGCGCAGTTCCTCCAGCATGGCCGGGCTGCCGCACATCATGATCCGGTCGCTGACGATATCCAGCGGCGGCTGACCGATATCGTTGAACAGTTGCTCCGATGTGATCAGATCGGTGATGCGGCCGCGGTTGCGGAACGGCTCGCGGGTGACGGTCGGATAATACAGAAGCTTCTCGGCCAGCAGCGGCCCGAACAATTCGTCATCCCGCAACTTCGCCACCAGCTCTTCGCCATAGGCCAGTTCCGAGACCTGCCGGCAGCCGTGGACCAGAACGATGCTTTCGAAGTGCTCGTACACCTCCGGGTCCTTGATCAGGCTCGCGAACGGCGCCAGACCGGTGCCGGTCGACAGCAGCAGCAGGCGTTTGCCCGGGATCAGATTGTCGGCAATCAGCGTGCCGGTCGCCTTGCGGCCGACCAGGATGGTATCGCCCTCCTTGATCTTCTGGAGCCGCGAGGTCAGCGGTCCGTCGGCGACCTTGATCGAGAAGAATTCCAGCTCGTCTTCATGATTGGCGCTCGCCATGCTGTAGGCGCGCATCAGCGGACGGCCATCGACCTCGAGGCCGATCATGGCGAACTGCCCGTTCTGGAATCGAAAGCCGGAATTGCGGGTGGCTGTGAAGCTGAAAAGCGTATCGGTCCAGTGCCGGACAGAAAGAACTTTCTCTCTATGGAATGCGCTCATGTGTTTTGGTTTTTCCGATTGGCCTGGATGTAGAACAAACGAGTGGTCTCGGCCTCGGAGGAGGCGAAAACCCCTGCAACGATTGATGATTTAGCGTTTCACCTACGCCAATATCAGAGATAGTCAACCAGCCGCTGACGCGCAATTGAGGGCTCAAAATGGCATTCGACATATTTTGCAAACATGGTTGCCAAGCGGCTCATCGCCAAGGCGGCGTCGCGCAATTTACTTGCTGAAATGCGCATCGTTCCGGCAGTTAATTGCCGCGCGCGATCGAAAAATTCGCTACAGATTAAGAGATCAAACCGGAATGCCAGACCGCCGGATATTGCATGCGAAGCTTGCGAGAATTTCGAGTCGGGAAAACCGACGCTTCTATCCGGACCAATCGGTCTATGCGGAATATGCCTGCGCCGAATTCGGCCTCGCGTTTCAGGACATCGACGGCGGAACCGGACTGCTCTTCAGCGTCGCTTCGAAAACCCAAAGCCGTTCATTTCGGCGCCGGACGATGTTCCTGGTATCCGCAGAACAACGCCACCGCCTCGACGCTGGCGTCGGACAAATATTTCACCAACGCGATCCTCGAAAGCGCCGGCGTCGCCGACGCTGGGCGGCGAATATTTCTTCCTGCATGACCGGCACCGCGCCCATCGCCCCGCAGGCCACGAGCGCGACGACGCGCTGGAATATTTCCGCAAGCTGGGCGGCACGGCCTTCGTCAAACCCTTGACGGGATCGCGCGGCGATTTCGCGCAAGCCATTGATGGCGAAGCCTCGCTGCTGCGATATCTCGGCGAGGTCTCGCAATATTACGATGCGATCCTGATCCAGCCGATGGTCTCGGGAACTGAATACCGGATTTTTCTGCTCGATGGCGAGATCCTCTATTCGGCGCGAAAATATCCGCCCTTTGTGCTAGGCGACGGTGTCAGCTCGCATCCGCGATCTGCTGGCCGCGCACAACGCCGCCTTGCAATCCCGCGGACTTTCGCCGGTTCGCCACGGCGGACCGCGACACCTCGCTCGACGCCGTGCTGCCCAAGGGCGAACGCTGGGACATTGCCGGGCGGATGAATCTGAGCGCGGGGGGAACGATGGTGCTGGAAGCCCCGCATTCGCAGGCCGCGTTCGAGCTGGCGCGGAAGGCAGCCCGGCGCGCTTGGCCTGCGCGTCGCCGCCGTCGACATGTTCACCGGACATCGAAGGCGACCCGGAAGCGATGCGGGTGATCGAGGTGAACGCCAACCCGTCGATCCGGCTGCTGGAAGAATCCGACCGGGGCGATCTGATCCTGAAGATCTGGCATCACACGTTTTCGGCGATGGGACTGTTGAGTGTTTGACCTTCCGAAATACGGCGACGGCGTTTGCCTGGCGCGGATGGCCGAGCTGCTCGACGCGCTCGCGGTCGATCGCGCAAGGTTGCAGCGCATTTCGGTGGTGGTGACGGGATCGAACGGCAAGGGCAGCACGGCGGCGTTCTGCGCCAGCATCGGCCGCGCCTACGGCCTGCGAACCGGATTGTTCACCTCGCCGCATCTGTATCGCGTCAACGAGCGGTTTCAGGTCGATGGCGTGCCGATTGGCGATGACGATCTGGCGCGGCTGGTTTCGCGGATCGAAACCGCTATCGCCGGGGTTTCGCGGCGCCGCGGCGAGCAATTCGGAGCGTTCGAAGCCATGTTCGCGCTGGCCTGCCTGCATTTTCAGGAGAGCGCGCTGCGAGTTCGCGGTGTTCGAGGCCGGCATCGGCGGCCGCTACGATCCGGTACGCCTGGTCGGCGCGCGCTGCACCTGCGTCACCTCGGTCGATTACGAGCATGTCGAACTGCTCGGCAACTCGCTGGAATTGATCGCCTCCGACAAGAGCGACGCCTGCGCGGCAGGCGGCACCATCGTCTATGGCGAGAATTGCCGAGAACTTCGAGCCGCATCTCCTCGAATATAATCGCCATCGCGACATCACGACCCGTGTTTGTCCGCGACGAAATCGGCATCGGCGGCGAATCCGTCTCGGCGCCGGGCCAACGATTCGATTTCGCGTTCGGGGAGTTCGAATTTCGATCGCTCGAAATGGGCCTGCTCCGGCGCGTTCCAGTTCAACAATGCCGCCATCGCGGTCGCGCTGTTCCTGCTGTGGCTGGCGCGCGTGCAGCCGGAGAGCGCCCCTGCCGGCCATCGAAGCCGCCGTGCGATTGGGCCTGCGCGACGCGCGCTGGCCCGGCCGCCTCGAAGTGATCCGGCACGACCCGCTCACGGTGATCGACGTCGGCCACACCCCCGACGGCATCCGGCAATCGCTCGCCGGCCTGCAAGGCGATCCACGGCGCGCAAGGGCTGGATTCTCGTGACCGGCGTCTCCCGCGACAAGAAGGCCGGCGAGATCGTCGGTGCGCTGGCGCCGTCCTTCGACACCATCATTTGCACGGCGGCGCATCACAAGGGCGCGGACGCGGAGAGCATCGCGGGCGCGGTGCGCAAGGCCAATCCGCGAGCGCGGATGTGCAGGTCGCCGCGACCATCGAGGACGCGGTCGAGGGTGAGCCAAACGCTCGCCACATCGCTGAATCGAAAAATCTATGTGGCGGGCGGACTGTTCCTGGCGATCGAATACGCCACCGTCGCCAGGGGCGGCAACGTGCGCGACCTGCATTTCTTCTGAGCCAGTTTCCCGGGCGCCGCCCCCGCGGCAACAGGCATGGTTTGCCACAAGGTTTCCGTTGTAGGATGAACATTCGCCGACTGGAGCGTTTTCCCGTTCGGTGGCTTCATCCTTCGAGACGCGGCGAAACCGCCGCTCGTCAGGATGAGGTCTTAGACCCTCATGGTGAGGAGCGCGGCAACGCCGCGCGTCTCGAACCACGAGGCCATGGGATACGCTGTTATGATTCCACACAAGCGGAATGCGCTCTAGCGTCGTCCGCAACGGAGAGCCAATGCCATGAGCGACACTATCAATCGTCAGGTGCTGCTGGTGGAGAAGCCGGCCGGGAAACTCGGGCCCGAGCATTTCAAAATGTCCAAAGGCGCCATCCCGGAGCCGAAGGACGGCGAGGCGTTGCTGCGGGTACGCTATATTTCGCTCGATGCCGCCAACCGGGCGTGGATGCATGGCGCGACCTATCGCGCGGCCGTCGAAGCCAACACGGTGATGGCCGGCGGCGGCATCGCCGAAGTGGTGTCGTCGAAAGCGCCGGGACTTGCGCCCGGAGACATCGTGTTCGGCGACACCGGCTGGCAGGATTACGCCGCCGTTGCGGCCACGCAGCTGACCAAGATGCCGAAGGTCGAGCCGATGACGCATCTGCTCAGCGTCTACGGCATCGCCGGCCTCACCGCCTATTTCGGGCTGCTCGACGTCGGCAAGCCGAAGGCCGGCGAGACCGTGGTGGTCTCGGCCGCGGCCGGCTCGGTGGGGTCGATCGTCGGCCAGATCGCCAAAATCAAGGGATGCCGTGTCGTCGGCATCGCCGGCGGCAAGCCAAAGTGCAACTGGCTGACCTCCGAACTCGGCTTCGATGCCGCCGTCGACTACAAGGACGGCGCGCTGTTCAAGGCGTTGCGGGCCGCGGCGCCGAGGGGCATCGACGTCTATTTCGACAACGTCGGCGGCGACATTCTCGAAGCCTGCCTCGCGCAGATGAACAATCGCGGCCGCATCGCCTGCTGCGGCGCGCTCTCGCAATATGACGGCGTGCCGTCGGCGCATGGGCCGCGCGGCGTGCCCGGCCTGATCGTGGTCAAGCGCCTTGTCATGCAGGGTTTCATCGTCATGGACTTCATGGACCAGCGCGACGAGGCCTTGAACGACCTGCATTCCTGGGTCACCTCCGGCAAGTTGAAAGTGCGGGAGGACGTCATCAACGGCCTGGAAAATACGCCGAAGGCGCTGATCGGATTGCTGGCCGGCGAAAACCGCGGCAAGCGGATGATCCGGGTGTGACGCCGGGACGGCCGATCGCGAAGCGCCGCTGAGTTTGCAGAGATGAATGAAGGACGATGTCGTCCCTGCGAACGCAGGGACCCATACCGCGTGATTCCTCGGGTTCGCGATGTGGCCAGACGTCCTTTGCAACAACAGTCGCCGGTGGTTATGGGTCCCTGCGTTCGCAGGGACGACGGTGTAGGGATAGCTTCCAGATACGGCTTCGCATTCCCGCGGCGCGAAGCGCCCGGATTGGGCTTGAAACTTCCGCCCAACCGAGGGCGTGGGGAATGCCGGGTGCCCGTTGCACCCGCAGCCGCGCGTGTAGTGTAGTAAGCACGCGCGTTAGTCACCACGGTCGCACCGGAACACCCGGCATTCCCGCACGCAATGGTTTTAACGGTTTCCTTCGCGCTCTCCTCGGTGACCGGGCTTTCTTGCCACCGTCGTCAACGGAAAAATCCGTCAACTTGACACCAGCGTCAGGGCGTCAGGACCACACGACTTCGCCGTCCGCGAGGTAAGCGCTCTCGTCAGCAGCACCACCCGCGTCCACCGCATCCCATCCCGCGTCCGTGACGATCGCGATACGCCCCTCGAGTGGGACGAGACGGCGAGGGATATAGAAGTGATTTGGGTCAGGCGCGAAGGGAAATATTTTTGCGAACAGGGCTGGACAGGCTGATGCAGGAGGTCGCGACTGATTTGCCCGTCAGGCGCAGGCCAGGCGAGATACAACTAGGTCGAAACATTCGTTCGCGATAGAGTGGGAGCGCAACCCGTCCAATTCAGGGAATGAGCATGAGCAACGACAATTCGCTTTCGTTATCTGAACTCAACGACCGCATCGCGGTACTTCGGGATAATATCCGACAGTTGATTGAACAAGCCGCTGCATCTTCGGGCGCGCAGAATGAAGAACGAACATCCGAGCGTATTGCTCAGCAGCAAGCGGAACTCGAAAAGCTCGTCAAAGAGCGCGACGCGATGTCGAAAAAATAGCAGCGAAGTGCGGGGTGAAGATTTCGTTCCCTATCCGTAGGGGATACGAAGGCGCTACAGAAAAACTGATAGAACCGACTCAAATCAACTTGCCCGCTATCCCAACGCTGCCACCGCACCGGCTGGCGATGGCTCGCGATGGTCCGTGGTACAGTTGGGTGGGAACGGAGCGCTCACCGCCCAAGCAATTGACTATTTCCTCGCGACTGATCAACGCTTGTAGTAGGTTTTGTATTGACGGAAGGCATTACTTGGCTCGCCGTAAACCTACAGAAACAGCACCCAGGCTTACTAAGTGCAGCGTCAAAGGCGTTTCGTTGCGCTATTCCATATAGCCTCATAGGTTTGCTTCAACGCATCAAAGGCATCCGTGATTTGGGTGATAGTAGTTCCGGCGTTCTTGGCTCCATCCTTGAATGAGGCCCCTGACTGGTAGCAGGTCGCCCCGTCTATAATGATGTGGCGGTCGTGCATTTTTTCGAATGAACGGACCTCGACACTCGCCCGCGCTTGTTGGGCGAACGCTTGTGCGGCGGGAACGAGCGAACTGAGGTTGCGGCTTGCCAGCAGCCGGATCGACACACCCGCTCTTACGCACGGCAAATATTTGGAGACGAATTCAGCGTCCATGTAGGGATCGATAAAGAGAATGTCCCGCTGTGCCGTCTCGATCAACTTGCGGAGCATGTCAAAATAATCGAAGACAGACCCTTGACCTATTGCAGCATTTACGGGCCCAACAGTTACAAGCCGCAGGAGGGCGCTTCCCTCATGCAACAGAACCAAAAGCTGTCTGATCGCATGATTGCCCCTCGCAGCGCTTGATGATTGGAGCCCACGAGCAAATTTCCGGGCCTCGGCTCCAGACTCCTCATCCCAAGCCAAAATTACCGCAACGGCGCGTCCCACCCATGCGTGGTTTTCTCGCGTGTCGTGGCGGAGCGTTTCTCTTGGGGGCATTGATCGAATGACGTCTTCCATCTCGCCAAGGAGTTCCGCATCAGTCATCGACTGGCCTTGTCACTTTGCCGGGGTGGCTGACGAATCAATCGGAGAACCTGCCATCACAGAACTACCCCGCCTCTCAAAGAGCTTGCCGCCGAGATCAAGCACATCTGCCAATGATCGGATGCGGTCCGAACCAACTCCGACAGGAATCAACACCGCATTATATTCCATGAAATTCAACTGGTTGGGGACCATACGCAGCGGACTACTTGCAGGAACGGCGAGCGTGACGGCGGAGCCTGAAATGGTGAAAAGTCCACTCTTCGCGATATTCGTATCCGTCATTGGATCCGGGCCCATGATGTTTGGCCGCACTATCATCATCATCCTATGTGTTTTCGTGAGGTCTTGGAGGTCATGGGTGGCCACAACCATGTGGTAGTTATCTCCCGCCGCACCCCAGCTGATAACGTTGTCGCGATAAACTTGATGATGACGATCATAAATGTCGTATCCGACCGCCCCCACTACGATTGCGCTCAAGAGTGCCATCAAGATCACGGGCCGATTTGCGGACTGCTTTCTGTCCTGGGTCCGTCGCGGCCACTGTGCATAGGCGTTCGCTGCGCCCAAGGTAAGCGTCCCAATCCCGAGCAGAAGCGTGATCCAATTTCCAGCATCCATCAGCGACTCCGCCAAGGAGCATAAGGGGCTCCTGACTACGCCCCAAGCCCGGCAACTCGGAATATCAGTCTAAATGTCCACTTGATCCATTTACAAGAAAGCGACGAGCAGAACTCCGACGATGCGCTTCGTTTGAATGCGGACCCTCGAGCCCATGGCTCCAGCTCAGCCGGACCTCTCGAATAGCCTATTCCCGCTTGGCCCGAACGCCCGCCATCTGATATCGATAATCCCGGAAAACCGGAGCCGGAATACCGATAAATCATCCCGCCGCGCGCCCCCCTTCGCCAAAGCTGCTCGCGCCCGCCGCAGCCCTGCTGCTCGCCCTTGCCGCGCAGCCGGCGCTCGCCGCCGAGGACGCCGACGCGCCCAAGGGGGCGACCGTCACCGTGCTGAAGGCGGCAAAACACTGCTTCGGCGATATCGTCGAGGTCACGGGCATCGTGCTGGCGCGCGAGGAATCGGCGGTGCGGCCGGACCGGCCCGGCCTGAAGGTCGCGGAAATCCTGACTGAACCCGGCGACACCGTGACGGCAGGGCAGACGCTCGCCCGGCTCACTTTGCCCGAAGGCGGCACAATCAACATCCAGGCACCGGTGGCCGGCGTGATCTCCGCTTCCTCGGCGGTGGTCGGCGCGATGGCCTCGGGCCGGGGCGAGGCGCTGTTCAGCATCATCGTGCGCAGCGAATTCGACCTCGTCGGCATGGTGCCGATGCAGGACATCGCCAGGCTCAAGGCCGACCAGACGGCGCGGATCAAGATCGTCGGCGCCGGCGAGGTCGACGGCAAGGTGCGCCGGATGGCGCCGACCATCGAACCCAACAGCCAGCTCGGCCAGGTCTTCATCGCGGTGACCGGCAACCGGCGCCTGCTGATCAATTCGTCCGGGCGGGCGCTGATCAAGACCGGGCAAAGCTGCGGCGTCGCGGTGCCGCTCACCGCCGTGCTCTATGGCCCCGCCGGCACCGTGGTGCAGGTGATCCGGCGCGCGCGCGTCGAGACCAAGCGGGTCGAAGTCGGGCTGATGTCCGGCGGCCAGGTCGAAATCCGCGACGGGCTCAACGAAGGCGACGTGGTGGTCGCCCGCGCCGGCGCCCTGCTGCGCGAAGGCGACCCGGTCCGCGCGGTGACGGTGAGCGCGGCGGAGAAGTAGGCGGGGGGGGGGGGACGAACCAGCGCGGTAAACTCTCATCCTTCGAGACGGCGCTGGCGCACCTCCTCAGGATGAGGACCTCCTGGACCCTCGTGGTGAGCAGGCGGGAAGCGCCGTCTCGAACCGCGGCGGCTTAAGACCACATCCTCTCGAACCGCACCGGTTTATGACCTCATCCTGAGGAGCGGCCACTTGGCCGCGTCTCGAAGGATGAGCCACCGAACTGGAAAATGCGCTGGCGCGCTCCTCACTATAAGGGGCGACCAAGCGTCCGCCTGAAATGGCGTCAGCCGCCGGCGTTTTCGCTTGTGCCGAAGCGGACGTCTTCCGAGAGCGAGGACGACACCGAGGGGACCTGCTCGCCGTCGGAGGCGCGGGAGATCGCGACGCGGGTCTTGTTGAACACGGTCTCGGCGCCCGACCCTTGCGCATTCAGGTTGTTGAGCAGCTCGGTCACCAGCACGCTGTGCTGGCCCTGGCTATCGTCGGCGACCTTGCCCGGCGTGGCCGAGGACAGGATCAGCGCGTTGTCGGGCGCGTTGATCGGCGCCAGGCCATGGGAGAAGGCGCGGAAGCGGCGCTCATAGGGGTTGCGCCGCGAGGCGTCGATGACGACGAGCTTGGCGCGGGCGCCCTGCTCCTTCATCACCTCCAGCACCGATTCGACGCTGATGCCGTTGCGGCGGACGTCGGATTCCTTCCAGATCGTGGCGTCGACCGGGATCATGTAGCTCTCGCGACCGGCCTGAACGCCGTAGCCGCCGAAGAACAGCATCACCATCGAATCGGGCCTGATCCTCGATTTCAGGCGCGCGATCGCGCGGGTCATGTCGTCCTTGCTGGCGTCTTCCACCACATCGACGTCGAAGCCGTCGCGGCGCAGCGCGGCCGTCAGACCGCGGGCGTCGTTGATCGGCTGGGCCAGCGGCGCGCCGGCGTCGGGATAGTGACCGTTGCCGATCACGAGTGCGATCCGCGAGGCCTTGCTCGCGGCCTCGGCGCTCTGCTCGGCCGCGATCGCCTTGGCGGCGTCGAGCGCCCGCATGTTCAGCGCAGCGTGGGCCCCGATCGCCAGCGACACCATGCCTACCAGCGCGGCGGCGATGGTGATCGAGCGGCGGGAGATGCGAAGCTGCCTTACATTCATCGCGGTTCATTCCTGGTCACTGTCGAAAGGCGCGGAAGTTAGTCGCGCCTACGCCGATTAGGTTTGTGGGGGTGCCGGACGGTGTGCCGTCCAATTGCGCTCAATTTGCGGCACCGCAACAAACAAACCCTTAACCCGCCGGGACATATCCGGCAACCTTGTTGACATATCGGGCGGCCTCACAGGGTGAACAAGACCTTGCCGGCCGGGCGGTTCTGGCCCGGCCGATTTCCCCAGATGCCGCCGATACTTGCCCCTCTCATGGGCTTCAATCGTCACGGTCCAGACTGCGCCAAAACCGCAGCCGCTCGTTCCGTGATATCCATCACATTTGTATTTCCCAGCCTTTCGTGTAGTTTTTCAAAGACTTGCAGGTTTTCGGGGGTGGGCGGCGGCAGCGGATGGCGAATCCGGCGCTGCCGGGGGAACGTGCGATCTCGTCGCGCGGAAAGAAATTTCATGACTTTTCAGCAGATTGCCGGCGCCGCCTACCGCGCGCTGACGGCCCGGAAGGACGGCCCGTCGCTTTACGATGTCTGCGATCCCCTGCTGCTGAACTATGCCGGCGGCGACCCGCATCTCGGCAAATTCTACAAGACGGCGCTGGGCAATCCGGCGCTGCGGCCCCTGCTGCGCCGGACGGGACTTAAGGAATTGCGCGATGCGCCGCGGCTGCAGCGGTTGCGCGAGGCGCTGATCCGGGCGCGCGACGACGAATCCCCCGACTGGGCCGCGATCGGCCAGCCGGTCGCCGAGCTCCTGGACGGCATCGATCTCAGCCACCCCAAGCCGAAGCCCGCGGCCTTGCCCGGGCGCGCGCCCGACATTACCGAGTTCGAGCCGGTGATCCGCGCCTGCGGCGCGCATCTCTTGCGCTCGTTCGCCAGCAACGGCTTCATCCCGACCTATGCCGCCTTCAACCTGATCGGCGACCCCGACATGGGCGGCCGCGAATTGCTGATGGCGCTGACCGGCCTGAACTCGCGCGGCTACAAGAATTCGACGCTGCTGTTCAACCTGGCGCGGATTTTCATCGCGCGCTCCCCCGCCCGCGCCCTGATCAACCCGCCCTGGATCGGCATCGCCGAACCGATGTGGCAGCCGATGCAGATCCGCCATCGCTCCGCCTATTACGACGCCTTCTTCACCGAAGCGCTGCTGAGCTTTGTCGAAACCGGCCTCGCCGCGCCGGATCAGACCGCGGCCGCGGACCGCGCGATATCGGACATGGTCGATTTCTGCCTCACCACCAGCCGGGAAGAGGTGCGCTCGCACGATGGCTCGACCGTCTCCGTCGTCACCGCGCTGGCGCCGCTGCCGCATCCGCGCTTCTCGCGCTTCTTCGCGCAGATCAAGCAGGATCTCGGCTTCGGCATCTACGTGCCGGATTGCGATACCACCGCCTGCTCGTTCTCGGCGGCGACCCAGGCCGGCTCCGATCACCCGATCCTGGCGCAGCCGCTGCTCGACTTCTATGCCGGCTATCAGGTCCGCGGTGGCGCCAACGAGCCCATGGTGACGGTGCCGCTCAACGACAACATCGATTTTACGGGCGGCGTCGTCACCTGGATCGACAACCTCGCCGGCGAACGGCCGTTCGGCAACGACCTCGATCCGACGCTGAACCTCGATGTCCTCGAAGTGAGCTTCCGCAACCTCGCCCGCTGGAAGGTCATCGAGACCCCGCAGCGGCTGGACACGGTGCACCGGATCATCGGCTTCCAGAAGCGGCTCGCCGCCAGCGGCGCGTTCGCCGATCCGCGCTCGCACATCTATTATCTGCCGGAACTGTATTGCGCCTATTTCGGCCGCTGCTATGCCGCCTTCATCGCGCTGCCGCTGGCGGCGCAACGGACGATCGACCCCGACGGCGCGTTCGATTTCATCCGCGGCCGGGTACTGGCCTATGTGCAGACCGAGCTGATCGCGGGCGAGATGAACGTGTTCGACGCGGCGCTGGCGCTGATCGCGCTCGGGCATCTTGGCGCCGAGCCTGCGACCTTCGCGCCGGCCCTGCACTGCATCGTCACCCGGACCGGCGAAGGCGGCCGGCATGGACCGTTCAAGGCCTATGAGTGGAACAAGATGAAGACGCCGACGCGCATCCTGGTCGGCGGTCCTGAAGTCACCTCCGCCTTCGTGCTGATGGGCCTGGCGCTGGCGCGGAAGGCGATGATGGGCGTGGCGGGGGTGTAGGCGCGCCGGGTGCTTCCTTCTCCCTCTCCCCGCACGCGGGGAGAGGGTTGGGGTGAGGGGCTGCCACGGCATACACAAACTCGCGGATAGTCCCCCTCACCCGGAGTGCTCCGGACGATGCTTCGCATCGCTCGTCGCACTCCGACCTCTCCCCGCGTGCGGGGAGAGGTGAAGAATATGTTCATCGCGTTAAGTTGAGGGCAGCTTTGCCGTCAACCGCTGGCACCGCGGCCCAATCCGTCCCACAATGCGATGGCTTGATGGAGTGATTCGATACTGACGGCGGCCATTTTCACATGTTGATGAAATTCCTGCCGGCGATTGCATTATTTTTTCTGCCGGCAATGGCGGAAGCCGCCGATATCACCGGCGTCGCCAAAATCCGCGAGGGCGATCAGATCCAGATCGGCAGCAGCCAGATTCGCCTCGGCGGCATCGATGCGCCGTCGGTGGACCAGCTTTGCCTCAACCATTCAGGCGAGCGCTGGACCTGCGGCGTCGCCGCGCGCGACGAACTCACCAAGCATGCCGACAACAAGACCTGGACCTGCCATACGCGCCAGGCCGCGGACCGCCGCGGCCGGATGGTGGCGCGATGCGAGGTCGACGGCGAGGACATCCAGAAATGGATGGTGAAGAACGGATGGGCGCTGTCCTATGTGCGGTTCTCGCATGACTACGATGCCGACGAGAAAGCCGCGCGCGAGGCCAAGGCCGGGATGTGGCAGGGCGCGTTCATCGCGCCGTGGGACTGGCGCGTCCGCAACAAGAAGACCGCCATTCTCGGGGCCGCCAGGCCGCCGGCCAACGCCCTGGCGATCCTGCTGGCGTCGGCTTCCGGATCGGTCGCCCCCTCGCCCGACTGCACCATCAAGGGCAACGTCAACGGTTCGGGCGAATGCATCTATCACAAGCCGACCAGCCGCTGGTACGCGCAGATCAAGATGCACATCAGCAAGGGCACGCGCTGGTTTTGCTCGGTCGAGGAAGCCGAAGCCGCCGGCTGCCGCGAAACCCGGCGATAGCGGTTGCCGTGGCCTCATGGTTCGAGACCTACCTCATCCTGAGGAGGCCGCCCTACGGCCGTCTCGAAGGATGAAGCCACCGCGCTGAAAACGCGCTAACCTGTGCCAACGAATTTGCAAGAGCGCGACATCGTGGCCGATCCCAAAGCAGATATGCCGTCCCATTCGCCGCACCGCGATCATTCGCGGCTGGAGCGCGCGCTGCTGCTCGCGTTGGCGGTGGTACTCGCCTACACCGTCCTCGCCTATCTGGCGCTGCCGGCGCTCTGGAGCCACTACGAGCACCAGAAACGCCTCGCCGACCTGCCGATGGTGACGCGGACCGCGCAGGGCATTCCCGGCGATCCGATCAATGTCGGCTTGGTCGGCGACAACAGAGACGTACTCTGCGCCATGCAGGCGGCCGGCTGGTATCCCGCCGATCCCGTGACGCTGCGGTCCTCGATCGAGATCGCCGGCAGCGTGCTGCTGGACCGCCCCTACCACGACGCGCCGGTGAGCCCGCTGTTCTATCTCGGCCGGCGCGAGGACCTCGCGTTCGAAAAGCCCGTCGGCAGCAGCGCCGATCACCGCCATCACGTGCGCTTCTGGAAGGTGCTGGACCAGGGCCAGGAACAGCGGCCGGTCTGGCTCGGCGACGCGACCTACGATCGCAGCGTCGGCGTCAGCCACTATACCGGCGCCATCACCCACCATATCGGCGCCGATATCGACGCCGAACGCGCGCTGCTCGCCACCGACCTCGAAGCCGCCGGCATGGTCGATGCAAGATATCAGGTCACCGGAATTGGGCCGACGCTGACCGGGCGTAATGGCGGCGGCGATCCCTATTACACTGATGGCGAGGTGTGGATTCTGCGGCTGGTGATCGCGTGTGACAAGCGAACCGGCCCGGCCACCATCATTCCGAGCCCCCCCGCCACCGAGATCAAGGATCAGATCTGGCGCGGGATCGCCGATGCGCTGGGAAAATAGACGGCTCGAAGTCTTGAATTTCCCGCCATTCCCCTGCATCCCTAGCCTCAAGCATATCGATAAGGAATAGAGAAAATGGTCGTTCGCGCGGGCCGGGAATTCCTGGCGATCCCCGGACCCACTACCATGCCCGACGAAGTGCTGCGGGCGATGCATCGTCCGGCGCTGGACATCTATTCCGATCAGATGGTCAATCTGACCGACGGCCTGCTGCGCGATCTCTCCAGATTGTTCGCCACCAGGGGCCGCTCCTACATCTACATCGCCAATGGCCACGGCGCCTGGGAAGCGGTGCTCAGTAACGTGCTGTCGCGCGGCGACAAGATTCTGGTGCTGGAAAGCGGCCGGTTCGCCGTCGGCTGGGGCAACGCCGCAGCAGCCATGGGCGCCGACGTCGAAGTGCTGAAGGGCGACTGGCGCCGCGCCATTCGCCCCGCAGAGGTCGAAGCCCGCCTGCGGCAGGACAAGGACCACAAGATCAAGGCGGTCCTCGCGGTGCAGGTCGATACCGCCTCGGGCGCGTACAACGACATCGAGGCCATCGGCAAGGCGATCAGGGCCACCGGCCACCCGGCGCTGTTCATGGTCGATGCGGTGGCGTCGCTCGGCTGCATGCCGTTCGAGATGGATGCCTGGGGCATCGACGTCGCCATGTCCGGTTCACAAAAGGGCCTCATGACACCGCCGGGCCTCGGCTTTGTCGCCGCCAACGACCGCGCCCGCGAGGTGCACAAGACGGCCGGACTGCGGACGCCCTATTGGGACTGGACCGAACGCGAAGGAAGCGAGCACTACCGCAAATATTCGGGCACGGCGCCGGTGCATCTGTTGTTCGCGCTGCGCGAGGCGATCGACATGCTGTTTGCGGAAAAGCTTGAGAACGTATTCCTGCGCCATCGCCTCCTGGGCGAAACGGTGCGCCGCGCGGTCGCGGTCTGGGCCGAGGGCCAGGTGCTCGGTTTCAACATCGCCGAACCGGGCGAGCGGTCGGACACCGTCACCACCGTGGTGATGGCGGGCGGCCACGATCCGGTCGCGCTGCATACTTATTGCAAGGAAAAATGCGGCGTGGTGCTCGGGGTCGGGATCGGCGAACTCCAGGGCCAAGCATTCCGGATCGCCCATATGGGGCACGTCAACGCCCCGATGATCCTGGGCACCCTGGGCGTCATCGAAGTCGGCCTCAACGCGCTCGCTATCCCGCACGGCAAGGGCGGCCTCGAGGCCGCGACCGACTGGCTCGGCGAAAGTGTAAAAGCGTGAGGGAAGCCCGAGCCTTTTCGGCACGTCATATTTCGTGCTTATATTGATCCAGCGATAAAAATAAGCAGGCCGACAACGGCGCAATACCGGGGAGGAATTTGATTGGCGTCCGTTGATTTGCGCGGCCTGACCAAGCGATTTGGATCGCTTGCGGTCGTCGATAATGTTTCGCTGCGGATCGACCATGGGCAGCTGGTCTGCCTGCTGGGCCCCTCGGGCTGCGGCAAGACCACGACGCTGCGCCTGATCGCGGGCTTCCTGGAGCCCTCCGACGGCGAGATCCATGTCGGCGACCGCGTGGTATCTTCCAAGGCGCGCACCCTGCCCCCCGAGCAGCGCAAGATGTCGATGATCTTCCAGAGCTACGCGCTGTGGCCGCACATGACGGTCGCGGAAAATATCGTCTACGGACTGCGCTTAAGGAAGATCGATCGCGAAACGATCGCGAAGAAGCTCAAGGCGATCCTGGAGACCACCAGGCTGGAAGTTCTGGCGCAGCGCTATCCCGGCGAATTGTCGGGCGGACAGCAGCAGCGCGTGGCGCTGGCCCGCGCCCTGATCGTCGAGCCGGAGACGCTTCTGCTCGACGAACCCCTGTCCAATCTCGACGCCAACCTGCGCGAAGAGATGCGTTTCGAGATTCGCCGGCTGCACGACGAATATCGCTATACCACGGTCTACGTCACCCACGACCAGTCCGAAGCGATGACCACCGCCGACCTGATCGCGGTCATGAACGCCGGAAAGATCGATCAGCTCGGGAGCCCCGAGGATATCTATGACCGGCCGCAATCGGAATTCGTCGCCCGCTTCATCGGCGCCAGCAATGTGATCAACGGCATCGCCCGCGACGGCAATCACATCTCGTTTTCGGGATCGACCCTGCAGGTGGTGGGCGCGACACTCACGCCCGGCCAAAATGCCGTCGTCGCCATCCGCCAGCACGACATCCAGCTTTCGACGCAGCTGCCGCAAACCCCGGACAATGCGGTCGAGGCCACCGTGACACGCCAGGTGTTTCTCGGCGCAAACCGCGACTACATGGTCGAAACCCAGGACGGCACGACCCTGCGGGTCGTCACACCGACGGAAAATGCCGTGCCGAGGGGGACCGGGGTCTGGCTCACTTTGCCGCCCGAGCGCTGCCGCGCGCTCAGCCGATAACACGAGGAAAGCAGGAAGGCGCGATGAAAGAACGAAGACTTTCCAGACGCGACATCCTGCAGGCCTCGCTGAAAGGCGCGACCGCGCTGGCGTCGGGCGCGCTGTTCGCCTCGCCCGCGCGCGCCGCGGCGCCGGCACCTGAAGCCATCACGCCGCAACTGATCGAGGCGGCGAAGAAGGAAGGCAAGGTGGTGCTGTATTCCTCCATGGACCTTCCCGTGGGCGAGAAGCTCGGCAGGGCCTTCGAGGCGCAATATCCCGGCGTTGCCGTGCAGATCGAGCGCTCCGGCTCCGAGCGGCTGTTTCAGCGGGTGGCGCAGGAATTTGCAAGCAACATCCACGCCGCCGATATCATCAACAGTTCGGATGCATCGCACTTCATTCCATGGAAGCAGAACGGCTGGCTGGCGCCCTTCGTGTCGGAAGACATCGCCAGGTATTTTCCCGACCAGCATCGCGACCCCGACGGCATGTTTGCCACCACGCGGATCTGGCTGTCGTCGATCGCCTACAATACCAACCTGGTGAAACCCGAAGACGCGCCGAAGAGTTTCGCCGATCTGCTTGGATCCCAAATGGGCCGGCAAGATGGTCAAGGGTCATCCCGCCTATAGCGGCACCATCATGACCGCGACCTTCGAGATGGTGCGCGAGCTTGGCTGGGAATACTTCGAGAAGCTGTCGAAGCAGCGCGTCATGCAGGTGCAGTCATCGACCGACCCGCCGAAGAAGCTTTCGCTCGGCGAACGCGCGGTGATGGCCGATGGCAACGAGTACGGCATCGTGCTTCTGAAGGAAGCCGGCCAGCCGGTCGAGCCGGTGTATCCGACCGAGGGCACGCCGACCATCTCGGGCCCGACCGGAATCTTCGCCACCGCGCCGCATCCCAATGCCGCGCGGCTGTTCCAGGCATGGCTGCACACCCGCGAAACCCAGCAATTCTTCATCGACTTCACCGCGCAATATTCGGTTCACGCGCAGGTGCAGTCGAAGCCGGGGCGCCGCAGGATTTCCGACATCAAGCTGATGAAGGAAGACCCCGCCGGGGTCGAGAAGATGGCGGAAGAGATCAAGACGCGCTATGCGCGGCTGTTTCGGGTTTGACGTCAATCCTCATGGTGAGGAGGCGCGCTCGCGCCGTCTCGAACCATGAGGCCACGATGCGGCTTCATCCTTCGATGACGCGGCGAACACGTCGCTCCTCCAGCGATAACGGCGAAGCCGTTGCGCAGGGATGAGGGAAACATTTGACTAGCGGTTAGCATGACCATCACCACCAGCATCGACGGCACCAAGGGAAATCGCGACTGGACCAGGCCGGTGCTGTGGCTGTTCGCGGCGTGCCTGATCGTGCTGATCGTGATGCCGCTGTCGTGGCTGGCGGTCTACAGCGTCACCGACAAGGCCGGCCACGTGACGCTGCAGAATTTCGTCACGCTGTTCAGCAATCCGGATTTCCTCGATCCGCTATTGACCACCGCCATCATCGCCACCACGTCCGCCGCGATCTGCTGCCTGGTCGCGGCGCCGATGGGATGGCTGGTGTCGCGCACCGACATGCCCGGGCGGCAGTTCATCCGCGCGCTGGTCACGGCCTCGTTCGTGACGCCGCCGTTTCTCGGCGCGGTCGCCTGGGAATTGCTGGCGGCGCCCAACAGCGGGCTGCTCAACCAGCTGTTCCGCTTCGTCACGGGTGCGGAATCCGACGAGCACCTGTTCAACATCTATTCGCTGACCGGGATCATCTTCGTCATCTCCTGCTACACGTTCCCCTTCGTGTTCGTGCTGGTGGCCAACGCGCTCGACAACATGCCCGGCGAACTCGAGGACGCATCCGCGATCCTCGGCGGCAAGGCCTGGACCACGGCGCGGCGCGTCACCATTCCCCTGGCGCTGCCGGCCCTGGTCGCCGGCGCGCTGATCGCCTTTCTGCAGGCGATGACCCTGTTCGGCTCGCCGGCGATCCTGGCGCTGCCGGCCGGCTTCCACACCATGACCACGAAGATCTGGAGCCTGTTCCAGTATCCGCCGAAACTCGAACTCGCCGCCGCCGCCGCGGTGCCGCTGCTGCTGCTGACCATCCTGCTGCTGCAGGCGCAGAAATTCATCCTCGGCCGCCGCGGCTATTCGGTGGTCGGCGGCAAATATGGCGCGCCGCGCCGGGTCGAGATGAAGCAGTGGCGCTGGGCGGCGCTGGCGTTCTGTCTCGTGGTGCTGCTCAATCCGGTATTCCTGCCGTATCTGGCGCTGCTCAACGCCGCGTTCTCGCCGAACGCGACCACGCTGGTGACGCCGTCGACCTTGACGCTGCACAACATCGTGTTCGTGTTTACCGAACTATCGTCGACGCAACTCGCGCTGAAGAACACCGTCATTCTCGGCACCGCGACCGCGACCATCGGCACCATTCTGGCGCTGGTGATCGCCTATGTCACGACGCGCCGCGTGATCGCAGGGCATCGCGTGCTCGGCTTTCTCGCCACCGCCCCGGTCGCGGTGCCCGGCATCGTGCTCGGCGTCGGACTGTTCCTGAGCTACACGCGGCCGCCCTTCGTGCTGTATGGCACGCTGTGGATCCTGCTGATCGCGTTTCTCACCATCAACCTGCCGTCGGCCTATCAGCAATTGCAGGCGGCGTTCGCCACCATCCATCCCGAGCTGGAGGACGCCAGCCGCATCCTCGGCGCGACCCGGCTGCAGTCGCTGCGCCAGATCACCGCGCCGCTGCTGCGCACCGGCGTGATCGCGACCTGGTGCTTCATCTTCATCGGCGTGATGCGCGAGCTTTCGGCGGCGATCGTGCTGTTCACCTCGCAGACCAAGGTGCTGTAGCGTCCTGATCTACGACCTCAACGAAAGCGGCGACCTCGCCGCGATCTCGGTGCTGGGCATCGCGATGCTGGTCATCACCTTCGCGGTGGTGCTCGCCGTCAACCGGATCCCGGTGTTCGGCGCCAACGCCGGCACGCGCCTGCGCAATTAGCCAGCCTTGCGACCCTTCATGCAACTTGATTGCCCCAAACGGATCGTATCGCATGCGCTACAAACGAGGAAATGCCGATGCATTTTTTGAGGGCGATCATTGTCGCGGCGGCGCTTGCCGGCGCCAGCCTTGCAGCGACCAGCCTTGCGTCGGCGCAAATTGTGGCGTTCGGGCACAGTGCGGTTCGCGGGCCCGGCAGAGACCTGTCTCAAATTTGGCCGGCTCAACTGCAGGCCATGCTGCGCGCGAAGGGTTCAAACGTCCATATTACGAACGCCGGGGTTTTGGGAGAAAACACTGGCAAAATGCTGGCGCGCGTTTCTCGCGCCGTACCGGCTGGAACCAGGATCGTGATCCTGGCCGTCCACGGGGCTAATGACGTGCGTGACCATATCAATCCTGCCGTTACCGCTGCAAATATTGCTGCAATCAAGGAGCAGCTAACCGCACGTGGCATCAGAATCATCGATGCGATGGGGATCCATCTGGCGGTGACGCGGCAGCCCGGCATGGTGCTGCCGGACCACCATCATCGCACCGTCGACGGGAATTGCCAGGTCGCGACCATATTGGCGGGGATGTTTCCATAGCGAGCGAACCATCCGAGGATGCCGTCGGTTGAAGGCGCCGGCGCCATCAGACGGCGCAGACTTGTCTCCATCGCAACGGCTTACCAAACCAGTGGTCGATGAGCTTGCTCAGGCGCGGTACGCAAGCCGGACCGCGCCCCACTGACGGCCATGAACGCGAATGGGAACATCCACTTCTTTTAGTGTGACCACGACGCCGTCTCCCATTTCCCGATCGTAGGTTTGGAGCAAATACTCCCGGGACGTGCGGGCGGCACTGAGCCCGGCCCGATCATTGAAGATGCGGCGATTACGGCAATTCGCGGTATTCCAGACCGGATCATCCGGCCGCTGCTGCTGGGAGAATTTCCGGTTGTGCGTCGGCAGGTATCCGTTCCGATCGACCGCGGCACAGAACACCACACGCGGATCAAGCTCCAATATCGGCTCCTGGATCGGCGGCAGTGTGCGGTCACAAAGGTCAACAAAGTCGGTCAGATGTTGAACGGGGTTGGTATTGGATACCGTTCGATAGTTAGAATCGAACAGAGCGTCATTCGATACATTGCCCTTGGTGACGGCTGCCTCAAATATCTGAGCGATTTGTGCCGACGCGTTCCTGGCCGCGGAAATGAATTTTTGGTCGGCCTCTTCCACGGATCGAATGAATGCCGCGAGCCGTTGCCTGATCTCATCCTGGCTGTCGCTGAATTGAAGGTGCAGCTGCATCCCGGCGGCGCTTTTCGCGATAACGCTGCCGGTCATCGTGCCCAGCTTCTCAATATCAATCGAGACTGTCTCACCCTCTGGCACGACCTGATCCGAACTATCAGGCCGGAACAGCAATCCTCCAGAGGATATGTCGATAATCGCTCCCTGCAGCAGCGAGCTTCCGCGTCTCACCGTTGCGGACAATTTGACGGGGATACGACGCTCGGCTGAGCGGCGATCGCCGGCGGCGGATAATCTCAGCGAGACAATCAGATTGGCTCGCAGGTTACTGACTCTCTTGTCTGTGTTGGCGACTACCGTTGAAACAGCGCGGCTTTGAGCTTCAACCTGCGCCGCCCGAGCGGAAATGCCAGCCATGCTTGACGCAACAGAGTTGACCCCGGACGATGCTTCCGAGAGGCTGCGTGCAACTTCGTGCAAAGTCGCTTCCTGCTCTTCGGCAGCAGCGGCCATCCCGGCACTGACTTCGTTTATTTCGCGGACTGAAACGCTGATTTTGTTGAGAACGTCGACGCTTTGTCCCGTGGCGCTGCTGATTTGCTTGACGCGTTCGCTGATATCGGTGGCGGCATCGCTGGTCTTCCGCGCGAGCGCCTTCACTTCGGTTGCGACAACGGCAAATCCCTTGCCTGCTTCGCCGGCGCGCGCCGCTTCGATCGTCGCGTTGAGCGCGAGAAGATTGGTTTGCGCGGCGACTTCCGAGATAAGACTGACCACAACGCCGATTTGCTGGGCTGAGGCGCTGAGGGCAGAGATCGTTGTGCCCGCTTGCTCGACTTCGTTGACGGCTTTTCGGGACGAGTCGGCGGATTGTGCGGCCTGTTTTGCGATTTCCCGGCCGGTCGCGGACAATTCTTCGGTCGCGGCCGAGATGCTGGTTACATTCTGGCTGGCCTCCTCCGCTGCCGCAGCGACCGTAAGCGCTTCGGACGCGATGGCGCGGCCATCGGCTACAGCGCGCTCGCCGCTCTTCACGGCTTCCTGACTTTGCTGAAGGACTTCAACTACGGTGCTTTCAACATCCGCTTCGAGTGTTTCGCACATTTCGAGAAGGGTCCTTGATGCCTCCTTCTCGCTGGCAGCGCGCAGCTCGTCTAGTTCACTGTTTTGCTGGCGTTGAGCCAGCAGCTTCCCCCTAAATATTGCAAGGGCCTGTGCCAGGGAACCGATTTCGTCCCGCCGGGACAAACCGGGCACCTCGGTTGCCAGATTACCTTCCGCAACACGCGATACCGCCACAACCATTCCTGTCAGCGGCTTCACGATACCTCGCCGTATCACTACGATTGCCAATACGATCCCGGCAGCAAGGCCGACAAGACAAAGCCCGATCAGTTGCAGCAGGCGATTCCAGTAGAAATCGTCGAGGTCCCGACTGAGCTGCGAAATCCGGGAGCTACTTTCCTCAACAAGGCTCGTAAGCGCCTTGTTCAATTGGCTGCGATTTGATCGATTGGCGTCGTTGTCGCCAAAGGATCGGGCGTCCTTGAGGCTCGACCTCGCGAGCGAGGCGCACGAGTTCCTTGCGGAACCGAACAAATTCGTCCACTTTTCGCGCCGCGTCGGCGAATTGTTCACGCGCCCCTGCGGGTGCCAGCGCGAGCCACTCCGCGGTTCTTTGCTGTAAAGTGGTGAGAGACTTCAGCAGCGCTGGAGCAAATTTCTCGGCTTCGCTTATATCGGTTGACATATAGATGCCGCGGGAATCCATAACGGCCGCTGTCACCAGCTTGTCCATCTGTTCGCCCAACAGCGCGCGTTCGGACGCCCGGGTCATTACGGCAACCTGATCGTGATAGGACCGCATGCCGGAGACACCAAGCCCCGTCGCAAGCAGCGCGACTGCAGCGAGAACCGCAACGACCACAAGGATTTTGGCCTGGATACCAAAACCGCCGGTTTTTTGGTGTGTCGCCTTGTCCCCCGAGGAGTTCAACCGCTGGTGAGCTGAATTGCTTGAAAGTGATAAATCCATCGCACCCACTGGCGAGCCCCCGGCGTTTTGACTTCGCTCACGATCGCATCGTGGGCTGTCCCTGCAATCGGCCGAAGCATTATGCACGTCATGCTTAATGATAACTTTAGGCTGGCGCCTGAGCCATTATGCAGCCCACGCCCGAAGTGGCGCTGTATGAGCAGTGTTGTCATTTTTTGTATAGTAGGCGAGGTTCCGACTTGGGAACCCTGGTCCGCATGTCAATCGAAACACCCGGCCAAGGCAGCGTTGGAACCATAGAACTGCTCCAGCAGGCGAAGCCGACCGTCTCTCCCATGGGATGAAGCGTGCCCGCTACCGTTCGATTTCACCGATCCGGTACGCCTCGACCTGCGCCTTGAGCCGTTCGAGCGAAGCGGTCGGCGACGCGCGGTCGACGACGTAGTCGCCAGCCGCCAGCCACGAAAGCACTTTCAGATCGACCTCTGGCGAATGGTGAATCACGTCGCCGTAATTGTCCAGATCGTGCGTAACTTCGCTAGCGCGCGAAAATCATGCAGGCGGGCATTCGGAAACTGCGCCAGCCGCCGGGCGATATAGCCGGAAAAGTCGTAGACGATCTTCAGCGTCGCCGGCGAGGCATCGCGCATCGCCACCCATTGCAGGATCGAATAGGGAGGAAGGTAGATGTCGAATTGAACGTCCGGATATTTCGCGATCAGGCCAACCGCGTCGCGTTCGAAGTTTCGGACCATCGCATCGTAGTCGTACCCTTCCGCCAGATAGGCGCTGCGCACGGGATCCGTGATGCGCGTGAACGCGGCGACCGCTTTTTTCGCGTTGTAGGCTTCGGACACGTCGGCATCGGGGCGAAGGGTGTTGATGTCATCGACGCGCGAGACCGGAAACTTGAACAGTTCCTCTGTGGTCAATCGCGCGACCACCGGCTCGATCGGCCTGATCGACCGCGCCAGGATCCACGCCAACTCACGCGCCATGGCGCCGCTGAACAGATAGCCCGCGATACCCCTGGCATTTCGCCGGTAGAGATCGGCCGGGAGATAGAGGTTCGAGTCGATATCCGGCGCATCGTGAAAGATCCAGTCGTCCATCTCCCAGATCACCCGCCCGGGGCGACGCTCGAGCGCCGCGGCCAGCACAAAACTCTGCTCGTGCGAATTCGAGCCGGGCATCGCGAGCTTCAACGACCTCACGCCGAGCAGCCGGTCGATATCGCTCTGCCGGAAGTGGATCGCAAGCGACGTGCCCATGAATGCCGTGTCGAAATCCTGGCTGCGGATCAGCCCGGCGTCTTGCAGGCGGCTATCCTGCGAATACATCGCAGGGAAAAGGCGCGCGGGCCGGAAGATCTGCAACGGATCGACGATGAAATTGAGCGCGACCGCCATCATGACGATGAGCCCGCTCGCGCACAGAAGCCGAAACAAATTCCTGGATGGCGCGCTCATCAGAACCTGAAATAGATGAATTCGCTGTGCTGCTGGATTCCGAGAATGCCGAACGCCAGCACTGCGGCAGATGCGTAGAGAAGCGCCGGTCGTCTTGGCCATGCGCCGAGCCCCTCACCGACGGTTCTGGTCCTGTGATCGTAACCCATGATCGTTTGCGTGTTCGGAGCGAGCCAGGCGATTAATGCATAGAAGATGATGAATGCCGACGCCGGTGATCTCCGCGCGGCCGAAAGTGACCTGCGTTGGATCGGCCATGCTGCGACAGGATCGACACCGCCGACGCCAGGCTGTCGGCGCGGAAAAACACCCAGGCGACGACGACGGACAGGAACGTCAGAAGGAAGGCAGCGCCATCTGCCACCCGCTCGAAGCGCGGCGCAACCGCGAGGCCATAGTTATTCCAGGCGTGATTGATGCAGAGATAGGCGCCATGCAGCGTACCCCACGCGACGAACGTCCAGGCCGCGCCGTGCCAGAGGCCGCCAAGCGCCATCGTGATCATCAGATTGACGTAACGCAGTACCCGGCCGCGGCGGTTGCCGCCGAGCGGGATATAGAGATAGTCGCGCAGGAACTGCGACAGCGTCATGTGCCAGCGCCGCCAGAAGTCGATGATGCTCCGTGGCCTTGTAAGGCGAGTTGAAATTAAGCGGCAGGAAGATGCCGAACATCAGCGAAATGCCGATCGCCATGTCCGAATAGCCGGAGAAATCGAAATAGAGCTGGAAGGTGTAGGCCAGCGCGCCGATCCATGCCTGATCGAACGACGGCGTATTCGCACCGAACGCGAGCGCGACCAGCGGCTGGATACCATCGGCAAGACAGGTTTTCTTGAACAGGCCGATCGCGAAAGTGATCAGGCCGCACAGGATCAGATGCGTGTTCGGCCGCCTGGCTTCCACGCGCTCGAACTGCGGGATCATGTCCTTGTGGTGAAGGATCGGCCCCGCGATCAGATGCGGAAAATAGCTGACGAACAGCGCATAATGCGGCAGCCGGTAGCGCGCGACATTTCCCCGGTAGGCGTCGACCAGGAAAGCGATCTGGGTGAAGGTGTAGAAGGAGATCCCGACCGGGAGCAGGATGTCGACGGTGAGGCCGGCGGAAAAGATCGCATTGAGGTTGGCGGCAAGGAAGCCGGCGTATTTGAACGTGCCGAGCAGCAACAGATCGCCGCCGACGCCGGCCGCGAGCACAGCTGCTCGCAGGCGGTGGCGCAGCCGCCCTGAAATCAAGAGCAGCCCGATGACGTAGTTGAACGCGATCGACGCCAGCAGCAGCGGCACGAATTGCCAGTTGCTCACGGAATAGAAGACGAACGACGCCAGCGCCAGCCAGATCACGGGAGCCAGATTGCCGAGCCGGCCGAGCACGAAATAGCCGGCCAGGGCGACCGGCAGGAACAGAAAAATAAACTGATAGGAGTTGAAAAGCATCAGATCTGCTCGGGAAGACCGGAGAGCCTAACCATACAACCCGGCAGCCAACAAGCTGTACGCCGCACTGGCGCAATGGCGGCAGTTCTGGCAATCCGCTAAATCAAACCGATATGAGATGGCGGTCGCCATATCCGCTGCAAACGAGGACTTCAGTGACACAAACGATGAACTCCAAGGTTTCCCTGACGCCGCCCGTCGCGCCGCGCCGGCCGCATTCGCTCACCGTCCACGGCATCACCGTTGTCGACGATTATGCGTGGCTGAAGGACAACAACTGGCAGGAAGTGCTGCGCGACCCCGGCGTGCTGGATACGGATATCCGAAAGTATCTCGATGCGGAAAACGCCTACACCGAAAGCCTGCTCGGCCATACCGGCGCCTTGCAGAAGAAGCTGGTCAAGGAAATGCGCGGGCGGATCAAGGAAGACGATTCCAGCGTGCCCGCGCCGGACGGTCCCTATGCCTATATGCGCAAGTTCCGCGAGGGCGGTCAGCACGAAATGTTCGGCCGCATGCCGCGTAACGGCGGCGACGCCGAGATCATCCTCGATGGCGACCAGCTCGCGGCCGACCACGAATATTTCAGGTTCGGCGGCGCCAGGCATTCGCCGGATCACCGGCTCGAGGCCTGGAGCGCCGACGTCAAGGGCTCGGAATATTTCTCGATCCGCGTGCGTGACTGGGCTGACGGCAAGGACCGCGACGACCTGGTCGAGGAGACCGACGGCGCGGTGGTGTGGAGCGTCGACTGCAGGAGCTTCTTCTACGTCAAGCTCGATGACAACCATCGCCCGATGCAGGTCTGGCGCCACCGCCTCGGTACGCCGCAGGTGGACGACGTTCTGGTTTACGAAGAACACGATTCCGGCTGGTTCACCCATATCCATGAAAGCGCGAGCGGCCGCTTCTGCGTGATCGCCGGCGGCGACCACGAGACCTCGGAACACCGGCTGGTCGATCTCGCCGATCCCGATTCGCCGCCGCGCCTGGTCGCGGCCCGCGAAGTCGGCGTACAATATTCGGTCGCCGACCGCGGCGACGAGCTGTTCATTCTCACCAATGCCGATGACGCGATCGATTTCAAGATCGTCACCGCGCCGCTGAACTCACCCGAGCGCGCCAACTGGCGCGGCCTGATCCCGTACCACGAGGGCGTCTACATTCTCGATATCGAGCTTTACTCCGGTCATCTGGTGCGGCTGGAGCGCGCCAATGCATTGCCCTCGATCGTCATCCGCGATCTCGGCACCGGCGAGGAGCACGCCATTGCGTTCGACGAGACGGCCTATTCGCTCGACACCATGGGCGGCTACGAATTCGACACCACGAATTTGCGCTTTTCCTATTCGTCGATGACGACGCCGTCGGAAGTCTACGACTACGATATGGCGAGCCGGACGCGAGTGTTGCGCAAGCGCCAGGAAATCCCTTCCGGCCACAATCCCACCGATTACGTCACCACCCGCATCATGGCGACCTCGCATGACGGCGCTCTGGTGCCGGTGTCGATCCTGCATCGCAAGGATTTAGTGCGCGATGGCCGCGCGCCGCTGCTGCTCTACGGCTACGGCTCCTACGGCATGGCGATGCCGGCGTCGTTTTCGGCCAACCGGCTGTCGCTGGTCGATCGCGGCTTTGTCTATGCGATCGCGCATATCAGAGGCGGCACCGACAAGGGCTGGGGCTGGTATCTCGACGGCAAGCGCGAAAAGAAGACCAACAGTTTCGATGATTTCGCGGCCTCCGCGCGCGCGCTGATCGAAGCCAAATACACCGGCGCGAAACGCATCGTCGGCCATGGCGGCAGCGCCGGCGGCATGCTGATGGGCGCGGTCGCCAATCGCGCCGGCGCGTTGTTCGCCGGCATCGTTGCCGAAGTACCCTTCGTCGACGTGCTCAACACCATGCTCGACGACACCCTGCCGCTGACCCCGCCGGAATGGCCGGAATGGGGCAACCCGATCGAGAGCGCCGCCGATTTCAAGACCATCTTGTCCTATTCGCCCTACGACAACGTCGCGGCGAAGGACTATCCGGCAATCCTGGCGATGGGCGGCCTGACCGATCCGCGCGTCACCTATTGGGAGCCGGCCAAATGGATCGCGCGGCTCCGCGCCACCATGACCGGGGGCGGCCCGGTGCTGCTGCGCACCAATATGGGCGCCGGCCACGGCGGCGCCTCCGGCCGCTTCAACCGGCTCGACGAAGTCGCGATCGCCTACGCCTTTGCGCTGTGGGCGGTGGGGGGGGCGGAGAAGGGCGAGGTGTAAGTAGCCCGGATTGCGCTTCGCTGCATCCGGGCTACGCTTGCTTACGGCATCGTATAGGCGGTCTTGACGACGGTGTAGAATTCCGCCGCGTATCTGCCTTGTTCACGCGGTCCGAAGCTGGAGCCCTTTCGGCCACCGAACGGCACGTGATAGTCGACGCCGGCGATCGGCAAATTGACCATCACCATGCCGGCTTCGGCATTCCGCTTGAAGTCGCTGGCATATTTCAGGCTGGTGGTGCAGATGCCGGAGGACAGGCCGAACTCGGTATCGTTGGCGGTCGCCAGGGCTTCCGCATAATCGTTGACGCGGATCACGGCCGCTACGGGTCCAAAGATTTCCTCGCGTGCGATGCGCATCTTGTTGGTCACATCGGTGAACAGCGCCGGTTGCAGATAAAAGCCGGGCGCATCGCGCTTGAGGCGCTCGCCGCCGTAGGCGAGCTTCGCTCCCTCTTCCATGCCGAGCGCGAGGTATTTCAGATCCTGATCGAGCTGGCTTTGATCGACCACCGGCCCGATGTCGGTGCCGGCTTTCAAAGCGTCGTCGATCTTGAGACCGCCGAGACGTTCGGTGAGCGCGGCGACGAATTTGTCGTGAATGCCCTTGGTGACGATCAGCCGCGAGGCTGCGGTGCAGCGCTGGCCGGTGGAGAAGAACGCGCTGGCAACGGCGCATTCCACCGCGACCTTCAAGTCCGCATCATCCAGGATGACGAGGGGATTCTTGCCGCCCATCTCGAGCTGGAATTTCTTCATCGGCCGCGACGCGACGCAGGCCGCGGCGATCTTCTGGCCTGTTGAGACCGAGCCGGTGAAACTGATCGCCGCGACGTCGGGATTTTCGAGCAGCGCGGCACCGACCTCGGAGCCGCGGCCGATCACGAGATTGAGCACACCCTTCGGCAGCCCCGCGCGGTGCAGGATGTCGACCAGCGCCCAGGTCGAACCTGGCACCAGATCGGCGGGCTTGATCACCACGGTATTGCCGTAGGCCAGCGCCGGCGCGATCTTCCAGGCCGGAATCGCAATCGGAAAATTCCACGGCGTGATCAGGCCGACAACCCCGAGCGCCTCGCGGGTGATCTCGACGTCGACACCAGGACGAACCGAGGCCAGCCTCTCGCCCGCCATGCGCAGGCATTCGCCGGCAAAGAACGCAAAGATTTGCCCGGCGCGCGCGGCCTCGCCGACGCCCTCCGGCAGGGTCTTGCCTTCCTCGCGTGACAGCAGGCGGCCGAGTTCATCCTTGCGGGCCAGGATTTCGTCCGACGCCTTCTTCAGGATGTCGTAGCGAACCTGCGGCGTCGAGCGCGACCATGCCGGGAAAGCCGCCCTGGCGGCGGCGACGGCGGCATCGGCCTGCGCGCGGGTGCCGCGCACGGCTTCGCCGACTACATCATTGGTGTCAGACGGATTGACGTTGGGCGTGCGCGCGCCGTCGGACAGCCATTCGCCGTCAATCAGACTGTTGAACATCAGCATGGCGTGATCTCCCTGTCGTTGCATCGCGCCCCTGGCAGCGATGGGCCTGCTCGAAATTGGATTGCCTGTTATCGTCCGGTCGTCTTGCGCCAGGCGGCGAAGTTCACCAGCGTCTGCTCGTCTGTAGCGGGATAGAGACCAAGAATCGAGCAGCCTTTTTGCACCTGTTCCGTGACAAAATCCTCAAACGCGGTCATCTCGACCGCTTCATTGGGTATCGTGTTTCCGGTACCGGAGATACCAGAGTTCCGATACATCGTCTTTATCAACACAATCGCAAAAGTTTGCCGAAGAAACGCTTGCGCGACAGCGGCAACGGATTCACAAGGCCCGCATGGGGCTACGAAAGACCCGCCTTTGGCAAAGATCCTGATCGTCGATGATGACGTTGCCGTCCAGGGAACCGTCCGGGTTTTGCTGGAACGGGCCGGGCACAGCGTGGCTGCCGCAGGCGACGGCCGCAAGGGGTTGGCGGTATTCGAAGCCGGTGGATTTCGATCTGCTGCTTCTCGACATCTTCATGCCGACCATGGATGGGCTGGAGACGATGCGGCTCATTCGTCAACGGCAGCCGCTCATCCCTATCATCGCGATTTCCGGGAGTCCTATTTCTCCGGATCCCGGCACCGCCCCGGATTTTCTGACGATGGCGACCAAGCTGGGCGCCGTCTGCAGCCTGCAAAAGCCCTTCAAACCGGCGGCTTTGCTGGGGGCCGTCGCTGGTTGTCTGGAAGCCGTAAAGCCTTCATCTTCGTCATCCCTACGAACCGGTAATGTCGTCGTCGGGCCATGATGCATAGAATGCCTCGCCCGGCGCCAGCGCGGCAATGAAACGGTGCGAAAGCAAAATGAAACTAAACACCAAACTAGCCATCGCAATGATTCTGCTGGTTGCGACCGCGGTATCCGCGGTCGGATGGCTGAGCTATCGCAGCCTGGAGCAGGCGGTGCTACCGCGCGTGCTCGATCGCATCGAGAAGCAGTCACGATTCGTCGCCGCTGGCCTCGAATCCTACGTAGCAGGGGCACGTGGCGATATCGCCAGCTATCGAACTGCACCTGGATTGAATGCGCTCATTCGCGGACGACTGGCCGACGGCGTTGACCCTGTCGACGGCGTCTCAGGAAAGCCATGGCGCGAACGGATCGCCGAACGTCTCTCGGCCGAACTCGAAGCCAAGCCGGCTTATTCGCAATTCCGTATCATTGGGATCGAAAACGACGGGCGCGAAATCGCCCGTGCCGATCGCTCGGGCCCCAACGGAACGATTCGGATCGTTGCTGAGGCAGACCTGCAACGAAAGGGCGATCGGCCGTATTTCAAGGAAACCATCCGGTTGCGACCCGGCGAAATATACGTCTCACCGCTCGATCTGAATCAGGAAGACGGGGTCATCGAGACGCCCCACGTGCCGACGCTGCGGGTCGCAACCCCGGTTTTCGCGCCCGACGGCAAGCCGTTCGGTATTGTCGTCATCAACATCGACATGCGACCAGCCCTCGACCGCATCCGGTCAACCGTGCAGGGGGGGGTACAGACATATGTGGTCAACGGACGCGGGGACTATCTGGTTCACCCCGATCCAGCGCGCGAATTCGGCTCGCAGCTCGGCACACCAGCCAACTGGCAGGCCGACTTTCCTGATCTCGCGGCATCACTCGGATCAACGGAAGGCGTCGCCCATATTGTCACGGATAAAGCCGGGCGGCCGGGTGGAGTGGCATTCGCTCCCGCCATTCTGGCTGGGAATGAATGGGTCGGTGTCATCGAAACCGTCTCCAACGCTGTCATCATGGCGCCGGCCGCGGCCATCCAAAACAGTTCCATACTGGTCGGGCTGATCGCGGTGTTGTGCGCGGCTGGACTGGCCCTACTTATTGCGAGGTCGTTGACCCGGCCGATCAATCAATTGACCGCGGCCGTCGAAAGAATTGGCGGCAACGATCCGGTCGCCATTCCGCTCGATGCGAGCGGCGAGACCGGCGTGCTGGCGCGGGCATTTGCTCGCATGATCGACGAAGCCAATTCCAGGACTGCCGCGCTGCAGCGCGAGGTCCAGGACCACCGCCGCACCGAGGCCGCGCTGGACCATTACGCGGCGCGCGAGCGTCTTTTCAGCGCCGCCGTCGAGGCGTCCAACGATGCCATTATTACGAAATCTCTTGACGGCACGATAACCGGCTGGAACCCCGCCGCGGAGCGCCTGTTCGGATATACCGCCGAGGAAGCGGTGGGCAATAATATCGATCTCATTGTGCCTCCCGATCGCCGGGCCGAAGTGCATGAAACCCTGCGCCGGATACGCTGGGGCGAACGGATCGAGCACTCCCAAACGGTGCGAACACGCAAGGATGGCAATCAGTTACAGGTTTCACTCAGCATTTCCCCCATCAAGAATCCCGCGGGGCTCATCATCGGCGCATCCAAGACTTGCCGCGACATCACTGAAAGCAAGCGAACACAGCAGGCGCTCCGCCAGCAGATCGAGGAACGCCGTCGCATCTTTGAGACGTCCCAGGACCTAATTCTGGTTCTGGACTCCGCGGGAATGCTCGTTCAGGTCAGCCCGAGCTCCGAGACCATCCTCGGATACGTGCCGGAGGAAATGATCGGTCGCAGCGCGATCGAGTTCATCCCTGCAGACGATCTCGACATTGCCCGCAACGAGATGCGTGCTGCGCGGCGCGGAAGGCAGGCGCGGCACTTCGACACGCGGGTCGTCCATAAGGACGGGCGGTGCGTGACGCTATCCTGGACGGGCACATGGTCCGAGCCGGTCAAGCGGCATTTCTTCGTCGGCCGCGACATGACCGAAAGCCGGCGGGCGCAGGAGACCTTGCGCGAGAGCGAACAACTGGCGCGCGGCATCATCGATACCGCGCTCGATGCCTTTGTTCAGATCGACGAGAGCTACAACATCCTGAACTGGAATCCGCAGGCAAAAAATATCTTTGGCTGGCCGCGCCAGGACGCGCTCGGAAAGGATTTTATCGAACTGATCATAGCGCCGGCCGACCGCGAGGATCTCAAGATGGCCTTGGCGCGCTCTCGTCGCTCCGGCGAAGGCCCGATCCTCGGACGCCGCCGCGAAATCACGGCGCTACGCCACGATGGCAAAGAATTCACGGCAGAGCTGAGCATCACCGCGCTGCGGCGCCGCGAAGGCATTGTGTTCAACGGATTCTTCCGCGATCTCACCGACAAGATCGCAACGGAGGAATGGATTCGGCAGGCCGAGAAAATGGAAGCCGTCGGTCAACTCACCGGCGGCATTGCGCACGATTTCAACAATATCCTGACGGTTATCACGGGGACCATCGAAATTCTCGCCGACGCCGTCGCGAAGGAACCGCAACTTGCGGCCATCACGAGGATGATTGACGACGCCGCGTCACGAGGTGCGGAGCTTACCCAGCATCTTCTTGCGTTCGCCCGCAAGCAGCCGCTGCAGCCGCGGGAGACCGACATCAATACGCTGATCGTCGACACCGCCAAGCTGCTGCGGCCGACGCTGGGCGAGCAGATCGAGGTCGAATCGGTATTCGAGGACGAGACCTGCGTTGCGAACGTCGACCCCAACCAGCTTGCGACCGCGATCATTAATCTCTCACTGAATGCCCGTGATGCCATGCCCGGCGGCGGCAAACTCATCCTCGAAACCGGCTCGGCGTTTCTCGACGAGAATTACGCAAGCATGCACGGCGACGTCCGGCCCGGGCGCTACGCTCTGATTGCCGTAAGCGACACCGGAACCGGCATCCCCGCATCGATACGCGACAAGGTGTTCGACCCGTTCTTCACCTCAAAGGGCCCCGGCAAGGGCACCGGCCTCGGATTGAGCATGGTCTATGGCTTCGTCAAGCAATCCGCGGGACACATTACAATCTACAGCGAGGAAGGCCGCGGCACCACGATCAAGATGTACCTGCCGCCGGGCACCGGCGCCTCGCCTGCGTCCGAAAACTCTCCCGTCCCGCGGGTTCAAGGTGGTCACGAAACGATACTCGTCGTTGAAGACGACAAGCCGGTGAGAGACTACGTACTGACCCAATTGCACTCGTTGGGCTACCTCACGCTGGATGCGGCGAACGCGGCGAACGCGCTGGCTATCTTCGAGGCCGGCAACGAATTCGATCTGCTTTTCACCGATGTCATCATGCCGGGCGCGATGAACGGCCGCCAGCTTGCCGACGAATTACAGAAACGCAAGCCCGGACTGAAGGTGCTGTTTACATCGGGCTACACGGAAAATGCGATCATTCACCACGGCCGGCTCGACTCCGGTGTCCTGCTACTGGCCAAGCCATATCGCAAGTCGGACATGGCTGCCATGATCCGGAAAGCCCTCGCCGGTTGAGGGTGTGATTCTGGAGGATGTCTGCTGGTGCCGGCTCAGGAAGCGCGCGAGGCGGTCAGCACGATCCGGATCAGATCGGCGGCATTCCTGGCCCCGAGTTTTTTCATGATATTCGCGCGGTGGTCCTCGATCGTGCGCGGGCTGATTCCAAGCTGGCGCCCGGCCTCCTTGTTGGTCGCGCCGGACGCGAATTGCTGCAGGACTTCGCGTTCGCGTCGCGTCAATGCTTCGCGCCCGGGGAAATGCAGCGTTACGATGCTGGAAGCGGGCTTCTCTGTCTGCCGGCGTGCATAGGCCCCGATTGCTTCCTCCAGCCGTGCAACGATATCACTGCCCCGGAACGGCTTTTCAATGAAGTCCAGCGCGCCGTTCTTGATGGCGCTGACCGCCATGGTTATATCGCCCTGCCCGGAGATCATGAAAATCGGCGCGGGATAATCCTCGCCATGAAGCTCTTTCAGAACATCGAGGCCCGATTTGCCGGGAATATGGACATCGAGCAGGATAGAGCAGGGAATCCGGCTTCGCGCAACCGCAAGCAGCGCTTCGCCGTCCGCGAAGCAAATCACCTCATAGCCTGCTGCCGACAAGACGACGGTGAGGGTTTCGCGTACCGCGGGATCGTCGTCGACGACGAAGATCTCGCCGTGGGAGACTGGTTTATCGGCCATATGCCATCGTCTATCGACAGTGAAAGATCACGCGCACTCAACGACACTACGGTTGCATCCGGAACAGGGTAGGACCGTCCCGTATTTGTACGGGACCCGGACTTAACACACAAGTAGCGCCGGCGGCATAAAAGCACGGTGAAGGAGATCGCTCATGCAGAACGCGGCAGGGGGCGGCATCTCGGATCACCCCAACCGCGGAGGGAACCGCTATCAAGCGATCGTATCCGATCTCGTGTCGCTGATCGAACACATGCAGGCGAGCATGAAGCTGATCGAATCGGCGATCGCAGAGGAAGCACCCTTCGGCAACCGGGAAGTTACCCCCGGCGTAATCGAACTCGATGACGTCACGCCGCGCTATGTGAGGACGAATGCGGCGTTGGAAACGTGCACCGCCGGGCTTGCGGTGGCCCTTCACTTTGTGCTGGACGCCTCGGTATCAACGCTTGGACCGAGCAAGCGCAAAGGCGTTGATCGCCGACCGGTTCGCCTGGTCGATCGCGCCTGAGGGCGCCGAGGCCGACACCGTGGGCCTGCGGGGGCGAATCGCCTCAGGATCGATATTCTTCGGTCACATGATCGACCGCGACGCCACCCCAGGTATGCATGACTGGCAGGCCCATCGCCGTCTTGCGCAGGTTTGCAAGGCAAATCCGAAGAGCACCGAAGTCTACCGGTTTGGGCAAGCTCTGCAGTTCGATCCCCAGCGATCTGGCCTGCGACCGCGCTGCGATGCGCTGGGGGCATCCATGCCGCTAATGATAATGACCGACCCGGCAAACTTTGCTTCGGTCATCGCCTTCAGCACGTCGACGCCGTCACCATCCTCAAGCATGAGATCCAGAGTCACGCAGTCAAATTGCACGATCTGGATTTGGTTGATCGCCTCCGAACAGGATCGAGCCAAAGTGACCGAATGGCCGGCTTGCTTGGCGGCTGACGAAATCAACGCTCGCTGCACCGGGTCGTCATCGACGATCAGCAATTGCAACGAGCGCCGCTCGGCGCCGTCCGACTCGCCCGAGCAGGGAGGCGGAAAACGAGAATCGATTGGCATTGCGGCCTCCTGCGAATTGATAGGCACAATCGATACAATGGAAATCCTTCGGTCAGGTGACGCGAGCAGTCGAAATCTCTCTGTCCGTCTTCAGCGATAATTATGCAAGAATGTCCGGGTTCCGTTCGCGAAATGAAATTGAAGCGGCTACGGGTCCACTTGGCGGGATGAGGCGGTTGGGCCGCGACTGCCTGCAATTGTCGGATCGCCCGGCCGCATTTGATCGGCTTCACCCGATCGCCCCGAAGACCCGGTCAGGCGCCAACGTGGGAATCCCAATTCGACGAGGCACCCGAGCGCTTCTTCTTGTTCTTTGCCTTCAGAAACTGGACATCGATTTCCGTGCCGTTGACGCGGACAAGTTCGCATCGGCGATAGGCCAGGCCGGTGGACGACAACAGCAGAAAGAACTCCTTGAGATTGAGGCCTTGAATGGAGCCCTCAACGGTCAGGATGGCGTCATTGTCCGATATGGCGTTCAGGAGACAATCCCGGCGCCAGGTACCATCAATGCCCATGATACAGACGCCATATCCACGGCTGAATGTAACGCGTTCCGGTCCTTTGGCGTCGTCTGTCATTTGTCACAACTCCGACATTGTCAACGTCCCGCCATCGCAGCGACCTTCGGCACCGCCGCGCCGACCGCAGGCCCCTTTGCGAGCGGCGCGCGCGTACCGCTTGGCCGATAGAGACCGCGCCGTTCCGGATAGGGCTTGAAGACGTCGGTCAGCCCGACCACCGTTTCCGCTGCGCCGAGCACGAGAAAGCCGTCCGGCTCCATCATCTTGGCGAGGCGATTGAATATATTGATCTTCGTTTCCTGATCGAAATAGATCAGGACGTTGCGGCAGAAGATCACGTCGAAGACCCCGAGCTGGGAAACATCGTGCAACAAATTCAGTGGTCGATGCTGAACCATCGCGCGAACGTCGGCATTGATCTGCCACAGCTCTCCCGTCTGCTTGAAATATTTGACAAGCAATTGAATCGCGAGTCCGCGCTGCACCTCGAATTGACTGTATATGCCCGCCTTCGACTTCTCGAGCACTTCCTGCGAGAGATCGGTGGAGAGAATTTCGATCCGCCAGCCGGCGAGCGCGCCACCCATTTCCTTCAGACACATCGCCAGGGAATACGGCTCCTGGCCCGTCG
This sequence comes from uncultured Alphaproteobacteria bacterium, assembly GCA_963823115.1. GTDB lineage: Bacteria > Pseudomonadota > Alphaproteobacteria > Rhizobiales > Xanthobacteraceae > Bradyrhizobium. The sequence goes on along the minus strand of CAWGKJ010000006.1, from coordinate 154,355 downwards.
AGCCGGCTGCACACCAGATCCGAATGCTCTTGCGGCCTGCCCGCGCTTTCAGGACTTCCGGCATGATCGAGCCGCGAAAGTGATCGAACGGAACCTTGTCGCGAAAAAAGAACGTCTCGTTGGTGGTCATGGCCTCTACCACCTGGCTGATGGTGGACGCGGATCCGCCCTTGATTTTTTGCACGAGTTCGCTGATGCCGGATAGACCGTCTTTTCGCGCAAGCGGGAGCAACCGGCTTTCGATCAGATATTGCTTGTCGGCAGACAGATCGAGACCGGAATGGTCCTTGAGGAGCTTGCGCAGGTAGTCATAGTCGGGCGGGGTCACGGGCGGCCTCTCGAAACGAATTGCAATAAATTCGGAAAGATAGCGCCCGGCGGCACCACCGCGGCGTCGCCGACGCCGTCGACCGAACCCGCTCAGGATCATGCCGGGAGCGTCACTTGAGATCATCAAACGGTATTCTTCTCTCCAACGGTAACCCTTTCAGTTCCTGATCCCGTTAATTTCGACGTCCGTACAAATACGGAGGATGCGCGCTGCAGGAGACGTAAGGGTTGCCGCGCGGGTCGCTTGCGACGAAACCTCCACGCCGTGCCAACAATGAACGGTATGTGAGAGAACAAGCTTGGGGATGGTCTTGATTAGCCCAAGCTGGCAGCTTCTGCCGCGGCGCTGCATGCTCGCCGACACTTGGTTCGTTGCTGCCCCGGCCGTCGACAGCGGCTGCGCTGGAAGCGACGAGACGGCCTACCTTCCGCATCGTCCGCCTGATCTCGTTAAGAACAGTTAACAGATCGCCGAAAATGCCGTTGGGACTGGCTAACTCCCTTTCAATTTGGTTCGGTTGCCCGCTTGGCCTTGTTTACCGGCCACTGCCCATAATAACCCGTTAATCCTGGCAGCAACGCTGATGCTCGAAACACGCCATACGTCCTGGACGGCAGCGAAGTCGTGTGTGAATAAGCCCAGCGTGTAACGATTTGTACCGTCTGAGCCGGGCGTTGCTCGCTCGCCGGCCAATCACTGTCGTGCACCGCGGCTTCCACAGAGAAGCCTTGTACTTTCGACAAGGCACCTATTGATCACGGTAAGCTGCAGGACCGGCGTCGATGGCTTGCACAAGCGGTGCGAAATGCCGAGATCAAGAGCGATCCCGAGAAATCGGGATTCGCGGAAGCTGTCTTCTCAGGGATTAACTGGCCGTTCGATGAACCCTGATAGGTGTCAGGATGCTGACGAGCGCAAGTTCGAAAGGCGTCGAAGATTTTTCGCGCGCTGTAAATATCTCGCCCATGGTCGGCACTTGAACCGCGCGGAGTCAATGACATGGCCTTCGATTTGTCGGTGCCGATCCTGGTGGTCGACGATTACAACACCATGATCCGGATCATCCGAAATCTGCTGAAGCAGCTCGGCTTCGAAAACGTCGACGACGCCAGCGACGGCTCGGCCGCGCTCGCCAGGATGCAGGGCAAGAAGTACGGGCTGGTGATTTCCGGCTGGAACATGGAGCCGATGACCGGGTACGATCTGCTCCGGGAAATCGGCGCCAATCCGGAGCTTTCGCAAACACCCTTCATCATGATCACCGCTGAATCGAAGACCGAAAACGTCATCGCGGCGAAGAAGGCCGGCGCCAACAACTACATCGTCAAGCCGTTTAACGCCGCGACACTGAAGACCAAGATGGAGGCGGATCGGCCGTGTAGCGCCAGTCAGGCGCAGCGACGACAGCGCTGAACACATTAGACGGGCGGAACGCCCGTACTTCTACGGCCCGCCATTTTCATACACGGATAACCATCGGCGGTGATAGTTTCATGAGCGAAGGAGGGTCTCATGTTCACGTTCGAAACGACCAACAATAAGGAAGTCCGGCGTTTCCGTATCGCGCAATTCAACGGCAGAACCGCGACGGTCAGGTCCTGCGGGTCGTCGGTCACGGGTCACGTTCGATCGGTGTGCGAAAGCAAATCCGGTAACTCGCGACGCTGGACCATCACGATCGTCCCCAGCGCGTCCGCAGCCGAGGCCAGGAGCCTGCGGCCCGCGCCACGCGTTCGCATATTCGCGGAAGACTCCTACTGAGCCGCCGCCGACTTCGCCGGCTTCAACCGACCCTACATGAAATGTTTGGACGGAACATTGTGTCCAGAAGGCAGCGGCGCGCTTGACGCGTCACGAGCCGCTAGATCGCACGCTGCAGCAGCGCCCGACGAACAAGATCCGCCGCGTTTCGCGCTCCAAGCTTTCGCATCGCCACGGCACGATGGCTTTCGAAGGTCCTTGGGCTGATACCCATCCGCAAAGCGCCCTGCTTGTTTGAACAGCCCTCGCTTATCAAGCCCAGGGCCTCACGCTCGCGCCTCGTCAGGAATTTCTGGCCGGTATCCGGTGAAAGCTTGACGTCCGGGGCGCGATTATCCCTGGTTCGGCTGCTCCGACACTGAGATGCAGCTTTGCCTCCATGCGCGGCGGCGGATCCCCCGTGCATGTCCGCCATCTGCTTGATCATGGCGCAGACGTGCTCGGTTTGTTGAAGCGCATTCTCGATCACCTGCTGCAGGTAAGCACGATTTCCCCCGGCATCCCAAAGCTGGTGACTGTGTCGCTTGATCTCGCCCATGTACAACAGCAGCGCGGTCAATGGCCCGTTGAGTTCCCGCGCAATTTCGGTCCCGGCTTCGTCTATCGCCGGTGCGCGCGCCGCGGACGACGGGACGGTCTCAAGATCGCGTTCGAGACGCGAGCTGTTTTCCAGACAATTCGAAAAACGCGAATCACTAACTTCTGGCTGCGGCATATAATTTGTTTAACGGTCCTATCCTCTGTGAGGGTTAATTTTGTATTCAGTAAGACTACGGGGTTTTAGACGAAGCCTGGGATGGATCGCCGGTCCCGCGGTCCGATAATTCACGCGCAATCGCCGTGCCGCACCATGAGCGCGCAACTTGCGGCAAGATTTCCGTAGTTCCGCGAACCGGGTTGGTGGTTTTGGCGTAAACGCGCGCACCCGCATTTTTACGGAAGCTGCATTTACTTCTTAATCTACCGCCAACCGTTTTCGTGTTTCAATGTTTGGTAGGTCTATGTGCGCCGGACCCGCTTCTTTCAATTCACTCGCCCGCGATTGCGACCCGATGATACAGGCCGACCGGATCCAGGAATACCTGCAGAGGTTGACGCCGCTGGCGCGCAGCAACCTCCTGACCGAGCTTGAGCGGCTGGAAGTCTGCGATGCCGAGATACCAGGCTCCGCGGAAGTCCTCGCCAAGCTGCGCGCGGAATTTCGCAAGGGCGGCCCCCCTCAAGCGCGCGCCGGGAATCCCTCACGGCATTTCTTCGCGCCGCTGGAGCCGCTGCTTGTCGACGGCGCTCTGGAACACGCCAATTCTGGCCGCATACAGCGCGGTTCCTTGTCTGCGATCTGGGAATGGATCAGCCGGGACCTATTGCCAACGATGGCGCGCGACTATGTCAAGGAGACAAGCGAATTCATCGCCGCCAACAAGCCGCGGGAAATCCGGCAGGCCGCGGCCACATTCCAGACCAAGGTCGTCAAATCTCTGGAAAACACGCTCGGCTCGTCGGCTGGCGTCGATCAGACCCGGGCCAGACTCGCGATCTATACGGCTTCGCACGCGGCCTTTGGCGATCTGACCAAAATGCTGTGCGTGCTGCGCGCACGCGATGCGCTGGCGAAATTCGACGACGCGCTCCCGGCCCGGATCGAAAAGTTCGATGACGCACGGGTTGCCAAGATAACGGATTTGCTGGATGCGTTCGGAAAGAATCACGCCGACGCAATTCCCTTCGCACTGGCGTTGGTGGCCAAACGCCTCAGGACACCCTGGCAGCTGATCCGCCTCGCGACCAAGGCTGCCCCTGGCAAGAATGCCGCGGATGTCGCCGCAACGCCCTATGCGATCGCGGTCTCGATGGTGCTGGACCGGCTGGAGGACAACAAGTCGGCGCTGCGGATTGCCCTCAAGAACGAGCGGGTCCTCGTCGCCAGGGAAATTCTGGCCGAAGTCTACGACACCGAATACGCATTTCAGGTTCGCATCGATCAACTCGACCAATCCGACTGGGGAGAACGGCTCCGCAACCTGATGGATGCGATCGCCGCTTTGGTGGAATCGGAGGTGGCGCGGTTTCCCGAAAATGTCGGGCACGTTCTGGGATCGCGCAGCTTGCGTAGCCATCACTCCCTGGCCGGACGCCTGACCTACCTGGCCTGGAAGGGGCGCGACGCCATGAGCGGCGGAGCGGCCTTTTGCAAGAAGCTGATCGGCCAGCCCGAGAAACCTCGCGCCTGAGCTATTGGGCTTGGTGCGCTTTCTTCACGCGAACCAGCTTCCATTTCGCTGAGAAACGCTTTCGCCCCGCAGCCTGCTCTCCAAGAGCAAGTCCTGTCCACGAAAAAGCCCGCCGGCGGCTGCCGACGGGCCTAAATCCTTATCGCCATCCGCGAGCAAAGCGAGGCGCTACCGATCCCGGGATCCCGGTACATCCGCGGAAATCCCGGATCGGTTGGCGTCACATGGCGCGAAGATTTTCCGCGCTGGTCTTGCCGCGCATGCTGTCGACCTTCGATTCGAACGAAAGCTTCTGGCCTTCGTTGAGCGAGCTCATGCCGGCGCGCTCGACGGCACTGATGTGCACGAACACGTCCTTGCTGCCATCGTCAGGCTGAATGAAGCCGAAGCCCTTTGTCGCGTTGAACCACTTAACTGTTCCGGTAGCCATTTTACTTCTCCAAGATGCGCAAATGCGCGCTGCGCCCGCACGACCTCCGCGCGGGCTTGATCCGACTTCAGCGATGTCTTGGGGAGTGGAGCCGGTTCGGCGCGATCAACAAGGCAAATCGACTATTCGAATGCAGAGCGTTTACGCTCCTCTACCCAGAATAGCAAGCGGATTAGCACGACATGACAAAACGCTAATAATAGACCGGTCGCGGATCAACCTGACCGACTGAGCTGTTCCTCGGTCACAACGCGCTCGATGCTCTTGGTCTTGCTCTGTGCGAGCGCGCTGCCATCTCGTCTCTTCACATGAAGATTTCGTAAAATTTTATGCTCGCTGCGCCGTTTAACGTTACTCAAATAATTCAATTCTGCGCGCAATATCTCCATATTTGCAACTTGGCGGCGCGCTAAGACCTTCAGTCTCAGGGAGGAGGAAGCTAGCGATGACGGACCAGGAGGTCGGCCGCAGTTTAGCGGGAAGAAATACAACCTTCGGGCGTCGAAAGGTTTCGCCTCGCGCCTGCGTTGCCGACGGCAAGAAACACGTTCGAGCATTCCTCACCGACATCCTCGAAGATATCGGCTTCGTAACCAGCGAATGCGGGAAGGCCGGCGAACTAGCGGAAATCCTCGAGAACTCAACTTCCCGATCTCATCGTTCTTGGAGTATCGGTCGATGGAGGCGAGGCCGGCAAAATTCTCGAAGTCCTTGTGCGCCGGGAGTACGGCGGCAAGGTTCTCGCCATCGGCGCGCGCGAGTCGATTATCGTCAAGGCGGTGCGGCAGGTTGGCGAGGAATACGGCCTCGCAATGATACCACCGCTCACCACACCGTTCGCCGCTGACACGTTGCGAGAGCGCGTTGCCATGCTTCTCCCCGACGAGCCAGCTCCCAGTCCGGCAGTTCATGTAGCAGAAGCGTTGCATGCCGGCTGGCTTGAATTGTGGTACCAGCCGAAGATCGATGCTCGCACACTCGTTCGCTGCGGCGCCGAGGCGCTGGTGCGGATGCGGCATCCGACCTGGGGCGTAGTTCCGCCAGCCTACTTTATTCCGGAAGACGGCGATCCGCATTTCCTGCGCTCGTCGGAGTTCGTGATTGGTCGGGCCATCGAGGATTGGCACCACCTGCTCGAAACGCAAAGCCCGACCGATATCTCGATCAACCTGCCGGTCTCATTTCTGAAAAATCCCCAGGCAGTACGCGACCTGTGCCGACGAATTCCGGCGCATCCGGCATTCGGCGGACTGCTCATTGAGATCAGCAGCGCCGAGGTCATTCACAATCTGGATCTGGTGATCGATTTCACAAAAGAGGTGCGCCTTCACAATATTGCGGTCTCGATCGACAATCTGGGCGTCGACTGGCCGGGGCTGATGGGGCTCGACACCTTCCCCTTCGTCGAACTCAAGGTCGATCGACAATTCGTCACCGGCTGCGCCAACGACCGGCTTAAGCAGACGGTATGCCGTCGCATTATCGAACTCGCCAAGGAGTACGGCGCCCGGGTCGTTGCCGAAGGCATCGAGACCCGCGCCGATTTCGTCACGGCGAACGAGATGGGTTTCGACCTGGTCCAGGGCTATCTGTTCGGCAAGCCCATGGGGCTCAAGAAATTCGCTCGTTCCGCCCTGGTCCATCCGGTGCATGTCTCGAAGTGAGACGGCACAGGAAGCGGATTAGCCAAGCCGGCTGATCTGCTCTTCTGTCACCACGCGCTCGACGTTCTCGGTCTTGCTCTTGATGCGATAGCGCGGGCGTCCATCTGCCTCGATCGGCAGGCAGCTGACGATGGTATAGACGCTGCGCTCTTTGACGTCGGCGCGGCCTTGCGGCCCCTGCTGCTGGTGATGAACGTCGTCATTGATCGCGAAATTGTGGGCCATCGGCTGTCTTTCCGTTAATGGCGCGCTTTTAGTCGCAACCGCCCTGCAAGGCAACTAACTTCGCGGGCCGTTCAGGCGTTCCGGCGCCCGAACAGCAGCGCGCGGCGATCGAGCCCGCGCGCGTTGGAGCTGTTTCTTGCTCTGGTTCCCGCCGCCACGTCAGGCGGGGTCATCAGCAATGCCCGCATCCGTCGCGCTTCGGCCTGTGCTTGACCTGGCAAGGTAAAGTTCAGCACCGGCGAATGCAGCGAGTGACCCTTATAGAGCCCATTCCCCTCGTCGCCGCCGACCACGAACGCCCGCCTGCCCGCGGGCAGTTCCACGGAGATGGTCTTGCCGATCTCGGCCATATTCATCGGCACCCGTTCTATCGGGAGTATGGTCAAGTTCATGAACCAGGGCGTGACCACTACCCCCAAGAGGGCGTCATCACCGAAGCGGCGGAAGCCGATCGCCTCGACGGTAAGCTTTTCGTTGTAGATCGGCAGATCCCGCATCCCGGCATCGACACGCTGAAACAGCTCGATCAGCGCCTGGACGCGCGGATGATCGTCGGGATTCGCCGGAGGGTTTCATGGCGATCGATTCACGCCAGCGCGCACGGTCTGGGTCTGGTCGGTGAGTTCCGGAAATAGATCTTCAAAGAAGCGCCTGGCCAGCTCGGCATCCTCCCGCGCGATCTTGGTCACTGCATAGCGCTGCGCCTGCAGAGCGACGAAATCTCCCGGCCCGACCGTCTCCGACATCATCATCAAGCTTACGCTGAAGCGCCTGCCATAGACATCGACCAGCGCCATCGGCCCATCGATCGAAATAACCTCAGCTGGGACGGCGATGCACATGACTTGCGATTCCCTAATGGAGCCGCGGCGTCGGCGCAGCACCAAGACGGGTGAGCTCGTCGACGATCATCGTCACGGCTGTATCGCGTCCGCCCGCGGCGGCGCGCGACAGATCCAGGCCGAGGCTCAGATTCTCCGGAACGACGCCGATGATGACGACCCGGCGTGGTGCCTTGTCGATGAGGCACAGCGCGGCAAGCATGTCCGAGAGGCCCAATTGGTGCGGCGAGAACCGTGTTTCGAACAGCACCTTGATGTTCTCGCCTTCGAGCCGGATCAATCGACCCGCCGGTCCATCCGCATTCACGGCGTCGGCCACGATCAGGCAGTCGCGTCCCGCAACCATGTCGAGCAGATCCATACCCGAAGTACCGCCGTCGAGCACTTCCACTCCGTCGGGCAGATCGTGCGAGGCATTGAGCGCTTCCACGATGCGCACACCGACGCCCTCGTCCGACAAGAGAATGTTGCCGAGGCCGAGGACGAGAATGTTCACAATGGCGCCTTTCTCTCACATCGCCTTGACTTGAACGATCGGCCGCTGCTCGGCGTCGACCATGTGGACGGCGCAGGCGATGCAGGGATCGAACGAGTGCACGGTGCGCAACACCTCGAGCGGCAGGTTCGGATCGGCGACCGGGGTGTCGATAAGCGACGCCTCATAGGGGCCGGGTTCGTCTTTGTCGTCACGCGGGCCGGCGTTCCAGGTCGACGGCACTACGCACTGATAGTTATCGATCTTGCCGTCCTTGATCACGACCCAGTGCGAAAGCACCCCGCGCGGCGCCTCGTGATAGCCGAAGCCACGCACTTCGCCCTTGGGGAATGTCGGCCGATTGAAGGTGAGGGTATCGCCCTTGGCGATGTTGTCGAGCAGCAGTTGCCACTGGTTCTGCAAGGCCTCGTGCAGCACCGCGCAACGCACGGCACGGGCCGCGATGCGTCCGATCGTCGAGTGCAGCGCGCTGAGCGGGATCTGTGATCCTGCAACCTTGCTCGCGACCTCGATCAGCTTGGTCAGGTGTCGTTTGGTCGGCTCGTGGCCGGCGGCGTACATGCCCAGCACATTGGCGAGCGGGCCGACCTGCGCGCGCTTGTCGAGGAAAGTTGGCGCCTTGATCCAGGAATATTTCCCGTCGTCGTGGAAATCGTCATATTTCGGCGCGGTTTGACCGTCGAAAGGATGCAACGCGGCGCTCCCGCCCGAATACTCGTACCAGGAATGCTTGACCGCTTCCTTCACGCCATCGCGGAAATAGGCGTCCTGATAGTTGGTGATGGCCTGAAATTTCGAAAGGTCGCCCCCCGGGATGTAGCCCGCCGGGAAGCTCGAACTTCGTCCCCTTGGTGTCGAGCGGCAAATCGGGCACCGACAGATAATTGGTGATGCCGGCGCCGTATTGCGTCCAATCCGCATAGAGCGCGCCGACCGCGGCGACGTCGTTCATCATCGCGTTGTTAATGAAGTCGCCAAGCTGGTCGATCAGCGCCTTGATGTCGTAGAGCCGTTCCAGTGTCAGGGTCGACTGGCTGTTGAGATTGATCGGGTTCGCTACCCCGCCCACGGCGAGGTTCTGGATGTGCGGCGTCTTGGATCCCAGGATGGCGACGATCTTGTTGGCGATACGCTGCACTTCGAGCGCCTGGATGTAATGCGTCGCCGCCAGCAGATTGACGTCCGGCGGCAGCTTCATCGCCGGATGACCCCAGTAGCCCGAGGCGAACACGCCGAGATTGCCGCTGTTGACGAAGGTTTGCAGCTTGTCGCGCACCGATCGGATATTGGGAACGCTATTGCCCTTGTAGTCAGACAGGCTCGCTCCGAGCTTGGCGGCCCCCTCCGGATCGCCCTTGAGGGCCGAGACGATATCGACCCAGTCGAGCGCGGTGAGATGATAGAAGTGCACGATATGGTCGTGCACGCCGTGCGCCGCGACGATCATATTGCGGATGTATTGGGCATTGAGCGGCACTTCGAGGGCGAGCGCATTCTCCACCGCCCGCACCGAGGTGATGGCGTGCACGGTCGTGCAAACGCCGCAAATGCGTTGGGTGAAAATCCAGGCATCGCGCGGGTCGCGGTCTTTGAGGATGAGCTCGATGCCCCGCCACATCTGGCCCGACGACCAGGCTTTGGTTACCTTGCCGCCGTCGACTTCACAGTCGATGCGCAGGTGCCCCTCGATGCGGGTGATGGGGTCGATCGTGATGCGGGTCAAGGCAGCCTCCTGTTAGGCATTTGCGGCGTCACCGTGCAGCACGGGCAGGGTCTTGATGAAGACGAGATATAGCAGCACCTCGAGCGCAACCATGCCGATCGTCACCATCAGCTCGGGCACGGAGGGGAAGTAGTTCCAATTGCTGATCGGCTGCAGTCCGATCAGATATGCGTCGAGGCGATAGAGCGATCCGCCGGCGAGAAGCGCGACCGCGCCGAGGAACGAAGCCCGCTGACTGGCGCGCCCGGCAGGCGTGAGGAACACCAGCACGGCGGCGAGCATCAAGGCGTTCTCGATCCAGAACATGACGGCCTTGAAATTGCCGACAAGGGCTAACTGCACGTCGCCGCGATAGATCAGATCACCCCAGCGCAGCACCAGCCAGCCGACCGTGATCCAGCCGACCACGGTCGAAAGCTTCGAGATCAATGCGTGCTCGGAAGGCAGGGCGAAGCTGTTGGATACGACCGTCGCTTCGAGCATCACGACGCCGTAACCCATGGCAAGCGCGCTGACGACGAACAGCACCGGCAGCCAGATCGTGAACCATAACGGGGAGAGCTTGGAACCCATCACGAGCAGCACCGAGCCGAGCGAAGATTGGTGCATCGTCGGCAGCAGGACACCGAGCGCGATGAAGACGAACATCCAGCGTTCGAGACTGCGCTTGAGCCCAAGCAGGCCCCAGCGTTCAAGAAATGCCGGCGAAAACTCGATCCACAGCACCGCCACATAGGCCATGACGCACAGCGCAACCTCGAACATGACCGAGTTCGGCTGCCCATACCAGGGCAGCAGCAGATTGTAGAACTGCCAATAGCGGCCCAGATCGAAGAGCACGGCAAACCCTGCGAGCGTGTAGCCGAATAACTCCGCCGAGCAGCGCCGGCCGTATCAGCGGATGGTATTCGCCGCGATTGAAGATGTAGACCAGCAACGCCATGGCGAAGCCGCCGCAGCCGAACGCCGTGCCGATGATGATGTCGAAGACGACCCATATGCCCCAAGGGTAACCAGAATTGAGATTGGTCACCGCACCAAGTCCGTAGATCAGCCGCAGCGCGATGAAATAAAGCGCGATGGCGGCCAGGGCGGCGAGCACGAGCGTCGTCGGAGTTATCAGGTTTCTGCGCAGCGGTGCGTTGCTCACGGTCAGCCCCTTCGAGACGTCGGCGCTTCGTCGGCGTCGGTTCGGCCCGCGCTGCGGCGAGCGAGGAAGGCGAGTCCCGCGAAGGCGACCACGGGCGCGATCAGCCACTTATAAATGGTGTGCTGTACGCCTTCGGCGAGCGAGGCAGGAGACTGCGGCCCAACGGTCGGCAACCCGAGTTTCGGGAAGGGCACGCCGGCGAGATAGCGCACCTGGGTGCCGCCAGCCTCATGTTCGCCGTAGACCCCCTTGATGTAGGTCGGAATCGTCGCGACGTTGGGCGGCCGATCCAGGCCGAGCTTGCCGCGTGGGAACCGATACGGAGCGCCGGCGGGTGCGGCTAAGCGCCGTTCGATCTCCTGCTCCAGATCCTTGACGGTGCCGAACAACGATGCCCCGGTCGGACACACGTCGCAGCAGGCGGGAACCTTGCCGTCCTTCTGCAGGTGGCGGCAGAACTGGCATTTTGCGATCTTGCCGAATGGATTGTTGAAGTCGAATTGCGGAACCCCGAACGGGCAGCCGTAGACGCAGATAGCGGCAACCGATGCAGGCGTCCGCGTCGTAGCTGACGATGCCTGTCACCGGATCCTTCTTCATGGCGCTGACCGGACAGACCGAGACGCATGACGGGTCGACGCAATGCAGGCAATGCCGCTTGACGAAAGCAAAACCGTCGATTTCGCGGTCTTTCTGTTCCACCTTCCCGTTGCGGTAGACCTTGATGACGTTGAGCGTGCGGCCGGACAGATCCTCAGCCGAATCCCAGGTGTTCTCGTTCCAACCGCTCAGGTGTTCCGGGATATCGGCCGGCATCTCGTTGGCCGCCTTGCAGGCCGCCACGCACGCCTTGCAGCCGATGCAAAGCGTCGAATCGTAGAGCATGCCGACCGCCTGTGGCGGCATCTCCTTCGGCGGCCGCGCGATGGCCGACGCTTCGGTTGGCACCACCGCAGCCGCGGTGGCGAAGCCGGAGCCCATCAGGAAATCCCTGCGGTCGACGTCGGTCATGGTCAGGCCCGCTCTTTTGTCGAATCCGGTGCGCTCTTTTTGTCTTCGCCCATCTGCTTGAGCAGCATCGCGCCGGCGCCCACAACAAGACCACCCACCACGCCAACCGCGGCCGCGGCGCCGGCGCTGATTCCGTGGCCCTTCTCGGCGTCGACCTGCGGAAACGCGGTCGGCGGCGTCAGGGTCTTGATCGTGGCGAGCGCATGCAGCGGCTTGCGGAACCCGGTCTCCTTCTCGGTGCAGCCAAAGCACGGATGCCCGGTCCCAACCGGCCACGAGCCGAAGCCGACGTCGCCGAAGCCCGATCGCCGGGCAGTTCGCGTAGGTCTCAGGACCCTTGCATCCGATCTTGTAGAGGCAGAAGCCCTGACGGTGCCCTTCGTCGCCGAACTCAAGCGCGAAGCGCCCGGCATCGAAATGCGGCCGCCGCTCGCAGTTCTCGTGGATCAAACGGCCATAGGCGAATTTCGGCCTGTTCTGTTGATCGAGTTCGGGCGGCCGGTTGAAGGTCAAGAGATAGAGGACGGTCGACAGGAAGTTGTACGGGCTGGGCGGGCAGCCAGGAATATTGATCACCACCTTGCCGGGAATGACGGTCTGCGTGCCGACCGCGCCGGTCGGGTTCGGGTCGGCCGATTGAATGCCGCCCCAGGAAGCGCATGATCCGATGGCAATGACAGCGGCCGCGCCCTCGGCGGCCTCGCGGACGAGTTCTACCTGGGTCTTGCCGCCGACCTTGCAGTAGATGCCGCCGTCCTTCATCGGCGTCCCGCCCTCGGTCACCAGCACATACTTGCCCTTGTTCTTCTCCATCATGGCGTGCTTGTAATCCAGCGCCTGCTTTCCGGCGCCGACGCACAGGGTGTCGTGATAGTCGAGCGAGATGACGTCGAGAAGGATCGATTCCAGCGTCGGATGGTAGGAGCGCAGCAGCGATTCCGTGCAGCCGGTGCATTCCTGCCCGTGCAGCCAGATGACTGGCGGCCTTGCCGGCGCTATCGCCGCTTCCGCCATGCGCACGCCCGCGGCTGAAGAAAGCCCCATCGTGGCGGCGATCCCGGCGCAGAACTGCAGCAGCTGCCGGCGGCTCAGGCGTCCATATACCGCCTCATCGGGGTTCGGCCCCAGAGAGGCCCGATAGTCGATGTCGGGATTGGAAGTGGCGTCCATGGGCCGGCCCCTTTGAGATTCGTCCACGAGAGGCGTTATCAAGGGTGCCGCAAGACGGCGATGACGATCGTCAAATTTTTCGCAAACGGCTGACGATGCCGCGATCACGCCGGGATCAGGCAATCGATTTCGGCTGCGAGCGCTTCAACGCTGGGGATCGTGACCTGACGGCCGGAAAAATGCGCCACTCCGTCGGTCTCAAGTCGGCCAATGATGCGCGAAATCGTCTCGTGGCGCGTACCGATCATCGATGCGAGGTCCCGTCGCGACACCGGCAGATCGATCGATTGTGACCCATTCGAGTTCCGGCGGCCGTGCCGTCCCACCAGCACGAGCAGAAGGTGCACGAGTTTGTCGCGGTTCGACAGCGTCGCCTGACGAAACATCATTTCGTGCGCGTGCTCGAGCTCGCCGATCGAGCGTTTGAGAAAACGCAGGCCGAGCGCCGGATTGCCGGCAAGCAGCGCCGCAATTGTCGCGCGATCGATATGACACACCACGCTTGGACCCAGCGCTTCGGCGCTGGTCTTGTGCATCACCGCCAGTCAGGAACGAACGGTATCCGATGGTGTCGCCGGGATAAGCGAGTTCCAATAGCACCGAATTACCATTGTCATCGAGCCTGCGGATCCCGACGGTACCGCCGGAAACGCAGTGCACACCGTCATTCTGATCGCCCTGCGCGAAGACGATTTCGCCGGAACCATATTCGCGCCTCCGACGCCCGCTGGCTCAGCAAGCCGCTCGCGGTTTGGTCGAGATCGTGCCAGATCGCTCCGCTGCCCAACGTGGCATACAACGCAGGCTTGTCCCTCGCGCTTGGCAGGGGTTTGCGCCATGGTTCCACCCTCCGCTCGCTGCTACCGAGGCGTTCTTTCGGTCTGGTCGCATCAAACTGAAGCGGTATGATGACGCCCTTGACGCGGGCGTCTTTGACCTAACGCAACTGCATTGCCGGTCTACGCCCAAGGTAGTAATGCCCCGGTCGCTTCGTCCAGCCGCTCTTTCATCGGAGCGAGGTACCCGGCGGGGACGTCGGACAAAATTGACGATCATCAACGACGTTCGGCACGCATCGGGCTAATTTTCATCAAACGTTCGCTGGATCGGCATCGGGCCGTGGGTGCGGGCGCTGTCATCCGGGTGCAAAACTATGCAACGCGTTGGCTCTTATGCTGCGGCCGCCGTGATCATAGTCGCCGTAGCGGGCGTCGTCTGGACGTCCGGGACACGGCCCGCGGGGATGCCCGGCATCCAGACCGTCGGTCCTTATAAGTTCAAGTCGATGCCGGTCGGCGCCGACGGACCGCTCAGGGAATGCGTGGTATGCCATAGCGTCGAGACGGGCGGGACGCTTCGCGTCGGGCCGCCCCTGCATGGCATCGTGGGTGCCCGTAAGGCGCGGACGGATTGGTACGGCTATTCGCCGGCGCTGCGAAAGGCCGAAGGCAACTGGACCGAAGCCGACCTCGATAAGTTCCTGACCTCGCCGAGCAAGTTCCTGCCGGGCACGTCAAAGACCCTCGTCGGCATTTCCGACGCCAAGCAGCGCGCGGACATTATTGCGGCTCTGAAGAACGCTCCCTGATCGTCGATGGCCGTGCAACGGGAATGACGCGGCACTCCCCTGCCGCGGGCTTGTTCATGTTTGCGATCCCGTCGCGGGAACCGAAGGCCGCGATGCACGCCGCGCGCGATGGCTGGCGATGGTCAAAGGCGTCCGCGATTTCGGCACCTTATGTATGAAATTGTAGCGCGCCACGTGGTAGCTCGGATCGAAGCCGTAGAAATTGAAGCGCATCCGCGCCAGTTCCTCGGAGCGATAGGCTTCGAGTGGCTTTTCGGCTTCGTCGCGCGCGCGGTCCCGCTTCTTGACTTCGATCCGCGCGCCAAACGCAGCGTCGGCGGCGGTCGCCTCGGCCATGGCTGCGACGCTGTCGATCAGGTCGCAAGCGCGCGGAACGACGCGGTCCACCAGACCCAGCCGCTGCGCTTCCGCAACCCCCATCGGCAATCGCGCCTGCGTCACGTGTTGCGCGTGATCGCGCCCGGCGCGGCGCGGCAGCACGTAGGTCCAGTATTCCGAGCCATAGAGATTTCCCATGTCCTTGTAATGCGGATTGAGCACGACGTTGTCGCACGCCCAGACTTCGTCGGCAGCCAGCGCCAAAAATACGCCGCCGGCGCCGCCGTTCATCCGCAGCATCGCGACCACGATGCGATCGGTGGTCTCGATGATATCGCGCACCAGGTCGTCGATGGCGTTGATATTGCGCCAGGATTCATCGGCCGGGCTGGCCGCCGCCTCGATCTGGCCGAGATGGATGCCGTTCGACCAGGTGTCCGCGCCGCCCATCAGCATCAGTACCCGAATCGGCCGCTCAAGCGCGGTACGATAGGCGGCACGCAGCGCTTGGCATTGAAGCGTTCCCATCGCGCCGTTGTAGAAATCGAATGTGAGATAGCCGACGGCGCCACGCTCTTCGTACCGGATCGGCTGATAGCCGTTGCGATCGGCCCGCGGCAGCGCATTCGCCTGCGCTGCGAAGACCTCGGCGGCGGGAAGTTTCATCGCCGCGCCGGCGATCTTCCTGACATGTCCAATCCAGACCGCGCCGTCGACGGTCGCCCGCGCCAGTGCGCCGTCGCATTGCGCCACAACGCCGCCGGGTTCGCCGATCAGACCGTGCGCGCGATGAGCGTCGTACAAGCGCGCGGGGATGCCGAACAGCGAATCGACAACGCCCGGCGAGCCGTCGGCGCTGCGGATCTTGCGCAGCACGGTTTCGCTGCTGTCACGCCGCCAGTCGATGGCGCGATCCTGCTGCGGGCAGGGCCCCCGCACATGGATCCGCGGATCGTCGGCACGCATCCGCGACGGCGCCGCCTCGTTCGAAGTAATCCGGGCCAGCGCGTCGAGCACCGCCGTCACCGCGGCGTCAGTGACTTCGCGGCGGTAGAGACTGGATTTCGCGGCATCGCGCATGGCAAAGCTCGCCGACGCCCAGACCGGCCCGGCATCGAGTTCGGCATCAGCTTCCAGCACCGTCACGCCCCAGGTCTCGCGCGCCTCGAGGATCGCCCAATCCAGCGCGGCGGGGCCGCGATCTCCGGGAATGCCGGGATGAACGATCAGGCAGCGCACCGCGCGCCAGATATCCTCCGGGATCGCGCGCTTCAGGAAGGCCGCGATCACCACGTCGGGATCGAACAGCGCGATGCCCTGGCGGGTCACGTCATGATGCACGTCGAGCTCCACCGACACGTCATGACCGCGCGAAGCAAGTTCGACATAAATTCGCTGGGTCAGGCCGTTGAACGAGTGAGCGAGGAGAAGAATTCGCAAGGCGTGCCTCAACAGATCCGCGGCAATTGCTCGCCGGACAGCCAGTCGACGATCCGACCGCCACCAAAACTCGTCGTCATCTGCACGAAACGATGATCGTCTTCCACCACCTGCCCGATATCCGCTGCGTCCTTTCCGAGCGGATGCGCCTGCATCGCGGCCAGCAGATCAGCCGCGGAATCCGGCGCGACGATCGCGACCAGCTTGCCTTCGTTGGCGACGTTAAGGGGATCCAGACCCAGCAGTTCGCAGGCTGCCACCACCTCCGGTCGCACCGGAATCGCCTCCTCCTCGATACGAAAACCGACTTTGGATTGCTGCGCCAGCTCGTTCAAGGTCGCGGCGAGGCCACCTCGGGTGGGATCGCGCATCACCCGGATACCCGCGCCGTCGGCGGCTATCATCGCCGCCACCAGCTCGTGCAAGGCCGCGGAATCGGACAGGATGTCGGTCTCAAACGTCATGTTCTGGCGCTTCGACATGACAGCGATGCCATGATCGCCGAGCGTGCCTGACACCAGCACGCGATCGCCGACCCTGGCCTTTTCGGCCGACAGGTCGAGGCCGTCAGCAACCACGCCGATGCCGGTGGTCGAGATGAAGACACCATCGGCCTTGCCGCGCTCGACCACCTTGGTATCGCCGGTAACGATCGGCACACCGGCCTGCCGCGCCGCATCCCCCATCGCGTCGGCGATCTTCTTGAGATCGGCGAGCGAAAAGCCTTCCTCGATGATGAAGCTCGCGGACAGATACTTGGGCTGCGCACCTGCCATCGCCACGTCGTTGATGGTGCCGTGCACCGCGAGCGAGCCGATATTGCCGCCGGGGAAGAACAGCGGCGAGATCACATAGCCGTCGGTAGTCATCACCATGCGTCCGCCGGCGACGTCGAACGCCGCCTGGTCGTTGCCGCGCGCCAGCCAGTCATTGCCAAAGGAATTGTGGAACACTTCCGCGATCAGGTGCGCCATCGCCCGGCCGCCGGAGCCGTGCGACATGTCCACGCAGCCGTTCCTGATGTCGAGCTTGCGCCTGAAGGCCTTGCTGCTCATGACGCTTTTCTCATGTCGCGGAAGCGGCCATAGGTCCAGTGCGCGGCGCAGGCGCCTTCCGAGGAAACCATGCAGGAACCCATCGGGGCTTCCGGCGTGCAGACCGTACCGAACAGTTGGCAGTCGGCCGGCTTCCTGACGCCGCGCAGGATCGCGCCGCATTCGCAGGCCGGATTATCCGCCGCTGACAGTTCGGGCATGTCGAAACGCTGCTCGGCGTCGAACGCCGCATAGGCCTGCTTCAGACGCAAGCCGCTGTAGGGTACGAGCCCGAGACCGCGCCATTCGAACTGGTCCCGCAACTCGAATATGTCAGCCACTTCGCTCTTGGCGCGCAGATTTCCGTCGCGGGTGACCGCACGGATGTACTGGTTCTCGACCTCGTGCCTGCCGTCATTGACCTGCCGCACCAGCATCAGGATCGACTGCATCACGTCCAATGGCTCGAAACCCGCGATCACCACCGGCTTGCCGAATTCCTCTGCGAAGAATTCATAGGGCTGTGTGCCGATTACGGTGGAAACATGGGCCGGCCCGATGAAGCCATCGATCTCGACCCGGCCGAGTTCGCGGATGTCGGGACTTTCCAGAATGTTCTGGATCGCCGGCGGTGTCAGCACGTGATTGCAGAAGATCGTGAAATTCCTGAGCTGCTTCTTCTGGGCCAGCCGGATCGCCATCGCCGTCGGCGGTGTCGTCGTTTCGAATCCGATCGCGAAAAACACCACCTCGCGGCCAGGCTCCTGTTCGGCGATGCGGATGGCGTCGAGCGTGGAGTAGACCATGCGGACGTCGGCGCCCTGCGCCTTGACGCGCAGCAGCGACGAGCGTCGCGATCCCGGTACGCGCATCAGATCGCCATAGACGCAGAGCGTGACGTTCGGTTGCTCCGCCAGCAGGATCGCCATGTCGATCCGCCCAGCCGGCAGCACGCAGACCGGGCAGCCCGGGCCGTGGATCATGCGGACATTCTTCGGCAACAGGTCCTCGAGACCATAGCGCGAGATCGCGTGCGTATGGCCGCCGCAGAATTCCATGAACCGGTAGCTGCAGGAATCTTCAACCGCCGATGCGATCACGTCGGCCAGAGTGCGCGCGATATTGCCGTTCCTGTATTCATCGACATATTTCATGACGCGGGCACCGGCCTGATATCGCCGAGTTCGGCCAGCAAGGTCAGGGTCCGCTGAGCTTCGTCCGGATCGATCCTGGTCAGGGCATAGCCGACATGAATAATGACGTAGTCGCCAACCTTGAGGTCCTCGATCAGCGCCACCGAGACGATCTTGCCGACGCCGTCGATCGAGACCCGGGCCATGTCATCGCCGAGCAATTCGGTCACCTCGGCGGGAATGGCTAAACACATTGCGGGTTGCTCCCTGTCGGCGCGTGGCCAGCGTCGGCTTGTCGCTGGTTGAGGATTTGAGCCGCGATCCACGCCTGGCCGAGGCTGAGGCCGCCATCATTCGGCGGCACCGCGCGCGCAATCAAGGGCTGGATGCCGGCAGCGAGCAGGCCGGCGCGCACTTCCGTGGTCAAAACCCGGTTGAGAAAACATCCGCCACAAAGCGCGACCGCGCTCAGCCCGTGCGCCCGCGCGGCGCGCGTCACCAGGTCGACCATCGCCGCCGCGAAGGTGCCGTGGAACAATTCGGCGCCCTCGACTGGATTCAACCCAGGTGCCGCCAATTGCCCGAGCAGCGGCAGCAAGCCGACGACGCCGTCGTCGATGGTCCAGCCAGCGCGATCGATCCTGACCCGGCGCACCCGCGCCTCGAGCTCCATCGCGGCCTGGCCTTCGTAACGCTGCACGGTGCTTGTCCCCAACAATCCCGCCACTGCGTCGAACAGCCGGCCCGCACTCGTGGTCATCGGTGCGCCCGGCTGCTGCAACAACAGAGCGATCTGACCGGCGTGGCGCTGGCCCACGAAGCGATCGGCGATATCGGCGTCACGGCCGAGCGCATGCAGTGCCGCCGCCGCCATCCGCCAGGGTTCGCGCGCCGCGATATCGCCGCCCGGCATTGTTAGCGGCGACAGATGACCAACGCGGGCGAAGCGCCCGTTCTCGCACAGCAGGAGTTCGCCGCCCCAGCTGGCACCATCGTCGCCGTAGCCAAATCCATCGAGCACCAGCCCGAGCAGCGGGCCTTCGATGCCGTATTCGGCCGCGATCGCACCGACATGGGCGTGGTGATGCTGGACCGCGATAGCGGGCCAAGGCTTACCTTCGGCAAAACGGGTCGAGGCAAAATCAGGATGACGATCATGCACCACCGCCACCGGCTCGACGTCGAGAGTAGCTAATAGATGTGCCACGGTCTGTTCAAAAAACCGGATGCTTTCAGCGCTATCGAGATCGCCGATATGTTGCGACAGGAAGGCTTCGCTGCCCCGCGTTACCGTGACCGTCGCCTTCAAGTGCCCGCCGACGGCAAGCACGGTAGGAACCTCGCGCGCCAGCTTGATCGGCCGCGGTGCATAGCCGCGCGCGCGCCGGATCAGCGCCGGGGCACCGTCGATCACGGCCGCGACCGAATTGTCAGCGCGGATAACGATGGCGCGGTCATGGGTGACGACGATATCGGCGATGCCGCCGAGCCGGCGATGGGCGTCGTCATCGTCGATCACCAACGGTTCGCCGCCCGGATTGGCTGAGGTCGCAACCAGAACCAGTTCGCAAGGCGCGTCCTGCCAGGCCCGACCGGCCGGCTTGCCGGCGGCGGCATGGAACAAGAGATGATGCAGCGGCGTATAGGGCAGCATCACCCCGAGATGCGACAAGCCGGGCGCGACCAAGCCGGCGAGGTCGTGGCGCGATTTCAGCAGCACAATCGGACGCTCGATCGACGCGAGCAATTGACGTTCGATCGGATCGCTGTCGGCGATGCCGTCGAGGGAAGCAAAGGACGCGACCATGGCCGCAAACGGCTTGGCGTCCCGGTTCTTGCGTGCGCGAAGCGTGGCGACGGCCTGCTCGTTGCGAGCGTCGCACAACAGCTGAAAGCCGCCGAGACTCTTGATCGCAACGATTTGGCCTTCGACCAGGGCTGCGACGATGTCATCGATGCCGTGGCTCAGCTTCGGTCCGCAGTTCGGGCAGGCGATCGGTTCGGCGTGGAAGCGGCGGTTGCCGGGGTAGCGGTAGTCGCCGGCGCAATCGGCGCACATCGCGAATGCCGCCATCGATGTGTTGACGCGATCATAGGGCAGCCGGCGCGTCAGCGTGTAGCGCGGGCCGCAATGGGTACAATTGACAAAAGGATAAAGATGAAAGCGGCTCGACGGGTCGAACAGATCGTCAAGGCAGCGTTCGCAGGTCGCAGCATCCGCCGCGATCGACGTCGTCACCCTGCCCTCGCCGCTCGCCGCGATCGCAAAACGGGTTTCGCCGCGAGGCGCGGCAGCCTCGGTCTCCACGGCATCGATTCGCGCCAGCAGCGGCGCCTCGCGGCGCAGCACGCGGACGAATTCGGGCACGCGCGCCCCCTCGATCTCGATCAGCACGCCTTCGGCGTCGTTGGAGACAAAGCCGCCCAGTTCGAAACGTTGCGCCAGGCCATAGACGTAGGGCCGGAAGCCGACGCCCTGCACCGTTCCGCGCACGCGGACGCGCAGCCGCTGTGAGGATTGAATGCTGGGCAGCACAACGTTCATTTGTCTCTCACTTGGCGGCGACATTCGCCGCCAAAGCCGCAGCGCGCTTGGCAATCCAGGCGTAGAATGCCGGCATACCTTCGCCGGTGCGCGCTGAAACCGTCAGCACCTCAATCCGCGGATTGACACGGCGGGCATATTCGATGGTCCGGGCCAGATCGAAATCGAGATGCGGCAACAGGTCGATCTTGTTGATCAGCATCAGGCTCGAGGCGGCGAACATGTCCGGATATTTCAGCGGCTTGTCCTCGCCCTCGGTGATCGAGAACACCACCACCTTGTGGGCTTCCCCAAGATCGAACGCCGCCGGGCAGACCAGGTTGCCGACATTCTCGATGAACAAGAACCCATCATGGATCGGCGGCAGGCGATCGAATGCGGTGCCGACCATCGAGGCATCGAGGTGACAGCCCTTGCCGGTGTTGACCTGTATAGCCGGAACGCCGGTGGCGCGAATACGCTCGGCATCGTTCGAGGTTTGCTGGTCGCCTTCGATCACCGCGATCGGCCGCCGGTCCTTCAGATCGGAAATAGCTTTGACCAGCAGCGACGTCTTGCCGGCGCCAGGGCTCGAAACGAGGTTCAGCGCGAACACCCTAGCCTTGGCGAAGCGCGCGCGATTGCTATTGGCCAGACCGTCGTTCTTGCCGAGAATGTCGCGCTCGATCTGGACGATGCGTTCCTGGCTCAGGCCGGCAACATGCACGCCGGCGAGACCGCCGCCATAATGGATTGTCTCGCCGGCAGCGTCATGGGCATGAGAATGATCATGATGATCGTGAGCATGGTCATGATCGTGGTCGGCCGCACCGTGCCCGTGATGATGGTGATGATGGCTGTGGGCGCCGTGAGAATGTGAATGGGAATGCGCATGGCCGTGGGCATGGTCATGGCCATGGGGTCCGTCCTCACCGTGGTGATGGGCGTGATCATGGCCGTGCGAATGATGCGACACTCCCGACTCAACGGAGGCCTGCGCATTGCCGCAGCCGCATACTGTGCACATCAGGCAACCTCCAGTTCTTTGACACGCATTTCCTCGCCCGCAGTGATTTGCAGCTGATAGCCGGCGCAGCACGGACAGGCATCGTAGCGCCGTTCGACGGTCACGCTTTTCTCGCAGCTCATGCACCAGGCGGTGCCGGGTGGCCTGATGATTTCCAGCTTGGCCTCGGCTGCGACCGAGCGCGCGGCAACCACTTCGAAGCAGAATTGCATGGCGTCCGGTTCGACCTGGCTGAGCGCGCCGATCTCCAGCCAGACTGTCGTCACCCTGGAGAACGACTGCCGGCGCGCCTCCGCCTCGATGATGTCGATCACGCTTTCGCAGAGCGCCATCTCATGCATCGGCGACCTCCCGGACCGTCACCTTGTAACCGACGCAGGGATCGAAGGCGGCGATCAGCTGCTCGACCGCGTCCTGTCCGCCGCGATCGAGCGGGACCACCGCGCCGCGCAGCATCCGTACCAGTGGACCGTGGGGATGAAAGTTCCACTCGGTCGGCGCCAGGCATTGGAACCGGCGCACGCGGCCGGCGGCGTCGAGCTCGACATGGTGATGGAGCCGACCCCGCGCGGTCTCGACCGCGGCAGCGCCGCCGCCTTCGCCGAGGCAGTAGCCGGTTACATCCGCGAGCGACAAATCGTCCTCGCCGGTGGTCAATGCGCGCAACATCTGCGGCATGCGGACAATCTCATCCAGCCGCGCCTGAAGCCGCACCGCCGCCGAAGCTTGCCGATCGGCAAGCTGGTTTTCCGCGCGCAACCGCGCCCAGGGTCCGGTTTCCGGAACGGCGCCTCCGAGATCCGGTTCGGCAGCATAACCTGCGCCGTCACGCGCCAGCCGCGCGATGATGTCGAGGTCATCCCGCGCGGTGAGCCAGGCTGTGCCGGAAGGGCTGAAATGGACGAACGCATGATTGTCCATCGGGTTCAGCCCGGCGATGCCGATCCAATCGAGCGCACGTTCAATCAGATCGATGGCGCTCAGCCTCTCCGGCACGCCGGCGTTGGCCGCGGGCGCGAACGTCGCCGATGCGCGGATCAATTCGCGCACCGCCGTAGCAACCGATCGCTGTTCGAGCAGCCGCATGCCGGTGACCACGCCGCGCAATTGCTCGACCAGCCGTTCCGCAAGCACCGCCGCGGCGCGCCGGCGTCGAACCTCTGGCGCGACGTCAACCCCGCGCGCCGCCTCGACGGCGGTTTGCGCCGCGATACCATGCGCGGCGGCGCACAAGGTATGGAGACGCGGCACCAGCTTGAGCATCTCGCCGGCGGGCCGGCCGACGACCAGCGCGCTGACCGGCGGCAGCCGGCGTGGCGTGATGCGGACGTCGACGACGCGGCCTTCCGCCAGATCCAGCGCGATGTCGATGTCCATTCCGGCCGGCACCGTCATGGTCGCGGCTCCGCCAGTTCACCGCGCAAAAAGCGGCGACGATCGACCGCCCCGGCGAATGCCAGAACAGACACTCCGGCAGTCTCGGTGCTCATCACGAGGTGATCTATCTCGGCGACGTCGACCGTCGGCGAGCCATGCCGGCCAAAAACAGGTAGTGCGCCTCGTGACGCCATGCTTCCTCCCAATTCAGCTTCTTCTTTTTTCTTATTGGGAGATGACAGCAAGGCATTTGCCCGTTGTGGCTACTGACTAACCATCTCCAAGTAACTGCTCATATTGCAATAAATTCGGAAGCTCCCTCCCTGTCGGCGGGATCGTTTCCTTGCAATAGTGGATGTTGGCTTGTCGCCGAGTGCATTGATCTCGATCAACATCGCGTCGCGCAAGTACTCGGCCATGGATCACGCTGGCGGCATCCAATCCTGGATCGGGCGCCAGGTCTACCTGCAGTGTTCGGGAAATTCCGGTTCGCGATTGACCGGATCGGCGAACGGATGGCCGAAATCCTTGCCGTTGCAGGCGCCGGACCGTCCGTCGATGGCATTGTCGAGCTGTCGAACCTCCTCGGCGTCGAGCAACCGGACCGCGCGATTGACGTTGCGTATGCCTTCTTCATATATTCATCATACTGCCGCTCCCTGATGCGACGCGTGATGGCGATGAGTTTCAAAGCAGTGCCCGTCGAATCCTTTACCACGCTGGTCTCGCTTGCGCTGGTCGCGCGCGGCACCACCGGCAAACGAACGGGCTCGGTCACGAACCTGTTCCTGATCCTGATTGCCTTCAATATCGCGGCCTGGATCTGGGCGTTTGCGATATCTCAGGGTCGGCCGGCCCTGCTCGGCACCGCGCTGTTGGCCTGGGTGTTCGGGCTGCGTCACGCGGTCGACGCCGACCACATCGCCGCGATCGACAATGCCGTCCGCAAGCTGATGCAGCAAGGCGGCCGCCCGGTGACGGCGGGCCTGTTCTTTTCGCTCGGTCATTCGACCGTGGTATTTGTTGCCGTCGCGCTGCTGGCCGCGACCACCGCCGCACTGAAGGACGATCTCGCCGCCTTCAAGAATTACGGCGGCGCCGTCGGCGTTTCGATCTCGGCGATCTTCCTGCTGCTGATCGCGGTGCTCAACCTGTTCATTCTCCGCTCGGTATGGCTCTCGTTCCGTAACGTCGCGCACAGCGGCGCGCCCGATGGAACCGACGAGGCCCATGCCGGCGGCGTCATCGGGAGGATATTTCGCCCGCTGTTTCGCATCGTCACCAGGAGCTGGCATCTGTATCCGATCGGACTTTTGTTCGGCCTTGGCTTCGACACCGCCACCGAAATCGGACTTCTGAGTATCGCCGGCTCCGAGGCCGCCAACGGCTTGTCACCGTGGCACGCGCTGGTGTTTCCCGCGCTGTTCACCGCCAGCATGGCGCTGGTCGACACCGCCGACAGCGCGCTGATGGTAGGTGCCTATGGCTGGGCGTTCGTCAATCCGATCCGCAAGCTGTGGTACAATTTGACAATCACGGCCGTGTCGGTCGTGATCGCGCTATTCATCGGCGGCATCGAGGCGATGGCGCTGATCTCGGAGAAGTTCGGGCTTGACGGCAGCTTGTGGAGCTGGACCAGCAAGATCAACAACGACCTCGCCAATTTCGGCTTTGTCGTCGTCGGCATCTTCGTGGTCGCGTGGATCGTATCGGCGATGATCTACTGGCTGAAGGGCTATGACCGGATGCCCGCAGCCGTGCCCGCCGAGTAATAGCCGGCTAAGCAACCCGTCGCGGCGAACGCCGGCGCTGCATTGATCCACGTCTTCAGAACTGACCGGCGAGGGTGACCCGAACCGCCAGCGGCTCGACCGGGTGCAGCACGCGGTCCATCACCCCGGTCTGGCACACTGCAGCCGGGGCGGTCGGGGCGCCTGCTGCCGGAAAGCACATCGCGAACAACGAATCCGATTTCAGCAGCGAGCCATAGGCGTAAGTGATCTGGTCGGAGCGACTGTTCAACAGGTTGAATCCGTCGAGCTGGATGCGCCAGCCGTTTTCAAAACGATATCCCAATCGTCCGTTGAGGAGTCCGGTCGCGGGCGATACGAACGCATTGTCCTCGGTCAGCGGGCGCGGCCCGAAATAGCGATAGCGCAAGCCTCCGAACCAGCCGGTTTTTTCACCGAGCGAGATTCCGGCCGAGGCGATCATGTTCGGCGCGCCGGGAATGTAGTTGCCCGGCGCGTTGCCGATCTGGCTTAGAGGAAATCCGGCGAGCGAGGCATAGAGCGCCGCCTGCTGCGGATCGTCGCCGCGGAATCGGGCATGCGTGACGGCAATATCCCCTTCGAGGCCGAGCCATGACAGCGGGCGATAGTCGTTGGTCCATTCGACGCCGTAGCGCCGGCTCGGCCGGCTGGCCACGGTATCGCCGGCATCGCCGGAGAACAGAATCTCGGACGCCGAGTCGAGCAGGAACAGGCTGACCGAACTGTCCAGTTTCGGGATGATCCTGGTCCGCAACCCGACCTCCGGCTCCCCTGGTCTTGACCAGAAGCGGCGAGGACTGCAGCGCCGAACCATCGGTGGGAGATTCCGTGATGGTGACGCCGCGCGCATCGTTGCTGTGAAAGCCTTCGCCGGCATTGACAAAGAATTCGGTCCTTGCGAACGGCCCCAGCACCACGCTGAACTTGGGACTGCCGATGGCGGCATTGGCGTTGCCGGAATTGGCCGGCAGGAAAAAGGAATTGACCGAGGCCTGATAGAAATCGCCGCGCCAGCCGGCGATGGTTCGCAGCCAGCCGGTCCAATGCAGCGTGTTTTGCGCGAACACGCCGACGCTGCCTTCCCCAACCGCGTCGCTGCGGATGGGCGACAGGAACTGGCGCTGCACCGTATTGGTCAGATCGAGCCTGATATCATCGTAGCGGCTCTGAACGCCGATTTCGGTTTCCATCGGCAAGCCGGCGAATTGGCTCTTGAAGATATGGGACGCATTGACGCCGCCGAGGATGCGATCGTCGTGCTGATGAAACTGATCGCCGTTGATGGGATCGCTCAGGACGTAGGTAAAATTATTCCACAGATCGAGCGAACTCTTGATGAAGTAAAAATTTGCCTTGGAGCTGCCGCTGTCATCGGTCTGCGCCCAGCGCCCCGATAGCGAGAAGCGGTTGGAATTGCCGCCGTCGCTAGGATCGATCGCGCCGTAGAGACCGATCTCTCCGGAAGCGACCGCGCGCAATGGAATCTGGTCGGTGGAATTCCATTTGTTCGCATAGGCCATCCCGGTCAGGGTGAAGCCGTCTTCCGCCGTACCCTGGCTATAGCGAACAACGCCGTTGAGTTTGCGCAACTTGTCGGGATTGTCCCACGGGCCATTGTAGGTGTCGGCCTCGCCCGCGATCAGCAACGTGCCCTCGCCAAGCTTCGTCGAGGAGATACCGAGCGCGCGGCGATAGCCGAAGCTCCCGGCGGTGATCGACGCCATCGTCCTGTTGATGCTGTCGAGCAGATCTGACATGGACCGACCCGACCGAGGAGAAGTCGCCTTCGTCGGCGAAATACGGGCCTTTCCGAATATTGACCGATGCGATCAGTTCCGGGATCAGGAAATTGAGGTCGGCATAGCCCTGGCCGTGCGCGTGGGTGCGCATGTTGACCGGCATGTCGTCGACCGAAATTGCGAGATCGGTGCCGTGGTCGAGATTGAAGCCGCGCAGGAAATACTGGTTGGCCTTGCCGTCGCCGCTGTGCTGGGTGACGATCAGGCCGGGCACGACCTCGAGCGCTTCCGCCGGCCGGGAGAACGGCCATGCATTGACTTCCGCACCGCTGACATTCCTCTCGCTCGCGGATGTGACCGGCGACGACGGCGTCCCCGAGCCTTTGGCGGCGGGAACGGCATTGACGGCGGGAGTTGGTGTTTGGATCGCCCCGCGCGTCGGTCGTCTGCCTCTGTCAGCGCCATTTTTTGGCTTGAGGCCGGCGGTCTGACGCTCTTGCGGCGCTTCGATCTCCACCGCCGGAAGCGCGGTCGGCCTGGCGCCTTGCGCGAACGCGTTGGAGGCAATCGCAAGCCAGCAGGCCAACGAGGCTGCGCCCAGCGATCGTGCGGCCCGGCGCTTCGCACCACGCTTTGGCGGCGACGCGCGCGATGAATGGGTCTCTTCCCCGGCAAGCGAAACAAACGCCGGCGAACATTTGCCCATAGCCCGCCCCCAACCGCGGCTTCCTGACAAGAGAACCCCCGGGGGGTCGGCGTCTTAATCCGAGCGACGTTGGCCCACTTGATGTATGAATTCCGGATGCCGGCGCCCTCCGGCCCGACATGAAATTCGACGCTGACATAACGAGTATGATGTTGTCAATTATTCATCATACTCGGACGCAACCGGCAGGAGATGAAATTGCAGCGCATCACGATCACCCTCGACGACGACTTAATGGACGATCTTGATCGCATGATCGCTGAGCACGGCTATCAGAACCGCTCCGAGGCAATTCGCGATTTCACCCGCGCCGGCATGCAGCAGGCGGCGCAAAAAATGGGAAAGCCAGGGGAATGCGTCGCCGCGCTGGTCTATGTCTACGACCATGCCGCGCGGGATCTGTCGCGACGCCTGGTGGAGAATTATCACGGGCACCACGACCTCTCGATGGCGACGCTTCACGTCCATCTCGACGACGACAACTGCATGGAAGTGACGGCGTTGAAAGGCACCGGCGCCGAGGTCCAGCATTTCGCCGACCACATCATCGCCGAGCGCGGCGTGCGTTATGGCCGCCTGGTGATGATACCGACCGAAGTCGGCAAGAAGACCGCCGCATCTCGCAAGGCAACCGGCCATCGGCATTGATGCGAACCCCTGTTACCGCCGCATGCGACCTTGCGGACGACGACGATCAGTCCTCGCCGGTGACGTGCTTCTTCCGGATCCGCCGCACCGTCCACCAGATCGCAAGCGCGGCAATCGGCACGAAGGCCGCAGTCACGATGCTCGGCTCGATCGTCATGCGGCCGCCGTCGTGGGCAGCCTTCACGAGATAGCCGAACAGCCCGACGACATAATAGGTGATGGCCGCGACCGAGAGACCCTCGACCGTGGTCTGCAAACGCAGCTGCAGCCGGGTCCGCGCGTTCATCGATTTCAGGAGCTCCTGATTCTGCTGCTCCAGTTCGACGTCGACGCGGGTGCGCAACAAATTGGCGGCGCGCGCCAGCTTCAGCGAGAGGCTCGATTGCCTGTTCTCGATGGTGACGCAGGTGCGCAGTGCCGGCTTCATCCGCCGCGCCAGGAACGAGGTCCAGGTCGGCAATCCGCCGACCTTGCGCTCGCCGATGGTCTGCAATCTTTGCTCGACGATCTCCTCGTAGGCGCGGCTGGCGCCGAAGCGGAACACGCTTGCGGCGGCGCCCGCCTCGACTTCGGCGGCCAGCGCCGTCAGCTCGTCGAGCAGCTTGTGGTTGCTGGCCAGATCGCTGGCGCGGCGCATTTCTTCGGTGACCTCGACCAGCCGCCGCTCGGAGGCCGCGATCGAAGGCGCGAGGCGTTGCGCTTCCGGCAGACCGAGCAGCGCCAGCGTGCGATAGGTCTCGACTTCGATCACCCGCTGCACCAGCGCGCCGGCCCGCTCGGCGTCCATGCCGCGGTCGACCACCAGAACCCGCACGAAGCCGGACGGTCCCGGCTGGAAATCGGTGGCGTACACCGCGCGACCGTCGGAGTTCTCCGCTACCGCAAGGCTGGCGCGATCGAACAGGCGTTCCGGGGCGGTGCGCTGCGCGTCTTCCGCCAGCAAGTTGCAGGTCGATCGCAACCAATAGCGGGCCGGGCTGCGGAACCAGCCGCATTGGCGTGGCCAGCGAAGCCGCATCCGGATGGAACGGTATGCCACCGGCGTCGGCCGGCATCTCCCAGGTGTAGGTGGTGAATTCCGAATGCTGTTCCCAGCGCAGGATGGTGGCTCCGAAGGGCACGCGGTGGTGCTTGTCGGCCGCCGCGGGCGGCGTGAGACCGCGCGAATTGCAGAACGCAACCAGGTTGGCCCGGTCGGCCTGGGCCCGCGCGCCGGAAGTATCGAAGCCGAAATGCAGAATTCGGGACGGGACCTGAAGCGGCGTGAACGGCCGGGCATGAAGTTCGCCGAGGATAGCGGCCCGGAGCGGATGCGACGTCAGCCGCGCCGCCGTCGCCGTCGCCGATCAAAACCTCCGTGCTCATGGCAATACTCCCGCCGACCGGGCGCCCGAAGAAATCAGCGCGCGACCCTGACTAGCATTCCGTGGCGCCCGACAGAAGCCGGAAGGCAAAGACAGCTACCACGCCGCCCGCGCTGCTTGAGAACACGTGCTCCATTTCGAGAGCGAGGCCGGTTGCCGTCTTCCTCTGGCTTTTGACTGTGCCGCGAGCGCTGGCCCAAGTGCCCATCATCGCCGCCATGACATCGGCGCCATCATTGTAGAACTGGCCAAGCGCCTCCCCTCCGATCGGGATGCACTGTTTCTCTGTCGCGAGCGCCCCGGTGGCATTTGCTGCAATCATGCCCGCGGACAGGACCATCGCATAGGTAAGCTTCTTCATTGTCGAAATCCTCTCGGTGTTTTCAGGAAACTGAACCTGAACATCGGCCCGAACGCTTTGCCCTGATGTTCAGACGTATCGAACGGTGATCTGCATTCGAAGGAACACAGCGGCCTACCATTCGGTCAGCCGACCGCAACTGCTTCGCCAATCTGGGCATTCGTCAGCGGTTTGCCGTTCATGTTCCAGGTGCCGTCGACGGCATGCACGCCGTTGGACCAGATGCGCTCTCTTGGCAGCTTGCCCCCGGAAAGCTCGTGAATGATCTGAGTGGCCTCCGCAAAGAAGCTGTTCTGAACTTCATGATTTGCCAAAGCGAAAGACGGAGTTTTCGTTTCGATCCATGCGCCATCGACTTCCTTGCCTCCGGCAAATGTCGCCCCCTTCGGCAACACATTCAGATGGGCCGTGACGTTCGGCGTCATGACCTTGTTCCCCGACATGCCATGATATTTGAGGAACGCATCGGTGATGCGGGCGATGGCTTGCTTCTCGGCGCCTTTGGGAAGGACGCCTTCGGTAAGGGTGAGGCTAATGGGCATGGTTATCTCCAGGGGTAAACTGAGCTATCCGCATCGAGCCATTGCAGAACGCGGCGCGACCGTGCTATAACGATCGTGATGTAAACATAAGATAACGATCGCTATGGCGTCAATCGTGAAATAACGATCGCTATATCAAGAGAATGTGATGCGCTACGGACCCGGACACAGAGAAGAAGCCAAAGCCAAGATCCTCGGCGCCGTGGGGCGCGGATTTCGGCGGCTTGGCTTTGGTGGAATAGGTGTTGACGGACTAGCCAAGGAGGCGGGCGTTACGTCGGGTGCATTCTACGGGCACTTCCCATCAAAGGCGGAAGCATTCAAGGCCGCTGCCGTCGCCGGGCTCGTTGAACTGCGCGAGGCAATCGAGCACCTGCGCGCCGAGGATGGCGACGCGTGGCTGAAAAAGTTTACGGACTTCTACATGAGCGTCAGGCGCACGTGGGAGCTGGGTGAAAGCTGCGCGTTGCAGAGCCTGACCCCGGAGGTCGCGCGGGCCGACGACGAGACCAAGGCGGCATATGAAGCCGAGCTGTTGCGCGTCGTCGACACCTTCGCGGAAGGGTTGCCCGACGGCACGCTGCAGCAGCGCCGCAAGGCGGCCTGGGCGGTTCTCTCGATGTTGTCAGGTGGTGTCACGCTCGCGCGCGCAGTCGATGACCCGAAGACCGGCGCCGTCATTGCCGCCGCAGTGCGGGCAGCAGTGCTCGCCATTTGCCAGGAGAAATGAGCCGCGTCCATCGACTTCGCGACTGAGGAATATCCTCAAAGCGCATAAGCGAAGCCGACCCCCTCCTGAATGGCCCGGAGCGCATCCAGCTCCTCGGCGCGCCCGGCGCCGCCAATCACGATCGACCGCACGCCTTTGGCCTTCAGATCGCGCGCCAGCGATACGTTCGGTTCCTGGCCGGCGCAGATAACAATGTGATCGGCTTCCAGAAGCCTCGCCTCACCGTCGATGCTGTAGTGCAGTCCCTTCTCGCTGATCCCATCGTAAGCCACGCCGGCTATTATCTTGACACCTTTTTCGCGCAGGCGACTGCGCAGGATCCACCCCGTCGACACGCCGAGACGGCTCCCCGGCCGCTCGCGGTGACGCTGGAACAGCGTCACTTGCCGCGGCGACGACAGACGTAATGGCGGCTTCAATCCGCCGCGGCTGCTGATGGAGGGGTCGACGCCGTATTCATCGAGGAAGGACTGGACCGGATCATCGACCGTCTCGCTGTGAGTCAAGAACTCGGCCACGTCATGACCGATACCGCCGGCGCCGATGATGGCGACCCGCCGCCCGACATTTACGCGTCCAAGGATCACATCCGAGTAGCTCACGACGCTGGGCCGGTCGATGCCCTCGATCGCCGGCTTGCGCGGAACGATGCCGGTGGCGATCACGACTTGATCGAAATTTTCATGAGCAAGCTCATCCGCCGTTGCGCGGACACCGAGGCGAACCTCGACCTTCAGCACTTCGACTTGTCGCCTGAAATAGCGCAGCATCTCGTTGAATTCGGCCTTGGCCGGAATGCGGCGCGCGAGATCGATCTGCCCCCCGAGTTCGCGTTGCTCTTCGAACAGAACGACGCGATGGCCAAGGCCCGCTGCTGCTATCGCCGCCGCCAGACCAGCCGGCCCCGAGCCGACCACCGCAATACGCTTCGGTACAGCTTTCGGTTTGCTTGCAAATTCGATCTCGTTGCCTGCCATCGGGTTGACGAGGCAGGTAGCGATCCGGTCGGAAAAAATAAAGTCGAGGCAAGCCTGATTGCAGGCAATGCAGGTGTTGATTTCGTCCGCGCGGTTCTGTTCCGCCTTTCGGATGAAATCGGGATCCGCCAGCATCGGTCGCGCCATGGAGATGAAGTCACAGGTACCGGAGGCCAGAAGGCCTTCGGCAAGTTCCGGCGTGTTGATGCGGTTGGAGGCGACGATCGGGATGGAGATGCATTTGCGGAGCCGCTCAACAGCAAAAGCGAAAGCCGCGCGCGGAACGCTGAACGCAATTGTCGGTACCCGCGCCTCGTGCCAGCCGATCCCGGTATTCAGGATGTCGGCGCCCACCGCCTCGATGGCGCGGGCCTGTGCGTCGATCTCCTCTGCAGTCAACCCATCCTCGACAAGGTCGATGGCGGAGATGCGGTACATGATCAGGAACGATGGTCCGAGCACTGCGCGTATGCGCCGTACGATCTCCACCGGAAACCGCAGCCGATGGTCGAGCGACCCGCCCCAGCGATCTTCCCGGTTGTTTGTCCGCGGCGCGGTGAATTGGGTAATGAGATAGCCCTCGGAACCCATGACCTCGACGCCGTCATAGCCGGCCTGTGCCGCCAGTCGTGCGCAATTCACGAAGTCTTCGATCGTCCGCTCGATCCCCGCATCCGTGAGCGGCGCCGGCGTACGCGGGTTGATCGGAGAGCGGATATCCGAAACGCCGACGATATGGTCGTGCTTGGCATAACGGCCGGCGTGAAGGACCTGCAGAAGGATCTTGGCGCCGTGGCGATGGACCTCGTCCACGATGACTTGATGAGGACCCAGACTTTGCTTTGCATCCAGAATGGGACCGCCGGTTTCCATCCGGCCGGCCTCGTTTGGCGCAAAGCCGCCGGTGACGATGAGAGCAACACCTCCCGCAGCGCGCGCGCCATAAAACGCAGCCTGCCGCTCCACCGGGTTCGGCGCCTGCTCAAGGCGCGTATGCATCGAACCCATGATGGCGCGATTGCGCAACATGTGGGCACCGACGCGCATCGGCGACAACAGCGTCGGATATCGAGGGGTATCAAGCGTGGAGGATGACATTTGGTGCTAACTCGCGCTGGCGGCTACCTGGGTTTAAGTGCCATCGCCCGACGAATACCGGTTTGCGCTTTTCCTGGAAAGCCTCGATTCCTTCCAGGGTACCCCCCGCTACGGAAATGGCGGCCGATCGGGCCGGTTGAGAATTGGATGCGCGAGACCGTCGGCGATCTCGCATTCGAAGCTCGTTGTCCGTGCTGCCAAGCCCATTTTCCGCTCCGGCTCTTCGCATCTTGCTCGCCGATCGGCGGCGCCGAGTTTCACAAGGCCTGCCATGCAAGAAACCCGAGGAAACTCGTCGTGGCAAGTCGTCTGACGCGAAGCGACACGACCTTTGGCCGCGTATGCGTTCGCTCGAATCGTCGAGCGGTTGACGAAGTCTTTTGGCTGCGCCAATAATCCGCAGCGGAAGGCACCTTGACCATGAATCCGACGCGGCAGTCCTTGTTGGTTTCCGGGCCTGGGCCGCGCGTCTCATCCAAACCAGGGCGCACTTCGACCCCTCCCCGCGCGCCGAAATTGAAACGCAGGTCTCGGCCAGCAAAGAAGAAACGAGCTGCCGGCGATATCGCCCAGATTTCAAAATCCGAAAAATCACGCGATTTGATTCTGGAGGCCGCGGCGAAGCTGTTTCGTCGCCAGGGATACTCAGCCACCACGTTGCGCCAGATCGCGGCAATGGCCAAGATCAAGGCTGGGAGCATCTACTATTATTTCGATTCCAAGGAGGCGATTCTCAATGAGGTCCTCCACCGCGGACTACTCAGGGTCTTTGACGCGGTCAAGACGGCGCTGAAAGAAGCGGACAAGGTCTCCCACCGCCGCCGGATCGGGCTTGCCATTGAGGCGCATCTGGTGGCGCTGCTCGAAGCGAGCGATTTCACTTCGGCCAATATCCGCATCTACGGCCAGCTGCCCGAGCATCTCAAGAAACCGCATCGCCCGCTACGCAGGTCCTACGCCAGGTATTGGGACCAGCTCTTCCTGGACGCGCGGCGTGCGGGGAGATTCGTGCCGATATCGAGATCGTCCCGTTGCGGATATTTGTGCTGGGCGCGCTGAACTGGACCATCGAGTGGTTCAGCTTCGGCAGCAAGGACGCGGTATTGAAGTTGGCCCGCCGAACCGAGCTCTTGATCTTCGACGGCGTCAAGAAGGCATAGCGCCGGGAATATCCGCCTATCTGCCCTGCCAACGCGGCTTTCGCCTTTCGGCAACCGCCCTGGGACCTTCCTCTGCATAGGCGCTCGCCGTCACGGATCGATTGCTATCGCGCGACACCGAACGCAGCGTCACTGACGGGTACCTGATCCGCGCCCGACTGCCATAGCTTCGGATAGATCGCACGCATATCCTGCAGCATCTGTCCGATCGGAGGATCGGCGAACCAGCCGCGATCGTTGACATATTCCATATGGCGCTGGCTTTTTGTATCGAACTCGTGAAACAGCGCGTCGCTTTTCCCGTCGAAGACCAGCTGTCTGACGCCGAACCGCTCGCACAGTTCCGTATTGAACGCGGGCGTGACCTTGAACAGCCTGTCATGGAGCCAAAGCGCGACGTAGCCATGGTAAATGAACAGGTCGGTTCCCATCAGGTCCGCGAGCTTCGGCGAATTCAAATGGTTGCGGACGTCGGCAAATCCAACTGCAGCCGGAATTCCGGCAGCGCGGAACACGGCGGTCAGCAGGATTGCCTTGGGTACGCAGTAATTCGAGGCTTTCCCGGCGATCCGGCTGGCGTGGTAATCGTCCTCGATCGCACTGAAATCGAACGGGTTGTATCTAATCCGATCACGCACAGCCTCGAACAGGCGAATCGCCTTGTCCGTAGCCGACAGATCCTGCGCGCCGCCCAGGCTGCGCGCCACGAACTCGCGGACCTCGCGTGAATCGCTATCGACAAACCTTGTCGGTTCAAGAAATTCGGGACGACAGGCGTTCGGCTTCATTCCCTTCCCCTGCGCTGGCAAAACCATCATTCGTCTAACAAATGTTAGAATTGAAAGATAGTCGGTCCCGGCATTGACCCAAATCGCCTCTGGGCGCTAGCTTTCACGCGATCGGGCCCGCACGGCCCGGCTCGAGAGACATTTCGCCGAGACGGTCCATGAACGATGCGACGCAATATACGTGGACGCCACCGCCGGACCTGGTGGCACAAAGCAATTTGACGGCGTTCCTCCGCGCTACCGCCCAGCCGGATTACGACGACCTGCTCTCGATGGCGGAGGCCGATCCCGCGTGGCTGATGGAGGAAGTCTTCAAATTCTGCGACGTCAGATTCTATCGACATTATGATGCAATGCTCGATTTGTCGCGCGGTCAACCCTGGGCGCGCTGGTGCGTCGGCGGCACCACCAACGTTGTCCTGAACTGCGTCGACAAACATCGCGGAACTGCGGTGTGGGACCAGACATTTCTCGTCTGGGAAGGCGAATACAAGCGCGAACAACGCTCGCTGACTTACCGCGAATTCGACCGGGAAGTTGGGCGGCTGGCGCAGGGATTGCGCGAGTCTCGGCATCGTCCAGCGCGACGTGGTCGCGATCTATATGCCGAATCTGCCGGAAACATTTATCGCCTTCTTCGCGATATTGAAGCTGGGCGCGATCGTCATGCCGCTGTTCTCGGGATTCGGCCCAAGCCCGATCCAGTCCCGCCTGAACCACGGCGAAGCCAAGGCCGTGATCACGGCGAACGGAACGTGGCGGCGCGGCGCGCCCGCACCCCTTAAGTCGGTGCTCGACGTGGCGCTTGAAGCCTCGCCGACGGTCCAGCACGTGATCGTTGCCGGCCGCGATGGTCTCGAGATCGAGACGCCGATGCGCGAGGGACGCGACCGCTGGTGGAACGATGTTGTTGGCGGCAAGGAAGGGGCCATTGCAACCGTGGCGGTGCAGGCGGAAGACCCGGCGATCCTGCTCTACACGTCGGGCACGACGGGAGAACCGAAGGGGTGCATCTGGACCCACATCGGTTTCATTGGTTCCATGGTCACCCGCGACGTCATCATCTGCGGGGACTTCAAATCATCGGATCGCTTTTTCTTCTTCAGCGACATGGGCTGGATGGTGGGCGCGATGTGCGCGTGCATTCCGAGCTTCGCCGGCGGCAGTCTGCTGATCGCGGAGGGCACGCCGGATTATCCCGACACCGGACGGTTCTGGCGCCTGATCGCGGATCATCGGGTGACCTATCTCGGCGTGTCGCCGACGATCGTTCGCAGCCTGATGCGCTACGGACTGGAGGTCGAAAACTACGACCTCTCGAGCCTGCGGATCACTACCTCCGGCGGGGAGGCGTGGACCGCGACGCCGTGGCTCTGGTTTTTCGAGCACGTCTGCAAGAAGAAAATTCCGATCATCAATATTTCAGGCGGAACCGAAGTCGGGGGCTGCATCTTCACGGGCACGCCAAATCACCCGATGAACCCCTGTTCGTTCTCGCGACCGGCGCTCGGTGTCGGGGCCGACATTGTCGATCTCACGGGGCGGCGGGTCCCCGCCGGCACGGTCGGCGAACTGGTGTTGCGGCATTCGTCGATTGGCTTGACCAAGAGCCTGTGGAAAGCCGATGCACGCTATATCGAAAGCTACTGGAGCACGCTTCCCGGCCTGTGGGTACACGGCGACTTCGCGATGCGTGGCCGTGACGGACTGTACTACATTCTCGGCCGCTCCGACGACACAATCAAGATTTCCGGCAAGCGTACCGGGCCAGCGGAACTTGAGGGCATCTTGATCGCGACGGGAAAGGTCGCGGAAGCCGCCGTGTTCGGCATTCCGCATCCGGTGAAAGGCTCAGCTATCGTCTGTGCCTGCGTGCCGATGCCGAATATCGAGGGAAATAGCGACCTCGCAAGCGAGTTATCGTCTGCTATTGTCGAGGGAATGGGCGCATCCTATCGTCCCGAAACGATCCTGTTTGTCGACGATCTGCCGCGCACCCGCAATCTGAAGATCATGCGCCGCGTACTGCGGGCAGTGTTCGAACACAAGGATCCCGGCGATCTCTCCGCCCTGTCGAACCCCGAAGCCGTCGAACGGCTGCGCGAAAAACTCCGCGTCACATGAACCGCGGACGAAGGCCAGGCGAACCTGGCCTTCTCGGAGAATATTGTTTCCGTCAGATCGGGCAGTCCTGCGGGAACACCGGTTTGCGCTTCTCGAGATGTGAAGCGAGGCCCTCGCGCGCCTCGGCGCCGGTGAAACCGAGAATTTCCAGCGCGGTGGAGGTATCGAACAGCGGTCCGTTCACCCGCAGCCAGTTATTCAACGCGTATTTGGTCCAGCGGATCGCGCTTTGTGCGCCGTTTGCGAGATCCTCGGCGGTTTCGAGCGCGATCTTTTGCAAATCCGCATCTTCAACGCACAGCGAGACGAGGCCGATCCGCTCGGCTTCCGTGCCCGATAGCGGCTTGCAGGTCAGCAGATAGTATTTCGCCTTCGCAAGCCCGCAGAGCAGCGGCCAGATGATGCAGGCCACATCGCCTGCCGCGACGCCAAGGCGAGTATGACCGTCGACAATGCGCGCCGATTTTCCGCAGATCGAAATGTCAGCGAGGATGCCGACGACGAGGCCCGCCCCCACCGCGACGCCGTTGATGGCCGAGATGATCGGCTTGTTGCAATTGATGACGTTGTAGACGAGGTCCTTGGCCTCCTTCCAGGTCGCCATGCGCGCCACCGGATTGTCGAGAATGTTCTTGATCATCTCGAAGTCGCCGCCGGCGGAAAACGCCTTGCCGGCTCCGGTAACGATCACCGCACTGATGTCGGGATCGTCGTTGATGTCGCGCCAGATATTCGTAAGCTGGGTATGGGTTTGGGCATCAACGGAATTATACGTCTCAGGCCGATCGAAGGTGAGCCGCAGAATTCGCTTCGAGGGATAGTCGATCTTCAGCTTGGTGTAGGCAGCGTAACGGTCGGACATGAAACTCCCCTTGTCTATTGCGGGCCGGCTCTGGCCCTTCGATCGCTGGCGCGCGACCGGTTATCGAACAGGCGTTAGAATTTAGATTTGATCGGAATATGCCGCAAGCGTATAGTTTCGCACGGAACCGTCGGCCGCCACACACCAACAATACCTTTTGGGGGGAACGGCAAATGACAGGCGAACTCAGGAACGCGTTCCCAACGGTCGCGGGCGCCGCTCCCACGGTCGGCGAATTGTTTCGCGCCAGCGCGAAGATTCACTCAACTTCGACGGCAATCGAATATCAGGGACGGCAGATCAGCTACGGAGAGTTGCTGGACCGCGTCCAGCGCGCGACCGCGATGCTGGCAAGCCGCGGTCTTCGCCGCGGCGATCGCGTCGCGCTGCTGTCACACAATCGTCCGGAATACTTTGAGGTCGAACTGGCAGCCGCAAATCTGGGCGTCATGACGGCGTGTCTGAATTGGCGGCTGTCGCAGCGCGAGCTCGCCTATTGCATCGAACTGGTGTCGCCGAAGCTGATGATTGTTGAACAGGAGTTCGTCGGCAATCTGGAGGCTCCTGCAGTCGAAAGCCGCGAGGTGATCGAAATCGGCCCGCACTATGAACGGCTCCTCCAGCAGCAACCCGGTCGCCCTGCACCCATTTTGGCGGGTTCCGAAGACGGCCTGGTAATCCTCTATACCAGCGGCACCACGGGCCTGCCGAAGGGCGCCGTAATCTCCCATCGCGCGATGGTCATGCG
Source organism: uncultured Alphaproteobacteria bacterium (assembly GCA_963823115.1). Taxonomy (GTDB): domain Bacteria; phylum Pseudomonadota; class Alphaproteobacteria; order Rhizobiales; family Xanthobacteraceae; genus Bradyrhizobium. Next base: position 115,261 of record CAWGKJ010000006.1, on the reverse strand, counting down.
CGCGTTGATGTTCGGCGCCGAGCTGAGCATTTCGCCTCGCAATTGCTTTGTCGCGTGGGCGCCGATGTTTCATATGGCGTCCACGGATCAGGGCCTGGCTACGCTTCTTCGCGGCGGAACAGTGGTGGTGATCGATGGTTTCCAGGTCGAGCCGCTGCTTGCTGCCGTGCAACAGCACCGTATCGGCTGGCTGGTCTTGATCCCCGGCATGGTGGAAGCGTTTGCCGCTGCGCTAAAGGCCCAGGCGACGGCGGTGAAAGGCGTTGGCATTTGCGGCGCGATGGCTGATCTGGTTCCCCCGCACGCCATCGCCGAGGTGACCGAGCTGCTGCAGGCGCCGTACCTCAACAGCTTCGGGTCAACTGAAACCGGATTGCCGCCCGCGACAAGGGCCTTGATCCCCGTCGGCGAAATCCCGACCCGTCTGTCGAAGCAACAGAACGCGTTTTGTCAGATCAAGCTCGTCGATTCCTCCGATAATGAGGTGGCGCCGGGCATGCCCGGCGAGCTTGCCATTCGCAGCGCGACGCTGTTTTCCGGTTATTGGCAGGCCGAGGAAACCAACGCGCGAGATTTTCGCGGCGGCTGGTTTCACATGGGCGACGTGTTCCGGCGCAATGAAGACGGCTCGCTCGACTTTGTCGATCGCGCCAAATACATGATCAAGACCGGCGGCGAGAACGTCTATCCGGCCGAGATCGAACGTGTCTTGATGAGCGATACCCGCATCACTGAGGCCGCCGTCGTAAGGGCCGCGGACCAAAAGTGGGGCGAGGTCCCCGTCGCCTTTGTATCCTGCCGCGACGAGACGGTCACCGAGGCCCATTTGCTCGAATTGTGCCGGCGCGATCTTGCCGCCTACAAGCGTCCGCGGCAATTCCGGTTCATCGATTTCTCGGAATTTCCACGCTCCACCAGCGGCAAGGTGCAACGGCACGAACTAGAGGCCCGCCTCGCCAAGGGCAACCCATGACCAGGAACAGCCTCCGCGGCAAAGTCGCCGTCATCGGCATCGGGATGTCGCCGGTCGGCAAGGTACCAGGAAAGAGCCCGCTGTGGCTTGCCGCAGACGCAGCGAAAAAAGCGCTGGCCGATGCAGGCATCCGGAAGAATGAGGTGGATGGCGTGATCTCGAGCCCCGCTTCCGCCTCCCCTTTCCACCGCTTTAGCGTGGCGTTCAGTGAGTATTTTGGCATCCAGCCAACCTTCTCGAATACGCTGCAGGTATCGGGCGCAACAGCGGCGACGATGTTCAACATCGGCGCCGCCGCCATTCACGGCGGTCTCGCCGACGTCGTGCTTGTCGTCGGAGGCGACAGTCTCTTGACCGGCCTGACGCCGGATCTGGCGCTGCGCTCGATGACTGAAAGCCGCGACCAGCAATATGAAATGCCGTTCGGCATCCCGGTTGCGAACACCTTCGCGATGACCGCACACCGGCATATGAAGGAGTTCGGCACCACGCCCGAGCAGTTCGCGGAAGTCGCCGTAATCCAGCGGCGTCACGCGATGCGGACTCCCGGCGCGCAGCAGACCTCGCCGATCACGGTGGACGACGTGCTCAATTCTGGCATGGTGACGACACCTTACCACAAGCTCGATTGCTCGCTAATATCGGATGGCGGCGCGGCGTTCGTCCTTGCATCGACTGAGCGCGCCAAAGCGCTTGGAATCGAAAAGCCGATCTACATTCTCGGCGGCGGCGAGTGCTACACCCACGAGCATATTTTCCTGATGCCCTCGCTGACCACCACCGGCGCGGTCGAATCCGGCCGCAAGGCCTACGCGATGGCCGGCTATCGCCCGAAGGACATGGATGTCGCCGGCGTCTATGACTGCTTCACCGGCACCGTCATCATGATGCTGGAAGATCTCGGTTTTTGCCCCAAGGGCGAAGGCGGCCGTTTCGTCGCGGACGGCCACACGACCTACGGCGGCCAGATTCCATCGAACACCCATGGCGGACTGTTGTCATTCGCTCATTCGGGAATGCCTGGATCGCTTTTTCATTTTCATGAGGTCATCGCACAATTGCGCGGCCAGTGCGACGAACGGCAGGTGCCGGGTGCGGAACTCGGGCTGGTGCACAGCCTCGGCGCGGGCTTCGCAACCAATGCCACCACCATTCTGGGCACGGAGAACACGCTGTGATTTCGCCCGAAGACGCCATGAAGAAGCCGGTACCGACGCCCGATGCGGATTCCGCCGCCTTCTGGCGCGGGCTGCGCGACGGCGTGCTGTTGCTACAACGCTGCGCCGATTGCGGCCACGTGCAATACTACCAACAGGCAATGTGCCGGCAATGCGGCGGCGAATATCTCTCCCATCGCCCGGCAAGCGGGCGCGGCAAGGTGCATTCCTTCAGCGTGGTGCATCGCGCACCTGGGCCCGCATTCAAGGCCGATCTCCCCTACGCGGTCTTGCTGATCGATCTGGAAGAAGGCCCACGGATGGTCAGCACCTATATCGGCGGCAAGCCCGAAGAGGTCACGTTCGACATGGACGTCATGCTCGTCTGCGAAAAGATCGATGACAATGTGACGCTGCCGCGCTTCAGGCGGGCGTAGCCCGACGTCCGAAGGGAGCGCTCTTCGATGACCGCGCGGCCACTTGCGAGGGAGTTGGTGGATGGATTTTGATCTCACGCACGAGCAGCGACAGATCCTTGAATATGGAAACCTGCAATGGCCGTCATGAAGTCCGACGTTTCCGCCACGAGCGACGAGTACCGCCGCAACCGGAAAGTCTACGACGGGCGGATCGCCGATCTTCATGCACGCCGCGCGGCCGCGGTGATTGGCGGTCCGGAGCGGGCGCGGCGGCTGCACAAGGAGCGCAAACAGTTGCTGCCGCGCGAACGCATCGTGGCCCTGCTGGACCCCGGCTCGCCGTTTCTCGAATTTTGCCAGCTCGCCGGCGAAGGCATGTATGAGGGTGTGCCGCCCGGCGGCAGCATCATCACCGGCGTCGGGATGGTGTCGGGTCGCGCCTGCATGATCATCGCCAACGACGCCACGGTGAAGGGCGGCACCTACTACGGCATCACTTGCAAGAAGCACGTCCGCGCGCAGCGGTTTGCCTGGCAGCACCGGCTACCCTGCGTCACCATGGTCCAGTCCGGCGGCGCCAACCTGCCGGACCAGCCCTATATCTTTCCCGACGAAGGACAGTTCGGTTCGATTTTTTACAACCAGATCCGGATGTCGAGCGAAGGCATTCCGCAGATCGCCATCGTTCACGGGCCTTCGACCGCCGGCGGCGCCTATATGCCGGCGCTGTGCGACGAAACCGTCATCGTGCGAAATCAGGGTGCGATGTTCCTCGGCGGGCCGCAACTCGTTTACGCGGCGACAAAGGAAGAGGTCGACGTCGAAGCGCTCGGCGGCGGAGAAATGCATAGCCGCATCAGCGGCGTGACCGACCATCTGGCGGAAAGTGACAGCCACGCGATTGCCATCGCCCGCGACATCGTCGCTCACCTCGGCGAGATTCCCGCGCAACGGTGGAACGTGGCGCCACCACGCCCGCCGCGCTACGATCCCAACGACATCTACGGACTGATCAGCACCGACCCGCGCATCCCCACCAACAACCGCGACATCGTCGCACGCCTCGTCGACGACAGCGAGTTTCATGAATTCAAACCGCTTTATGGCGACACGCTGATCACCGGCTTTGCGCGCATCATGGGATTTGAGATCGGAATTGTCTGCAACAATGGCGTGCTGTTCTCGGAGTGCGCGCTGAAAGCGACGCACTTCATCGACCTCTGCTGCAAGCGCAATATCCCGCTGCTGTTCATGGCCGACGTAACCGGCTTCATGGTTGGGCGCGAAGCCGAAGAAGGCGGCATCTCCAAGCACGGCGCCAAGATGATCACGGCAATGGCCAGCGCCAACGTGCCGAAATACACGCTGATCATCGGCAATGCCTACGGCGCCGGATATCTTGCAATGTGCGGCCGCGCCTTCAAGCCCCACGCGATGATGATGTGGCCGCACGGACGCTCCGCGATCATGGGACCCGATCAGGCCGCGACCACGCTTGCGATGGTCAAGGACGAAGGGCACCGGCGTGACGGCACAAGCTGGACCGACGAAGAGCGCGAGGCTTATCGGGCGCCCGTGCGCAAGACCTTCGAGGACTTTGCCAATGCCTACAATTTCGCCCGCAACACGTGGTGTGACATGGTGATCGATCCACTCGAAACCCGCAATGTGATGGCGTTGCTACTCGATCTTGCCGGCCGCCTGCCGCCGCAGGACACCGAATTTGGCGTGTTCAGGATGTGACGACAGAGGATATCGCTCAGTGTTCAAGAAAATCCTGATCGCTAATCGCGGTGAAATCGCCTGCCGCATTGCGCGAACCTGCCATCGATTGGGAATTGCAGTCGCCGGTGTCCACTCCAGCGCCGATGCCGGGGCTCTGCATGTCAAGGTTATCGGCGAGTCAACCGAGATCGGCAGTGCGGCGGCGTCCAACAGCTACCTGCGGATCGACGCGGTGATCGACGCAGCGAAAACGTCAGGCGCGCAGGCCATTCATCCCGGTTTTGGTTTTCTCGCCGAAAATGCCGCGTTCGCACGCGCCGTCGAGACCGCCGGCCTGGTCTTCATTGGTCCGACGCCCGAAGTGATTGAGCGGCTCGGCGACAAGGCGTCTGCCAAGCGCGAGGCCCAAGCGGCCAACGTGCCGACCGTCCCCGGCAGCAGGATGCCGAGTGAAGAAGCCAACGAAATCGCTGGGATCGTGCGCGAACTCGGGCTCCCCGTGATGCTGAAGGCCGCAGCGGGGGGAGGCGGCAAGGGCATGCGTGCCGTCTCCCATCTCGATGGCCTTGCCGGCGAAATCAAATCGGCCATGCGCGAGGCGAAGAATTCGTTCGGTTATCCCGGGCTGATCGTCGAAAAGCTGATCGGGCGCGCGCGCCATATCGAAGTACAGATCGCCGGCGACGGCCAGGGCAACGTGGTTCACCTGTTCGAGCGTGAATGTTCGCTGCAGCGGCGTCACCAGAAGCTCATCGAGGAAGCCCCTGCCGCCAATCTCCCCGCAACGCTCCGCGCGAGAATAGTCGCCGACGCGGTGCGGCTCGGCGAGCGCCTGAACTATCGAGGGGTCGGCACGGTCGAATTCGTCCTGAGCGGAGACGCCTGCTATTTTCTGGAGGTAAATCCGCGCCTTCAGGTCGAGCACCCCGTCACCGAGATGGTTACCGGCATCGATATCGTCGAGATTATGCTGCGTATCGCCGCCGGCGAGGGATTGCCTTTTGCCCAGAGCGACGTTCGCTGCCATGGCCATGCGGTCGAGGCGCGAATTTGCGCGGAAGACCCTGCGAACAATTTTCTCCCCTGCTCCGGGGATGTTGTTTACGTCAAATTTCCGGCCGACGGCGTTCGCGTCGAGACCGGCGTCGAAAGCGGGTCGGCGGTCACGCCCTATTACAATTCAATGCTGGCCAAGCTTATCGCTCACGCCGAAACGCGCGACGAAGCGCTTGACAGACTGGGCCGCGCGCTCGACGAAACGTCGATTTTCGGCATTACGACCAATCGGGCATTTCTCAGCCGCCTGGTCGGCCTGCCCGCAACACGGGACGCCACTTTCCACACCATGCTGATCGACGAGCAGATCGACCAACTCGTGGACAAGGCAAAGGACGCAGACACCGAGGCGCTCGCGCTGGGGGCATACTTCTGGATGATCCGGCAGCGCCCGCCCGCAGCCGAAAGCCCATGGCAGTCGCGCGAGATGACCGGATGGCAGATGGCGGCTGGCGGCAACGCGCTATCTCCGATCCCGATACTGCATCTCGAGGCTGAGGGCGCGAGCGCCGAGATCAGATTTGCTCCGCGGCAGGCCGACGGCAGCATGATGGTCGGCGTCAATGACGACAAGCGGCTGGTCCGATTGATCCCGCTTGAAAGCGACAGCTTCACCGCCATCATCGGGACGCGCCGCGAGACCGTGCGGATTTACCAGCATGGTCAGACGGTCTTCGTCCACGATCTCCGTGGCGTCCACACCCTGACGGCCATTCCCTATCTTGCCTACATCAGCGAGGCCGCAGAGACGAGCGGCGAACTGCGCGCGCCGATGATGGGCATGATCCTGAAGGTCAATGTCGCGATCGGCGACAGGATCAAGGCGGGCGATGTCGCCGCCGTCCTGGAATCCATGAAAATGGAGCTGCGCATCACCAGCGAAACAGACGGCGTGGTCACCGCCGTCAACTGCCGGGCGGGCGAAACCGTCGAGCGCAATGCAATTGTCGTGGTCGTGGAACCGGACTCGCAACCGTAGTTCGGGCGAGTCGCCAACGAAGCCCCGCACCGGCAGTGCGGGGCTTCATCTAGCGATTGAGTTCAGGACGCTGGCACCTGTATAAGCAGAAAGCATCTGGTAAAATCCCGAACGAAACAGCAAGATTTCATGCCGCATAAAAATGATGATGAAAGCCGCCGCCTGATGCACAGGCGGTCGATCGAATGCACCGGCTACCTCCGCAGTGACGGACTATGGGAAGTCGAGGCGCGGCTCGTGGACTCGAAGCCTTTTGCCCGGCGCGAGCATTTCCGCGGCGAGCTTCAGCCTAGTGACCCCGTTCACGACATCGGGGTGCGGCTTGCGGTCGATGATTCCCTGACCATCCGCGAGGCGGAGGCCACCATGCGCGCAACACCGTATCCGACCTGTATCGACGTCGAGCCGATATTGCAGCGCCTGGTCGGCGAGCGCATAGGAAAAGGCTGGCACGAACTCGTTCGGCGCAAGATCGGGCGGCTCGAGAACTGTACCCATCTGTCAGAGCTGCTGGGCCCTGCGGTCACGACACTTTTTCAGACTATGTCCAACGGTAAGGATCCGGAACGGGGCATTTCGCTAGAGGATCAACACGCCGCAACCGAACGACCGTTTTTTCTCGGCGGCTGCCATTCGTGGCGAACCGACGGCCCCGTCGCGGCCAAGATGTTTCCGCAATTCGCAACCAAGCCTTTGGCCGACAATTAACTGTTGCAGTCGTTTTGCTCAATTAACCAGAGCGCTTTCGAGCCAAGTGGATACCGGTCCGCGCTGGGAAACGCGTCAAAACAAGGTGTAGAGCCTCGGTTCTGATTCGATCGGAACCGATCGGGCTCAAGATTTTCTCGCGCCAGCAATCGCAATCCGCATTGAAATCGGTGACATTAAAGATCGAGATCGCCTGCAAGGAGCCGCTGGGCAATCATGCGATTCAGTATCTCATTGGTGCCATCGGCGATGTTGACGATACGGAGGTCCTGCCATGCCTGAACAAGACCCAGTTCGTTGGTAAGACCCATTCCGCCGTGGGTTTGTATGGCGCGATCGACAGCACGAAATCCGGCTTGCACGGAATAGGCCTTGGCCATCGAAAGTTCCTTGAGCGCATTGTCACCACGATCAAGCAGCATCGCGGCGTTCAATCCCATCAAGTGGGCCCCGTGCAATTCGGTGGCAGCCTCGGCTAGCGGAAACGATATGCCCTGATATTCTGCAATCTTGGCGCCGAAAGCCTCACGCCGTTTTGAATAATTGAGCGCCATTTCGAGGGCCCATCGTCCTTGTCCGACCGCTCGCGCAGAGTTGTAAACGCGCCCCAAGGATACGCCGTAGAGCGCTATCTTGAATCCCTGATCGAGTTCTCCCACAAGCTGCCAGGGCTGCACTTCGACATCTTCCAGCACGAGAGCGCCCTCATGGCCTCCGGCGTGACCGAACAAGCGAACCACGCTCTCGACAACGAAGCCTCGCGCATCGGTCGGAACGAGAAACGCACTGATGCCGCCAGCCTTGCGCGCCGCCTTTTCCGCATCGGTAATGGCGAAAACAATGCACCACTCCGCGGTCGGGGCATTCGTCGTCCAGAGCTTGCGGCCCGAAATTTTCCAGCCAGTATCGGTCCTGACTGCGCGCGTTTTGATCATGGTGGCGTCCGAGCCGGCACCCGGCTCGGAAAGCCCAAAGCACATCGATGTCCTGCCCGTCATCATTCCATCAAGACACCGCCGACGGGCTTCCTCAGTGACCCGCGTCAACAGCCGGCTGGGTCCAAAAGCCCAGTGAGCGATAACCCATGGAATGATGACACCCTGGCCGCCGAGCCGGTGGTAAATCGCCTCCCATGCCACGTAGTAGGTGAGATGTCCGAGGTTTCCTCCGCCGATCTCCGTCGGCGGAGGAAACTCGGGCTGGCGTGGAGCGTAACGCTCGGAGTATATCTCTGTTCGCTCAGGCGCAGGCTGCGTCGGTCCGTGTCGGGTCTCGTGCTGGCTCGGCGCCGCTCGGCGTCCGCGCGCATCGTCTGCTCTAGCGCAGCTCCGCGCGCGGGCAGTTCGCGCCACGGCGCGGACTCGCTCGGCTCGTCGTGCTGCCCGCGTATCGTCCTGCGCGCGGTTCGCGCCCGCTCGGAATCGTTCGGTTCTCTCACGCCGCTCTCCTTCCTGCCCTTGGTTTCCTCTCTTATTTTTTCGTTTTTTTCCGAGCCGGCACCCGGCTCGGAAAGCCCAAAGCACATCGATGTCTTGCCCGTCATCATTCCATCAAGACACCGCCGACGGGCTTCCTCAGTGACCCGCGTCAACAGCCGGCTGGGTCCAAAAGCCCAGTGAGCGATAACCCATGGAATGATGATACCCTGGCCGCCGAGCCGGTGGTAAATCGCCTCCCATGCCACGTAGTAGGTGAGATGTCCGAGGTTTCCTCCGCCGATCTCCGTCGGCGCACACATCGCGTAAAACCCGGCTTCCGCCGACAGCATCCTGATTTCCCGAATCAGCTCGCGCGCTTCAGGCGAATACCGGCCGTCCTCGTCAAATAGCCGCCGCTGATCTTCGAGCAGCGCATGATTGCGTTCGATCCGCGGAGCAACCTGCGCCTCGACAAAGCGCAGCACGCCGTCGCGCACGTCCAAGACATCCTGGGGCAGATCAAACGCAATACCACCCATCCGCATGCACCCGGATTTGCCAAAATGATGTTCATGCCATCAGAGCCCAACCGAGCGCGGTCAGCAATAGCCTTCATCCGAGCCCTTGCAACCGAACAGGAAGCTATTTCCCCCGATTGGAAATTGGAAATCGCAACTCGACTCGATCACGGCATTTGACTGGCGGTTATCGTCTGTTGGCGCTCTTATTTGGCCCTACAAGCCTGCCACTGTTCGGGACAGGCTGCGTTACCGGTAAAATCCGCAGCTCATTCCTCGTTTGCATATCGGGCTGGACGCTGCTTTTATCGATTCGAGAATAGGGAGATCAAGATGACCGTCACTCGCCGAACATTTGGGCTTGGCGCATCTGCAGCGCTGCTGGGGTCAGTTGCAGCCCCGTTCATTCGCAGCACGCAGGCAGCCGGTTCGACAATTCGAATTGGCGTCGTCAACTCCTTGAGTGGCGGCCTCGCCGCCTATGCTCAGGAAGGCCAGCCAGCATTCGAGTACATGATCAAGAAGATCAATGACGAGGGCGGAATCAAGAGCAAGGGCGGCGCCAAAATCGAACTGGTGCAAGCCGACGATACAAGCCAACCCGCGCGGACCGCAACCGAGGCCCGTCGGTTGATTACGGAAGAAAAAGTTCAACTGCTCACGGGAACCATTCTCAGCGCGCAAATGCTTGCGCTGACGCCGGTCCTGGATGAGTTGAAAGTTCCGACGCTGTCCGCGTGGGCCGGCGGCTCGCAATCAAACTATATGTTCTCGTTGGGATACCCATACGATCGCGGCTACGCGCAGACGATGCATGACTTCGTCATATGGCTGCGCGACGACAACAAGTTCAGCATCAAGACCGCGGTGATGGGCTACTCGAATTACGAGGCCGGTCAGCAGGTCAACAAATTCCTGACCGAGAAACTCAAGGCGAGCGGTGTCGAGATCATCGGCGAAGCGGCACTGGACACCCGCGCGCAGGATCAGACCTCGGCTATGGTTCGCATTCGGTCGCTCAAGCCCGACGTCGTCGTCGGCCTCGTGACACCCCGCGATGGCATTCTGCTGCATCAGGCGCGCTTCAACCTCAATTACCACGGCAGCATTTTCTGCGGCGGCACCGGTGGCTATTCCGACTTGTCGTTGTGGAAGGATCTCGGCCCCGAAATCGGCAAGGCCGTGCTCACGAAGAACCTCTTTGGCATGACCGGCTTTAGCGCGGGCGCAAAGATCGATTCGATGCAGAAGATCATTGCGGAATTGCGTGACATCGCGAAACTCGACAAGATCGGACAAGCCGCCATTCAATACGCGCAAGCCGCGCGCGTTCTGCAGCAGGCTCTCGAAAATGCCACTTCGCTGGACAGCGATGCGCTGCTGGACGCCTTCAGGAAAATCAACATTCCATACGGCGATCCGAACCTTTACGTATCCAAGCCGAAGGGCCTGCAATTCGCTGACGATCGGCTGCTCAAGGATGGGTCGGCGATGTTCATCCAATGGACGCCGGAGCAGGAGCAGCAGGTCATCTACCCGAAAGAGTTCGCTCAAACGGTCCCGCGGCCTCGCGCCTGAGAAGCGGCCGTGGCTTTTCTGGATATCGCTGGGGTAACCAAGCGTTTCGGCGGTCTTGTCGCGTTGAACGACGTCAGCTTCTCCGTCACCAAAGGCGAGATTCTGGGGATTATCGGCCCGAACGGCGCCGGTAAAACCACGTTGTTCAGCGTCATTTCGGGGTTCATGCCGCCCGGCGCAGGTGAAGTTCGCTTTGATGGCGCCAGTATCAGCGGCGTCTCGCCGAACCGGCTGGTGCGTCGCGGCCTGATGCGCAGTTTTCAGATCGTTCAAACCTTCGCCGACATGACGACGCTCGATGTGGTGACCACGGCCGCACTCACGCGCCGGCCGATCCGCGAAGCGATCGAATACGCGGCGGAAGTTCTGGCCCGCGTCGGTCTGCGCGGCAAGGAACGTATGACCCCGCTCACCCTGTCGCTTCAGGACAAGAAGTTGCTCGAGCTCGCCAAATGCGTGGCGGTCGATCCGCGCTGCATCCTGCTCGACGAAGTGATGGCCGGTTTGACCATGGGGGAGACGACGGCGCCCTTGGCCGTCATCCGCGAACTCAACGCCCAGGGCGTAACCATCGTCATGGTCGAGCATGTGATGCCGGTGATCATGCGGCTCGCGACCCGTATCGTCGTGCTCAATTTCGGCGAGAAAATCGCGGAGGCAACGCCCGAAGAGATCATCAGGGATCAGCGGGTGATCGATGCTTACTTCGGGGAGCATCTGGATGCTTGAGGTCGAAAATCTGGTGGCTGGCTACGGCGGCGTACCGGTATTGCGCGAGCTTTCGATCAATCTTTGTGCCGGCGAACTCATCGGTCTGCTTGGCGCCAATAACGCCGGGAAGACGACGTTGCTCAACGCTCTCTCGGGAATGGTCTCGCCGATGTCCGGCCGCATTCGGTTCGAGGGCCAGGATGTCACACATCTTTCGCCCCGGCGGCGAGTTGAGCTGGGGATCGTTCAGGTGCCGGAGGGACGTATGATTTTTCCCGAGATGAGCATTCGGGAAAACCTGCTGCTCGGCGGCATCAACCCAAGAGCACGCGCGGACCGAACGCGAAAGATGGACGAGGTGCTCGAATTGTTTCCGCGTCTAAAGGAACGCCTGTCGCAGCAGGCTGGAACCCTTTCCGGCGGCGAACAGCAAATGCTCGCCATCGGCCGCGGGTTAATGGCGGAGGCGAAGCTTCTGATGCTCGACGAACCGTCGCTCGGCCTGTCTCCGCTCTTCGTAAATTACATTTTCGAAATCGTCGATCGGCTTCATGCCAGCGGGCTGACCATCCTGCTGGTGGAGCAAAACTTGATGTTGACGCTGCGCCATGCGCAGCGCTGCTACGTGCTTGAGCGCGGGCAGATCGCTGTCGAAGGTCCCGTGGAGATCGTGCGCGATGACCCGCGAACCCGCAGCGCATATCTGGGGCTTTGATCGGAGCGTGATGTGACTGAACTGTGGCAGGCGATGGCGCAGGGCGTGCTGATCGGAAGCACCTACGGGTTGCTGGCGCTCGGCATGGGCCTGGTTTACGGCGTCAGCGGCGTAGTCAATTTCGCGCACGGCGATTTCATCTCGCTTGGCATGTTCATGTGCCTGGCGCTCTATTCGGCGCTGTCGCTCGATCCCTACGTATCCGCGGTCATTACCGTGCCGGCAATGACCGTCATCGGCGCGCTGGTTTACCGCTTTCTGATACGGCCGATGGTCGGGCACCAGTTCCTGATGGTGGTACAGCTAACGCTCGGTTTGAGCCTTGTGCTGCAGAACGGCATTTTGATGGTATTTGGCGGTCAGCCAGCGCGCACACCGTCGATAGTCGAGTTGAAGCTGATCATTCTGGGCGACGTCGTATTACGCGTGCCCCACGTGATCGCCTTTGTGGTGTCGTTCGCCCTGGCGATCGGCTTGTTCGTGATGTTGCGTTCGACCGACTTCGGGCGTTCCATTCGCGCCGTGCATCAGAACGCCCACGCAGCCGCGCTGATGGGGATCGATGTCGGCCGCGTTCAGGTGCTGACATTCGCGCTCGGCATCGGAATTCTCGCGATTGCCGCCGCGTTGCTGTTGCCGGGCACGCCGATCCAGCCGACGCAAGGATTGCGCTACACCGTCATTACGCTGCTGGTGGTCGTGCTCGGCGGCATGACGAATTTCGTCGGCATCATGCTGGGTGGCCTGATCATCGGTATCTCCGAGGCATTCGGCACCATCTATTTGTCGGAGACCCTCGGCGCGCTGTTGCCATACATGATCTTCGTCCTGATCATGCTGTTCCGGCCGCAAGGCCTCACCTGGAGATCATCCCGATGAGGCGCGAATTTTTCCAAACCTTGTTGTCGCCGGTGTTATGGGGTGCCATCGCGATCGCCGCATTGCTGCCGTTCGTTCTATCGAGTTACTACCTGAACATCGCGATCCTTTCCCTGGTGTATGTGGCGCTGGCCTCGTCGTGGAATGTCGTCGGCGGCATCGCCGGGCAAATTTCGATGGCGCACAGCCTTTTCATCGGCATCGGAGCGATGTTTTCCAGCGCGTTGTTGCTCAAGCTCGGTATCAACATGTGGCTTGGCATGCTGATTTCGGCAGCGATCGCAGGCGCGCTCGGTGCTGTCATCGCCTGGATTGATTTTCGATTTCGGCTTGGACACCTGTCGTTTGTTCTCATCACGCTGGCGTTCGCGGAGATGGGCGGCATCATCGTCGAAGGCTGGGACTTCCTCGGCGGAGCATCGGGCTTGTTGCTGCCGCGCGACACCGGAAATTTCCTGGCGTTTCAGTTTGGCGGCGGACACGGCGCGTTTTGGGTCATGCTGGCGCTGGCCGCGATCTGCGTCATCGTCAACATCGCCATCCTGAACGCACCGCTGGGATATTATCTGCGGACGATCCGCGACAACGAGAAGGCCGCCCAAGCGATCGGCGTGAACATTCTGCGCTACAAGATCGCGGCAATGGTGATCTCGGCGGTGCTCGCATCCATCGTTGGCACCGCGTATGCCCGCTATTTGACCTTTGCCGACCCTTACCTTCTGATCTCGCCGGTCATCACCATTGAAATTGTCTTGTTTGCCACGGTCGGGGGGCTTGGCCGCTCATTTGGTCCGGCGCTCGGGGCTTTGCTGCTGGTGCCGCTCGGCGAAATCCTGCGCGGCAAGCTTGGCGGTACGCTCCCGGGCCTTCACTACTTCATCTTTGGCGTGGTTGTCGTTGCGGTCATCCTGGCGACCCCGCGCGGGCTGCTGTCGCTTTTCGAATCCCTATGGGCGCGGTGGCGTGGTGCAGCCAGGCTCGGGCCATAGATCTAAAGGCGAGATCACCATTCCGTCACGAGCCCAAGGCACGCGGATCGCCTCAGTTAGGGCGTCGGCATGCGCGGGACGGCCGATTCTAAAGGCTGGATACTGTGAGCGGTGGCGGAGAGGGAGGGATTCGAACCCCCGATAGGCTTGCACCTATGCCGCATTTCGAGTGCGGTGCATTCGACCACTCTGCCACCTCTCCAGGCGCCACAACGGGCGGACGCATCCGACCCAAGGTCGGGCCGAGTTCTAGGCGAGGACGGCAGGGCAGACAAGGCGTCTGGGTACGGGAAATTCTCCGGCTGGAAGCCGACGGTTGGCAAGGGGCGGGACCGCCGGACGCGGTAAAAACCGGCGGCCCCTTGTCGCTTCATTGAAATTGTGGCCGGAAGTGCGGCTTCGCTGGCCAGTCTGAGCGACGATCGGACGGTAGCGAACGCTTCCAAATCGACAACGCGATCCGCGTTTTAACCTAACCAGTCAAGGTTACCTCGCCCACGCGCCTCAATCCCCGGTCTTGTTGTCTTTGCCGTCCTCTCGTCCCTGTCCTTATCCCTTTAATCGCTTTATTCTTGCTCCGGTTGGTTGCCGAAACCATTGCTGCCGGGACGACTGTCGCCGGCCCTGTTGAGCGGCTTGCGCCGCGCGTCCAAAATCTTGCGGAACTGCCTTTGCCGGCTCGCGCGCCGTGAAAGCCGCCATCGTCTTTCCCGCCCGGGCGGGCGAAAATACGCTAAATCCCTCATGTTTGGCCTGTTTTCGAGCTACTTTGCCTTGACTTAAGGCGCTTCCCGGCTATAAGTCCCGGCACCCGGCGCGGGAATTCCTCGCGCCGCTTGTTTTTGCGTGGATTTCAGGGATCGCTCCCCGATCGCGCGAGAATTGAACCCATAACGACTGAAGAAAAAGCCGGCCCGGATCCGTCCGAGGCCGGGATCGAACACGAAGGAATAAAACGATGTTCGCAGTCATCAAAACCGGCGGCCGGCAGTACCGGGTCGTTCCGGATGATGTGCTCGAGATAGGCAAGATCGCCGGCGATGTCGGGACGATCGTGCAACTTGGCGAAGTTCTCCTGGTCGGCGGTGAAACGCCGGTGCTTGGCGCACCCACGGTTGCGGGCGCTTCCGTTGCAGCCGAAGTGCTGCAGCACAAGCGCGGCCCGAAGGTCATCTCGTTCAAGAAGCGCCGCCGCAAGAATTCGCGTCGCAAGCGCGGCTATCGCGACGAGATCACGGTGCTGCGCATCACCGAGATCCTGACCAACGACAACAAGCCGACCATCGGTCCGCGTCCGAAGCGGGAGAAGCCGGTCGTAGGCGCGCCGGTAGAGGGCGACGACGAGGCCCCGAAGGCCGCGAAGAAGAAGGCGCCTGTCAAGAAGGCTCCGGCGAAAGCGGCTGCGAAGCCCCGCGCCAAGCCAGACGCCAAGAAAGCCACGGCGAAGGGCAAGAGCGACAAAAAATAAAGCGTGACAAAAAGTGAAATGATTCCGTCAAGGAATTGATCTAGAGATACGGCAAAGTTTGGAGACGGGCAATGGCTCACAAAAAAGCAGGCGGTTCATCGCGAAACGGGCGTGATTCTGCGGGCAAGCGCCTCGGAATCAAGACCTATGGCGGCGAGCACGTGATTCCCGGCAACATCATTGCACGTCAGCGCGGCACCACCTGGCATCCCGGCCTTAATGTCGGCATGGGCACTGATCATACTCTGTTCGCCAAGGTCGAGGGCCATGTCGAGTTTCGGGCAAAAGCCAACGGCCGCACTTTCGTATCGGTAGTTCCGATGACGGAAGCCGCGGCCGAGTAAACGGTGGACAAAATGAGTCCGCCGGGTCCTGTTGAACCGGCGGAGCTTGAGAGGCTCCAAAGGGGAGGCGGGAAACCGGCCTCCCCTTTCTCTTTTTGCGTTTTACGTTCGCATACAGGAGCCCGCCATGCTGCAGGACATCCCGACACAGACTTTGCGCGACGCAAGTCTCTGCGTCCTCGAGACCGAACGGCTGATGCTGCGCAGGCCGACGCTCGCGGACGTAAAAGCAATCGCGAGTCTCGCCAACGATCGCCGCGTTGCGGAGAATACCCGCCGCCTGCCGCATCCCTATTCCCAGGACCACGCGATCGAATTCGTTCGCGGAACCGCGAACGTCAACCGCAGCACGGTGTTCCTGATCGAAAGCAATTTTGTACCGATCGGCGTCGTCGGCGTCGACTGGCATGAGCCCGACGCGCCGGAACTCGGCTATTGGCTCGGCGCCGAGCACTGGGGCCAGGGCTTTGGCACCGAAGCGGCGCGAGCGGTGATCGATTTCACCTTCGAGGAGTTCGACGTCGAGCAACTGATATCAGGCGCGCGAGTCGCCAACCCGGCTTCGCGCAACATTCTGGAGAAATGCGGCTTCCAGTGGAGCGGCGTCGAGCTGCATCGCTTCGAGGCGCTGGGATCCTCGACCCCGGTCGACCGCTTCCGCCTCTCGCGCAGCGTCTGGTCGTCACTGAAGAACTGGGGCAATTCGTCGCGCCGGGCGAGGTGAAGTGCATCGGCGTCCCCGCGCAAGCCGGGGACGACGAGGAAATTTGGTGCTGGCATCGCGATGCTCACACCGGCGGGCTGACCGGCGTATCGTTGCTCCCCAATTCGCGCTCGCGCAGGAAGATGTAGAGCCCGGCGCCAATGATGATCGCCGCGCCGAGAATCGTCGCCGTCTTTGGCACGTCGCCGAACACGACATAGCCGAACATCATGGCCCAGACGATCATCGAATATTGATACGGGACCACGACGCTTGCCGGCGCGAGCTTGAGTGAGCGATTGACGCACAACAGCGCACTTACCGAAATGCAGCCAGCTGCGGCAAACAGGCCGAGGCTGCCAAGACTCGGCCTGACCCAGCCGACTGGCGACAGCAGCGCGCCGAGCAGAAACGTGCCCGCGAATTGCGACGACGCCAGCACGATGTCCGACGTCCCGCGCAACGATCGGGTGATCAGCATCAGCACCGCAAACGACAGGCTGCCACCGAGCGCGATGAGGGCGGGCCAGCTTGCCGTTTGCGACGACGGGCGCAGCGCAATCAGCACGCCGCAGAACCCGAACAGGACAGCGCTCCAGCGCCGCCAGCCGACCTGCTCCCGTAGCACGATCGCCGACAACGCGGTGACGAAAATCGGACATGCCAGGTAATAGGTGATGACATCGGCGAGCGGCAGATAGACGACAGCAAGAAAGAAAGCCGCAACTTCGACAGTGGAGAGCGTCACTCGGAGCAATTGCAGCCACGGCCGTTCGATGTGCAAGAATTCCGCGCGATGCCGCCAGGTCATCGGCGCCAGTACCAGCAACGCCGCGCAAGCGCGAAGCCATAGCAGCTGTCCGACCGAATAGGTCGCGACGATGAACTTTCCAAGCGCGTCGCCGAACGAGAACATGAATATTGACAGCAGCATCAGTCCGATACCGGCAAGGCGCGCGGAGCGCTCGTCCATGGCGGTAGAAATCTTCGCGAACAGGCTCATTTTTGACCGCCGCAGCGCATCATTCTCTTCGTCATGGCCGGACCTGTTCAGACCTATTCCGGCCATCCACGTCGTTCGTGCCGCGCTGTTTTAAAGACGTGGATGCCCGCGAGCGCAGACAAGTATACGTAGTCTGCGCCAGGCAGACCACTGTGCCCGGGCATGACGAATTGCACGGAATCGATTGCCGCAACAACACCTCTGCGATACCGGTACGCTATCAACCCGGTCGCAAGACCGCTGCCAGGAAAACAGCCATGACCGAGTTCGATCCCGCCGCACATCGCATGGTAAGCGAACAACGCTGGTTCGAGGATTTTGCTCTCGGCGAGCGCTTTGTCGTTCCGAGCCGCACCATGACGTCGGGTGTGTTCGCCGCGTTTCAGACAGCGAGCGGCGATACCCATCCGGTGCACTACGATGTCGAATACTGCCGCGCCCGCGGCATGCCGGACCTGCTCGCCCATGGTTTCCAGACGCTGATCCACACCGCGCCGGGAGCCGGGCTGTTTCCCTATATCGTAGAGGAATCGCTGGTCGGCTTTCTCGAACAATCGAGCCGGTTTCTCAAGCCGGTGTTCGCCGGCGATACGATCTATCCGGCGCTCGAGGTAACGGAACTGACGCCCGGCCGCTCGACCGGCGTGGTGGCCTTGCGCAGCACCGTGTTCAATCAGCGCCGGGAGCTGGTGCTGGAGGGATTGCAGAAGTTCTTAATCCGCCGGCGACTGGCCTAGCAGACCTCCCGGTTAACCACGCTTCGCGCTCGAAGCGTCCAAAAAGGCCCGAAAATACGGGCTTTTTTGCCAATTTCCGACTTGCAGAGGTTGCCGCATCGACGCCCCTGCCCTACCTATAGGCCATGAAATTTCTTGACGAGGCAAAGGTCTATATCCGCTCCGGCGACGGAGGAAACGGTTGCGTGGCGTTCCGCCGCGAAAAGTATATCGAATTCGGCGGCCCCAGCGGCGGCAACGGCGGTCGCGGCGGCGACGTCATCATCGAGGCGGTCGATGGGTTGAACACGCTGATCGACTACCGCTATCAGCAGCACTTCAAGGCCCAGAAAGGCACCAATGGCATGGGCAAGGACCGCCATGGGGCCAATGGCAAGCCGATCATGCTCAAGGTGCCCGTGGGCACGCAGGTGTTCGACGAGGATCGCGAAACCCTGATCCACGACTTCACCGCGCTCGGCGAAAAATTCGTCCTCGCCGAAGGCGGCAATGGCGGGTTCGGCAACGCGCATTTCAAGACCTCCACCAACCGCGCGCCGCGCAACGCCAACCCTGGTCAGGTGGGCGAGGAACGCTGGATCTGGCTGCGGCTGAAACTGATCGCGGACGCCGGTCTGGTCGGCCTGCCCAATGCCGGCAAGTCAACGTTCCTTGCCGCCGTCAGCGCGGCCAAGCCGAAGATCGCCGATTATCCCTTCACCACACTGCATCCGCAGCTCGGCGTGGTGAATGCCGACGGCCGCGAATTCGTGCTGGCGGACATTCCAGGCCTGATCGAAGGCGCGCATGAAGGCGCCGGCTTGGGCGATCGATTTCTCGGCCATGTCGAGCGCTGTCGTGTTTTGCTGCATTTGGTGGATGCGACCTGCGAGCACGCCGGAAAAGCCTACAAGACGGTGCGGACCGAACTTGAGGCCTATGTGGGACAGCTCGCTGACAAGATCGAGATCGTGGCCCTGAACAAGATCGACGCCGTGACGCCGGACGAGTTGAAGAAGCAAAAGGACCGCTTGAAGCGCGCAGCCAAGAAGACCCCGCTTCTGGTTTCGGGCGTCACCGGCGCCGGCGTAAGAGAGGCGCTACGTGCGCTGGTCGAGGTGATCGGTGAAGCCCCGGTATCGGGAAAAGCCAAGGGCGCGGCGCAGGCCGAGCCGTGGGCACCCTCGACGCCACAGGGCTAACTCTTGAAGGCTGACTTGCGCTGGTGTCGTCCGGCTGCAAAACTCCGCCATGCCATAACCCATCGCGGGAGAACGTCGATGATCGGCTACGTTACACTGGGCACCAACGACCTGAAGAAAGCCGCGGCCTTCTATGACAAAATCGCCGCCGAGATGGGCATTGGACGATTTATGGAATCCGACACCTTTATTGCCTGGGGCTCGCCGGACGGCGGCGCCGGCTTGGGATTGACCAAGCCCTTTGACGGCAAGCCCATGTCGGTCGGAAACGGCGTGATGGTCGCGTTGGCCGCCAAGGACAGGGCCCAGGTCGATCGCATCTACAGGCTCGCACTGTCGCAGGGCGGCACTGACGAAGGACCTCCTGGCCCGCGCGGTGAGGGCGGATTCTATGCCGCCTATTTCAGGGACCCGGAAGGCAACAAGCTCAACGCCTTCGTGATGGGCTGACGCACCGCGACCTCGCACCTCTGTGCCACTTCCAATCGGGGAGGTGACGCGTATCGCTTTCACGAAAATGACGCATGGTCCGACAGAATCCATGGCCCGCCCCGAACTGAAAAATTTCCGCCGCATCGTCGTCAAGGTTGGCTCGTCGCTACTGGTCGATTCCGTCGCCGGCGAAGTCCGGTCGGCGTGGCTTGCGGCGCTGGCCGCCGACCTTGCCGCGCTGCACGGCGAGGGGCGCGACCTTTTGATCGTCTCCTCCGGCTCGATCGCTCTGGGACGCAGCCGTCTGAAACTGCCGCGCGGCGCGCTGAAACTCGAGGAAAGCCAGGCCGCGGCGGCGGTGGGACAGATCGAACTGGCGCGAATCTGGTCGGAGGTGCTCGGCCAACACCGTATCGGCGCTGGGCAGATCCTCGTGACGCTGCAGGATACCGAGGAACGCCGCCGCTATCTCAATGCGCGTTCGACCATCGCCAAGTTGCTGGAATGGCGCGCAATGCCCGTGATCAACGAAAACGACACGGTCGCCACCAATGAGATCCGCTACGGCGACAACGACCGCCTCGCCGCCCGCGTCGCCTCGATGGCGAGCGCCGATCTCCTGATCCTGCTGTCGGATATCGACGGCCTCTACGATGCGCCGCCGGGCAGCAATCCGAATGCGAAGCTGATTCCGGTCGTGGAGTCCGTCACATCGGAAATCGAGGCGATGGCGGGCGCGGCGGAATCCGAACTATCACGCGGCGGCATGCGCACCAAGATCGAAGCGGCAAAGATCGCAACCACGTCAGGCACGCATATGCTGATCGCATCCGGCAAGATCGAGCATCCGCTGCAGGCGATATCGGATGGCGGGCGCTGCACCTGGTTTCTGACGCCGGCCAATCCCGTGACTGCGCGCAAGCGCTGGATTGCGGGATCGTTGGAGCCGAAGGGCACCCTGACTATCGATGCCGGCGCGGTGAGCGCGCTGCGCGCCGGCAAGAGCCTGTTGCCGGCCGGCGTGATCCGGGTCGACGGGCAATTTGCCCGTGGCGACGCGGTCGTGGTGCGCGGTCCCGACACCCATGAGATCGGCCGCGGGCTTGTCGCCTACGACGCCGACGACGCCGAAAAGATCAAGGGCCGCTCATCGCAGGATGTCATGGCCATTCTCGGCGTCAGCGGGCGGGCGGAAATGATCCACCGGGACGATCTCGTGGTCGGCCCGAGCCCCGCATCTTCCCAGGGCTAGGCCAATGGCCGAGCTTCGGGCAGACCCGCCACCGACCGGTACCCGCGCCCCAGCCCTGCCCCCGCCGGAGTTCGCAAAACCGTGATTACCGTGCTAGGACATCGCCTTACTGAAGCTGGAACCGACATGTCCGCGCCGCTCAAGGCTATCGACGGAAACGCCGATTTGCCTGACCTGATGACCGAACTTGCTGCCCGCGCGCGCGCCGCCGCGCGGGTGCTGGCGCTTGCTTCCCCGGAACAGAAAAATGAGGCGCTGCAAGCTATGGAGCGCGCCATCCGCGCCAATGCGACCCTGATCCTGGCGGCCAACGCCGAGGATGTCGCGGAAGTCCGCGCCGGTGGCGCGAGCAGCGCCTTCATCGACCGGCTGACGCTGACGCAGGCGCGCATCGATGCGATGGCCGACGGCATCGCGACCGTGCGCGAGATCCCCGATCCGGTCGGAGTGGTGACCGAAAGCTGGCAGCGACCGAATGGCATGATCATCGAGCGGGTGCGCGTGCCGCTCGGCGTCGTCGCCGTGATTTTTGAAAGCCGCCCCAACGTCACTGCCGACGCCGGCGTGCTGTGTTTGAAATCCGGCAACGCCGTGATCCTGCGCGGCGGCTCGGACAGTTTCCGGTCGTGCCGTGCGATCCACGAACGTCTGGTGCAGGGATTGCGCGAAGCCGATCTGCCCGAGGCCTCTATCACCCTGGTGCCGACCCGCGATCGCGCCGCCGTAGGCCTTCTCTTGACCGGCTTGAATGGCGGTATCGACGTGGTCGTGCCGCGCGGCGGCAAGAGCCTGGTTGCGCGCGTCGAAGCCGAAGCCCGCGTGCCGGTATTCGCGCATCTGGAAGGCGTCAATCACGTCTATGTCGATCATGCCGCCAATCTTGAAATGGCGAAGTCGATCGTGCTGAACGCCAAGATGCGGAGACCTGGCGTCTGCGGCGCCGCCGAAACCCTGCTGGTCGACCGCGCCGGTGCGTCGACCGCTCTCAAGCCGCTTGTCGAGATGCTGATCGACGCCGGCTGCGAGGTGCGCGGCGACGATGCCGTGCAGCGAACCGACCCCAGGGTGAAGCCAGCCGCCGCCGCCGACTGGGACACCGAATACGAGGACGCGATCATTGCCGCCAAGGTCGTCGACGGGGTCGACGAAGCGATCGCGCATATTCACAGTCACGGTTCGCACCACACCGATGCGATCGTGACGGAAGATGAAGCGACTGCCCGCAGATTTCTCAACGAGGTCGATTCGGCGATCGTGCTGCATAACGCGTCGACCCAGTTCGCCGACGGCGGCGAATTCGGTTTCGGCGCGGAAATCGGCATCGCCACCGGGAAATTCCACGCCCGCGGCCCGGTTGGCGCCGAGCAACTGACGAGCTTCAAATACCGCGTCCACGGTACCGGGCAGACGCGGCCGTGATCAGCAGAATATTTTCAGGCGAAAGCCAGCCCATGACGCGATTCGGGGTGGAACCCGGTACGCGTAAAGAAGGCGCGTTAAACAAAAGGGCATTGCGCCGGCGGTGGCTCAGTTGAAGTTGGATTCAATCGCCTCGCAATCTCTCGCCCAAGCGATCCCGCTCCATACCGACGGCATGCGCGTCGGGCTGCTCGGCGGCTCGTTCAATCCGCCGCACGACGCGCACCGCGCCATCAGCCTGTTTGCGATCAAGCGGTTGAAACTCGACCGCGTGTGGTGGCTGGTGACCCCCGGCAATCCGCTCAAGGGACACGGCGCCCTGCACGATCTCGACCAGCGCGCCGAGGCCGCGCGCAAGATGGCTCGAGATCCGCGCATCGACGTCAGCTGTCTCGAATCCGTCATCGGAACCCGATACACTGTAGATACCATCACTTATCTGCGCCGCCGCGTTTCCGGTCTGCGCCTGGTTTGGATCATGGGCGCTGACAATCTCGCGCAGTTCCATCGCTGGCAAAACTGGCGGCGAATTGCGTCCGAGGTGCCGATCGCGGTGATCGACCGTCCGCCGCAAAGTTTTCGCGCGCTTGCCGCGCCTGCCGCGCAGGCGCTCGCGCGCTATCGCCTGCCTGAGAACGAGGCAGGCAGCCTGGCAGATCGGCGTGCGCCGGCCTGGGTCTTTCTCACCGGCATGAAATTGAACTTGTCGTCGACCGGCCTGCGGAACCCGGACGGCAGTTGGAAGGCAAAGTGACAGGACGGCATCACTGGAATATTGAAACCGTTAACCCCACATGCGTAGTATAGTGAGCGGGCATCGAAAGATTCGGTGCCCGCGATACAGTGAAAGGAATGGTCCCTGGCCACATCTGTATTGTCCAAGTCTGTTTTACCCAAGGTTGCCAAGACCAAGGCTCTAAAACCCGCGCGTAAAACATCGACACAAGCTGCGGCCTTGAAGGCGCAACCCGACGCCGACAAGACCCTGAATATGATCCTCTCCCGCCTCGACGATATGAAGGCGGAAGAAACGGTCACCATCGACCTTCGCGGCAAATCTGCATTTTCCGACTACATGATCGTCACCTCGGGCCGGGCTAACCGGCACGTCGGCGCGATCGCGGAAAATATCGCCAAAGGGCTGAAGGAAACCGGAATCAAGAGCATCCACGTCGAGGGCTTGCCCAATTGCGACTGGGTGTTGATCGATTCCGGCGACGTGATCGTGCACGTGTTCCGACCGGAGGTGCGCGAGTTCTACAATCTTGAGAGATTGTGGACGCAAAACCCGGCGGCGGCGAAGGCGATCTAGTCTATCGAGCCGATCCGAATCGGCTCGATCACATGGCTGCGCGCATGCGCTCTCACGCGAATGCGCGCCCATTATTGATTTGACGCATTTTCTGCGGCAAACCGGATTCCACCCTCGGATCACGTCCGAGCGCATGGTTTGCCGGAAAATGCTCTGATGCGCCTCGTCGTCATTTCAATCGGCCGGCTGAAACAGGGCCCGGAGCGGGAACTCGCTGAGCGCTATCGCGAGCGATTCGACGACATTGGCCGCAAACTCGGTTTTCGCGGCCTCGATATCCATGAAATTCCCGAAAGCCGCGCCCGCGACGCCGCAACCCGGATTGCCGAGGAAGCAGCTGCGATTTCGGCCACGATCCCTGCGAAATCCGTCCTGGTGGCGCTGGACGAGCGCGGCGAGAACATCGACAGCACCACTTTTGCCCGGCATCTTGGCCGCTGGCGGGACGAACAGGTCGCCAACACTATTTTCGTAATCGGCGGCGCGGACGGACTTTCGCCCGAATTGCGGCGCAAGGCAAAGCTCAGCATTGCGTTCGGCTCGGCGACCTGGCCGCATCAAATGGTTCGCGTCATGCTTCTGGAACAGGTTTATCGGGCCGCGACCATTTTGGCGGGCCATCCTTATCACCGCGCGTAAGCCGCGCTAGCGCAAGCCTTCAGAGGGCGCCGACCAACTTCGATGCAGCCGCCGCGGAACATTCATTCGTACCCTGACACCCCCGGCCGCGGCTGGCGGTCTGCAACCCGCATTCCGCTTTCCGTTGCCCTATTGTCCGCGGCCTTTGCCGGCATCGGCACATTGCCCGCGACGGCGCAGGTTGCGGACACCGCGCCGAAGGCGACAGCGGCTTCGCCCGACGCGATCAAGCAGCGCGAGCAGGAACTCGAAGCCACCCGCGCGCAGCAAAAAAGTGCCGCCGAAGCGCAAGCTAAGCTCAAGGCCGATATCGCGGCGATCGGCGCAGGACCGCAGCAAGCTCAATCAGCAACTGATCGACATCGCTGCCCAGGTGCGCGGCGTCGAGACCCGGATCGGCGACGCCGAAGCGCGGCTGCGCCCGCTCGATGCGCGCGAGCAGCAAATTCGCGACTCGCTCGATTCGCGCCGTTCCGAGATTGTCGAGGTGCTGGCGGCGCTGCAGCGCGCCGGACGGCGCACGCCGCCGGCCTTGCTGGTGAGGCCGGAAGACGCGCTGCAATCGCTGCGCACCGCCATGCTGCTTGGCTCGGTGGTGCCCGAGTTGCGGGCGCGCGCGGAAAAACTGACCGGCGACCTCACCGAGCTGGTGACGCTTCGCAAGACCATCGCCACCGAGCGGGACCGGCTCGCGGTGGATCGCGACAAGCTGAGGGACGACCAGACCCGGCTCGCCGCCCTGGTCGACGAACGGCAGCGGCAGCAGAGTTCGATCGAAAAAGACATGGAGGCGGAAGGCGCGCGCGCCATCGCGCTGTCCCGGCAGGTCGACAGCCTGCAAGGCCTGATCGCCAAAATGGAGCAGGATCTGAAGAGCGCCGCGAAGGCGGCCGCGACCGCCAGCCTGCAGGGGGCGCCTGCCACCCTCAACGGCAAGCCCAATCTGGGGGCGCTGAAGGACCCGGCCCGGCTGAGCCCGGCCATTGCTTTTGCGTCCGCCAAAGGTTTATTCGCGCTGCCGGTTAACGGCGTCAAGATTCGCGATTTTGGCGGTTCCGATGGCGCAGGTGGCGTCGAAAAAGGCATTTCTTTGGCAACCCGGCCGGGAGCCCAGGTCACAACACCGTGTGATGGCTGGGTTGTTTACGCCGGTCCGTTTCGCAGCTACGGACAACTCTTGATCCTCAATGCCGGGGGCGGGTATCATGTGTTGATCGCCGGGATGGAGCGCATTTCGGTTAACATCGGCCAGTTTGTACTTACGGGGGAGCCGGTCGCGACCATGGGGACGACATCCCAGGTCGCATCAATCCTCGCGACCAACGCGAGCCAGCCCGTACTCTATGTCGAGTTCCGTAAGGACGGCACTCCAATCGATCCAGGCCCATGGTGGGCCGCAAATGAAGGCGAAAAGGTTCGCGGATGATGCGCAAGACTTCTGTAATTCTCCTCAGCGCCGCCACCGGCGCGGCACTGACGTTGTTCGTGACCCAGCCGCGCGCGGTGTTGATGGGATCGAGCGCGCGCGCCGCGACATCGGACACCTATCGCCAGCTCAATCTGTTCGGCGATGTGTTCGAGCGGGTCCGCAGCGACTACGTCGAGAAGCCCGACGACAGCAAGCTCGTCGAATCCGCCATCAGCGGCATGCTGTCCGGCCTCGATCCGCATTCGAGCTACATGGACGCCAAGAGCTTCCGCGACATGCAGGTGCAGACCCGCGGCGAATTCGGCGGGCTCGGCATCGAAGTCACGATGGAAGACGGCCTGATCAAGGTGGTCTCGCCGATCGATGACACGCCGGCGTCCAAGGCCGGCATCATGGCCAACGACATCATCACCAATCTCGACGACGAAGCCGTGCAGGGCCTCACCCTCAATCAGGCCGTCGAGAAGATGCGCGGCCCCGTCAACACCAAGATCAAGCTGAAGATCATCCGCAAGGGTCAGGACAACCCGATCGACGTGACGCTGGTGCGCGACAACATCCGCGTCCGCTCGGTGCGCGCGCATGTCGAAGGCGACGATATCGGCTATATCCGCATCACCACCTTCAACGAACAGACCACCGAAGGCCTGAAGCGGGAAATCGCCAACCTGCACCAACCAGATCGGCGACAAGCTGAAAGGCTTCGTCATCGACCTTCGCAACAATCCCGGCGGCCTGCTGGAGGAAGCGGTCACGGTTTCCGATGCCTTCCTCGAGCGCGGCGAGATCGTCTCTACCCGCGGCCGCAACGCCGAGGAAACCCAGCGCCGCGCTGCGCATCCGGGCGATCTGACCAAGGGCAAACCGCTGATCGTCCTGATCAACGGCGGCTCGGCATCGGCCTCCGAAATCGTCGCCGGCGCGCTGCAGGACCACAAGCGTGCGACGCTGGTTGGCACGCGCTCGTTCGGCAAGGGTTCGGTGCAGACCATCATTCCGCTCGGTTCCGGCAATGGTGCACTGCGTCTCACCACCGCGCGCTACTTCACGCCATCGGGCAAATCGATCCAGGCCAAGGGCATCGTTCCCGATATCGAGGTGCTGCAGGACGTGCCCGACGAGTTGAAGGCGCGGACCGACACCAAGGGCGAAGCCTCGCTGCGCGGCCACCTGAAATCCGAGGGCGACGAGAAGACCGGCTCGCAATCCTACGTGCCGCCGGACGCCAAGGACGACAAGGCCCTGAAGATGGCGGACGATCTCTTGCACGGCATCAAGGTCAATGTGTCCGCGCCGACGACCGCAGACAAGACCCCGACCGACAAGCCTGCCAACAAGGCGGCGAACTGATTGACGCCGCTGCCAGCGGCTTTTGCAGGAAAGGGCGGCCTTCGGGCCGCCCTTTTTGCTGGATGATCGGGGTCGCGTGCGGCCGGGCCGAATCAGGCATTTGCGCCGTCTCCGCCGGCCTATCTGACGCGGCCTAGCCCCGCCGTGGTATCGTCAGCCGATTGATTCGGGGAGACCCATGGCAGAGACGGCCGACGATCTGAGCACCCCGCTCGGAAAGAAGACGGTGCGCCGCAAGCGCCGCTATCGGCTGCCATTTACGGGAATCCAGGCGCTTGCGGTACTATTGGGCCTGTTTCTCGCTACTTTCGTCGGCTTTGCCGTCTTCAACGACAATCCGCTGGGCGGTGAGCCGATCGCCCACATCGCGATCCGCCAGTCGACGCCGCCGGCAGAAAAAACTGCCGCAGTGGCTCAAGACGCCGACGGGCACGGCGCCAGATCGGCGGCCAAGCAGCCCGCCGCAGGCGAGCAAAAGACGGTCACCATCATCGACGGCTCGAGCGGCGCGCGTCGCGACGTCGTGATCTCAGGCGATGGCGCGGAAAAGGGCGAGGCTGAGACCGCCCCCGGCATGATGGCAGGCATCGATCCGCGCCTTCTCGAAAAATCACGTTACGGAATGATCCCGGTCGTGTCAGACGGGTTGAAACCTTTCACTGTCTACGCCGCAGAGGCCGACCGTGCCAAGGCGGCGAAAATGCCCGCTGTCGCTATCGTCGTCGGCGGCCTCGGCGTCGGCGCGGCGAAAACGACCGACGCCATCATGAAACTGCCGCCCGCGGTAACGCTGGCGTTTACGCCGTACGGTTCGGATCCCGGCAAACTGGCGGAGCGGGCGCGGGCGCAACGCCACGAGATCTTGCTGCAGGTACCGATGGAGCCGTTCGATTATCCCGATAACGATCCGGGGCCGCAAACCTTGCTCACCTCGCTTGCGCCCGAGCAGAATCTCGACCGCCTGTACTGGCACCTAAGCCGATTCCAGGGCTATGCCGGGATCGCCAATTTCATGGGCGCGCGCTTCGTCGCCACCGACGCCGTCATGCAACCCATCGTCCGCGAGGCGGCCAGGCGTGGCCTGGGCTATCTCGACGATGGCTCGTCGCCGCGTAGCGTCGCCGCGTCCCTGGCGGCAGGCCAGGCCATGCCCTTCGCCAAGGCCGATATCAGTATCGATGCGGTGCCGACGGCCGTGGAAATCGACCGAGCACTGGCAAAGCTTGAAAACCTGGCGAAGGAACGCGGTACCGCGGTCGGAATCGCCTCTGCGCTGCCGATTTCGATCGAGCGGATTGGCGCCTGGATCAAGACGCTTGAAAGCCATGGCATCATGCTTGTGCCATTGACAACGGCGATGCTGAAATCAAAATCTAGCTAAGGCATGATCCTGAAAAGTGGAAACCCGTTTTCGGGTAAGGTTATGCCGAAAGAAAATATGCGGCTTGGGCGGTCTCTTGCTTCTGGGGTTCCGCGTCGGGTCAACCGCATGACTTCGGAGAGGCTCTGACGGAATGGCGCGCTACGAAGATCTGCCCTATCGAACATGCGTTGGCATGATGCTGATCAACCCGGCAGGGCTCGTCTTCATCGGCCGCCGCGCCGGCGGTATCGAGCATGTCGACGAATCTCATGTCTGGCAGATGCCTCAAGGCGGCGTCGATCCCGGGGAGGATACCTGGGAGGCGGCGAAGCGCGAACTGTATGAGGAAACCAGCGTCCGCTCGGTCCAGAAGCTCGCCGAGGTCGCGGACTGGCTGATCTACGACATTCCCCGCACCGTTGCCGGACGCGCCTGGAAGGGCCGCTATCGCGGCCAGCGGCAGAAATGGTACGCGGTGCGTTTCACCGGCCATGACTCCGAAATCAACGTTGCGAGCCCCGGCGGCGGCCACAAGGCGGAGTTCGTCAATTGGCGCTGGGAACCGATGAAGAACCTTCCCGACTTGATTGTCCCGTTCAAGCGGCCGGTCTATGAGCGCGTGGTGAAGGAATTTTCCAGGCTCGCGGGCAGCTAGCCCTCGATGACCGCCGCCAAGCCCTATCGCCCCAATGTCGGGATCGCCCTGTTCAACGCTTCCGGCTGGGTCCTGATCGGGCGCCGCTTCAGGGATGATGGACCGGAAATCATTCTTCCTGGCCTTGAGTGGCAGATGCCGCAAGGCGGCATCGACGCGGAGGAAACTCCGCGCAAGGCGGTGATGCGCGAACTCTGGGAAGAGACCGGCGTGTTGACCGCCGACTATCTCGATGAAACCGACTGGCTGACTTACGAGTTCCCGCCGTTCGCGGGATCGCCGTCACACCGGCTCGCGAAATTCCGCGGCCAGCGCCAGAAATGGTTCGCGCTGCGCTTTACCGGAACCGACGATGAAATCGATCCGCTGACGCCGCGCAACGGCCAGCCGGCGGAATTCGACCAGTGGCGATGGGAACGCCTCGACCGCGTCGCCGGTCTCGTGGTGCCGTTCGGGCGCGATGTGTATCGGACGGTGGCGCGGCGTTTCCTGGCATTCGCCGCGTGACACAGCGGCCCCGGACCACGATCGGTTGCCGCAGAATGCCGCCGGAAATTCCCTGGCGCAACCAGGCTCCGGCGCTTGTCACGCCGCTGCAGATACCGAATCTATTCGGATTTTCGAGATCCGGCGGACGCTTAATGCAGCGCCGTCGTGTTGAGCTGGTTCTGGATGCTCTTGAAATGATCGAGCCACTCGATCTCGCGGTCGAGTTCTGAGCCGTCTTTTTCGGCGAGCTTGGCTTCCATCTCGGAAATCTTGTCGGCGAACTGGGCCCGGTCCAGTTCCTCAAGCGAAGTCGCGACATCGGCCAGCACCGTGAGGCCCTTGTCGGACACTTCGGCAAGGCCGCCGAGCACGATAATCTTCTGGTGCGTGCCGCCTGACGTCACGGTCAGGATTCCCGGCCGGATCGCAGCCACGACCGGCGCATGTCCGGCGAGCACGCCGAAATCACCCTCGACGCCGGGCACGTCGACCTGGTCGACTTCTCCCGAGAAGGCGAGTTTTTCCGGCGAAACGAGCGCGAAGTGGAAGGTGGCCATGTAAGCTACTCTCTCGGCTGTCTCCCACGGGCTTGACCCGCGGGTCCATCAGTCAAAAAACCTTCCCTGTCGATGGATTGCCGGGTCAAGGCCCTGCAATGACGACAGGTTGAATTAGGCCGCTTCGGCCGCGAGCCGCTTGCCCTTTTCGACCGCCTCTTCGATGTTGCCGACCATATAGAAGGCAGCCTCGGGGAGATGATCGTACTTGCCTTCGCAGAGCCCGCGGAAACCCTTGATGGTATCGGCGAGGTCGACGAACTTGCCAGGCGAGCCGGTGAAGACTTCGGCGACGTGGAACGGCTGCGACAGGAAGCGCTCGATCTTGCGCGCGCGGGCGACCGCGATCTTGTCCTCTTCGGACAGTTCGTCCATGCCGAGAATAGCGATGATGTCCTGCAGCGACTTGTAGCGCTGCAGCACCTGCTGAACCATGCGCGCGGTCTGATAGTGCTCCTCGCCTACAATCAGCGGCGACAGCATGCGCGAGGTCGAATCGAGCGGATCCACGGCCGGATAGATGCCCTTTTCCGAAATCGCGCGGTTCAGCACCGTGGTGGCATCAAGATGGGCGAACGAGGTCGCGGGCGCCGGGTCGGTCAAGTCGTCGGCGGGCACGTAGATCGCCTGCACCGAGGTGATCGAACCCTTATGCGTGGTGGTGATGCGTTCCTGCAGCGCGCCCATGTCGGTGGCGAGCGTCGGCTGATAACCCACGGCCGAGGGAATACGCCCGAGCAGCGCCGACACTTCCGAGCCGGCCTGCGTGAAGCGAAAGATGTTGTCGATGAAGAACAGCACGTCCTGGCCCTGATCGCGGAAATGCTCGGCGACGGTCAGACCGGACAGCGCTACGCGCATGCGGGCGCCGGGCGGCTCGTTCATCTGGCCGAAGACCAGAGCGCATTTCGATTTGACGCTCGGGTCGGGATTGTGCGGGTCGGCGTTGACCTTGGATTCGATGAACTCGTGATAGAGGTCGTTGCCCTCGCGCGTCCGCTCGCCGACGCCAGCGAATACCGAATATCCGCCGTGCGCCTTCGCGACGTTATTGATCAATTCCTGGATCAGCACGGTCTTGCCTACGCCGGCGCCGCCGAACAGGCCGACCTTGCCGCCCTTGGCGTAGGGCGCCAGAAGGTCGACGACCTTGATGCCGGTAACGAGAATTTCCGCCTCGGTGGCCTGATCGGTATAGAGCGGCGCTTCCTGATGAATCGCGCGCATGCCTTCCGATGCCACCGGGCCGGCTTCATCGATCGGCTCGCCGATCACATTGATGATACGGCCGAGCGTACCGGCGCCAACCGGCACCATGATCGGCCCGCCGGTGTCGGTGACTTCGTGACCGCGGACCAAGCCCTCGGTGGTGTCCATGGCAATGGTGCGCACGGTGGATTCGCCGAGATGCTGGGCGACCTCAAGCACCAGGCGGTTACCGCCGTTCCTGGTCTCGATCGCATTCAGAATAGCCGGCAGATGTCCTTCGAACTGCACGTCGACGACGGCGCCGATGACTTGCGTGATGCGTCCGGTCTGGTTGGCGGGTGTAGCCATGAAATCTCTCTCCTTCGAATTCTTAGTCTCAAACGACCGTTGCGGCTATCAGATCGCCTCGGCGCCGGAGATGATCTCGATCAACTCCTTGGTGATCATCGCCTGGCGGGTCCGGTTGTAGATCAGGGTCTGCTTGCGGATCATTTCGCCGGCGTTGCGGGTGGCGTTGTCCATCGCGCTCATCTGCGCGCCGTAGAACGAGGCATTGTTTTCCAGCAGTGCGCGGAAGATCTGCACCGCGAAATTGCGCGGCAACAACCCGCTCAGAATTTCGTCTTCCTCCGGCTCGTATTCATAGGATGTCGCCGGACCGGCATTGGCGGCAGGCGCTTCCACGACCAGCGGAATGATCTGCTGCGCGGTCGGAACCTGCGCAATCACAGATTTGAAGCGCGAATAAAACAATGTACAGACATCGAACTCGCCGGCCCCGAAACGCGCGAGCACTTTCTTCGCGATATCCTCGGCGTTGACGAAGCCAAGCTGGCGAACCGACCGCAGCTCGACGTTTTCGACGATCTGCTTCTCAAAGAGACGGCGCAGCTGCTCGAAACCCTTGCGGCCGACGCAGAAGAACTTGACCTCTTTGCCCTGATTCATCAGCGCCAGCGCGCGCTCTCGGGCAAGTCGCACGATCGCGGAATTGAACGCGCCGCACAGGCCGCGTTCGCCGGTGCAGACCAGCAGCAGATGCACCTGATCCTTGCCGGTACCGGCCATTAACGCTGGCGCGCCGGGCGAGCTCGCAGTGGCGCTGGCAATGTTGGAGATGACCGCGTCCATTTTTTCCGCGTAGGGCCGCGCCGATTCGGCGGCGGTCTGCGCGCGGCGCAGCTTCGAGGCTGCGACCATCTGCATGGCCTTGGTGATCTTCTGCGTCGCCTTGGTGGAGGCGATGCGGACCCGCATGTCTTTTAGTGAAGCCATTCTCAGTTCACCCCGGCGATCCGATCTTCGATCCGACCGCAAGCCCCTCTTTCATCAGGCCCGGCGCTTGTGCCGGGCCATGACGGCAAATCAAGCAACCGTCTCCCTAAGCAAACGCCTTGGCGTAACCCTCGACCGCCGCCTTCAGCTTGGCTGCGACGTCGTCGCTGAGGTCGCGGGTATCGCGGATGGCGTTGAGGATATCGACGTTCTTGCCGCGCACCAGCGACAACAGGCCGTCCTCGAAGGCGCGGACCTTGCTGAGAGGCAGTGCGTCGAGATAGCCGTTGGTGCCGGCCCAGATCACCACGACCTGCTCT
Source organism: uncultured Alphaproteobacteria bacterium (assembly GCA_963823115.1). Taxonomy (GTDB): domain Bacteria; phylum Pseudomonadota; class Alphaproteobacteria; order Rhizobiales; family Xanthobacteraceae; genus Bradyrhizobium. The sequence continues at coordinate 82,299 of CAWGKJ010000006.1, read as the reverse complement.
TCCATCTTCAGCGGCGAGAACTGCGGCTGCTTCAGGAGCTCGGTCAAGCGCGAGCCGCGGTTGAGCAGGCGCTGCGTGGAAGCGTCGAGGTCGGAGCCGAATTGCGCGAACGCCGCCATTTCGCGGTACTGCGCAAGCTCGCCCTTGATCTTGCCGGCGACCTTTTTCATCGCCTTGGTTTGGGCCGAAGATCCGACGCGCGACACCGAAAGACCGACGTTCACTGCGGGGCGAATGCCCTGGAAGAACAGGTCGGTCTCGAGGAAGATCTGGCCATCGGTAATCGAGATCACGTTGGTCGGGATGTAGGCCGACACGTCGTTGGCCTGAGTTTCGATGACCGGCAGCGCGGTCAGCGATCCCGAACCCTGGCTATCGTTCAACTTGGCGGCGCGTTCGAGCAGGCGCGAATGCAGGTAGAACACGTCACCGGGATAGGCTTCGCGGCCCGGCGGACGGCGCAGCAATAGCGACATCTGACGATAGGCCACCGCCTGTTTTGAAAGATCGTCATAGATGATGACGGCGTGCATGCCGTTGTCGCGGAAATATTCGCCCATGGTGCAGCCGGTGAAAGGCGCGATGTACTGCATCGGCGCCGGATCGGAGGCGGTGGCCGCGACGATGATCGAATATTCCAGCGCGCCCTGCTCTTCCAGCACCTTGACGAACTGGGCGACGGTCGAACGCTTCTGGCCGATCGCGACATAGACGCAATACAGCTTGATCTTCTCGTCCTTCTGCGCGTTGAGCGGCTTCTGGTTGAGAATGGTGTCGAGCGCGATCGCGGTCTTGCCGGTCTGGCGGTCGCCGATGATCAACTCGCGCTGACCGCGGCCGATCGGGATCAGCGCATCGATCGCCTTGAGGCCGGTCGCCATCGGCTCGTTGACCGACTTGCGCGGAATGATGCCTGGCGCCTTGACGTCGACGCGCTTGCGCTCGGTCGCCTGGATCGGCCCCTTGCCGTCGATCGGATTGCCGAGCGCGTCGACGACACGGCCGAGCAGGCCCTTGCCAACCGGCGTATCGACGATGGCGCGGGTGCGCTTGACGGTCTGGCCTTCCTTGATCTCGCGGTCGGCGCCGAAGATCACGATGCCGACGTTGTCGGTCTCCAAGTTCAGCGCCATGCCGCGGGTGCCGTTCTCGAACTCGACCATTTCGCCGGCCTGGACGTTGTCTAGGCCGTAGACGCGGGCGATGCCGTCGCCGACGGACAGCACCTGTCCGACTTCGGAAACCTCGGCCTCCTGGCCGAAATTCTTGATCTGGTCCTTCAGGATCGCGGAAATTTCCGCGGCGCGGATGTCCATCAGCCTGCCTCTTTCATCGCGTGCTTGATCGAATTGAGTTTGGTGCGAAGCGAACTATCCACCATGCGGCTGCCGAGCTTGACCACCAAGCCGCCGATAATCGAAGGATCGACTTTCACGTTGAGCGCGACGTCCTTGCCCGTCACTGATTTCAGCGCGGTTCTGAGAGCGTCGAGATTCTTGTCGTTGAGCACTTCGGCAACGGTGACGTCGGCGGTCGCCTCGCCCTTGAATTTCGCCACCAGCGCGCGAAACGCGCGGACCACATCACTAACCGCAAACAAGCGACGGTTGGCGGTGAGAACTTTGAGGAACTTCTCTGCAATGCCGGTAATGCCGGCTTTGTCGAGTATCGCGGCTAGCGCCCTCGACTGCGCCTCCGCCGAAAAAACCGGGCTACGGACCAGGCGCGTCAAATCGACACTGTCGGCCAGCATGGCCTCGAATTTATCGAGATCGACCCTGACCGCGTCGATGGCTTTTTCATCGCGGGCCAGCTCGAACAAGGCCGTTGCATAACGACCGGACACTCCCGAAACGGACGGATTTTCAGCAGCCACTAGCGCGCTCTTTTTAGCTGTCAAACTCGCAAGGGAAAAACCGTCGCCACGATGCGGCGCCTAGCGATCCAAGCCCTTGGAATTCAAGCGGGACTTCGATTTTCGACCGGCACGAGGGGTGCCGGGATCGTTAAAATCGCGGCTTTGCTAACATAGCGGGCGCGCAGGTGCAACATGACGACGACCGCTGGCGCTGCCTTCTCGCATGTCCTTCGGTATCGAGCGCCAAACACCGTTTTCAAGCGAACCCGGCGCCGTAAACTTATCCGCCACCCCCAAGCTCACCCCAGCGTCGACTCGCAACGCCGGCCTTGGCGGCTTCCGCTTTGGGATGGCGCGACGAGGCGCGGCCTCGGAGCCACTCCATCATTGCATTACTTGCCGAAAGCTTGTCTTCCCGCGCGAGAACTTAGTTCTTCAGTATTGCTGCGTAAACTAGAAGACGTTCTATTATTTATCTGTAGTATTACGGAACATTCATAGCTTACCTGTCTTTTGTCACAAGATGTTTCAGCAAGATATAAAATGGTCTACTGCCAAGATTATGCCGCATTAGGCCAGCAAACGGCCACCAATCAAATAGGGACGGGGGTTCCACTTGCCGCATTTGCGGCAATACTTTTATAGGGATAACTCTATGCTCACATCAAGAAAAACAGCGCTGGGAAATTTAACTCAGTCGCGCACGGCGGTAGCTCTTTTCGCCGCAACTCTCCTGGTCGGCGGAAGCATCACCGAAGCCTCAGCCAAATCCCACCGGCACCACGGCCAGAGCGATCACCATCACGCCAGCAACTCTCCCAGGGGCTCTTCCAATGGTTCCTGGCGCGACGCCAACGCCGCGATCGCCCCGTCATCGGGCACCGGACAATCCTTCTCGGGAATGGCCTCCTTCTACGGCAACGAATCCGGCAGCAAGACCGCCTCGGGGCAGCGTTTCAATGAGAACGCCCTGACCGCGGCCCACCGCACACTGCCGTTCGGGACCAAACTCCGGGTGACCCACGGCGGCCGCAGCGTCATCGTCACTATTAACGACCGGGGCCCGTTCGTCCGCGGCCGGGTTCTCGACCTTTCGACCGCCGCCGCGCGCGCGGTGGGCCTGACCGACGCCGGCGTCGGCCGCGTCGTCGCAGAGGTCATCTCCTAAAGGCGTCCAGAACGCCTCTCACGTACATCAAGTTCGGTGAGCCGTCGCGTCGCACAACGGACGCAGAACTTCCTGAACGCCGAAAACAGGCCTGCCGTCGCAAATGACGGCAGGCCTTTTTACGGTGCCTCTCAGGGAATATCCTCTTCCAAAGCCCATAGACGGTCCTGGCCCCAGTGCGCCGGCTTGCCGTTCACACGATAGGTAGGTGCGCCCCACAATCCAGCCTCCAGCAGCGCCCGGCGGTTGGCTTCTGCGGCCGCGCGCCAGCTGTCGTCGGCCAGCCCTGCGCGCACATCCTCCTCGGTCAAGCCGGCCCGATGTGCGAGGTCGAACAGCACCATATCCTCGCCCGGCGACCGGCCCTCGGCAAAGATCGATTTCAGCGCGAGCTCGCCGAACTCCTCGCCCTTATTAAGGGCCATGGCCCGCCAGAGCACTGCCATGCAGCGCACCGTCGGCGCGCCTACCGGTTCGATCATCCGGCCATACTCCATCCCCGAACGCTCGGCCTCGCGCATGGCGTCAAGCATGATGTAGCGACTCTTGCTGCGCGGCACCGGCAGCCCGCGCATGATCATCGGCAGGATCGGTCGAAGCCGCAGCTCGGCGCCGTAATGGTGCGCCATTTCGCGCACCCGAGGAAAGGCGATGGAAACATAGGGGCTGCGAAACGAGAACCAGAACTCGATCACTGGCGCCGGTCCAGAAGCTGCCCGCCGCTCAAGGCGCATTGTCCGGTACGGTGCTAGCGGCGGCGTTCCGGCCTCAGCGCGGTCGAGCCCAAGTCCCGATAGCCGCTCCTCAAGATGATTCAGCCGGTCGACGCCCCAATACCACTCGCCTTCGAACTGGAACATTCCACCCACATAGTGACCTAGCGACGCGCGCAGGGCCCGGCCCCGCGCCAGGACCGCCTCGGCGACCTCGGCAGCTACGGCGCCAGTCGGATCGAGATTAGCTCCCGTCCAAATAGCGCCGACCACAGGCACGAGTTCGACGAAGGCTAGCGGCGCGAGATTCGCCGCCAGCCGGCGCGTCGCCAGCATCACCGCTTCGGGGCTCGGCAGACGTGCGTCCGGCGGGAAGTCCAGCCCGGAAGCCCGGGCCAGCCGCACGGCGTCGCGCACGCCGTAGGCCCGCAGCCGCTCGCGTTCCGGTGCCGCCGCGTCGTCAGGAGGCGGAACAAGATAAACCTCGAGAACCACTTTGTAGCGCGCCATCAGCGGCGCCAGCATCTGCGCAGCCAGATGGCTATAGGGGTCATCGACCTGGTGGAAATAGCGAATAACGGGCCGGGCCCCGCTCAGCCGACGCCGCAAGGCATGAATGGCGCGCGCGGCATCGCGCCGGGTCCGGCTGGTCAGGAAGGCAGAGAGCAACGGTATGATGCGATTCCGCAGACTGGTCATGTTCGTCCTGCTACCCGGGGAAAGGGGCGTCTCATTGAGACAGGATAGACTTCGATAGGCGAAGATGCTCCGGAACCATCGATGCCGGCCGGTCACTCAAAGGAAACTCTGCGGATCGACATCGACCTCAAGCTTGAGATTGCCTTTGGTCCTGGGTCCGGCCGCGAGCCACTCACGCAAATACTCCGACAGATCGACGCCGCGTGCCGATTTCACCAGTAGCCGGAAACGATAGCGGCCCTTGATCACCGCCAGCGGGGCTTCGGCGGGTCCCAGCACCTGGATCCGCGGGTCGATCGGCGCGATCGCGGCGAGCTTGCGCGCAAAACCTTCGGCCGTAGGCCGGTCGCCCGCCGAAACGATCAGGCTCGCCAGCCGGCCGAACGGCGGATAGCCGGCCCGCTCGCGCGCCTCGATCTCGCTGGCGTAAAACGCCTCGCGGTCGCAGGCCACCAACGCCTTCATCACGGGATGTTCGGGCTGATGGGTCTGAAGATAACCGACGCCGAGGCCCTGATCGCGCCCGGCACGCCCAATCACCTGATTGAGCAATTGGAACGTGCGCTCTGCGGCGCGTGGGTCGCCATTGCTTAAGCCCAGATCTGCATCGATCACACCGACCAGATTGAGCCGCGGAAAATTATGGCCCTTCGCCACCAGCTGCGTGCCGATGATGATATCGACCCGCCCTTCCGCGATCTCGTTCAATTCGCTGCGCATGGCCTCGATCGAGGTGATCAGGTCGCTCGACAGCACCATGGTCCGCGCTGCCGGAAACAGGTTTGCTGCTTCCTCCTGCAGGCGTTCGACGCCTGGGCCGACCGCGACCAGCGATTCCTCCGCCGCGCAGTGCGGACAGACATGCGGACGGGGCATCGAGAAGCCGCAATGATGGCAGACCAGCCGCTGGCGAAAACGGTGATCGACCAGCCAGGCGTCGCAGATGGTGCAGGCAAAACGATGCCCGCAGGCGCGGCATAACGTCAACGGCGCGTAGCCGCGGCGGTTGAGGAACAACAGCGCCTGCTCGCGCCGCTCGACCGCAATCTGAATTTGTTCGGTGAGCCGCGGCGAGATGAAACGGCCGCGCGGCGGCGCTTCGCGGCGCAGATCAATCGCCTCGATATGCGGCATGTGCTGGCCGCCGAACCGCGACGGCAGCACCACGCGCTGATAGCGGCCCTTGCGCGCATTGACTTCGGTCTCGACCGACGGCGTTGCAGAGGCCAGCACGATCGGAATCTTCGAGATACGCGCCCGGACCACCGCCATATCACGGGCGTGGTAATGCGCGCCTTCGTTCTGCTTGTAGGCTTGGTCGTGCTCTTCATCGACGACGATCAGCCCTAGCTCGGCAAAGGGCAGAAACAGCGCCGAGCGCGCGCCCACCACCACCGGCGCTTCGCCGGCCGCGATCGCGGCCCAGTTGCGCTGTCGGGTGCGCGGTGTCAGTTCGGAGTGCCATTCCAGCGGCCGCACGCCGAAACGCAGCGCGAAGCGGTCGAGGAATTGTCCGGTCAGCGCGATCTCCGGCATCAGGATCAGCGACTGCTTGCTGCGCCGGATGATCTCGGCAACCGCCTCGAAATAGACCTCGGTCTTGCCCGAGCCGGTGACGCCATCGAGCAGCGCCACGTGAAAACTGCCATTCGCAGCGAGCGCCCGCATCGCATCTACCGCCGTGCGCTGCTGGCGAGAAAAGTCTGTTGTGGCGAATGACGGATCCGGCGCTGGTGGCGCCGGCGCGCGCGGCATCGGCTCGGGCATGAGCGTGCCTTCGTCAACGAGCCCATCGACCACGCCGGCACTGACGCCGGCCTCCTTCGCGACTTCGGCTTTGCCGTGCAACAGGCGGTCTGACAGCGCTTCGATCAGCCGGCGCCGTGCCGGCGTCAAACGCCGGGGCGGCTCGCCGATCAGCCGCACGCCCATCCGCACCCGCTCCGGGCCGAGATGTTCGCCCATCCGCAGGCACATCCGCAGCACCATGCCGCGCGCCGACAGCGTGTAGTTGGCGACCCAATCGACGAGCGAGCGGAGTTCCTCCTTCAGCGGCGGCACATCGAGCTTTTCGCCAACGTCCTTGAGGCGGTTGTGCAGTCGCGGATCGGGATTGGCGTTCTCCGCCCACACCACCGCGACAACTTCGCGCGGCCCCAGCGGCACGCAGACCACATCGCCCGGTTTCAGCTCCATGCCGCGCGGCACCCGGTAGGAATAGTTCTGATCGAGCGCGACCGGCACCAGCACATCGACGACACGCGTCGACGATGCGGACGAGGTGCTGGCGCGCGTGGAACGGTCCATGGGAGAATCAGACTCAGAAAGCCGGAACGGAAGGCTAACTTAGGACTGCGCGCGGGTCGGGGCCAGTGTCCGGCCGCCGCAGCCTTCGCAAGTTAGCGAACGGTAAACGAAGAAGGTGCGATATATTGATGAGGAATCGACGACCTTCCCGAGAGCCCCAAAGACAAACTTGTGTCCAAACCCGCTTCCGCCGTTCAACCCAACGAACTCGACTGCGCCGACGACGCCTTCGTGCTCGAGATGACGCACTGGCTGGCGCATCTGCGCGCCGAGCGTCGGCTGTCGCCGAAGACGCTGGAAGCCTATGCCCGCGACGTCCGCCAGTGTCTGGCCTTCCTTGCCGGACATTGGGGCGCGCGCGTGACGCTTTCGCGCTTTGCCGCGCTTGAGGCCAGCGACGTCAGGGCGTTCATGGCGATGCGGCGCGCCTCCGATATCGGCGGGCGTTCGCTGATGCGGGCGCTGGCGGGGTTGCGTTCGTTCGGCCGCTTCCTCGAACGGGAAGGCAAGGGCAAGGTCGGGGCTCTGTCTGCAATCCGCGCGCCCAAGGTCGGCAAGAGCCTGCCAAAGCCGGTTCCGATAGCGGCGGCGAAACGTTTTGCCGACGCCGACGAACGCGCCGGTGAGGCGCGCGATCCCTGGATCTGGGCTCGCGACGCCGCCGTCATGGCGCTGTTGTACGGCTCTGGCCTGCGCATTTCCGAAGCGCTCGGCCTGAAGCGTCGCGACGTGCCCTTGCCCGGCGCCGGCGATGTACTTGTCGTGACCGGCAAGGGCAACAAGACCCGGATGGTCCCGGTGCTGCAGAACGTGCTCGCGCTGATCCAGGATTATGTGGCGATCTGCCCGCATTCGCTGCCGGCCGACGGGCCGGTCTTTGTCGGCGCCCGCGGCGGGCCGCTTAGTCCCCGAATCATTCAGCTCACCATGGAGCGGCTGCGCGGCGCACTGGGCCTGCCCGACAGCGCGACGCCGCATGCGCTGCGGCATTCCTTCGCGACCCACCTCCTGAGCCGCGGCGGCGACCTGCGCGCGATCCAGGAGTTGCTGGGCCACGCCTCGCTCTCGACCACGCAGATCTACACCGGCATCGACAGCGAGCGGCTGCTGGAAGTCTATAAATCGGCGCATCCCCGCGCCTGAGATCGCTTTACTTTTCGAGACTGACAAACTCCCGTCACATCCGCGTGCCTCTTGCGCATATGGTCTTGTTCGGTCAATCGTTGCCTTATTCAGCGGGGAGAGAATCATGAGCGCACATGAAAGCATGGAGCAGGCGGAGCACACCGAGCACGCTGCCGGCGAGAACAAGAAGATAGCGTTATTGATTGCCGTGATTGCGCTGTGCCTGGCGCTGTCGGAAACGCTGGGCAAAGGCGCCCAGACCGAATCGATCAGCAAGAACGTCGAGGCTTCGAACCTGTGGGCCTTCTTCCAGGCCAAGAGCATCCGCCGCACCGTAGTCCAGGCGGCTTCGGACCAGTCCAAATTGAGCCTCAGCACCGTCGGCGACGCCGCCGCCAAAGCGGCGCTGCAAAAGCAGATCGACGACTGGCAGAAGACCGCGGCGCGCTATCGCTCCGAGCCTGAGACCGGCGAAGGGACCGAACAACTGGCCGAACGCGCCAAACATGCCGAGGAAGAGCGCGACCTCGCCACCGCGAAGTACCATCATTTCGAACTCGCCTCCGCCGCCTTTCAGATCGGCATCGTATTGGCTTCGGCGACCATCATCACCGGCATGATCGCGCTGGCCTGGATTTCCGGCCTGCTGGCGCTGGCCGGTATCGCATTTACTGCGCTCGGCGCCTTCATGCCGCATCTATTGCATCTGCATTGAACAGGCTTTTGTTAGGCTCCAGTGACCTCGTGGTGAGAGGCGCGGCAACGCCGCGCGCTTCGAACGGTCAGGCCGTGGTGCAAATGCTCAACGCGCTTCGCGCACGCTTTTTCGGAAACGCTGAATCAGCCGCAGCGTGCGAGATGACCAGCCGGCGCTGCCCCAGCATTTCCTTGATCCGCAACTTGATCGGATTGACCAGCGCCGCGGCTTTTGACCGCAGCGCGATCACGAACTCATAGAGATTCTCGAACCATCGCATCTCCAGCAATTTGTCCTTGGTCACGTCGAAGACGAAGGCAGCGACGCCGACGCCCAGGCATTTGGCGAGGAGGATGGTGAGGATGGCGCTCATCCAATATTCATGGGTGAGCAGCCAGAGACCGGCCAGCTTCAGCGGAAACAATGGAATCACCGGTACGATAAAAACGATCAGCGTCATCGCCGGCGACAGTGTATCGACGCGTTCGGCAAGCCATTGCTTGAACGCGCGGAGTGGAATCAGCGCCACGAACCACGCCACGACAGGCTCGAGGTGATCCCATAGCCAAGCCTCGATCAGAAAGATGACCGCAAGCAGGACCCAGACCGGTTGAAGAAGTCGACGCAGCATCAATGTCGTTCCCGTCCGGCAATGGCCGGGCGCAGATCACATATGGATCGCACGCTTGCCGACCGCAAGCGCGGCTTCCTTGATGGCTTCCGAGCGAGTCGGGTGGGCGTGGCAGGTGCGCGCAAGGTCCTCGGCGGAGCCTCCAAACTCCATCAATACAGCGGCTTCGTGGATCATTTCGCCGGCCTCGCGGCCGATAATGTGCACGCCGAGCACCCGATCGGTCTTCGCATCTGCGAGAATCTTCACGAAGCCTTCCGTTGTCTGGTTGACCTTGGAGCGGCCGTTAGCGGTAAAGGGAAACTTACCCGCTGTATAGGCCACGCCGGCCTGCCTCAGCTCTTCCTCGGTCTTGCCGACCGACGACACTTCCGGCGTGGTATACACAACCCCTGGTATAACATCGTAATTCACGTGCCCGGCCTGGCCAGCGAGAATCTCCGCAACTGCGACGCCCTCGTCCTCTGCCTTGTGCGCGAGCATCGGCCCCGCGACGACATCGCCGATGGCGTAGACGCCCGTCACGCTGGTCGCGAAATGCTTGTCGATCTGGACACGGCCGCGATTATCGAGCGCGACGCCGGCCTCCTTCAACCCGAGACCCTCGGTGTAGGGAACGCGGCCGATCGCCACCAGGACCACATCGGCCTCCATCGTTTCCGCCGCGCCGCCCGCGGCGGGCTCGATCCGCGCGATCAGCGCCTTGCCCGAGCTGTCGATACCGGTGACCTTGGCGCCAAGCTTGAACGCAAAGCCCTGCTTCTCGAGGATGCGCTGGAATTGTTTTGCGATTTCGCCGTCCATGCCGGGCAAGATCCGGTCGAGAAATTCGACGACCGCGACCTCTGCGCCGAGGCGATGCCATACCGAGCCGAGTTCAAGCCCGATCACGCCGGCGCCGACGATCAATAATTTCCCGGGCACCTTGTCGAGCGCCAGCGCGCCGGTCGACGATACGATGCGCCTCTCGTCGATCTCGATGCCCTTCAATCGCGCGATATCCGAGCCGGTGGCGATGACGATGTTCCTGGTTTCGAGCGTCTGCGTCTTGCCGTCGCCGCCTGACACCTCGACCTTGCCGGCGCCCAGGATTTTCCCCTTGCCGCTGACGACATCGATCTTGTTCTTCTTCATCAGGAACTCGACGCCTTTGACGTTGCCGTCGATGCCCTGCTGCTTGAAGTTCATCATCGCGGGCAGATCGAGTTTCGGAGCCGAGACGCTGACGCCCATCTTTGCGAAGGAGTGCGCGGCCTCCTCGAACATCTCGGATGCATGCAACAGCGCTTTCGACGGCATGCATCCGACGTTGAGGCAGGTGCCGCCGAGCGTGGCGTTCTTCTCGACCACCGCGACCTTCATGCCGAGTTGTGCCGCGCGCACCGCGCAGACATATCCGCCAGGACCGGTGCCGATAACAACGAGATCGTAAGTGGCCATAGTTGAAGTCCTGTAGCTGAAGCTGTGACGGGTATCAGCGCCCGCCCGATACGTCGAGGATGGCGCCGGTCACGTAGGAGGCCTCGTCCGACATCAGCCAGACGATGGCGTTGGCGATTTCGCCGGCGGTGCCGACGCGCTTCATCGGCACCATATTGCTGAGCCGGCGGGCGCGATCGGGATCACCGCCCGAGGCATGAATTTCGGTATCGACCAGCCCGGGCCGGATCGCCGCGACGCGAATGCCTTCCGTGGCGACCTCGTGTCCCAATCCCACCGTGAAGGAATTGATGGCACCCTTGGACGCGGCGTAGTCGACATAGGTATTGGCCGAACCGAGTTTTGCCGCGACCGACGACAGGTTGATGATGACGCCGCCCTTGCCGCCATGGCGCGTCGACATCCGCTTCACCGCTTCGCGCGCGCACAGAATGCTGCCGGTGACGTTGACGGCCATCATGCGCTGAATGCGCTCGGCGGACATCTCGTCGACCCGCGACGTCGTCCCGACGATGCCGGCGTTGTTGATGAGCGCGCCCAGCGTTCCGAATTTGTCGGCGGCCTTGAACAGCGCGAGGATATCGCTGCTCGCTGCCGACGTCGCACTTCACCGCGATCGCCTTGCCGTTCTTCGCCTCGATGGCGGCGACCACGCTGCGCGCCGCGGCTTCATTGCTGGCGTAGCCGACACAAACGCGAAAACCCTTGCTTGCTGCGGCTATCGCGGTGGCGCGGCCGATGCCGCGGCTTCCACCGGTGACAATTGCAACCCTGTCGGTCAAGATTTACCCCCAACCTCTGAAACGCACCCTACGAAAAAGCCGCGCCGCCACGCTCCTGCGAAGGCGCGTGCCGGCATCGACGGCATCCAGGGCGGACGGGCTAATCATCTGACACAGCAACTGCAATCACAGATCCAGCACCAGCCGCGCCGGATCCTCGAGGTTTTCCTTGACCCGCACCAGGAACGTCACCGCTTCCTTGCCGTCGATGACGCGGTGATCATAGGACAGCGCCAGATACATCATCGGGCGGATCTCGATCTTGCCGCCGACCGCCATCGGACGCTCCTGGATCTTGTGCATGCCGAGGATGCCGGACTGCGGCGCGTTCAGGATCGGCGTCGACATCAACGAACCATAGATGCCACCATTGGTGATGGTGAAGGTGCCGCCCTGCATCTCGTCGATCTTGAGCTGGCCGTCGCGCGCACGGCGGCCGAAATCGGCGATGCTCTTTTCGATCTCGGCGATCGACTTGTGGTCGCAGTCGCGCACCACCGGCACCACCAGGCCCTTGTCGGTCCCGACGGCGACCCCGATGTGATAATAGTTCTTGTAGATCAGATCGGTGCCGTCGATCTCGGCATTAACCGCCGGAATGTCCTTCAGCGCCTGCACGCAGGCCTTGGTGAAAAAGCCCATGAAGCCGAGCTTGCTGCCGTGCTTCTTCTCGAACACGTCCTTGTACTGGGCCCGCATCGCCATGATGTGGCCCATGTCGACCTCGTTGAAGGTCGTCAGCATAGCGGCGGTGTTCTGCACGTCCTTGAGGCGGCGGGCGATGGTCTGGCGCAGCCGCGTCATCTTCACGCGCTCTTCGCGCGCGGCATCGTCGGCGGGCGAAGCAGCGCGAACCTGCACTGCGGCGGCGGGCTGATTGACCGGCGTCGGCGCCGACGCTGCCTTCTCGATCGCGGCCAGCATGTCGCCCTTGGTGACGCGGCCATCCTTGCCCGAGCCGGGCACGGTGGCGGCATCGATGCCGCTCTCGGCGGAAATCTTGCGGACCGACGGCGCCAGCGGCGCGTCGGCCGGCGGAGCCTTCGGCGCGGCCGCGGTGGTAGCAGCGGACGGCGGCCGCCGGTGCCGCGGCCCTGGCGGGCGCCGCAGCCGGCTTGGCGGCGGCTCCCGCCGCGCCATCCTTGATTTGTCCGAGCAACGCGCCGACCGCGACGGTTTCGCCATCCTTGGCGACGATCTCGCCAAGCGTGCCCGCCGATGGCGCCGGGACTTCGATGGTGACCTTGTCGGTCTCGAGCTCGACCAGGGGCTCATCCACCGCGACGGCATCGCCGGCCTTCTTGAACCAGCGGCCGATGGTGGCCTCGGTCACGGACTTGCCGAGCGTCGGAACGCGAATTTCAGTCATGGTGTGTTTCCTCAATAATCAGGGCATTGTCATCGCCCGGAAGCGGGCGATCCAGTACTCCTTAACGGTCCTGATCAGAAAACGAGCGGAGCGGCTACTGGATGCCCCGCTTTCGCGGGGCATGACGAATTGAAAATTTCTAGCTCAGCGCCTCGTCGAGCAGCGCCTTGAGCTGCGCCAGATGCTTCGACATCAAGCCGGTCGCGGTCGCAGCCGAGGCGGCGCGGCCGGCGTAACGCGGACGCTTGTTCGGCGCGTGGACCTGGTTCAGCACCCATTCGAGATAGGGCTCGATGAAATGCCACGCGCCCATGTTGCGCGGCTCTTCCTGGCACCAGACCAGTTCGGCACTCTTGAAGCGTCCGAGTTCCTGCACCAGCGCCTTCAGCGGCACCGGATAGAGCTGCTCGACGCGCATGATGTAGACGTCGTCGATGCCGCGCTTTTCGCGCTCGTCGTAGAGGTCGTAATAGACCTTGCCCGAGCACAGCACGACGCGGCGGATCTTGTCGTCCGGCACCAGCTTGTTCTTTTCGTCCGTCACTCCGCGTCGTCCAGAGGATGCGATGGAACGTGGTGTCCGCGCCCATTTCATCGAGCCTCGAGACCGCGCGCTTGTGTCGCAGCAGCGACTTCGGCGTCATCAGGATCAGCGGCTTGCGGATCTGGCGATGCAATTGACGCCGCAGCACGTGGAAGAAATTGGCGGGCGTGGTGGCGTACACCACCTGCATGTTGTCTTCGGCGCACATTTGCAAGTAGCGCTCGAGCCGCGCCGAGGAATGCTCCGGTCCCTGCCCTTCATAGCCATGCGGCAGCATGCAGACGAGACCGGACATGCGCAGCCATTTGCGTTCGCCCGAGGAGATGAACTGGTCGAACAGCACCTGCGCGCCGTTGGCGAAGTCGCCGAACTGCGCTTCCCAGATCGCCAGCGCATTCGGCTCCGCCAGCGAATAGCCGTATTCGAAGCCGAGCACGGCCTCTTCCGACAGCAGCGAGTTGATGACTTCGTAATGGCCCTGGTCGCCGCCAAGATGATTGAACGGCGTGTAGCGGCTCTCGTCTTCCTGGTCGATCAGAACCGAATGCCGCTGCGAGAAGGTGCCGCGCTCGCTGTCCTGTCCCGACAGCCGGACGTGATGGCCTTCCTGCAACAGCGTGCAGAACGCCAGCGCCTCGCCGGTCGCCCAATCGATCCCGATCCCGCTGTCGATCGCTTTCGCCCGGTTTTCCAGAAAGCGCTGGACGGTGCGGTGAATCCGGAAGCCATCCGGCACCTTGGTGATCTTGCGGCCGATATCCCTGAGCACCGCGACATCGACGCCGGTGACGCCGCGGCGCGCGTCCTCTTCCCTGATCCGCCGACTTGAACCCGGCCCATTTGCCGTCGAGCCAGTCGGCCTTGTTGGGCTTGTAGCCCGAGCCGGCCTCGAGTTCGGCATCGAGCCGCGCGCGCCAGTCGGCCTTGGCCTTTTCGACCTCGCCTTCGGTCATGACGCCTTCGGCGACCAGCCGCTTGGAATAAATCTCCAGCGTGGTCGGATGCGACGCGATCCTCTTGTACATCACCGGCTGGGTGAAGGCCGGCTCGTCGCCTTCGTTGTGGCCATGCCTGCGATAGCAGAACATGTCGATGACGACCGGCTTGTGGAATTTCTGCCGGAACTCGATCGCGACCTTGGCCGCGAACACCACGGCTTCCGGATCGTCGCCGTTGACGTGGAAGATCGGCGCGTCGATCATCTTCGCCACGTCGGACGGATAGGGCGAGGAGCGCGAGTAGCGCGGATAGGTGGTGAAGCCGATCTGGTTGTTGACGATGAAATGCAGCGAACCGCCGGTGCGGTAGCCTTTCAGGTCGGACAGCCCGAAGCATTCCGCCACCACGCCCTGGCCGGCGAACGCGGCATCGCCGTGCATCAATAGCGGCAGCACCGAGATGCGCATGGTCCGGCGGATCGCCATGCTGGTCCTGCTTGGCGCGCACCTTGCCGAGCACCACCGGATCGACGATTTCCAGATGCGACGGATTGGCGGTGAGCGACAGATGGATCCGGTTGTTGTCGAACTCGCGGTCCGACGACGCGCCGAGATGATATTTGACGTCGCCGGAGCCCTCGACCGCGTCGGGATTGGCCGAGCCGCCCTTGAATTCATGAAACAGCGCGCGATGCGGCTTGCCCATCACCTGCGTCAGCACGTTGAGGCGGCCGCGATGCGGCATGCCGACCACGATTTCCTTTACGCCGAGATTGCCGCCGCGCTTGATGATCTGTTCCAGCGCCGGAATCAGCGATTCGCCGCCGTCCAGACCGAACCGCTTGGTGCCGGTGAATTTGAGATCGCAGAATTTCTCGAAGCCTTCGGCCTCGACCAGCTTCATCAGGATGGCGCGCCGGCCCTCGCGGGTGAAACTGATTTCCTTGTCCGGACCCTCGATGCGCTCCTGGATCCAGGCCTTCTGCGCGGCGTTGGTGATGTGCATGAACTCGACGCCGAGCGTCTGGCAGTAGGTGCGTTCGCAGATCGCGACGATTTCCCGCAAGGTGGCGTATTCCATGCCCAGCACGTGATCGAGGAAGATCTTGCGGTCGAAATCGCTCTCGACGAAGCCGTAGGAGCGCGGATCCAGTTCCTCGCGATTGCGCGGCGCCTCGATCCCGAGCGGGTCGAGCTTGGCGTGGAAATGGCCGCGCATGCGGTAGGCGCGAATCAGCATCAAGGCGCGCACGGAGTCGCGCGTCGCCTGGTGGAGGTCGGCCGCCGTCAGTTCGGCGCCCCTGGCCTGCGCCTTGGCCGGCGAAGCTTGGTGCCAACGGACTTTTCGACTTCCGCCCAATTGCCGTCGAGTGCGGAAGTCAGGTCGTCGCGCGGCGTCAGCGGCCAGTTGTCGCGGCCCCAGGACGGCCCTTCGGCGTTTTTGCGGACGTCGGCCGGCGTGTCCTTCAGGCTCTTGAAGAATTGCTGCCATTCGGCGTCGACCGAGGCGGGGTCTTTCTCGTAGCGGGCATAGATTTCGTCGATGTAGGTGGCGTTTGTGCCCTGCAAAAACGAGGAGAGAGCAAAGGCGGCGTTCGCGTCCTGGCGAGACATGATTGCGTCCTGGTGATTTCGATTCGCGCATGGAAGACGGCGCAACAGCCGATCCGGGCACCGGATCAGCGTGATAAGGGGCCTTTTACCCTATTTAGGGCGAATGTTCGCCCGAAAAGGACCAAAGAACTGAATTAAGACTTCAATTTTTCGACAAGGGTCTTTCCGAGCCGCGCGGGCGACGGCGAAACCGTGATTCCGGCCGATTCCATCGCCGCGGTCTTGGAGCCGGCGTCGCCCTTGCCGCCGGAGATGATCGCGCCGGCATGGCCCATGCGGCGGCCGGGAGGCGCCGTGACGCCGGCGATAAAGCCGACCACCGGCTTCTTGCGGCCGCGCTTGGCCTCGTCCTTGAGGAACTGGGCGGCGTCCTCCTCGGCCGAGCCGCCGATTTCGCCGATCATGACGATCGAGGTGGTCTTGGGGTCGGCCAGAAACATCTCCAGCACGTCGATGAATTCGGTGCCCTTGACCGGATCGCCGCCGATGCCGACCGCGGTGGTCTGGCCGAGGCCTTCCTGGGTGGTCTGGAAAACCGCCTCATAGGTCAGCGTGCCCGAACGCGAGACGATGCCGACATTGCCGGGCTTGAAGATGTTCGCCGGCATGATGCCGATCTTGCATTCGCCCGCCGTCATCACGCCCGGGCAATTCGGCCCGATCAGCCGCGATTTCGACCCCGACAGCGACGCGCTTCACCCGCACCATGTCGAGCACCGGAATGCCTTCGGTGATGCAGACGATCAGCGGAATTTCGGCGTCGATGGCTTCGCAGATCGCGTCCGCCGCACCCGGCGGCGGCACGTAGATCACGGAGGCGTCGGCGCCGGTCTTCTCGCGCGCCTCGGCCACGGTGTCGAACACCGGCAGGCCGAGATGCGTCGAGCCGCCTTTGCCCGGCGAGGTGCCGCCGACCATCTTGGTGCCGTAGGCGATCGCCGCTTCGGAATGAAACGTGCCGTTCTTGCCGGTAAAGCCCTGGCAGATGACCTTGGTGTTCTTGTCGATCAGGATGGACATGGTTGGGATTGCTTTCGCGAAACGATCGGTAAGGGGTCAGTGGATCCGCCGGTAGACGCCGGTGAGCACGTCGGCCCATCCTTCCGCGTCGGGCGAGAACTGGATTTTCATGGTGTAGCTGTTGTCGTCGATGACTTCATAGACGTGGCGCGCATTGCCGCGCAGCGAGCCGCGCACCAGGATCAGCGATCTTGCCGGTCCAGCCGCCGGAGGCCGGCGACGGCGGATAGTAGCCGAGCGAATCGTGCCAGAACAATTTGTAGAGCCGGTCCTCGCGGTCATAGGTGAACACGCCATGGGTGGCGAAGGTTTCCTTGCCGTCGCGCGTCTGACGGGTATCCTGAATCAGATAGAAGCCGTTGAGATCGATGCGGGCGGAGACATGCGAGGTGGCGGGCCCGCCCTCGGTCCAGCGCGACGGATACACCATCTCTTCGCCGCTCCACTCGCCCGCGAACACCGCGAGCTTGCGATGCTCCTCAAGTGGCGTCGGTGCGGCGAGATGGTCTGCGGGCATCGGCTCACCCTCCCTTCACGGCCTTGACGATCTTCTGCGCGGCATCGTCGAGATCATCCGCCGGCAGCACGTTGAGGCCGCTTTCCCGGATGATCTTCTTGCCGGCCTCGACATTGGTGCCCTCCAGCCGCACCACCAGCGGCACTTTGAGGCCGACTTCCTTCACCGCGGCGACCACGCCCTCGGCGATGATGTCGCATTTCATGATGCCGCCGAAGATATTGACCAGGATGCCCTTCACGTTGGGATCGGCGGTGATGATCTTGAAGGCGGCGGTGACCTTGGCCTTGTCGGCGCCGCCGCCGACATCGAGGAAGTTCGCCGGCGCCATGCCGTAGAGCTTGATGATGTCCATCGTCGCCATCGCAAGGCCGGCGCCGTTGACCATGCAGCCGATGGTGCCGTCGAGCGTGATGTAGTTGAGATCGTATTTCGACGCCTCGATTTCCTTGGCGTCTTCCTCGGTCTCGTCGCGCAGCGCCACCACTTCGGGATGACGAAACAGCGCGTTGTCGTCGAACGACACCTTGGCGTCGAGCACGCGCAGCTCGCCCTGCTTGGTGACGACCAGCGGGTTGATTTCCAGCATCGCCATGTCCTTGGCGACGAAGGCCGTGTAGAGCTGCGCCACCAGCTTTTCCGCCTGCTTGGCGAGATCGCCGGACAATTTCAGCGCCTTGGCGACGGTGCGGCCGTGATGGCCCATGATGCCGGTCGCGGGATCGACCGAGAAGGTCACGATCTTCTCCGGCGTCTTGTGGGCGACGTCCTCGATGTTGACGCCGCCTTCGGTCGAGACCACGAACGACACGTCGCGAGGTTTCGCGGTTGACCAGGATCGAGAGATAGAACTCCTTGTCGATGTCGGAGCCTTCCTCGATGTAGAGCCGGTTGACCTGCTTGCCGTGCGGCCCGGTCTGCACCGTGACCAGCGTCGCGCCCAGCATCTGCTTGGCGAATTCGTTGACCTCGGCGACCGATTTGGCGATGCGCACGCCGCCCTTGTCGCCGGCGGAAGCTTCCTTGAACTTGCCCTTGCCGCGGCCGCCGGCGTGGATCTGGCTCTTCACCACCCAGACCGGACCGCCCAGCGTTTTCGCGGCGGCGTCGGAGTCGGATGGCCCGCAGCACCGGCACGCCTTTCGAGATCGGCACGCCGAATTCGTGCAGCAGCGCCTTGGCCTGGTATTCATGGATATTCATCTGGACGTCCGGCCCCTCGAAAGCCCTTGATAACCGATCACTCGGCTGGATTGAGGAACTGCGATCAGCGGCCGAGCAGATCGGGCGCGATCTTCTTGCAGGCATCGACCAGACCCTGCACCGCGCCGACCGACTTGTCGAACGCTTCGCGGTCCTTGCCGGCCAGTTCGATCTCGACAATGCGCTCGACGCCCTTCGATCCGATGACGACGGGCACGCCGACATACATGTCCTTCACGCCGTATTCGCCGTTGAGATAGGCGGCGCAGGGCAGCACGCGCTTCTTGTCCCTGAGATAGCTCTCGGCCATCGCGATCGCGGAGGCCGCCGGCGCATAGAACGCCGAGCCGGTCTTCAAGAGATTGACGATCTCGGCCCCGCCATTGCGGGTGCGGTCGACGATCTCGTCGATCCGCGCCTGCGAGGTCCAGCCCATCTTGACGAGATCGGGCAGCGGAATGCCGGCCACCGTGGAATATCGCACCAGCGGCACCATGGTGTCGCCATGGCCGCCGAGCACGAAGGCGGTGACGTCCTCGACCGAGACGTTGAATTCGTCGGCGAGGAAATAGCGGAAGCGCGAGGAATCCAGCACGCCCGCCATGCCCACCACCTTCTTGTGCGGCATGCCCGAGGCCTTCTGCAGCGCCCACACCATGGCGTCGAGCGGATTGGTGATGCAGATCACGAAGGCGTCGGGGGCATATTTCTTGATGCCGGCGCCGACCTGCTCCATCACCTTGAGATTGATACTCAGGAGATCGTCGCGGCTCATGCCGGGCTTGCGCGGCACGCCGGCGGTGACGATGCAGACCTTGGCGTTGTCGAGCGCCTCATAGGAATTGGCGCCGGTGAAATGCGCATCGAACCCGTCGACGGGCGAGGACTGCGCGATATCGAGCGATTTGCCCTGCGGCACGCCCTCGGCGATGTCGAACATCACGACGTCGCCCAGTTCCTTCAGGCCGATGAGGTGAGCCAGCGTTCCGCCGATCTGACCGGAGCCAATCAAAGCAATCTTGTCGCGCGCCATGGGAAATCTGTCCTTTGAACACGCAAGGAGGAGGGTGGAAGGAAGCTGAATGGCTGGTTATCCCTTTCGACGGACCCGTTCAAGTCGCGGCCGTGCTCAATTGTCGGTCCTGCCTTGATTTCGATCATCCGACTTTCGTCGTTCCGGGCGCTGGTCTATGTTTCCACCAATCCCGTGCTCGACCCGCTGGCCGCCGAATCCTTGTGGCCGTGAGGCAACGCCAGATAGGATTCCGAGCTCATCTCGATCAGCCGCGACGAGGTCCGCTTGAACTCGTTCGCCTCGTTGCCCTCGGTTGCAAGATATAGCGACAGCGGATCGGCCGCCGCCGAGGCCATCAGCTTCACGGCGTTGTCATACAGCGTATCGATCAGTGCAATGAACCGCTTGGCGGCGTTGCGCTCGGCATAGTCCATCACCGGAATGCGGTCGATCATGATGGTGTGATAGTCGTGCGCGAGCCGAAGGTAGTCAGACGCGGCGAGCGGCTGTTCGCACAACTCCTCAAAAGTAAAATCGCGCCACGCCATCCGCCGAGCACGGCACGTGCAGGATGCGGCCCTTGATCGAGATTTCGCGCGACTTGCCTCTCGCATTGCCGGTCATCTTGACCCAGGCGCTGTCGAGGGCGGCGTCGGCCTCGCGACCGGCCGGCACCAGCCACATTTTCACGCCCACGAGCTTTTCCAGCCGGAAATCGGTGCGCGCATCGAGCCGCAGCACGTCCATATGATCGGATATCTGCGCGATGAAAGGCAGGAACAGCGCCCGGTTCAGGCCGCCCTTGTAGAGATCGTCGGGCGCGACGTTGGACGTCGCCACCACCACGGTGCCGAGTTCGAACAGCTTGGCGAACAGCCGTCCCAGGATCATCGCGTCGGCGATGTCGGTGACGTGGAATTCGTCGAAACACAACAGCCAGGCCTCGTCGAAAATCGACGTCGGCGGTGAGCGCGATCACGTCGCCCTCGGCGATCTCGCCGCGCGCGATGTTCTGGCGAAAGCCGTAGATCCGCTCGTGCACCTCGGCCATGAATTCGTGGAAATGCGCGCGGCGCTTGTGCGCGACCCGGCTCTGCTGAAAAAACATGTCCATCAGCATGGTCTTGCCGCGGCCGACTTCGCCGTGAACGTAGAGGCCGCGCGGCGGCGCCTCGTCCTTGTCGGCAAACAGCCGGCCCAGCAGGCCCTGCTTGCGCACCGGCTTGTAGCCCGCAAGCCGCCGCTCGAGATCCGCGAAGGCCTCGGCAGCCTCCTCCTGCGCGGCGTCGGGCTCGATCGCGCCGGAGGAGACGAGGGCCTGATAATGGGCGCGGAACGAGGCGGGCGGGGGAGACAGCATGGCCCCCTTACGGCCCCAACACGAAGAAAATTGCAAGCCGCGAATTGGTGCAGGGGCTATGCGCGAACTGGCGTTCGCAGCGCTGCGCCAGCCGTTCGCAGGCCGTCATGCCCGCGAAGGCAGGTCTCCGCTACGCTCCGGCCTTTCGGTTCCATTACCAATGCCCCTGGAATACTGGTTCGCCCGGTCAAGTTAGCCGATAACAGCTGTAGAGTGGCGGTCCTCACGCGCTCAGCGCGTAGGAATCCTCGACCACATAGGGCCCGCCGCCGGTCGAGGCCCGCGACGAGAACAGCACGAACCGCGACGCCGTGAACACCCGGGTCGGAAAATAGCCGCGCACCGACAGATAGTCCGCGACATCCTGGTTGGAGGCGTCGCGCAGCCGCGCCAGCGTCACATGCGGGGTA
The DNA here is from genome assembly GCA_963823115.1 of uncultured Alphaproteobacteria bacterium. GTDB lineage: Bacteria > Pseudomonadota > Alphaproteobacteria > Rhizobiales > Xanthobacteraceae > Bradyrhizobium. Next base: position 60,889 of record CAWGKJ010000006.1, on the reverse strand, counting down.
AATTTGCGCCCCTCCGGATCGAGCCCGATGCGCTGCATCAGCCGCTCGAGTTCGGCCTGCAACTCGATCAGCGGCCGGCTCGGCACGACCTGAGCCACCACCGCGCGCGGCTTGCGGCCGCCGAAGCTCGACAGGCCCTGCAAGGCCACCTCGAACGGCTTGCGGTTGACCCGAAACAGCATCGAGGCGATTTCGTTCGCCGCGATGCCATCGATATCGCCGATGAAGCGCAAGGTGACGTGATAATTTTCGGGATCGATCCAGCGCGCGCCCGGCAGGCCGCCACGCAAATTGGAAAGCGTCTGGCCGATCTCGGCCGGAATTTCCAGTCCAGTAAACAAACGCGGCATCGCATGACTCCCGATGCTGGGGCATGATCCCGAAAAGTCGGCACCGGTCTTCGGGAAAGATCATGCCCTGTAACAAACCCGGCGACGAATCACCGATAGCTATTTTCTAGCGTAGTTATGTGACTCTGCGAAGCATCCGGCGTTAACGGATCGGAAACCTGCCACAAAAACATCGCGTTAGGGTCATTGTTGCCCGCTTTTCAACTGCGTTGCCCGGATATCGGGCCGAGAAATGCCTGCACTGTGGGCAGAATATTCCTGACGATCACATCGACGCCCTCCGCCGTCGGATGCAAGCCGTCCGCCTGATTGAGCCTTGGCATCCGCAGCGACGCCCTCGAGGAAGAACGGATATAGCGGCACCCCGAACGATTTCGCGAGATCCGGATAGATCGCGTTGAAACGGGCCGAATAGTCGCTGCCGTAATTCGGCGGCGCGACCATCCCGCACAGCAGAACCGCGATTTTGCGCGCCTTCAGCCGCGTCAGGATGTCCGACAGCGCCGTCGCGGGTGACCGCGGGATCGATGCCGCGCAGGGCATCGTTGGCGCCGAGTTCGAGATGACGGCCTCGGTCCCCTCCGGCACCGACCAGTCGAGCCGATCGCGGCCGCCGGAACTGGTGTCGCCGGACACCCCGGCATTGATCATATCGACCACTATCCCGTTGGCTTTCAATGCTTTTTGAAGCCGCTCCGGAAACGCCGCGGACGCCGGAAGGCCAAGCCCCGCGCTCAGCGAATCGCCCAGCACGACCATCTTGATCGGCTTGGCCGCGATGGCGCGCCGTCGTTTGGGCGAACGCCGTTCCCGCCGTCATCAAAGCCAGGCCCAACACGAGCATGTGCACGAACAGCCCGCCCTGCCTCTCGACCGCGGCTGACGGAAGTACCATATGACCGAGCCATGGACAGTCTCATCGAACCCTCTTCACTGGCCGGCCTTGAGCCGGACACCATTGCCATCTCGAACGTCAATCTCTCGCTCGGCACGGGCGCGGCGCGCGTTCACATCCTCAAGGATATCAGCCTGCGCGTGGCGTCGGGCGAAGCGATCGGCCTGATCGGACCGTCAGGCTCGGGGAAATCCACTCTTCTGATGGTGATGGCGGGACTGGAGCGTCCCGACAGCGGAGAGGTGGTGGTCAACGGCACCCCTTTCAATGCCCTCGACGAGGACGCGCTGGCGCGCTTTCGCGGCCGCAAGGTCGGCATCGTATTCCAGTCGTTCCACCTGATTCCGACCATGACGGCGCTGGAAAATGTCGCGGTGCCGCTGGAACTGGCCGGCAATCCCGATGCGTCGCGGCGCGCGGCGCAGGAACTGACTTCGGTCGGTCTCGGCGACCGCCTGCATCACTATCCCACGCAATTGTCCGGCGGCGAGCAGCAGCGCGTGGCGCTTGCCCGCGCGCTGGCGCCCGATCCCGCCATTCTGGTGGCCGACGAGCCCACCGGCAATCTCGATGAGGCCACCGGCAAGCAGATCGTCGATCTCCTGTTCACCAAACACGCCGAGCGCGGCATGACGCTGGTGCTGGTGACCCACGATACATCGCTGGCGCAGCGCTGCGACCGCGTGGTGCGGCTGCGCTCGGGCCGGATCGATGGGCAGGCGGCGGATCGCAAAGCCGCTTCATGAGCGTTGCTTCCGAACCCATTCCCGAACGGCCGCGCAGCATCGCTCGCGCTGCGTTACGCCCTGCGCGAATTGCGCGGCGGCTTGCGCGGCTTCTACGTCTTCATCGCCTGCATCGCGCTCGGCGTGATGGCGATTGCCGGCGTCGGCTCGGTCGCGGCCAGCCTCGGCGAGGGACTGGCGCGCGAGGGCCGCACGCTGCTCGGCGGCGACGTCGCCTTCTCCCTGATCCAGCGCGAAGCCAAACCGGATGAAGTCGCGTTTCTCCGTTCGCGCGGCGAAGTCTCGGTCGCGGCGACGTTGCGCGCCATGGCGCGCACCAGGCGACGGCCGGCTCGCATTGGTCGAACTCAAGGCGGTGGACGCCACCTACCCGATGCTCGGCGAAGTTGACGCTCGATCCGAAAATGCCGATGGCCGATCTGCTGGCCGAGCACGACGGCGCCTTCGGCGCGGCGGCCGATTCGACCCTGCTGGCGCGGCTCGATCTCAAGATCGGCGACCGCGTCAGCATCGGCAGCGCGACGCTTTCAAATCCGCAGCGTCGTCGACGCCGAGCCCGACAAGCTCGCCGGCGGCGTTGGCTTCGGTCCGCGATTCCTGGTCAGCGAAGCCGCGCTTGCGCGCGACCGGGTTGTTGCAGCCCGGCAGCCTGGTGCGCTGGATCTATCGGGTAAAGCTGCCGGACAATGCGGCCGACGATCGCGCGGCGACCGCGCTCATCGACGATGCGAGAAGCGCATTGCCCGAGGCCGGCTGGGAAATCCGCACCCGCGACAACGCTTCGCCGCAGCTTGAGCGCACCATCAGCCGCTTCACCCAGTTCCTCACGCTGGTCGGCCTTGCCGCGCTGCTGGTCGGCGGCGTCGGCGTCGCCAACGCCGTCAAGAGCCATATCGATCGCCGCCGCGACGTCATCGCGGCGTTCAAGGCGCTGGGCGCCACCGGCCGCGACGTCTTCACGATCTATCTCACGCAAGTGATCGTGCTCGCCGTGATCGGCTCGGTGATCGGGCTTGCCGCCGGCGCGGCGCTGCCCTTCATCATCGTCGGTGTGTTCGGCAAGCTGCTGCCGCTGCCGGTGGTGCCGGCGCTGCATCCCGATGAACTCGCTGCTGTCGTTCGTCTATGGCCTGTTGACCGCGCTTGCCTTTGGGCTGTGGCCGCTCGGCCGGGTGCATGACGTGCCGGTGGCGGCGCTGTTTCGCGAGGCGGTGACGCAGCGAATGGCATCGCCCGCGCTGGCGCTACCTCGCGCTGATGGCCGTGGTGATCGCGCTGCTGATCGCGGTCGTGATCGGGCTCGCCTATGACAAGCGGGTCGCGGCCGTGTTCGTCGCATCCTCGATCGCGGTGTTTGCGCTGTTGCGCGGCATCGCCGCGGGCCTGATGGCGCTGGCGCGACGCCTGCCGCGCACCCGCTTCACCATGCTGCGGCTGGCGATCGCCAATATCTACCGGCCCGGCGCGTTGACGCCGTCGGTGGTGATGTCGCTCGGCCTCGGTCTGGCCGTGCTGGTCACGATCACGCAGATCGACGGCAATCTGCGGCGGCAATTCCTGGCGGCGCTGCCGGACCGCGCGCCGTCGTTCTATTTCATCGATATTCCCGACCACCGAAGCCGCCCGCTTCGGCGCGTTCCTCAAGCAGACCGCGCCGCAATCGACCGTCGAGGACGTGCCGATGCTGCGCGGGCGCATCGTCGCCGCCCGCGGCGTCAAGGCGGAAGACCTCAAGCCCTCGACCGACTCCGAATGGGTGCTGCAGAGCGACCGCGGCCTGACCTATACCGGCGAAATCCCCAAGGGCTCGAAGATGGTCGAGGGCAAATGGTGGGGCGCCGATTATGACGGGCCGCCGCTGGTCTCGATGGAGAAGAAGATCGCCGACGGGCTCGAAGCTCAAGATCGGCGACGAGATCGTCGTCAACGTGCTCGGCCGCGATATCCCGGCCACCATCGGCAATCTGCGCACGGTCGACTGGCAGAGCCTCGGCATCAATTTCGTGCTGGTGTTCTCCCCCAACGCCTTCAAGGGCGCGCCGCATACCCATGTCGCGACATTGACCGAGACCCACCCGGACTCCAGCCGGCGACGCCCGGATCATCAAATCGGTGGCCGACGCCTTCCCGATGGTGACGAGCGTGCGGGTCCGCGAGGCGCTGGAAACCATCGGCACCGTCGTCACCAATCTGGTGCTGGCGATCCGCGGCGCCAGCGCGGTCACGTTGATCTCCGCCATTCTGGTGCTGGGCGGAGCGCTCGCCGCCGGCCATCGCCATCGGGTCTACGACGCCGTCATTCTCAAGACCCTGGGCGCGACCCGGGCGCGGCTGCTCGGCGCCTATGCGCTGGAATATCTGATGATCGGCTTTGCGACCGCCGTTTTCGGCGTGATCGCCGGCTCGGTCGCGGCCTGGCTGATCGTGACCCGGCTGATGACGCTGAGCTTCATCTGGCAGGCCGGCAGCGCCGCCGGCGTGGTCGCGGCGGCGCTGATCGTCACGGTGGGACTGGGGCTCGCCGGCACGTTGCTGGCCCTGAACCAGAAGCCGGCCACGGTGTTGCGGAATTTATGACAAATTGAAGCAATCCGGCGCGCGGTTAGCGGTCCGATGCGCGCATCTTGCCCGGCTCGAAATCTCGTCGCTGCGGAGCGACATTCAGCCGCGCATGGAAGCTTGCAGCGAATGTGCTAGTTTCCCACATATCAGCTCGGGCTCAGACACCCGGTTTGATGACACAAAATTAATGTCAGCAAATCGGCGGTATCTGGGATAGATTTCTAACCGGCGCCGCAAAGCCCTTGCGCTCCGCCGGACAACCAACGGGAATTCGACCATGTCGGACCTAGACCGCAACTACGCTTCTCCTTTCGGCCGGGCCGCCGGGCGCGTTGACGCCGCGACCGTCGACGCCGGTCTGCGCGCCTACATGCTGCGCATCTACAACTACATGAGCATCGGCCTGGCCATCACCGGCCTTGCCGCGCTCGGCGTCTATATGGCGGCGGTGACCACCGATCCGTCCGGCGCCGCCGCCAAGATCGGCAACGCCTTCCTGACGCCGTTCGGCTACGCGATGTTCGTGAGCCCGCTGAAATGGCTGTTCATCCTGGCGCCGCTGGCCATGGTGTTCGTGATCTCGGCCGGCATCAACCGGCTGCGCCCGCGACGGCCCAGATGCTGTTCTGGGTGTTCTCGGCGCTGATGGGCATTTCGCTGTCCTCGATCTTCCTGGTGTATACGCACACCTCGATCGTGCGGGTGTTCTTCATCACCGCGGCCACCTTCGGCGCGCTCAGCCTCTATGGCTACACCACCAAGCGTGACATGACCGGCATGGGATCGTTCCTGATCATGGGCCTGTTCGGCATCATCATCGCGAGCCTGGTCAATCTCTTCCTCGCCAGCTCGATGCTGCAGTTCGTGGTGTCGGTGGTCGGCGTGCTGGTGTTCGCGGGCCTCACCGCCTGGGATACCCAGCGGCTGAAGAACGATTACATCTACGGCTATGCCTCGCAGGGCGGTGACGTGGCGGAGCGCGCGGCGATCACCGGCGCCCTGTCGCTCTATTTGAACTTCATCAACCTGTTCACGCTGCTGCTGCAACTGCTCGGCCAGCGCGACTGATCGCCTGCGCCTGAGCGGACGAATTCCGAGCCCCGGCCTTGCGGCCGGGGCTTTTCTTTTGCGATGGGCAAAAATAGTCTTCGCGCCATGTCCTCGCTCGAAATCAGACCCGCCGCCGCCGCCGACCTGCCCGCCATCACCGAGATCTACGAGCACGCGGTCCGCTACGGCACCGCGACGTTCGAGCTGATCCCGCCGGATCTCGCCGAGATGACGCGGCGCTTTGGCGCGCTGATGGACGGCGGCTTTCCCTATCTCGTCGCAGCCCTCGAAGGCCGCGTGGTCGGATACGCCTATGCCGGCGCGTACCGGCCGCGGCCGGCCTATCGCTTCACCGTGGAGAATTCGGTCTATCTTGCAGCCCGACGATCCATCGGCGCGGCATCGGCCTGCAATTGCTGCAAAGGCTGATCACCGAATCCGAGGCGCGCGGCTATCGGCAGATGATCGCGGTGATCGGCGATTCCGCCAACGCCGGATCGATCGGCGTGCACACCCAGATGCGGATTCCAGATGATCGGGACCCATCCCGAATGTCGGCTTCAAGTTCGGCCGCTGGCTCGACACCGTGATGATGCAGCGCGCGCTTGGCGAGGGCGGCACGTCCACGGCTGCCCTAGCCCGGAGATCGCTAGCGCTCGCGCTAAACCACCGCCAGCTTGCGGTCGATCACCAGCAGCACGCGGTCGAGCTCGTGGCCGCGGCGCAGGATCAGCCCGGTCGCCGAGATCACGCTGTAGATGCCCTGCTTGCGCGCGAGCCGCGGTCTTTTTCGATGCGGTAGATTGGAACTTCGGAAGCGCGGCGGAACACCGAAAACACCGCGCGGTCCCGCAAGAAATCGATGGCATAGTCGCGCCACTCGCCATCGGCGACCATGCGCCCATACAAATTCAAGATGCGATTGAGTTCGAAACGATTGAACGTCACCCGGCTTGGCAAAGGACCCGCAGCGGCGTTGCGCGCCGCTGCGCGACTCTCGCTTGGATCGGCTTCCTCCGACATCGAACTCATGGAGCGCCTCCTGTCATTTCAACGACATGATTGCGCCAACCGCGCGCCGCCGCAAGAGGGCCGTGGCGGTTGAAGCCCGACGCGACGAATTGTCCGCAACCGCCGCCACGCCGAAAACTCCGATCGCAACGGCACATCAGGCCGTCACGGGATCGTTAGCGGAATCATAATACCGCCCAACTTCCGCCTAGCGACCGCCCTGCTGGATTGCGACAAAGAAACCTCTGCGTTGGCCCGGTCCTTTCGGTTCCGGATTCCTCAGCCCCCAGCCCCCCGGGGTCGTCAGGATCGGGCCTGTTCGCAGATAGTTTATCCCGATACTGGGCCAACGAGAGTTGGTCCTTTTTCTTTTTCGGATATCGGGCATTTGTCACTGGAACGGCAGTGCCGCCGTCAACGCTACCCGCTGATCATTCCGGAGCGCTCGTGATCAGCGAGTGATACCCGGAATCCAGAAGTTGCGGCACGCGATTCGGATTCGCAACGACCCGCGCGCCGGAATCGACAAGCAGCTTTCTAGTGAAGCGGCGTGAAGGCCGCGCCCAGCATCGCGCCGGGCTTGTCGCGATTGCCGTCCTGGACATAGACCACCGCGGCATCGACGCCCTCGCGGGAAATATTTTCCAGCGGCACCGTCCAGTTGCCGGAACTGCCGTTCCAGTCGCCCACCTTGAGCAGGTTGCGCACCACGTTGTGGTAGGTGACTTCGCGGCCGCCATTCTCGCCGCGCCCGATCGAAATCGGCACCGCCTTCGAGATCGAGCAGATCCAGACTTCACCATGCATCGCGGCGGGACCCTGGCTCGAGGCCGCGACCGAAACATTGATCTGCTTGCCGGCCAGCGTCATCGTAACCGGCACCGACATCACGCCATCGGCCTTCTTGGTCGTCGTCGATCGCGCTTTCGATGCCGGCGCGATCGCTGCCGATCACATGCACCGATCCGTTGACGACGACTTGCGGCGTGTAGACCTCGCGATCGCCGCGCATCCGCGAATAGGCCTTCTGGCGGGCGCTGAAGCGCGCAGTCCGCCAGCGTGTCCTTCCAGCCGAGATAATCCCAGTAATCGATCGGCATGCTCAGCGCGATCACCGATGGATCCTTGGCCAGTTCACCGATGAATCTTGTCGGCGGGCGGGCATGACGAGCATCCCTGCGAGGTGAACAGTTCCACCACCGCGCGCGGGTCGGCGATGGGCCGGACGGATGATGGCAACAATCGCGCAGACGCCAAGCGCACCCGACCATCGCGAAATAGAACTATAGGCCATCATCGCTGTCATACTGGGAACCGAGAACGCCCGCAGTCGTCGCCGTCGAATTATCTGCCGTTGCGGCACCTCGACGCGCCTCCTTCGAACGCAAGAAGGCGGCCTTTCATAGGCCGCCTCCCCTTCACTCGCTACTCACTTCGCAGTGAGCCATCGATCACAATCCGCATCACGCCGCCAGTTTGCGCAGCACGTAATGCAGGATGCCGCCGTTTCGATAATAGTCGAGCTCGTCGAGCGTATCGATCCGGCACAGCAGCGAGACGCGCTGCAGCGAGCCGTCGCCGGACACGATCTCCGCGGTCAGCTTCTGGCGCGGTTTCAGATCGCCCTGCAGCCCGCGAATTGTCACCGTCTCATCGCCCTTCAGCCCGATCGACTGCCAGGACGCGCCGTCCTCGAAGGTCAGCGGCAGCACGCCCATGCCGACCAGATTGGAGCGGTGGATGCGCTCGAAGCTCTGGCAAATCACGGCGCGGACGCCGAGCAGCCGGGTTCCCTTCGCGGCCCAGTCGCGCGACGAGCCGTTGCCGTATTCGGCGCCGGCGAAAACCACCAGCGGCACCTTCTCGGCCTGATACTTCATCGCGGCGTCGTAGATCGACATCTGCTCGCCGTCGGGCCAATGCTTGGTCAGGCCGCCTTCGGGAATATTGCCGTCGGCGCCCTTCAGCATGAAGTTCTTGATGCGGATATTGGCGAAGGTGCCGCGCATCATGACTTCATGGTTGCCGCGCCGCGTGCCGTATTGGTTGAAGTCGGCCGGGCGCACCTGATGCTCGCTGAGAGATATTTTCCGGCAGGCGAGGTCAGCTTGATCGCGCCGGCCGGCGAGATGTGATCGGTGGTGATCTTGTCGCCGAACATCGCCAGAATGCGCGCATCGACGACGTCGACGATCGGCTCCGGCTCTTTCTTCATGCCTTCGAAATAAGGCGGGTTCTGAACGTAGGTCGAGCTCATGTTCCAGCGATAGGTCTCGCTCTCGACGGTCTTGATCTTGCGCCAGTTGGTGTCGCCCTTGAACACATCGGCGTAGCGCTTCTTGAAGATCGTCGCGGTCACGAACTTCTTCATGAACGCGTTGATCTCTTTGGTCGTCGGCCAGATATCCTTCAGATACACCGGCTTGCCGTCCTTGCCGGTGCCGATCGGTTCGACCGCAAGATCCTTGGTGACCGTTCCGGCCAGCGCGTAAGCGACCACCAGCGGCGGCGAGGCCAGATAGTTGGCCTGCACGTCCGGGCTGACGCGGCCTTCGAAGTTGCGGTTGCCCGACAGCACGGCGGCGGCGACGATGCCGTTGTCGTTGATCGACTTCGAGATCTCTTCCGGCAGCGGGCCGGAATTGCCGATGCAGGTGGTGCAGCCGAAGCCGACCAGATTGAAGCCGACCTTGTCGAGATCGATCTGCAATCCGGAATTGGCAAGATATTCCGCGACCACCTGGCTGCCCGGCGCCAGCGAGGTCTTGACCCAGGGCTTTGCCTTCAGGCCCTTGGCGGCGGCGTTGCGCGCCAACAGTCCCGCGCCGATCAGCACGCTCGGATTGGAAGTATTGGTGCAGGAGGTGATCGCCGCGATCACCACATCGCCGTGGCCGAGATCGAAATTGCGATTCTCCACCGGGTAGCGCTTCGAGGCATCGGCGGCCTTCTTGTATTCGCTGGCCATCGCCGCGGCGAAACCCTCCGCGACCGCGGGCAGCGCGACGCGGCCTTCGGGACGCTTCGGTCCGGCCATCGAGGGCACCACGTCGCCGAGATCGAGCGTCAGGGTTGTCGTGAAGACCGGATCGGGCGATTTGGCTGTTCGGAACAGGCCCTGCGCCTTGGCGTAGGCCGACACCAGCGCGACCCGCGTCGGCGCTTGCGGCCCGAGGTCTTGAGATAATCGATGGTCTCGGCATCGACCGGGAAGAAGCCGCAGGTCGCGCCATATTCCGGCGCCATGTTGCCGATGGTCGCCTTGTCCGCCACCGAGAGATGATCGAGGCCGGGACCGAAAAACTCGACGAATTTTCCGACCACGCCCTGCTTGCGCAGCATCTGGGTGACCGTCAGCACCAGGTCGGTCGCGGTAACGCCTTCCTTGAGCTGCCCCTTGAGCTTGAAGCCGACCACTTCCGGCAGCAGCATCGACAGCGGCTGGCCGAGCATGCAGGCTTCCGCCTCGATGCCGCCGACGCCCCAGCCGAGCACGGCAAGGCCGTTGACCATGGTGGTGTGCGAATCGGTGCCGACCAGCGAATCCGGATAGGCGACCTCGAAGGTGCCTTTCTTCTTGCCGACCGTCATCTTCTCCTTGCGGGTCCACACCGTCTGCGCGAGGTATTCGAGATTGACCTGATGGCAGATGCCGGTGCCGGGCGGCACCACGGAGAAATTCGAAAACGCCTTCTGGCCCCATTTCAGGAATTCGTAGCGCTCCTGATTCTGCTTGTATTCCTCGACCACGTTCTTGCCGAACGCCTTGTTGTCGCCGAAGAAGTTCACGATCACGCTGTGGTCGATGACGAGATCGACCGGCACCAGCGGATTGATCTTTTCGGCATCGCCGCCGAGCGCCTGCATGGCGTTGCGCATCGCCGCGAGATCGACCACCGCCGGCACGCCGGTGAAATCCTGCATCAGCACCCGCGCCGGGCGGAATGCGATTTCATGCTCGAGCGCGCGCTTCTTCAGCCACTTCGAGACCGCGACGATGTCGGCCTTCTTGACGGTGCGGTCGTCTTCATTGCGCAGCAGGTTTTCCAGCAGCACCTTCATGGAATAGGGAAGCTTGGAAATTCCCTTCAGACCGTTTTTCTCGGCGGCGGGCAGGCTGTAATAGACGTAGGTCTTGCCGCCGACCTTGAGGGTCTTTCGGCATTTGAAGCTGTCGAGCGAGGTCATGTGAGGAAATCCCAATTGTCAGTTATACCCGGCGAGGGTATCAAAACACCGTCAGCGAGGCTTGGCCTGATGGCTTGCAGACGCGGATTGTGTGCTGCATCAAGTTCCGGCTTATAGAATCTATTCCAGTGGCACCGCCACACCGACAATCGTGCCGCAGCATTGCGGTACCCAAAAATTCTGATGCGGTACCCATAGGATTCCAGAGGGCTGTGAAGGGGCAAAATGCGGCTCTCGGGACGCGGCGTCAGGTGTGTGCGGGGCGGCCGGGAGGTGTTCTCGGGCCTCGATTTTGAGGCCGCCTCGGGTGAGGCGCTGGCCGTCATCGGCGCCAATGGATCGGGCAAAACCTCGCTGTTGCGGATGATCGCCGGCCTGTTGACGATCGCCGGCGGATCGATCGGGCTGGAGGGCGGCGAGACCGAACTGACGCTGCCCGAACAGGCCCATTATCTCGGTCACCGCGACGCGCTGAAACCCGCGCTGAGCGTGGTCGAAAACCTCGCGTTCTGGCGGGATTTTCTCGGCGGCGAGGCGTTCGACGCCGGCGGAAAGCCTGGCCGCGGTCGGGCTCGATCATGCCGCTCATCTGCCGGCGGCGTATCTGTCGGCCGGCCAGCGGCGGCGGCTCTCGATCGCCCGGCTGCTGGCGGTGCGGCGGCCGATCTGGCTTTTGGACGAGCCGACCAACGCGCTCGATACCGCCGGGCAGAGCCTGTTTGCCGACCTGATGAGCGATCATCTTTCGCGCGGCGGCCTGATCATCGCCGCCACCCACGCCCCCCTGGGGATTGCCGCGGGCGAATTGCGGATCGGGGGCGCGTCGTGACCGCGCTCGCCGCGCTGATTCGCAGGGACATCAAAATCGCGCTGCGGGTCGGCGGCGGGGCGCTGATCGGGGTGCTGTTCTTTCTCACCGTGGTGGTGCTGATGCCGTTCGCGGTCGGCCCCGATCTTGCGCTTGCTGACGCGGCTGGGACCGGCGATTCTCTGGCTCGGCGCGCTGCTCGCAAGCCTGCTCACCCTCGACCGGCTGTTCATGGCCGACCATGACGATGGTTCGCTCGACCTGATCGTGATGAGCCGGACGCCGCTGGAACTGGCCTGCGCCGCGAAAGCGCTGGCGCACTGGCTGGCCGCGGGATTGCCGCTTGTCATCGCCACCCCGGTGCTGGGGCTGTTGCTGAACCTCGACGCAGTCTCGACGTCGGCGGTCGCGTTGACGCTGCTGGCGGGCACGCCGGCGCTGACCTTTACCGGCATGATCGGCGCGGCACTGGCGGTGACGCTGCATCGCGGCGGACTGCTGCTGGCGGTGCTGGTGCTGCCGCTGTCGATCCCGGTGCTGATTTTCGGCGTCGCCGCCTCGCAGGCCGCGATTACCGGACCTTGTCGTTCGGCGCGCCGTTTTCGATCCTGTGCGCGCTGTCGCTGGTCAGTTTCGTGATCGGACCGTTCGCCGCCGCCGCCAGCCTGCGGCACGGCCTTGACTGAGAGCATATCCCGAAGCGATGATTCGACGGTTTCGGACAACATCATGCCCAACTTGACGTCGATCAACTCTCGCGGAGCGCATCATGCTGATTGCCTGCGCGAGCTGCGACCATTAACAGGATGCCATGACGCTGATCGATCTCGCCAACCCCACCCGGTTCCTGACGCTGACCGCGCGCCTGTTGCCGTGGCTCGCGGCTTTGACCGCCATCCTGCTGCTGATCGGCCTTTATCAATCGGCCATGGCGCCCGACGACTATCAGCAGGGCGCCACCGTCAAGATCATGTTCATCCACGTGCCGAATGCGTGGCTGTCGATGTTCGTCTGGGGCGTGATGAGCCTGGCCGCGCTGGGAACGCTGGTGTGGCGGCATCCGCTGGCGGATGTGGCCGCCAAGGCCGCCGCGCCGATCGGCGCGTCCTTTACCTTTCTCGCGCTGGTGACGGGCTCGCTGTGGGGCCGGCCGATGTGGGGCACCTATTGGGAATGGGATGCGCGGCTGACCTCGGTGCTGATCCTGTTTCTGATGTATCTCGGCCTGATCGCGCTGTGGCGCGCGGTTGAGGATCCCTCGCGCGCCGCGCGCGCCGCGGCGGTGCTGACGCTGGTCGGCGCCATCAATCTGCCGATCATCAAATTCTCGGTGGACTGGTGGAACACGCTGCATCAGCCGGCCTCGGTGATGCGGATGGGCGGACCGGCGCTCGACCGCGCCTTTTTGATTCCGCTATTGGTGATGGCGCTGGCGTTTTCGCTGTTGTTCCTCACGCTGCATCTGGCGGCGATGCGCAACGAGATCCTGCGCCGCCGGGTGCGCAGCCTTGCAGATGATGCAAGCCAGCCAGCGTTCGGCGTGAACGCGATGTCGCTTGGTCCCTACGCGCCCTTTATCGTGACGTCCTATTTGCTGGCAACAGCGGTAGTGCTTACCCTCATTGCCTGGATCGCGATCGATTATCGCCGCCAGAAGCAACGCCTGCGCGAACTCGACGCGTCGGGCGTTGTCAGGCGCTCCGGGCGCAGCGCGACGGACATCAAATGAGCGAACCTTCAACAACAGACACCCCGCCGCAACGCCGGCCTTCAGGCCGATCCTGGCTGATGGCGCTGCCGCTCATCGCCTTCGCCGCGCTGGCCGCGCTGTTCTGGTTTCGGCTGGGCAACGGCGATCCCTCGCGCATCCCCTCCGCCCTGATCGGCCACCCGGCGCCGCAAACCTCGCTGCCGCCGCTGCAGGGTCTGGTCGACAGCGGCGCGCAGGTGCCCGGGCTCGATCCTGCCGTGTTCAAGGGCAAGGTCAGCGTCGTCAACGTCTGGGCTTCGTGGTGCATACCGTGCCACGACGAAGCGCCGCTGTTGACCCAGTTGGGCCAGGGACAAGCGGCTGCAGATGATCGGCATCAACTACAAGGACGCTCCCGATAACGCGCGGCGCTTTCTCGGCCGCTACGGCAATCCCTACGGCATGGTCGGCGTCGACGGCAACGGCCGCGCCGCGATCGAATGGGGCGTCTATGGCGTGCCGGAGACCTTCATCGTCGGGCGCGAAGGCACCATCGTCTACAAGATGGTCGGCCCGGTGACGCTGGACAATATCGACACCGTGCTCAAGGTCGAGATCGACAAGGCGCTGAAGGCGGGATCGTAGGTCATCGACCTTTCTCGTCTCGTAAACCTCAGCTCTTGGAAACGCATCGGCGCACCGCGCCGGTGCGTTTTCATTTCACCCCTTCGACACGTCGCCCGCCTCCGCCTCGCTCGCTTCCAGCGAAGCCGGCTCCAGATGGTAGCGTTTCGTCAGCGGCATCTGCGCGATCGCAAAAACCATGGTCAGCGGGATCACGCCGAACGCCTTGAAGGCGACCCAGAAATCGGTGCTCTGGGTGCGCCAGATGATTTCGTTCAGGATCGCCATCGCGAAAAAGAACAACGCCCAGCGCAGCGTCAGGATGCGCCAGCCATGCGGCGTGAGATTGAACATCTGGTCGAACATGATCGCGATGAAGGAGCGGCCGAACAGCAAGCCGCCGCCGAGGATCGCGGCGAACAGGCCGTAGATGATGGTCGGCTTGACCTTGATGAAGGTTTCATCGTGCAGCACCAGCGTCAGCGTGCCGAACACGATGACGATGACGCCGGTCACCAGCGCCATGATCGGCACATGCCGCGTCACCACGTAGGACGCGATCATCGCCGCCACGATCGCCACCATGAAGGCGCCGGTGGCGACGAACAGGTTGAATTTGGCGTTGGCGATGAAGAAGATAATCAGCGGACCGAGTTCGGTCGCGAGCTTGAACAAAGGATGCGGCGTGGTCTTGTCCATCACTTCAATTCCCGCGATCGCCTGCGCGAAATCCCGCGCGGTGAACGGCGCGAGATCGTCGATGCCCTCGCCGACGCCGATGAAGTGCACCGGCAGTTTGTGCTTTTCGGCCAGAGCCACCAGGATGCCGCCGCGCGCGGTGCCGTCGAGTTTTGTCATGACGAGGCCCGTGACCCCTGCGGTACGATGAAACGCCTCGACCTGCGACAGCGCATTTTGTCCCACCGTGGCATCCAGCACCAGCAGCACCGCATGCGGCGCCGAGGCATCGACCTTCTTGATGACGCGAACGACCTTTTCAAGCTCGTTCATCAGTTCGGCCTTGTTCTGCAGCCGGCCGGCGGTATCGACCAGCAGCACGTCGAGCTTGCCTTCGCGCGCCGCCGTGAGCGCGTTGAAGGCAAGGCTCGCGGAATCCGACCCCTGCGCGCCTGATATCACAGGCGATCTGGTGCGCTCGCCCCAGATCTTCAACTGCTCGATGGCGGCGGCGCGAAAGGTGTCGCCGGCCGCCAGCATCACCTTGCGGCCTTCGGCGGAGAGTTTGGCGGCAAGCTTGCCGATGGTGGTGGTTTTGCCGGAGCCGTTGACGCCGACCACGAGGATGACGAACGGCTTTTGCGCCGCGTCGATCTCAAGCGGCTTCGCCACCGGCGCCAGCACCTTTTCGACTTCGGTCGCGACCACCGCTTTCACGTCATCCGCCGTGATCGCCTTGTCGTAACGGCCGACGCCGACGGCGGCGGCGATGCGCGCCGCCACCTCGGTTCCCAGATCGGCGCGCAGCAGCACGTCCTCGATATCCTCGAGCATCGCGCGGTCGAGCTTGCGCTTGGTGACGAGATCGGCCACCGCCGCCCCGAGCGAACTCGAGGTCCGCTTCAGGCCGCCGGACAGCCGCCGCCACCAGCTCAGCTTTGTCTTTTCGGGAATGGTATCGCTCATGCTGGGGGTGTGTTAGCGGTTTCGCGCCATGAGCGAAAGTCTCGACCGAGCGATCGAAGTTCCCGAGCTGACCGCGGAAGAAATCCAGGCCCGCGTGCTCCATCGCGACGGGCTGATGCTGGTGATCGACAAGCCCGCGGGCCTGCCGGTGCATCGCGGCCCCAAGGGCGGCGCCAATCTGGAATTCCTCCTTCGATGCGCTGCGCTTCGGCCTGCCGCGGCCGCCGGTCCTTGCCCACCGGCTCGACCGTGATACCTCCGGCTGCCTGGTGCTGGGCCGCCATCGCAAGGCGACCGCATCGCTCGGGCTGTTGTTCAAGCATGGCAGGATTTCCAAAACCTACTGGGCGGTGGTCGAAGGCGGCCCGCCGAGGATGAGGGCATGATCGACATGCCGCTCGGCCGCCTCAATGCCGAGCGCGGCTGGTGGCAGAAGCCCGATCCGAAGGGGCAGCCGGCGGTCACCAACTGGAAGGTGCTGGGGCGCGGCGATGGTCTTACCTGGCTCGCGCTGGAGCCGGTCACCGGCCGCACCCATCAATTGCGCGTTCACTGCGCCGCCATGGGCTGGCCGATCGTCGGCGACAACATCTACGGCAACGGTCCGCGTTTCGGCGAGCCGCGCCTGCATCTGCATTCCCGCGAGATCGTGATCCCGATTTCGAAGAACAAAGACCCGGTGCGCGTGACCGCGCCGGCGCCGGCGCATATGCATGAGCGGCTCAGGGCGTGCGGGTGGAATGGGGAGTGACGTCTCGTCATTGCAATGACGGCTGAGATGGCGACGCGTCCCCTCACACCATTAACCGCATCCCATCATTCCCTGCAATCACAAGCGCCCGCACCGCGCCGGGAATCTCGCCGCTTATCGCCACCGGCAAAAAATGCTCCGTCCGCCCCTGGGTCGCGCTCTCGATCAACACCTGCCTCGTACACGCCGATCTCCGACACCAGTCGCTTTTGCAACGCAGCCTCGCCGGCCGACCGCAACCGCTTGGCACGCGCACTGATCTCACCACCCGCCACCTGCGGCATCCGCGCCGCCGGCGTGCCCGGCCGCGGCGAATAGGGAAACACATGCAGGAAAGTGAGACCGCATTCCTCCACCAGATCCTGCGAACGGGCGAACATCTCCTCGGTCTCGGTCGGAAAGCCCGCGATGATATCGGCGCCGAGCGCGATGTCCGGCCGCAGCCGCCGCACCTGCGCACAGAAATCGAACGCATCGTTACGGGAATGCCGCCGTTTCATCCGCTTCAAAATCAGATCGTCGCCGGACTGCAGCGACAGATGCAGATGCGGCATCAGCCGTTCGTCCTCCGCGATCACATCGAGCAGATCGCGATCGACCTCGATGGAATCGACCGATGAAATCCGCAACCGCTTCAGTTCCGGCACGTGCCGCAGGATCTGCTTGGTCAGCGTCCCGAGTTTCGGCGCGCCCGGCAGATCGGCGCCATAGCTCGTCAGATCGACGCCGGTCAGCACGATCTCGGCGTGGCCGCGCTCGACCAGCGCGCGGACCTGGGCAACCACCGCACCCATCGGCACCGAGCGCGAATTGCCGCGGCCAAAGGGGATGATGCAGAAAGTGCAGCGGTGATCGCAGCCGTTCTGCACCTGCACGAACACCCGCGGCAGGCCGCTCTGAAATCCTTCCACCAGATGCGGCGCCATCTCCCTGACCGCCATGATGTCGGCGACCGCGATCTTTTCGCTTGTCGCGACGCCGAACTCGGCACGGGCATCGAGCGCCGTGCGCGCCGCGCGCCAGGCCTCGCCGCGCATCTTGTCGTCATTGCCGATGACGCGATCGACCTCGGCCATATCGGCGAACATCTGCGCTTGCGTCTGCGCCGCGCAGCCGGTCACCACGATCCGCGCGTCAGGCCGCTCGCGCTTCAGCCGCCGGATCGACTGCCGCGCCTGCGCCACCGCTTCGTTGGTGACCGCGCAGCTATTGATGACGATGGTATCCGTGAGCCCGGCGCTTTCGGCCTCGCGGGCAATCACCTCGGATTCGAAGGCGTTGAGGCGGCAACCGAAGGTGACGATTTCGACGCCCATGATCTAAGCGACGGAGGCAAACAGCGCCGGATCGAAGCGGCCTTCATACTCGAAGGTCGCGGTCCCCGTCATCAGAACGTGGTCATCGCCCTCGCGCCACTCGATGATGAGTTCGCCGCCGGGCAATGTGATCTGCACGGTGCGATTGGCGCGCCTGAGCCGCGCCGCCGCCACCGCGGTGGCGCACGCCGCCGAGCCGCAGGCTTTTGTCAATCCTGCGCCGCGCTCCCAGGTGCGGATCGTGATGTGATCGCGATCGACGATATGCGCCAGCGTGATGTTGGCGCGCTCGGGAAAGATCGGATGGTTTTCCAGCAGCGGCCCGAAGCGGCCGAGATCGTAGGCGTTGACGTCATCGACCCAGAAGATCGCGTGCGGATTGCCCATGCTGACCACCGATGGCGTATGCAGCACCGGCGCGTCGATCGGGCCGATCTGCAGCTCGATCGAGCGGGTGTCGCGAAACTCCTCCGCCAGCGGAATATCCTTCCAGCCGAATTTCGGCGGACCCATGTCGACGGTGTAGAGCCCATCGGCGGTCCCCGCCAGCAATTCAGCAGCCCGGCCCTGGTCTCGAAGGTGGCGGCGGTCTGGCCGGTGGCCTCGAACAGCCGCCGCGCCACGCAGCGCATGCCGTTGCCGCAGGCGGCCGCTTCCGAACCGTCATTGTTGTAGATGCGGATGAAGGCCTCGGTGCCCTCAAGGCGCGGCGGCTGCAGCACCATCAGCTGGTCGTAATGCACGCCCGCAGGCGAGGCCACCGCGCGCGCTTCCTCCGGTGTGACCATGGCGGACTAATCGCGCAGATCGACCACGACGATTTCGTTGCCGATGCCGTTCATCTTGGCAAACGCATGGTTGGCGAGCGCGCTCATGGAATATCCTGATTTATGCCTGCTTTATATGGCGAATGATGGCGGATTGGCCAGTGTGGTGAATCTGTGTCGGGGCCCCCCGTCCCGGCAGGGAGGCCCATGAAATATCTGTCATGGGACGAAAGCCGACCTTGCGTGTTAGTGTAGCGGTGGTTCGTCACGCGCCTCGCCGACGTGAAACCGGGACATGCAAGCCGGGCGCGACGCTGAACAAGGCTTGAGGAGAATACCGAATGAATTTTATAGCTCTTTCCGCCTTGCCATGGTCGCGCTGGTCCCGGCAGCCGCGATTTCGCTGGGTCTTGGCAACGCCCTGGCCCAATCGCCGCCTGCGGCGCCTCCCGCGCGCCAGCGACGCCAGCAACGCCCGCACCTGCCCCGACGGCGTCACCGGCTCCGGCCGCGAGCCCTTCGGCCGCGCCTGCAACCCCGCCGACTGCCGCGGAGACCCCTGCGACACCACCGCCGGCCGCTGCGGCGGTTCAGACCGCCGATCCGTTCGGCGAAGAAATCACGCTGGATCCGAAGTCGGTCGTCATCATCGAAGGGCAACGCCAACTGGGATTCGGCGTTCGAAACCCTGATCGAATTCGTTCAAGTCGCTGTCAGGCTTGCTCGACAAGCAGGGCATCAAGCCCACGGGCAATCCGATGATCGTCTATACGTCCACCGACGACACCGGCTTCACCTTCCTCGCCGAAATTCCGGTCGATCAGGATCCGAAGAACCTGACCAAGGCCATGAGCATGGGCAAATCGCCCGACGGCAAAGCGTTGAAGTTCGTCCATCGCGGCTCCTACGACAATATGGACAATACCTATGAGGCCATCACCAATCACCTCGATGACAAGAAGCTGGAAGCCAAGGACACCTTCATCGAGGAATACATCACCGATCCTCTGAAAACCGCCGAGGACAAGCTGGTCATCAACGTCTATGTGCCGCTGAAGTGAGGCCGATGATGCATCGCTCCGCTTTCGCTGCAACTGTCGTTGCGGCCACGCTGCTGCTGGCCGCGCCCGCGCTGGCGGAGAACGGTCTGCCGCCGATGATATCCGTCACCGGCGAGGCCACCGTATCGGTGGCGCCCGACCTGGCGCAGATCGACGGCGGCGTCACCTCGGAAGCCAGGACCGCGCGCGAGGCGTCCGAGGCCAACAACGCGGCGATGGGCAAGGTGCTGCAGGCGCTGAAGAGCGCGGGCATCGCCGAGAAGGATACCCAGACCTCGCGGCTGTCGCTGCAGCCGCAGAGCGCGCCGAACCGTGTCAGCGGCCCGGCCGTGATCGTCGGCTACCGCGCCAGCAATCGCGTCACGATAAGGATGCATGACGTCACCAAGGTTGCCACCGTGATCGATACGCTGGTGGGCGCCGGCGCCAACGATATCGGCGGCATCAGTTTCATGGTGTCCAACGCGTCGAAGCTTCTCGATGAAGCCCGCGAACAGGCCGTCGCCGATGCGCGCCGCAAGGCCGAGATCTATGCCAAGGCCGCCGGCGTCACGCTTGGCGCGCCGCTCAGCATTTCGGAAGAAGACAATGCTGCCCCGATGCCCTACCGCAACAAGATGGTGGTCGGCATGGCCGCCGCAACAGCCCCGGTAGCACAAGGCGAAGAGACGCTGCAGGTCACCGTGAGCGCGTCGTGGGCGATCAAGCCGGCGCAATAATTCGATTTTCAAACAGCGAGCACACAAGCCGTCATTGCGAGCGCAGCGAAGCAATCCAACTTGCCGCGCAAAGAAAGAATGGATTGCTTCGCTGCGCTCGCAATGACGTCAAACACACACCCGCCTTCCCGCGGCGCGATGCGCCCGAGTCTTGCTATAACCTTCCGCCCGACAGAGGGCGTGGGGAATGCCGGGTGCCCGGTGCACCCACGGCCGCGCGTGTATTGGTAGTAAGCACGCGCGTTAGTCACCGCGAGTTCACCGGGATCACCCGGCATTCCCGCACGCAATGGTTTTAACGGCTTACTTCGTGATCTCCCCGGCGATCGGGCTTTTTTGTCACCGTCGCTTCGCGGATCGCTCCGCGAAGCTTGACGCCGGCGTCGAGGCGTCAGGACCACACGACTTGGCCGTCCGCAGGATAAGCGCTCTCGTCAGCAGCGCTGCCTGCGTCCACCGCATCCCGCCCCGCGTCCGTGACGATCGCGATACGCCCCTTGAGTGGGACGAGACGGCGCGCGTTATGACGCTGATTTGGGTGCAGCGGGAAGGGGAATATTTTTGCAGGCAGGACTGGACAGGGCAAATCAGCTTGATCCGGCTCAACAAATTCGCGGTTACGCGCAAGCGCCGGAGCATGGATGCAGCCACCGGGTTGGGCAAAGGTTGTATGCGTTGGCTTGCCGGGAGGACAAAGGGGCGAGCGTGCACTCGTAAGCGCCTGGCCGGATGCGGATGGTCGCCAGCCTGACGAAAGCGAGATCGTTGGCTGCGCGTTTGTTGTCGCGGGTGGCGATACGCCCACGGATGCGGTCGCATCAGAGCGCGCCGGGCCGCTTCGCGCAATCGCCCCAGATGTTGGGGCGAGGTCCAAGCCAGTTCAACAGCCTGTCGGGGTTGCGGCTGAGAATGGTTGCTGACCGGGGAAGACCGGAAGTAGCCGGCAGAGGGTCAAAGCGACGCGATTGACCCTGAACGGTCATTAACGACAATTGTCGAATAGCATTCCGTGACTGACGACAACCTCTACCTAACTCTGCCAATCACGCGCATGATCAAAATGAAGCTCGTCGGCCCGGCAGGCACCGTTTGAGTTTGAAGGGTGTTTTTTGCTAAGAGCATTCAAATATCTAGCGCCGGTCGCGATTATCGGAGGGCTGCTCGCCGTTGCGTTGGTTGTTTCTGAAGGGTTCAAGCCACGAATTATGTCCGCGCCACCAGTTCGCGTGGAGCGACCATGCACACAGGTCGGAGGTTCCTTGGCGATAATTGTCGTGCTGGGTCAAAGTAATGCAGGCAATTATGGAGAGGGGCACTATTCAGCAACTGAAGCCGTGGATAATTTTGATGCCGAAACCGGCAAATGCTTTTCTGCGACTGACCCATTGCTCGGCGCCGACGGCAATGGTGCTAATTTCGCCACTCGCCTTGGCGATATTCTCGTTCAATCTGGACAATTCAAACGCGTAATTATCGCTCCTATTGCGGTCGGCTCAGCGTCGTTGTCAGAGCTGAACTCAGCTCATCATGACAAGATTGACGCATTGATAATCGCCCTAAATCGTGCCGACCTCACGCCTACGCACTTTCTGGTTCAGCAAGGTGAAACGGATGCTTCGCGGGAAACCACAGAAGCGCAATATTCGGCCAGTCTTAATGAGCTTGTAAGAACGTTTAGATCAGCAGGTTATCAAGCTCCGTTTTATATTGCTCTATCCACAAAATGCGATGAAGTTCACCCGAAAAACACGTTTGCAATTCGCAGTGCTCAGGCCGCTGTCGTCAATGCTGACTTGAACATTCGACGCGGGCCCGACACCGATATGATTGGTAACGAGGGACGCTCTCGCGGCAATTGTCATATGAATGAAATTGGAACGCTCGCACAAGCCGCTCTCTGGGCAGCTTTCATTCGGTAGATTGTTAGCGCGCGCCATATTGTGCTACGACCCGGAATAGAATCCATCTTCGGGCGGTTTTTGCTTTTGGTCTGACTCGATGTCACATGTTGGCAAATATTGTTGAAAAAGTCTTTTTCGGGTGAAGTACGAAAATTCTAAATACCGCTGATGCGCTTCGTGCGCGGTGACGTGAGGGACCACATCGTTTCACCCAAAATCGACCACGGACCCTTGTAGCGGCGCTACAGAACGCGACAGCGGCAGAGAAGTATAGAAATCACCTTTCGCGAGAATTTTGGTGTTGTCCGATTTTCGACTTTTTCAACAATATCGGCACGAAACCGACATGCTGCTGCAGTCGCTTTATGTCCGTTGTTAGGGGGCAGAACAGACCACATCTGCTCGAGGGGAGTATTTCGCATTTTGATCCAAGCCGGAAACAGCGGATAACGCTGTTGGCGCCGCTCACGCGTTTCGGAGCGCCTGTATGTTTTCCGGTATTGAGCTGGCGGCAGGCCGAATTCGATCTTGAATTCGCGGACGAAGGCAGCTTCCGAACTCGTTTCCGACGCCGGAAGCGATCCGCGGGATCGTGTCCCCGGTGATACGGAGTGTCGCTGCCGCCGCGTGAAGCCGCCAGCGCCGCGGACAGGACTTGAGACCCGGCGGACGTCATCGCGATTTTCGATACACGCAGGACTCAAAACAGCTTGATCAATTCGACGTCGTCCTGCAAATGCGCCGGCGGCCCATCGTAGATCTTGCGGCCAGCCTTCAGTACCGCCACCCGGTTGGCAATCGGCAGGCTGTAGTGCACGTTCTGCTCCACCATCAGGATGGAGGTGCCGAAGCTCCGGTTGATCTCGGCAATGCTCTGCATCACCCGGTCGACCAGATTGGGCGCGAGACCGATGGACGGCTCGTCCAGTATGACCACGCGCGGCTCGTGCATCAGCGCCATGCCGATAGCCAGCATCTGCTGCTGGCCGCCGGAGAGCGTACCGCCGATCTGCTGCTGGCGCTCGCCCAGGATCGGAAACAGCTTGAAGATGGTCTGCATGCGTGCCGGCAGCCTGGTCTTGTCGGCCAGGATGAAGCCGCCGAGTTCCAGATTGTCGCGCACACTCAAAGTCCGGAAGATGCCGTGGCCCTGCGGCACGAAGGCGATGCCCTCGGCCACATTGTCGCCAGGCGAGCGGCCCGCGATCGGCTTGCCGTCATAAATCACTTCGCCGGCGGTGGGCTTCAGCAGGCCGAAGATGGCGCGCATGAGCGTGGTCTTGCCGGCGCCGTTATGGCCCAGCACCAGCAGGATCTCGCCGCGGCCGAGCGCCAGATCGATGCCGTTGACGATCTGCTTCTTGCCGTAGCCGGCGGCGAGGCTGCGCACTTCCAATATGGCGGCGCTCATTTGAAATACCGCGAGGCCAGGGCCGGATCGTTCATCAATTGACCGGGGGTGCCGATGGCCATGGCATGGCCCTCGTCGAGAAAATAGACCACGTCGCACAACTCCTTGATGACGTCGAGATTATGCTCGATGATGCAGATCGTCTTGCCGTCGTCGGCCAGCTTGCGCACGATCGGAAAAATTTCCGCCAGGGTGCTGCGGTCCAGGCCGGACAAAGGCTCGTCGAACAGGAATACCTCAGCGCCGGTGGCGAGCAGCCGGGCGACGACCAGCAGTTTCTCCTCTGCATAAGACAGGTTCTCCGCTGTCTCATAGGCCTTGTGGGTGAGGCCAACGAAATCCAGCACGGTGCGGGCGCGGACCAGGTTGTCGTGCTCCTCGCGGTGGATTTTCATCGGCCGGAAGAATACGTCGAGCACCCGATCGCCGGCCTGGCCGGGCAGCGCCACCATGACGTTCTCCAGTGCGGTCATTTTGGTGAATAGCCGCAGATCCTGAAACGAGCGGGCGACGCCGGCGCGCACGATGTCATGCGGCTTCAGCCCGCTGAGGTCGCGGCCGCGAAAGCTGATGCTGCCAGTGTCCAGCGAGAGGAAGCCGGTCAACAGGTTGAAGGCCGTGGTCTTTCCGGCGCCGTTCGGTCCGATCAGGCCGGTGATCGAGCCGCTCTTCAAAACGATATCGAAACCGGCGACGGCGACGATGCCGCCGAACCGGCGATGCAGGTCGCGCCCCGAGAGGGTGACTTCGCCCTTCGGCACCGGCTTGGGCATGGGCACTCCGTGGCTACTTGCGCCGTCGACATGGGGCAGATGGCGCATGGTGCTGCGCTCGCCGAGTAACCCTTGCGGGCGCAATCGCAGGATGGCGATCAGCAGCACGCCGTAGATGATGAGGTGCGACTTGTCGGCAATCTCGGTTGGCAAGGTGACGAATTTCAGCAACTCGGGCAGGACCACCAGCACCGCGGCGCCGACCACCGAGCCCCACAGATTGCCGGTGCCGCCCAGGATCACCATGGCTAACATGTAAATGGTCTCATCGATGCCGAAGCTGTCGGCGCCGACGTAGTTCAGATAACGGGCGAACAATGAGCCGGCGACGGCGGCGAGCCCGGCCGAAAAGGCGAAGACCGCGACCTTCATATAAAGCAGGTCCTTGCCGATCGCTTCGGCGGCGGATTCATTCTCGCGCATGGCGCGGAGCGCGCGGCCGAAGGGCGAATTGGTCAGCCGCCAAGCGATCCAGAAGCAGACGCCGAGCGCCAGAATCGCGGCGGGAAGGAAC
Source organism: uncultured Alphaproteobacteria bacterium (assembly GCA_963823115.1). Taxonomy (GTDB): domain Bacteria; phylum Pseudomonadota; class Alphaproteobacteria; order Rhizobiales; family Xanthobacteraceae; genus Bradyrhizobium. Next base: position 36,108 of record CAWGKJ010000006.1, on the reverse strand, counting down.
CGGCCCGGATTGTTGAGGGCATAGCCGAAGACATGCAGGCTCGGCACGCCGCGGAGGCCGTCGGTGCCGCCGGTGAGGCTTTTCCAGTTGGTGGCGACGGCGACGACGATCACCTGCAAGGCCAGGGTCACCACCACCAGATAGGTGCCGGAGATGCGGATCGCCGGGATGGCGACCAGGGCGCCGACGAAGGCGGTCACCGCCACGCCGATCAGCAGGTCGAAGGGAAAGGGCAGGCCGAGCTTCAGGGTGAGGATGGCGGTGGCATAGGCGCCGAAGGCATAGAAGGCGGCCTGGGCCATGGCGAACAAGCCGGCGAAGCCGACCAGCAGGTTGAAGGAGATGGCGAGGATGCCGTAGATGCAGACCATCACCAGGACGTGCAGGACATATTCCATGTCAGCTCACCGCCCGGCCAAACAAGCCTTGCGGCCTGAGCAGCACCACCAGGAACAGTACGATGAATGCGATTGAACTTTGCCACTCGGTCGGAATCTTCCACAGACCCAGGCTTTCTACCAAGCCGAGCGCCAGACCGCCGGCGATGGCGCCGCGCAGCGAGCCGACCCCGCCGACGATGACAGCGACGAAGGCGATGAAGACAGCAAAGAAGCCCATACTCGGCGTCGCCCCGTCCTTGAGCAGGATGAGCGTCGCCGGAATCGCCGACAGCGCCGAGCCGATCGCGAACACCAGCCGCGACACCTTCACCGTGTCGATGCCGATGATGCGCGCCATCTCCGGATTGTCGGTGGTGGCCAAGATGGCTTTGCCGTGGCGGGTGTGGGCGAGATAGACACCGAGCGACGCGGTCAGGACGATCATGGCGATCACCTGGCCGAGCTGGACCGAGCTGAAATAGACCGGGCCGACAAGAAAGATGCCATATTGGTAACTGTCGACCACACGTCCGCCGGTGCCGAAGACGATGGCAATCAGGTTTTCCAGCACGATGAACAGGCCGAGTGAGGCGATCAGTGTCACGTGCGATGAGCCTTGGCCCAGCTCGAAAGGCAGATAAAGGTATTGATAGGTGGCGGTGCCGAGGGCGGCGGCGACCAGTGCCGCGAAGAGCATGGCGGCAGCGATCGGCAGGCCCAGCACATTGGCGGCGAACCAGGCGGCATAGGCGGCCGCGGTAAAGATCGGTCCGTACGCGAAATGCACGATACGCGTGGTAGCAAAAATCAAGCCGAAGCCGGCGCCGAGCAGCGCATAATGGCTACCGTTGATCAGGCCGTTGACGAAAAGCTGCGCTAAAAGATCCATGATTGAACTCAGGCGGGCGTGTGGCCATGACTCCCGTTTGCCTCCAGATGCGCCCAGCGGGCACCCCTCGGCATGCGCAAGCCGTAACGAACCGTCATGGCGAGGCAGCCGCGCGGCGACCGCCTCGAACCATGGGGCCCGGCATTGTTTGAACGCGCCGGCTACTTGGCTTCAATATATTTCTCGAACACCTTGTCGCCGTTCTCGACCTTGAACAGCGCTGCGCGCTTCTTGGCCACGCCGTTGGCCTGGAACTCCATGCTGCCGCCATAGACCGACTTGAAGGTCGGGTTCTCGCGCAGCGCCGCCGCGATCTTGTCGCCATGGTACCAATCGCCACCCTTGGCGCGAGCCCGCTTCATGGATTCGGCGATGACATAGACGCCTTCATAGTAATTGGCGGCATAGAAGTCCGGCTCGGCGTTGTAGCGTTCCTTGTAGCCTTTGGCGAAATCGGCCGACCAGGGCTCGTCGGGCGAGGGTTTGAAATAGTCGGAGGTGAATTCGTAGCCTTCCAGCGCCGCGCCACCGAGCTTCTGCACGTCGGCGGTATATTCCACGCCGATCAAAGGCACCTTCAGGCCGAAATCGCGTATACGCTTGGCGGCCAGGCCCGGGTCGGGGCTGAACAGCCACAGGCCGACGAAGTCGGGATTGCCGGCGCAAATCTTGGCGATCTGGGTATCGATGTTGGCGGCGCCGACATCCATTTTTTCCGACGCCACCACCGTGCCGCCGTCCTTCTTCCAGGTCTCATCTGCGGTAATGACGATATTGTCGCCCGCGTCCGAGTTCCAGGCCAGCTCGGCCATTTTCTTCAAGCCCAGATCGTGCATGTGGCCGACTGCGGCGCGACCGAGATCGGAGGCGAGCGAACGGTTGTGGAACAGGTATTTCGAGGCGCCGACCAGGTTGTTGCTGACGCCGCCGCCGTTGATCAGGAAAATTTTCTGCTCGTCGGCAATCGGCGCGACCGCCAACGTCGGCGGCGTGAACGAAGTCATCACCGCCTGCACGTTGTAGAGGTTGCGCATGCGCGTGAAGCCGTCGACTCCATCCTTGGCCACGCCGCCTTTATGATCCTCGATGTCGGCTTCGAGCTTGATGCCGTCGACGCCGCCCTTGACGTTTATCTCGTCGATGGCCTGCTTCATCCCCTGGCTCATGACCGTGCCATAAAAGCTGGTCTTGCCGGTCATGGCGAACAGGGCGCCGATATGGATAATGTCCGGATCCTTCGGCGTTTCGGCGGCCAGCGCCGCCGATGTCGTAACAAGAAAGGCCGCAGTGAGCGCGGCGCCGATCGGCTTGAGCATGTCTTTTCTCCCTCGCGCCTCTTCTTTTCCGAGGCCTATATTTATTCTTGCACTTGCGACCTGAAAGTTACCCCACTCTTTGGCCGCATGCGAGCTATATAAGACTGCGCTTGCGCCGCGGACAAATCTCCGGGGGCCGTTGAGGTCCACGCAGACCGGCCAGGTTGAAGTCACGCCAATGAGGTCAAGAACCAATGCCTTCCACTCCAGCGCGCCCGCACCGCACGAGGCCTCAGCCATGCCGCGCAAGCAGGTCCTGATCGCCGGCGCCAGCGGGCTGGTGGGCTATGCGGCGATGCGGCATTTCGGCGCGGATCCCGATTGCGACGTCATCGCCCTGTCGCGACGGGCGCCCGACGATACGCATGGCGCGCGCTTCCTGCCATTGGACCTGACCGACGCCGACGCCTGCGAGCAGCTTGCCGCGAGCCTGCCCGGCGTTACGCATCTGGTATATGCCGCCCTGTACGAACGCCCCGGACTGGTTGCCGGCTGGCAGGAACGCGAGCAGATCGAAACCAACGACCGGATGCTGCGCAACCTGCTTGACCCGCTGGAACGGCACGCGAAGAATTTATGCCATGTGACGCTGCTGCAGGGCACCAAGGCCTATGGCGTCCACGTCCGCCCGCTTTAGGTGCCGGCGCGGGAAAACCGCTCGGAGATGCACGAGCAGCCGAACTTCTACTGGAACCAGGAAGACCACCTGCGCGCCCTGCAACGGGGCAAGGACTGGACCTGGTCGATCCTGCGTCCGGTGCTGATCGTCGGCTATTCCACCGGCAGCGCCATGAACGTGATCCCCGCCCTTGGCGTCTATGCCGCCCTGCGGCGCGAGGCAGGGCTGGACCTGCCCTTCCCCGGCGGCGCGCCCCGCGTGGCCCAGGCGATCGACGCTGACCTGCTGGCCCGCGCCATCGCGTGGGCCGGTGAGGCAGCAAGCGCCCGCAACGAGATCTTCAACATCACCAACGGGGACGTGTTCGTCTGGGAAAACATCTGGCCCGCCATTGCCGCGTCGCTGGGCATGCGGCCGGGCGGTCACGTGCCGCTCTCGCTCGACCGCGACATTCGCCCGCGCGAGGCGGAGTGGGAAACGATCCGCGCCCGGCACGGGCTGCGCTCGGGCAATCTGCGCGACTTCGTCGGTCTGTCATTCGAATACGCCGACTACACCACGGGCTATGGCCGCAATACGCCTGGGCCGCCGGCGATTGTCTCCACCATCAAGCTGATGCAGGCCGGCTTCACCGAGGTGATGGATACCGAGGCGATGTTCGCCAAATACTTCGCCGAGTTCCAGGCCAACCGGCTGCTGCCGCCCGCCTGATCGTTACGCCACCGGCGCTCGTCGGCAATCACTTTGCCGTCGTTCGGCAAGCTCCACCGGTGCGACCCGTTCGAGCGTGCCGCGCAATTTGGCCGCTAACGGCGCATGGCGGAGATCGATCGACCCGCGCCTTCATAGGATATCAACCCATCGAGCTAAATTTTTAAAAAACCGGAAGCCGGTAGTGCCTTCAATGAACGAGATCGGGACATGCGCGACCAATGGCGTGACCGGGTCAGAGGAGCCAGAAAATGAAGGTTCGAATATTTTTGATCGGCCTGCTCGTTGTTGGCGGTATCGGCGTCTCCGGCGTCGGTACCGCCGCCGCGCAGCCGGCCGGACCACCCGCGGGTTACAAGATCGAAGAGAAATACACCAAGACATCGCCGGATGGCGCGATAACGATCGAGCAATATGTGAACAAGGATACGGACGATTGGAAATTTCAGTTCTGGGTGCGATGGCAGGGCACATTCAGGCTGCTTGATCCGGAGCCAGCCGACTATCCCGCCGGACTTCTCTTCACCAACGATCTAAAATGGATTGTCCGCGATCAAAAGCTCGGCTCGGGCGAGTCGACGCTCTATCTGTACCGCCTCGATCCGCTTGGCTTCGTTCCCGCGAGCAAGAAGCCGCTCGGCGACCTGGCGTGGGCCTACATGAAGACCCGTCCCGATTGGCGAAAGATCAAGACGGAGCCGGAGTATCACATCAACTCGAGTCTGCTGAAGGGAATTGAAGAGAACTATCGCTCGCTCGGCGTCGATTGGCCGGCGAACCGCTATCTTCTGATCACTCTGTGGGGGGAAGCCGACATTAAGGGCCGCAAACCTATTCAGACCAGCGTGGTGCACGACTGGCGCTGCAGATATGATCTGCAGACTGGCAAGTTCGACGTGCCGGCACTTTTTTCCGGCGACAATGCGAAAGCTGTCGTGCCCTAGTGAGCGGAGGCTTCTGATCGCTGGGGTGCATGAGTCCGTTGTGGCACCTCGCGTCATTTCGCTGCGCCGCGCGATTCGGTCGCTAGCGGGGCATGGCGGACATCGATCGACCCGCGCCCAGCGAGCCCGCTTTATGAGTATGCGCGCTCGATCTCGAATACCTGCCCCGGCTTGACCGCCACGAAGCGCTCGCGCGGAATCTTCGCTTCGTCAAGTGCGGTATGCAGCGCGGTCACCGGCGCGTCGATCGCTTCATCGGTCAGTCGAAACGTGCCGTGGTGATGCGCCAGCGCAGCTTGCGCGCCACAATCGGCGAGCGCCTTCACGGCATCGGACGGATTCATGTGCTGATCCTGCATGAACCAGCGCGGCTCATAGGCGCCGATCGGCAAAATCGCCAGCCGCAACGGACCATGCGCCGCGCCGACGCGGCGGAAGTGATGGCCCTCACCGTAGCTGGAATCGCAGACGATGTAGATCTTGCCGGCCGGCGTCTCCAGCACGAAGCTCGCCCACAATGCCCTGTTACGGTCGAAAAATCCGCGCGCCGACCAGTGCCGGGTCGGCACCAGCGTCACCGCGATATGGTTGCCGAGCTCGACGCGGTCGTGCCAGTCGAACGCTTCGGCCTGGATCGCACCGTCGGCGCGGCGCATGGTGATATCGTTGCCGAGAGGCGTGATCACTCGGGGGGAAAACCTTGCTGTCAGTTTCGACAGCGTCGCGACGTCGAGATGGTCGTAGTGGCCATGCGACACCAGCGCGACATCGATCGGAGGCAGCGCCTCGAAGGCAATGCCGGGATCGTTGCGGCGTTTCGGTCCGATCCAGTGGATCGGCGAGGCGCGCGCCGACCACACCGGGTCGACCAGGATGTTCAACCCTGATGTCTGGATCAGCCAGCTGACGTGGCCGACAAACGACAGCCGCACCTTGCCATCGTTGACGCGCGCCGGCGGGGTGTCGACATGCGGGCTCGGCGCCCATTTTGGCCAGGCCTGCCGCTGCCTGCCGGAGCCGAACTGCCAGCGCAGCACGTCACCAAGCGATTTCGGCGGCGAGCCGTCGGGATCGAAGAATTGCCAGCCGTTGAAATGATCGGACACCGGCCCAGCATAGGTTTTCCTGGATGACCTCATGGCCCGATTGGCCCCAAAATGTCTGCGTCTGCAAGGGGGTAAGGCTGAAGCCGCGGTTCACGAAATCGCCAATTGGCGCCGGCTTTCCTTGACTTTCGGGAGGTATCGGGGTTTAACGCCCGCAATTCATCGGAAAGACGTTCTTTTCGACCCGCCGCCCGGCCCTTGAGACCGGAGGTCAACGCCCGACAGCGCGATGCGCCCTCGGGCGCAAAAGTGTTTGGACGACCCTCATCCCAGAGAGCCGCGAAGCGGCGTCTCGAAGGATGAGGCCCCGGTTTACGGTCACCCTTCGAGACGCAGGCTTTCGCCTGCTCCTCAGGGTGAGGACAACAGGACAACGGACGTGTTCGACAATCTGTCGGAAAAGCTTGGTGGCATTCTCGATCGGCTGACGGGACGCGGTTCGCTGTCCGAGGCCGACGTCGACGCCGCGATGCGCGAGGTGCGCCGCGCGCTGCTGGAAGCCGACGTCTCGCTCGACGTCGTCAGGAGCTTCATCGAACGGGTCCGCGAGCAGGCCGTCGGCGCCACCGTGGTCAAGTCGGTGACCCCCGGCCAGATGGTGGTGAAGATCGTCCATGACGAACTGATCGCCACCCTCGGGTCCGACGGCCAGACCATCGACCTCAACGCGGTGCCGCCGGTCGCGATCATGATGGTCGGCCTGCAGGGCTCCGGCAAAACCACCACCACCGCGAAGCTCGCCCGCCGCCTGACCCAGCGCGACAAGCGCAAGGTGCTGATGGCTTCGCTCGACATCTATCGCCCGGCGGCGATGGAGCAGCTCGCGGTGCTCGGGCGCGACCTCGATATCCAGACCTTGCCGATCGTCGCCGGCCAGAAGCCGGCGCAGATTGCCAGGCGCGCGCTGGAAGCCGCCAAGCTCGGCGGCTACGACGTGGTGCTGCTCGACACCGCCGGCCGCACCACGCTCGACGAAGAGATGATGGCGGAAGCCGCCGCAATCAAAACCGCGGCCAATCCGCATGAAGTGCTGCTGGTCGCGGATTCGCTTACCGGCCAGGACGCGGTCAATCTCGCACGCGCGTTCGACCAGCGCGTCGGGCTGACCGGCATCGTGCTGACGCGCGTCGACGGCGATGGCCGCGGCGGCGCCGCATTGTCGATGCGTGCGGTCACCGGCAAGCCGATCAAGCTGATCGGCACCGGCGAAAAGACCGACGCGCTGGAAGATTTTCACCCGAGCCGGATCGCCGGCCGCATTCTCGGCATGGGCGACGTGGTGTCGCTGGTGGAGAAAGCCGCCGCCAACATCGACGCGGAAAAGGCCGCGCGCGTCGCCGAGAAAATGCGCAAGGGGCAGTTCGACCTTGCCGACATGCGCGAACAGTTGCTGCAGATGGCGAATATGGGCGGCATCAGCGGGCTGATGGGGATGATGCCCGGCGTCGCCAAAATGAAAAACCAGATCGCCAACGCAGGGATCGACGACAGGGTCTTGAAGCGCCAGGTCGCACTGATCGAACTCGATGACGCGGCAGGAACGCAAACATCCCGACATCCTCAAAGCCAGCCGCAAGAAGCGCATCGCCTCAGGCGCCGGCGGCAAGGTCGAGGACCTCAACAAGCTCCTCAAAATGCACCGGAACATGGCCGACATGATGAAGGCCATGGGCTCCGGCAAGCGCGGCCCGCTGGCCGGCATCGCGCAGGCGATGGGCTTCGGCGGCGGCATGCCGTCACCCGAACAGATGAAGGCGCTGGCCGAAAAAATGCCGGGCGGACTGCCGCAGGGCGGAGGAATGCCAGCACTGCCGAAAGATCTTCCCGCGGGCCTTCGCTCCGGCCTGCCTAATTTACCCGGACTTACTGGCCTCAGCGGCAAGCCGACCTTGCCCGGCCTCGGTGGCTTCCCCGGACTGGGGAAGAAGAAATAATCGCGATCAATTCACCCACATTCGAACACACCCCTCGAAGGAGAACCAAAATGTCAGTCGTTATCCGCCTCGCCCGCGCAGGCACCAAGAAGCGCCCGGTCTATCACGTCGTCGTCGCCGACTCGCGCTTTCCCCGCGACGGCCGTTTCATCGAGCGTCTCGGCCACTTCAATCCGCTGCTGCCGAAAGACAGCGCCGAACGGCTGAAGCTCGACATGGACAAGGTCAAGGCATGGCTCGCCAAGGGCGCGCAGCCGTCGGATCGCGTGACGCGCTTCCTCGACGCCGCCGGCGTCGTCAAGCGTGTTGCCCACAACAATCCGGAAAAGGCGGTGCCGCGCAAGGAGCGCAAGGCCAAAGCCGAAGCCGCCGCTAAGACGGCTTAAAGCGTAACGGCGCGCGACGGTGTCAGCACCGGTCTGCGTCGCCCGGATCGGCGCCGCGCATGGCGTGCGCGGCGCGGTGAAGCTGTGGACCTTCACCGAAGACCCGCTGGCGGTGAAGCACTACGGGCCCCTGATGACAAAAGACGGCGCGCGTCAGTTCGAAGTGACGAGTGCGCGCGCGGCCAAGGGCCATCTGGTCGCGACGCTGAAAGGCGTCGCCACGCGCGAGGACGCCGAACGGCTCAACGGCGTCGAACTCTACGTCGCCCGCGACCAGCTGCCGGCCACCGACGACGATGAATATTATCACGCCGATCTGATCGGGCTCGCCGCGGTCAATGCCGCAAACGAGCCGCTCGGACGCGTCATCGCGATCCACAATTTCGGCGCCGGCGACATCATCGAGATCGCGCCGCCGCACGGGCCGACCCTGCTGCTGCCGTTCACCAACGCCGTGGTACCGTCGGTCGATCTTGCGGGCGGGCGCGTGGTGATCGAGTTGCCGGCGGAGATCGAGGGCGACGATCCGGCCAGCGCGGGCGCTTGAGCATGGCAGCCGACACAGACCCCTGGCGCGCGACCGTGCTGACGCTGTTTCCGGAGATGTTCCCGGGTCCGCTTGGCGTCAGCCTTGCCGGCAAGGCGCTGGCCTCCGGCCTGTGGGCGCTGGAGGCGCGCGACATCAGGGCGTCAGCCACCGACCGCCACCGCAGCGTCGACGATACCCCGGCCGGCGGCGGGCCCGGCATGGTGCTGCGCGCCGATGTGCTGGCCGCCGCCATCGATGCGGCCGAATATTGCTCCCGACCGGCCACGCCTGCTGATGAGCCCGCGGGGTCGGCCATTGACCCAGTCGCAGGTCGTGGAACTCGCGGCCGGGCCCGGGCCGCTGATCGTCTGCGGACGGTTCGAAGGCGTCGACCAGCGGGTGATCGAGGCCCGCCGGCTCGAGGAGGTTTCGATCGGCGATTACGTGCTGTCCGGCGGCGAAATCGCCGCCATGGCACTCGTCGACGCCTGCGTCCGGCTGTTGCCCGGGGTGATGGGAAAGCTCGTTTCCGGGGCGGAGGAGAGCTTTTCCGGACCCCTACTGGAATACCCGCAATACACCCGCCCCCAGGAGTTCGAGGGGCTCCCGATCCCTGAAATCCTGTTGTCCGGCGACCACGCCAAGGTCGCGGCCTGGCGGCAGGCCGAGGCCGAGGCCCTGACCAGGGCGCGGCGGCCCGATCTGTGGGCGGCCAGGGCCTCCAGCCAAAAACGTCCAAAAAACACGACGGACGGGTGACAAGCCGCAGGCTTTGCCGTATACGAGCGCCAAATCCGTGCACCGAGCATTTTCCGGCAGAGTGGCATCCGGTTTGCCGCGAGAAAATACCGGTGCCCAATTTTGCGGAATACGAGATAAACGAACACAAGCGCAGCCCGCGCCTTGGCGGCCGGGGCGCGCCGCCGATGGAGATTTTGCGATGAACCTCATTCAAGAGCTCGAAAAAGAGCAATTCGACAAATTGTCCGCCGGCAAGGTGATTCCGGAATTCGGACCCGGCGATACCGTGATCGTCAACGTCAAGGTGGTCGAAGGCGATCGCTCGCGGGTGCAGGCCTATGAAGGCGTCTGCATCGGCCGCTCCGGCGGCGGGCTCAACGAGAGCTTCACGGTGCGCAAGATTTCCTACGGCGAAGGCGTGGAACGCGTATTCCCGGTGATGTCGCCGATGATCGATTCGATCACGGTGGTGCGCCGCGGCAAGGTGCGCCGCGCCAAGCTGTATTACCTGCGCAATCTGCGCGGCAAGTCGGCTCGCATCGTCGAGAAGAAGTCGGATCGCCCCGCCGCCGTCGGCGCGTAAGGCCCGCCGCAGCAAGTTTGACGGAAAGCGCGGGGCCATCACCCCGCGCTTTTTTGTTGCGGCACGGTCGTCGCAAATGACGGCAGACGCAAACGCATATCGCGCTTCATGACCCCATGTGCTATAGGGTTGGCATGTTCAGAGATCGCCTAACAACCGCGTCTCGCGTCGTTCTCGACGATCGCAGTCGTCTGCCCTGGCGCTTCTTCGGCCGGCTGACGACGGCCGCCCTCGCGGCTTGATGCCCGGCGCGCGTTTTCGCGCGCGGTTACATTTTCCGATTCCTATCCCGGTTCAAGGCCTGACATCATGTCCGATAAAAAACCCACTACGCTGTACGACAAGATCTGGAACGACCATCTGGTCCACGAGGCCGATGACGGCACCTGCCTGCTCTATATCGACCGCCACCTCGTCCACGAGGTGACCTCGCCGCAGGCCTTCGAGGGCCTGCGCACGACAGGGCGAAAAGTTCGCGCGCCGGAGAAGACGCTGGCCGTGGTCGACCACAATGTGCCGACTACCGACCGCTCCAAACCCAATCCGGACCCCGAGAGCATCGAGCAGATCGCGGCGCTGGCGCAGAACGCACGCGAATTCGGCATCGAGTATTACAACGAGTTCGACAAGCGCCAGGGCGTCGTCCACGTCATCGGCCCCGAGCAGGGCTTTACGCTGCCCGGCACCACCATCGTCTGCGGCGACAGCCACACCTCCACGCATGGCGCGTTCGGCGCGCTGGCGCACGGCATCGGCACATCGGAAGTCGAGCATGTGCTGGCGACGCAAACCCTGATCCAGAAAAAGGCCAGGAACATGCGCGCTGTGGTCGATGGCAAGCTGCCCGATGGCGTCACCGGCAAGGATATCATTCTCGCCATCATCGGCGAGATCGGCACTGCCGGCGGCACCGGCTATGTGCTGGAATATACCGGCGATGCCATCCGCGCGCTCAGCATGGAAGGCCGCATGACGGTCTGCAACATGTCGATCGAGGGCGGCGCCCGCGCCGGCCTGGTCGCGCCGGACGAAAAGGCTTTTGAATACCTCAAAGGCCGTCCGAAGGCGCCGAAGGGCGCAAGCTGGGACGCCGCGATGCGCTACTGGGAAACGCTGCGAAGCGACGACGGCGCGCGTTTCGATCACGAGATCCGGCTGGATGCGGCAAAGCTGCCGCCGATCGTGACCTGGGGCACCTCGCCCGAAGACGTCGTGTCGATCACGGGCTTCGTGCCCGATCCCGACCAGATTGCCGACGAGGCCAAACGGCTCTCGAAACATCGCGCGCTGAATTATATGGGCCTGAAGCCCGGCACCAAAATCACCGACATTAAGCTCGACCGCGTCTTCATCGGCTCCTGCACCAACGGCCGGATCGAGGATATGCGCGCGGCGGCGAAGATCGCGGAGGGCAAGACGGTGAACGGTCATGTCAACGCGTTGATCGTGCCCGGCTCCGGCCTCGTGAAGGAGCAGGCGGAAGCCGAAGGCCTCGACAAGATCTTCATCAAGGCCGGCTTCGAATGGCGCGAGCCGGGCTGCTCGATGTGCCTGGCGATGAATCCCGACAAGCTGAAACCGGAAGAGCGCTGTGCCTCGACCTCGAACCGCAACTTCGAGGGCCGCCAGGGCTTCAAGGGCCGCACCCATTTGGTCTCGCCGGCGATGGCGGCGGCGGCGGCGATCGCGGGGCATTTCGTCGATATCAGGGAGTGGAAGTAACTCCCTTTCCCTCGACCTCGAGGCTTTAGGGCGGCAACGTTTTCTTGCAGCCCTGATACAAATCAGGCGCCTTCCCAGGCGCCTGATTTTATTGCGGCTATCGTCTCGGATCTCACCAATAACCAATAGATGTGACGGTGCTCGTGCCGCGGCGGGCGTCTAAGCCGCTACCACCACCACGGCCCAAATCCGAAACCGAATGGATACGGCGCATAGTACGGATTGGGCCGATAATAGTAAGGCCGCGCGTAATAGTACGGATGATAGCCGTAATGATAATAATGCCGGTAGTGACGTCGCGCGCTGATATCGGTTGGTTTCGACGCGTGACTTGTGCTTGCACCGGCGGCCGCGGCGGAATCGATCGCCACCGGACTGGCCAGCGCCAGCGCTGCTGCGGCGACCACCGCTCCGATCAATATCTTCATGCAAACTCCTCATGGGTAGGCAGTGATAACTGCACGGCAACCGCATGGGTTCCGTGCAGCATCATCGCACGCAAGAGACAGGCCCGCACCGGGAGCAGTTTCATGCAACCGGCAATGGCCATCATCGTTTACGGGGTATCAGGCACCGGGCCTACCGGCCCGGCGCGCCTGCACTTGCCCTAGCCGCCGCGCCAGGAGCAGCTCATGCGCGGTACGATCACCGTGCCGCTCGGCCGGTATTCCTGCACGTAGGCTGCGTTGCATACGCGCACGGCGTTGCGGCCCGGAAAATACCGGGGATAGACGCCGTCGGGACCCACCTCGTAATTCGGATAAACGCGCAGGCGTGTCGACGGCTGCCCGCTACGGCGCTGCGCCGAAACCTCGCTGGCGTTGTGCTGAGCCGCGTGCACCGTCCGCATCCCCTGCGGCGCGGTCTGCGCGCTGGCTCCGGCCAGGGGCAGCGAACAAGCCCCTGCAAAAGCGACCCATATTGCCGCCATCCTGATCCGCATCATCACGCCCACCATGAAGCTGTTGCTGACCGCAAAGTCTCCGATTGCCGGGCCAACGTCAACTGCGGGCGCGAAGGTGGATTCCGGTTTGCGATCGAAATATCCGCGGGAAATTCCGCAAAACGCATGCGCGGCGGCGGAACCCGCGCTAAACAGGCGAAATGTGGCGAACCGCGAAAGCACCCTCGCTTGCCGAGATGGAAACCGTGGCGCACGAGATTTTCGAGCGCCTGCCGAAGACTTTTCGCGATCTGTGCGAGGACGTGATCATCCGCGTCGACGATTTTCCGACCGACGAGGTGCTTGACGAGATGCAGGCGGAGAGCGAATTCGACCTGCTTGGCCTGTTTCAGGGCATCGGCCTGCCGTTTCGCAGCAATGATGACATCGCACGGCTACCCAACATGGTCTGGCTCTACCGGCGGCCGATCCTGGATTACTGGGCCGAACATGACGAGGCGCTCGGCCATATCGTCCGCCATGTGCTGATTTACGAGATCGGGCATCATTTTGGCCTGTCGGACGACGATATGGAGGCGATCGAGGCTGACGAATAGAGACCTTCATCAGCCGAATTTGCCCTTTAATGCCGGCTGCATTCGCGATAAACGTCAGCCGCTATTCTCAAACCAAGAAGTGCGATCGATGGACAAGTTCACCACGCTGGAAGGCGTCGCGGCGCCGCTGAAGATCATCAATGTCGATACCGACATGGTCATCCCCAAGCAGTATCTGAAGACCATCAAGCGCACCGGCCTTGGCAAGGGCCTGTTCTCGGAACAGCGCTACAAGGACGACGGCAGCGAGAACCCGGATTTCATCCTCAACAAGCCGGCCTATCGCAATGCCAAGATTCTGGTCGCGGGCGACAATTTCGGCTGCGGCTCGAGCCGCGAACACGCGCCCTGGGCGCTGCTCGATTTCGGTATCCGCTGCGTGATCTCGACCTCGTTCGGCGACATCTTCTACAACAACTGCTTCAAGAACGGCATCCTGCCGATCCGGGTCGCCCAGGAAGACCTCGACAAATTGTTCGACGATGCCGAGCGCGGCGCCAATGCGACGCTGACCATCGATCTCGCCAATCAGGAAATCCGCGGCCCCGACGGCGGCACGGTGAAATTCGAGATCGACCCGTTCCGCAAGCATTGCCTGATGAACGGCCTCGACGATATCGGCCTCACCATGGAGAAGAAGGCCTCGATCGACACTTACGAGGCGAAAGCCAGGGCCGAACGCGCCTGGGCCTGATCCGACCCGCGCGCCTTTTCGGCTTCTGATTGAAGAGGTGACGCGCATGCGGCCCGACGTCGTCACCTTCTGGCACGGCCCGCTCGATGCGCTCCGGCTGACCTGCCTGAGATCACAGGTCGCGGCCGGCCACAACGTCACAGTCTATAGTTTCGATCCGATCGCGGGATTGCCCGATGGCGTCGGCAACGCGGAAGCCGAAGCGATCCTGTCGCACGCTTTCGCGGAAAAACTGCGCCCGACCGGCCCCGACGGCGTATGGCGCGACTGGACCATGCTGCAGTTCTCGGATTTTTTCCGGATGCGGCTGATGGCGCAGGGCGCCGGACTTTGGCTCGACGCCGATGTACTGCTGCTGAAAGCGGTCGAGATCGACGCGACAAAACCCTATTTCGCCTGGGAGCGGCCGCGCCAGCTCGGTAATTCCGTGCTCTATCTGCCGTCGGACGACGCCATCGTGGTGGCGTTCGAGAACCTGATGAAACAGGAGGAGTTGACGCCGGACTGGCTGGCGATGAGGCACCGTCTGACTTTCGCCCTGCGCAGGTTGCGCGGCGGATCGAACCGTCTCTCCGACATTCGCGTTGCGATTTACGGTCCGGCCTCGCTGACCGCGCTTGCCCGGCGCGCCGGCGAACTGCACCACGCCTTGCCCAAGAAATCGTTTTACGCGGTTCATGCCGAGCCGACACTGTTCTTCGAGCCCCGCGATTTTTCAGGGCTGATCTGCGATCCCGACATTACCGGGTTGCACATTTCACCGAAGGGCCGCGGCAGCAAGCCGCCCGTTCCCGGCAGTCTTTATGCATGGGGAGCGGAACGGTTTGGCTGACGACTGAACGTTGACCTATCGCAACGACGCTCGCCTCTGTTCGTGCTCTATTAATTTGTGAATTGGAGGTGTCTCATGATCACCCAAACCAAGCCACATCCTGTCGTCGAAACGCTGGTTAATACATTCAACGACTGGCTGAAGCAAAGGCGGGAGCTGAGCGAAATTCGCCAGCTCAACCGCACCGAGTTCGACCGCATCGCCAGCGAACTCAGGGTTTCTCCCACCGACCTGAATGAACTGGTCCGTAAGGGGCCGCATGCAGCGGACGAGCTGCCGAAGCTGCTCCAGCTTCTAGGTATCGATGAAGAATATCTCGCGCACACGCAGGCTCTGGTGCTGCGCGACATGGAACGCGTCTGCGCCCTGTGCGCGCACAAGGGTCAATGCGACCGCGATCTTGCTGACGATACCCTTTCCGAACACTATGAGGGATATTGCCCCAACGCACCCACGATCGACGTTCTGGGGCGGCCGGTGAAACATTAAGGCGCCGGTGCAAGCGGCGTTACGGTGAACCTATGAAAATGTCGCGCTCTGCCTGGATTCACATTTCTCTGGCGATCATCATTGCGCTGGCTGCGCTGTTTCTGATCCGCTTGCACAACGCGGGCGGGGTCAGCTCTTCCCTCGGCAACGAATTCCCCTCGCTCTCCAGGGAAGCGTAACAGCAACATCAGCTCCCCAACGCCGCGATTGCATCCGCCATCGCGATCGTGCGCTTTGCCACATCGGCGTGCAGCCGCTCCACCATCTGTCCGTCGAGCTGAATCGCGCCGCGCGAGGCGTTCTCCGGCAGCTCGAACGCCGCGATGATCTTGCGGGCGTGCGCGACTTCCTCCACCGGCGGGGTGAAAATCGCGTTGCAGGCGTCGACCTGACCCGGATGGATCAGCGTCTTGCCGTCGAAGCCGAGATCGCGCGCCTGCGTGCATTCCTGCCCGAAGCCATTGAAATTGCCGATATCGCTGTACGGACCGTCGAGAATGTCGAGGCCGTAGGCACGGGTGGCCAGAATGCAATGCGTGATCAGCGGCAGCATCGCCGCGCGTCCGGGCTGCATGCGTATCCGCGTCTCGCGTGAAATATCGTTCGGACCGAAGACGAATCCGGCCAGCCGCATCTCGGAATCCCGCGAGGCGGCCGCGAGTTCCTCGGCGTGCAACACCGCGCGCGCAGTCTCGATCATGGCCCAGACCCTGATTGAGATGTCCGCGTTGATGTCGCTGAGACGATCGGCGATCGCGGTCAGATCCTGCACGCTGGAAACCTTGGGAACCAGGATGCCGTCGGGCCGGGCCCTTCCGGCCATGGTGACGTCATCGATCCACCACGGCGAATCCAGCGGGTTGACCCGGATCAGGATTTCGCGCCTGCCAAAACCGCGCGCCGCGACGGCTTTCGCGATCTGGTCGCGCGCCATTGCCTTGGCGTCCGGGGCCACGGAATCCTCGAGATCGAGGATGATGCCGTCGGCCGGCAGATTACGCGCTTTCTCCAGCGCCCGCGCATTCGAACCGGGCATGAACAACAGGCTGCGGCGCGGACGGATCATGGCTGGTTTTCCTTCAACTCTTGAAGTCCCCGCGATAGCATCTCGGCCCACGGTCCGAAAGACTTGTTCCCGCTTGCCGCATATGGTTAGCAACTGCCATGGCATCGTTTCCGCAACGCCTGCTTGAGGGTTACCGCGTCTTCACGTCGCAGCGGCTGCCCGCCGAACAAACACGCTATCGGGAGCTCGCCGAGCGTGGCCAGTCACCCGAGGTGATGGTGATCGGCTGCTGCGATTCCCGGGTGTCGCCGGAGGTGATCTTCGACGCCGGTCCCGGCGAATTGTTCGTGGTGCGTAACGTCGCCAATCTGGTGCCGGTCTATGCGCCGGACGGCGGCGCACACGGCGTCTCGGCGGCGCTGGAATATGCGGTTCGGGTTCTGCGGGTCGGGCACATCGTCGTGCTCGGCCACGCACAATGCGGCGGCATCCGCGCCTTCATCGACAATATCGAGCCGCTATCGCCCGGTGACTTTATCGGCCGATGGATGTCGATGTTCATCAAGCCTGGCGAGAAGGTCGGACAGCGCGACCACGAGACGATGCTCGATTTCACCGTCCGGATCGAGAAGGCCGCCGTGTTCCGCAGTCTGGAAAACCTGATGACGTTTCCGTTTGTCCGGGCGCTCGCCGAGCGCGGCGAGCTGCACCTGCATGGCGCCTATTTCGGCGTCGCCGAGGGCTCGCTGTCAGTACTCGACCCGGCGACAAAGGAATTCCGCAGCGTGCGGGAAATACGGACCCCGTCCTGAGGAGCGCGCTTTTGTGCGCGTCTCGAAGGACGACCGCGGGCGGCGGCTTGCGGCCTCACGGTTCAAGATGCGCGAAGCCGCGCTCCTCGCCGTGAGGATCATCGCTCAATGCCCGGTGCGCCGCGTTACGCCGCCTTCTTCTTGGCGCTGATCAGCTTGCGGTTGATCAGGCATTCGGCGATCTGGATCGCATTCAGCGCGGCGCCCTTGCGCAGATTGTCAGAGACGCACCACAGCACGAGACCGTTCTCCACCGTCGCGTCCTCGCGGATGCGGCTGATGTAGGTGGCGTCCTCGCCCGCCGCCTCGTAGGGCGTGACGTAGCCGCCGGGTTCGCGCTTGTCGATCACGAGACATCCAGGCGCCGTGCGCAGGATGTTGCGCGCCTCGTCGGCCGAGATCGGCTTCTCGAACTCGATGTTGACGGCCTCGGAATGGCCGACGAACACCGGTACCCGGACGCAAGTCGCGGTGAGCCTGATTTTGGGATCAAGAATCTTCTTGGTCTCCATCATCATCTTCCACTCTTCCTTGGTGTAGCCGTCCTCCATGAACACGTCGATCTCGGGGATGACGTTGAAGGCGATACGCTTGGCGAACTTCTTGTTGACGATTTCGCTGTTGGTGTAGACCGCCTTGGTCTGCGCAAACAGCTCATCCATGGCGTCCTTGCCGGCACCCGAGACCGATTGATAGGTCGAGACCACGACACGCTTGATGACCGCCTTGTCGTGTAGCGGCTTCAGCGCGACCACGAGCTGCGCGGTCGAGCAATTCGGATTGGCGATGATGTTCTTCTTGGCGAAGCCTCCGACCGCCTCCGCATTGACCTCGGGTACGATCAGCGGCACATCCGGATCCATCCGCCAGGCGGATGAATTGTCGATCACGACCGCGCCGGCGGCGCCGATCTTCGGCGACCATTCCTTCGACACCGCGCCGCCTGCCGACATCAGGCAGATGTCGACGTCGCTGAAGTCGTAATGCTCGAGCGCTTTGACCTTCAGGGTACGGTCGCCATAGGAGACTTCGACGCCGATGCTGCGGCGTGACGCCAGCGCCACCACCTCGTCAGCCGGGAATTTGCGTTCCTCGAGAATGTTGAGCATTTCCCGCCCGACATTGCCGGTCGCTCCGACCACCGCGACTTTGTAACCCATCGTTCACTCTCCGAAGAAAAATGCCTACCCCCCGCGATCAGCGGAAAGGAAGGAGCCAGCGCTTCTATGCGAGAAACGCCGCCAAGACAACGTTAGACCGCGCGCTTGGGCGTTTGATGCCATCGTTTTGGGCCAATCCCGCCAACCATTCCTATCAGACCCCCATTCATCCGGCACTGACCAGTTTCGCCGATGAGTGCTGCGGCTTGCTGGCGCGTCTCATTGCCTATCTGGCTACCTTGGCGCTGCTTGGTATCGTCGTCATCCACCTCTGGAATCAGGCGCCGGCTGGTGAAGCCGTCGAGCCTGCCGCCAAACCGGGCTGGAGCGTGGCTCTCCGCTCGCATCCGGCGTTCGCGGTCAGCCAATTCGATTTGCCCGAAAAAACAGCGACCTACGAAATAGCCAGGCATCCCGAAGGCGGCCGCAAGGACGTCATTCGCTGGACAGCCCGCGACGGAAAACCAGGCGAAAAGCCGGTTGCGGAACTGGAAATCTATCGCCCCGGTGGGGAATTCGGCGAATCGGCGCCGGCCGCCGCTGACATCGCTGCGCGAATCGATCCGAAGGACGGGCGGGAGCTGGAGGCCGCCGGCCTGATCGACAGCAAATTCGGCACGGTGACGTTGTTTCGTCACCCTGGGGGCATGGACGGGGCGCGGTCCTGCCTTGGCTTCCTCAAACGCCTCGACGAGCCCAACCTGCGGATTTCCGGCTGATCGTGCCAGGGTGACGCATTGCCGGCCCGGCGCGCCGCCATCGGCTGCACGCTGAACCGGCTGGTCCTGCTCACAGCCGGAAACGACCCAAAACTGGCTGAATTATTCGCCCGCGCCGAGCTCAGGCGGGGCAGCTGTGGCCCCGCCACCCTGTCGGCGGACTGGGTGAGTTCAGCGGAAAATCCTGCTCTGCGCGGCGCGCTTTGATCCTCCCGCCGGTCAAGCTGCTGGTTTTCAAGCAACTTTTCGTTGCCTGCTGCATTATCTGATGCAGTGTGGCCCGTTTGACCTTGTGACGCTATACCCCCGCCAGCTAGAATGATCGCCAATCGGATTTGGTGACTTGCCAGCCCCATGAGGACGTAATGATCTGGAAATTCCCTGCCGCGAGCAAGCTTGCGGCGTTGCTGGCTGCGGCCACTGTCATCGTTGTTGGCTTCAACATGAGCCCGGCCGGCGCGGAGACCAAACCCAAATACGACAATCGCGGGCGTGCCTATTACGGGCCGAGCGGTCCCAATGTGTCCTATCAGCAGGGGCCCCACACGCGAATCTATGTCACCAAGCGCTCCTGGCTCGATGCCGGCGTTGAAGTTCTGCCGGGCGACCGCAAGTTCACCGATTACGCATTTCCGCCGGCGGTCGGATACCCATCGTTCGCGCGTGAGAACAACAATCGCCCGATCGACCGCCAGCCGCTCAACCCGCCGTCGGACATGGGCGGGTACCCGCAGAGCATCCCGCTGAATTGAGCGAGACTGCAGTTACGAAAAATGCCCGGCTTTGACCGGGCATTTTTTGTGTCAGCGACGAATTGCGCCTAAGCGTGCAGCGCCTGCAATTCCTTCAGAATCGCTTCACCCATCTGCGTCGTGGAGACCGCGGCGACGCCTTCCGATTTGATATCCGCCGTGCGCAGGCCGCTCGCCAGCACCGCCGCGATCGCAGCATCGACCTTGTCGGCCAACGCGCCCATGTCGAAGGAATAGCGCAGCGCCATTCCAAATGACGTGATCATGGCGATCGGATTGGCCAGGCCTTTACCTGCGATGTCGGGCGCCGAGCCGTGCACCGGTTCGTACAGGGCTCTGCGCTTCCTGGTCTTGGCATCGACCTCGCCGAGCGAGGCCGATGGCAGCATGCCGAGCGAACCCGTCAGCATCGCCGCGATATCCGAGAGCATGTCGCCGAACAGGTTGTCGGTGACGATGACGTCGAATTGCTTCGGCCATTTCACCAGGTTCATGCCGCCGGAATCGGCCAGCTGATGCTCCAGCTGCACATCCTTGTATTCGCGCGCGTGAACCTGGCTGACCACCTCGTTCCACAGCACGCCCGACTTCATGACGTTGCGCTTTTCCATCGAGGTCACCTTGTTGCGGCGCTTGCGCGCCAGGTCGAACGCGACCCGGGCGATGCGCTCGATTTCATAGGTGTCGTAGACCTGGGTATCGATGGCGCGCTTCTGGCCGTTGCCGAGATCGGTGATGGTCTTCGGCTCGCCGAAATACACTCCGCCGGTGAGCTCGCGCACGATCATGATATCGAGACCCTCGACCACCTCGCGCTTCAGGCTCGAGGCGTCCGCGAGCGCCGGATAACACACGGCGGGGCGCAGATTGGCGAACAGGCCGAGGTCTTTGCGCAGGCGGAGCAGCCCAGCCTCGGGCCGCGCGTCATAGGGGACGCTGTCCCACTTCGGACCGCCGACCGATCCGAAGATCACGGCGTCCGCAGCCATCGCCTTGGCCATGGTCGCGTCCGTAATGCTCTGCTTGCTCACATCATAGGCCGCGCCGCCGACCAGGCCCTGCTCCGTCTCGAAATGCGCGATGCCTTGCGCGTTCAGCCAGTCGATCAGGCGCTTCACCTCCGCCATCACTTCGGGGCCGATGCCGTCGCCGGGGAGAAGCAGCAGTTTATGGGTCGCCATGATCGATTTGCCTCTTGAAAAGTAGCGGATGCGCGCGGAGTGCTAGTGCGGCGTTGCCCGATTGGCAAGACACCATTGCCGGCCGCGCGCCTGTGCAAACCCGGTCCGGCCTGCCAGAATGCGGGCCCTGCCGGAGAATCCCGTGAAAGCCCCTGACCCTCCCTCACCACCTGCGCACCCTGCGCGGCTGATCCTGGTCCTGTCGCTGACGTCGACCGTCAGCCTCGGCATCGGCCGCTTCGCCTACTCGCTGGTGCTGCCGGACATGCGGGAAGCGCTCGGCTGGTCGTATTCAGCCGCGGGCTTCATGAACACCGTCAACGCCGCGGGCTATCTCGCCGGCGCCTTGGTGGCGTCAAGGCTGGCAAAACGATTTGGCTTGTCCGCCACGGTCCGCTGGGGAACGCTGGCCTGTGTCGTGGCGGTGACGTTGTGCGCGCTGTCAGGCAATTTTGTCATTTTGAGCTTTGCGCGGCTGCTCGCAGGGCTGGGGGCAGCGGCCGGATTCGTCGCCGGTGGTGCGCTGGCGGCGAAGATCGCGCAATCGCAGCCAACGCGCGCGAACTTTCTGCTCAGCCTGTTCTACGCAGGACCCGGGCTCGGCATCGTGGCGTCCGGCCTGATCGCACCCTTCGTGCTGCGGGCGTTCGGGCCCGGCTCATGGTGGATCGTGTGGTGGGTCATGACGCTGCTCTCCGTTGCATTGACCCTGCCACTGCTGCTGGCGCCGATCGACACCAGCGACGGCCTCGCCGATGCGGCGCCGGCGACCTTCGTGATCGGGCCGGTGTTGATCTATCTCGCCGGCTATTTTCTGTTCGGCGCCGGCTACATCGCCTACATGACCTTCATGATCGCCTATGTGCGCGACGGCGGCGGCGGCGCCGCGGCGCAGAGCGCGTTCTGGTGCCTGATCGGCTTAAGCGCCTTCGTGGCGCCATGGGTGTGGGGCCGCGTGCTGGCGTTCGACCGCGGCGGCATGAGCACCGCGATTATTCTCGGCGTCAATGCTCTGGGCGCGGCGCTGCCGCTGTTCGGGCATTCCACAGCCTTGCTTGCCGTATCGGCGCTGGTGTTCGGCGTCGCGTTCTTTGCAGTGGTGACCTCGACCACCGCCTTCGTGCGCTTCAACTATCCGCCTTCGGCCTGGCCGAAAGGAATTGCAGCGATGACCATTGCTTTCGGAGTGGGTCAGACGCTGGGGCCGACCGCGGTCGGCGCCGTCACCGACGCGTTTGGCAGCCTTTCCTATGCGCTCAACGTCTCGGCGGCGATGCTGGCGGTAGGCGCGCTGGCTGCGGCGTTTCAGGGAAGGCTGGCGCGGGCGCCAAAATCGTCCTGATCTTCCCTTCTTCCCGCACTACCTGGTTTCAAGGCGCCGCGCACGCAAAGGACGCCGCGCTTTCCACGTCGCCACCGCGGTATTTCGCGTATCGAGGCCACGGACAAAGCGGACGACTGCGCGCGGCGCTCCAGGCGGACGGGATCTCCTTGTTACCAGGATTGGCGGAAGCGATGATCTGCTCCGGCGCCTCACCCTTTTCCACCCAGTCTATCAGCGCCTGCAGCGCGTCAAACCGCTCCAGCCCCATGCCACCGCCGCAATGAGTGACGCCGGGGATCGTAAACAGGCGGGCGAAATCCCCGGCCTTGCCGCCGGAATTGGCATTCAGTTGCTCGTACCAATGGATCGTGTCGTTGACCGAGAAGACCGGATCGGCCTGGCCGTGAAACAAGATCATTTTGTGGTTTGCAGCCTTCAGGCCGGACAGCATCGGACTGGCCACGTCCGGCGGTGTCATGAATTCCATTGCAGATTCGGAAAACGTCGCGTCCCTGGCAAAGATTTTCGGCGCATCGCGGTCAAAATCGAATTTTGCGAGGAAGTCGTTGAGATGGTCGTTGTCGCCTTCGACTGTGGTCGGCGGCGTCGCGAAAATCATGGCCAGCGAAGCTGCCCCCATGGTCGCAATAATCGGATAATTGTTCCAGGGCGCGACCGGACTCTCCACTTTCCACGTCCGCCAGTTTCCCGTTCCAACACCGCCATCGACGGGCCAATCCGAATAGAGCGCCTCGCCCCTGGAATTCCTGGGCCCACCGAAGATCGCCTTCAACGCTGATATCTTGACCTCCGGCAGGCAGCCTTCGCTGGTGCCGGGCGCGCATTGCAGGCTCGAGAAATCGAAGGCCTTCTGGCAGGCCGCCAGGTTGCTGGTCAGGCCATCCTTGACGCCGTCGAGGCCATCGCAGACTTCAACGACCTTTGCGGAGAGCAGCTTCGCATCGTCCCTGGTGAACGATTTGCGGATATCCGGATCGATCTTCGTGAAATTCTGCAGATCCCAGGCGTGTTGGATGGCGGCCTTGGGCAGATCGAAGCCGGGGTTGCCGACGAGGAACCCATCGTACATCTCAGGCATACGGCTGGCGTCCACCATCGCGTGGCGTCCGCCGTTTGAGCAGCCATACATGTAGGAGTAATCCGGCTTCCTGCCGTAATGCGCTGATATGATCTTCCTCGCGATCGGCGCGAGCGTCAGGTCCGCCGAATAGCCATAGTCGCGCCGCGCCTGCGGATCGAGACCAAAGGCGGCGCCGCCCGCCAGACCCATCGCCTTGTTGGCGGGATCGCGCCCGGAGTGGCCGGAATCCGAACTGAGGACGGCAAAGCCGCGCGCCAGCGCCGATTTTCCGCCCATCGCATTGAAGTCGGACTTGTCGCCGAGCGCCGGCACCACTTCGCCGTCATTGCCGCCATTGACCTGATGCAGAAAACGGCCGTTCCAGTCCGAGGGAAGCCGCATCTCGAACTGGATCGCGTAAGATTTGCCGTCGACGCCGGTGCGTTCATTAATCTTGCCCGTCAGGACACAGTGCCGGGGCAGGTCCTTTTCAGCTTCGTTGAGCTTGGTGCCGGTAATGACCGTGCCGGCGACATTCAGAGCCGCCGTCGTGCCGGCCGTGCAATTTTCAGCCTGCGCCAACACCATCGACGGTGGAAAGATCCATGCGATCATGAATACGGTAAGCGCGTGCCGTGTGGACCCGGCACTGAGACCGATCGTCATTCTCAATCCTCCCTTGAACATCCGGCTTGTCGCCGATTTGTGGCCATCCTTTGATTGTTAATCCAACTCTTCCCTCGAACTCAATCGACCAGTTCCGGGATCAAAGGAGCTTAGGTTGCTGGCAAAAGGCGCGTCTGTGAATGACAACGCGCATTCAGCTCCCGCTGAACGAGTTGTAGCCCTGGTCTTCCCAGTAGCCGCCCTTGTAGTCGTTGGTGACTTCCATCGAGATCACGTATTTCGGATTCTTGAAGCCGAGTTTTGTCGGCACCCTGATCTTCATCGGATAGCCGTAGGCGCGGGGCAAGATTTCGTCGGCGAATTTGAACGTCATCTGGGTCTGCGGGTGCAGCGCCGTCGCCATGTCCAGCGGTGAGTTGTAGCCTTCGGCATCGGCGCACTGGAACCAGCAATATTTCGCCCTTGTGTCGGCGCCGACCAGTTTAAGGAAATCGCGCAACGGCGTGCCGGTCCAGCTTCCGATCGCGCTCCAGCCCTCGACGCAGATATGGCGCGTGACCTGCTTGACCTGCGGCAGCCTGTAGAGCTCTTCCAGAGTCCATGATTTCCTGTTGTCGACCAGCCCGCGCACCTCGAACTTCCAGTCCTTGCCGTCGATATCAGGCGCGTCGTCGAGATCGTAATAGGCGTTGAACGGGAACGGTTTTGTTATTGCGCTTTCCGGAAAGGTCGGGGCCAGCGTATCGGGATTGAAAATGAACGCCTGCACCGCGTCGTTGAATTTCGAGACCTTCTTCAACATCTCTTCGGCGGAGAAGCTGTCGGACACGTCGCAGCCGGTCAGCAGCGTCAGCGCCCCCAGACTTGCGCCGCCGGCGATGAAGCGCCGGCGCGCCAGATCCGGCATCGCCTTTACCGCGTCCCCGACCAGCAGCTTCTGGTCGACGCCGGGGATCAGAAGCTTGCGAATACGGCCCATGATTAAGTCCTCCCGGAAATTCAGCGGCCGATGATCATGGCGCGCAGGCTTTTGGGCACCAGCAACGCCAGCGCAATATGAACAACAAGGAACGCGACGATCGCCGCCATGCAGATGAAGTGAACGTAACGCGCCACGTCGTAGCCGCCGAACAGCGCCGTCAGCCACTGCAGCTGTACCGGCTTCCAGATCGAAAGCCCCGACAGCACGACGACAACGCCGACCACGATGATCCCGGCATAAAGCAGCTTCTGCACGTAATTGTACCTGGTGAGGTCGGCATGCGACAGCCTGCCGGCCAGCGCCGCCCTGGCGTCCGAGATCACGCCGCCCGGAGTGATCGGCAGCAGCTTCCTGGCGAAGCGGCCGGTAGCAAAGCCCAGCACGAGATAGGCGAGGCCGTTGACCATCAACAGCCACATCGCCGCGAAATGCCAGAGCAGCGCACCGCCGAGCCAGTCGCCAAGCGTGATGCTTTTTGAGAACTTGAAGGCGAGCAGCGGCGAGGCATTATAGATCTGCCATCCCGACATGATCATCAGGATCATCGCCACGGCGTTGATCCAGTGCGCGGCCCGGACCCACGCTGGTTGAATGATCCACGTTGTGGCGGGGACTGCGCGCTCGTCGCTGGCGGCAAGGCTGGACATTGCGGTTCCCCGGATTTCCGTTTCTGCGGTCGATACGCCGAATATACGCCGGGAACCGGCGGTTCGTTACTGCCCTGCAGGCTATCAGGTCGATGCACCCCGGGCATGGCGTTCACAAAAATGCGAGCCGGATCTTTCCGGCTCGCCTTGACGCAAGGCTTGGTCCGGCGATGCCGCACTAATCCCGATTGTTCGGCGCCGCCACGAATCCCCGGTTCCAGGTCGGGCTGATCAGGATTTCGTTCACGCAGACCCGCGGCGGCATGCTGGCGACGAACGCGATGGTGCGGCCGAGATCTTCGGACTGCAACATCCGCGCCTGCTCCGCTTCGCTCGGCACCACCGGCCGCAGCTTCAGGATCGGGGTCGCGACCTCGCCGGGAGACAGGCAACACGCCCGCAAGCCGTTGACGCATTCGTCCATGTTGAAGGAATGAGTCAGCGCCAACACCGCATGCTTGGTCGTGGTGTACGCGGGCCCCGGCATTTTCGACACGTGACGGCCGGCCCATGACGCGACATTGATGATGCAGCCGTCCTTTTGCTTGCGCATCGCCGGCAGCACCGAGCGCATGCAGTACAGGACGCCGTTGAGATTGATATCGACCAGCTTGTTCCAGCCATCCAGTTCCATGTCGGCCCAGCTGCGCTTCGGCACATTGATGCCTGCGCTGTTGACCAGAAGATCGATCCGGCCATGTTTGGCGAGAATTTCTTCGGCGGCGTTGTTCACATCGGCGGATTTGCTGACGTCCAGCTGAATCGCCTCGGCCTTGCCGCCGCTCTTGGCGATCTTCGTCACCACCGCATCCAGCGCATCCTTCCGGCGCCCCGAAATCACCACCGTCCAGCCATCCGCGGCGAGTGCCTCGGCGCCGGCCTCGCCGATGCCGCTGCCGCCGCCGGTCACCCAGGCCACGCGTTTCCCGTTATTTGACATGCAAACTGTCTCCGTTGCTTTGTGAAGGGCGCATTTGCTATTGAAGCGTTGCCGCGGCCGACCTGACCGTGTCCGCCCTTCCGCAATGATGCATGAACGCGCCCCGGAAAACCATCATGAACGCCAATCTGTTTTCCCGCCTGTTCGACGGCCTTGACGATCCAGCCCGGCTGGCGATCGAAACCACGGACGGCCAGCGCATTAGCTATGGCGACCTGATCGCCCGCGCCGGGCAGATGGCGAACGCGCTGGTGTTGCGCGGCGTCAAGACCGGCAACCGCGTCGCCGCGCAAACCGAGAAATCGGTGCCCGCCCTGGTGCTGTATCTGGCCACGGTACGTGCCGGCGCCGTGTATCTGCCGCTCAACACCGCCTACACCCTCAACGAACTCGAATACTTCATCACCGACGCCGAACCGTCGCTGGTGGTGTGCGATCCCTCGAAAGCCGAGGGCATCGGCGCGATCGCCGCGAAGGTTGGCGGCAAGGTCGAAACGCTCGGTGCAGACGGCAAGGGATCGCTGACCGACGCCGCCGCGAAGGCGAGTGCGGAGTTCAGTACCGTCGCGCGCGCGAACGACGATCTCGCGGCCATCCTCTACACGTCGGGCACCACAGGGCGTTCCAAGGGCGCGATGCTGACGCACGACAATCTCGCGTCCAATTCGCTCTCGCTGGTCGGCTACTGGCGCTTCACCGACAAGGATGTGCTGATCCACGCGCTGCCGATCTATCACACCCACGGCCTGTTCGTGGCGAGCAACGTTACGCTGTTCGCCCGCGCCTCGATGATCTTCCTGCCGAAATTCGATCCCGAGCTGATCATCAAGCTGATGGCGCGCTCAACCGTGCTGATGGGCGTGCCGACGTTCTACACGCGGCTGCTGCAAAGCCCAGCGCTCAACCGCGAATCCACCGGGCATATGCGGCTGTTCATTTCCGGCTCGGCGCCGCTGCTCGCCGACACCCACCGCGAATGGTTTGCGCGCACCGGACACGCCGTGCTCGAGCGCTACGGCATGACCGAGACCAACATGAACACGTCGAACCCCTATGACGGCGAGCGCGTCCCCGGCGCGGTCGGCCATCCGCTGCCCGGCGTGTCGGTGCGCGTTACCGATCCCGACACCGGCAAGGAACTGGCGCGCGAAACCATCGGCATGATCGAGGTCAAGGGCCCGAACGTCTTCAAGGGCTACTGGCGGATGCCGGAAAAAACCAAAGCGGAATTCCGCGACGACGGCTTCTTCATCACCGGCGATCTCGGCATGATCGACCATAACGGCTACGTGCACATTCTCGGCCGCGGCAAGGATCTCGTGATCTCCGGCGGCTTCAACGTTTACCCGAAGGAAATCGAGAGCGAGATCGACGCCATGCCGGGCGTGATCGAATCCGCCGTGATTGGCGTGCCGCACGCCGATTTCGGCGAGGGCGTCACCGCTGTTGTGGTCTGCGACAAAGGCGCCGGGGTGGATGAAACCTCGGTGCTGAAGGCGCTCGACGGGCGGCTTGCCAAATTCAAGATGCCGAAGCGGGTGATCGTGGTCGACGAATTGCCGCGCAACACCATGGGCAAGGTGCAGAAGAACATCCTGCGCGACAATTATTCGGACCTTTACGCGAAAAAATAGCCTCATGGCGCGACGGTGCACTTGCGCCGTCTCGAACCCTAGGCCCGCGTCACTCTATTATTTCGTCGGCGCGGAGCAGGAAGGATTCGGAGATCACAAGCCCAAGGGCTTTTGCGGTGTTGAGATTGACGACCAGTTCGAACTTGGTCGGCTGCATGATCGGCAGATCGGCGGGTCTCGCGCCCGACAATATTTTCCCGGCATAGATGCCGGTCTGGCGATAACCTTCCGCGAATTGCGAGCCGTAGCTGAGAAGGCCGCCGATTTCCGTAAATTCGCGCCGGAATGACATCGCTGGCAGCCTGTAGCGCAGCGCCAGCGCCGCAATCTCCCCGCGGTAGGACCCGTAGAACGGGTCGTTGCACGCAAGCACCGCGCCGACCTTTTGTTCCGCCAAACGGGCAAAGGCCGCCCCGACCTCCGCTTGGCTGCCGGCATAGAGCACAACCGCCTTGATCCCGAGCCGCTCGGTAGCTTGGTCGACTTCCTGGGCCTGCGCCTTCGCCGCAGGATAGCCGGGATTGATTAGAACCCCGATCGCGTTCGCCTGCGGCAACATCTCGTGCAGCAATTCAAGGCGCTTTGCTTCCAGCGTTGCGCCGAGCATGGCGATTCCGGTGATGTTGCCCTCTCCGCGGTTGAGGCTCGCGACGAGGCCGGTTTTGACCGGATCGGCCGCCGTGATGAACACGATGGGAATGGTCGATGTCGCGCCCCTGGCGGCGCGGCCGGGATCGCTGCCGCCGGCAGCGATGATCAGATTGACCGGCCGCCTCACCAGCTCTTCCGCAAGCGCCGGGAGGCGATCGTAATGGCCGTCGGCCCAGCGATATTCCATCGTCAGGTTCTGACCAGCGCTGAATCCGCCTTCCTTCAGCCCCTGCAGCGTCGCCGCAACCAGGCTCTTCTGGTCGTCCGCCGACCCGCTACCGAGATAGCCTACTACGGCCGTCGCCGCCTGTGCGCGCACCGCCCGCGGCACAATCGCAGCCGCGCTGGCGAGCAATGTGATGAACGCGCGCCGCTTCATTCGATCACCTCATCGGCCGTGAATAACAGCTTCGGCGGCACCGTCAGTCCCAATTCCCTGGCGGCCTTGAGGTTGATGATCAATTCAAACTTGGTGGGCTGCTCGACGGGCAGATCTGCAGGCTTCTCGCCCTTGAGGATGCGTCCGGCGTAGATCCCCATCTGGCGATAGGCCTCGGAAAGGCTGCTTCCGTAGCTGATGAGGCCGCCGGCGATGGAAAACTCGCGCTCGAAATAGATCGTGGGAACCCGGAAGCGAGCCGCCGGCGCTACCAGCTGCTCGCGCCTCGTATCGAAGAACGGGTCGGCGGCGACAATGAGTCCGTCGGCCCGCACGTTGACGAAAGTCGCGAAGGCTGCATCGATCTCGGCTTCGGTGCTGGCGTTGAGGATCGAGAGTTGGACACCCTTGGCTCGCGCCGCTTCCTGAGCGCCCTGGATCGAGGGCGCGGCTGTCGGACTGTTCGGGTTGACAAGCAGCGCGACCGTCCTGGCCTGGGGAATCAACTCGCACAGCAATTCGAGCCGCTTGGGCGTCAGCTGGGTGAAGAGGATGCTGAGGCCTGTGGCATTGCCGCCCGGCCGGGCGAGGCTCGCGACCAGTCCGGCCTCCACCGCGCCGTTGCCGACCTCGACCACGATCGGAATCGTCGGGGTAGCATTTTTCGCCGCGCGGGCGACAGGAGGACCGAAGGCAGCGATCAGATCGACTTTGCGCCCGACGAGATCGGCGGCCAATGCCGGCAGCCGATCATAATGACCCTCGGCCCAGCGGTATTCGATCGCGACGTTTTGTCCGACGACATAGCCGGCTTCCTTCAATCCCTGGAGGAATGAGGCGGCGGTCGGAGTGTATCCAGGCGTCGCGAAGTGGAAGTACCCGATTACGGGCATGGCCTGCTGCTGCGCCCGCGCCGCCAACGGCCAACTCGCCGCCGCGCTTCCGAGCAACGCAATAAAAGCGCGCCGTTTCATGATTGTCCCCGCCCGAATGTCCTCATCGCACGGCGACATTCATCCAAATCACCGCGGATTTCAACGATGCGGGTCATCGTCCGTTGATTGCAACCCGATGGAACCCGCGTTCGATCTCCCGACTAAATCAGGCTGATCACAAACCGGCCGCCGACGATAAACAGATAGGCGCCGAACGCCATTTCCAGCGTGCGCTTCGACATCGCGTGCGCACACCTGACCCCCAGCGGCGCGGTCAGGAGACTGGTCGGCATCACCAGCACGGCGCCGATCAGCGAGACGTAGCCGAACGCGAACGGCAATTGCAGTGCGGCGACGTCGGGGAAGCGCGCGGCCGCGGGCCAGCCGGCATAGACATAGCCTAGCGCGCCGGGAATCGAGATCAAGACCGCCAGCGCCGACGACGTCGCGACCGCCTGATGGATCGGCCGGCCGTAGAAGGTCATCACCAGGTTGGCGAACAGACCGCCGCCGATACCCATCAGCGTGGAGAGAAGCCCGACGAAAAATCCGTAAATCTTCATCAGCGGCCCCCGCGGGACGTCGTCGCCGAACTTCCAGGTCTCGCGCGCCAGCAGGAGGCGCGCGGCTGCCGACCAGGCCACCATCACGAACACGATCTTGAACAGGCGCTCCGGCGCGTAGCGCGCGGTCACGCTGCCCGCGATCACGCCCACAACCACCGGTAGCCACCAATCTCTGATAATTTGCATGTCCACGGCGCCACGCGCGTAGTGGCCGCGCCAGGAACGGATCGAGGTTGGAACGATGATGGCGAGCGATGTGCCGATGCATAGTGGCATGCGTACTTCCAGCGGCACGCCGGCGAGTCGAAAGCATTCATAGAACACCGGGACCAGGACGGCGCCGCCGCCGATTCCAAACACGCCGGCGAGAAATCCCGAGAGCGCGCCTACCGCCACCAGCAGCAGCGCCAGCTGGACAAGCTGGGCGGCATCAAGACCTGCGTTCGCCACCGGAGTTTTCCTTGTTGCCGCGCCCACCGTGCGCGTGTTCATGAATCGTGCTTCAGGTATACCAGCCAAGCGCGATCGCCAACGTCGTCAATGCAACTGAATCGCAAGGCTTATCCATAAGTATGAACTGCTATGCGCAAACAACCGATTTCGTCGTTGCGCTGACTGTGTCGACTTCGTAAATAGGCTCCGTCTATTGCGATCCCCCAGGGGCCCCAGCGTGGGCCCGCAAACCGTCAAAGCCGCCAATGACCGCCAGGATCGAACGACCGCTTTCGCCGCATCTGCAGAGCTATCGCTTAACGCTCACGATGGCGATGTCCATCGTGCATCGCCTGACCGGGGTGGCGCTGTATTTCGGCACCCTTCTGCTGGTGTGGTGGCTGATCGCGGCCGCCTCCGGACCCGCCGCCTATTCCAACGTGCAGGCCTTCACTTCCAGTTTCATCGGCCGGCTGATCGTGTTCGGCTACACGTGGGCGCTGATGCACCATCTGCTGAGCGGTATCAGGCATTTCATCTGGGACCTCGGCTACGGCTTCAAGGCGAGCGAACGCGAAACGTTGACCTGGGGCGCGCTGATCGGCGGCGTTTCGCTGACGGTGCTGTTGTGGATCGCGGCCTATGCTATCGGAGGCGGACGATGAGCCCGCAGAACACAGCCAAATCGATGCGCACGCCGCTCGGCCGCGTCCGCAACCTCGGCGCCTCGCATTCCGGCACCTCCGACTTCTGGCGCCAGCGCGTTACCGCGGTGGCGATTCTACTGCTGATTTTGCCCGTGATCGTAATTGTGATGATGCTGCTCGGCCACAATCAGGCCGGCGCCAAGGAAATCCTGGGCTCCCCGCTGGTCGCGATCATCCTGCTGTTGTTCATCATCGCCACCGTCTGGCACATGAAGATCGGCCTGCAGGTAGTGATCGAGGACTACGTGCATGGTGAGAAGCTGAAGCTCGCCGCCATCATGGGCAACAATTTCTTCTCAATCGCGGTGGCGCTGGCCTCGATCTACGCCATTCTCAAACTGTCATCTGGAGTGTAGTTCATGGCCGGAGGCGGAAATGGCAAGGGCAGCGGCGCAAACGGCGCGGGAGCACCTGGCGCTGGCGGAAAAGCCTATCCGATTGAAGACCATACCTATGACGTCGTCGTCGTCGGCGCCGGCGGCGCCGGCCTGCGCGCCGTGGTCGGCTGCAGCGAAGCGGGCTTGCGCACCGCCTGCATCACCAAGGTATTTCCGACGCGCTCGCATACGGTAGCGGCGCAAGGCGGCATCTCGGCCGCGCTCGGCAACATGCACGAGGACAACTGGCGCTGGCACATGTACGACACCGTCAAGGGGTCGGACTGGTTGGGGGATCAGGATTCGATCGAATACATGGTGCGCCACGCGCCAGCGGCGGTCTACGAACTCGAGCACTGGGGCGTGCCGTTCTCGCGCACCGAGGATGGGCGGATCTACCAACGCCCGTTCGGCGGCATGACGCTGGACTACGGCAAAGGCCAGGCCCAGCGCACCTGCGCCGCCGCCGACCGTACCGGCCATGCCATGCTGCACACCATGTACGGCCAGGCTCTGCGTCACTCCGCTGAATTCTATATCGAATTCTTCGCCATCGACCTGATCATGGACGATCAGGGCACCTGCCGCGGCGTGATCGCGCTCAAGCTCGACGACGGAACGCTGCATCGCTTTCGCGCGCAGAGCACGATCCTTGCCACCGGGGGTTATGGGCGCATCTATCATTCCTGCACCGGAGCCCACACCCAAACCGGCGACGGCAGCGGGATGGCGCTACGCGCCGGCCTGCCGCTGCAGGACATGGAATTCGTGCAGTTCCACCCGACCGGCATCTATGGCGCCGGCTGCCTCGTCACCGAGGGCGCGCGCGGCGAGGGCGGCTATCTCGTCAATTCCGAAGGCGAGCGCTTCATGGAGCGATACGCGCCGTCCGCCAAGGATCTCGCGTCACGCGACGTGGTCTCGCGCGCGATGACGATCGAAATCCGCGAAGGCCGCGGTGTCGGCAAGAAGAAGGACCACATCTACCTGCACCTCGACCATCTGGATCCCAAGGTGCTGCAGGAGCGGCTGCCGGGCATTTCGGAAACGGTGAAGATTTTCTCCAACGTCGATGTGACGCGCGAGCCGATCCCGATCGTGCCAACCGCGCACTACAACATGGGCGGGATTCCAACCAATTTCCACGGCGAAGCGCTGACCAAAAAGAACGGCGACGACAACTTCGTGGTGCCGGGCCTGATGGCGGTGGGCGAGGCTGCCTGCGTTTCGGTTCATGGCGCCAACCGTCTCGGCTCCAACTCGCTGATCGACCTCGTGGTGTTCGGCCGCTCCGCGGCTTTGCGCTGCGCGGAAAAGCTGACGCCGAACGGCACCCAGCCGGAACTGCCGGCAGGTTCGGCCGACAAGGCGCTCGGCCGGCTCGATCGTTATCGCTACGCCTCGGGCGGCACGCCGACCGCGAAGCTGCGCGACAGCATGCAGCACGTCATGCAGAATAATTGCGCGGTGTTCCGCACCGGCGCGGTACTGCAGGAAGGGCACAACCTGATTCACAAGGTGCATGGCGGAATCAGCGACGTCGCGGTGACCGACCGCTCGCTGGTGTGGAATTCCGACCTGGTCGAGACGCTGGAGTTCGACAATCTGATCGTGCAGGCGGTCGTGACGATGGACTCGGCGGCAAACCGCACCGAAAGCCGCGGGGCGCATGCGCGCGAGGATTTCCCCGATCGCGACGACAAGAACTGGATGAAGCACACGCTGTCGTGGATCGACGATAGCGGCAACACCACCCTCGATTATCGTCCGGTGCACGATTACACGATGACCAATGACGTGCAGTACATCCCGCCGAAAGCACGGGTGTATTGAGCGTTACTTGTCGTGCGCGGGCGCGCCCCGCGCATCAATCCATCTTCGCAGGATGGATTGCCGGGTTAAAGGTGAGAAGCACGCGCTTCGCGCTTTTGTCCAGGCAATGACGAGGTGAACCGCAAGGGCAAGACAGATGGTTGAATTCGCACTGCCGAAAAATTCGAAGATCACCGGCGGCAAGGCCTGGCCGAAGCCGGCGGGCGCGACGCAGACGCGCGAATTCAAGATCTATCGCTGGAACCCGGACGACGGCAAGAATCCCAGCGTCGACACTTATCAGGTCGATACCAACGATTGCGGTCCGATGGTCCTGGACGCGCTGATCTGGATCAAGAACAACATCGATCCGACGCTGACTTTCCGCCGCTCCTGCCGCGAGGGCGTCTGCGGCTCCTGCGCCATGAATATCGACGGCGAGAACACGCTGGCCTGCACCAAGTCGATGCACGACGTGAAGGACGGCGCGGTGAAGGTCAATCCGCTGCCGCATCAGCCCGTGGTCAAGGATCTGGTGCCTGACCTGGACAATTTCTACGCACAATATGCTTCGATCGAACCGTGGCTGCAAACCACTTCACCGACGCCGCAGAAGGAATGGCGGCAGAGCCACGCGGACCGCGAAAAGCTCGACGGCCTCTATGAATGCATTCTTTGCGCCTGCTGCTCGACCTCATGCCCAAGCTATTGGTGGAACAGCGACCGCTATCTCGGGCCGGCCGCGCTGCTGCAGGCGACACGCTGGGTCACGGACAGTCGTGACGAAGCCACCGGCGAGCGGCTCGACAATCTCGAGGATCCGTTCCGGCTCTATCGCTGCCACACCATCCTGAACTGTGCCAAGGCCTGCCCGAAGGGCCTCAATCCCGCCGAAGCCATCGCCGAGCTCAAGGCTGAAACTGGTCGAGCGCCAAGTCTAGAGCCGTATTCGTTCTGACCAAATCAGAACCGAGACTCGTTGGAGCCGCCCGCAAAGTCGGCTATGTAGGCGCGGCATTCGCTATCCTCCGGCGAGAGAACCTTGACGATACCAACCCCTCTACCTGGCACCGCCGCGTCGGTTGCTAACGACCTGGCCGTGCCGCCGTTCGGCGCGTTCGCGCCGACGCCCGCGCAAGCCGCGATCATCTCGCTCGCGCAACGCTCGCGGCTGAAGCGCGGCGCGTTCCGCCCGATGCTGTCGCGGTTGGTCAACCTGCTGCGCGCGGGGCCGGTGGACGTGCAATACCAGGGCGCGTCGTTTCGATTCTATCACCAGGCCAGCGCCACCGAACGCGGCGCCCTGTTCAATCCCGACTACAATCTTGAGGAACTGGACTTTTTGCGCGCGCACACGCCCATCGGCGGCGTGTTCGTCGATGTCGGCGCCAATGTCGGCACCTATGCCATGGTGCTGGCGCGCCATGTCGGCGCCAGCGGGAAGGTGATCGCGATCGAGCCGCACCCCGTCACCCATGCGCGACTTGCGTTCAACCGCGGCGCCTCCCGCTTCACGCAGGTCGTTCTGGTTGCCGCGGCTGCCGGCCCTTCTGACGGCGAGTTGATGATCGAGACCGACGGCGACAATCTCGGCGCCAGCCATATCGTTTCAGGCGAAGGCACGGGCAATGCCATCAGGGTGCTGTCGTTGCGGCTGCAGCGCGTTCTCGACGATGCCGAAGTGAACCACGTCGATGCGCTCAAGATCGATGTGGAGGGCTTCGAGGACCGCGTCCTGACCGGCTTCTTCAAGCAGGCGCCGCCATCGCAGTGGCCGCGCGCGGTGGTGATCGAGCATCTGTCCCGGAACGAATGGCAAGACGACTGCATCGCCGACATGGGCGCGCGCGGCTACACCGAGGCCGGCAAGACCCGCAGCAACACGCTGTTGGTACGCGCTTAGGGACCGGCTACGGAACATTGCCGTACCAGCGCCGTTGATGCAGAATCGCGCCACCTCCGTTATGCCGCGGGGGACGATGCAAAAGTACGGTTTGAAACCAATGCCT
>CAWGKJ010000005.1:0-23113 GCA_963823115.1 uncultured Alphaproteobacteria bacterium | reverse complement strand
TGCAGTTGAGAACGCGCGTTGCGCGACCAAGGGCCGTCCTGGCCGGGCTTGACCCGGCCACCCACGCGGTGAGGCGCGAATGTCCGGCGGCTGGGTCTACATCATGACCAACCGCACGAACGGCGTTCTCTACACTGGCGTCACCTCCGACATCGGTCGACGCGCCTACGAACATCGTGAAGGGCTGGCGCCCGGATTTACCAAGCGGTACGGGCTCAAGCAACTCGTCTACATGGAGTTTCACGAGCGAATAGCCGACGCGATCCAGCGCGAAAAGAACATCAAGCATTGGCCTCGCGCCTGGAAGGCGAGACTGATCCTCGAAGCGAATCCCGGATGGCTGGATTTGTACGAGTTGTTGAATCGATGATTGAATGGGGGCGCGACTGCCGCGTGGATGGCCGGGTCAAGCCCGGCCAGGACGAAGCGAATGGCCCTAAAGGACTGATACCATGCGTTACGCCGTCGTGATCGAGAAAGGCGAGCGGAATTACTCCGCCTACGTTCCGGATTTGCCCGGCTGCGTATCCGTCGGCGACACGGCGGAGCAGGTGAAGGCGGAAATTCGCGAGGCGATTGAATTTCATCTCGAAGGCATGCGGGAGGATGGGTTGCCGATCCCAAAGCCGTCGAGCCAGGCGGACTATGTCGAGGTTGGAGAGCAGGCCGCGTAGAACTTGGTGACCCGAGAAGCGCGCGGAAGCGCGGATGAAAGCCCACGCGGGCGAATCCAGCCCCGAATGCGGCAATTTCACCCCGCTGTGTAGGGGAACGTGCCCGAGGTGCGATAACTGCGGCGACACGACGGACTGCAGTTGAGAAGGATCGAGTATTCTATGCCGCCGAAGTATGTCCCACCGGTAATTTCTCTCAAGGCGTTCTCGTGCCCCATATGCGGAGCGCTAGCGGATCAAACATGGCTTAAGCTGGTGCCGAAGGAAATATCGGATGGAGATCGGACGCCGCAGCTTATTACGGCCGAGGTCCTGAAGCGTTTTCAGGACGAAACTCCGCTCAATATCGATGATCTAGAGGAGCAAAAGAAAGTTTATGATTACGGAAAAAGAGTAGTCAGTAAGGAGATATTCTTTGACACTTCTTATTGGAACGGAACAGAATTGGAGCTTGTCAATCTCTATCTCAGTAAGTGTCGTAGCTGCGAGCAAATATCAGTATGGCATCACGATACGGTGCTATATCCATCGACACACTATCATTTAGAACCAAATTCAGACTTGAATGACGACATCAAAGCAGATTTTTTGGAGGCAACATCTATACTTGATCTTTCTCCACGAGGTGCCGCGGCACTGCTTAGGTTGTG
Organism: uncultured Alphaproteobacteria bacterium; assembly: GCA_963823115.1. Classification (GTDB taxonomy): domain Bacteria; phylum Pseudomonadota; class Alphaproteobacteria; order Rhizobiales; family Xanthobacteraceae; genus Bradyrhizobium. Next base: position 21,789 of record CAWGKJ010000005.1, on the reverse strand, counting down.
TATCCAGAAACTCTGCAAACAGCTCGGTCAATCTGGAGAAAATATCAACGACGATATAAAAAATTTAGTCAAATCAGGTCTGGATACCCGCATCCAGAAGATCTTGGATGTCGTCCGTGTCATCGGAAATGAATCAGTGCACCCCGGCACGATCGACTTAAGGGACGATCGGGGAACGGCCCAGAAGCTTTTTGAGCTCGTAAACCGGATTGCGTACGATACGATCACACATAAGAGGGAAGTTGACTCACTCTATGAGTCACTTCCGAAGAGCAAGCGTGATGCTATTGAGAAACGGGATTCAAAGTGACCCGGTGCGTTACGTTGAGGTGATCATGAACGGGGCGCTGAGATGGACGACACCCCGCAGCCCAGTCGGGCGTCGGACAACAGTTGATTGCTGGTAGTCAGACATCGAAGTAATTCGTCTTAGAACAATCGCGCCCGTCCGATTGGCCTCGACCGCAGGCGCCCGTTCCGGCTTGTCGGGCCAAGGCAGGGCGCACGAAAAAACTTTCGCGGAAAATCCCGCACAACCCGTTGATATCACTCGATTCGGACGAGAATCCAAGGAAATCCAACCCTCGGGGGGACAGGGAGGGACACGTCCCAACTATGTCGAGATTGTGGCGCGGTCGCGCGGTCGCGCAGCGGGGTGCGGTGCTCCGTTTAGGCCGCGACATTACTGTCGTCCAAGTCATATAACTTCCAACTCCGCGTCGCTCATCTCCTCCTCTAGATGGTCGGCCCTCACAACTTGGCCGAATTGGTCGATCTCTCTGGGGATTATGCGTTTTCGAAGCTCTTGGCTAATCGCCTCGGCTCGCCGCTCTATGAATGTATCGAAATTGTCGGACAATATTCCGAACCCTTCTAGGTCATTGATAAGGTGTGTAGCCATTGCTGAAGCAAGACTTGGGTTCGCATTGGCAAATGTTTTCATATATACCGAAGGAGGCTTCGATCCTATTTCGCGCTTGTTCAAATAATCGTCGACAATTGTTATGTTAATTACGTTGTTTGCCTTTTCATCTCCTATACCTAACCTACGCAAATAAGATCGTGGGAAGAAGTGATGGTAATTTTTACTATTAGCCTGCTTCAGCCAGTAGTTACTTATGTTAACAATTCCGTTATTTCTAAATGAAAGCGGTCGTTCGTATGCCAAGATACAAAGAATTGCTTTAACAAAACTCCTCGACGCATTGAACCATCCATTTTCAATGAGGAACTTAGGGGACGTGTTGACACCGGTCTCGTATTCAGGCGCTTTTCCGTCGAGGATGGTATCTATCCGCCCGATATCTTGCGCGAGCTTGCTTTCGAGTGAGGACGAATATCGCCCACCAAGCGAGCATCGCCAGAAGAAGTCGTCAAGGAGTTTTTGATGCTCATGGTCCGGTGGGTCGGGGTGACGATAAAAGTAATATGCGAACGGTACTACCAGCGCAAGGTAAGGAAGTAGTTGTGAAACTGGGATCCTCAGAACGTTGCGAAAATACTCGATAGCACGTTCTACCCCATCAATTGCTTTAGGCCAAGTATCTATGAAATCGTCCTTCTTTAGCTTCAAGATAGTCTGCGCCTTACAGTCTTTTTCTAAGATTAGCGCGACAATCTGAAGAAGTGTTGTGTTAGATAACGTTTCATAATTTACAGGTGTTAGCCTAGAAATCAGATCAGCAAACTTCACAGACAAATCGAACTCGCGGACCTCGTCATAAGTCTTAGCGACCATGATCTCGAACACCGACAACGATTTACCGCTGACATTGATACGTGTAAATATTACTGTGGCGACGTCAATGGGTACATTGCGGACTTCGATTATCGGGAACTCATACCCTTGTATTCTTTTTTTGTATTCCTCTAGTTTGCTCCAATAATTCTCTGGGTAACTTGCAAGCTGCATTAACGTGCCATGAAGCAATTCAGATAGTCGAATGAAATTATGGTCCGGGCGGTCTCCTTTTTCTAAAATGACAATTTCGTCGTCCTCAGTAGCATCAAGGTCTATAAACACCTGCGAGAAATCTTCCGTATATCCGGACGGCGTGCGATGCTGAGGCCATTGAGAATAGCGAAGAGGCTGGTCAGTCGTTGCTGACCATCGAGCACGTAAGAGACAAGATCACCTTCCCGAGCGGTGGGCAAAGTGAATTTACCTAGGTTTCGTACACTTCTGAGCCTCTCGCGTGTGGCCCAGAATATAAAGGTTCCGACCGGATAACCTTTTACAATACTGTCTAAGAGCGTCGCAGATGATTGCAGTGACCAGACGAAGTCACGCTGAAACTGTGGGATTTTGATTTCGCCGCTCTCGATATCAGTGAATAATTTAACGAAATTTGAATCAGTTGATTGCAGCAGTTCCATCGCCATGAATATCCTACGTGGGCGGAAGGGGCACGATGGCGCACTCATACAAATCAACAATAAAGCTTATAACGTAGCGCGACGTTTTTGTTGAGGCGCGCGGCCTAGGGGTGAACTGTCGCTGAGAAAGGGATCATGCGGGCGAAAAAGGATTGAGGCTAAGCCCTTTGTGCGATCACGTCAGAGGTATGGAGCGATCGCCTTCAGCCTCCGCATAGCGACGCCGCAAATACGATACCAGTTGTAGTAGCCTCCGATCTGGTCAACCAGAAAGGGAGTGATAGGGATTGGGGAGGTTCAAGGGGCATCGGCAGCTCTGTGCATTTGCCGCAACTGACCGTAAGATTACAGGGGGGCCTGGAACAAGGCCCTGGTCGACAGGTCGTCCCGCCGTTGAGCCGCGTGGCGCTCACGATCGTGTGGGGAGGGCGCTCGTGACCTTCTCGACAGGCTGGACCCCGTAGCACCGCCCTTGAGCCGCATGGCGCTCTCGATCATGTGGGGAACGCGGTGGCTGCCTTCTCGGCAGCCTCGACCCCTTCGCGCCGCCCTTGCCATAGCGCATAACCAAATCCCGCAGCCATGTCGCCGCGTCGAGAATGTCGCGATCCGGCAACAGGCATCGCTTCAACAGTTCAGCGATGACAGGCCGCGCGATCCGATGCGTCTTAACGCTGCTCGCGGGAAAGTCGCGCGAGCGAACTCACGAGAGGCGATGAACTTGAACACGTTCGCATTGATCTTCGCCCGCAGCGGTTCGATGCAATCCCAAACGAGAGAATTGCGCCCGTGCTTGTCGCTATGGAGGAAACCGATTTGCAGCGCCATGCCCTCGCCCGCAAGCGCCCGCGCCAAGCGTCCGGCCTCGACCACGACGCAGTAATTGATCATGGCGGAGATGGGATGCGAGGCGTGCTTGTTGCCAAGAAATTCCGGGCCTTTGTTTCGCTGCGCGAAGCGCAACCATGTGCGTGGCAGATTGCCGCCCTTGCGTTCGATCAATCCAAGATCACGATGCGAACGCCAGTAGACACCCGCCGCCTTAGCTTCGATCATGACGATTTCCGCGACGCTGCGCGCTGTCATCAGTGCAGCCTCGCATCGCGCGATGGTTTGCGGCATGGCCGGCGTCACGCGTGGTCCGAGCGCGCCCTTGTCGGCAGCGATTTTCGTTTGAACAATCTCGCGGGCGACGAAAACCGGATCGGCGGCGCATTGAGCGCGAATGATCGCGGGTCCGACGTCACGCAACATCTCGCTATCGGAAGCTTCGGCGGCTGAATGTAAGAGTGTCATCATGCGGCCTGGGCCGTCTGGCATGACGATGACGACGCCACGTTGCGCGCACCATCGCAAAGCTTCGCCAGACAGAAACTCGCCGCGCCCGTCGAAGAGAATGGCGCAAGGCGGCGGATCATCAATATCGATCTTGAGATTTATCCGTTCGGCGGCGGGTACCGTGCACGATGTCGAGAGCGCCGCCCCGGACACGCAAGGCGGCATTTGCGCCCAAAACAATGACGTGACTTCGATCTCTTGCCATGGCCCTCGCCCGCCCGAAAATAAGCGTAGCAAGACGGGCGGGTGGTTCAAGCGTGATCGTCTGGCATGGAGGATTTCATCAAAACAATCCCTCTTGGATGGCTTCCTGTTCGTCGCTCTCCTCGACGCTTTCGCCCAATTCAGGATCGACCCAATCGGGCTTATACATAGCGGACGGCGTTCCGGGCGGTTCGGGGTTTTCAGCCGGTATCGTTGGAACGAGCGTCACGCATCGATTGGCTAGTCGAAGGTTCGCGGTCCGGGCGACGTCTCGTCTGCCAATCATCTTCGCGACCCGGTATCCATCGCCGTTTCGTTCCGAGCTTGTCCAGATTGATTGCGCGAAGCAACGCATGTTCACTATCGATTGGGGGAGCCCAGCGACCAGCGAGCCCGGCTTTCCACATGGCGCGGTTATTTTCGCATGCCATAAGGGCTTGTCCGATGGTGACAAGGTCGCGAATTGGGAGATAGACGGCGGCAGGAAGAGCGGGATCATACTCGCGGCTCATGGCTTCGACCGCTTTGGACACGAGCAATTTTCCGGCGTTGTCATCGGCTGAAACGCGCTTGGGATCGACGCCGCGTGTCTTGGTCAATTCCTTGCCAGCCTTGCGCATCGAATAAACGCCCGCATGAAGGAATAGTCCCACCCTCTACCGGCGCATATTCCCAGTCGCCCAGATTACTCTCGCCGCCCTCGTTGACGACGTTCGGCAAACCCTCCAGTTGCCGCGTCGTTACAATGCCGTCGGTCATGAACGCCACGACGGCGTAAGGATCGAGCAAACCGGCCTCCACGAGCCGGCGGCGACAATTGGCGGTGATCGCCGCCGCGTAATAGGGGTTTGCGGTCGATGGCGGCTTTCGGCCGTCCTTGGTCACAGTCCCGCCGACGCGCTGGGCCATTTTACCGTAGAGGCTATTGGGCGGGAGCTTGTAATATTTTTCTCGCGCGTCGTATGGCCGTGCGCGCTTGTATTGCATTCGTTGGCGATAAACCTCGGGTAGGAACACGAATGCTTTTTCGCTCGCGTCGCGTGCTTCGAAAATCCAAGCCTCTTTCACGACGAAACGGGTGTCTTTATTTTCCCATTGTTTTGTTATTGGCGTTCCATTGTCGCGCCATTTCGCTTCAGGGATATAATGTTCAAGCCATTCGATAGCGGCCGAGCGCTTCGTCACGCATGTGCCAGCCTTCGCCGCGTCTTGGGTAAAAGATCGCGCCCGTGCGCGAGCGAAAAAAGAGCGGATACCAGGGGATATGAACTCGCTTCCAGGGGTCCCCGTCAAAACGCTCATACAGTGGGAATTCATAGTCGAGATAGAACATTGAAACTTTAGAGGAGGCTTCAATGATGGTCTTCAGTTGCTCCAAGTGATTTATATCGAATGCCTCGCTCTATGTGGTTCCATCGACCCCCTCTTAATGAGGGTAGTTGCGTGATTGCATGTGGATAAGCACTGGCGATATCGAATGAATGCAGTTCAAGCTCAGGCGCATGCCCGACTTGCATTAGCTGGATGTTCCCAGCTGAGAAGGCATGATGCGCCGCAATCTGTTGAGGAGGAGGATCAATGGCCTTTATATCGTCGCCATAGTGATCCTCGATGATATTGAGGTTCTTCAAAATGGCGCTAGCTACAGCGCCCGGCCCATACCAATTGCTGATATGGATCGGCTTCATATCAGGCGCGCTTTCGAGCTTCATTCCGTGCAAAACGTCTCGCAACCCCGTTAGTGCGGACGCCAAATATCTCAATTCCAATGTCGTGTATCTCTTGATTTGATCTAATGGCTCCAATGAGAAGCGGCCCCGCTTCTTTTTCATCTCGATCATAAAATCAAAATCGGATTGTCGTGCCTGGCCAGTCTTGACGAGAAAACTCACGGCTTTGACGAAACTCTGCTGATAAAATGGATGCGTATCGAAGAGGGTTATATGCGCGATCGTGTCCATGATTTTACGACCGTCTTTGTTGAGAACGTAGACGCCGTTTTCATCGCGCTGATATGGCTGCTTGGGATCGCGTAATTTCCATATGTCGAGCTGTTTTCGATTGCGATATTTCATGACGAATTCGTCGAAAGGCTCGCCGCAAAATACGCGAGATTGAACTTTGCGCCGCTTCTTCCGATCTTTGTCGTACTTCTCCTCCTTGAAAATTTGCCACGCTTTCTCGAAGCGCAAGTGCCTCAGGATATGCGTCACGTCGTACGAAAAAGAGTACATGACGAAAATAGCGCCTGGGCTGTATTTGCTCGGCAGGTCCACCAGCCAATCCAGGACGGCGCGCGGATCAAGCGGTCGTTTGTCATCGTCCGTCGTATCTGGATTGATCAGCCATTCTGGCGCGCGAGTTTCATCGGTGGACGCTGCGCCCCCCAGGAAAAGGCGATGATCGTCATAGGGCGTCTTATGATCGCTTCCGTTCGGACGGATAATCACGTTGCCGAGATAATCCTGCCCCTCAAAATCCACGGCGACGAATTCATTGTTGAGATAATTCCATTCACGGGTCTTTCGTTTGCCGTCCTTGATCCGTTCTGGATTATTTTCGATATAATCGTCTAGTCGTGAGCGATCACGTAGTGCGCGCAATCCTTTGCGCAGGCCATTCCATGTATCCGCCCTTCTTATCCCTTGTCGCAGCTTCAACGGCAGATCGGCCGGCAATACGATTTCGCTTCCTGCCTCGGTAATATTCGCCCCGCTCAACATTCACATTGCCGAATGTGTAGGGAGGACGCGCTGCTTCGGTCGTTTCGATAAGCTGCGCGATCAAATTTCCTACGCCAGATGATCGAGGAAACACATGCGTTCCGGCGATCGGCCCGTAAGGCCCGCCAGCGATCGTGAAGGCGTGATGACCTGTCCTTTCCTTATCGGACACGGCAGGATCATCGCCCAACCCCATAACCGCTCACGACGGGCGAGGCGCGCAACTGCAATATGCGATGATCCTTGAGGGCGTTGGCGACATCCATCATTTCAAACCATTCTGGAGCCTCGAGCCATTCGCCTTGGAGTTTGCGTTCCCGGCTACGCTCATAATTTCTCCGCCTCGCTTCCGTGAGGACAAAGCGCGAGGATCTCCTTCGATAGGGGTGACGCGCGGAAAGAGTTTCGCCTACGTTTCGTTGGGCTTGTTTCCTCAGCCGGGTGTCCGCGGCCTTTGCGACGCGTTCCGCTTGATCTTGGCTCTCATAGCCAATAGCGCCTTCCCTGCGAGCTTGTGTAGCGGCCTCAAGTCGTCTCGAAGCCGTAGCGCTTGCGTACGCGCTTCGTCTCGGCTTGGCGGGCGGACACGCTTGCCGTCGATTTCGTGACTTTCGCGCCCGCCTTGACGTAGTCGCCGCGCCTTGGCCCGAAACCCATGCGGACATTTTCAGCCGGTGTCGCGCGTCGTAGGGCCTCATGCGAGACCGAAGCTAGTCGCCTGGATGACGGGCGTCGCCTGCTCGCAAGACCGAGCGGCTCGCTTAAGCCTTGCTGGACGGCGCGGTTGTTTTGTCATCGCCGCGCTCCCGCCAAGGCCTTGACCGCCAAGTCGGCTTTTTTTGGCTGTCGTGCCCGCGCTATGCGCTTCGTCGCTTTGGTCGGGCGGAGTTCATACACCCCCTCATCTTCGTCGCCGTCCCACCCTTTGCTGAAATGAATGAGCCGGCCCAATGTCACGACGATTTGCGAGCCGTCTCGCCTCTCGGCTACGGGAATGCGGAGGCCTGCAAATCCGTCGGCATAGACGCCGCTCACAGACGCACGAGGTCCGTCCGGCAGAAACACAATCGACGTATCGTGGGGAACGCCATATAGGTCGGCGCTCGATCCCGTCGTGTTCTCAAGATCGCGGGCGGAAATCGGATCGGCGGAAGCAGGTTTATTGTCGGGCTCTGCTTGCACGCTCGCTTGATTGGCAGCGGGAATATTGGTATATGTTGCCATGTTTCTAGACCTTCTCGGCGCAGCTAACGCCGTGTGAGTTATTCGGCCTCGATTACTGTCAATAATCGAGGCCGAATTTGTTTCTACTCTCCCATTTCGATTAGTCGCGGATGATTGACGCCGACATGACCGCCGCCGTTTCGTTTAGCGTCCAAGGCCACAAACCGCGCCCCATAAGGCGAAGCCTCGCGTCAATTCGGCTTAGGCTCGGCCTCTGTCGAGCGAAGGGTGCGGCAGCCCACGCGCTTCAGGCCACGCGAGCAAACCTGTTTGGACGGAGGATCGCGGCGAGATGACGGCGACGTTCATTTCGCCCTCGCCGTGATTTGCGAGACTACAGAGCGGCGCGCCGCCTCGACTTGGCGCTTGGTTTCATTCAAGCCGCCGCGAGCATCGATCGTTTCGAGGCCACACGTCAACGCGACGGTTTGCGCCGTCTGCCAAGCAACGCCCTCTTTTTCGGCGATTTCAACAAGCTCGCGCGCTTCGCGCGGAACCTTTGTTCTACGACCCGCGCCATGCGCTCCCGAAGGCAATTCGCCTATTGCCTCTATGGCTTTGCGCAACCCGCCCCTGTCGTCGATTGCGACAAGGCCGAGCCACAAAGCGAACCGATAGACGCCCTGCCACGTACCGCCTTCCAACGCGGCCTTGGCGTCGAGCCTCGCGGTCAGAAAATCAGGCACGCTCGTCATATGCGCGTTGTTCATCGAAGGCCTTCTGGGCGTCTATTGACTTTAGTTAACATTAAATGTTAACTAAAGTCAATATGGAGCGCAAAGCATGACCAACCGGGATATTTCGCGGCAGCTAGTCGAAGCAGGGCAGGCGCTACACGGCCCGCAATGGAAGCGCCCGTTGGCTCGCGATCTTGACGTGGCCGAAAGCTCGGTGCGCGATTGGACGAGCGGTCGGCGCGCACCGCCCTATGATCTTGAGGAAAGACTGGACCGGCTCTTAAAACGCGGCAAAGCCGCAGGAACGCTGCAAATTCCAGCGCGCGCACAAACAGCATGCGCGCGCAAATCCCGCTGCGCGCGCATGGTCGGCGCCTTCGCCCACTCACGCCAGCGCGCCGCCCTCACGCCCCGCCGCTTCAACGCCCGCGCGTCGCAGCGTCACGTTATACGAACCGCCCCCGATGCCTGCTGCGGCGCCTCAATCAATGCTTGCCATTGGCGGGCGGCCTGGACGTGGACTTATCCCGCAAGGTCGCGGCTATGCCGCGCCGCCCGACCTCGCCGCGTCGTCGCCTTTCACACGAGCCGAAGAATTTCACGCCAAAACGGAAACCATGCTGGCGGCGCTGGCGGCGAAGGCTGACGAGCAGGAAAAGCGCATCGCCGACTCGAGGCCGCAGCCGCCGATCGCCGCGCCCAATTGATCGGCGTCGCGCAAGCCTTCCTTGGCCTCGCCCACACCGTTTTCGCCGGCCGTTGAGGCAAGCCGGGTCCATCGGTGGCACTGCGCCGGCGTTGCTGGCGGCGGGGCGCATTGATTGAGGTAGCGCTAAACAAGCCAGGACCGAGCCGCACGCTTCCCCGCGCCACTCTCCCGAAGTCGACCAGCACGAACCGCTTGCCCGCAGTGAAGCCAAAAACGGCTAGCCTCGGATATCCGGTCCGCAACAATAGGGGCTGTGGCCGCACCAAATGCGAGTTGCTCACGAGGAGAAAATGACAAGAGGAATTTTATAGCGCAGGAAGTGACCGCCGACCCGTTCAAGCTAAACCGTGTCGAACTTCTCGAGGGAGGTCAGGTCGCCACTTCGCACCTAGCGGCTTTGATAGCCCGATAATATCCTCTGAAACACACTGACATAATCGAGAGGCGGGAGATGTTAACCGGGAACTGCGCAACCAGATCGACAACATCTGGAACGACTTTTGGTCAGGCGGGGTCGCTAATCCTCTGCAGGTGATCGAGCAAATCACCTACTTGATCTTCATCAAGCGCCTCGACGAGATGCAGGAGCTAGAGGAGCGCAAAGCCACCACGCTGGGCAAGCCGATCGAACGGCGCATCTTCCCTGAGGGGAAGGACCACAGCGGCGAACCCTACGCGAACCTGCGCTGGTCGCGCTTCAAGCATTTCGCTGGCCCGGAGATGTTCCGTCTCGTCGACGAGCACGTCTTCCCGTTTATCCGCGAACTGAGCGACCAAGGCACTTCTTACGCTCGCCACATGCGCGACGCGCGATTTCAAATTCCTGGACGCCGCGCTGCTCGTCAAGGTGGTCGACAAGCTAGACAAGCTCGACATGGGCGATCGCGACACCAAAGGCGACGTCTACGAGTACATGCTGGCGAAGATCGCCACGGCCGGACAGAACGGCCATTCCGCACGCCCCGCCATATCATCGCAACGATGATTGAGCTGGTGCGGCCCAATCCCGAGGATGTGACCTGCGATCCGGCGTGCGGCACATGCGGCTTTTTAGTCGCGGCTGGCGAGTATCTGCGCAGGCATCACCCGGAGCTTTTCCGCGACGATAAGTTCGGCGCCACTTCAACGAGGGCTTGTTCAACGGTTTTGATTTCGACCCGACGATGTTGCGCATCGGCTCGATGAATATGACCCTGCATGGGGTGGAGGGTGCTAACGTCACCTATCGCGACAGTCTGGCCGAAGAGCACGCGGAGGATACAGGCCGCTACTCCCTAGTGCTTGCCAACCCGCCCTTCGCCGGCTCGCTCGACTACGAGAGCACCGCCAAGGATTTGCTACGCATCGTGAAGACCAAGAAGACGGAGTTGTTATTCCTGGCGCTGTTTTTGCGGCTGCTCAGAACCGGTGGCCGCGCGGCCATCATCGTTCCGGATGGCGTGCTGTTCGGCTCCTCCAAGGCGCATAAGGATTTGCGACGCCTCCTAGTGGAGGAGAACAAACTTGATGCGGTTATCAAGCTACCCTCGGGCGTGTTCCGGCCCTATGCCGGCGTATCGACGGCAATCCTGGTGTTCACTCGCACCGGCGTTGGCGGCACCGATCACGTATGGTTCTACGACGTGCGCGCCGACGGTTGGTCGCTCGACGACAAGCGGCAGCCGCTTCTTCCCGACGATAAGCTAGGGCCGACGCCGACCGCGGCGCTGACTGAGGCAGACGCGGAGAAGAACAATCTAGCGGATGTGGCGCGGCGTTGGACGGAGCGTGACGGATCAGAGCGCGAACGCCCACGCACGGCGCAAAGCTTCTGCGTTTCGAAGGCGGACGTGGAGGCGGCGGGTTACGATCTGTCGCTCAACCACTATCGGCAAATTGAGCACGAGGAGGTCGAGCACGTGAGCCCGACAGAGATCCTCTCCGATCTACGGCGGATCGAAGCTGAGATTACCGAGAGCTTGACGCGACTTGAGGAGATGTTGGGGTGAGTTCTCACCTCTCCGACAATACGGCCCTGTCTGACGTCTGCGAACTTATTACAGATGGCACGCATTTTTCGCCCAAGAGCTTCGACACTGGCGAATTCAAGTATATTACGTCAAAAAACGTTCGAGAGGGGCGACTTGACCTTTCGGACGTTACATATGTTGGCCGAGACGTTCACAATTCAATTTTTTCTGGCTGCCCAGTACGCCTAGGCGACGTGCTCTACGTTAAGGATGGCGCTAATACTGGTCTGGCTGCAATTAATACAATAGAAGAACCATTTTCTATGCTCTCAAGCGTGGCACTCATCCGTCCAAAGAAAAACAAACTGGACGCGAGATATTTGATGCGCTGGCTCAATAGTCCGTATGGGCGCGCCCAGATGCTTCAGAATATGTCCGGCGCTGCAATTAAAAGGCTTGTCCTGGCTCAAATACGACGCGCGTCAATTCCCATTCCTCCACTGGACCAGCAGCGGCGGATCGCGGCAATTCTTGATCAAGCCGACGATTTGCGCCGCAAGCGGCGGGACGCGCTGGAAAGAGCGAAATTGCTCCCATCGGTACTGTTTTTACAAATGTTTGGCGATTGGTCTCGACCTGGGTTCAACGGGCGCTTGTTCCAATTGGGTGAAAAACTGGAATTCCTTACCAGTGGCTCTCGCGGATGGGCTGAGTATTATAGAGACACTGGTAGTTTGTTTCTTCGTATCCAGAACGTAAAGCACGATGAGCTCGACTTAAGTGACGTCGCCCATGTCGATCCTCCACGTACGGCAGAGGCGCAGCGAACGCGAGTTCGAAGTGGTGATGTCCTTCTCAGCATAACAGCTGATCTCGGAAGAACTGCAGTTGTTCCTGATGGAATTGGAGAGGCCTTCATCAATCAGCATCTGTCGATACTCAGATCATCAAAGGTCGAACCTCGCTATTTGTCAGCAGCGATCTCAAGCCGGGCCGGGCAAATTGCCGTCCAGGCAAAGAACCGAGAGGGTGTGAAGGCGGGTTTTGAATTTCGACGACGTTCGCTCCTTGCGAATTCCAGAGGCCGACATCGCTCAGCAGCGGGCATTCACGGCTCGTGTCTCAGAGGTGGACAAGCTGAGCGCCAACCATCGGTCAAATCTTGCCAAACTAGACGTACTGTTCGCATCGCTGCAGCATCGCGCTTTCCGGGGGGATCTCTAAGTTATGCTTGGAGAATTGGGTCAAGTCTGGCCATCTTCGTGGGTCGAAGTCTGGGTGCCGTTTTTGCGTCATCCTGAATTTGGCAATGATTTGGCACGTGACTTATTTCGCGAACATGTGCCGGAGCCCAAACCCGCAAGACCGGCTACGGAATTGTCCGAGGGTGAGTTCCATGCGTTTAACGCCGCTATACGTGTACATGAGGAGAGGGCTGCGAGCGCTGAGAAGTCCAAAGCCGCCCTGAAACGGAACTGGTTCAAAAATCCGCTAGACGAAAATTCCGCAATTCGTTTTTTGGAAAGATCGTATTCGATTTTCGAAGAGTACGACGACGGCAACTTCACAAACGACTACTTCAACCTTGTAGACCGCTTTTTGAAGCGTTACAGCCTTCGCTACGACCTTCGACGCCCGCTGACGCTTCATCCAACGCTGTCAGGAATTTTTGCGTCGTTGATAAAAGAACTGCGTATCATATCGATGCAAGACGAACATTTGTCGACTTTGCTGACTGAATTTGAAAGCTCACTCCGAGATTTAAAGTCCGATCTCTCACAAGCTCGAATTAAGACTTGTTTGCAGAAGCAGTTCAATCTGCTGGAGGCGATCGGGCGAACGTTCCCCGGTGTTACACGTCCGACACTTGGCGACATGTGCGGAGAGATAAGTAGCTGGCCCCATGTGACTATTCGCGAGGCGCTCAAGAAACTGTATGGATTTCGTTCTGATTATCCGGGTTTGGGCCACTCCGGCAATCCTGGTAGTGTCCTCCGTGACCTTGACGCTCGCGATATCGTCGCAATCGGAGTAATGCTCGCGGGGTTTGTGCCCTATTTGACTGACCAGTTGAACTCACGCGTAGTCTATGGGGGCTAGGCGTGTCGCAATTCAGGTTTCTGCAAGCCGAGTTTCCCGAGATCTTCAGCTATGTAGCTCGCGCCGAGACGCTGGCGCATGCCGACCCGCGGGGCGCGGCGTTCTACTGTCGGCTGGCGCTCGAGACCGCAGTCGATTGGCTCTATCGCCGCGACGACACCTTGAAGGACCCGTACGATCCGACGCTCGCCGCGCGGCTCGCCGAGCCTAGTTTCCAAACGCTGGTCGGCCGCACGCTTGTCGTCAAAGCGCGGTTCGTAAAGGACACTGGCAATGCCGCGGCACATGGAAAGAAGGTGTCGACGCAGCAAGCCGCGACGTCACTGCGCGAGTTCTTCCATGTCGCCTACTGGCTTGCGCGCACTTACGCAAAGGGCGCGAAGCCGCCCGCCGACGCGACTTTCCACGTCGAGGCTCTGCCGCGCGTCAGCCAGGTTGCGACGACGACGCTCGCGCAACTGCAGGAGGTGGCCCGCCGTTTCACGGAGAGCGTAAAGGCGCGCGAGGCCGCCGAAGTCGCACGTCGCGTTAGTGAGGAAGGCCTAGAGGCGCTCGAAGCGGAGATAAAGGCACTGCAGGCAGAGATCGCCGCCGCCAAGGCTGCAAATCAGGCGGTCGCCGACACCCACGACTACCGCGAGGCCGAAACCCGCGATCTGTTCATTGATATGCTCGTAAGGGAGGCCGGCTTCGACCCGAAGGCTCCAGACACGATCGAGGTCGAAGTGAGGGGTATGCCGAATGCTCCTGGCGTCGGCTTTGTCGACTATGTGCTGCGTGGCGATGACGGCAAACCACTAGCGCTGATCGAAGCGAAACGCACACGCAGGGACCCGCGCGCCGGCCAACAGCAGGCCAAACTCTATGCCGACTGCCTAGAGGCGCAGTACGGCCAGCGCCCGGTCATCTTCTACACCAACGGCTATGATCATTGGATTTGGGACGACACCCGCCACCCGCCGCGGCCGATCCAGGGCTTTCTCAAGAAGGATGAGCTGGCCCTGATGATCCAGCGCCGCGAGACCCGCAAGGCGCTCGCACCCGAGGACATCGACCGAAACATTGTGGAGCGGTTCTATCAACATCGCGCAATCCGCCGCGTGGCCGAAGCCTTTGAACGCGACAAACAGCGCAAAGCGCTACTCGTCATGGCCACCGGCGCAGGAAAGACCCGCACCGTTATCGCGCTCGCCGATTTTCTGATGCGGGCGAACTGGGTGAAACGCGTGCTGTTCCTTGCCGACCGAAAGGCGCTAGTGAAGCAGGCCGTCAATGCGTTCAAGACGCATCTGCCCGGCGCTCCTGCAGTCAACCTGTTGGAGGATCAGCAGCAGGAAGGGCGGGTCTACGTCTCAACATATCCGACCATGATGGGCCTGATCGACGAAGCCGACGCAGGCGAGCGTCGCTTTGGCGTTGGACATTTCGACCTGGTAGTGATCGACGAAGCGCACCGTTCGGTGTATCGCAAATACAAGGCGATCTTTGAGTACTTCGACAGCCTCCTGGTCGGCTTGACCGCGACACCAATAGACGAGGTCGAGCGTGACACCTATAGGCTGTTCGACCTTCAGACCAGCGTCCCTACCGATGCGTACAACCTCGACGAGGCCGTAGCGGACGGCTTTTTGGTGCCCCCTAAGGCTGTCTCGCTTACCACCGACTTCCTCGACCGCGGCATTCGTTACGACCAACTGTCGGACGAGGAAAAGGAGGTTTGGGACGCATTGGAATGGGACGACAGCGGCGACCGCGCCGACGGCTGTCGAAGCTCCAGCGATGAACAAGTGGCTGTTCAACGCCGACACTGTCGATCGCGTGCTCCAACACCTGATGACGCATGGGATCAAGGTCGAGGACGGAGATCGGCTCGGCAAAACCATAATCTTTGCGAAGAACCGCGCACATGCGGAGTTCATCGGCTCGCGGTTCGACGCGAACTACCCCCACCTCGCCGGGCATTTTGCGCGTGTAATCGTCTCGGAATACAGTTACGCGCAGACGCTTGTCGATGACCTCTATAATCCGAACAAACCGCCGCTATATCGCGATATCGGTCGACATGCTCGACACCGGCATCGACGTGCCCGAGATCGTCAATCTCGTCTTTCTTCAAGCCGGTGCGGTCGAAGACGAAGTTCTGGCAGATGATCGGCCGCGGGACCCGCCTGCGCCCCAATTTGTTTGGGCCGGGCCGACACAAGGAATTCTTCTACATCTTCGACTGGTGCCGAAATTTCGAGTTCTTCAACCAGCACCCCAACGTAACAGAGGGCGCTACTGCGGAGACGCTCGCCAAACGGCTTTTTACCGCACGCGTTGAGTTGGTCGGCGAGGTGGACCGCAAGCACTCAGACACTGCGCCTGCAGGTGGTGACGCCAGCTCTGGACCCGATCACACCGGGGACGGCAAGGCGCTACGCGATGGTTTGGTGGGCGAATTGCAAAATGAGGTTTCAGGCATGAGCCTGAGCTATGCAGAAAAATCGGTGACGGCGTGAATCAAGCGGCGGATTTGATTTCGGCGACAGCTTCGATTCCGTCTTTGAACTTTATACCGTTGACGACTTTCGGCAACTGGTTTTGACCTTGCAATCGCCGCCAGGTCCTGGATGCGGCCATCACCAGTTTGAACACCATGAGACGCGCGGTGTCCTGCGACAGCGCGCCCTTCATGCGGACGGTGCGATGCCTCACCGTCGCGAACACGCTTTCGATCGGGTTCGAGGTTCGCAAGTGGTCCCAATGATCGGCGGGAAGGTCGAAGAACATCAGCAGTGTCTGCCGATCCTTGATCAGGCATTCGACTGCCTTGTCGTATTTGGGCGCGTATTTCTCGGCGAAGGTCGTCATCGCCGCTTCCGCCGCGCCCCGGTTCGGAGACAGCCAGATCTCGCGCAGATCCTTGTGCGCGTTGGGTTGCATCGACTTCGGGAGCTTGTCGAGCACGTTCAATGTCTTGTGCAGCCAGCATCGCTGATGACGCGTCGTCGGGAACGCCTCGTCGAGGGCCTTCCAGAACCCGAGCGCGCCATCGCCAATGGCTGCTTGCGGCGCGACGACCAAGCCGCGCGCCTTCAAATCGACGAGCAGCTCCTTCCAGCTTTGCCCGCTTTCCCGCATGCCGGTCTGAAAGCCGATCAGCTCCTTCTTGCCCTCGGGCGTCGCGCCCATCAGCACCAGCATGCATTCGGCCTGCGGCTCCATGCGCGCCTGCAAATAGACGCCGTCCGCCCAGACGTAGACGTAATGGCGCGCCGACAAATCGCGCTTCTGCCATCGTCGATATTCGTCCTCCCATTCGCTCTTGAGGCGCGCGATCACCGCCGCGGAAAGGTTGGGCGCGTCCTTGCCGAGCAGGGCGGCGAGGGCCTCC
The DNA here is from genome assembly GCA_963823115.1 of uncultured Alphaproteobacteria bacterium. Lineage (GTDB taxonomy): Bacteria > Pseudomonadota > Alphaproteobacteria > Rhizobiales > Xanthobacteraceae > Bradyrhizobium. Next base: position 5,113 of record CAWGKJ010000005.1, on the reverse strand, counting down.
TGGAAATCGCCGGCGGAAATCCCGCGCAGATAGAGAACGGGCAGAAGGGCGTCGAGGCTCTTGGTGCGCCGCGCCCATTTGGGCAAGATGTTCGACGTGAAGCGAACGCGCTCGCCCGAAGCAGCGGCGCGATCGCGGGCCTTCGGCTTTTGCACTTCGATCGGGCCGATTCCTGTCTGGATCGCGCGAACCGGATCATGCCCGTGGCGAACCACCCGTCGGCGGCCATCCGGAAGCACGAGTTCCGCGGTCGAGGCCAGAAATGTCTCGAACTCCGCCTCGACCGCCTGGGCGATCAGCCGACGCGCGCCGGTTCGCAGAATTTCGGTGAGCGGATCGTCGATTGCCCCTTTCTGTCGAAGGGCAACAACTCTATTCTCGGTCATGGCGTAACGCTCCTACTTGGAGGTTCGGGTGGCTTGATCACCAACCCCGTTACGCCGCCTTCCTCACACCGTCACCCAGTTTCCCGCATAGCTCCATGAGCCTCGACAATTTCCTTGTCCGGCCGCAGCGACGCTACGTGGAGAAGTATCAGTCCCTGGAAGCTTGGGGCAAAATCGATGCCGACGCCTCCCATGAGTTGATCGAACACGTGGCGGGCCTTCCCTCAGCAATTGGGGATGATGATGTTGCTGCCAAGCAGTTCGATCTCCTTGTGTTCAGGGCTCAACTTGCGTTGCTCCGGGTCGATCCTGTCTTCCAGAGCCTCAGGGCGAGGATCATCGAGATCGCGTCGCTGCTTGAAGAGCTGGGCAACGTCCCGATGGTCGCCGCCCAAATGGCGTTGATCCTCGAAGCGCAGACAGACGAGTTCTGGCAGGACGTTACATTGCCAATGCTCGAAACCGTGCGCCGCCGACTGCGCGCACTGGTCAAGTTGATCGAGTACAAGAAGCGCATTTTGGTCTATTCAGATTTTGAGGACACCACGGGTGCTGCCGTCGATATCATGATGCCAGGCATTCCGGTCGGTACGGACATGGATGCCTTCCGTCGAAAAGCACGGCTCTTTCTCAAGTCGCATGAGAACCACATCGCCGTGCTCAAAGTAAAACGCAATGAACCGTTGACTTCAACCGACCTCAAGGAGCTTGAACGTATTTTCTTAGAAGCTGGAGTGGACGAAACGGCCTTGGATGCGTTGCAAGGGGAAGGTGGGCTCCCACGTTTCGTCCTCACGCTGGTCGGGCTCGACCGAGAGACTGCTAAGGGTGCTTTTAGTGAATTCTTGCAGGGCCGGAGACTTACCGCAAACCAGTTGCAGTTCCTCGATCTCGTAATCGATCACCTCACGGCTCGCGGCGTGATGGATCCATCGCTTTTATATGAAAGCCCATTCACCGATTTTGACCGCAATGGTGTGGAAGGGGTTTTTGAACCTCGGTGACGTCGTGCGCCTTATGCAGGTGCTGTGCGACATAGAGCCCAGGCATGCTGCATGAGTTCTATTCGGTTTATACGTCGCTTGTTCCGCCCGACGATGGCGCTCAGCGAGCCGTAGGCTACGGGCAGAGCCAGCTGCCACCACGCCCTCGGGCGGCAGAGATTGCTCCTCACGCCCGCCCAGCCGCCCCCAAGCTTGCTGGCGAGATCACACCTTAAATCGTAACCCTCCGGGGAGGGCCGCGGTTAAGCTGCGGCGCGCGAGCGGCGGTCGGACATCCAGTTCCAAGGTAGGAGTTTGCCGAGCCGGGTCTGCGGCGTCTCGGCGATCTTGGAAAGAGTGTCGGCGAGCCAAGCCTGCGGATCGATGTCGTTGAGCTTTGCGGTCTGAATCAGCGTGTACATGATCGCGGCGCGCTCAGCCCCGCGCTCCGAGCCGGCGAAGAGCCATGACTTTCTTCCCAAGGCCAGACCGCGCAGCGCTCTTTCCGCCGCGTTGTTCGTAAGACAGATACGCCCGTCTTCGAGGAAGCGGGAGAAGGCCGGCCAACGGGTGAGCATATAATCGATGGCCTTAGCGACGGCATTGTGCCGGGAGAGCTTGGCGCGTTCAGAGCGCGTCCACTCTTCGAGCGCGGCGACGAGCGGCGCGCTCCTTGAGCGGCGCGCAGCGAGCCGCTCCTCGGCCGTGACGCCGTTGATCTCGCGCTCGATCTCGAAGATGGCGTCGATGCGTTTGACCGCCTCCAGCGCGATCGGCGAGATCGGCGCGGCGTTCTTACCCCGCCTCGCGTTGGCGGCGATGTCGGCGAGTTCGAAGAACTTGCGTCTGGCGTGGCTCCAACATAGCGCTTCGACGATCGGGCCCGGTTTCCGATCGGGCGGATAAAGTCTGGCGTAGCCGCTGAAGGCGTCGGCCTGGAGGACGCCGCTCCAGTTCGTCAGATGACGCTCAGGATGCTCGCCGCGGCGATCGCGCGAGGCGTAGAACAACGCCGCCGGCGGGTCCTTGCCGCCGAACGGCCTGTCGTCGCGGACGTAAGTCCAGACGCGGCCAGTTTCGGTCTTGCCTTTCGCCAGGATCGGAACCGTGGTGTCATCGCCGTGCAGGCGCTCAGCCGACAGAACGTGGCGTTCGATCAACCTGTGCAGGGGCCCCAAGGCGGCGGCGCAGGCGCCGACCAGGTCAGCGAGCGTCGATAGGCTAAGATCCACGCCTTCTCGGGCGTAGCGTTCGCTCTGGCGATTGAGCGGCTGATGTTGACCAAACTTCTCGAACAGGATCATCGCCAGCAGATTGGGGCCAGCGAAGCCGCGCGGCGTCACATGGAAGGGCGCCGGCGGCTGGGTGATCGTTTCGCATTCGCGGCATGAGAAGCGCTCGCGCACGGTCTGGATCACCTTCCATTGACGCGGGATAACCTCGAGCGTCTCCGTGATGTCCTCGCCGAGCTTCGACAGCTTGGCCGAGCCGCAGCAAGGGCAGCTCTGCGGCGCTGGGATCACCACGCGCTCACGCGGCAGATGATCCGGGAACGGTTTTCGCGCCGGTCGCTTGCGCGCGAAGGATCTGACCGTGGTGGAGGGCTTCGTATGTTCGGCGGCGAGATCATCTTCCGCCGCGTTGGCCTCTGCCTCCTCGAGCCGAAGCTCCAATTGGTCGAGCAGCCGCGCCGTGCGCTCGGAGCGAGGTCCGTAAATCGTGCGCCGCAACTTTTCGATCTCAAGATTGAGATGCGCGATCAGCGCGCGACCCTGCGCCAGTTCCGCGACGGCCGCCACGGCGCACGCCTTCTCCGCCGCAGCTTCGGCCCGCGCCGCAATCAGCGCCGCTTTCAGCGCATCGAGGTCGTCCGGAAGCGAGGAAAGATCGGCGTCCACGAATCACATGGAATCACAAAATCGGCCGTTTGAGGCGCCCCTTTTTGCGTTTATTCAGCCGATTTTTCTCCTATCCGACCGCCGTCGGACGCCATGTCTCTTGCGGCATGCGCCAATCGATGCCCGACAGCAGATAGGAAAGCTGGGCCGTCGAGATCGTCACCGTTCCGTCTGCCAACGATGGCCACAGGAATCGCCCGCGCTCCAATCGCTTTGAGAACAGGCATAAGCCCTGGCCGTCGCTCCAAAGACACTTGATCAGAGACCCGCGGCGGCCGCGAAAAACGAAGAGATGGCCGGAATGCGGGTCGCGCCTCAATGTTTCTTGGACGATCAGCGCCAGACCGTCGAAATCCTTTGCGCATATCGGTGTGGCCGGTCACTAGCCACACGCGCGCCCCACTCGAGATCGGAATCATCGCCGCCCGAGCGCCTTGACGATCCGGGCCAGCGCCGTCGCGTCGACGTCCGCCCCGACAAGGATCCGCTCGCCCCCGACAAGCACGATCTCCATCCGACCCATCGAGGCCGGAGCTGTGGCGGTCGCAGTCGGCGTAGCCTCCACGACCCTCACCGGCACAATGCTCACTGTCTTGCCGACGTCATTGACGTCCGCCCGTTCTCGCCGTCGCCAGGTGAACAGCATATTGGCGTTCAGACCATAACGGCGCGCCACCTCGGCAACGGATGCGCCGGGCGCAAAGCTCTCCGCGATGATCCGTTGCTTCTGATCAGCCGACCACGTCCGTCGCCGGCGCTCGCCGCCATCCGCGCCTTGCATCCCCGCGTCCGACATCTGCGATAGTGTCCATCATCGATTAGTGGACACGATCGCCGCGCCCACATCATCGCACTATCGCCGCTCGCCCCGCTTTCGCTAGGCGGCCCTCGCCGGAGGGATACCTTTGAAGTCGCGATATGTTTCCTGCTTTTGCGGAAAGTGGGTGAAGCCGTTCCGCGCCAGGAGCGTTCCGGCTTCTACCGGAGTCGAGAAGCCGTATCCGACGAGGATCAATGGATCACGGGGCGGTTGTCGGCTTACTCTCTTGTCCCTTAGAGACCCCGCCTCTTTCAGCCATCTGGTCAGATCGATCGCTATTCGCTGGGCGATGATCGCCCTCGACGCAAAGTCAAAGTTACTGCGGATGTTGGCCCTTGCTTCTCAGGCGAGAGAGGTGCGAAGCGGTACACGAGTTTCCGTTCTTACTCAGCATCTCAAGCAAAAATTTTGTGTATGGACCCGCTTGTGGAGACGACGCCGAGATCCTGGCCGACGAACCCGCCTGAGCCGTTTGAATTCCACAGCTCCGTGTGACCGTTGGTGTTGCGCCATAGGATGCCGGCTTCACCCGACCCGTTAAAGTCGCCGGTCCCGGCGATCTGCCAGCTTGTGGAGACGATGCCGAGATCCTGGCCGACGAACCCACCCGAGCCATTCGGATTCCATAGCTCGGTGTCGCCGTTGGCGTTGCGCCGCAGAATGCTGTCTTTGCCTGTCCCGGTGAAATCGCCTGTCCCGGCGATCTGCCAGCTTGTGGAGACGATGCCGAGGTCCTGGCCGACGAACCCGCCTGAGCCGTTTGAATTCCACAGCTCCGTGTCGCCGTTGGCGTTGCGCCATCGGATGCCGGCTTCGCCCGGCCCGTTAAAGTCGCCGGTCCCGGCGATCTGCCAGCTTGTGAGTCGACGCCGAGATTATGGCCGACGTACCCGCCTGAGCCGTTTGAATTCCAGAGCTCGTGTCACCGTTGGTGTTGCGCCATAGGATGCCGGCTTCGCCCGACCCGTTAAAGTCGCCGGTCCCGGCGATCTGCCAGCTTGTCGAGGCGACGCCGAGATTCTGGCC
>CAWGKJ010000004.1:0-14255 GCA_963823115.1 uncultured Alphaproteobacteria bacterium | reverse complement strand
CGAGCGCGTTCTGCCTTTTCACAAGCTGCGATGCGCGGAAGGGCGACGCGATCCGGCGGCGGCGGCATCAATGTGGCGCGGGTCATGAAGCGGCTCGGCGCCGACGTGACCGCAATCCACCCGGCCGGGGGAACGCTCGGCCGATTGTTGCGCCAGCTGATCGGCGCGGAGGAAATCCCAGCATCGACGGTGCCGATCAGCGGCGAGACGCGCGAGGACTTCACCGTCCTCGAACGAAGCACCGGCGCGCAATACCGATTTGTGCTGCCGGGCCCGCACGTCGCCGAACGGGAGTGGCGCGTTTGTCTCGACGGGCTTGCCGCGCTCACTCGCGCACGCGCTTTATCGTCGGCAGCGGGAGCCTGCCGCCCGGCGTTCCCGACGACTTCTACGGCCGCGTCGCGCTGCTCGCGAAACAGGGCTCGAGAAGGATCATCATCGACAGCTCGGGGCCGGCGTTGCGAGCAGCCATCGAGGCCGGCGTCTATTTGATCAAGCCGAGCTTGAACGAATTCCGAGAACTGACTGGCCCCGATGGCCCGCTCGACGCGGAGGCGGATTGGATCGCAGCCTGCCGGCGACTTGTGGACCGAGGACAGGTGGAGGTCGTGGCGCTCACCCTCGGCGAGCGGGGCGCGCTCCTGGTAACCCGTGATCAGATGCTGCGCGCGCAGGCGCTCGCGATCAAACCGGTCAGCATTGTCGGCGCCGGGGATAGCTTCCTCGGAGCCATGATCTGGAGCCTGGCAGAAGGCCATGCGCTCGAAACGGCGTTCCGCTATGGCGTAGCGGCGGGATCGGCGGCGCTGCTGATGCCGGGAACTGAGCTATGCCAGCGAGAAGACGTCGAGCGGCTAATCGAAGACGTGAGGGTGCGGACGATTTGAACGGCCTCCTCTGTCGCCAACGCAGCAGCAGAATTTATTGCCATTCGTTCAGCAACTCCGCAGCACCGAGCAAGGCCGGAAGCGGCCGCACGATCAAGTAAGTTGGAATCTCGGCGAGATAGCCGCGCAGCCGTCCCTTAGCTTCGAACCGCGAGCGGAACTCGGATTGCGCGAAAAATGCGGCGATCCGCGGGACAATGCCTCCCGCGATGTAGATGCCGCCGCGCGCGCCAATGGTCAGGGCGAGGTTGCCCGCCACCGTTCCCAGCATGGCGCAAAATATGCCGGTCGCTTCCCGGGTGCGCGGATCGGTCTTCCAAGTGTCTGGACTGGTGATCTGATCCGCCAAATACGATGCCGCCGGCTTTTGCGCGAGCTCACAGAGCGTATTGTACAGATTGACCAGGCCGGGACCGGAGAGAAGCCGCTCGGCCGATACATGGTCGTAACGTCCGCGCATAATGGCGAGGATCGCGCCTTCCTGATCGGTCCCCGGGCTCATCGTCACGTGACCACCCTCGCCCGCGATAATCATTGCGCCGGTCGCCGAGCGAGCCAAGGCGCTGAACTCCGAGGCCTGTGCCCGGACCGATGACGCCTATTGGAGCGTTATCTGCCGGGCCGCCGCCGCCGATCTGAATGCGATCGTCCGCGTCCAGATACGGAACCGCGGCCGCATTGGCGGCAAAGTCGTTGACGACGCGAAGCCGCCGCAAGCCCAGATGTTGCCGAAGCGCCTCGACCGAGAACGTCCATGGATGATTAGTCATCGTGATCCGGTCTCCGGTCACCGGTGAGGCGACCGCGAGCACCGCCTGCACCGGTCGCGCCGGCGGCGACGCCTCCGCCAGATAAGCATCGATCGCGTCGCCAAGAGACGCGTAGTCGTTCAATTCGTGCACGCGTGTTCCGGCAATCGCGCCCCCGGGCTGAACGAACGCAAATCGCGCGCTAGTCGCGCCGATATCTCCGATCAGGCTGATACCGCTATCAGGCATGCTCGTGGACCAGCGCCGGGATCGATGCTTGGCGAACTCAAACGCCGCGACGAGCTTCGTCGCTTTCGGCCGCCGCGACACATCTTTTCACCGCGAGGAAACTGTCAGGGCTCACCGAAATGGAGTCAATCCCGCACTGCACAAGGAACGCGGCAAATTCCGGATGATCGCTTGGCGCCTGTCCGCACAATCCAACCTTGGCGCCAACCTTGTGGGCCTCGCGAATTACGCTCTCGATCATCCATTTGACCGCGTCGTCCTGCTCATCGAAAAGACCGGCCAACTCCTCAGAATCGCGATCGACGCCAAGGGTCAGCTGGGTGAGGTCGTTGCTGCCGATCGAAAACCCATCGAAACGCTCGGCGAATGCCTTCGCCAGAATGACGTTGGAGGGAATCTCGCACATCACGTAGACCTGCAAGCCGTTCTCGCCGCGTTTGAGGCCGTTCTCAGCCATCACCGCAAGCACCTGATCGGCTTCCTTGGTGGAGCGGCAGAACGGTATCATGACGATCACGTTGCGAAATCCCATCTCTTCGCGCAGGCGGCGAACTGCCGCACATTCGAGCGCGAACCCGTCACGGTAGCGCGGGGAGTAGTACCGTGACGCGCCGCGGAATCCGAGCATCGGGTTTTCCTCCCTCGGCTCGAAGGCAGCGCCACCAATCAAGTTTGCATACTCGTTTGTCTTGAAGTCGCTCATGCGCACGATCACCGGCCTCGGATGATAGGCGGCGGCAATTCGCGCCAGGCCGCGGGCGAGGCGGTCGATAAAATACTCGCCTTTTTGCCGGTAACCCTTCGTTAGCTCAGCGATCTGACGCTTGGCATTCTGATCCGCCAGCGTGTCATAACGCACCAACGCCATCGGATGAATCTTGATGTGGTTGCTGACGACAAATTCCATGCGCGCAAGGCCCACGCCATCGGCCGGAATCCGCCACCACCGGAACGCGGCAGCCGGGTTGGCAAGGTTGAGCATAATTTGAGTCCGCGTTTTTGGGCTGCTGGCCAGATCGAGCTCTTCGGCTTCATAGTCAGCGAAGCCCTCGTACACAAAACCCTGTTCGCCTTCGGCGCAGGAAACCGTCACTTCCTGTTCATCATGCAGAAGTTGGGTTGCATTACCGGTGCCGACGATCGCCGGCAACCCGAGTTCGCGGCTGACGATGGCGGCGTGGGACGTGCGCCCGCCGTGATCGGTGACGATCGCCGCTGCCCGCCGCATAATCGGAACCCAGTCCGGATCCGTGGTCCGCGTGACGAGAATCGACCCCTCCACGAAACGGCCAACCTCGCGCGGGCTTTCAATTAAGCACGTTCGCCCCGTCGTAACGGCCTCACCGATGCTGAGCCCGGACACCAGCTTGCGGCCCTTTGATTTGATCCGATACGATTTGAGAGCGCCTGCTTGCCGGTGCGATTGCACCGTTTCCGGTCGGGCTTGCACAATAAACAATTCGCCGCTCTCGCCGTCCCTGGCCCATTCCATGTCCATCGGACAGCCATAGTGGCTTTCGATTGCGCAGGCCCAGCGCGCGAGCGTGAGGATCTCGCCGTCGCCGAGCACGAATGCGCTTCGCTCCGCTTTGGAGGTCGGCACGTTACGTGTCGAATTATTGCCGTCGCTCGCATAAATCATTTTTTGCGCCTTCGCGCCGATGTTCTTTTCGATGATCGGGACCAGCAACGGATCAGACAATAGCGGCTTGTACACCTGGTATTCGTCGGGATCGACGGCTCCCCGCACGACGTTTTCGCCGAGCCCCCATGAAGCATTAATGACGACGACCTTGTCGAAGCCGGTCTCGGTGTCGATCGAGAACATGACGCCGGCCCCGCCGAGGTCGGAGCGGACCATGTTTTGAATCCCGATCGAAAGCGCGACTTTTAGGTGATCGAAGCCCTTGGCCTGACGGTAGGAAATAGCGCGATCCGTAAAAAGCGAGGCGTAGCAGCGCCGGCAGGCGTCGAGCAGCGCGGTCGTGCCGCGAATATTCAGGTAGGATTCCTGCTGGCCGGCAAAACTCGCGTCCGGTAAATCCTCGGCCGTGGCGCTCGATCGCACGGCCACGTCCGCATTGATCTTGCCGGATCGTCGGCAAAGTTCCTGGTACGACGACGAGATCGCTTCGGGGAGGCCCGGTGGCCACGACCCGCGCAGAAACGCACGGCGGATCGATGACCCCACCTCGGCCAGCGGCGCCTTGCCGCTCTCAAGGTCCGCTAGCAAGCCGGAAATAGTTTCGCGCAGCATGTTCGAATCGACGAATTGCCAATAGGCCTCTGCCGTGGTGGCAAAGCCGGCGGGAATCCGCACGTTTTGATTGGTCAGATGACAAACCATTTCGCCGAGCGAGGCATTCTTGCCGCCGACGAGAAAAACGTCTCCGCGTCCCAGCGCCTCGAACCAAATAACGAGAGGCGCGCGCGCCGCCTTCTCCTTCTGCTTGCGCTCTTTGCGATCTCGCTCGACCATCGTCAATCCCTCAAACGAAATGTTGCCAATCTAACCGCCCTAACTGAATATACATTTGCGACAGATCAATCATTACGGGTCGAAAATTGCCGAAAGCCTCAAAAGCGTGGAAATGGGATTGATCGGAATCAACCCGGCGACTGGGATTGAGTTTACCCGTAGCTTCGCTCGATTGGATCTACATCATGGCCGCCGGTCTGCGTCACGTCGAGTTACCTCCCGGTTTCCGGTGGGGTGTGTCGACGTCGAGCTATCAGATCGAAGGCGCCGCCGATGAGGACGGCCGGGGACTGAGCATTTGGGACACCTACTGCCGACAAATCGGGCGAATTGCCAACGGCGACACCGGGGACATCGCCTGCGATCACTACCACCGCTATCGCGAAGACATCGGCTTGATGCGCGATCTCGGCGTCAACGCTTATCGCTTTTCCGTATCTTGGCCGCGGGTCATGCCCGCCGGTCGAGGTGCCGCGAATGAGGCGGGACTCGCATTCTACGATCGCCTGATCGATGCGCTGATCGCCGCAGAGATCGAACCGTGGCTTTGTCTCTATCACTGGGACCTGCCGCAAGCCTTGGGCGATCTCCGCGGCTGGACCAACCGTGACATTGCGCAATGGTTCGCTGACTACGCCGCTGTGATTGGCCGCCGCTTCGGCGACAGAGTGAAGCGATATGCCACCTTTAACGAGCCATCGGTGTTCACATTGTTCGGTTACTGTCTTGGCGGGCAGGCGCCGGGAATTTCGGACTCCACCAGTTTGTTGCGGGCTATTCATCATGTGAACCTTGCACACGGCGCGGCTGTGGACGCCCTGCGCGCAAGCGTAACCGATGCTTCGGTCGGCGCGATTTACAATTGCCAACCCTGCAAACCGGCAACAGACGACGCGAAGGATCTGCACGCAGCACAAAAGCTCGACGCTTATTGGAATGGCGCATTTCCGGATCCGCAATTGCTCGGCCGCTATCCGCCCCTACTGGCAGCCGCAATGGCGCCGCATCAGCGCCCTGACGATCTTGCCAATATACGCCGGCCGGTCGACTGGTTCGGACTTAACCACTATTCGCCGCATTACGTCACCGCGGGCGGCGGCAATGCGCTGGGAGTAAGTTTCGGCAGCGCCCCAGCCAACGTGCCGCGGTCCGTCATGGGTTGGCCGATAGAACCGGAAGCGTTCCGGGAAACTCTGATCGGAATACACCGCCGATATCGGTTGCCGGTCTATGTGCTTGAGAATGGCACGGCAAGCCATGATCAGATCGACACTGACGGCGCTGTCATTGATGAGCCACGCATCGACTATCTGCGCGATTATATTGCGGCGATGTTCGAGGCGATCAACGCCGGCGCCGACGTGCGCGGATACTTCGTCTGGTCGCTTCTCGACAACTTTGAATGGGGCTCGGGATACAGTCAGCGATTTGGACTCGTTTACGTGGATTACCCCACACTACGGAGAATCCCGAAGGCTTCGTTTCGGTGGTATGCTGAATTGATCAAATCAACGTCCGGCCTCGCGCCTCAAAGCGCCGTGAGCTGAAGGTGACTGCGATGGCGAACGGAAACAACTCGGGCCGAGACCGCCTGTCCCGGTTCTGGTCGAGCGCATCGGGTTTCTGGCGAGGCAAGCCGGCGATGTGGGGTTGGCCGCTGACGATCGGCCTTCTGGCAATGGCCGTCGCGCAGCTCGCGGTACAGTACCGGTTGAATTACTGGAATCGCGATTTTTTTAACGCGCTAGAACGCCGTGACGGCAACGGTCTTTGGAATCAAGCCGTGATCTTTGTGCCGCTTGGGTGCTTGACCGTCGGGTTGAAGGTGACTTCGGTATGGGGTCGCATGACGATGCAGCGCAAATGGCGCCAATGGCTCACAACGAATATTTTGGACGCATGGTTGTCGCGGGAGCATTATCGCCGCCTTGAGTTGGTAGCTGGCGAATACAAGAACGCCGAATATCGCATTTCCTACGATGCCCGTACGGCAACCGACGCGCCGATCGATTTGGCGCTCGGATTTGTCACCGCGGTATTCACCGCCTTGGTATTCATCGAGGTGCTCTGGAGCGTCGGAGGAAGCTTCACGGTCGTCTTCGGCCAAATCGATATGACGGTGCCGGGTTACCTCGTCGTCGGTGTCGGAATCTATTCGCTGGTGTTCACGGGCGTGATGATGGCGATCGGCCGCAGATTGCCTGCGGTCATTCAGATTCAGAGCCAAGGCGAAGCGGAGTTTCTGGCGGCGGCCAACCAGATTCGCGGATCCGGCACCCGTGCGAGCATGCCTGCGGGCGAAATCGCCAGGGCGTGGGAAGCTCTCCGCGAGGTCCTCGAATCCTGGCGTCAGTTGTGCTGGCAGCTTATGGGAATCACCCTGGTTACACAGACGGACCTGCTGTTCGCCCCGGTGTTCGCGTGGGTCCTCTGCGCTCCGAAATACCTCGCCGGCACGATGACGCTCGGCGAACTTACGCAGGCATCGGCGGCATTCGTCACCGTGCAGGTCGCGTTCAACTGGCTGGTCGATAATTATCAGCGCTTGTCGGACTGGCGGTCCGCGGTCAATCGTGTGGCCACGCTGCTGCTGGCGCTCGATGAGGTCGCGCTATTGGAGCACGAAAAGGCGGGTAGCGGAGAGCCCAGATGACGATCGGAGATTTCATGACTCGTCGGGTCATAGTGGTTTCGCCCGACACCTCGATTGTCGGCGCCGCCAAGCTGATGCTGGAGCACAAGGTGAGTGGCTTGCCTGTCCTCGATGCGGCAGGTCATGTTGTCGGCATCGTCAGCGAACATGATCTGCTGCGCGAAACCGACGACGGCAAGCACGGACCGCACTGGCTGCAATTGATGATCGAAGGAGCAGAACTGGCAGATGAATTGGCCCGATTTCACGCCCGAAAGGTCAAAGAGGTTATGACGCCGAATCCGATAACCACCGACGCCACGTCGTCGCTCGGAGAGGCGTGCCGTCTCATAGCGGATCACGGCATCAAACGATTGCCCGTTGTCGAGAATGGAAAGCTGGTCGGGATTATCGCCCGCACCGACCTCGTGTGTGCGCTCGCCCAGGCCACTCAAAGCGCCGGCGTTACGACGATTCCGGACGTAAGCGTTGTTGAAGGGCAACGCGAGCTTGAGCGGCAGATTTGGCGCAGTCGCGCGCGCGTAACGAAACCGTTTTGACCGGCGCTGAGTCCCCGACCGCGCTCCATTATCATTCTACGGCTGCGGCGGTCGCTGACGAGCCGACCAATCAAGGCGAGCAAACCGGATCGGCCAGGCGTCTCGGACAATGCCGTTTGTGGTGAAGGGAGAAGAGGGACTTGCGCAGAGAAAAATGACAGAGAGGCAGATCGAGAAGTTCGTTCAACCAAAGGAAAACAAAGAAGCAAACGTGTGGCCGGCCAGGTTGCAGAGAGGGGAAAGCCCTGACTGATAGGATCTCGTGCCCGCGCGTGGTTCAAACCACCACGTGGCCGCCATCTAACACCTTGATCGGCAGGTAGCGAGCCGGCGGACACAGCGGTCATACGACTCGCCGCGGTATTGGCAATAATTGAACTGATGATCGCACCGCGTGTTGCAATAATCATCAGCAACTTTAATGCACTTGGATGGCGCCGACCCGCTGCCAGAAAAGCAGGCACCGTCGTTCGCAGAACCGGGCGGCGACGAAGTTCGGCCAACTCCAATCGATCCCTCCGCCCGTGATGGCAAAATACAGCGATGATTGCGCAACCTATTCCGGTGAGCAGCAGTAACGTCATGACGATAGTGGAATGCCCTAGGCGTTCCTGCCCGACTTTGGCATATCGGTTCAAAAATTCGCATGTTGACAGTGGTTGATTACTTAAAGCGTATACAAGAAAAATGACATCCGTCGACCCGGAGCGGCCAGAAACCATGCGGTGATGCGCGCCGCGGGCCCGCGCCGCCGGCATGGGAACCTCACAAGCCGAATGGATAGGTATCGGGTAGCCCCTCGAGTTCCTTGGTCTGGAACGGGGTCACCGCGCGTGATTTGTCGAACCAGATATATTCGTCGAACTGTTCCGGTAGGATGGCCTGGAAATAATGACTGGCGAGCTCCGTCTCCGGCCGGTAGATCACCCCGATTGCCCGCTCCAGCCGCGGCCTGGCCAATCTGTCGCGAACCTCCGAACGGCCGCGCAGCGGCAGCATGAATTGCGGGCGGCCGGTATGCCTTAGCTGCGGCGGATCGCTTCATGGACGCGCTGGAGAATTCGTTCTTAAAATATTTTCTCGCGGAGCGTCCGACGTAGCGGGGTATTTCTATGACGGCGACACGGATCAATCGTCGTTCGAGCTGATATGGAACGCGTGCAATTCTCAAGAATGCCGCAACGGCGACCGACCAGCTAAGTCGAGTTAGGGTCGATTGAACGCTTGCCGCTTTTCACGCCCGAAATAATTCGGCGACCTTGAGCTAGATCAAAGCTGAGGACTCGAAAGTGGAATGTGATGATAAAGATGTCCTCTAAACGACGTGGTTTGGCGCTGCTAGTGTGCTGTTTTTCTTAGAAGACTGTTGGCTTGCTGGCCACCGAGTGGAAACAAATCGAACAGCGTATGAACGTGGGTACTAAATTAGTATGATTGAGCGCATGGTAGTAGGCTGTGAACATATCCTTTTGCCAAGGCCTCGTTCTGGCCCCATCGATCGGATTCATGCGTCCAGCGGTAACTCGGAGAACCCACAAGAAAACGCGAAGGGACCTTGGTGTTTAACAGGTCGATATTCTAGGCGAAGGTTTCAGATCAAATAGGGCCGGCGCAAAAATGTATAGCCGCATTCTGGTAGCGATTGACGGAAGTGACACTTCTGAGCTTGGCCTACGAGAAGCAATCAATCTTGGAAAGGACCAAAACGCGGTGCTTCTGCTCGTGCATGTAGTTGATATCTCGGAGGCCTATATGACTGTAGATACACCATACCCCTTTGCGGAATATCAAAAGGCCCTGCAAGAGGCAGGAGAGAAGTTACTCGCCAGATGCATCACAAAAGCGCGGGCTGCTGGCGCGGTCGTCGAACCAAAACTGATTATCATCAAAACGTATGGCGAGTATATTTATGACGCCATTGAGAAGCAATCAAGGGAATGGATGGCCGATTTAGTTGTGATCGGCACTCATGGTCGCCGCGGATCTCAGAGTCTGATGCTTGGTAGTGTGGCCGAGGGACTGATCCGGGTCGCGACGAAGCCGGTTCTGCTCGTTCGTGGTCCGAAGCAAGAAGCCTGAACATAGGACGGGCCTGCCTGGAGAGCACGGGGCGGCCGCGAAATTGCCGAGCTAGGTGTTAGTCTGTGCCATCTGGTCGCGGGGAGCAATCCAAAGGCACGTCGCGAGCCGGTGGATGCACCTGTCAATTGCTTCACTGCGGAAGGCGCAACGTGAATTAAGTCGGCTCAAACAATTGACATCGCAAAAAAAGCCCGCCCCGTTGCGATGCCGAAAACTTAGAATGAAGGCGATGTGCTTCTCGGCCTCAGCGAGCTTCGTTACGGCCGGGATAACTGGCGCCACCGGAATTGTCGCACTGACCCGCGTCAGTGAGCCGCGAGAACTGCCCTTGGCGGCCGCGCCTCTTCTTTTCGCCCTCCAGCAGAGCATCGAGGGACTGTTATGGCTCAACCTTCCGCTAGCGCCGGATGGATCACTGTCAACAATATTAACACTCCTATACCTGCTTTTCGCGGAAGCATTTTGGCCCTTGTACGTACCAATCGCAGTGTGGCTGATCGAGCCAAGTGAGCGTCGTAGACTTTTGATGGTTGTCTGTTTGGGCGTCGGCGCAGGGGTTGCCGCTTATTTGCTCTGGTGGATTTTGGGTCACTCACATCTCGCGACAATTTTGGATAGTCACATCCTTTATGGGACGGGATATCGGCAGCCAGATTCGGTCGGAGTTGCTTATCTCGCCGCAACTGGCCTCCCGCTCTTGCTGTCATCGCAACGCACAGTGGTTGTCCTTGGTGCAATCGTTCTCGCGGGCCTAGTTGTGGCCTATGCCTTCTATTGGGAAGCCTTCATTTCGGTGTGGTGCTTTTTCGCGGCGGCAGCAAGTGTTGCGATCCTGTCCCATTTCGAATGGTTGCGCCGGAGCAGTCTGCGGACCGCTAGCAACTAAGCCGTTCGGGGGCCGCGCAGTGTCGCTTATCGGCCCAAGACAGACCTGCAAAGGCCGCTCCGAGCGTTCGGTGCTCTCGGCCATTCGTTGGCCGTGTGATTGATGCAGACCAGCGTCCGACGTTGTGGGATATGTAGGCGAACCTAAAGCGTTTTTCGGTGCCGCTCCTCGTCATGCCGTGCGTGAGCGTTTCGGAAATAGCGCCGCCGGCATTCGGTATTGGATATGCTGAGCGGCGGAGTCCGTCATGAACCAAGCCGCCGATACCCCCGCCGATCCAGCGATATCCTTCATTGCGCCGTTCCGCCATCGTGCATATGCCGTAATCTGGACGGCGACGCTGATTTCCAACGTCGGCGCCTGGATGTTCAGTGCCGCTTCCGGCTGGCTTATGACCAGTCTCAATCCCGATCCGTTGACCGTTGCGTTGGTGCAGGCGGCGAGTACGTTTCCGATATTTCTGCTGGCGATTCCGGCGGGCGCGTTCGCGGATATCTTCGATAAACGCAAATACCTGATCGTCGTCGAGTCGCTCTATACGGCGGTTTCGGCAGTCTACGCGGTCATCGTCGGACTTGGTTGGGCGACCCCCGGCAATTTGCTGCTCTTCACACTCCTGATCGGAGGCGCCAGCGCATTGACGACGCCGGCCTGGCAAGCGGCCGTGCCGCTACTCGTTCCCAAGGATGATTTGCCCGCCGGCATCGCCGCCAACAGCGTCGGCATCAACATCGCGCGCGCGTTGGGGCCCGCGTTCGGCGGGGCGGCTATTTCCTGGCTCGGCATTGTCGCGCCATTTTGGACCAACGCCATCGCCGACATCGGCATCGTCGGATCGTTGCTGTGGTGGCGCCCGTCTCACGAGCGGCGCTCGCGGCTGCCCTCGGAACGGTTCGGCCAGGCGATGCGGGCCGGGCTTCGCTATGCCCGGCACAACCATCATCTACGCGCAACGCTGCTGCGATCGATCGGCTTCTTTCTGTTCGCGAGCGCTTATTGGGCGCTCTTACCGCTGGTGGCGCGCGAGCAGATTGCGGGCGGCCCCGGTCTTTACGGCGCATTGCTCGGCATGATCGGCGCCGGCGCTGTGGGCGGTGCGTTTTTTTGCCCAAGCTGAAGGCGAAGCTTGGTCCGGATCGGCTAATGACGGCAGGAGCGCTCGGTCAGGCCGTCACCATGGTGTTGTACGGATTGGCGCGCGAACCGGCGACAGCGTTAGTCGCGAGCTTGATCGCCGGCGCATCGTGGATCGCGGCGCTGGCGACGCTTGGCGTATCGGCGCAGATAGCGCTGCCGGATTGGGTCCGGGCGCGCGGACTCGCGCTCTACACCACCATTTTCTTCGGCTCTCTCACGCTCGGCAGCGCGGTGTGGGGCGAGGTCGCCGAATGGGTCGGGCTCCCGGTCGCGCTGTATTTGGCTGCGGGCGGGGCGACGATTGCCATCCCGATGACGTGGCGTTGGAAGCTGCAGACCGGAGCCGGCGTTGATCTGACGCCGTCCATGCATTGGCCGGCGCCGATCACTGCGCAAGCCATCGCGCATGATCGCGGGCCGGTGCTGGTGACAGTCGAATATCAGATCCGGCCGCAAGACCGTGCAGCCTTTCTCAGGGCACTCGACCGACTTGAACACCAGCGCCGGCGCGACGGCGCTTACGCCTGGAGCGTGTTCGAGGATGCCGCCGTGGAGGGACGTATTCTCGAAACATTTCTGGTCGAATTCGTGGATAGAGCATTTACGCCAGCACGAACGCGTCACCAATGCCGATCGCGTCGCGCAGCGGGCCGTGCAGCGCTTTCACCTGCACGATGCGCCGAAAGTGACGCATTTCATCGCGGCCGAAGATTAAGTGCCCTATCTGGACAGCATTTGCTTATAAGGAGCCTCGACCGTGCCATAACATTCGCGAGTTTTATAATCCTGAAAGATCTCAAATGGCGAATGTTTCCGCGTCGGTATCTGATGAAACCTGCCTTTTGCAACACGTTCTTCGCCTCTAAAAGCCAAAGAATTTTTCACGAAGTGCACCTTCGTATTTCCTCTTAGCGCCTTTGACCTTGTTGCGAATTGTCTCTTCCGCAAAGTGAGCCGCTTCCCATTTATCCACTTCGGCTACCGTATGGTTAACTGATGCGAGGGCCTCTTCCTCTTTGATGGCGGCGATCCATTCCTCGACTGCCGCCTTATAGGCCGCCTGCATATGATCGAGTTCTGAGGTATTATTTGGCATTCCCGGCCCCTGCGCCTGGTGCTTAAAATAAATAACATCGCCAGGATTGATGAAGCAATTACGACACGGCAAAAGGGCACAGGTCCGTGCCCGCTTCGAAGCCGACTAGAGCGAAAGCTTCACGACGCTGATATGCGGGTCGTCGGGATCGTCGGAAATGGCTTATTGTAGCCCAAATTTTCCCCGATACATTCGAACGACTCAAAAATGGGCTTTCCAGAAAACGGCCGCAAAGCGCCGTCGCGAAAACGCTGTCGATCCGAATCCGAAGTCGTTGATGGGATTGTCCGCGGACGGTTCCGAGCTTCGTCGAGGCTGACGCCGAGCCAGGACGCGCCGCCGCAGATCGCCGCTCGCGCTTCGACGTCATTTTCTCCAATGCTGCCGGTAAACACGAGCAGATTGATTCCGCCGAGCACGGAAATCATCGCGACTAGCTGTTTGCGCACGGAATAACAGAACATTTGAATGGCAAGTCTGGCATCTTTCGACGTCGCGGCTTCATGTAGCCTCCGCATGTCGCTGCCAATACCCGAAATTCCGAGAAGGCCGGAGCGGCGATCGATCGAGTCTTCGAGCATGGCGGCATCGAATCTCTTCTCACGCATCAGATAGACCAGAACGCCTGGATCAAGATCGCCGCTCCACGTGTCCATGATAACCTCACCGGTCGGGGTCAATCCCGTACTGGTATCGATCGATTTGCCCCCTTTGACAGCGGTCATGCTTGCATCATTGCCGAGATGGGCGACAACGAGGCGGTTCGGCAGATCGTTGGCAAGTTGATGTACGATCGATTCACACGAAAGGCCGTGAAACCCATAACGATGGATACCCTCGAATTGCAATTCCCTGGAGATCGGAAGGATACGCGTGACCGCCGGCAATTCGGCGTGAAATGTCGTGTCGAAACACGCCGCCTGCGGAAGTCCCGGAAAATGCTCTTGTGCGAAGCGGATGACCGGCAGAGCGGATGGAATATGCAGCGGGGCGAAGGCGATCGCCGCTTCGAGTTGCATTAAGACCGCATCGTCAGTGAGGCCATGCTGCCGAAGCTTCGGCCCCCCCTGGACAATTCGATGCCCGATTGCGGCCGGTGTCGGCATTTTGGCGTCGATGAGAAGCCTTCCGATGCAGAAGATTGCTTCCCTTTGGCTGGAAATGGGGCCTTTCTCGGAGAGCAAGGTATTTCCGCGCGGCTCTTCTGCATGGAATTTGCCGCATTTGTCGCCGATCAACTCGGCCTCGCCGGAGACCCGCCTTTCGATCCGCGAAGATCCAACGCAATACAGGCCAAATTTGAGCGAGGAAGAGCCGCTGTTCAGTGCAAGTACATTTAACTGCGGTTCAGCATTAGTCATGGGCATTCCGGCGAAAACATCGCGCTTACGAGGTCCAGCGCCAGTTACGGACTTCCGGCATGTCCTCGCCATGCTCGCTGATATAGAGCTTGTGGCGCTCCATGGCCGTCCAGTAACGCGCGGTCGCCTCGTCCCGC
>CAWGKJ010000003.1:0-504636 GCA_963823115.1 uncultured Alphaproteobacteria bacterium | reverse complement strand
CAGAGCGAACAGTTTGCGCGCGAAGGCGTTGAGCTTTCGGTCTCGACCATGGCCGATCATGTCGGCGCATGCGCGGCCGCGCTGCTGCCGCTCTTCGAACTCATCAAGCATCACGTGTTCGCCGCGGAGCGTATCCATGGCGATGATACCACCGTGCCGGTGTTGGCCAAGGTGAAGACCAAGACCGGGCGGCTGTGGACCTATGTGCGCGATGATCGGGCTTTTGGCGGTGCCGATCCGCCCGCGGCGGTGTATTTCTACTCGCCCGATCGCGGCGGCGTCCATCCCGAGCAACATCTCGCGGGATATTCTGGGATTCTTCAGGCCGACGCATACAGCGGTTACAACGCGCTGTACGAAGCGGATCGCAAGCCTGGCCCGATAACGCAAGCTGCGTGCTGGGCGCATGCGCGACGTAAATGCTTCGAACTTGCCGACGTCGCATCGAAGGCGCGCAACAACAACTTGGCCGTGATCTCGCCGATCGCGTTTGCGGCCGTGCAAAAGTTCGATGCGATCTTCGCTCTGGAGCGCGGCATCAACGGGCTGTCGCCCGAGCAGCGCCTCGCCGTGCGCCGCCGAGATATTGCCCCGCCGGTCAACGAGTTCATCGCGTGGATGAAGCAGGAGCGGGCGAAGCTGTCGCGCCACAATGCCGTCGCCAAGGCGTTTGATTACATGCTCAAACGCATCGACGCGTTTACCCAATTCCTCGACGATGGGCGCATCTGCATCAGCAACAACGCAGCCGAACGCGCATTGCGCGGCATCGCACTCGGCAGAAAAGCCTGGTTGTTTGCCGGTTCCGACCGCGGCGGCGAACGCGCCGCGGTGATGCTCACGCTGATTCAGACCGCAAAGCTCAACGACGTCGATCCACAAGCCTGGCTCGCCGACGTACTGGCACGGATCGCCGATCACAAGATCAATGATCTGGCCGCACTGTTGCCCTGGAACTGGCGCCCCACCAAGATCGATCGCGCCGCCTGACAAAGGCGGCGCGTGCCGCCGGCGGTCATCGTCAGCTGAATTCATGGAAATCGTCGGGATGCCCCCGCTGACCGGGCTTTCCATGCCACCTCCACAGCGATTCGCGCGCCGAACGCAACGGGCGCCCCCCGCGGCCCCTAACGGGTGCTTACGCGAGTACTTGCGACTGTGCCGCTAAAATCGCTGAAGCGACGAAATATGGTAGTATCATCCAACGCATTGGTGATCACCATCGGGCTGTGTGGAAGTGCAAGGACTTCAAACTTCTTCCACGACCAGAGGACCACTGAACCGAGTTACGGATTCAATCGTCCAACCCTCGTCTACCAACTCTGCCTCCGAAAGAGCCATAAGACGTTCACGTTCTTCTAAAGCGAGCTCATTCGGAAACAATGTGGTTTCCTGAGAAACATCGAGGACTTCATGCTCCTCAAATTCGAATTCCTCAAAAATGTTGACACCCTCGTCTGGATTGTAACCGCTCAAATCCGGCAATTTGTCGACGAGAATCCAACCTGAGCGATAGACCTTAAGGAATTCGATTTTTAGATCATCTTTTTTCCAGGTATCTATCTCCACCACAGACTGACTAACTTCGGGACTAATTCTCCACGCCGTCTTCTCTTGAGCTGTTTTCGCAACGTGCCTTTTGGCAGCTGTTTTAACCGACGTTTTTGCTGACGCCTTCTTGCCTTTTTTGGCTGTCATCTTAGCGGGAGACGTTTTGGCGATTGCCTTCTTAGCAGTTTTCTTGGCGGCAGACTTTCTCTTGACCTTTTTTGCCTTCTTCACCGCTGCCTTGGTAGCCGGCTTCTTGGAAGCTTTTGCCCTCTTAGCCCTTGCTGTCTTTTTGGTTTTTACGGCCATTGGTCCTGCTCCTCAGTTCGATGACTTTCTAAGCGAGGATTTGAAGATCAAAGAATGATCTTGGCAATGTGAATAAGCGGCTAGAAAAGTAGCAATTCCAGCAGGCTTCAAGTTGATCTGTGTCAAGTGAACCCTCCGAATGAGTAGATCGGCGTCGACTTGTTCATGCGGGTGTAAGCGAGTCCAAATCGCCATTACAGTTTCACACGCTCGTTCATTCTTGGCGATTGGTGTCTTCATCACTGCGTTTTTCGAGAACGAGCGTATGACGGTCTGGACGGCTTCTTCGCTCAGCGAAGAGCCGCATTACAAAACCACGAAATTATAGCGGAACGCCGCACCCCACTTTACCGACGAGTTCAAAGTCTTGATCGTCATAGTGGGATCTGAGTGTTCAGTTCGAGCGGGACGCTTCCGTTCAATGTGCATCGCTCAATTGGATCAGGTTGCATTCGTCGTAATGAGAGGAAATCTCTTGCTGTGCGAGGCGGGACCACCGCTCTGCCTCAACCAACCAATAATCATGTTTTTTGGGGTCGCAAACAGCAAGCTGCCGACAGAGCGAGGCCTGTGCCCGAAACTCCACAAGGTTTTTCATTAACGTCGCCCTACGGCGTGAAGCCAACCAATTTGATTGCACCACCGCTCAGATTTAACAGAAAGCCGTTCAAGGGCTGACTACAAAAAATGGTAATTTTGCTTTCCAAAGTTATCGGTATTTTAACGACGATGGCCAAGCCTGATACACGGATTAAACGCCTTCTTCTGTAGCGAGTGCGTTGCTGATTACTTTCTGCGAGACACGCTTCGTCCATGTGAGCAAGTGACTATTGCAAGTAGGGCAATCGGTGCTTCCGAACGTCAGTATCGGGTGTGAAAGGAAGGAAAGTCGACGCTCCAGTTCACACTCATTGCCATCTGGAAAGATCCAGCATCCGAGAACGATGCCGTAAGTCGTCAGTTGGTCTACATGCCATCGGATCGAGTTTTCTTTGCGACCATGTCTGGAGAGCCGTGCTCGAACGTCGCCAGCCCCGTTTGCAGTGCAACTAAGCGTGATCACGCTTTTTGATGGTCCTGCGAGCGCTCTTTTTGAGGGGTGATTGGTGGCGCGGGCTCGGCCCCCGACGGGATCGAGGGTGCCGTCGTGCTCACGTCTGTCAAGGACGCTTCGCGCCGCTGGGCGGTGGCCCGAAGACGGGCCATCCTTGACAGCCGCTGTGCGCGACGGCTTTTGCTTGGCGCAGGTCGGGACGGAAGGATGGTGCCGATCAAACCAAAGGATGGCAGCGGTGGCGAGGCCGGAGATGGCGCTGCGATGGGACTTCCAGCTTCCACTTCCCGCATGCTGTAGAGAGCTTGGGAAGCGGAATTGGGCAGCTCGGTTCAGCGAAGTGTCAAGTTGCGCCGAGACGATAACCCTGGTCGGATTTGCTGAGGCGGCCGGCGGCGGAGAGCACGGCGAGGCGCTCGTAGAGGGTGGCGGTGCGGACGCGGCAGCGGGCGCGCAGTTCGCCGAACGGTAGCGGGCGGTCGGGATCGGAGAGGGCTGCGATGATGCGCTCGTCGACGGAGCTTTGTGCCGGCGCTTGCGGTGTGCGCCGGTCGACAACCTCGAGCGCCAGGGCGTCGGCGCGTTGTGCGAGCTCGATGGTGACGGTGGGCATGGCGGGCGCGGCGCGGTGCTCGACCGTCAGCGTGAGCTCTTCGCCATTGCGGCGCAGGTAGAGATTTGAATTGCCCCAGGCGTGGAACTCGGACGACCCGCGCAGGGCCTGGCCGGCGCGAACGTGACCGGCGCCCTTTCTGGCGTGATGGACGACGACCACGGCCACGGCATAACGGCGCTGCAGCTCGCGCAGATAGGCGAGCAAGGGTGCGACTTCGCCGCTGGCATTCTCGTCGATGCGATGCATGCGCACGAACGGATCGAGCACCAGCAGGCGCGGCGCGAGCTTGGCGACAGTGTCCTCGAGGCTTTTGCGGTCGGCGGCAAGATCGAGCCGCACGGTGGGCGCGGTAATGACCTGGACGTCGAGATCGGCGAGCGCGAGGCCGGCGGCGGCGCAGATGCCTTCGAGCCTTTGGCGCACGATGTGGAGCGCATCCTCGGCAGCGTAGAGCAGGACGCGTCCTGCACGCGGAACGGCGAAGCGGCGCAGGCACGGCGTACCGGCCGCGACCGACACGGCAAGGTCGAGGGCGAGGAAAGATTTGCAGCATTTGGGCTCGCCGCCGATGATGCCGACGGCTTGCTCGGACCATAGTCCGGTGACCAGCCAGCGCTGCTCTTCGGCGCGCTCGGCGAGGCGATGGGCGGGCTCGACCGGCAACAGGCTCATCGCTGGGATCGTCGTCCGGCCGCCTTGGTCTCGGCGGGCGGGGAGCAGGTCTCCAGGAACAGCTTCTCGTCGATCTGCCGAGCCTCCTGCTGGGCCGCGACGGCGAGCAGCTCGCCGGCCATGTTCATCAGGGCGCGCAGGTTGCCCTGGGCATGATCGCACAAGGTGGCGATCAGTTCCTCGGTCATCAGCTTGACGGCGCCGGCCTTGTGCAGCGCCTGTTTGAGACAGTCGGCAAGCTCATCGGGCGAAGCGCGGTCGAGCGCCAGCCGCACCCGCATGCGGCTGCCGAGCGGGAGGAACTCGTCGGATCGCAGGCGCTCGACGAGGCGTCCGTCGCCGGCCAGCACGACCGTGAGCAGGATGTGGGAATCGAGCCGCGCCGAGGCCAAAAGCCGCAGCTCGGAGAGCACGGCCGGCAGCATCTCCTGCGCCTCGTCGACGATCAGCACGGGGCGCGAGAACGCGGCATCGATGTGGCTCTGCCAGCGCTCGCGCAGCAGCTTTGCGCCGCCCCATCGGTTGTGCGGATGTAGCACGACGCCGAACAGCTCGCCCATCTCGCGGTAGAAGTCGGCGAGCCCAGCCTGCGGCCGGCTGATCACGCCGACCTTGACGTCGCGTTGCGCCGAGAGCCGCTCGCTGAGGATGCGCAAGGTGACCGACTTGCCGGTGCCGGGCGCTCCGGCGACGAGAGCAAAACCGCCTTCGCCGGCGAGCTGCTCGACGCGCCAGCAGAACGACTCGATACGCGGGGTGACGCGGAGCGCCTCGACCGGGACATCCGGGGCGAACGGATTCCACTTGAGGCCATAGAGCGCGAGCAGTTTCTTGTTCACGTGTCGTCTCCTTCATCCTTGGGCAGATAGGCAGGGGCCAATCCGGTCGCGGCCTGCTGATCGATCAGCTTGGCGAGCAGCGGCGCGATGCCGCGTGAAGGTTTGGCGGTGACGGGCTCTGCCGAGACCTGGTCGAGGGGCCGGCGCAGCCCGCTGGCATTTTTGGTCTTGTCCTGGGGATAAAGCCGGCACAGCACGTTGCCGCTGCGGGCGTCCACCAGATGGACCGTGGTGAGATCCCAGTTGGCGAAGCGGACCTCGATGCTGGTGAGATGGCGATAGCGATTGGGCAGCTCGAAGCGGCACCCTTCGATCACCACGGTGCCGTCGCTCTTGCGCTGGGTGCGCTGCTCGGTGCGGGTGAAGGCGAGCCGCAACGCCGCACTGTCCGGACTTTGCCGCGTCACCTCGGGTCCTTTGAGGAAGCGCGCGATCGGGGCTTCGCCGATCTCGGAATGGAGCTTACGATTGTACTCGAGCTCCACCCAGGCCTGGGTCGCCTCGTTGAGCGTGGCGAGCGTGAGATCGGCGACGTCCTCCAGCATGGCGATCAGCCGGCCCTCGACCGGGCTCCAGAACGATTCCTGCTTGGCGTTTTGGTACGGGCTGTAAGGAAGCGTGGTCTCGTGAAGGATGCCGAGCCTGGCGAGGCCTTCGCTGATCTCGGCCGCCGTCATCGCAGCACCGTTGTCGCTCATGGCGGCGCGCGGCAAGCCGCGCTTCTGGAACGCCTGCGATAGGCCGTGGGCGATGTTCTCGGCGTTCTCCGTCAAATACCATTGCAAATGACAGGCGAGCCGCGAGCGATCGTCGAGCACGCCGAACAGGATCGGCGTCCGCCACTCGCCGCGCGAGGTGAGCACCTTCTTCGATCCATGGTGACAGTCCCAGTGCCACAGGCCGTTGACGTAGGCAGACTCAAAGCTGCGCACCTCGCGATCCAACAAACGCGCCTCGGCACGCTCGGCGCCTACGGTGCGCCGCGAGGTGAGTCGCCGCCGCTTGCTGAGCCCGTGCGCCTCAAGGAAGCGGCGCAGCGTCGAATACGACGGCACAGTGCCGAGCTCCGGATGCTTGGCGGCGAGCGCGATCAGGTTGTCGTGATGCAGCCTGGCGCTCCAGCTCTGGTGCGCGGCGTATTGCGCCAGCATGGCTGCGCGCAACGCAGCACCGATGGTGGCCTGCCGGCCGGCATCGGCGCGCAGCTTGCGGCGCAGCACACCGACCGGATCGTGCCGCTCCCGACGCGCCCGGTAGTACCAGCGCTCGATCGTCGAGACGCCAAGATGGACCGGCTCGCCGCTGACCGGATGGCGCCACTGCCGCGCCGCAAGCTCGGCCAGTTCGCGGCGCAGTTCGCCCTTGGCGGGCGGCGCCGCCAACAGCTGGCCGATCACGGAAAAGCGAAACCGCGCCCAAAGCTCGTGGACCCGCAAATCTCGTCTCTGTGCCACGCCAGCGCTCCCAGATGCCAAGGAGCGTAACCGTAGAGCAGGCCTGCGTCGGCAACGACGGGCGTGCTCTGCGGATCGGCTGCGTCCGTCATGCAGCCTGCATCGCGGCACCTCCGGTGATCGGCAACAGCAGGCGCAACAGCCCAATCAGTTGCGCCTCGGCATCCCCCGCAAAGCGCTCCAGCAGCGCCGCCGGCAGCCGGGCTTGATCGACCGGCGGCATCAAGGCTGCCGCAGCGACGCGCCAGAACGGACTCGCCGTGAACGCGCCGCGCCACCACTGCCGCCACCGCGCGATGGTCCTGCGGCTCACGCCAAACTCCTCCGACAGCTGTCGCGCCGCCGCAGCCCCCTGCCGGTGCGCCGCGCGGCTTGCGCCGGAACCGCGCCGAGTGCAGCACGCCGCCGCAGCGAGCACACCCGGCCGCGCGCGCGGCGGTTGCGAGATCACGATCGAAAGCGAACAGAAGTTCATGGAATTTGGCGTCCGCCAGCAGTTCTCGGTACAAGCAATGCCGCCCTTTTGCATGAGTCACAGACCGGAATGGCCAAGATCGGACGCAATGAACCCTGCCCGTGCGGCAGCGGCAAGAAGTACAAGCACTGCTGCCTCCAAGAGGATGAGGCCGCCGCTCGCGCGCTCGCGGCCGCCGCCGTGCGGCCAACCATCGACGTGGAAATCGCCGAAAGCCTCGGGCTGTTCGATAGCGAGGAGGACGAACTCACCACCGCTTCCAACGCCGCCGTCGACCTCGTCCATGAGGGCAAGCTCGATGAAGCCGAGCAGATCGCCCGCGATCTGCTCAAACGCTTCCCAGACGTCCACGACGGATGGGATCGTCTCGGCATGGTCTACGAGGCCAGAGGCGACAACCGCCAGGCCGCCGACTGCTACCGAAAAATCATCGAGTTCATTCGCGCCCACCCCGACGACTACGAACCCGGCTTCGAGGCCATCTTCCACAAGCTCGTCAACCGGCTCGATCCATCCGCCCCAACCTGATCACCGCGCTCGCGCTTCGTGAGGCCGTTCCGCCGCCGCACATCACAAAGCTCGCTCACAAACACCCCGCTGTCCCATCAATTTGCATGCGCCGGGTTACAACAACCCGCTACCGCAATACTAATCGTGTTAAGAGTGCTGACAACTCGCTCTGGCGCGAGACCCCAACCTTTGCAAATATGCGTTTGAGTGCGGATTTCGCTGTATTCTTGGAAATTTCGAGTCTCTGTGCTGCTTCAGGAAGCGATATGCCAGTGCCGACGAGGGCAGCAAGGCGTGCCTCACTCAGCGTCAAACCAAGAATGTCGCGGACGATTGCTGGATCGGGCGGCTCTGACGGTTCAGGATCGACCACGAGAACGATAGCCTTGGCGCTTACGAGGAATTGCGCGATGCCGTCGCCTTGAGAATTGCGCAGGGGCAAGACGTAGGTAACAGGAGGGCTCCCTGAGTGCGGTCTGCGGATCAGAATTGGTCCGGGATCATCGATAAGATCAGCCGGACTTCCGCGCAACATCGATAGCAGCGCTGATTTCAGCGCATTTTGGTCGGGCGCAAACGCGGCAGAGAGACGTTCGCCAGTCACGACAAATCCGTTACCGATATGGAGCCGCGCAGCGCTATTTGCATGAACAATGCGCCCGAGACTATCGAGAACAAACATACCCAACGCAAGCCCCGCAACAGCCTCCGAAAGTCCAGCGGACGTGGACTCCGCATTGAATAGCCGCATACTAAGTTCGCAGCGATTTCTCCGCATGAAATCTCAATTTGGATAAAACGATCAAGTCGTGGTCTGAAAAAGCTGGCTTCGATGCAGCTCGATTTATAACCACCGCGACGGGGACGTGGGGATCGGGTGATATGCTTGTGGCTGCCAACCACTTCATGCCATGGGGGGCAAGGAACTGCGTAAAGAACGGATGAGTCTCCATTTCGGCGTCGGTGACAAGGTCACGATCCGTTTGAGCGTTGCCGGACGCAAAGTAACCGCGCTCAAGAGCCCGGATCGCACGGATGTCGTGCTTCCACCAAGTGCTATTGTATCCAACCGCTAGTTCTCTGTTGTATCCGGTTGAAGGAATCAGGCCACGACTGCCGTCGTCGCGTGACCAAAACAAATTCACGTCTTGGTCGCCAAAATACTCGCCAATCAGATCCAAAGCATGCGGCCATCGGCTCGGGTCGGGTGCCGCATCGTATATGGCTTCAACAGCGGCAACGAATTGATCATTCATATCCAAAGTGCCAAAGTCCGGGTCAAGCTTGGGGCCCATATCAAGCAGCATATTGTAGGCGGCCTTGCATGACATCGCATTCTTGTAGGCACGCCGCTCGATCAACGCCCCGAATATATCAGAGATGGTGACAATCCGAACCAAATCGGGAATTTGCCCGGCTTTCAGATGGTACGGGTATCCGGTTCCGTCGAGGTGCTCATGGTGGTAAAACACCATATCACGAACCTCCTTCTTGACTCCTATTGCTGATGCAAGCGCTTCGAAACCGTATTCCGGATGCTTGCGCATGACGCCCATTTCTTTGTCGTCAAGCTCGGTAGGCTTTTCCAGAATCAAAACCGGTATGCGCGCTTTACCGATGTCGTGTAGCATTGCGGCAAATGCCAACCGCTGTTGATCGGTCGAGGACATGCGCAGATATTGCGCAAATGCTACGATTATCCCGGTTACCAAAAGCGAGTGTTGGTACGTTCGGCTGTGATGCGTACGAGACGGCGCGATCCAAGGCTCGGCAGATTAAGCTAGTGGTGCGGCGAGTACGATGTCCACGGATGATCCGAGTTCCATCTCTGGAACCGCACATGAGGGCGTGGACAAATGAGGCCATGGATTGTGCTAAATCAAAAAAACTATTCTCAAGTAGGCTTAGTATTCTCAGCGAACGGTCTGCCGCCCGAACGCCTGACACAGTTAGCGGGACCGCTTGGAAATCCAAGGCAACGTCAGTCCGATGGACTGTCACCGGATTGCACCGACGCAACGGATTGTGTCGGGTGATCCCCAGTGGGGGAAATGCTTATGGCGCAGCAATCAGCAAAATTACGTGGGAGCCATCATTGTATCGGAACAGGTCGCACCATCGCAGACCTGATTTTCAAGATTGTCCATGACAAGGCGGTTGCAAATGGGGGATCGATCTCCGCCGAACAGATCATGAGCGTAAAAGCGGAGTTCATTGTCAGCCTTCCATCGGGCGTAAAATTCTTCGAAAAGATCAATCAGGAGTGCATGGCTGCGAGTGGTTGCGCCGCACCTGATCCATTTTGTCTCGATAATATCTTAGCGACGCTGCTTTCGGCATGCGGCAACGGGTCAGCCAGATTTGCATTCAGGGCGCAAATTCAACAATGTGGCCTGAATTGGTTGGATTGTTTCTTTCGGGGACTGTCACAGATTGCGCAAAGGAACCTCAGCGATGAAGTCTTGGGAAGCCTTGATTGCCGCCTATGTTCATGCGGCGGAAATAGAAAAGGCCGACATGCAGGTGTCCGACCTGATCGCTCGGAATGACGTCAAAGCAATTCTCTCGGATTCCGTAGCTCCGCTCTACAAGATGTTTGAATCAGACAAAGTCGCGAAATCAATCGGTGCTGAAATCAACAGTGTTATCGCGCGCAAGTACAATGCAACGGGATTCAGCACCGTGAAGATCACAGATGTTCAAATGCGACAGTTTTTGACAATGCTCCAGAAGGAAATGCCGATCAGAAATGCAATTTCATGAAGTATCGGGCGACGTTGCGAAGCGTGACCAGCCTACGCCCGCAAAAGCGGGATCATCCGTAACTACGGGATAGCCAAACTCTTGTACACTTGCTCCCGGTGAACTTCTGAACCGAACTCGTCGATCACACTAATTAAAAGGTCTGGATCGCGGAGCCGGGGGTCATCGCGAAGCCGCCGCGCCAACTGCTTGCTATGCTCAATCGCGGCAGCGGCTGCAAGAAACTGTAAGCCCTCTCTGTCCCTAGTCGTCACACCGCCCTTGATATCAAAATAATAAGTTCGCATGGGCGATCCTTTGGTTGGAGCCCCGAACGAAGATCGCCGAGGCTCCCGTCAACACCGAAGGCTTACCTGCGTTGAGCGGTCGGCACCCTCGTTGGGCGATTCGGCAGTGGCAAGATGCTAATCGATCTAAAGCGATCCGCACGTCAGGTTTAGCCTGACGTGCGTCGGTCACCGGGTGCATTGAAGCGTCTTCAGGCTGTCGGATTAATCGAACGCCACGCCGATCCGCTTTTCCTTGCGCCAGATAATGTGACAGGGCCGGTTTAGATTGTCGGCTGGGACGACCAGGTTGAATCGGTCTGGGATAAAGAGCGGGGTTACGACATCGAGGGCAGCGCCCCTAACTGAGAGGTTCCTGACGGTGCAGTCGATCGCGCCGCCGCCGAACGCAACCGTTCCGGCCTTCAAGACGCGACGCCGAGGCGTGACCCGCTTTTCGCCCATCGTGGTAGCTCTTGCTTTTCGAGGAAATCGGCCCTTGCTTCGTTTTCCTCAAAAAGCTGATGAAGGATTTGACGTTGCTGTTCGCCTCGAACATACACCATCATAGCGAAATATACGTCCGCCTCTCTCGGAACATCTTGGAAGCGTTGTAAAGACCCATTCGGGCGGCCTTATTCTGGGCGCGGCGGGAGCGGCAGGCGCGGCGGAATGTCCACTCTGGCCGGTTCTTCGAGCCGTATCGGCTCCGGTAATCGAGCGGTCTCTCGAACTCTGTTTTCTCTAACAAGCCACGCCGCGCGGTGCGCATATCGCCGTCGCGCCTACTTGGTTGTTTCCTCGGCGTCGTTTGATTTCATGGTGGCGCGTAGCTAAGCAATCTTTTGGCCGAAGCGGGGCGCGTCAGACCGCTCCAATTTGTCGGCCCTGCTTGTGTATTCGTCGATTAGCGCTTGCAACATTCGAAGCGTGCGCTCGTTCGTAAGGTGCCGTGCAAGACTGCGGCACGTTTCGGCCTTATCGCGAAACTTAGTCTCTACGATCGATGACATTCCCAAAAGATATCAGGAATTTGTAAATCAAATCGTAACACTGGTGTCCCAACGTTGTTGGGAGAAGATAGCATAACCAGTTGATAGTTTTCAGTAAAATGGCGTTTTCTCTCGTTATCGACTTGAATTTTTTCGGGCGTTTCCCGACCTCTGCGGCTTGTTTTGATCGCGGGGGCGCCGATGTACTCCGGCCAATACGTTTTCACCCAAGTCATGGATTATTTGCCGTGGGGTGCGTTTCGGCGTTGTGTTGCGCGCTACGGTGGTGATCATAAGATCAAGCACTTCTCCTGTCTCGACCAGTTTCGCTGCTTTGCGTTTGCACAATTGACATGGCGTGAAAGTTTGAGAGACATCGAAGCCTGTCTCAACGCGCAATCCTCCAAACTTTATCATCTGGGCTTTCGCAGTCAGCGAATTGCCCGCAACACGATGGCCAACGCGAATGCTGTGCGCGACTGGCGGATTTACGCGGACTTCGCGCAGCACCTGATCGGCATCGCACGAGAACTCTACATCGATGAAGCGTTGCCGGGACTTGAAGGATTGGACACGGTCTACGCTCTCGAACTCATCGACGATCGATCTGTGTCTGTCGGTCTTTTCATGGGCGCCATTCCGTTCAACCAAAGCCGCCATCAAGTTGCACACGCTACTCGATCTGCGCGGCAACATTCCGTCGTTTATCTTCATCAGCGACGGCAAAATGCATGACGTAAAAATCCTCGATCATCTGGTGCCCGAACCGGGCGCTTTCTATGTGATGGATCGAGGCTATGTCGATTTCGAACGCTTGGGGCGGCTCGATGATGCCGGAAGTTTCTTCGTTACGCGCGCGAAGTCGAATATGAAGGCCCGCCGCCGCTATTCTCGTCCCGTCGACCGTTCCACCGGTTTGATCTGCGACCAAACCATCGTGTTGACCGGCTTTTACACCCGCCAAGGTTTTGATCGTCCCTTGCGCCGCATTAAATTCAACGATCACGAAACGGGAAAATCCTTGGTGTTCCTCACTAACAATTTTGCCCTACCAGCTTTGACGATTGCAAAGCTCTATAAATTTCGTTGGCAAGTCGAATTGTTCTTCAAATGGATCAAGCAGCATCTGCGGATCAAAGCGTTTTTCGGCACCTCCGAGAACGCGGTCAAGGCGCAAATCTGGTCGGCCGTGTGCGTCTACGTGCTGGTCGCCATCGTCAAAAAACGCCTCGGCGTCAAAGCGAGCCTCTACGAAATGTTACAGATTTTGAGCCTCACCCTTTTCGAGAAAACCCATATTTTACGCCTCTTTTCTGACATCCCGGCGCAGACATCTCTTCCAGACGCTGACAACCAATTGAATCTATTCAATTAACGTTGGGACACTTGTGAAATCGTAAGGTGTCGCAGCGCAGGCGAGCGACGACGTATACGAGCCCAAGCCGACGAAAAGAGCGCACGGCCCGGCTGAGAGGGGCTGGCTGGGGATCAGCGGGCCGTGCAGTTGCAAGAAGCGGGACGGGTTTTGAGTCACTAGACGTGCACCGTCGTTCGAGAGGAAGGCTACACACCGCACGGCTCCCCTTTGCGACTTTCATGGTCCAACCATGGTATTCCGCGGCGTCGCCAGTCGTCATGTCCAGAATGATCGCCTTGCCGTAGGCTCGCGCAGCGTTGTCGTCGCGTAGTGCCATGCGACCGGTATCTTCCCAGTGGATCCCATCAACATCGTAAAGTGCGTATTGGTAAATCTGCATACGCAACCATAGACGGGCGGGGCGTTTCCGGATGTTCAATTTTGCACATGCACATACGCAAAAGCCGCCGCGGGTTAACCGACGGCTCGCCGTTGCGTTGCGTTTGCGTGGAGGTGTTCTGCGTCGAGCGGTGCTCGAACGTAGCTGTGCCTGCTTGCCATTGGACGCACGGCCTCAATGAGGTCGCTGGTGCGTTGCCAGTTTGTCGGGCCAACGATCCCCGATGATAGAGGATTTGTGACCAGCGATGATGCTAATCAAGCCAACGTTACTGTCGTATTTGATGAAACAAAAACACGGCCCGGCTGAGGGGATCAGCGGGCCGTGCAGTTGCAAGAAGCGGGACCGGAGCTGCAACTCCAGGTCCCTCGCATAACACCGGAACAGCGAACCGCCGCTCGGCAATATGCTCAGGCAACCCTACAGGTGCGAATGACTCGCATATTGATCTAGCGCAAAATGTGAAACCGAGCGACATATGCCCCGCCAGCCTCTGGAGAAACTGAAGGCGCGGTCTTGATGGGTTACCTCCACGTAAGGCTGCTTCACTGCTGAACCCGTTAGCTCAGACGGCTTCAAGCCGCGGAGATTTATCGTTCAGAACCGCCCTGCTTACCGCCAGCCTTCTCTCGCATTCGATAAAACTGGAGAGCGGTTTGGGCAGTCTTCGGCTGAAGCCGGGAGAAATTCGTAAAGCATTGGTCAAGTTGCTGCCGGGAACTGCCGTTGACACCGGCCTGCAGCAGCAAGAGAGCCACTGTCGTGACCCATGACAGATTGATAGCTTTGGCTAGGATAAGAATCTGCTCCGTTTGGTTTTGTACGAATGCACGTTCGACCAACCCGATCGGAAGATTGCACATCAGCGACAGCGCTACCGTGACCTTGTCGAAGCTTCCTTCTTTAGCAAACGTACCCAATTTGGACTTCGTCTAGCTTACCGGACGAATATAGCGAGCCTACATAAGATTGTGCCTGCCCGAAATCGTTGGAGCCCGTACGCGCTCTGGTCTGAATCTGATCGGATGCCTCAGCGACTGCTGCTTTGATTAGCTCAGCCCTTCGGGGATCCACCTCCATCAATTGATTCTTTACAGCTTCCGACGCCTCAACGAACAATTTTACGAGATTTTGGCGCGGAATGTCCGGGCGTGACCAGACGCACAAGGCAAGATCCCGATCGTCACGAGCTTTCTTGACGAGGGTAGAAACGCCGAAGTTCGAGAACCGTGCTCCGCCATTTCTCGCGGTGCTGGAAACAACAGTTTGATTTCCTCGTTCGACCAAAACATCCGTCACTGCTTCAACCAAAACTTTGCGGCCCGAGATCGCCAGCAAATGGTCCTGGCTCTTGGTTTTTGCATTCTCAAGCAACGCACTTTCATCAAGACGCCCAGAATGCATGAGAACTGGTCCAGCAACCTCGATTGCGTCGTCGAATGCGAGTACGCGGATGGTTTGGCGTGGCGCATCAAAAAGCTTGGCAAGTCGACTTCCAAACTGCGCACGGGCAGCACACTCAATATTTTCGAGGAGCTGGCCCATGACACTGTCGAATAGCTCAACCTGATCTTCGGAGAATTTGCCCGATCCGAGGACAAAGAGGTCGGTTACTCTTCGCAAGATTTCGGCGCGACGCGAAACATTCTTGCTGGCAACGATGCCCTCGAGTTGATCAATCAGATTATTTTGCAAGCTCATACTCATTGCCCCGACCGTGACGGAGTGGAAAGTTTCCTGCCGTTACGGCTAGGCGACCATTTCTTTCGGCAAGCCCGCACCGTGCAGGTCAAGTTGAGCGATCGGAACGGGTCGACCAAACAGATAGCCCTGCACAAAGTCGACACCTGCCCTATGCATGTATTCGAATTGCTCTTCGGTTTCGACGCCCTCAGCCGTCGTTAGGGAGCCTAGACCTTGAGCCAGGGCCAACGTTGAGGCAATTATCGCCCTGCATTCTCGTCGATCGAGAGCGCCCTGCGAGAATGACTTATCGATCTTGATCTTGTCGAACGGAAAAATGGTCAGATAATTGACCGAAGAATATCCCGTGCCAAAATCGTCGAGGGCGATCGAGACACCAAGGTTCTTCAGCTGCCGTATGGTCGCCAGATGCGATTCCTGGTTTTCAAGAAGGGTAGTTTCGGTGATCTCCAGTTCCAGCCGCTCAGGCGACAGACCCGTCTCCACCAGCGTGCACAAGATGACGTCGAACAGGTTCCCCTTCTTGAACTGCACCGGCGAGATGTTGACTGCGATCCTGACATGCGCGGGCCACGAAACGGCATCCCTGCAGGCTTGCTGTATGATCCATTCCCCGAGCGGCACTATAAGCCCGGTCGATTCCGCCAGCGGGATGAACTGGTCCGGCCCAATCAGCCCCTTCGTCGGGTGCCGCCAGCGAACCAGGGCCTCGACGCCGCAGAGCAGGCGCGTCTTGACGTCGACCACCGGTTGATAGTGCAGCTCGAATTCTTCCCGCTCGATGGCCGCCCGCAGTTCGCTCTCCGCAGACTGCTGGGTATGAACAGCCTCAAGCATCTCGGGTTGGAACAGCCGAAAATCGTTCTTTCCACTGGCCTTGACGTTGTAGAGCGCAAGATCGGCCCTTTTCAGGAGTTCCTCGGGTTCAATGGCGTGTTCCGGGGCCAGCGCAATTCCAATACTGCTTCCAACGTTGGCCTGCTGGCCGTTGAGATCAAATGGCTGAGCAATGGAACTTATGATTCTCAGCGCGAGCGTAATAGCGCCCTCGCGCTGATTGGGTCCACCCTCCTGGATGATTGCAAACTCGTCGCCGCCGAGGCGCGCCAGAACGTCCGTCTCGCGAACCGACGATTTCAGGCGCCGCGCGACCTCGACCAGTAATTGATCGCCGGCGGGATGCCCCAGCGTGTCGTTGACGGCCTTGAATTTATCGAGGTCAAGCATCATCACGGTGACTGCGCCACCGTTCCGTTTAAGGCGCTTGCTTGCTTCTTCGAGCTTTGTATTGAACTCGGCGCGGTTAGTCAGCCCCGTCAGCACGTCATGCCGCGCCAGGTGAACGATCTCGGCCTCCGCGCGTCGGCGTTCTGTAATGTCCTCATGCGTTGCCAACCAGCCACCGTCCGCCATTGGCTGCCGAGTAATAAGAATTAGGCGCCCGTCCGCAAACCCGTCGACCCTGCTCGATGTAGCGTCTCTCGGAAGCTGAGCCAACGCATCAATTTTTGCCTTGGCGGCAAATTCGCTGTTCTCGCCCTTGAGAATGCCGCGGAAGATACGATCGGTGATAATCTCATCGTGAGGCGTTCCAACTCTCAACAAATCGGTTGGTAACTGGTACAATTCCGAAAAACGGTCATTCCAGACCACGAGCCGTTTCTGACCGTCGAACATGCAAAGCCCCTGCGCCATATTCTTCAAGGCCGCGCCAAAGCGGGTATTGATGGTCTCGAGTTCGGCGGCTTTCTCGGCCAAGAGCTGCTGGCTATGTTTTTCGGCCGTGACGTCTTCATGGGTGGTCAGCCAGCCACCATTGGCCATTGTTTGGCGCTTTATCGAAATGACCCGCCCATCGGTGAGCTTTTGAATATCGGCCGTTTGCGTTACGTTAACTTTGACGTAGGTATCTGGGTCGGTCTCAAAATTGGTGCCCTTCTCGCGACGAAATTCAAGAACTTGCAGCAGCGTCGTCCCTGGCCTCACCTGATCCTGGCTGAGATGATATATTTCTGCGTAACGAGCATTCGAGACGACGATCCTTTGGTCCGCATCAAACAGGCAAAGTCCTTGAGACATGTTCCTTAGGGCAGCTTCGAACCGCGCATTCATAAGTTCCAGCTCGGCGGCTTTCTCCGTCAGCAACTTTTCCTGAAGTCTCCGCGCTGTGACATCTTCATGGGTTGTCACCCAACCGCCATCCTGTGTCGGGGTACGCTTAATCGCGATTTCCCGACCATCGCCAGGTAGGAAGATTTGATTCTGTAGCGCAGGGATCGTTTGCGTATGCTCTTCCACGGTTAGGTCGCTCTTTGAGATCGCCGGCAATAACGTGCCGGGTTTGACCGATTCCTCCGGCAGATTATACATTTCACGGAAGCGATCGTTCGAAATCACCAACCGCTTGTCGCTGTCAAAGAGACAAAGTCCCTGCGACATGTTGCTCAACGCGGCATCAAAGCGCAAATTTTGCAAGGAAAGCGTTTCATTGAGCGACTCCTGCCTACGCGACCACCGCATTATTAGGAATAGGACGAATAGGATAAGCAAGGAGGTGCCAATTGCCAGAGAATTGGAAATGACCGCGAAGCTGCGCCAGCTTCGCAATGCGCCCTCGGTGGTCTGACTGATCACAATTCCCATTGGGAAATTGTCCAGCTTCAGACAAACAACAATTTTTAGCTGACCGTCCACAGGGCTCTTAGCTTGTATTGCAACTGGAATATCTGATCGGCTTAAGTCTGAAGCGGTTGCGATGATTGTTCTAATTAACGGGCTACTTGGATATCTGGCTAACAGCATTCCGTCTTGACGCAGTAGATTGATAGCGGAGCCTTCCTGGAGTGCGATCCTCTTGAAATAGGCCTCATAACTTTCTAGTTTGACGGCTCCCAGAAGCAGGCCCATGAACTTTCCGTTGGGCGAATTGAGCCGCCTCGCCAAATAGAACGTCCAATTTCCGGATTCTTTGCTTGGAACCGGTGCGCTGATAAAGGACTCTAACGAGGCATCACCTTTCAATGCCTTATAGTAGTCGCGATCTGCCACGTTGACGGCGGGGATTGGCCAGTAACGAGAGAAATTGATGAGCTTGCCTTGATCACTAATGATCGTGATCGCATCGACGTGCGTAAGACCGGCCGTCTTCTCCTTTAGTAGTTGATGAAAGTCCTGACTACCCATCGCGTGTTGTAATGTTTCAGCGTCGTTTATGCCGAGCCGTGCGATATGGTCGGAGAGATTCGAAAGTGATAAATCGAGCACTTTCATTGAGCGGTCGACCTCAGATGCAAGAACGGTGACCTGACTTTTTAGATTCATAGCCGTCAAGTCGAGCGTCTCTTCTCGCAATTTTCTCAGAAAGAGTTCGTTGGCTCCAAATATTGTTGCGATCAATACGGCTGCGCCAAGAAACAGCACAATCCGCGAATTAGACGGGCGTCTGAGGAGCTTAGAGATCATCACCAAGGATTTTCGCAACAGATGGGCGGCACAACACGATCATGACAGCAAGCGCCATGATTGGCAGGAAAGTGTCCCGCGATACTGGATGCTGTCTGCAAGATTGATGCGAGATTACGAAAGTGAGATTAACTTGTTCGCAACGAAGGGAATGAGTTCCGCCGAACACGCCGGGACAGTTAAAATTCGCTTAAATTGAGCTGCCTGCTGGAGGAGCTCTAGAGAAAAGGTGCTGCTCTCTCAGATCCTTTCGATGAGCGCAGAATTTGGCTTGCCGCAATCGCCTGCTGCTGGCGGTCCTGACCTCTGGTTTCAGAATCCAGCGCTCTCCGCAGGGTATCCCCCTGCATAAGCACCCTTACTAATAGTACTATTAGTGGACCCTGTTATGCGCGGGGATAGGCGTTACCGAAACGAGCGCTACCTCAACGCCCATTGGATTTTAGCCATTGGAATCGAGCAATGATTTCGCTGATCCAGCTTTTCTCCAAGAATTTGGTGTCCACCACGTAGTGGTCAGCCGAAGGCTGCTTGCAATTCACCATCGATCACCAGCGACACCATATTGGCGCTGACCGTCATCGCAATTTCACGGGCAAAACTTCGATCGCTAGCAACGCTAGGACGCTTGTACAAATACGGCGCCCATCGATGCGTTCAAAATGTGAGGTACTCCAAGCGCCCCACATCTATTGCCATTTTCAAGCGGCATAGCCGCTGCACAGCCCATCATTGTCCCGGCGCAGCTATGGTCACCGTCTCTTCCATGATCTTTGCTCGGTCACCGTCTCGGACAATGATGGCGGTGTAATATCCATGCAGCGGCTGATCACCCAGCTTGGCCCGCCATTCCCCAGCGTTGAACACGAAGGTGCCCTGCGAGCGGGATGTAGTGCGCTGAACCGTGTAGTCGTGTAGCCCCATGTTCAGCACGACTTGGAAGTTACGGCGTATGGCGTCACGGCCTTGGAATATCCCACCCGGCGTGACTCTGATGCCATCCTCGGTAAATGCTCCAGCCATCGCATCCACGTCTTTGCGATTGTAGGCTTCTGCAAAATTCTTCTGTAGCTCGGCATATTGGTCGTCGAGGGCCTGCTTTTCCTGAGCGGCTACTGCGGACGACAGAACCATCAACGAGCATGCGACTACTGCGATCATACGCACCATGGAAATCTCCTTGGTCTGCGCCAGTCAGCTTGAGCCAAGCTACCACACCCCGAAAACTCGGTCGCAATCAACGCATCGCCCCTGTAGAAGCCCAGCAGCCCAAGACGAAGCCCGACGATGCATTTCGAAATTTTGGGGTGCTGCGGAACACTGCGGGACAACGAAAACCCATCGACGGGCTTCGTAGCGCAGCGAAAAATAATTTGCGGGCTTGAGACGTTGACCGCTGCTGATTTGCTGAAGCCAAAATCGAGCACCTACAGACAAAAGCTCGACACTCGCTTTGGGGTTGTGTAAGCCATTGTCGTAGTTGGCTAAATAACCGAACTGACAAGTACAAGCACTGCCACGGCAGGTACGCGTAAGCGCGCGGCAGAGCGGTTCTCACCTCATCGTCGTCCCGGCGAACGCCGGGATCCGTAGACGACGCGAACTATACCGGGAACGCTGAGGCTTCTTACTTCGCCGCCGAGAAGCGGCTCTCGAACGAATTCGCCTGCACGACCGGCTGTGAGCCGGCGACCACAGCGTCTTTCGCTGGAGGCGCCGCAGCCGTCGTGTTGTCGGGGACAGTCGGTTTAAGCGGCGGACGGGCGGCGACCTGCTTGGTCTCTGGCTTGCCGGCCTTCGGGATCGCGGCTTCCGGGCGCGGCGCCGCTTCGTTTCGTTTGGTCTCGACGACCTTCGGCTTCGCCGGAGCAGGCTGAGCGGTGGCGGTGGTATCCGCGGTGCCGAAGCCTACCTTGCGGGCGAGGCTGCTGAAGAACCCTTCGTCGGACTGAGAATTTGACGCCGCCGATGCCACGCGCGTGGCCGGCGCGGGTGCCGGTGCAGTTGCCACCGAAGCTGCCAACGGCTCTTCCGGGGAAGTGACGGGCCCGCGCGGCGGATTGACCGTCGGGGGAATGGTGCCGGGGGCGCGGGAAAGGGCTAGGAGCGACAGGCCCTGACCTTCGCCGCCTTCAGACAGGCCGGTGGAGCCACCGGGCAGCTTGGCGGCGAACACCTGGTTCATGCCGCCGTCGATGCCGGTGTTCATGCGGGCGACCGGCGTTCCCTTGGCGATCAGTCTTGCGGTCTCGACCTGGTCTTCCTGCTGCTTTTCGCGTACGGCGTCGGCGACTTCGTCCGGGATGACGTAGGCGGGGCATTTGGCCGACGCCTCGAATACCGGCTCCCGTTTGGCATCCGGCGCCTTCACCGCGTCGAAGACGTATTTCTTCTCGCAGAAATTGACCTTCGGCTCCTGCCGCGTTACCTCGAAATGATCGTAGCCTTCCTTGATCATTTTCCAGAACGGCATATTCGGGTTGCTGCGATGCTTTGCCATGTTCACCGGCGTCATCCGGAACGGGTAGGCCTGCAGCTGGAACGCGCGCTGGCCGCCGAAGAAGGATTCCCGTCCGAGCGAATAGATTTCCGCGATCTGTTCGTCGGTCATCGCGTAGCAGCCACGGGAGGAGCAGTCGCCATGCACCATCAGCTGTGAGCCGGTGCGTCCCAGCGCCTTGTCGAACGCGTTGGGGAAGCCGGTGTTGAACGAAAGATAATAGGCCGACTGCGGGTTCATCTGCCCCGGCGAGATGGAATAGAAGCCTTCCGGCGCTTGGCGGTCGCCTTCGCGGACCTTGGGTCCGAGGTCTCCCGACCAGCGGCAAATCGGATAGGTCTTCAGCAGCGCGAAGCGGCCGGAGCGGTCCTGCTTCCAGACCTCAAGTTCAGCCTCCTGCTTGAACAGCCGCACCAGGATCGGCGATTGCAGATCCATGTCCTTTTCGGTCATTGCTGCGACGAGCTTCGGCGGCACCGGCTGGTTGGCTTTGGCGTTGCTCGCCAGCGAGATTTCGTCGCTGTTGCAGCCGGCCAGCAGCACACCGGCCGCGAGCGCGGCAGATGTGATGAGCGCGCGACCGAGCGAGCGAAAAATCAATGCAAAGCTCCCCACCCAACAGGCAATTTTCACACCCCAATCCTAGCGTTCATGCCCTGAAGCCATTCAGTAAAATACTATCCTTTGGCCCCCACGGTCGCAAGCCGACGCGGGCGCCGCAACAAGGGCCACCTCAGGCATGCTCAATAGAGATTAAATAACCGTGTCTGGGCCTAATTGGGGCCAAGACGGCGGATTCGGGAAAAAGTGTGGGCCAGTGCCTCGGTTGCCTTTTTTTGATGCAATTTCTCGCAAAAAAAGACGGCCTCAGCCCAGCTTCCGGCCGATATCGAGGAACTTCTGGCGCCGCAGCTTGCGGATTGCGTCGGGATCGAGATTGCGCAGGTCATTGAAGGCCTGGGCGATAGCATCGCCCGTGGTCACGATCATGGCCTGGGGATCGCGATGCGCGCCGCCGGAAGGTTCTCTCAGGATCGAATCGATCACGCCAAACCGCAGCATGTCCTGTGCCGTGATTTTCATGCTG
Source organism: uncultured Alphaproteobacteria bacterium (assembly GCA_963823115.1). Lineage (GTDB taxonomy): Bacteria > Pseudomonadota > Alphaproteobacteria > Rhizobiales > Xanthobacteraceae > Bradyrhizobium. The sequence goes on along the minus strand of CAWGKJ010000003.1, from coordinate 482,628 downwards.
GTCGCGGCTTCCTGGGCCTTGGTGCCGTCGCGCCACAGGATCGAGGACGCCGCCTCCGGCGAGATCACGCTGTAGATGGCGTGCTCGAACATCAACACGCGATTCGCGGTGGTGATCGCGATGGCGCCGCCCGACATGCCTTCGCCGGTAATAATCGCGACATTGGGCACCCCGAGCGACAGGCAGGCGTCGGTGGAGCGTGCAATCGCTTCCGCTTGGCCGCGCTCCTCCGCACCGATGCCGGGATAGGCGCCGGCGGAATCGGCGATCGACAGCACGGGAATGCCGAACCGATTGGCCATTTCCATCAGGCGGACCGCCTTGCGATAGCCTTCGGGGCGCGCCATGCCGAAATTATGCTTGATGCGGGATTCGGTGCTGGCGCCCTTTTCCTGGCCGATTACGCAAATGCTCTCGCCGCGGAAACGGCCGAACCCGGCCATCAGCGCTTCGTCCTCGCCGAACTTGCGGTCGCCGGCGAGCGGCGTGAATTCCGATATCAGCGTGTCGATGAAATCGGTGAAATGCGGGCGCTGCGGATGGCGCGCCACGAGCGTTTTCTGCCACGGCGTCAGATTGTCGTAGAGCTCGCTCAGCGCCTCGGCGGCCTTATTCTCGATCCGGGAAATCTCGTCGCCGATGTCGCTGCCGGTCGCCGCCAGCGCGCGCAGTTCGTCGACCTTGGATTCGAGTTCGGCGACGGGCTTTTCGAAATCGAGATAGGAGCGCATGTGATCCGGCATCAAATCAATATAGGGGCGAACACGCTTGAGAGCGAAGCGGATTTCGGTATCGCTAAAAACGCGCGCGATTTTCAGTTATTTAGCGCGCATTCTGACGCAGAATCGGCCCGATCGCTCAGCGCGCGCCAGGAAGGTCGCGGGCGGGAACTGGCTCTTTCAGGTCAGAAGGCGCCGAAGTCAAGGCGGCAAAGCGTGAGATCGAGCGGGCGCTGATGGTCTATTTCTCCGCCAGCGGGTGCAGGTCGCGCACCAGGCTCTTCAGCCGCTCCTCGACCACATGGGTGTAGATTTGCGTGGTCGAGATGTCGGTGTGGCCGAGCAGCGTCTGCACGATGCGCAAATCGGCGCCGTTGTGCAGGAGATGGCTCGCGAACGCATGCCGCAGCACATGCGGGCTGACCAGCCGCGGCGCCAGCCCGGCGGACGCCGCGAGTTCCTTCAGGTCGCGCGCGAAATGCTGCCGCGTCAAATGTCCGCTCTCGCCGAACGAGGGAAACAGCCATTTCGAGGCTTGCCGGCGTTCTTCTTCTTTTCGGGCTTCAGCGCTTCCATCGCCGCGAGATAATCGGCCATCGCCTGCCGCGAGGCCTCGTTCAGCGGCACCAGCCGTTCCTTGTTGCCCTTGCCGCGGACCACGATCATGCGGGCGTCGCGCCGCGACGCCGAGCGGGCAACGCCACCAGTTCCGATACCCGCAAGCCGTGGCATAAAGCACTTCCAGCAGGCAATATAGCCGCATCGCGCGAAGCCGCTGCTGCGCCAGAGCTTCCGGCGCTTCGCCAGCGCTTTCGCGCGCACCAACAGGCGATCGACGTCGGCTATCGACAGCACTTTCGGCAGGCCGCGGCCGCGCTTCGGGCCGGACAGGATCGCGGCCGGATCGTCGCTGCGAATCCGTTCGTTCAGCAGGAAGCGAAACAGGTGCCGCATCGCCGACAGCCGGCGCGCCACGCTCGACGACTTGAAGCCGCGCGTGTCGAGATCGGCGAGATAATCCCGCAGCGCCTGGGTTTCGACGTCGGCAAAGCCCTGGCCGTTGCGGGCGAGGAATTCCGAAAAATCCGTGAGTCGCGGCGATACGCATCAAGCGTGTTGTCGCCGGCGCCCTGTTCCGCCGCGAGCATGTCGAGGAACAGATCTTGATCAGTTTGGCGTCTCGCAGGTCTCTGCGGCGCAGCTGCATCCCGCTGACCGATTAGCGCCTATTTCTTGAGGAACTTGTCTGCCGGGATAGTGACGGTCATTTCCCGCGGCTTCGGGTTAACGAAATTCGCCAGCGCGAAAATCACGCCATAGATAATCCCGCCGATCACGGCGACGACCGTCAGAAAGCGGAACAGGCTGGGCATCGGCGAGCCTCAGGCAGCGAATTAACCATTGAATCATCGGGGATAGCCAACCCGACTACCAACATGTTCGCCCCTCCGTTGCAAGAGTCTCTGGCAACGGTATCGGCGGGGGTAGTATAGGTGGCTCGGAACGCCGCAATCCTGCGGCGACAGAGCGATCGATGCCCGAGACAGTCTCAACCGCCGGCGCCAGCGCATCCCAGGAGGCCGAAATCACGGCCGCGCTGGGAACGCGTTCGGTCGTGCTGGTGGGCATGATGGGTGCGGGCAAATCCACCATCGGACGACGGCTGGCGGCGCGGCTGCGGCTGCCGTTTCTCGACGCCGATATCGAGATCGAGGCGGCGGCCGCCATGTCGATCCCGGAGATTTTCGAGACCCATGGCGAGCCGAATTTCAGGGACGGCGAGGCGCGGGTGATCGCGCGGCTGCTCGACAGCGGTCCCGCGGTGATCGCCACCGGCGGCGGCGCCTTCATGCGCGAGGAGACCCGCAGCCGCATTCGGCGACAAGGCGGTTTCGATCTGGCTCAAGGCGGATGCCGATATCATCATGCGCCGGGTGAAGCGCCGCGCCGACCGCCCGCTGCTGCAGACCGCGGATCCCGGCGGCAACCGTCGGGCGCCTGATCGAGGAACGTGAACCGATCTATCAGCACGCCGATCTGACGATCTGGTCGCGCGACGTGCCGCACGAGAAGATCGTCGATGAATGCATCGATGCCCTGCACGCATGGCTGTGTGCGGCGGACGGCCCGGCGGCCAAGGAAACGCCGGGCACGCTGAGCGCCACGCGATGACCGCGCCGTTGAAACATTCCGATCCCGATCACGGTCGATGTCGCGCTCGGCGAGCCGCGCCTATGACATCGTTATCGGCCGCGATGTGCTGCCATCGCTGGGCGCCCGCGTCGCCGCATTGCGCCCCGGCGCGCGCACCGCCATCGTCACCGACCGCAATGTCGCCAGGCATTGGCTCGAGAAGACCGAGGCCTCGCTGTCGGAGGCCGGCATTGCCACCTCGCGAATCATTGTCGATGAGGGCGAAGGCTCGAAAACCTATGCCGGCCTCGAACAGGTCAGCGAAGCGCTGATAGCGGCGAAGATCGAGCGCAACGATCTGGTGATCGCGCTCGGCGGCGGCGTGGTCGGCGATCTCGCCGGCTTCGCGGCCGCGATCCTGCGCCGCGGCGTCGATTTCGTGCAGGTGCCGACCTCGCTGCTGGCGCAGGTCGATTCCTCGGTCGGCGGCAAGACCGGGATCAATTCGCCGCACGGCAAAAATCTGCTCGGCGCGTTTCATCAGCCGGTTCTGGTGATCGCCGATACCGCCGTGCTCGATACGCTGTCGCCGCGCCAGTTCCGCGCCGGTTATGCCGAAGTCGCCAAATATGGCGTGCTCGGCGACGAGGCGTTCTTCACCTGGCTGGAGGCCAACCACGCCGATATTTTCACAGGCGGCGCGGCGCGCGAACACGCCATCGCCACCTCGTGCCGCGCCAAGGCGGCGATCGTGGCGCGCGACGAGCGCGAGACCGGCGAGCGCGCGCTGCTCAATCTCGGCCATACTTTCGGCCATGCGCTGGAGGCTGCGACCGGGTTTTCCGACCGGCTGTTCCATGGCGAAGGCGTCGCCGTCGGCATGGTGCTGGCGGCGGAATTTTCCGCGCAGCTCGGGATGATCTCCGAATCCGACGCCGCGCGGGTCAGGCATCACCTTGCCGGGTGGGTCTGCCGACCCATTTGCAGGATATCGCGGGATTTGCCCAGGAAGGGCTTGGCGGATGCCGATGCGCTGATGGCGCTGATGGCGCAGGACAAGAAGGTCAAGCGCGGCCGGCTCACCTTCATCCTGCTGGGAGGCGATCGGCCGCGCGGTCATCGTTCCCGATGTCGAGCCTGCGCGGGTGCGCGATTTTCTGACATGGCCCGCAAAACCTGGCGCGGGTGATCCTGCAAACCATAGATGAATGTGATGGGTCGGCTCATGGACTGGTTTGCATTCTCGATCGTCATCGCCTGTCTGCTGGTCTCCGCGTTCTTTGCGGCGAGCGAGACCGCGCTGACCGGGGCGTCGCGCGCCAGCATGCTGCGGCTGTCGAAGCAGGGCAATCGCGAGGCCGGCGTCGTCTCCAGCCTGTTTGCGATGCGCGAGCGGCTGATCGGCGCGCTGCTGCTCGGCAACAACATCGCCAATATCGGCGCCTCGGCGTTGGCGACCGGCATCTTTACGGCCTGGTTCGGCGATGTCGGCGTGCTCTACGCCACCGGCGTGATGACGGTGATGGTCGTGATCTTTGCCGAGGTATTGCCGAAGACCATCGCCATCAATGCGCCGGACCGGGTCTCGCTGCTGGTCGCGCGGCCGATGAAGCTGATGGTCTACCTGCTGGGACCGCTGCTCATCGTGATCGAGGCGATCGTCCGGGCGCTGATGACAGTTGCTCGGCATCAAGATCGGTCACAACCAGCCGATCCTGTCACCGACCGAACGGTTGCGCGGCGCGGTCGATCTTCTGCATCACGAAGGCAAGGTCGAAAAGCAGGACCGCGACATGTTCGGCGGACTGCTGGATCTGCGCGAGCTTCAGGTCTCCGACGTGATGGTTCATCGCACCGAAATGGTGATGATCAATGCCGACCTGCCGCCCGAAGAACTGGTGCGCGAGGTGCTGGCCACCGAATACACCCGGATTCCGCTATGGCGCGACAAGCCGGAAAACATCATCGGCGTGCTGCACGCCAAGGATCTGTTGCGCGCGATCCGCGCCGCCGACGGCGATACCGTCGAAGATCGATGTCTCGACCATCGCGCTGCCGCCATGGTTCGTGCCGGAGATGCGTTCGGTGTCCGAACAGCTCAAGGCGTTCCGCCGCCGCAAGACCCACTTCGCGCTGGTGGTCGACGAATATGGCGAAGTCGAAGGCATGGTGACGCTGGAGGATATTCTGGAGGAGATCGTCGGCGACATTTCCGACGAGCATGACGTGGTGGTGGCCGGCGTCCGCGCCCAGCCCGACGGCTCGGTGGTGGTCGACGGCTCGGTGCCGATCCGCGATCTCAACCGCGCGATGGACTGGCACCTGCCGGATCGAAGAGGCGACCACGGTCGCGGGCCTTGTGATTCACGAGGCACGCTCGATCCCGGAACGTGGCCAGAGTTTCACGTTCCACGGCTTCCGTTTTCGTGTGCTGCGCCGCGAGCGCAACCGCATCACCGCACTGCGGATCGTGGCGGTGCCGCGCGAGGCCGAGGTCGAGGAGAAGAAGCCGAAGCGGGCGGGGACGTCATTTTAAGCGCCGGGCTTCGTAAAAGAGGCCGCGCGCCGTCCGCGGTTCTGCCGCCAGCTTCGCCGCGCTTTTTTCATTTTTTTGCAACCTTGTTTTTCCAGCAACGGTCGGCCATTTTTGTGCACGTCAACGCCGACGAAAGCGCTGCGTTGCGCCCGGGGGACTGCCGATGAGCGCGATCGCAATCGCTAGCGATCTCAAGACACATGCGCCGCGCGGAAGTCTCGGGACGCTGGCGCTCGGTGCACTCGGCGTTGTCTATGGCGACATCGGAACCAGTCCGCTCTACACCATGAAGACGGCGCTCGATTGGGGCGGCGGAGCGACGCCCGAGGTCGCAGATCGGCATGCTGTCGCTTGATCGTCTGGACGCTCCTGATTACCACCTCGATCAAATATGTCGCGGTGGTGATGCGGGCCGACAACGACGGCGAGGGCGGCATCCTGGCGCTGATGTCGCTGCTCGGCATCAAGCACGGCAACCGCGCCGGTGTGATCGCGATCGGCGTTTTGGGCGCGGCGTTGCTTTATGGTGACGGGGCGATTACGCCGGCGATCTCGGTGTTGAGCGCGCTCGAGGGCCTCAATCTGCCGGCGCCGGGGATCGCGCCCTATGTGGTGCCGCTCTCGGTGGCGGTTCTCATCGGCATTTTCGCGCTGCAGCCGCAGGGCAGCGCGCGAATCGGAAAATTGTTCGGCCCCGTCATGACGGTGTGGTTCATGGTGATCGGCGTGCTCGGGTTCGGCGGGGTGATGAGCCATCCCGGCGTGTATTGGTCGCGCTCGATCCGCGCTACGGCTTCGCCTATCTGTTCAGCCACGGCTTTACCGGCTTTCTGGTTCTCGGCGCGGTGTTCCTGTGCGCTACCGGCGCCGAAGCGCTCTATGCCGATATGGGCCACTTCGGTCCCCGGCCGATCCGCTTCACCTGGTATGGTCTTGTCCTCCCGATGCTGCTCCTCAATTATGCGGGACAGGCGGCAGCGGTGGTCGAAGGCGGCGTCGCGGCCGGACGCCAATCCATTCTTCGTGCTGTGTCCGGCGCCGCTCCAGCTGCCGCTGGTTGTGCTCGCCACGCTTCGCCACGATCATCGCCAGCCAGGCGATCATCAGCGGCGCCTTTTCGATGACGCGGCAGGCGATCCAACTCGGCCTATGTCCGCGGCTGCATATCACGCAGACCTCGGCCGACGGTTACGGCCAGATCTATGTCGGCTTCCGTCAATTGGGTGCTGATGGCATTGACGCTCGGGCTCACGCTCGCCTTTCGTTCCTCCGATAATCTTGCCGCGGCGTTCGGCGTCGCGGTTTCGCTGACCATGCTGCTTACCTCGGTGCTGATGTTTCTGGTGATGCGGGAGATCTGGGGCTGGAGCCTGCCGGCGAGCCTGCTGGTCGCCGGATTGTTCATCGTCGTCGATCTCTCGTTCGTCTCAGCCAATCTTGATGAAGGTATTCGAGGGCGGCTACGTTCCGCTGATCATTGCTGCCGTGATCTTCTTTCTGATCTGGACCTGGCGGCGCGGCCGCGAACTCATGTTGCAAAGGCTCGAGCGAGATACCTTGCCGCTTGCGACCTTCATCAAGCAGATTCATGGCAAGTCCCGCGTACCGGGGCACGGCAGTCTACCTGACCAGCCGGACCGATGTGGTGCCGGTTCCCCTGCTGCATAACCTCAAACATAACAAGGTCATCCATCAGCGGATCGTGTTGCTGCATGTCGTGACCGAGAACGCGCCGTACATCGCCGTGGATCAACGTATCCAGGTCACCCATCTGATGGACGATTTTCATTCAGTGGTCATTCACTACGGCTTCATGGAGCAGCCGGACATCCCGCAGGCGCTCGATGCCTGCGGCTCGGAGCAGCTGCGGTTCGATCTGATGGAAACCTCGTTTTTCGTCGGCCGGCTGACGATCGTTCCTGGCGCGGCGCCGCGAATGAGCCGGATCAGGATCAATCTGTTCGAGGCGATGCATCGTAACGCGCTGGCGGCAACCGAATTCTTCCGTATCCCGCCCAATCGTGTGATTGAACTCGGCGGCCAGATCGAACTTCTAGCTGCCGACCGCAGCAACGCTGATATCGGCAGGACGATTGCCGATGCGAGAGTTCTAATCACCAGATTCAGGGACAAGGGTCATCACCCTTGAGCCAGCTTCAACATAGCTGGATGCCTGCGCCGATTTTGACGACTATTCCAGTTATCAAAAGCAGCAAGATGCATCGCAGCGCTGAATATGGGATGGCATTATTCCTTTGAGAATGATCTTTCATGACCGCACCAAATAGGGAGAGTGCCAGCCAGTCGCGGGTCGGTTTTTGCAGCCAATATGAAGGGGTGGCGTAGGAATTCCAGACGACCGGTATACTTCCGTCATAAAAGCAAAATAAACGTCGAAGCGGGTGGGGAGGTCGTTTCAGGCCCGGGTTATCGGGAGAATGAGGCGCTACGACGTCGGCGGGATCGGTCGTCATCGTCCGCCAATGGGCCGGCATGAAACGCCGCCCGGTGACCGGCTCCAGCGGACGATCCGGTACGCCGCGCCACTCCAGTCGTGAAGCCTCGGTTACTCGAATTGCCCCGCTTTCGCGGGGCACGACGCCGGGGTATGATGCGTGAAACTCAGCCCCCGGCTTCCCCGGGCGCCTGCGCCTTGATCGCCAGCGCGTGCACGGAGCCCGCGAGTTCCCCCGCCAGCGTCGCATTAATCATGCGGTGGCGTTCGATCCGGCTCTTCCCTTCGAAGGCCGGCGACACAATATAGACCCTGAAATGCGTCTCGCCGCCCGGCCTGTGGCCGGCATGGCCCTCATGCAGATGTGATTTGTCCGTGACGTCGAGGCTTTCCGGCGCGAAAGCTTCGCGCAACTTGTTTGTGATAGCTGTCTGACTTGATGCTCATGGCGGGGCAATACGTCCGTGACCGCCTTTCGTCAATGGCGCATCGAGAGTGAGGTATTCGCAATGTCAAGACTTGAAGCTTTTCGCATTGCGTTGTCATAGTCAGCCATGCCGATTGATTCATCAAAATTCTTCGACTCCATCCGCATCAAGCCCAACAAGCTGAGCGCGAAGCAGCAGGCGCAGGCGCGCGAAGCATCCGCCATGTGCGAATGGCCGGACTGCAAGAACAAGGGGCCGCATCGCGCGCCCAAGGGCCGCGCCAACGACAAGGAATACTGGCACTTCTGTCTCAATCACGTCCGCGAATACAACCAGTCCTATAATTTCTTTTCCGGGCATGAATGCCGGATGCGGTCGCGCGCTACCAGAAGGATGCGCTGACCGGCCATCGTCCGACCTGGAAGATGGGCGCCAATACCAGCGCCAAGAAGGGCAAGGGCAGCGCGGAGGCCGATCTCGAAGGCGCCTCCGATCCGTTCAGCATGTTCAGCGAACTCAACGGCCGCGGCCGCTGGCGGCCGGGTCCGGGCGCCGGCGCCGAGACCAAGGTCGAAACCCGAAAGATATTCAACGCCGAGCGCAAGGCGCTGCAGGTGATGGGGCTCGGCTCCGACGCGACGCTCGAGACCGTCAAGGCGAAATACAAGGCGCTGGTGAAGCAGCACCATCCCGACGCCAATGGCGGCGACCGCTCCACCGAGGATCGCCTGATCGAGATCATCAAGGCGTATAATTATCTGAAGACGGTGGTGCGCGGCGCGACTGACCTCGTCGAGCCCGCGCGTCCGACGGTTCGCCGAAATCCTATCGAAAATCCCTTCGAATCTGCTCGCCGTCGGCTCGATCCCCGCCATGACGGCGGCGGATCGTCCAGGTCGCCAGCGCGACGATCAAGGCGCCGCCGATCACCGCCAGCATCCAGTAATGCCTGGCGATCCCGGCATGACGCGGAACGCCGGCATATTCGTGCAGCGCGGATACCGCCAGCACGCCCGGCAGCACATGCGCCGGCGCCCACAGCAGGATCGCCGGGATGTTGACGGCGTAAAAGCGCAACGGCGGCATGCCGAGCGCGCCCGCCGTGATCGGCACGAAGGCGCGGATCGGCGGCACGAAGCGCGCAAAGAACACCGCCAGCGCGCCCCAGCGATGAAAGAACGCCTCGCTCTGCGCGATCACGCGCGGATAATTTGACATCGGCCAGGCGCTGAGGATTTCGCGCTGGGCGCGATGTCCGATCCAGAACGCCGATCCATCGCCGAGCAACGCGCCGGCGATCGCGGCCGCCAGCACCCATTCAAGCCGCAACTCGCCGCCGGGCACCAGCGCGCTCAGCGCCAGGATGATGGTCGAGCCCGGAATCACCGAGCCCACGACCGGAACGGCCTCCAGCAGCGCGGCCAGGAACAGCGTGAGATAGGCAAGCCACGCATTTGCCGAGACGAACGCAATCAATGGATCGATGAATGAAGTCACAAAATTCCTGTTCTGGCGTGCGTCCGGGCCGAGGCGCAGACCTAACATAACTCACGATCGGGGTGGAAAGTGCCATCAGGGTCCGCGGCTTCCGGCCCGGTCGCGAATTGGCCGGCGAAAGTACGGCGTGATTCGCAGGGCAGCCTTCCAAAAACCGGGGCCAGTGCCTATCTTGATGATAACGCAACGGAACTTTGATTGGGCCGCGGGCTTCTGCCGGCCGTTGCTCTCTGATAGGTTCCGTCTCAGCACCCATCCGCAGCCACACCGCAAATCTGGTTTCGGGAGCGCCCGGGACCTCGGAGGATTGATGACGACCGCCGCCATGACCAAAGTCAGCAGGAGCCCGCCGGTTTGCCCGACATGAAGGTGTCGGTCCGGCAGGTATTCGGTATCGACAGCGACCTCGAGGTGCCGGCCTATTCCGAAGTCGATCCGCATGTGCCGGACGTCGATTCGGATTACCGCTTCGATCGCGCCACCACGCTCGCCATCCTCGCCGGCTTCGCCAAGAACCGCCGCGTCATGGTCACGGGCTATCACGGCACCGGCAAGTCGACCCATATCGAGCAGGTCGCGGCACGGCTGAACTGGCCGTGCGTGCGCGTCAATCTCGACAGCCACATCAGCCGTATCGATCTGGTCGGCAAGGATTCCATCGTCGTCAGCGACGGCAAGCAGGTCACCGAATTCCGCGACGGCATTCTGCCCTGGGCGCTGCAGCACAATATCGCGCTGGTGTTCGACGAATACGACGCCGGCCGTCCCGACGTGATGTTCGTGATCCAGCGCGTGCTGGAGGTTTCCGGCCGCCTGACGCTGCTCGACCAGAACAAGGTGATCAAGCCGCATCCGGCGTTCCGGCTGTTCTCGACCGCCAACACGGTCGGCCTCGGCGATACCTCCGGCCTCTATCACGGCACCCAGCAGATCAACCAGGGCCAGATGGACCGCTGGTCGATCGTCACCACGCTGAACTATCTGGCGCATGACGAGGAAGTCGAGATCGTGCTGGCCAAGGCGCATCACTACCGCACCCAGGAGGGCCGCGACATCGTCAACAAGATGGTGCGGCTCGCCGACCTCACCCGCAACGCTTTCGCCAACGGCGACCTGTCGACGGTGATGAGCCCGCGCACGGTGATCACCTGGGCGGAGAACGCCGAGATTTTCTCCGACATCGGCTTTGCGTTCCGCGTCACCTTCCTCAACAAGTGCGACGAACTGGAACGGCCGCTGGTGGCCGAATTCTATCAGCGCTGCTTCAACGCGGAGCTCGCCGAAGTCCTCGGTGAACGTGGCGATGAGCTAGCGTCGTCCGTGATCGGTCCCCGCGTTTCGCAGGGACGGACAGGACGGCGGTGAGCGCTGAGGACGATGACCACGTCGAATCAACAAATTCCGCACCGGATCGAAGGAAGCGCCGACCGAGCCGTTCAAGCGCGCGGTGACGGCCTGCCTGCGCGCGATCGCGAAAAAGCCGGAGCTCGAAGTGACGTTCGCCGCCGAGCGGCCGGGCCTGTCGCCGGGCAAGGCGCGGCTGCCGGAGCCGGCGCGCAAGATGACCAGGCGCGATGCCGCGATCGTGCGCGGCCACGCCGATTCGATCGCGCTGAAACTCGCCTGCCACGATCCGAAAGTGCACCGCAAGCTGATGCCGGGAAATCCGCAGGCGCGCGGCGTGTTCGAAGCCGTCGAGCAGGCGCGGGTCGAGGCGCTCGGCTCGCGGCGGATGGCGGGCGTTGCCAAAAATCTCACCGCGATGCTCGACGATCATTTCCATCGCGGCAAGTTCGACGAGATCACCGACCGCGCCGATGCGCCGCTGTCCGACGCGCTGGCGATGCTGGTGCGCGAGCGCCTGACCGGCCTCGCGCCGCCGCGCGGCCGCGCGCAAGATGGTCGACCTCTGGCGTCCGGTGCTGGAAGACAAGATCGGCGCGCGGCTCGACCGGCTCGATCGCCTTGCCGAGGATCAGGCGAAATTCGGCGACGCGGTGCATGATCTGCTGTCCGCGCTCGAACTCGGCGACGACCGCAACGCCGAGGCCGACGAGGACGAGAACCAGGACGACAACCGCGACGGCGAGAACGACCAGTCCGGCGCGGAGGGCTCGCCCGACAGCGACGCCGCGCAGGAAATGAGCGCCGATCAGGCGCAGGCCACCACCGACGAGATGTCGGAAAGCGCGATGGAAAGCGCGCAGGCCTCCACCAGCGATACCTTCGACGATGGCGAACTCGGCGACGACGAGACGCCCGGGCGAAGCGACGCGGCCGAATTCGCGCGGCGCCAACGAGCCGCGCGGGCCGGAATATCACGCCTTCGCGCCGAAATTCGACGAGGTGATCGCGGCCGAAGATCTCTGCGACCATGACGAGCTGGAACGGCTGCGCAGCTATCTCGACAAGCAGCTCGCGCATCTGCAGGGCATCGTGGCGCGGCTCGCCAACCGGCTGCAGCGCCGGTTGATGGCGCAGCAGAACCGCGCCTGGGAATTCGATCTCGAGGAGGGCATGCTCGATCCGGCGCGGCTGTCGCGCGTGGTGACCGATCCCTATCATCCGCTGTCGTTCATGAACGAAAAGGAAGCCACCTTCCGCGACACCGTGGTGACGCTGCTTCTGGACAATTCCGGCTCGATGCGCGGCCGGCCGATCACGGTGGCGGCGACCTGCGCCGATATTCTGGCGCGGACGCTGGAGCGCTGCGGCGTCAAGGTGGAGATTCTCGGCTTCACCACCCGCGCCTGGAAGGGCGGGCAGTCGCGCGAGGCGTGGCTTGCCGCCGGCAAGCCGCCCAATCCCGGCCGCCTCAACGATCTCCGCCACATCATCTACAAATCCGCCGACGCGCCGTGGCGGCGGGCGCGCAAGAATCTCGGGCTGATGATGCGCGAGGGCCTGCTCAAGGAGAACATCGACGGCGAGGCGCTGGACTGGGCGCACAAGCGGCTGCTGGGCCGCTCCGAGCAGCGCAAGATCCTGATGATGATTTCCGACGGCGCGCCGGTCGACGATTCCACGCTGTCGGTCAATCCCGGCAATTATCTGGAGCGCCATCTGCGCCACATCATCGAGGAAATCGAGACCCGCTCGCCGGTCGAACTGATCGCGATCGGCATCGGCCACGACGTCACGCGCTATTATCGCCGCGCGGTCACCATCGTCGATGCCGAAGAACTCGGCGGCGCCATCACCGAAAAGCTCGCCGAGCTGTTCAGCGAGACCCACGGCGCCGCGCCCGCAACGCCTCGCCAGCAGCGCAAATTGCATTCCTGAGAGCATGCGTGCATCCGTCAGCCGCCGCCGCTTCCTTTCTCCCTCCTCGCCGCGTGGCTGGCGCTCGCCATCGTGCCGGTGCGCGCCACCGACAGCCATGACTACGCCAAGGACGAATACGCCATCATTCGTGATGGGCTTTCGCCGGACAAACAGAAATCGCTGGCCTCCCATGGCGACGGCGACGGCGGCCGCGAGAACTTCCACGTCTGGCTGATGGCCGAGCCCGCGCACCGCAGGATCGCGCCACTTGCCGATATCCCCGGCAGGCTGGATACCGGCCCCGGCGCCTATTACGCGTTCTGGTCGGCGGATTCGCGATCGGTCGCCGTCACCTTCCGCAGCGACCGCCATATCGTGGAGTTGAACCTCTACCGGATCGAAGGCCGCCGCGCGCAGGCGATCCGCGGCCCTACGCCTGTTCCGGGAAGTCACCAGCCGCGATCGCGCGCGACGATGACGACCTGCGCCAGCAGCATCCCGGAATTCGAATGGAAAGGCCCGGCGCGCTTTGTGATCGAGGAGCGCCGCCTGTTCCAGACTTCCGATCCCGGCTTCGTGCGCATGATGGGCGCCTATGGCAAGATCGGCGACAAGGCCGCCGAGGGCCAGTTCTTCGTCGAGTTCTCCGCCGAAGCCGATTGCGTGCTGATGCCCGGCCAACCGCTACTGCGTCGTCGATCTCAGGGTCGGCAAGTTCGGCGAGTGACGCCGTCCTCGCGCGGCCGCCATTTCCGGCGCGTCAGACGATTCGACCTCTTCCTGCGGGAGAGCTATAAGCCTCGCAGCCGATCCCTTCCTCCTGTCCGGATACCCCCCATGAGCGTCCTGTTTTCCCCGATCAAGCTGCGCGGCCTTGCGCTTCCCAACCGCATCATGGTGGCGCCGATGTGCCAGTATTCCGCCGAGAACGGCGAGGCCAATGACTGGCACTTCACGCACATCAACACGCTGGCGCTGTCGGGCGCGGCGATGGTCTGCATCGAGGCCACCGCGGTGGAAGCCGATCGGCCGCATCACGCCGGGCTGCCTCGGGCTGTGGAACGACGCCACCGAAGCGGCGCTGCAGCCGATCCTGGCGTCGGTGCGCAGGCATTCGAAGATCGGCCGTGATGATGCAGCTCGCCCATGCCGGCCGCAAGGCCGCCGAGCCACAAGCCGTGGGACGGCGGGCAGCAGATCCCGCTTGCGCGAAGGCGGCTGGCAGGCGGAGGGCCCCTCCGCGCTGCCGCACAAGGACGGCGAGGCGCCGCCGCAAGCGTTCGACGCGGCAGGGGCTGGCGCGCGTGCGCGACGCCTTCGTCGCCGCCGCCAAGCGCGCCGAGCGGCTCGGCCTCGACGGCCTCGAGCTGCATTGCCGCGCACGGCTATCTGCTGCATCAGTTCCTGTCGCCGCTCTCCAACCGGCGCACCGACGCATACGGCGGCAGCTTGCAAAACCGCATGCGCTATCCGCTGGAAGTGTTCGACGCGGTCCGCGCGGCGTTTCCCGACAGACAAGCCGATCGGCGTCAAGGTGTCGTCGACCGACTGGGTCGAGGGCGGCTGGGACCTCGCGCAGACCATCGAATTCGCGCGCGAGCTGAAGAAGCGCGGCGTCGACTGGATCGACGCCTCCTCCGGCGGCGTGTCGCCGCAGCAGAAGATTCCGCTGTCGCCCGGCTATCAGGTGCCGTTCGCGCAGGCCATCAAGGAAGCCACCGGCGTCACCACCATGGCGGTCGGCCTGATCACGCGAGGCAAGCAGGCCGAGGAGATCGTGGCATCGGGCAAGGCCGACATGGTCGCGCTGGCGCGCGGCATGCTTTACGACCCGCGCTGGGGCTGGCACGCCGCCGCCGAACTCGGCGGCCATGTCGACGCCCCGCCGCAATACTGGCGCGCCCCGCCGCACGAGCAGAAGGACCTGTTCGGCGCGACGACGTTCGGCGCGAGGTGAGGGGCGGGACGTCCTCGTTCCTCGTCGTCCCTGCGTGCGCAGGGACGACGAGGCATAGGGGCGCGCTTCACCGATTCACATGTCAAATAGCCAAACACTTCCCCGACAAATCGCTTGCAGGTACGGCCTCGTCTTCATCGCTGCCGCCGTTTGTCTTTTCATGAATGGACAGGTCATGGCTTTCGACATTGAGGCCCATCGCGGCGGGCGGGCGCTGCTGCCGGAAAACACGCTGCCGGCGTTCGCCAATGCGCTCACGATGGGCGTCGACACGCTGGAGATGGACCTCGGGGTCAGCCTCGACGGCGCGATCGTCATCTCGCACGAGCGCGGACTGAACCCGGACCTCGCGCGCGGCGCCGACGGCGCCTATGTCGCGCCGCCAGGCATTCCCTTCATCGAGCTGCGGCTGTCCGACATCAAAAAATACGACGTCGGCCAGCTCCGCCCCAACAGCGCCTATGCGGCGCAGTTCCCGGACCAGCGCGCGCTGCCGGGCACGCCGATCCCGACGCTGAAGGAAGTGCTGGCGCTCGTGCGCCAATCGGGCGACCGCCATGTGCGCCTCAACATCGAGACCAAGATCGACCCCGACCCGTCCCGACGAGACCGTGGACCCGCAACGCTTCGTCACGCTGCTGCTCGATCTTCTCGAGGCCGAGAAATTCAGCGACCGCGTCGTGGTGCAGTCGTTCGACTGGCGCACGCTGCAACTGGTGCAGCAACGGGCCCCGGCGATCCCGACGGTCTACCTGACCCTGCAGAAGGGGTTGATGCCGACGGTATTTCCAGACAAGCCCTCGGCCTGGACCGCGGGCTTCGATCCGGTCGCGCACGGCGGCTCGCTGCCGCGTGCGATCAAGGCGGCGGGCGGCGCGATCTGGTCGCCGTATTTCGCCGATGTCGATTCTCGCGCTGATATCAGAAGCCCACGGTCTCGGGCTTCAGGTGGTGGTGTGGACGGTGAACCGGCGCGAGGACATGGCGCGCCTGATCGACATCGGCGTCGATGGCATCATCTCCGACCATCCCGATCTCCTGCGCCAGGTCGCGGGCGAGAAGGGCATCGCCCTGCCCAAGGGATATCCGGTGACGCCGTAGCGCGTTGCCGGGTTATTTCCCCTCTTCATCGTCCCTGCGCCCGTGCGCAATTGCGCACCAGGCAGGGACGACGGGATACCGATTCAGTTTTCAAACAACGCGTGTTCCCGCACAGCCCTCATCGCATACACCCTGCCTCGCAACACGGCCGCCGCAACCATCCCGACCAGCATCGCGGCCACGAACAGCAACACCTTGAGGTCCAGCGCCACGAGATCGGCGAACGCCGGGCCGGGGCAGATGCCGGCGAGGCCCCAGCCGATGCCGAACAGCGCGGCGCCGAAAGATGAGCCGGTAGCCCAGCGTCGTCACGGCAAGGCCTCCGGCCATCACGAACATCAGCGTCGGGTCCCAGCTTCCGGCGAAGTCGAGGAAGTTGAGGACCCGCGCCGGATTGACCATGTCGGAGAGGGCGAGGCCGGCACCGAAGATGATTCCGGCCAAAGTTGCGAAAATCAGCGGCATGATCGCTCCTTGAGCGTGATGAGTTCAGGTAAATCACCGTCGCCCCGCTTGCGGGGAGAGGTCGCGAGCTCCCGGCAGCGCGTTTGCGCTGTCCGGGGTGAGGGGGACTCTCGGCAGGCTCGCTCGCGGAGAGTCCCCCTCACCCGGAGCCTTCGCTGCGCTTCGTCTCCGACCGCTCCCCGCAAGCGGGGCGAGGTGACCCCACGCGCGAGCGTCGATTCATTCCAGGCCATCATGCGCTAGACCAAGTGGCGGATGATGAAGACGGTGGCCACGCCGGTGGCCATGAAGGTCGCGGTGGCAACGAGCGAGCGCGTCGAAAACCGCGCCAGGCCGCAAATGCCGTGGCCGCCCGTGCAGCCGGATCCGAGCGTCGATCCGACGCCGACGATGAAGCCCGCGACGAGCGTCATCGGCGTGCTCGCCACGAAATCACGCCGCTCCAGTCCTTCCAGCCGATCGCGGTGACGAGCAGCGCGCCGAGCGGCAATCCCGCGAGGAAGGCGATGCGCCACGACCGACCGGCTGCGTCGGAAGGGATCACGGCGTTGAGCGCGATGCCGCAAACGCCGGCAATGCGGCCGATACCGAGCATCAGGAGGACGGCGGCAAGGCCGATGAGCGCCCCGCCGAGAAGGCCGGAAACCGGCGCAAAATAGGTCATGGGTATTCCGACCTCGCTGAGTAAACAGCTCGCCCCAAACAATACGGCCGGATCTTGCGACCCGGCCATTCAAAACTCTTCAACGTATTAACTGTAGTCGAGCCGCGAAGCTCAGCTCGCCTTCGCCTCCGGCGCCGCCGCCGCCGTCTTCTTCTCGATCGCGCGCTTCAGCTCCAGCGCGCGGGGCGACAGTTCGGCCGCCTTGGCCTTGATCAGGAACGCATCGAGGCCGCCGCGGTGGTCGACGCTCTTGATGGCGTTGGTCGAGACGCGCAGGCGCACGTTGCGGCCGAGCACGTCCGAGATGAAGGTGACGTTGCACAGGTTCGGCAGGAACCGGCGCTTGGTCTTGATGTTGGAGTGGCTCACCTTGTGGCCCACCAGCGGGCCCTTGGCCGTCAGTTCGCAGCGCCGCGACATCGTCAGAAAATCCTCTGCCATCCCCGGGCTCGGTTCGCTCCGGCGAGCGCGGCGCGGGGGTTCAAATTCGTGTCCATCTAGGGAACCGCGGACGTATAGGGGCAGAGCGGCGGGGCGTCAAGGTTTTGCAGGCGGCGCCGAGCGCTGGCGCAAAACGCCGGTTTTGCGCAGGCGCCCGAGCCGTTTCCGGGCCGCGCCTTTCGGCCATCATATAAACGGCGTATTCGCCGCCGACATGATGTTTACCAGGTCCGCCAGATGCCACGGCGGATTGGCCCGAAAAGCGCGCCGGATCCGTTGCTCGCCGGGTATTTTTGGCCTAAATGACAGATAGACCGCGCGTTATTGCAGAAGGACCGCCCAGAGGTGACCACCGCACAGCATGATTTCGCCCCGGCCGGCCCCAGCGGCGCCGCGGGCGCCGGGCGGCCTGTTCGCCCTCCTGTTCGCCTTTCTTGGGCTCGCGTTCACCGCGGCCCCGCACCCGGCCTCCGCGCAGGGCAGGCTGGAGGCGCAATATGAGGCGACGCTGGCCGGCATTCCCGTCGGCAAGGGCGCCTGGACCATCGATATCTCGGACGACCAGTTTTCGGCCGCCGCCTCCGGCGGCACCTCGGGGCTGTTGAAGGCGTTCTCCGGCGGTTCCGGCACCGGCGCCGCCGCAGGGCCGCGTCGTCAACGGCGCGCTGGTGGCGACCAATTATACCGCCTCCACCACGACGTCGAAAAAAACCGAGACCATCCACATCGTGCTGTCGAACGGCAACGTCAAGGAATTCGGCATCGAGCCGGAACCGCCGGTCGATCCGGACCGCATTCCCGTCACCGACGCGCATCGCCGCGGCGTCTACGATCCGATGACGGGCTCGATGCTGCGGGTGCCCGGCACGGCCGATCCGCTCGGCCCCGAGGCCTGCCACACCGGCGCGCCGATCTTCGACGGCCGCATGCGCTACGATCTCAAGCTCGACTTCAAGCGCATGGAAACCGTGAAGGCCGAGAAGGGCTATCGCGGCCCGGTCGTGGTCTGCGCGGTCTATTTCACGCCGGTCGCCGGCTACATCCCCGATCGCCCGGTGATCAAATATCTCGCCGCCCAGCGCAACATCGAGATCGCGTTCGCGCCGATCGCCGGAACCCGCATCCTGGTGCCGTTCTGGATGAAGATCCCGACCCCGCTCGGTCAGGCGATGCTGGAAGCCACCCAGTTCATCGTCACACAGCGACGCCGCCGCGGGTCGCGAAGACGAATTGAGCGCGAGCGGCTCTATTCGCGGTCGTGCCCTCGCTCCCTACCCACGGGGAGACGTTGGAGTGAGCGATCAACACGGTCATCCCGATCGGTCACCTGCGTCACGCACTCGCGCTCGCAAGGGGGGACGGGACGACGTTGGCGAGATTCGCTCGAATCCTGTTGACTCTTTCTGGCTTCTGATTCGACTCCGCGTTCTCGCTGAGCTTTAACGATTTCGACCGCCAAACCGTCGCTTGTCGAGCCGCGCCAAACTTGATCTAGTGCCGCCGCACGCCATCAACGCGAGATGTTGCGGTGAACGAAGCAGGAGCTGGCGTGGAGTCACCGATTCGGGCGCGATTCGTTCCGAACTCGTTCCGAAGCTTAAGCCGCGACCGCAAAGGCGTCGCATTGTGAAACACAATCGCCGAAATCGGCATTTTCGTCCTTGCGAAGAGCAAAGCGACGACGCAATCCATACATCCTGCGTTGCCTATGGGTCGCTTCGCTGGCTCGCAATGACGGTTGAACGCCGGCAATAAAAGAAACACCTGAAAAATATGGCTTTCTCTTCTTCGTTCGCCCAACGAACGGGCTCCCGGCGCCGGCGTCACCGCGGTGCTCGGGCCGACCAATACCGGCAAGACCCATCTGGCGATCGAGCGGATGCTGGCGCATTCCTCCGGCGTGATCGGCTCTGCCGCTGCGGCTGCTGGCGCGCGAGGTCTACAACAAGATCGTCGCTCGCGCCGGCGCCGATTCCGTCGCGCTGATCACCGGCGAAGAGAAGATCAAGCCGCCGAAGCCGCGGTTCTGGGTCTCCACCGTGGAGGCGATGCCGCGGGATCTCGACGTGTCGTTTCTCGCGGTCGATGAAATCCAGATCGCCGCCGATCTCGAACGCGGCCACGTCTTCACCGATCGCATCCTGAACCGGCGCGGCCGCGACGAGACGCTGCTGCTGGGCGCGGCCACCATGCGCCCGATCATCGAGCGGCTGCTGCCCGGCGCCTCCATCGTCACCCGGCCGCGGCTGTCGCAGCTCGAATTCGCCGGCGACCGCAAGATCACGCGGCAGCCGCGGCGCACCGCGATCGTGGCGTTCTCGGCCGACGAGGTCTATGCGATCGCCGAATTGATCCGCCGGCAGCATGGCGGCGCCGCCGTGGTGCTGGGCTCGCTCAGCCCGCGCACGCGCAACGCGCAGGTGGCGATGTTCCAGAACGGCGACGTCGATTATCTCGTCGCCACCGACGCGGTCGGCATGGGGCTCAACCTCGACGTCGATCACGTCGCGTTCGCCTCCGACCGCAAATATGACGGCTATCAGTTCCGCCGGCTCAATCCGTCCGAATTCGCGCAGATCGCCGGCCGCGCCGGGCGCGCCACCCGCGACGGCACCTTTGGCACCACGGGCCGCTGCGCGCCGTTCGAGCCGGAACTGGTCAACGCGCTGCAGAACCACACCTTCGAAAGCGTGAAGGTGCTGCAATGGCGCAATTCGAAGCTGGATTTTTCCTCGCTCGGCGCGCTGCAGGTGTCGCTGGCGCTGACGCCGTCGCACGACGCGCTGACCCGCGCCCCGATCGCCGAAGACCTGCGCGTGCTCGATCACGCCGCGCGCGATGCCGATGTGCGCGACATGGCGCATGGCGCCGCCGCGGTGGAACGGCTGTGGGACGCCTGCCAGATCCCGGATTACCGCAAGATCGCGCCCGCCGCGCATGCCGAGCTGGTCACGACCCTGTTCGGCTTCCTGATGCAGAAGGGCCGGATCCCGGACGCCTGGTTCGCCGCCCAGGTCGAGCAGGCCGACCGCACCGACGGCGATATCGACACCCTATCGGGCCGGATCGCGCAAATCCGGACCTGGACCTTTGTCGCCAATCGGCCGGACTGGCTGGCCGATCCCGAGCATTGGCAGGGAATTGCGCGCGAAGTCGAAAATAAATTGTCCGATGCGCTGCATGAACGGCTCACGGAGCGTTTCGTTGATCGCCGTACCAGTGTATTGATGCGCCGCCTGCGGGAAAACACGATGTTGAATACGGAAATCGGCAAGACCGGCGAAGTGATCGTAGAAGGCCATGTGATCGGCCGGCTCGACGGATTCACCTTTGCGCCCGACGCGGCGGAGGCCGGCTCCGACGCCAAGGCGTTGCAGGCGACCGCGCAGAAGGCGCTGGCCGGCGAAATCGACGCGCGCGCCGAGAAACTGGCGGCCGCCCCCGACGACCAGTTCGTGCTGACGTCCGACGGCACCATCCGCTGGACCGGCGATGCGGTGGCCAAACTGGTGGCGGCCGACGACGCGCTGCATCCGCGCCTCCGCATCATTTCCGACGAGCGGCTGAGCGGCGCGCCGCGCGAAGCGGTGCAGACGCGGCTCGATCTGTGGCTGAAGACGCATATCGAAAAGCTGCTGGGACCGCTGTTCGAGCTCGCCAAGGCCGAGGACATCACCGGGATCGCGCGCGGCATCGCCTTCCAGCTGATCGAGGCGCTCGGCGTGCTGGAGCGTGCCAAGATCGCGGCCGAGATGAAGGATCTCGATCAGCCGTCGCGGGCGACTTTGCGCAAATACGGCGTGCGCTTCGGCGCCTATCACATCTATTTCCCGGCGCTGCTGAAGCCGGCGGCGCGCGCGCTGGCCTCGCTGCTGTGGGCGCAGAAGCAGGACAATGTCGACATGTCGGCGCTGTCGGGCGCGCAGCATCTGGCCGGAAGCGGCCGCACCTCGTTCCCGGTCGACAAGCAGCTTCCTCGCGATGCCTACCGCGTGCTGGGCTACCGGCAATGCGGCGAACGCGCGGTGCGGGTCGATATCCTGGAGCGGCTCGCCGATCTGATCCGCCCGGCGCTGGCGTGGCGCGAAACCTCGCCGGGCGCAAAGCCCGCCGGCGCGTTCGACGGCCGCGGTTTTGTCGTGACGCAGGCGATGACGTCGCTGACCGGCTCGGCCGGCGAAGACTTCGCCTCGATCCTGCGCGCGCTCGGCTATCGCATGGAGCGCCGCCCGCCGCTGCCGCCGAAGCCGGCGGTGGTCGAGGCGGCCTGCCGCGGAGCCGACTGCGCCGGAGGCCATGCCGGAAGCGGCATCGGAAGCATGCGTCAGAAACCGGCGTTGGAAACAGCGCCGGAAGCGGCGGTCGAGGCCGTCGCTCCCGAGGCGATTGCCGCGGAGACGCCGGTGCCGCCGATATCGTCGCTGCCGAATGCCACGACGAAGCGCCGCAGGCCAGCTGAGGAGATTGCGGCCATCGTCCGCGCGCCGCTGCCCGATGTCGCGTTCTCGCCGGATACGGCCGACGAGCGCAGCCCGTGGCGGCCGAAGCGACGCCGGAGCCGGCAGAGCCCCGTTGAAGCCGCCGCGGCGGCGGAAGCGCCGCAGGAAGCAGGTCGCTGCCGAAGCCAACAGCAGCGGATGGCGTTGAGCGAAGCTGCGCCAGTGGACCGGAAACCGCGACCGCCGTCGCGCCCGAAGCCGGTCGCCGCGCCGGAAATGGTCGAAGTCTGGCGGCCCGGCGGCCGCTCGGAAGAGCGCCGGCCGCGTCATGATCGCAACCGTCATCGTCATCAGCGACCGCCCCGCAGAAGGCGCCCAGCCGCGCCGCCGCCGCGGGCGAGGCCGGCGAGGCCGCGAAACAAGGGCGAGCGGCACCGGCGCGGACGGCGCGACCGTCACCAGGATTTCCGCAAGCCCCGCACCGATGGCCGCCGGCCGAAGGCGTCGCGGCAGCGCCCGCCGAGGGCGCGCCCGCGCCCGACGCCGCGCGAGGACAAGGGGCGCCCGCCGCGCGAGCGCTTCGAAGGCAAGGGCAGGGAGCGGGACAAGGACCGGGATAACGACAAGCGCCGGGAAACAAGTTCCAGGGCGGTCGCGACAAAGGCGGTCGCGACAAGGGCGGCCGCGACAAAGGCGGCCGGGACAGCGGGCCGTCGCACCGGCAATACGCCACCAGCGCCGCCCCGCGCGAACGCGATCGTCCGATCGATCCCAATTCGCCGTTTGCCAAGCTGGCGGCGCTGAAGGAACAGCTCACCGCCAACCGCAAGGACTAAAGCGTTTTCAAGCGAGCGGTGACCGGTTCGCGTCAAGAAAAGCTCAAGTCCGTCCCGAATGGTGTTGTTTGGAGCGCCAGCGTCTCGATAAATGGCTGTGGCATGCGCGGGTGGTGAAGGCGCGCACCAGCGCGGCCGCGCTGGTCGAGGCCGGCCATGTCCGCATCAATGGCGTGCGCGAGAAGGCGCCCGGCCATGCCGTGAAGGCCGGCGACGTGCTGACCATCGGGCTCGACCGCAGCGTGCGCGTCCTCAAGGTGGTCGGATTTGCCGAACGGCGGGGCGACGCGTCGGCGGCGCGCGTGCTGTACGAGGATTTGCAGCAGCGGCCGGAATAACTATCTGCGGTCAGGCAATCCAGCGCAGGACGCTCGAAAACGCTTGCCAGGGGCGCTTGCTTCACTTGCGGCTGCGGTCGTTCCTGCGCTACGCAAACCACTCAAAATTGACCGTTTCGGAGCCTTGGATGACTTACGTCGTCACTGAAGCCTGCATCAAATGCAAATATACCGATTGCGTTGAAGTCTGCCCCGTGGACTGCTTCTACGAGGGCGAAAACATGCTGGTCATCCATCCGGACGAATGCATCGATTGCGGCGTGTGCGAGCCTGAATGCCCGGCCGACGCCATCAAGCCGGACACCGAGCCCGGCCTGGAGAAGTGGCTGGAGGTGAATACCGAATACGCCAAGAGCTGGCCGAACATCACCCAGAAGAAGGAATCCCCGGCCGACGCCAAGGATTTCGAGGGCATGGAAGGCAAATTCGAGAAATATTTTTCTCCCAAGCCCGGGTACCGGCGACTGATCGGATTGCTGGTTTCGACTTAACCCTAATCCCGGTCATTATCGGCCGAAACGGCCCCCAAACGCCCTGCACGGGGCCGTAAATCATTGATTTTTGCGGAAAATGTGCTATATTGGGCACATTACAAGCCGAACCCGTCAGCCCGCTTATGGCCCCTATGGGTTCCCGTGAAAAACATCGAACAGGGGCGTGGCAGTTCCGCGCGCAGGCTGTGTCACAGAAAACGCGTAAAAAGAGTGCTTCCAAGGTTTCCAAGAAAGCCGCTGCGGCCAGCCGCAGCGCAACCAAGAGCCGTGCCCGGGCGTCCCTGAAGGATACCCGGACAGCCGCCAAGGCCTCGGCTGCAAAATCCTCAAAGAACAAAAGAAGCGCAATGCCAAACAAGACTGCAAAAACTGCCGCGAAAGCGACGGGTTCGAAGGCCACTGCTTCGAAGGTCGCTCCGCTTCGAAGACTGCCGCCTGCCAAGACTGCGCCTGCCAAGACTCGCAGCCTGCCAAGACTGCCGTTCCGAACAAGCCGCCGTCAAGCCGTCGCCGCCAGCAAGCCCGCCGCAAAGCCGGTCGCTGCCGCGCCGCGGGTCGAGGAGCCGAAGAAGGTTCTGACCCAGCGCCAGGGCTTCAAGACCAACGAATTCGTGGTTTATCCCGCGCACGGCGTTGGCCAGATCCTGGCCATCGAGGAGCAGGAGATCGCCGGCGCCAAGCTTGAGCTGTTCGTGATCAATTTCATGAAGGACAAGATGACGCTGCGGGTGCCGACCGCGAAGGTCGCCAATGTCGGCATGCGCAAGCTGTCGGAGCCGGTGCTGGTCAAGAAGCGCGCTGGAAACCCTGAAGGGCCGCGCGCGCGTCAAGCGCACGATGTGGTCGCGCCGGGCCCAGGAATATGAAGCCAAGATCAATTCGGGAGACATCGTCGCGATCGCCGAAGTGGTGCGCGATCTCTATCGCTCGGAATCGCAGCCCGAACAGTCCTACAGCGAACGTCAGCTCTATGAAGCGGCGCTCGACCGCCTGTCGCGGGAAATCGCCGTCGTGCAGCATGTGACGGAAACCGAGGCGGTCAAGGAAATCGAAAGCCAGCTCGCCAAGAGCCCGCGCCGCGGCGCCAAGGCCGAGAGGCCGAGGCCGAGGGCGATGGCGAAGGCGATGCCGACGCCGATGGCGACGATGCCGCGGTCGCGGACGAAGCGGCGTAACGCACTTCGCAAGATCCAAACGATCAAAAGCCCGGTCCGAACGACCGGGCTTTTTGCTGCATCATGCCTGTCGTCCCCGCGAACGGCGATGACCCATACGCCGGTACTCGCCGGCTCGAGCGTTGCAGGCCGACGGCTTTCGCAAACAATCCACTCGGTGGTATGATCCCGGCGTTCGCGCTCGGGACGACGGCTGAGCGTCAATCCACCACGATCTTCACGAGGTCGCGCACCTTGACCTGGGCATGGGCATCGAGCCCGTTGAGGACGCGAAAGCGCTCGGTCGGGCGGTCGACGCCGGCCATGCGGTGGGACAGCGATTCCACGGTGTCGCCGGGCTGCACGGTGATGACCTTGATCCGCAGCGGCCGCGCGGCCTGGATCTCCTCGAGCGTCAGCCGCCGGAAGGAATTCACGGTTTCGCGCGCGTTGCGCTCGCTCTCGGTGGTCTTCTGCCGGGCGGCGAAAATGAAGCGGTAGACGTCGCTGCCGAAACGCAGCGCGTAGATCTTGAACTGCCATTGATCGCCATGGGCGGTCGCGGATGCCGCCGGGAAGCCGTTGATCGTCAGGTCCTCGGTCGAGGCCTTGTCGACATTCTCCATCCAGCCGGAATTGAGATAGTCGCCGAGCGTCTGTTCCGCCGGCACCCGCACGACATCGAAGCGCATCGCCTGCGTGCCGCCCTCGCGCACGCCGATCACGGCCTGCGCGGTATTGTCCAGCGTGAAGTTTTCGGGCGCGGCAAAGGTGAAGCCGAGCTTGGGATGCAGGAAGCGCCGGCCGCGAACGAATCCCTCGCTCGGATCCTCGCCGTAGACGATGTTGTCGATGGCCGACGAGATAGGTTTCGCGATCGCGTTCGCCGCCCTCCGGCGAGGTGTATTGCCGTGCGGTATTCTGCGCGTTCTGCATGCGCTCCGGCGTTGCCGGATGCGACGACAGAAAGTCCTGCGCGCGCGGATCGAGCGAGGTCTTGCCCGCCTTCAGCTCGGCATTGCGCTCCATCGAGTCAGGAAGCGCGCCGCGCCGTAGGGGTCGAAATGGGCGCGCGCCGAAATGCCGACGCCGATACCGTCCGCCTCGAATTCCTGGGCGCGCGAGAAGCTTGCCATCGTCAGCTTGGTTTTCGCCAGCGCGAGCGCGGTGAGATCGGGATCGCTGCTCATGTCGGTGACGACGCGGGTGACGATCGCGGCCTGGCGCGCCTGGTCCTCGCGGATCGATGCGTGTTTTGCCAGCACATGCGCCATCTCGTGGCTCAGCACCGAGGACAATTCCGAGGTGTCGCTGGCGAGCGCGATCAGGCCGCGCGTCACGTAAAGCTGGCCGGTCGGAAGCGCGAACGCATTCACCGCGCCGGAATTGAGGATCGTCACCTTGTAGGCCTGATCGGGACGATCCGACGCCGCCACCAGCCGGTCGACCGTTTTGCCGATCAGGGCTTCCAGCTTCGGATCGTCATAGGCGCCGCCATAGGAGGCGAGAATGCGCTCATGCTCGCGCTCGGCGGCAGGCGTCTGCATGACGGTGCGATTGGGCTTGATGGGGCTTGCCGCCGGGGATCGCGGTCTGGAACCGGCTCATGTCGCCGCAGGCGGCGAGCGCAAAAGCCGCGCACAACAGGATAGGCGCAGCCCAAAGGCGGCGGCTCATCCTTCTCTCGCGCCGTCCCGCAAACTCCGCCACTTCAGCTACTCGTATTTGTCCGGCGGGCTAATTCCCGCCAAGCAACTCGATCTGCCCCACATGGAGCACTTCGATCCGCGGCCCGCCCCGCGCCTCGACCCAGCCGCGGACGCGAATCCGTCGATTTTCGAGGGACTTAAGGACAATACCGGCAGCCTCGAAAGCCGACAGCATGCGCCTTGAAATAGTCACAGCAAAGTCCCGTGTCCAGTTCCGCCCGAAATTCAGATAAGTCGTTGCCCCGGCCTGCCGGACCGACAAGAACCTTGCCCTCGACCACCGTAAAGCGCCCGATCCCGGCCAAAATATCGCCCGAACTTTCCGCGTTTTTTATGGCCGCGGGATCGGCCCAGGTTCCCCGCCTGGCCTCGCGGGCCGCGGTCTCCGCGCCGATGCCAGCACCGCGGCACATTCCTTGTTGGTCACGTCGCCGAGACCAGCGCCTTGCCCTGCGCCAGCAGCACACCCTGCACCAGGGTTTCGGAGGAGCGAGAAACACGAAGGCGGGCTGCCGGCCGTAACGGTCAGGCGTGTCGTCTTCGCCCGCGCAATGTCACCTCGTGGCCGGCGACGATTGCAGCCAACGCCGAGGTGCGGTCTGGCTTGCCTTGTCAGCCGCGACCGGCTCGATGCCGGCGAGGCGGACTTCGCGGCCGTCCTGCAGGCGAAAGGTGCGCGCATCGATGACGGCGGCGACGCGGCCCTCACCCTGCGCTTCGAACGCGCATCCCGCCGCGATCGCCGGACGGACGCGCGGCAGCGAGCAGCGGGCCGCACGCCAATGCTGCCGCGACAAATCGTCGGCAACGCTCGCTCGTTCTGCTCACCGGTTTCATGACGCGGCTCTATGTCTGGCCGAATTGCCGTATGCTGGCGCGATCGGCAACAAGGCCTTATCCGAAATTGTCTTGGCGACGAAAGGGAAGTCGATGGAAGTCAACGGCATCGCGCATGTTTTTCTGACCGCGTCGAATTTCCAGCGCTCGCGCGAATTCTACCGCAAGCTGCTGCCGTTTCTCGGGCTGAAGCCCGTGATCGACACCGACACGACCTTCTACTGCGTCGGCGGACGCACCGCGGTCGGGATCAGCGCGCCGTCGCCGGAGCACGCTGGCGCGGCGTTCGAGCAAAAGCGCGTCGGCCTGCACCATCTGTGTTTCCGCGCCCGCGAGCGCGCCGACGTCGATGAACTGCATGGCTTTCTGTGCACGCTCGGCGCGAAGATCATTCGCGCGCCGCGCGAGGATCAGTGGGCGCCGGGCTACTATTCGCTGCTGTTCGAAGATCCCGACGGCATCAGGCTGGAACTCAACCACGTTCCCGGCAAGGGACTTCTGGCGTGAGCGTGAACGAATTCGACGCCGGCATTGACGAATCGATCATTCCGCTTTGCGGAAAATGCGCCGATGGCAGTGCGAACGCATGACTGCCGCCTCCGGCTCGCAGCTTGCCGCTGCGGACCGCATGCGGCATGATCGCGGCAACGCAAATTAAGGGCCGCAAGACAACGCGGCACGCCCAAAGGGAGGCTCTATCTATATGAAACGCGTTCTTTCCGGCGTTATCGCGTCGATGCTGGCGCTGGCCGCCGGCGCCGCTTTCGCGCAAGGCAAGCCTCCGCTGAAACTTGGCGGCATCCTCGATATGTCCGGTCTCTACGCCGACATCACCGGGCCGGGCAGCGAGACCGCCGCGAAGATGGCGGTAGAGGATTTTGGCGGCGAGGTGCTTGGCCGCAAGATCGAGATCATCGCCGCGGATCATCTCAACAAGGCCGATCTCGCTTCGAGCATCGCCCGCGACATGCTCGACAATCAGGGCGTCGAGATGATCTACGACGTGGCGGCGTCCGCGACCGCCCTTGCCGCCAACGAGATCGCAAAAGCGCGCAACAAGATCATCATGTTCAGCGGTCCCGGCTCGATCCGCCTCACCAACGAGGCCTGCGGCCCCTATAGCGTGCACTATGCCTACGATACCTTCGCGCAGGCCAACGTCACAGGGCTCGCCACCGTCAAGCAGGGCCTCGACACCTGGTTCTTCCTGACCGCCGACTATGCGTTCGGTCAGGACCTGGAAAAAGACACGGCCAACGTCGTGCTGAAGTCAGGGGGCAAGGTTCTGGGCAGCGTCAGGCACCCGCTCAACACATCGGATTTCTCGTCATTCCTGCTGCAGGCGCAAAGCTCGAAAGCCAAGGTGATCGGGCTCGCCAACGCCGGCGGCGATACCATCAATGCGATCAAGCAGGCGGCCGAATTCGGACTGACCAAGAGCGGCCAGAAGCTGTCGCCGCTGCTCGCTTTCGTGACCGATATCGATAGCGTCGGCCTTGAGACCGCGCAGGGCCTGTTGCTCGCCGAATCGTTTTACTGGGATCTCAACGACGATACCCGCGCCTTCTCCAAGCGCTTCATGGAGCGCGTCAAGCGGGTGCCGACGGCGGCGCAGGCTGGCGTCTATTCGTCGATTACACACTACCTGAAAGCCGTGAAAGCGGCAGGCACCACCGATTCGGCCGCCGTCATGAAGGTCATGAAGGACACCCCGATCAATGACTTCTTTGCCAAGCAGGGACGGATTCGCGAAGACGGCCGCATGGTGCACGACATGTATTTGTTCGAGGTCAAGAAGCCTTCGGAGTCGAAGGGCCGCTGGGACGATTACAAGCTCGTGGCGACCGTCCCCGGCAACGAGGCGTTCCAGTCGCTTGAATTGTCGCGCTGCCCGCTGGTGAAGAAGTAAGCGCGGAAAGCCTCTGGCATTGCCTGCGACAAACGCGCGGCGTTTGCACAAGGGAGCGTAGCGATGAAGCAATCCATCTTTCCTCCGCACTGGCTAGGATTGCTTCGCTTCGCTTGCAATGACGGCGAGAGATGATGCCAACACACAACAACGAACAAGAAAGGCAACAACGCATGACCGATATCGTCCTGCAAAAGCTCGATTCCGGGCTGCTCACCATCACCATGAACCGTCCCGATCGGCGCAACGCGCTCAATCCGGACATGACGCGGGGGCTGGTCGAGGCGGCGCGGCGCGCGGCCGAGGACCACGAGGTCCGTGCCGTTCTGCTCAAGGGCGCGGGCGGCACGTTCTGCGTCGGGGGCGATGTGAAATCGATGGCGGAGGGCCGCGCGCCGCTGCCGTTCGAAGCCAAGATGGCCAATCTTCGCCGCGGCATGGAAGTGTCGCGCATTCTGCACCAGATGCCGAAGCCCGTGGTGGCGCAGGTCGATGGCGCCGCGGCCGGCGCCGGCCTTTCGATTGCGCTGGCCTGCGATCTTCGTGTTGCCTCGGCGTCCGCCAAGATCACCACCGCCTTCGCCAAGGTCGGATTGTCAGGCGATTACGGTGGCACCTACTTCCTGACTCATCTGCTCGGCAGCGCGAAAGCGCGTGAGCTTTATCTGATGTCGCCGGTGCTGACCGCGCAGGAGGCGCTGGCGCTCGGCATGGTGACACGTGTCGTCGCCGACGCCGAGGTCGAGGCCGCGGCCCACGAACTCGCGATGTCGCTGGCGCAAGGGCCTTCGGTGACGCTGGGCTACATCAAGCGCAACATCAACAACGCCGAGCATTTGTCGCTCGAAGCCTGTTTCGACGGGGAAGCGATCCATCACTCGCGTTCGGGCGAGACCGCCGACCACAAGGAAGCCGCGAAAGCCTTCGTCGAAAAACGCAAACCCATATTTCAGGGCCATTGAAATGGCTGGTTATGTGCGGCTGCGGCAAATCTGTCTGGTGGCGCCGAATCTCGAACCCGTGATCTCCGACATTGCCGGGATCATGGGTCTGAACGTCTGCTACCGGGACGGCAACGTCGGGAAATACGGCCTGGAAAACGCGCTGCTGCCGGTCGATACCATCCTTCTGGAAGTGGTAGCGCCGCTTCAGGAGGGGACCGCGGCGGGACGTTTTCTCGACAAGACCGGCGGCCGCGGCGGCTATATGGCGATCTTCTGCTGCGACGATCCGGATCAGCGCGGCGAGGACGCCAGGAAAATGGGCGTGCGGGTCGCCAACGTCATCGATCATGCGCCCTATCATGGCGTGCAACTACACCCGCGCGACTGCCGCGCAGCGTTCATCGAATTCAACCACACCGACGGTAGCGACGATGTTCTCGGTCCCTATCCGCCGGCCGGACCTGACTGGCAAAAATCGATCGCCAAGGATGTGACGCTGGCCTTAACCGGCGTGGAGATGGAAAGCCCGGAACCTCCAGCCTTGGCCGCGCACTGGGGCAAGATCATCGGAATTCCCGTCTCCAGCAACCAGGCCGGCGAACCCGAACTCAAGCTCCCCAATTGCAGCTTTCGCTTCCTCAAAGGCACAAGCGACCTCATGAGCGGACTGACGTTCCGGGTCGGCGATGTCGCCAAGGTGCGGGATGCCGCGAAGGCAAGAGGCCATGCAGTGTCGGGCGATTCGTTTGCACTCGGCGGCGCGACTTTCAATCTTGTTGCGTGAACCCGCCGTCGTCTCAATCCGTCATTGCCTGCGACAAACGCGGAGCGTTTGCGCAAGGGAGCGAAGCGACGAAGCAATCCATATTTCCCCAAGGGGCTGCTTCGCTTCGCTCGCGATGACGGCCTCAAACTCCGCGCGCTAATCAAGAATAAGAGGACCGTCCCGAATGTCACATCCGCTTGACACCTTCTTTGCGCCCGAAAGCATCGCGCTGATCGGCGCATCGCGCGATCAGGAGAAAATTCCGGGTCGGCTGTTGTCGATGCTGCGCAAGAACGAGTTTCCCGGAAAAATCTATCCGATCAATCCCAATTACGGCGATATCGACGGATTGAAATGCTACCCTTCGATCGCTGACATCGGGCAGCCGGTCGATCTCGCTATCGTCATCATCCCGGCACGCGCGGTGCTCGGCGCGCTGGAGCAGTGCGCCGCCGCCGGCGTCAAGAATGCCGTCATCATTTCCTCGGGATTTGCCGAAGAGGGCGGCGACAGCGCCGCGATGCAGGACGCCATCGTCGCCCTGGCCAGAAAAACCGGCATGCGGATTTCCGGGCCCAATGCGGAAGGATTTTACAGTCAGGTCCAGCGCGTTGCCGCCACCTTCAGCCCGACCGTGGACGTCAAGCCGGGCGAACAGCCGTTGGTCGCCAGCTCGCGGCGGATCGGCATCGTCGCGCAGAGCGGCGGCATCGGGTTTGCGATCTATCACCGCGCCAAGGCGCTTGGTGTCGCGCTCAGTTACGTCGTCAGCGCCGGCAACGAATCCGACCTCGGCGCCGGCGAATTCCTGGACTACATGGTGCAGGACGCCTCGACCGATGTGATCCTCATGTTCATCGAGGGTATCAGAGACGTCGACAAATTCCTCGCCGCCGCCCGTCGCGCCGCCGAGGCTGGCAAGCCCGTCATCGTGACAAAAGTCGGCCGCTCCGGCGCCGGTGAGCGTGCCGCGGCCTCGCATACCGCCAGCATGGCCGGCTGGTCAGCGGCCTATGATGCCGTGTTCGCCAAGTACGGCTTCATCGTCTCCAACGATCTCGATGAAGCCGTCACCATCGCCGCGCTGCTGACGACCAACCCCATGCCGAAAGGCGACCGTGTCGCGGTTCTGACGGTTTCGGGCGGCGCCGGCATCTGGGGGGCCGACACCGTTTCCATGCAGGGTCTGCAGGTACCGGAATTGTCGGCGTCGATCCAGGCCGAGATCGGCAAGCTGATGCCGTCCTACGGTTCGGCGCGTAACCCGATCGATGTGACCGCGCAGGGCGCGCACGCTGGAGGCCTGCAGAGGAGCATCGACCTGCTCGATGTCTCGGACGAAGTCGACGCCATTCTGGTGGTGCTGTCGCTGTCGAGCGAAACGCGGATGCCGTTCAAGCAGGCGGAACTGGAGCCTGTCCTATGCGCGCAGCACAAGCCGATCGTGTTCTATTCCTACACCCTGCCGTCCCAGTTCGCGCGCACCGAACTCGCGGCGTCAGGCGCGGTCGTGGTGTCGGGGCTGACCCATGTCGGCGTCGCCATGCGCCAGATGGTGGCGCGCGCCAAATTCAGGCTGCCTCCGCCGGTCGATGCCGATGTGTCGCCGCTGCGCGATATCTCCGCGCATCTGAAATCGCCGACGCTTTCGGAATCCGACAGCAAGGCGCTGCTGCGTGCCGCCGGAATTGCAGTGCCGGACGAAGTGCTGGTGACAGAGAAAGGTGCACTCGATGGCGCGATTGCCCGCGTCGGCTTCCCACTGGTGATGAAGATCCAGTCGCCCGACCTCCCGCACAAGAGCGAAGTCGGCGGCGTCCGCGTCAATATTGCGACCAAGGGCGAGGTGTTCCTGGCTTACGAGGCGCTTCTGGAAAACGCGCGGAGGCATCGGCCGGATGCGGCGATACAAGGCGTGCTCGCAGGCCCGATGGCAAAGAAGGGTGTCGAGATCATCATTGGCACCATGTGTGATGCCACCTTCGGCCCGATGGTCATGGTCGGGCTCGGGGGCATCACGACGGAGCTGTTCAGGGATGTGATCTATCGCCCCGCGCCGGTGAGTGCGATAGAAGCGTCCGCGATGCTGGCCGAACTCAAGGCCGCGCCATTGCTCGGCGGATTCCGCGGCGCCGCCAAGGCGGATATCCCGGCGGTGTCGCAATTGATCTCGCAGATTTCAGTGCTGGCCACGCGACTGCGCAACGAAGTCGCCGAGATCGAGATCAATCCGGTGCTCGTGCATCCGGAAGGGCAGGGCATCACCATCGTCGATGCGTTGGTGGTGAAGAAGAAGGCGTAGCCTTTCCATGCGTCGTGCCCGCGAAAGCGGGGACCCATATGTGGACGGCCCCCAACGAATTGCATCGTCGGGCGGCTCATCGCCTCGCACAGTCCCTCGGCGTCCCGCCCGTCGTTCTTGTTACGCTTGATGTAGGGCTTCACATGTTGCGGCGCGATCAGCTTCACCGTGTGGCCGAGCTGTCCCAACTCCCGAGCCCAGTAGTGCGAAGCTCCGCAAGCCTCCATCCCGATCACGGTCGGCGGCAGCTTGGCAAAAAATGCCACCATTTCCTTGCGCCGCAGCCGCCGGCGCAACACCGGTTGCTCGGCGGCATCAACCCCGTGCAGCTGAAAAATATGCTTCGACGTATCCATTCCAATGCGGCTAATCTGGTTCACGGACGGCTCCCTTGTCTGAGATTTGCAACAACCTCATTCTGGCACACTCGATGCCGTAGGGGGCCGTCCACACCATCACGCCGCGGCGGCTGTTGCCTTAAAAGGTCTCTAACGCCGGCATTCTCACCGATAGGCCGCGACGTGATGGGTCCCGGCTCGCGCTTCGCTTGGCCGGGACGACGCCTTTTGAGAGTTATCGCCCCTTGAAATTCGCGACGCGGCGCTCGGCAGTTGCCTTGATGCCTTCCTTGAAATCCTCCGTGGAGCGCAGCTTGTTCTGCTCGACGAGTTCGTGGTTGGTGGCGGCCAGCACGCGGTCGGCGAGGCCGGCGCGCATGGTGGCGCGGGTGGCGAGCAGGCCGAGCGGCGAACATTCGGCGATTTCATTGGCCAGTTTCATGGCCTCGGCGCGCACCTGATCCTGCGGCACGCAGACGTTGGCGAGCCCCATCCGATAGGCCTCTTCGCCGGTCACGCGGCGGCTAGTGTAGAAAATCAGCTCCGCATTGTTCTTGCCGACCAGTTCGGGCAGCGTCGTCGTCAGGCCGAAGCCCGGATGGAAGCCGAGTTTTGTAAAATTGGCTGCGAAGCGTGCTTCGGGACAGGTGACGCGGAAATCGGCCGATACCGCCAGCCCCAATCCGCCGCCGATGGCGGCGCCGTGGACGGCGGCGACGATCGGCTTCTTGTTGCGGAAGATGCGCACGGCCTGGACGTAAAGATGGTTGATCGGCAAATTCGAGGCCGGGTCGGCTTTGGAGCGCTCTTCCTGTTCCTGCCGCGCCGGGTCGCCGAAATTGGCGCCGGCGCAGAACGCCTTGCCCTGGGCGGCGAGCACCGAGGCGCGGATCTCGATATCCTTGTCGAACTCTTCCAGCGCGTCCGCGATCTGGTTGATCAGGGCGACGTCGAAGAAATTCAGCGGGGGTTTGCGGATTTCGATGAGGCCGACATGCCCGATCTTCTCGACGCCGACGTCCGTATATTTGCTCATGGGTAGTCCTCGATTGAGTTGAGTTAGCGCAAACCGGGTCCGCGCGCCTAGCGCAGACCAAGCCCGCGCGCGATGATGCCGCGCAGCACTTCGGTGGTGCCGCCCTGAATGGTCAGCTTCGGCGCGGTCTTGATCGCGAACGACAGCTGATTTTCCAGGGTTTCGTGGTTGGTTGCGTCAGCGTCGACGAACGCGGCGAGATCTCGAACCCGGTGCGGCAATTGCTGTTCCCAGACTGTGCCGATGTCCTTGACGATGGAAGCCTCCACCACCGGTTCCTTGCCGGCCTGCAGCATGCCTGCCACCGACACCGACATGCGCCGCATGGTGTGAAGCTGCGCCACCAGGCGGCCGATGCCTTCGGCACTGCGGGTATCGGGCTTCGATCCAACCGCGCGGACCAGTTCGGTCAGCACATAGTAGGTTTCAAGGAAACGCTCGGGCCCGGAGCGCTCATAGGCGAGTTCGGAGGTCGCTTGCTTCCAGGCGCCGTCGATCTCGCCGAGCACGTGATCGTCGGGCATGAAGGCGTCGGTGAACACCACCTCGTTGAATTCGAACTGGCCGGTGATCTGGCCGATCCGGTTGCACTTGATGCCCGGCGTCTTCATGTCGACCAGGAACTGGGTCAGGCCGTGGCGGCGGTTTTCCTTGGTGGACGGCGAGGTGCGGAAGATCGCGATCATGTAGTCGGCGATGTGCGCCGACGACGTCCATATCTTGGTGCCGTTGATCAGCCAGCCGCCGTCGGTCTTGGTGGCCTTGGTCCTGGCCGCGAACAAATCCGAGCCGGAATTCGGCTCGCTCATGCCGATCGCGAAACAGACTTCGCCGCGGCAGATGCGCGGCAGGATGTCCATCTTGATGCGCTCGGGTGCGTATTTCAAAAGCACCGGGCCGCTTTGCCGGTCGGCCACGAAGAAGCGCCGCGTCGGCGCGTTGGCGACCCGCATTTCCTCGGTCACCACATAACGTTCGAGGAAACTCCGCTCATGGCCGCCGTACTTCTTCGGCCAGGTCATGCCAAGCCAGCCGCGCGCGCCGACACGTTGGCTGAATCCCGGCGCGTCGTTGTCCTCGCGCTGGGGCTTGTGTGGATCGAAGGTGCCGGCGGTGACTTCCTCGGCGAGGAAAGCGCGCACTTCCTTGCGCAGTTTCTCGCATTCGGGCGGCAGGCGGATCGGATCGAAACGAAGGGCTGCGGTCATGTTTTGAAATCTCGATTTTCGTGCAGGCGATGTTTGTCGGATGTCAGCGCGAGGCGACCAGCGGCCACAACTCGTCGGCGCCGCGCGCGGCGACCAGCTTGCCCAGTTCCACCGCCCAGTAGCTCTCGGAGCCGAAATCGTCACGCCACGCGAGCGCGCGCAAGGAGTAGCGATGCAGGATGTGTTCGATGGTAAAACCGATCGCGCCGTGCACCTGATGGGCGATCGCCGAGCCCTTTTCGGCGGCTTCAGAGCAGCGGATTTTCGCGGACACCGCTTCGAGAAACACCTCGTCGTTGAATGACGTGCTGTTGGCGATGGCATCCGCCGCCGAGGTCGCGGCCGCCAGCGCCGCCGCCGACTCGCCGGCGAGTCTGGCGAGATTGTGCTGCACCGCCTGGAACTTCGAGATCTTCTTCTCGAAGGCGACGCGCTCGTTGGAGTAGCGCACGCTGACCTCGAGCATCGATTCCAGGCTGCCTGCGATCTGCAGGCTTCGCGCCACGCCGCCCATCAGCATCAGCGCGTTCTGGTCGAGGCCCTTCGGCGCCGGCTTGATGGCAACGGGCTGCACGTTGTCGAACGTCACGGTGTCGTTGCCGTCATTGGCGAGATTGAGGCCGGCCTCGATCCGGCAGGCGCTCGCATCGACCAGCGCGACCGAGAGACCGCCGGCACCCTGCGCCAGTACGGCGATATGTCTGGCATCCCTGGCGAAGGGAACGCCGCGCGCCCGGCCGGACAGGGTGCCGTCGGGATTGCTCGCGATGCGGTCTTTCGGGCTTGCCGGCGCCACCGTCATGGCGCCTTCGGGAGAAGCGATTTTCGCCTGCGCCAGCAGCCATCCCGCCACCATGGTTTCGGCGAGCGGCACGGCGATCGCGAAACGCCCGGCCGCGCTCAGCACGCCGAAGCCTTCGGCCATGCTGGCGCCGGAGCCGCCGCAATCCTCGGGAACCCACGCCAGCGGCAAGCCCGCTTCCGTCAGCGCCTGCCACAGCGGCGCTTTCCAGCTGCCTTTGTTGTCGCGATTGATGGTTTGCGCGTCGGCGAGGTCTGCGAAGATCTTCTCCGCGGTATCGACGACAATGTTCTCACTTTCCGCCACAGCGTTCCTCGTTTTTCGCTTCGCGCACGTCCCGCCCGGCGATTTCGCTGAGGGCATCCGGCGCCGCCTTTTCTTGCACCGCATGATGAGGAAAAGCCACCGTCATGACAAGCGCCGATGTCCGCAAGGCGCCCTGCAAGGACGACATGCAGTTCCGGTCGCTGCAACTATAATTCCGCGCAGTGGACTTTCGCGGATTTGCAGGTGTTTCCCCGCACGGTAAGGTAGGGCTCAAAATCAGTATGAGGATACTCGGATGTCGAAGGATGGTTTGTGCGTGATCGTAACGGGTTCGGCGTCCGGCTTGGGGGCGGCGACCGCTGCCATCCTGGCCAAAGGCGGGGCGCGCATCGTCGTCAACTATTCCTCCAGCCAGAAGGAAGCCGAACAGACCGCCGATCTCTGCCGCACGGCGGGCGGCGAGGTGGTCGTGGTGCAGGGCGATGTGTCGCGCGACGAGGATTGCCGGAAAATCGTCGCGGCAGCGGCTCCCTGGGGACGGCTCGACGCGCTGATCAACAATGCCGGCACCACCAAACATATGGCGCACGGTAATCTCGACGGATTGTCGGCGGAGGATTTTCAGCGGCTGTTCGGCGTCAACACCATCGGTCCGTTTCAGATGGTGCGGGCAGCGAGAAGCCTGCTGGAAGCGGGCGCCAAGGCATTGGGGTGCGCGTCGGCGGTCGTCAACGTATCCTCGGTCGCGGGTATCAGCGGCGTCGGCTCCTCGATCGCCTATGCCGCCAGCAAGGGCGCGCTGAATACCATCACCCTTTCGCTGGCGCGCGCGCTGGCGCCGCTGATCCGCGTCAACACCGTCTGTCCCGGCTATATCGACACGCCATGGTTCACCAAGGGTCGCGGCGAGGACGGCGCCAAGCAGGTGCGCGATTCCGTGATCGCAAGAGTGCCGCTCAAGGTTGCCTCGTCAGCGCAGGATATTGCCGCGCTGGTGTGCTTTCTCTCCACGCCGCAATCGAGCAACATGACCGGCGAAGTGGTGCGAATGGACGCCGGGCTGCATCTCGCTATGTGAGATTTTGGCCGCGTCACTTCCTGCCGAAATCGGAAATCACGCCGCTCGCCACCAGCCTGTTCCAGATGAACAGCACCACCAGCGCGCCGATGGTCGCGGTGATGAAGCCTGCGCCCTGGTCCGGACTGTAATGGCCGATGGCCTGGCCGATGAACGTCGCGAGAAACGCGCCGGCGATGCCGAGCACGGTGGTCAGGATGAAGCCTGACGGATTGTTCGGGCCCGGCGAAAGCAGGCGCGCGATGATTCCGGCAAGGAAGCCGATGATGATGATGTGCAACATCGTCGTCGTCCTTTTCTGAAAAGGCGAAGTTCTAAAGCGTGCCTGCTTACCGGTCTCAAAGCCGGCCGGATAATTCGCTTTCGGTCGGCAATCGTCCGTCCGGCGTCAAATGGTTGATGACATCGGGCAAATGCTGGCTGAGGCCCGCGAGCAATTCGTCGCGCGACAGGCCGCTCTGCGATATCAGGCCGTCGATTTGATCGGCGCCCAGCGCATTGGCGAGATCGCCGGGCGCAATTGGCTTGTTCGGGCCGGTGCTCACCCATGAATTGGCGGCCTCGCCATGGCCGCTCTGCTGCAATTGCTTGAGCAGGTCGCCGAGACCGCCGCTGATCACGCTTCCGGCTGCGCCGCCTGCGAGCAGGCCGCCCAATCCACCCTTGAGGAGATCGCCAAGACCGCCACCCATTCCGCCGCCGGGCAGGCCGGCATTGACCGTATTGGGCGAGGGCACAGGCGCTGGCGCCGGATTGGCACCGGGCTGGCTGCCGCCGAGATGCTTCACTGCCTTGTAGGCGAGCAGTGCGAGGATCGCCATGGTGAGCGGTGACATTCCGCCCTTGCCTTGCGCGCTTGGATTGCTGGGGCCGCGCGGACCGTTCTGCATGCCATTGAGTACGTCGAGTAAACCCATTGTCATCTCCTGCCGCAGCCTGCCCCGTAGAAAACATAACGGCGCGCCATGACGGTTACAAGGCGCGGCGGCGCCTCGACAGTCCTGCCTTGAAAAGGCGACGAACGCGGGGGAATTTGCACTCTGGCGGCCGAGCGAACATCCACCGCGCCGCGGTCGGGAGGAAAGATATGAGACGAGTCTGCACAAGCCCGGGTTGCTCGCGTCTTGTTTGCTCAAGTCTTGCCGTTGCAGCGGCTGTTGCTTTCGTCGGCTGGACGCTGGTTGTGCCGGCGAACGCCGCGCCGCCGACCGTGACGCCGTCGCCGGGATATGATGCGAGATTGCAGGAGCAACGAACCGCGCCGGTCAATTCCGAGCCGGTGGCGAGCGCGCCCAAGCCGATACACCACCGTCACGCGAAGCGCGTTCACGACGGCGGACACTGAAACCGAAATTGAGCTACCGGAAGTTCAAACAACCGCCAACATGCCGGGGCGAGGCGAAGCCTCGAGCCTGGAATGACGACACAAGTCGATATCAACTGCCCTTCGGCTTGCTCGGCGAAGAGTTGAACAGCTTCTTCAGATCCTTGATGCTTTCCGAAAGCCGCGGCCAGTCGCAGGAGAACGAATGCCGCGCGCAGTCGTGGCCTTGGGGCGCGGCCTCAGATCGACCTGCGCTGCCTGCGGCTTGTTGGGTGCTGCGGTCGGCAGCGGCGTCTTTTCACTGCGCAAGGAGGCCTGCTGCAGCAACTGCTGCTTCGCCGTGAACGCCGCCGCGATGCGGTTGCGCCGTTCCCGTTCGAGGAAGACGGTATATTGCTCGTCGATGTGTTTCTGCTCTTGCGGCGTCGGGTTCGGGCCCGCGATATCGAAGCTCCGGTTTTGCATGAAATCGAAATAGGTGTAGCCGCCGCCGGGCTTGCGCCGTCCGGCGAATTTCGCGTTGCATTCGGAGAGCGCCGAACGTCTTTTCTTCCTTCGTCGTCGCCTTCTCGGCCCTGTCGGCGCATTCCTCGAAATCGGCAGGCGCCCGCGACCACCACTGTGCGTTCGCACGCAAAGGCATCAGCGCCGCGCAGGCAGCGATCAAAGCAGTCAGAAGTGCGATTTTGCGCGGACCGATCACAGACGATTTTCCCGGGAATTCTTTGAGTACCATTGTCGCCATTTTGGGCCGGCTTGTCACCCCGGGAACCCGGCATTTCTCCTGCATCCCCTTGCACCCATCCCCCAAGGCCTGGAAAAAATTTTGTCGGCAGAGCGGAATGTCGTCAAAAGGATGTTGCCGAATCCGGGTTTAAGTAAATCTGTTGTAAATTGAGAAGGATAGCAGGGCGAGGCCGGCTTGGGACACGACCCGGGCTCTTGTTACCGCCTGGAACCGGCACTTTCTCCGGGCCCGGCACCGGCCGGAGGCTAATTTTTACACTGTAAAGATTTCGTTTGACCCAGCCTTCGCCCGGCTGTATTGGTATCTTGACAGTGGAAAGATGAGTGTTCCACCCTGCAGACGCGTTCGGAACACCGAGCCTTGCTGCATCGCCGCCGAAGACCGCCAAAAAGGCGCTGTTTTTTCGATACTTGGAGCCGGACATGAAGACCTTTTTCACCGTCAAATTTGCGCTCATTCCTTTCGCCGTGTTCTGGGCCCTGCTCGGCGCCAAACATGCGGACTGGGCGATCGGGCTGGGGCTGGTTCTCTCGCTGGCGGGTAATCTGTGGCGGGTTGCCCGTCGCGACTTCGTCGCGCTGGAGGTTGGCGGGCTGGCGCTGTTCGCGCTTCTGGCTGCTGCCTTGATGGCGTCCCCCGACTGGACCGCGGCTAACGCGTTATGGCTGTCCTTCGCCGGGCTCGGTGCCATCAGCGTCGTCAGCTTGATTTTCGGTCACCCCTGGACGGCCGACTATGCGCGCGCGGCCTATCCCGACAATGCCGGGACACCGCAGTTCCGCATTATCAACGCGGCGATGACCGGTCTGTGGGGGGGCTTGTTTCTCGCCATCGGCTTCTGCCGGTATCTCGGCGTGTCGGAGTTTGCCACGACGGCGATCGTGATTTCAGGCGCGCTCGTTTCGATTTTTGGCCCGCGGCTGGCCGTCAACTACATGCTGGAACGCCTCCGCGCCGGGCAGGAAACTTTCCGCTGGCCCGCGCCAACTTTTTCGCAAGACGCGCGCAACGATTGCGACGTCGCAATCGTCGGCGCTGGAATTGGAGGATTGACGGCAGCCGCATTGCTCGCCGATGCCGGCCTGAAGGTGATGGTATTCGATCATCATGTATTGGCCGGCGGTTTTTGTCACAGCTATCCCCGCAAGGCGCATCACGACGGCAAGCCGGTTCTCTATCGGTTCGACGCGGGTCCGCACGATTTTTCCGGCGTCTGGCACGGTGGACCGATCGCCAGCCTGCTGGAGCGGCTGGGCGTGGCGAACCGCCTGCAATGGGAGCGGGTCGAACACACCTATCATCTGGACGGCACCTCGCTCGATGTTCCGCGCGACTGGCGCGACTATGTGAAATTGCTGGGTCAAAAATTTCCCGACAGCGCCGGCGGGATCATGGCCCTGTTCGAAACGATTCATTCCATTTTTGATGACATGTACGCCACGGGCCGTGACCGCACCGGCATGCCCGGCGTACCAGCGACGATTGACGAACTGCTGGCCTTCCCGAAAGAGCATCCTCACGCCTTCCGATGGATGAACGAGCCCTTCGACAAGCTGGTCGCAACTTATGTCAGCGACGCCAGGGTCATTCATTTTCTCAACGCCCTCTCGGGTTACCTCGGCGACGGTGGCGAGCGTCTGACCTGCGGCCAGATGGCTCCGATCTTCGGCTACTATTTCAAGGGCGGGCATTATCCTCTCGGCGGTTCCGGCCGCTTTGCGGATGTGCTGGTCGAGGCCATCGAAGAACGCGGCAGCGAGGTGCATCTCAAATCGCCGGTGCGCCGCATCCTCGTCGAGCAAGGCCGCGCCACTGGCGTCATTCTCGGCGACGGCCGCACCATCCGTGCCACGGCCGTGGTGTCCAATGCCGACATCAAGCGAACTTTTCTCGAACTGGTCGACCCGAACGACCTGCCATCGGATTTTCGCAAGCGCCTGGAAACCGCGGCGCCTTCCAATTCGGCCTTCAGCGTTCATCTCGGTATCGATTTCGTCCCGGATATTAAGCCGGCAACGCATGTCACGGCGCCGATGGGGGTGGGGATTGCGATGATGTCAAAAGTCGATCCCTCCGCCGCGCCCGCGGGCCACTCCACGCTTGCGCTGATCTCGATCATGCCAAATGCGGCAGCGAAAGGCTGGTTTCCAGAAAAGGGCAGCGAGGACTGGAAGGACTGGCGACGATTGGCCGAGTACGCCGCACGCAAGAAAGAGCTCGGCGACGCCATGGTTGCCGCGGCAGAAACCGTGATTCCGGGGCTTTCGCAACACATTGTCTATCGCAGCGATGCGAGCCCGGTGACCTATGCGCGCTATGACTGGGCGAGCTGCGGCGCGATCTACGGCGTTTCGCGCGAAGGCCGGCTGAAGGGATCGAGGTCGCCGGTACGAAACCTCGTCATTGCCGGGGGCGCAAATGTCGGCGCCGGGGTCGAGGCCGTCGTCATATCCGGCGCCGCCGCCGCGGAGGCCCTGGTCCCGGGGCTGCTGTCGCAAGCCCGGAAAAGTCTGGCGCCGCCGCGGCCGTCGATCGAGCCGGTCTCCCAGCCGCAGCTCGAACGGGATGCGGCGCTTTAGCAAAGACGTCAACGAACCCGAGTCCGAGAAGGTCGATGAACGCAATCGTCAACATCATTGAGCAGACGCCCGTCTGGGTGTTCCCCCTGATCGCCGTCGTGCTCTGGCTCGGCAGCATCAACTTGCGAGAGCGCAGCGTGCCGTTGCGGTCGCTGTTCGTCTTGCCCCTGGTGATGCTGGTGATGTCGATCGGTAATTCGTTCGGAACCAGCGCGGGTCCGCGGACGGCCCTGGCTGCCTGGCTTTGCTCTTGGGTTGTCGGAGCCGTCATCGGATGGCAGCTGACGCAGAGGCCGCGCGCGATCGAGCCGAAGTCGCGGCGGATCATCCTGCCGGGCAGCGCTACTCCGCTGATCGTTTGCATCGCGATCATCGTGTTGCGCTATGCATTCGGCTATCTCTACGGCCGCTACCCCGATCTGCGCGCGGACGGGAATTACGCGTTGGCCTTGATCGCCGGCGGCGCTTTGCTGGGCGGTGTCATGCTCGGCCGCTATGGCCGGCTCGGCCTGTGGTATTGGCAAGCAGCGGCAAACCAAAAGGCTCTCGGGGCGGACGCGTCCAGATGAAGATTTTTTGACGCATCCTCCTGGGCCTCGTCGTCGGCGTGGCTGCTGGTTGGATCGCGGTTCAAATGCGGACGACGCCGGGTTCGCTGGCGGTGGCATTTCTCGGTGCCTCAACCCTGCTCTTGGACGACGGCGAGACCGCCATCTTGACCCACGGATTTTTCACCCGGCCAGGTATTGGCGAAATTTTCCTCGGCAAGATTTCTCTGGACAAGGCGC
Organism: uncultured Alphaproteobacteria bacterium; assembly: GCA_963823115.1. Lineage (GTDB taxonomy): Bacteria > Pseudomonadota > Alphaproteobacteria > Rhizobiales > Xanthobacteraceae > Bradyrhizobium. The sequence goes on along the minus strand of CAWGKJ010000003.1, from coordinate 439,072 downwards.
TGATCGCCAAGAGCGCTGAAACGCGCCGGCATCGACAGGCTGGCGGCCGTCATCGTCAATCATTCCCATTACGATCACGCAATGGATGCGCCGGAGGTCGCGCTTCAGACCGGCGCGGTGCTGGTGGCTCGGAATCGACCGCCAATGTCGGTCGCGGTTGGGGGCTGCCCGAGCACCGCATCCGGGTGAAGCAGCCGGGCGATACCATGGACACTTCGGCGAGTTTCGCATCACCATGCTGCAATCGGGGCACATCCCCAGGGGTTATCCGACCGGCGAGATCACAGCGCCGATCGTTCCGCCTGCGCGCGCCAACGCCTACCTCATGGGCACCAACTACGCGGTGCTGGTCGAGCACAAGGGCAAGACCCTCCTGATCAATGCCAGCGCCGGCTACGCTGTTGGTGCTCTGGCCGGGCGCCACGCCGACGTCGTGTTCCTGGGCATCGGCGGTCTCGGCAAGCGCGACATGGCCTATATGGAAGCCTATTGGCGCGAAGTCGTCGAAGCCACCGGCGCGCGTCGCGTGATTCCGGTTCACTGGGACAATTTGACCCTGCCGCTCGATGAGCCGCTCCAGCCGATTCCGCATCTCACGGACGATTTCGATGCCACCATGCAGTTTCTTCTGGCGAAAGGCGCAGCCGGCGGCGTCGATGTAAGGCTGCCGCAGGCCTGGCAGAAGGTCGAGCTGTTCCCCTGAAACAAGGCGGCGGCCTTCGATCGGTTCAGGGATCACCACGAATTGCGCGTGCCTCCTCGGCGCTTCGTTCTTTCGGCTCGCCCTGCATCACCGCCGGAAAAAGCCGCGCCGAAAACAGCGACCTTCTTCGGCACCTATGCCGCACGGCGCAATTGATCCAGTCCGCATTTTGTATGCGAGAGCTGTCTTTGATCTGCGTCAATACCCATTCCGGAATTCTGCGCTTTCATATCCAGGTTGCAGATCGACCCCGAAATATTGGCAACGCGCGGAGAAAACGCTCTCGGGCAGCATAACAGGCGCTGCTTGAGGGCGTTTCGCGTTTACAGAACCAAATCGTTGTGAGAGCTGCGTTGTCTGGCTCTTGCCGAGGGAGATTTGGAGAGCGTCGTGACTTCAAGAATTGACATTGTTTACCTGGAACGGCGGTACGAGACTCTCGAGAAAGAAAACGAGAATGCCTTGCATCATGGCCCGGCTGACGATTTGGTGGTCGCTGACCTCCAGTGCCGAAAGCTGATTATTGCCGACGAGATTCAGCACAATCGCCGCCTGGTCGAGCGTTGGTCCGGGCTATTTGGTCGCCAGTCGGCTTAAGCCATAACGGCGGCTTCGATGCCGCCTCTGCAGGCGTAGCGAGAACAGGGAGGTCATCATGAAATCGATCTCAAACGCTCACGGGGAAAGCTGCACGCGGTGCGGCTCAACATTCCTTACTCTCGAGTGGGATGAGCGCGTCAGCGCGCAAGAAGTCGAGCAGCTTTGGCACTGTTTGAACTGCAACAACGAGTTTGTCGCAACCGTCGCTTGTGACGAAAAACTGCCATCGAGTGCCGCAATCATCGAACCGTTCTTTACAAGCCTGCTGGTCGCGTAAAACGACCCGCGGGCAGGTTTCGGCGTTCGGTCCGGAGAATTCGCCGGGCCCGGTCTGAGTTCGCGGGCGGCGAGCCAAAGGCGTACCAGCTCAACGCTTCCTGGATTCGATCGAGCCTTATGCGGCTTGATCGGTATTGCAGATAGTCGATTTCGCTGGCTATCGATCACGGCCTCGCTCTGGTACTCAGCTTGCGGGGGACGTGTCTACTTCAGGCGTTCGAGCAGGTGAGCGCACGTTTGTACGCGCGCCGAAGTTGTAGGGGGGAGCGGTCTGCATGAGCGTCACCACGGCCATGATGAGTGTGCCAAAGCCCGCGCCGGCTTTGATCGATGCGTTCAGGAGCGCGCCGACATCCGTGATCAGCGATAACCTAGACCGGCTGCCGGGCGCCGTGGGGCTGCGGCCCTTCCATCGCAGCGGCAGGCTGGTGGGAGCAGCGTTCACCGTACGCACGCGGCCGGGAGACAATCTTGCCATCCACCGGGCCCTTGAACTGGTCGGGCCGGGCGACGTGATCGTCGTTGATGGCGGCGGCGACGAGACGAGGGCGCTCGTCGGTGAGATCATGAAGAACATCGCCGAATATAGAGGCGCTGCGGGCTATGTGATCGACGGCGCTATCCGCGATGTCGCCGCCTTCGCCGCGTCCGATTTTCCATGCTTTGCCCGAGCTGTCATTCACCGCGGACCCTACAAGAGCGGTCCGGGCGAAATCAACGTGCCGGTCTCCATCGGCGGCTCGGTGATAACCCCCGGCGACATCGTGGTGGGTGACGAGGACGGTGTGGTGTCCTTTCCCGCCGCGATGGCGCCGACATTGCTGGAGGCGGTCCGCACCCAGATTGCGCGCGAAGAGGCAACGATCAAATCGATCCGCGAGGGCCGCTACCAGGGCTCTTACGGAAAGTCCTGATCGATGCGCAGCTGATACCGCGGGGAGGCACGATGAGTTAAAAGAATGAATTCCACAATCTGGATAATCCGCATGACGGTTTGTTTCGCGATCTAGCGCCGGGGCTCACCACGCGTATTTTCGCCGGCGAGCACGCCATGCTGTCCGTGGTGACGCTGGCGCCGCATTCGGAAGGAAGCCTGCATCATCACCCCGAAGAGCAATGGGGCGTGTTGCTCGAGGGCTCGGCCGTTCGAATGCAGGGCGGGGAGGAGATTCCGGTGAGCAAGGGCGACTTCTGGCGCACGCCGGGAAACGTGCCGCACACCATGCGCGCCGGGCCGGAGGGCGCGCGCGTGCTCGACATCTTCAGTCCGCCGCGGCCGGAGTACAAGAAGCCCGGATCGGGCTTCGGTAATCCCTAAGGCCGCGAATAAAGGCAAAGCGTGCAACAATAACCGGGAGAGAACAATGAATGGGATCACGAGACGTACCTTGCTGGCGGCATCGGCCGGTTTTGCCGTGGCGCCGGCACTGGCCCAGTCTTCCAAGATTATGACGCTCGTGGTGCCGTTTCCTCCGGGAGGTTCCACGGACGCCATGGCCCGGCTTCTGCATTCCAACCTGCAAACGAAGCTCGGCCGTATCGTCGTGGTGGAGAACAAGTCAGGAGCAGCCAGTTCGATCGGCGCCGCACAGGTCGCCAAGAGCCCGCCGGATGGCTCGTCGTTTCTCGTGACATTCGACTCTCACGCGGTCATTCCCGCCATTCTCGAAAAGCCGCCGCTCGACGTCGAGAACGATCTGATGCCAGTCTTTCTCGTCGGCACGGCCCCTTACGTTATCGCGGCAAACGCCAGCCGCCCGTTCCAGACTTTTGCCGACATCATTGCGGCCTCGAAAGCAAACCCGGGCTCGGTAAAATATGCGTCGGTCGGCATCGGTACCATCGGCCATCTTGCGATGACGGTGCTCGGCAACAAGGCCGGCGTGGAATTCACGCATGTGCCTTACCGCGGCGGCGGTCCGGCCATGAATGACGTGCTCGGCGGACACGTCGATCTCATCGCGGGATCAGCGGCGCTGGTGACGGCACAGCTGGGGACCAACATGCTTCGTCCCATCCTGCAACTGGGGCGTGAGCGGCTGCCGGCGCTCCCGGATACGCCGACGGCCATCGAAGCAGGCTTCCCCGATTTCGAGGCACTCGCCTGGTGGGGCATTTTCGCTCCCAAAGGCACGCCTCCCGAAATCATCGCGACCATGGCGAAATCAATCCGGGAGATTCTGAGCGAGCCGGCCGTGGCGGCACAGCTGCGGGAAACGCAGCAGATCACTCTCCTGCTCGCCGACGCCGAGGACTTCGGCACATTCTTCCATAAACAGGTAAGCTACTGGGGCCAGGTCGTGCGCGACAACAACATCAGGGCCTAGGGAACTTCCAGGCCACGGCCCTCAGGGGCGGTGGTCGCCCCGGGAAGTCTGCCGGCGCGCCCAGCCGGACCTCGCGCGGGTGGCGAGGCCGGGCCGTGCCAGCAGAAGGATTTCGACGCGCCGATCGAGTTTTATACGGCGTCAATGCGCGTTCCCGGGGTAGCGATCACGCGCACGCTCTGGTATGGAAATTTCAAGCGCCCGCCGCTCACAGCGGGTTCTTCGGTCCCGTAGCTCAGCCGGATAGAGCGACGGTTTCCTAAACCGTAGGTCGCATGTTCGAGTTATGCCGGGATCGCCAGCGCCGCTCTGACAAGGCTCAGATTATCAGGTACTTACAGACCTTCCGCGGCTGATCCGATTGTGACATTTGTCCGGATCAATCGACGCCGGGGGCGCCCCCCGGATCGCAATGGAATGGCGCGGGCTCGCAGCCGGACATTCAGTTCAGGCACTATTCCGCCGCGGCCGCGAAGCGATTGTTTTCGAGTTCCGCCTCCAGGCGGGCTTTCTCGGCCAGGGATTTGCTGATGCCCTGCTCCTTGATGTGGCCATAGCCGCGGATCGCTTCCGGGAACCTGGCCAGCCTGGCGAGAGTTGGAATTTGCTCACCCTTCATGGCAGCGACGCGCTGCTCGATCATAGCCAGGTAGTCATCGATCAGCTTTCGCTCGGCCTTCCGTTCCGCAGTGTAACCGAAGGGATCGAACGCCGTGCCGCGCAGGAACTTGAGCCGTGCCAGCAGCCGAAATGCGTGGATCGATCCAGCCGCCGTACTCGTTCTTCTGCAAATGTCCCGTCAGCTTGTCGCGGCGGGCAAAGAGCGGCGGGGCAAGATGGAACCGGAGGCGAACGTCGCCTTCGAATTTTTCTCCGAGCTTGGTGGCGAAGGTGTCGTCCGTATAAAGCCGAGCCACCTCGTATTCGTCCTTGTAGGCCATCAGCTTGAAGAGGTTTTTCGCCACCGCTTCGGTGAGTTCGCTGGAGCCGGGAGCCGCCTTGGCTTCGGCGTTGCGAACCCTCGCAACCGTCGAGAGATAGCGGTCGGCGTAGGACTGGTTCTGATAGCCGGTCAGGAATTTGGCTCGGTAGGCAATCGATTTATCCAGCGTGCGCTTCGTCGTCGCGGCGGGGGCCCGGAACCGGGTTACGCTGCGAACCCGCGCGACGTCGTGCGCGGCAAGCCGTCCCCAGGAAAAGGCCTGCTTGTTCATCTCGATTGCGGCGCCATTGATTTCGATGGCTCGCAGGATGGCTTCCAGCGAAAGCGGAATGGCGCCCTTCTGGAACGCGAAGCCGAGCATGAAGGCGTTGGTCGCGATGCTGTCGCCCATCAGCGCGGACGCGATACCGGTCGCGTCGATGATGTCGAGATTCCTGTCGCCGACGGCGTCGCGAAGCGCCGTCTGCATGGCGTTCATCTCGAAATCGATATCGGGATTCTGGACGAAACTGGCGGTGGGCTGCAGGTCGGCGTTGACGAAGGCTCTCGTCACCCCGCGTTCGACGCGACTCAGCGCGGTGGCGCCCGCGGATACCACGATATCGCAGCCGAGAATGACGTCGGCGCCGCCGGAGGTGATGCGGACGGTGGCGATATCATCCGGCGCAGGCGCAATCCGGACATGGCTCATCACCGCGCCGTTCTTTTGCGCCAGCCCCGTGAAATCCAGCGCCGAGCAGCCGCGGCCGTCGACATGCGCGGCCATGCCGAGCAGCGCGCCGATGGTAATGACGCCGGTGCCGCCGATGCCGGTGACGAGGATGTTATAGGGCGCGTCCAACTGGCGGGCGGGCGGCAACGGAAGATCGGCGAACAGATTTCCGGAATCGACCGACGAGGTTTCGGCGCGCTTCAGCGTGCCGCCATGGACGGTGACGAAGCTCGGGCAAAATCCCTCGACGCAGGAATAGTCCTTGTTGCAGTTCGACTGGTCGATCTGGCGCTTGCGGCCGAATTCGGTCTCGAGCGGCTGAACCGATACGCAGTTGGAGGTCTGCGAGCAGTCGCCGCAGCCTTCGCAGACGAGATCGTTGATGAAGACGCGCTTGGGCGGATCGGGATAGAGCCCGCGCTTGCGGCGGCGCCGCTTCTCTGCGGCGCAGGTCTGGTCGTAGATCAGGACGGTGAGCCCCTTGGTCTCGCGCAGCTCCCGCTGCAGGTGGTCCATCTCGCGGCGATGATGGACGGTCGCGCCTTGCGGGAAATAGCTCCCTGCCGGGGTATTTGCCGGGATCGTCAGAGACGATCACAAGGCGTTTGATGCCCTCGGCCCAGACCTGATGGGCAATCTGCGAGACGGTAAAACCGCCCTCGGCCGGCTGCCCGCCGGTCATGGCCACCGCATCGTTATAAAGAATCTTGTAGGTGATGTTGACGCCGGATGCAGCCGCGGCGCGCAGCGCCAGCAATCCGGAATGCGTATAGGTGCCGTCGCCGAGATTCTGGAAGATGTGCTGCTCACTGGTGAAGGGCGCCTGACCGATCCAGTTCGCGCCTTCGCCGCCCATCTGCGTGATGGTCGCGGTGCGCCGGGCCGGGACCCAAAGCGCCATGCCGTGACAGCCGATGCCGGCCATCGCGCGGCTGCCGTCCGGCACCTTGGTCGAGGTGTTGTGCGGACAGCCGGAGCAGAAATACGGGGTGCGTTGCAGCGTTATCGGCGCGTGCGCGGCGACCGGATGTTCGAACGCTTCCAGCCGCGCCAGCCGCTGTTCGAGCACCGGGCTTTGGTGGCCGAGCCGTCGCAGCCGCGCAACCAGCGCCGAAGCGACGATCGTCGGCGTCAGTTCGCCGCCGCCCGGCAACAGCGGCGCCCGCTTTCGTCGCGCTTGCCGACGACGGACGGGCGTTTCGAGGCGTCCATATTGTAGAGAATTCGAACCAGCTGGTCCTCGATGAACCCGCGCTTTTCCTCGACGACCAGTACGTCCTGCAAGCCTTCCGGCAAAGCGCTTCGCGCCGCTCTCTTCAAGCGGCCAGGTCAGCGCGACCTTGTAGATGCGCAAGCCCAGTTCCTTCGCATCCCGCTCGCTGATTCCGAGATCCGCCATCGCCTGCCGCAAGATCCAGATAGGCCTTGCCGGTGGCGACAATGCCAAGCCGCGCCGGCTTGCTGTCGAGCACGATCGCGGTCGAGCTGGTTTGCCCGCGCGAAGGCGGCTACCGCCGCCATCTTCGGGCCGAACAACCGCGCTTCCTGTTCAAGCGGCGCATCGGGCCAGCGGATGTTCAGCCCGCCAGCCGGCATTTCGAAGTCGGTCGGCAGCACGACCTGTACCCGCGACGGATCGCTGTAAATGGATGCGGAACTCTCGACGGTCTCCGAGATCGCCTTGAAGCCGACCCAGCAGCCGGAATAGCGCGAAAGCGCAAAGCCGTGAAGCCCGAGATCCAGATAGTCCTGCAGCGTTGCCGGATTGAGGATCGGTATCAACGCTGCCGCGAACACCTGTTCGCTCTGGTGCGCCGAGCGTGGAGGATTGGCAGCCATGATCGTCGCCGGCCAGCGCAAGCACGCCGCCATGCCGCGAGGAGCCGGCCGAATTGGCATGCTTCAGTGCGTCGACCGAACGATCGACGCCAGGACCCTTGCCGTACCAGATTCCGAACACGCCATCGACCTTGGCGCCCGGAAACAACCCGACCTGCTGGCTGCCCCACACGGCGGTCGCGGCGAGATCCTCGTTCAATCCGGGGACGAAGGCGATATCGTGCGATTGCAAAAACGATTTTGCGCGCCATAAGGCGTGGTCGTACATGCCGAGCGGTGAGCCGCGGTAGCCGGAGATAAATCCGGCGGTGTTGAGACTTTGCAGGCGATCGCGTTCGCGCTGCAGCATGGGCAATCGCACCAGCGCCTGGGTTCCGGAAAGGTAGATCCGCTTGGCCTCGAGCCGGTATTTGTCGTCCAGCCCGACCTGCATCAGCGTCATCTTGTTGCTCCGTTATTTCGTCACGGCGGGTTGGAACGTCCGTCGGCAGGCATATTGCTTGATTTGGCAGCTATCCGCTGGGTAGAGACAACTGACCGACTTTAAACAGGCCAATCAGTGAAAACGATGTATCGCCAATGTCAACCTCGGTTCGCGCATTTGCAGTGCAGCGTTTGCTCCGCCGATACGGGGATTGCTCCCCACACGGGCGCGCTCGCCTTCGTTTCAGCGCTTGAATAGGCCCATCAGCGCCGACTTCGCGAGCGTGTTGAAATGGAGGTTGAATCCCACGACCGCGGCGGAGGTGTCTGATGTAACTGGCAGTGTCTCTTGCGAAACCGCAAATACGGTGAAGATGTAGCGGTGGGGATGATCGTTCTGCGGCGGACACGGGCCGCCGTAACCCGGCTTTCCGAAGTCCGTCCGCGTCTGAAGCGCGCCCGCCGGGAGCTTGCCAGCGTTCGGATTGCCGGCATCGAGCGGCAATTCGGTTGTCGTCACCGGGATGTTCACGACAAGCCAATGCCAGAAGCCGCTGCCGGTCGGCGCGTCCGGATCGTAACAGGTGACGGCAAAGCTTTTCGTTCCGCTCGGCGCGCCCGACCAACTCAGGTGCGGCGACTGATTGCCTCCGGCACAGCCGAAACCGAAATCCTTCGAGAGGATATGAGCGTCCGGAATGTAGTCTCCGTCGCGAAAGCTCTGGCTGCTCAGTTTGAAGGACATTGCGTCGACTCCTTTGTGGTTGGTAGCGATGGCAAGCAAACGGTATCATCGCGCGTTCTTAATACAATTGGCGAAGCTCTTGGCGACCTGGCGTCACCGTGCACGAAATACCGGCTTGCGCTTCTCGATAAACGCGGTCCTTCCTTCAACGTAGTCTGCGGACGCAAAGCAGGCATCGACTGCCGCTTGTGCCGCCACAAGATCGCGCTTGTCAGGATCCTTGGTCGCTTCATTCACGCAAAGCTTGACCGAACCTATCGTCACGGGCGCATTGCTCCCGATCGTTCCGGCATAGTCGCGCACATAAGCTTCGATGCCGGCGGCCGGGACAACCCGATTGACCAGTCCCATGGCCAAGGCTTCTGTCGAGTCAAACTGACGCGCCGTATAGAAGATCTCTTTGGCAAACGACGGACCGACGACGTCGACGAGACGCTTGATTCCGTCATAGGCATAACCGAGGCCGAGTTTGGCGGCGGGGACCGCGAAGCGGGCGTTTTCCGTTGCCACGCGAAGGTCGCAGCACAGGGCCACGCCCATGCCGCCCCCGATGCAATAACCCTGGATCATCGCGATAGTCGGCTTGGGAAAATCGATGATGGCGGCGTTCGCCCGTCCCGCAATCCTGTTGTACTCCAGGACGCTTTCGCGTGACGAACGTTTCTCCTCGAATTCCGAAATGTCCGCGCCGGAAACGAACGCCTTGCCGCCGGCGCCGCTCAGGACCACCACCCGGATCTGATCGTCTTTTTCGAACTCGGCCATGATTTCCGGGACCGCCTTCCACATCTCGACAGACACGGCATTATGGCGGGCGGGATTGTTGAATTGCATCCATCCGATCGCTCCATCTTTTTTGGCGATCATCCGTTCAGTACTCGTTTTCAAAGGATCCTCCTGAAGCCTGATTCGAACAGAAATTGGTTCGTCGCAATGACGACCCCGTCAAACGATCTTTCGGGCGCGAAACCCGGCAATCGACTTTTCGTCATAGCCGTATTCCCTGAGAACTTCCTCGGTGTGCTCGCCCTTTTCAGGCGTCGGTTGCGCGATGCGGCTCGGTGTCCGGCCAAGCTTGACCGCCTGGTTGACGACCGAGATCTTGCCAAGAGAGCTATGCTGCACCGGCGCGGCCATGCCCAGGTGCTGGACTTGCGGGTCGGCGAATACCTGATCCATTTTATTGATCGGGCCGCAGGGTACGCCTGCCTTGTTCAGCACCTCAATCAGATCGGCGCTTGAGCGTTGCTTCGTGACTTCGGAAATGGCCTGATTCAGAGCCACCCGGTTGGTGGAGCGGGCCGCATCGTCGGCAAACAGCGGATTTTCAGGCAGATGGGCGAGATCGAGCGTCTGGCAAAAGCGTGCGAAGATATGCTTGCCGGACGCCGCGATATTGATGTGGCCGTCCCGCGTGGGAAACACCCCCGTGGGTATGCTGGTCGGATGGTCGTTGCCGGCCTGGCCCGGCACGTCCTTGGCGATCAGCCAGCGCGCCGCCTGGAAATCCAGCAGCGAGATTTGTGCGCCGAGCAGGGATGACTGCACCCACTGACCCTCGCCGGAAACTTCGCGTTCCAGCAGGGCGACCAGAATTCCCATCGCGCAGAAGATGCCGGCGCCGAGATCCGCGACGGGGATGCCGACGCGCACCGGGCCCTGGCCCGGAAGACCCGTGATCGACATCAACCCGCCCATCCCTTGCGCGATCTGGTCGAAGCCCGGACGCTCGCGATAGGGGCCATCCTCGCCGAAGCCAGAAATGGAACCGTAGACGATGCGCTTGTTGATCGGGCGAACGGTCTCGTAATCGATCCCAAGGCGAAATTTTACATCCGGCCGGTAATTCTCGATCACGACGTCGGCGGTCTCCACCATCCGTTTGAAGATGGCGACGCCGTCAGGTTCTTTCAGATTGAGCGTGAGGCTTCGCTTGTTGCGATGAAGGTTCTGGAAATCGGGGCCGTGCCGCGGACCGCCCATATCGCTCTCGTCGAGCCCCGGTGGGAGTTCGATCTTGATGACATCAGCACCCCAGTCGGCCAATTGCCGCGCGGCGGTCGGACCCGCCCGTACCCGCGTGAGATCGAGCACCTTGAAACGGGCGAGCGCCTGTGAGGCGGGAGTGAAAGACATGCGATGGCTCCAGTTCGATCTATTCAGGGTTGACCGGATTCAGACGATCAACGCCATTTGACGCGGTTCAAGCTCCAGCCAGGCGCTGGCTCCGATCGGAATATCGTCGACCGGCGAGGTCATCACCTTCAGCGGCAAGGCGCCTTCCCGCGGCCGCACGACGTAATCCCAATGCTCGCCCAGGAACGCGCGCTGCAACACCACCACCCCGACCGAGATGCAGCCGTCGCGCGCGGCCGGCGGGGTGTCCGACAGCCGCATGCTGTGCGGCCGGACCGAAAACACCGCCTTGCCCTCCGACGGCACGTCCCGCCCAAGGGCGGAGCGCGGCAGCGCAAAGCCGTCGAACGCGACCTGGTGCCCGTCGCTCAAGCCCTCGATGAAATTGGTGCGCCCGATGAAGCCGGCCACAAAGCGCGTCCTGGGCTTGTTATAGAGCGCGCGGGGATGGTCGACCTGCTCGATGCGGCCATGGTTCATGACCGCGATTCGATCTGAGGTCACCATCGCCTCGGACTGATCGTGCGTCACGTAAACGGTGGTGACTTGAAATTCGTCATGCAGGCGCCGGATTTCAAAACGCATTTCCTCCCGCAAGGTCGCATCCAGATTGGACAAGGGCTCGTCCAGCAGCAGGACGCATGGCCTGATAACGATCGCGCGGGCCAACGCCACCCGCTGCTGCTGGCCGCCGCTGAGCTCGGCCGGATAACGGTCGGCCAGATGGCTCATATGCACGACTTCCAACATCTCGCCGACACGGCGTTTAACCTCGGCTTTCGCTATCTTTCGCAGCTCCAATCCGAACGCGACATTCTGTTCGACCGTCATGTTCGGCCAGATCGCGTAACTCTGAAAGATCATCGACATCTGGCGCCGGTCGGGCGGCACCGAGCCGGCGGGCGAGGAAAGAATCTGGTTGTCCATCTCGATGGTGCCGAGCGTGGGGTCGACGAAGCCGGCGATCATCCGCAAGGTCGTCGTCTTGCCGCAACCGGAGGGCCCGAGCAACGAGACGAATTCGCCGGATTGCAGTTCGAGATCGATATTGTCGACCGCGAGAAAATTGCCGTAGCGCTTGCTGACGCCGGTCAGTTTGAGCCTGCTCAACTATTCCTCCGCAGCATGAAGTCGCGCCCGATGATCTTCGATCCGATGCCGGCGATCGCGATGGTCGCAACCAGGAGGATGACGCCTAGCGCCGACAGCACCTCGAAATTGCCTTCCTCCGACAGGTCGAACAGCATCACCGAAATGACCCGCGTATTCGGCCCGACCAGGAAGATCGCCGAGGACAGCTCCCGCGTCGCCGGAATGAACACCAGGATCCAGGCGCCGGCGAGACTCTTCTTCAGCAGCGGAATCAGCACCTTGCGAATTCCAAGAAGACGGCTGCCGCCGAGAATCCGGACCGCCTCCTCCATCTCCGGGTTGATGCTGCGCAAGCCCGCCGCACTCGATGTGTAGGCAATCGGCAGAAAGCGGGTGGTAAATCCGAGGATCAGGATTGTCGCGGTCCCATAGAGCGCAAGCGGCGGCGAGGCGTATGCGGCATAGAAGCCGATCGCAAGGACAATGCCGGGGACCACGAACGGAGCCACGCAGAGAAAGGCCAGAACGTTGCTCCAGGGCACCAGTTTCCGGCTGACGACATAAGCGATGGCCAGTGACAGGCTTATCGCAGCGAAAGCCGTCACGGCTGAATAGGCGAAAGTGTTGAGGATCGTCTGCTTGGCCTGGGTTTGCTCGACCAGCAGATAGTAGAAATTATTCAAGGTCAGATTATCGAGGCTGAATCCACGACCCCACGCCTTGGCGAAGGCCGCCTGCAGCAGCACCAGCATCGGAAGAAAGACCGAAAGTGCGCAGACCAGAAGCGCGTAGCCGAGCATGACCCAGCGCCACGGTCCTAGTGCAATCATTCGCCGTTCTCCACCCTTGCCGGTGACAGATGTATAGCCTCTGCGTCCGAGTATCCTGCGCTGCAGCCAGAACATCAGGACGGTAATGGCGAGCAGGGGCATCGAGTAAGCCGCCGCTTCCTCAACGCGGACCGGATATTCAAAAAATTGCCAGAGCTGCGTCGACACCACATTGAAACGCGCGGGCAACGCGATCAGTGCCGGCGCGCCGAAAAGCGCGATGGCCTCGAGGAAGCTGATGATGACGCCGCCGATGATCGCGGGCGTCACCAGTGGCAGTGTAATGCGTAGCGTCGTCCGAAGCGTGCGGGCGCCGAGGATGTTCGCCGCGTCCTCCATTTCGGAGGATACCAGGTCGAGCGCCGAACTCGTGAACACGAACGTGTAGGGAAACGACGTCACGGCAATGACCAGGATCAGGCCCGTCATCGAATAGATGTTGAAGATGCCATGCTCGGCGCCGGTCAGCGCCATCCAGACTTTATTCAGCCATCCGGAATTCGGCCCCGCCAGCAGGATCCAGCCGATCGCGCCGAGATAGGGCGGCGTCACAAAGGCGGCGAACACCATCAGCCGAACGAACGCCTTGCCCGGCATGTCGGTGCGGGAAATGGCCCAGGCGATGGGGACGGCAAAGCAGGTGGCAAGCAGCGCGACGCCGACGCCGAGTTCCAGCGAATTCGCGAGCGACTGCAGGTGCCTGACGTTGCCATAGGCCGTCCGGTAATTGGCGAAGGTGAAGCGGCCGCTATCGGTCTCCTGCAGGCTCGAAATGACCAAGCGCAAAATCGGATTCAATATCAGGAAGGCGAGCAACGCGATCAGCACCAGCCACAGCAGCATGCTGGCGTCGAGGCGCCTGATTCTTGATGCAAAACCGGAAAACTGCGCGGCGCGGACGTCGAGTGAGTTGTCAGTCACGTTCTTAATCCCGTCGTGACTTAGACGCCGAACGTTTCGCGCCACTGCTTGATGACTTCCGGAACGCCTTTGGTGATTTCCGCGACGGTTGGCCGGATGATCTTCAGGTCCTTGGCCGATACGGCGCCCTTGGCAGCCGAGATTTCCGGCCGGATCGATTCGTTGAAGTGATCCACCCAGATCTGGGAGGCCGGCTCGCTCATCAGGAATTCCATAAACAGGCGTGCGGCATTGGGATGCTTGCTGCCCTTCATGATGCTGGACGGGGCGATGATCAATACGGTGCCGTCGGTCGGATACTTCATTGCGAGCGGGTTGCCTTTTAGCACGCTCTCGAGCAGCGTGCCGGCGGGCCCGGACCCGGCGATGGCGCTTTCACCGGCGTTCAGCATCGTGATGGTGTCGTTGATCGAGCGGCCGACCCGTGGATTGTTTTTGGCGAGCTTTTCGAAGAACTCCCAGCCGTATTGATTGCGCAGCGTCAGCGCCCATGTGCCGACGTAGCCGCTGAAGCCGGGATGACCCAGCGCAATGTTGTCTTTCCATTTGGGGTCGAGCAGGTCGGTCCAGTTCCTGGGCGCGTCGGCTTCCTTCACCTTGACGGTATTGTACCCGATGCCGATCAGGCCCGCGGAGGTGACGAAGTAATAGCCGTCCGGATCGTAGCCTTTATAGATGTCCAGCACCTTGCTGGCGTTGTCGGGAACATATCTTTCGAAAGCCCCCTTCGCCTTCAATTCGACGGAGTGGCCAAGGTCCGTCGAGCTCAGGACGTCGCATTGGATCGCGCTGGCCTTGATTTCCTGGGTGATGCGTTGATAGGCGACCTGGGCGGTGGTGCGCAACACGTTGACCTTGAGGCCCGGATAGGTCGATTTAAAGCTGCGGCCCAGCGCCTGTGCGGTGATATCGTCGGAGTGGGCGGTGTACCACGTCAGTTCACCTTCCTTCTTCGCGGCCTCGTAGAGTTCCTTGTCGTGAGGGGTCATCGGCGGCGCGGGCTGTGCCAGGGCTTTTCCGCCGGCGCCGAGCGCGAGAAACGCTGAACCGCCGAGAATGAAATTGCGCCGCCGAATGGGGAACATGCCGATCCTCGCCTGAATTTTGTTCGTTGTTGAACTCACTATGCGGGCATTTCGGCCGGGCTTCAATTCATTCCGCCGGGAAGTGCCTCACACTTTTGAAGGGCAGCATTGCGTCGCAGCATTCGATCGCATGGACTCCGCGATATTGCTGCGGCCCGGACATGGTTCGGTCCTCCGACGTGCTCTTGATAAGCCCGACGGTTTCGGCAGATCATGCGCCTAACCGGAAGGCGCATCATGACACACCGAAACCAGGGCCCGAAGTCGGCTGATACGCCGGTCACCACCGTTCGGCTGCAGAATATCGCCCAGGCCTACGGGCAATCGGCGGCGTTGATGGCCGCGGTCGAAGTCGGTTTGTTTATAGCGATCAGCAAGGGCGCCGGGACCTACGAGGAAGTCGCCCGAGCCCTCGACATCCATCCGACCAACGCCGAGCGGCTCATGGTGATGCTGTGCGCCGCCGGCCTGCTGGAAAAGACGAGGGGTCGCCACAGCAATGCCGGGGATGTCGAGCGCTTCCTGGTCGAGGGCAGTCCCGGCTACATGGGGCCGTGGATCACGTTCACCAAACCGCAATGGAGCGAGTGGGGGCGGCTCGGCGAGCATATCCGCACCAAAGAGCTGAAAGTGATGGGCGGAATCGAGACGTTCACGGTTGCCGATGCGAGGCGTTATCACAATGCGACTTACTCGATCGGCATGGGCGCTGGCCGCCGCTTCGCGCGGCAGGTCGACCTCAAGGGCCGCAGGCGCATCATGGATATCGGCGGCGGCTCCGGCGCCTATTGCATCGCGGCCGCCAAGAAGCATGCCGGCATCCGCGCCGTGGTGCTGGACTTGCCGGTCGTGTGCGAGGTGACGCGCGGGTTCATTGCCGAGAACGGCGTCGCCGACCGTGTCGAGGCTCAGCCCTGCGACTTCACGCGCGATCCGTTTCCGACCGATTGCGACGTCGCGATCATGGCTTCCAACCTGCCGATGTATAGCCGCGAGATGATCGCCGGCGTCATCAGGAAAGCTCACGATGCGCTGCTGCCCGGAGGCGAGATGCATCTGATCGGCGAGACCACCAATAACGAGCGCACCGGGCCATGGGGACCGGCCTATTGGGGTCTCGGCCAGGCGATCGGTGATTCGCTCGGGCTTGCGCATTCGGAGGCCGACGTGATCGGCTACTTCCGGGCGGCGGGCTTTGCGGATGTGGGCGTGCACGAATTCATCGCAGGCTCGCTCAGCCGCATCGCCGGCACCAAGGCGAAGTGAAGAGATATCGAACGAAGGGAATGCCAATGCCTGCCAATCCGGTTTTATGGAACCTCGACGAACGCGGCGTCGCGACGGTCACGTTGAACCGTCCAGAGGTCAACAACGCCTACGACGGCGGCCTGATCAACGGCGTGCTCGCGGCCATGGATGAACTGGGCGGCAAGCCTCAGCTTCGCGTCGTCGTGCTGAAAGGCAACGGCAAGCACTTCCAGGCCGGCGCCGATCTGAAGTGGATCAATGGCGTGCGGCCGAAATCGACTGCCGAGAACGAGGCGGTGTCGCGCGCTACCTTTGAGGCCGTGCAGCGGCTGAACCTCTTGCCGATCCCGACCGTGGCGCTGGTTCAGGGCGGCTGCTTCGGCGGCGGCACCGGCGTGATCGCCGCTTGCGACGTGGTGATCGCAGCCGACAATGCGATCTTCTCGATCACGGAAGTGCGATGGGGACTGACGGCGGCGATCATCATCCCGCAACTGTGCGATGCCATGAGCGTGCGGCAGGTCCGTCGCTATGCGCTGACTGCCGAACGTTTCGGCGCGCAGGACGCCCGCCGCATCGGTCTGGTGCACGAGGTGGTTCCGCTGGCCGACCTGGAAACTGCAGGCGCAAAAGTCGTGGAGCAATTGCTCGCCAATGGCCCGGGGGCCATGGCTGAAACCAAGGCCCTGGCAATGGAAAGCTCGTTCGGCGGCATGAGCGTCGACGACGCAGCCTATGCGCGCCTCGTCCGCTTGCATTCGGCCAGGCGCCAGACTCCGGAAGCCTCGGAAGGTCTCGCCTCGTTCGCCGAAAAACGTGCGGGAAACTGGAGCGCCGGCAAGAGGTGATGTCGGTGCGACGCCCTGTGCGACATCTTCAATCCCGGTACAGCGCTTTGTCACAGGCCTGGCGGATGGCCAGCGCGGCCATCAGGTCGAGCATCGGCGTGGCGAGTCCGGCCGCGCGTGCAAATTCGGCAGGGGCACGAACCAGCGCGTCGATCTCCATCGCGCGGCCGCGCTCATAGTCCTGCAGGATCGAAGGTTTGTGGTCGGGCGCGGGGCCGGTGCGGCTGACGCGCTTGACGTCGGGATAGCAACTCTGTCCGACCGCGTTCGCCTCGTCGAGCAGGCGCGGCACCACGCCGCGCAATACCGGGTCGTCCCTCACGCCCCTCGCGGTTTGTCCGGTCAGCAGGCACAGCACCGACATCGACATGTTGGTCAGGAGTTTCGACCAGACCGTTTCCCTGATCCGGGCGACTTCTGTCGATCCTATCGAGGCTTCATTGAACATGCCCCTCAGGCGTTGGATCCGCGCCGTCGGCCGATCGTCGCACTCCCCGACCAGCAACATGTTCCGCTCCGGCGAGAGGTTGACGACAATTCCGGGCTCGACCACTTCGTTCGCCGAGAAGATTACGCCGCCGATGATCCGGTCTTTGCCAACGGCTGATCGTAACCGGCCGCCGGGATCGAGAAAGCCGAGGTCCGGCGGCGGCGGATGATCGGCGGGAAGCCCGATATCGTACCACCAGGGAATGCCGTTCTGGGCGAATACGATCGCCGTGTCGTCGCGCAGCAGCGGCGGCAGGCCCGCGACAAGGCTGCCAAGCGCATTCGCCTTCAGCGTCGAGATGACCAGATCCTGCGGACCGAGCGCCGCCGGATCGTCGGAGGCTATCACTTTCGCCCGCAATTCAGTGTCACCAACACGAAGTACCAGGCCGCGCGCCTTCACCGCTTCGAGATGAGTCCCGCGCATCACGCAGGAGACGGCATGCCCGGCGAGCGCGAGCCGCACCGCAAAATGGCTGCCGACGGCGCCTGCGCCGAAGATGCATATGCGCATAGGCGTGGGATCCTGTTGGAGGGCTCGGCGAAGATATCTCCAGTACAGATCAATCGGGCAGAGCGACAGTGTCCTCGACCGTAAGGTCGCTTGCGAAAACCGAAGCCTTGGGTTCAGGCTGCAACATTATCGTTTCCCGGAGTACGATTCCGTCAATCGTACTGTCACACCGGTTATTTGCAGCAAAGTTCCCGAAGCGGAACCGAAAATAACGCAAGGGGAATTGAATTATTGTGTGTACGGTACCCGACGCACTTGGGGAGAATGATTCGCAACTGTTCGAAGGGTGGTTTCGCTTGCAGCAAATCGCAGGAGAGCCGCTATGCCACGAATTCTCGTCGTCGATGACGATCCCGCAATTTGCGCCGCAATCCGCGCCTGGCTTGAAGTCCGTAACATTGAAGTCGTCAGCGCCAATGGTGGAGAATCCGGCCTTCTCGCGCTTCGAACCTCGACCTTCGATCTAATGATCGTAGATATTTTTATGCCGCATATGGATGGCTTTGAGTCGATACGGACGTTCCGGGCTCTCGCGCCGACGCTGCCGCTGATTGCGATCTCCGGTTATGTGTTTGCTCAAAGCCGGACGGCGGCACCGGATTTCCTGCAAATGGCCCTTGAGCTTGGTGCCACACGCTGCCTGCGCAAGCCGTTTACCCCGTCGACGTTGCTGGCGGTGATCGACATGTGTTTGGGCGAAGTCGCGATCCGTCAAAATGAGAGTGAAAGCCATCGGTTGGAAATAGGGACCTAGCGCTGGGCATGGAGACATCCGGGACAAGCGTATCTGCCGCCGCAGGGCTTACGGATGCAGCTTTGTTTCAGGCTGTTGTTGATACGGCAAATATCGGGGTCATCCTGATTGACGGCCGTGGCAATGTCCTGATGTTCAATCCGGCTTGCGAGAAACTATTCAAATACCAGGCCCATGAAGTCATCGGTCAGAACGTCAAGAGGTTAATGCCGGCGCCGTATCGAAGCGAACACGACCGCTACATCGATAATTTTCACAAGACGGGGGTGCGCAAGATCATTGGTATCGGCCGCGAAGTTATCGGCCAGCGCAAGGACGGAACCACGTTTCCAATAGACCTGTCGGTTGGCGAAGCCACGCAAGCCGGGGAATCGATATTTGTCGGAATTATCCGCGACCTGACAGAGCGCGACAGGATCGAACGGGCGCTGCGTGAAAACGCAGCTCGTCTCGAGGCGATCGTGGATACAGCGGTTGACGGCGTGATCCTGATCGATGCCCGCGGCGCCATTCTGATGTTCAATCCGGCCTGTGAGAAGCTTTTCCAATATCAAGCCGAAGAGGTGATCAATCAGAACGTCAAGCTGCTGATACCGCAAACTCACCGCGAAGAACACGATGGCTACATTCGTAATTTCGTGGAGACCGGCGAGCACAAGATCATCGGTATCGCCCGTGAAGTGGTCGGCCGGCGCAAGGACGGCAGCACGTTTCCGATGGACCTGTCGGTTGGAGAGGCCAAGCAGGATGGCGAATTGATTTTTGTTGGGATCATTCGCGATCTCACCGGGCGAAAAAGAACGGCAGAGCTGCTTGCGCAAGCTCAAAAGATGGAAATCGTTGGCCAGCTATCCGGCGGGATCGCCCATGATTTCAACAATCTTCTGACGGTCATCATGGGTAACTCTGAATTTCTCAGCGGACAACTGACGTCCCGCACGGACTTGCAGCGCCTCGCTGATGACATCGGTCTCGCAGGGGAGCGTGGCGCGGAACTGACAAAACGGTTGTTGGCGTTTGGCCGCCGGCAGATGCTTCGTCCGGTAGAGATTGATTGCAACGAACTTCTGGATTCGATGCATAAGCTGCTGCGGCGGACGTTGCGCGAGGACATCGTCATACGTACGGATTTTGATTCTGACGCGCGCCTGGCATATGCGGATCCGGGCCAGCTTGAGTCTGCAATTCTCAATCTGGCGCTTAACGCGCAGGACGCGATCGTTGGTGGGGGGCATCTCAGCATCGCGACGTCGAATGTATTGCTCGATAGCGAATACTCGAGCTCACATCCGGAAGTCCGCCAGGGAGAATATGTCTCGATTGTCATGACCGACAGCGGAGTGGGCATGCCAAGGAGGTGCTCGACCGGGCATTTGAGCCGTTCTTCACGACCAAGGAAGTCGGCAAGGGCAGCGGACTGGGTCTGAGCATGATTTATGGCTTCATCAAGCAGTCCGACGGCCACGTCGCGATCTACAGCGAGCCAAACCTCGGCACCACCGTGCGGATGTACTTGCCCGCCGCGTCGACGCGTAAGTCGACACCGCTACGGCAACCCCGGATCGAAAACACAGCCCTTCCCGGAGGCGCCGAGACAGTGCTTGTCGTCGAGGACGATCCCTTCGTCCGCGCCTATGCCGTGATGTGCATGAAAAGCCTCGGCTACAATGCGACGGCGGCCGTTGATGGCAATGATGCCTTGCAAAAACTCGAAAGAGCGACCCGCTTCGACATTCTGTTCACCGACGTCGTCATGCCGGGCGGTGTTGACGGCTGGGAACTCGCCGACCGTGCTCGCAGGATCCAACCCGATTTGCGCGTGCTGATGACGTCCGGCTATGCTCCGGAAACTTTAGCAAGACGCGGCCCGTTACGCAGTCGCGTCGCGGTTCTTGCCAAGCCTTATCGCAAGGCAGACTTGGCCCGCCGGTTGCGGGAGATTATCAACGAAACGGCCTGACCGCATATCGGGGCGTTGACGCTCAGGCGGCACAGCCGGGATGGCAGCCGATCAACGACTTTACAGCCTCCCGGTAAGATGGCCAAAATCTCCCGGCCGGGGCATGATGCCTGCTCACTATCCGGGACCCCCACCTTGCCCGCCAAAACCATCGAAGAACCCGCGCGCCAAATCCCGCTCTACGGCGAATATGAAGTCGCCGTGCTCGGCGGCGGACCGGCGGGCATTGCGGCAGCGGTGGCCGCAGCGCGCGCGGGGCGGCGCACGCTGTTGATCGAGCGCTACGGCTTCCTCGGCGGCATGGGCACGGCGGCGGGGGTGACGAATTTCTGCGGGCTGCACGCCAATGTTCATGGCGAGATGCATCGGGTGGTGCAGGGCATCGCCTCCGATCTGCTTGGCGCGCATCGACCGGCTCGGCGGGCTCAACGCGCCGCATCTGATCCTCGGCAAGATCCTGGCGCAGGCCTATGACACCGCGGCCTACAAGATCGCGGCCGACGATCTGCTCGCCGCCCACAAGGTCGATATTCTCTTTCACGCGCTCGGCGCCGGCGTGGTGATGCAGGACGAGAAGCGCATCCACGCGCTGATGGTCGAGACCAAGGCCGGCCGTCAGGCGGTGCGCGCCTCGACATCTTCATCGATTGCTCCGGCGACGGCGATCTCGCGGCCTGGGCCGGCGCGCGCTACGAGGTCGGCGACAATGAAGGCCGCATGCTCTACCCCTCGATGATGTTCCGCCTCAACGGCATCGATCCCGACAAGGCGGGCGACGCCTGGCGGACGATTCCGGCGCTGATGGAGCAGGCCGAAGCCGCGGCACGCATCGTTTTCCGCGCAAGGCCGCGATCGTGCGGCCGCAGCGGTCGGCGATCGAATGGCGGGTGAATTTCACGCAATTTCGCGCGCGGACGGCACCGCGATCAACGGGCTCGAGCCGGACGATCTCACGCGCGGCGAGATCGACGGCCGCCGCCAGGCGGTCAACGCCTTCAACTTCCTGCGCACGGTGCCGGGCTTTGAGAAATCCTACATCGTCGACCTGCCGCCGCAGCTCGGCATCCGCGAAACCCGCCGCGTGGTCGGCGGCTATATGCTCTCGGGCGAGGACGTGCTCGGCTGCGCCTCGTTCGACGACACCATCGGCGTCAACGGCTGGCCGATGGAATCCCATGTCGCGGGCGACGTGATCTTCAAGTTCCCGCCGATCCCGGAATCGCGCGGCTTCAACGAATTGCCCTATCGCATGCTGGTTCCCGCAGGCCTCGACAATCTCCTGGTCGCCGGCCGCTGCGCCTCGATGACCCATGACGGCCAGTCGGCGGCGCGGGTCTCCGGCGCCTGTTTTGCGATGGGCGAGGCGGCCGGGACCGCCGCGGCGCTGGCGCTGGGCGGCAACACGATGCCGCGCGACATCGCGGTCGAAAAGTTGCAACAACAGTTGAAAAAGCAGGGCGCGTTTATCGGACGGGACCAGGACGTGCCCGGCAGGTCTGTAAAGAAGAGACGAGGAAACTGAATGAAGTGTGGATTTGCGCGGCTCGTATTGGCAGGCCTTGCTGGCCTGCTTGATGGCACTGTGACCGGATTGCGCGGGCCGATGACCTAGTGAAAGCAAAAGTCGGCGTGCTCCGGCTGTCGTCGTCGGCGCCGGTGTTCATCGCGCAGGACAAGGGCTATTTCCGCGACGCCGGTCTCGAGATCGAACTGAAATTCTTCGATGCAGCGCAGCCGATCGCGGTCGCCACCACCTCGGGCGATGTCGATTTCGGCATCACCGCCTTTACCGCCGGTCTCTATAATCTCGCCGGCAAGGGCACGCTGAAAGTGATCGGCGGCATGAGCCGCGAAAAGGCGGGCTATCCCCTGATCGGCTATTTTGCCAGCAATAATGCCTATGCCGCCGGTCTCAAGACGCCGCGGATCTCGCCGGCAAGCGCATCGCGGTGACGCAGGTCGGCTCGAGCTTTCATTATTCGCTTGGGCTGCTCGCCGACAAATACGGCTTCAAGCTCAGCGGACATCAAGGTGCTGCCGCTGCAATCGCTGTCGAACGCCGCCGCCGCGCTGAAGGGCGAAACCGTCGATGCGGCGCTGCTGCCGGTCTCGACCGCGCGCAAGCTGATCGACGATGGCAGCGCCAAGCTGTTGGGCTGGGTCGGCGACGAGACGCCGTGGCAGTTGGGGGCGGTGTTCGCCTCGCCCAAAACGCTGCCAACAAGCCGCTGGTGACCAAACTGCTCGGCGGCGCTTGCGCGCGCCGACCGCGAATATCATGATGTGATCCTGGCCACCGTCACCGGCGGCAAGGCGCCGATCAACGACAAGACAAAACCGCTGCTGGAGATCATCGCCAAATACACCAACCTGCCG
Organism: uncultured Alphaproteobacteria bacterium; assembly: GCA_963823115.1. Lineage (GTDB taxonomy): Bacteria > Pseudomonadota > Alphaproteobacteria > Rhizobiales > Xanthobacteraceae > Bradyrhizobium. Next base: position 416,248 of record CAWGKJ010000003.1, on the reverse strand, counting down.
GTCGAACAGGTGGTCGGCAACTGCGCCTATATCGACCCCGACGGCAAGCTCGACGTCAGGAATGTCGGCAACCAGATCGAGTGGCTGCAGGAGCAGGGGTTTGTCGACAAGGGGTTTACTGTGGATGCGATCATCGCGAAAGAATATGTGAAGCCGGATTGATGTGGATCTCGTCATTGCGAGCGCAGCGAAGCAATCCATAGCTTCAGATAAGACAGTCATGGATTGCTTCGTCGTTTCGCTCCTCGCAATGACGCTATATAAAATCCAATGTTGGGATGAATTGCGAATTTTGGAACCGGGATTCTAGATGGACCTGATCGCCGACCATATCAGCCACCGCTTCGGGGCGCTCGAGGTGCTCGACGACGTGTCGTTTACGGTTGGATCGGGCGAGGTGGTCGCGATCGTCGGCCCTTCCGGCTGTGGCAAGAGCACGCTGCTGTCGATCCTGGGCGGTCTGCTGCAACCGAGCGCGGGCGCGGCTGAGCTGCGCGGCGCACCGCCACTGGGCAGCCTCAATCCGCTGACCTTCGTGTTCCAGGATTTCGCGCTGCTGCCGTGGTTCACGGTCGCGCAGAATGTGGAATTCCCGCTGCTGCATGCGGGCCTGTCGTCAAGCGAGCGGCGCGCGGTCGTAGGGGATGCGCTGCGCCGCACCGGCCTGTCCGATTTCCGGGGCGCTTACCCCAAGCAACTGTCCGGCGGCATGCGCCAGCGCGTCGGCATCGCGCGGGCGCTCGCGGTGCGGCCCGCGATCCTGCTGATGGACGAGCCGCTGTCGGCGCTGGATTCGCAAACCCGCGAATTGCTGATGGAGGATTTTATCCGCCTGCTTGCCGACGGCGCGATGGGCGCGGCCTATGTGACGCACAATCTCGAGGAAGCGGTGCGGCTCGCCGACCGCATCGTCGTGCTGTCGCGGCGTCCCGGCCGCATCCGCGAAGTCGTCGCCATACCCATGACGCGCGGCGAGCGCGATGATATCGCTGCCCGCGAAAAGTTGCTGGCGCTGCAAAGCGGGCTGTGGTCGCTGATCCGCGAGGAAGCGATCGATGCCGAGCGCGAGGTCGAACATGCTTGACCGCGCGCAAACGGATTTGCCAAAGGCAGCCCCGCAGGAGGATCACGCAGCCGAGTCACGGCCGGTGAACTTTCGTGGCGCGGGCTTTGCGCCCAAGGCGGGCCGCTACTCGGGGTGGATCGCGCTGGCGCTGGTAATCGGGTTCTGGCAACTGGCCGGCAGCGCCGCCTGGGTCAATCCGCTGTTTCTGCCGGCGCCAATCGCGATCGCGCGCGCGATCTACCAGCTCGCGGTCTCGGGCGCGCTTTGGCATCATCTGTCGGTTTCGATCATGCGGATCGGAGCGGGCTGGATTTTCGGAACGGCCGCCGGCGTCATCGTCGGCTTCGCGATCGGGCTTTCCAGCCTCGCGCGCGGCGTCGGCATCACCTTCATCTCGGCGCTGTTTCCGATTCCGAAGATCGCGCTGCTGCCGCTGCTGATCCTGTGGCTTGGCCTCGGCGAGCAACCGAAGATCGCCACCATCGCGCTCGGGGTGTTCTTTTCCACCGCGATCTCGGTCTACAGCGGCGTCGATAACGTGCCGCGCAACCTGATCCGGATGGCGCAGAGCTTCAACGTGCCGTTCCACTCCATCGTGCGGCTTGTGATCTGGCCGGGCGCACTGCCCTCGATTCTCGCGGGCTTTCGCATCACCGCCTCGGTCGCGCTATTGCTGGTGGTGAGCGCGGAAATGATCGGCGCCGAATTCGGCATCGGCGCCTTCGTGCTGCAGGCCGGCAACCTGATGCAAACCGATCAGCTATTGGCCGGGGTCGTCATCTTGTCGCTGTTCGGGCTTGTGGTCGGGAAGCTGATCGACTGGCTGGAAACGCGGCTACTACACTGGCGGTGAGCGGCATAGGTTCATCTATCCGTCGTCCCGGCCTTGAGCCGGGACCCTTACCGCGCGATCTATCGATAAGGCGATGTAGCTCACGCCTCCCCCAAAACGAACACCGGTGGTTATGGGTCCCTGCTTTCGCAGGGACGACAACAGAAATCAGTTCCCTCACGCATTGCCGCGATCCTCGCGGAACAGGTCGAGCTTCTGCTGCACCGGGCGATCGGAGAAACTGAACAGCACCGAGTCGACGTCGGCCTCGTGCGTGACCCACTGCCAGCTCGGCACCACGAACAGGTCGCGCGCACCCCACTCGAAGGTCTGCTCGCCGATCCGCGAACGGCCTTTGCCTTCGATCGCCGCGAACACGGTCGCGTCGGTCGAACGATAGCGCGCGGTCTTGAAAGCCTTCGGCAGCAGCTGGATAAAGGTGCCGATGGTCGGCATGGCGAAGTCGCCGGTCTCGGGGTTGGAGAACTTCAGCTTCAATCCGTGGCAGGCGTCCCACTCGTCGCGCGCCTTCGCCAGTTCCAGCGCTTCGCGGGTGTAGCGATAGGGATAGTTGAAGATCGGCGAGGTCTTCGATCTGCGCTTCTCATCGACCGGCAGCAGGTTATGGCCGTAGCGCGCGAAACTGTCGCCGGCGGGACGGGTGATTTTCTGCTGGTCCTCGTCCGAGCCTTCGGCGAACGAGGCATCGAAGAACTGCACCATTGGAATGTCGAGGCCGTCGAGCCAGTACATCGGTTCGGTGGTCTCGTTGCCGTGGTCATGCCATGTCATCGACGGCGTGATCACGAAATCGCCCGGTTCCATCACGGTCCGCTCGCCGTCGACAGAGGTGGTCGCGCCCTTGCCTTCGAGCACGAAGCGCAACGCCGACTGGCTGTGCCGGTGCGCGGGAGCGACGTCGCCCGGAATCACCATCTGCACGCCGGCGAACAGCGAGGTGGTGATTTTCGATTGCCCGCGCAGCCCCGGATTTTCCAGCACCAGCACGCGCCGGGTGGCTTCCTTGGCGGTGATCAGCTTGCCTGCCTCCGTCATGTAGTCGCGGATGGCGTCGAATTTCCACAAGTGCGGCCGGCACGCGCTCTTCGGTTCCGGCGTGATCAAATCGCCCATCACGTTCCACAGCGCGGAAAGATTTTCTCCGTCGATCTTGCGGTAGAACGCCTCGCGTTCCGGCGTCTTCTGGACGGTTTCCATGGCAGCTTCCCCTCGTTCTTGTTGTTCTCGAGATTGACAGCATACTTACAATATGGCTAGCGTCAACGACGGCAACCAAGACCAAATGTAAAATTTGCGGGAGGCTCCCAATGAAGCTGCACGGCTATTTCCGCAGCAGCGCGTCCTACCGGGTCAGAATCGCGTTGAATCTGAAGGGACTGAGCGCGGAGCACCTGCCGCACCGCCTGCGCAGGGGCGAACAGCGCGATCCGGCCTATCTCGCGCTCAATCCGCAAGGGTTGGTTCCGACGCTGCAGGACGACCGGGGCGCGACCATCACCCAGTCGCTTGCCATCATCGAATGGCTGGAGGAAACGCACGCCGAACCGCCGCTGCTTCCGAAGGACCCGCTGCGCCGCGCGCATGTCCGCGCCCTTGCGCAAGTTCTCGCCTGCGACACCCACCCGGTCCAGAACCTGAAAGTGCTGGCGCGGCTGCGCGAACTCGGGCTGCCCGAGGAGCAGGTAACGGGATGGGCGGCATGGGCCAACCGCGAGGGTCTTTCGGCCTGCGAAACCTTGATCGCAGGCGAGCCCGGTCCATTCTGCTTCGGGGCTGCGCCGACGATGGCCGATCTTTGTCTGGTGCCGCAACTGGCCAATGCCCGGCGCTTCGGCGTCGATGTCGCGGCCTTTCCGCGGCTCCTGAAAGCCGAAGCCGCTGCGAAAAATCTCAAGGCGTTCGCGGACGCCGCACCGGAGCGCCAGCCCGATGCGGAATAAATCGACGCCCCTGACGATGGATACCGTCTACACCAAGCCGGGCTATCTGTTTCGGCGGATGCATCAGATCGCGGTGTCGATTTTCGTCGAGGAGTGCAGGGCGTACGACACGACGCCGGTGCAATTTGCGGCGCTGGTCGCGATCCGTACCCATGCGGGCATCGACGCGACGCGGCTTTCCGCTGTCATCGCGTTCGATCGCTCGACGCTGGGGAATGTGATCGAGCGACTTGAGGTGAAAAAATATATCGAGCGAAAGCCCTCGCCCGACGACAAGCGGATAAAGCTACTTTATCTGACCAAATCCGGCGCCGCTCTGTTGCGCGACATCATGCCGTCGGTCGATCGCGCACAGATGCGAATGCTGCAGCCGCTGAAGCCGACCGACCGCAAGACGCTGCTGGCGCTATTGACCCAACTGGTCGATCTCAACAACGAGGCGTCGCGGGTGCCGCTGCGCGCCGATGACGCGCTCGAACATCTTGGAAGGTCAAGCTGATGGCATCGATGAGCACACGACCTGTCCTGATCGCGGGCGGCGGCATCGGCGGCCTCGCGGCAGCGCTGGGGTTGGCGCAAAAGGGGATTCCCTCGATCCTGCTCGAAAAGGCCTCAACGCTTGGCGAGATCGGCGCCGGCATCCAGCTTGGACCGAACGCCTTTCACGCGTTCGACTATCTCGGCGTCGGGGAAGCCGCGCGCGGCATGGCCGTCTATATCGATCAGCTCAGGCTGATGGATGCGCTGACAGCCGAAGAAATCACCCATGTCGATTTGCGCGATGCTTTCCGTTCGCGCTTCGGCAACCCCTATGGTGTCGTGCATCGCGGCGATCTGCATGGCGTGTTCCTGAAAGCCTGCCAGGCCCACGAGCTGATCGAACTGCGCGTCAGCTCCGAAGTCACCGGCTACGATCAAGACGGCTCGTCGGTGACGGCGCACCTTGCCTCCGGCGATGATGTCATGGGGTGGCTTCTGATCGGCGCGGACGGGTTGTGGTCGAATATCCGCAAGAAAGTCACCGCGGACGGGCCGCCGCGGGTTTCCGGCCACACCACCTATCGTTCGGTGATTCCGACCGAGGAAATGCCGGAAGAGTTGCGCTGGAATGCCGCGACGCTATGGGCCGGACCGAAATGCCATATCGTGCACTATCCGCTGTCGGGCTGGAAAGTCTTCAACCTCGTCGTCACCTATCACAACGATGCGCCGGAGCCGGTCGCCGGCAAGCCGGTCTCCAACGAAGAGGTCATGCAGGGGTTCCGTCATGTGCATGCGCGGGCGCAAAATATTATCCGCCATGGCAAGAACTGGAAGCTCTGGGTGTTGTGCGACCGCGATCCGACCGAGCGATGGATCGACGGCCGCGTCGCGCTGCTCGGCGATGCCGCGCACCCGATGCTGCAGTATTTCGCGCAAGGCGCGTGCCAGGCGATGGAGGACGCGGTGTGCCTGTCGCATATGCTGGGCGCTCATCCGGACGATTACGCCGCCGCCCTTGATCGCTATCGCCTGCAGCGCTTTCCGCGCTCCGCGCGCGTACAATTGCTGTCCCGCGCCATCGGCGAGCACATCTATCACCCCGCCGGTGAACACGCCCGCATCCGCAACGCCATCATGCGCGCGAAGACGTCGGAAGATTACTATCGCGATCTGGCGTGGCTCTATGGCGGCACGGGGCTGGCGGGTTAGCAACTCGTTATAGCGGGGAGTGAAGCGACGAAGCAATCCAGGCTCTCTTCCTTGTTGCTCGTGCATCGTTTCGCCGCGCTGGCAACGACGGTTTCAGAAACTCTCGCGCCCCGGAATGACGGAAGTGTCATGCCTACTGCTTCCGCCGCCGTGCCGCCGCTGCATCGACGACGTTGTCGCCTTCCTCGCGCCAGCGCAGAATCTCCACCGCCAGCACCGGATGATTGAAGCCCTTCAGGTGCAGATCGTCGAGCGGCGTGCCGTCGACCCATTGCTCGACCATGCCGTAGACGCGCCGACTCACCACGATCTGGCCGGCCTTGGCCTCGTCGCACAGCCGCGAGGCGAGGTTGGTGACGCTGCCGATCGCGGCGTATTCGAGCCGCTGCTCGAAGCCGATCTGGCCGAGCGTCGCGTAGCCGAGCGCGATGCCGACGCCGAAGCCGAGGCTGTGGCCGCGGTTGCGCCAGCGCTCGGTCAGGTCGCCGATGGTGTCGCGCATCTCCACCGCCATCTTCACCGCGCGCCGGGTGTGATCGGCGAACTGGATCGGCGCGTTGAACAGGATCATCACGCCGTCGCCGGCATAGCGGTCGAGCGTGCCTTCGTAGCGGAAAATCAATTCGCCAAGCGCGGCGTGATATTCGCGCAGCACGTTCATGGCTTCCTCGGGCTCGGTGGCCTCGGTGAAGGCGGTAAAGCCGCGCAAGTCGCAGAACACCACGGTCACTTCGCGGCGGTGGCTATCCAGGAGCGAGTCGTGGCCGTCGGAAGAGGCGATCAGTTGCGCGACTTGCGGCGCGAGGAAGCGCTCCAGCCGCCGGATGCGCTCGATCTCCGCGAGCTGCTTCTCGACCCGCTCCTCCAGCGACCTGTTCCAGTTCTTGAGCTGGTCGGTCTGCTCCTGCAGCTTGCCGGCCTGCTGCTGCACGGTGGAATGGGCGGACGCCAGTTCGCGGCCCTTCTGGTCCACTTCGGTGAACAGCCGCGCGTTGCGCATCGCCAGCACCGATTGGTGCGCGAAGGTGCGCATCAAGCCGATCAGATTTGGCGAGAATTCGCCGGCGTCCTGGCGCAGCACCACCAGCGATCCCAGCACGCCCTTCTGGTCGACCAGCGGCACCACCAGCACCGAATGAAAGCCGGCCGCGACCGCGACGTCGCGCAACAGGTGATCGGCGGCGTTGGCCGAGATCGGGAATCGCGATCGGCTCGCCCTTGGTCGCGGCCTCGCCGAGCACGCTTCCATCCTCGTCGATCGCAAGATGCTGCGCCCTCGGCCGCCTTGTCGATGCCGATCGCCTCGGTCAGGTTGAACTGATGCCGGGCGGCGTCATAGCCGTAGATCAGCACCGCATCGGCGTGGGTGATTTCGAGCGCGCGCGCGGCCACCGTCGGCAGCACGGCGTTGAGATCGAGCGAGGAAGCGACCGCGCGGCCGACCTCCTCGAGCACCTTGAGTTCGTTGATCGACTGCGCGAGGTCGCGGGTGCGCTCCTCCACCTTGGTCTCGAGGCACGGAATAGGTCTCGTGCAGCTGGCCGGCCATGCTGTTGAACTGGTCGGCGAGTTCTTCCAGCTCGTCCTTGGTGTGGACGTCGATGCGGTGGCTGAAATCGCCGGCGCCGAGCCGCCGCGCGCCGGTGCGCAGGGCGGTGATCGGGATCAGCATCCGGCGCGCCAGCAGCGTGCCGGCCAGGATCGCGACCGCAAGCCCGAGCGCCGATCAGGAGCGCGACCCGCACCAGCTGGTCGCGGATCGGCGCCAGGGCCTGCGCCGTCGGCTGCTCGAAGAACACGGACCAGCCGAGTTTCGGCACCGCGCTCGACGCGGTCAGCACCGCATGGCCGTCGGCATCGTTGCCCGACGCCAGCGATTGCGCCGCTCGTCATCATCGGCGTGCGACCTGCGGCAGGGCCGACGAGATCCTTGCCGACCTCCGGGCCCTTGGCCGAGCTCGCCAGCACGCTGGCCCCGGGGATCGACCACATAGGCGAAGGCGACCTTGCCGACCTGGGCGTCGCCGAGGAAATCGGAGAGGAAGCGAAGGTCGATGTCGGCGACGGTGACGCCGGCGTTGAAGCCGGAATGCGACACCGAGATCGACATGAAAGGCTGCGAGCCGGTGAAATCGGCCGGGCGCGAAGCTGACGCCGCGGGCGGCGGTTTCGGTAAATCGGACGTCGCGGGAGAAATCGGCCTTGCTGCCGACCGCAATCGCGGTGCGCGACAGCCGAAGCTGCTCGCGGCCCTTGCCGTCGAGCAGCGAGAGCTGGCTGATGGCGGCGACCTGGTTCAGGAGTTGCGCATAGTCGGCGCGGTGCTTGCTCCAGCGTCTCGGCGCTGGCGCGGGTGACCCAGCTGATCTGGCGCTCCAGCTCCGAGATCGACTGCTCGATCCGCCGCGCGGTCGCCTCGGCCTTCTCGCCCATCGCGTCGGTCAGCGTGGTCTTGGTGGCGCGGTAGCTGATCCAGGTTTCCATCGCGCCGTTGACGGCGAGCACGAACACCACCAGCCCGACCAGCGAGAGCACGTATTTGGCGAACAGGCCCTGGCGGAGCGACCCGATTTTGTCCTTGACCCCGATCATCCAGACCCTCGGAAAGCAGCGCCGCACCGGCAGCCGCGTTCATGGCCGTCGCCGGCCGCCGCTTCCTTAGCATAATTTGGCAGCGGATCGGTTCGGCCATGCCCGGCGTGGCTAGCCGAGATGTTGGCAGCGTGGCGCCGGATTTTGAGAGTGTAGCCATCGGCGAGCGGAGCGACATGCCGGTGTAATTAGCGCCGCAACGGCCCCGGATTTCGCGCGGTCATCCGGAGCTACAATGTGCCGCGGTCTAGCCGGTTGAACAGCTGCCGCAGCACGTCATTCATCGGCTGGCTGTCCTGCGTGCGGCGGCGGCGGCGGATCGCTCTGCGCCGGGGCCGGTCGGCGGCGCGCCGCGGGCGGTGGCGGGACGGCGGGGCGGGCGCTGGGATGGCGCGGCTCGGGCCTCTGGCCGCCCAGATCCCTGCTGCATCAAATTGCCCAGGGTTTCGCCGAGCTTGCCGCCAGCTGATCGGACTGTCCGCTGCCGCCGGCTGGTGCGCTGCCGCCGGGCGCGCCGCCGCCCAAGCCGCCCAGCCCGCTCAGATCCGCCGAGCCCGCCGCCCGGCCCGAACAGGCCCTTGCCCCATCTCCTTGAGCTTGGCATAGGCCGCATCGGGATTGTCCAGGATGCCGGCCATGTCGGGATAGATGCGCGGCTCGGCCCACGGGCCGTCGATCACGACGGGGATGCCGAACCCGACCGGATCGGACGGCGCGGCCCTGGCCCTCGGTCGTCATCACGAGCTTGGGCTCGACCCGGAACGCCAGCATCTGGTGCCGAGGTCGACGGTGCCGGCGCCGGTCATCCGCACCAGCGGGCCGACCAGATTGAGATCGCTGGTGGTGGCCTGGCCCTTCTCGATCCGGAACGACGCGCCGAGCTGGGTCAGGTCGGTGGTTTGCTCCTTGCCCTCCTGCCATCCCGACAGCGTGCTCGAGGTCAGCGAGCGGATCATCTGCGCGACGTTGAGGCCCCGGATCGCGCCGTCCTGAAACACGGCGAACACGGTGCCGCGAGAGGTTCGACATGATGGCGCGCTGGCTGGGGCCGGTGCGAACGCACCGCGATCTTCGCCTGCAGCTTGCCGTCGAGCTTGTCGAAGTCGGCGACGCTTCGCAGCAGCGGCAGCGCGCGCACGCCGGCGAGATCGCTGCGCAGCGTGTAGGTCGGGTTGCCCGCCGAGGCATCGACGATCAGATCGCCGTTGGCCTGGCCGCCATAGGCGCCGAGATTGGAAAACCGCGCCTTCAGCACGCCGCCGGCGAGCGTGCTTTCGATCGCGGCCGGCGCGAAACGCGCTTCGCCGACGTTGAGTTCGGCGGCGGAAATCCTGACCTGGGCGTCGACATAGTTCAATCCGTTGAGGTCGATCGGTCGCATTGCTCCAGGCGTGCTGCAGGCCTTGCGAATCCGGCGTTGCGCGTGCCCTGGACGGCGCGACGCTCAAGCCGCTGGAAATCGAGATCGAGCTTCACCAGCGGCTTGCTGGCGATATCGACCGACGCCCAGCCGTTGAACGCGCCGTCGCCGAGCGTGCCGGTGACGCCGTTGATCATCACCACCGAGCCGTTGAGCCGGACCTCGGCCTTGGCGGACAGCGGCGCCTGCAGCACGCCGGGCGCGTCGAGCGTCAGTTCGACCGGAATGTTCTGCCGCTCGCACAGGCGGGCGGGCGCGGTCGCGTTGATATCGAATTTGAGCGGTCGCTCGCCCGCCTGCGCGCTGCCGGCTGATCTTGATCTTGCGATCGGCGCCGATCACGGCGTGGACGTTGATGCCGTCGATGCGGTTTTCGACGCGGTCGCGCAGATTGGAAAATTCCATCGCGCCTTCGGTCACCGTCACGCGATCGATCGCGGGCGCATCCGCGTCGCTCGCGGACGCCGGCCTGTCTGGCGCGGCGGATTGAGCGGCGCCGTGCGCTCGCGCAGCAGCGGCACGTAGAGCACCGGGCGGGCGATGACGAGTTCGGTGACTTGCGGATGACCCGACCACACGCTCGACAGCGTCATGTCGGCCTGCACGCTGCCGACGGTCAGCGCGATTGGAGCTGTCGCGGTCCTTCGGGTCCTGCAGCGTGACGTCGTTCAGCGTCACGTTCAACGACGGCCACAGGCCGATCTTGGTGGCGCCGGCGATCGTCAGCCGATAGCCGGTTTCGCGCTCGACCCGGGCCTGGATCGCCGAGGTCAGGAAGCTCGACGGGATTCCGACGACCAGCAGCAGCGCCAGCGACGACGATGACGGCGGCCACGGCGGCGCCGGCGATTTTCAGTGCTCTCATGACGACGTTCCAAACCGGGTCAGCCAGGCCACATCGCGGGCGCGGCCTGTTGCTCAAGCTTATCCCGGAAGGGGGAAGCCGCTCAAAAGACGCTCAAAAATAATCCGGGGATGCTGCAAAGTTATGTGACTTATGACACACTTCCCGCCAGGCGATTTTCTGCTATACTGCCGATTTGGATCGCTTCCGGAAGGTATTGCAATGAGCAAAGCGGCCGAATTTGCGGTCATTTTGAAGATGAATCCGATGTTCGCGGATCTGGGCGCCGACGAACTGCAGCGGATTTCCAACCTTTGCCACACCCAGCATCTCGGCGTCGGCGAGGTGCTGTTCCAGAAGGGCGATCCGCGGCGACGCCCTGTTCGGGGTCCGCCGCGGCCAGATCCGGATCGAGACCGGCGCCTCCGACGGCAGCCGGCTGACCCTGAATTTCATGGGCCCGGGCGACCTGTTCGGCGAGGTCGCGGTGCTCGACGGCCAGAGCCGCACCGCGGATGCGACCGCGGGCGAGCCGACCGAATTGTTCGTGCTGCGGCGCGAGGATTTCCTCGGCCATCTCGAGCGCGAGCCGAAGGTGGCGATCAAGATCATCCAGCTGTTGTGCCAGCGCATCCGCTGGCAGAGCGAGCGGATGGAGGAATCGATGCTGCAGCCGCTGCCGGTTCGCCTGGCGCGCCGGCTCTGCGCGCTGGCCGCCGATTTCGGCTCCGAAGTGCACATCTCGCAGGAGCAGCTCGGCGTCTTCGTCGGCGCCGCCCGCGAAAGCGTCAACCGTCAGCTGCAGGCCTGGCGCAAGGAAGGCATTCTGGACCTGCAGCGCGGCCGCATCCTGCTGCAGAACATGACCAAGCTGACGGCGGTGGCGAGGAACGAGTAGGGGCGCGTCGAGACGCGCGGTATCCAGCGCGCGGTTACTCCGCCGCGCGGCGAATGCACGATGGCCGGGCGGCTGCGCTTGCTGATCGCCGCGGCGATGCGCGCTGGCCTGCGGCCGTGCTCGTGTCTCGCCGCTCGGATGGCAGAGCGAGCTTCTTGCCGAAGCGCCAGATCAGCGCGCCGATATCGTCCATCATCATGAACATCGCCGGCACGAACACCAGCGACAGGATGGTCGAGAACACCAGGCCGCCGATCACGGCCAGCGCCATCGGCGAGCGGAATTCGCCGCCGGCGCCGAACGCCAGCGCCGACGGCATCATGCCGGCCGCCATCGCGATCGTGGTCATGACGATGGGGCGGGCGCGCTTCATGCCGGCGTCGATGATCGCTTCATCCCGCGGCTTGCCTTCGCGGATCGATTCGACCGCGAATTCCACCAGCATGATGGCGTTCTTGGTGACGATGCCCATCAGCATCAGGATGCCGATCCACACCGGCGTCGTCAGCTGCTTGCCGGTCAACAGCAGCGCCACGATCGCGCCGCCGATCGAGAGCGGCAGCGAGAACAGGATGGTGATCGGCTGCAGGAAGGTTCCGAACAACAGCACCAGCACCGCATAGACCATCATCAGGCCGGCGGTGATCGCGGTGGCAAAGCCTTCCGACAATTCGTTCAGGCTTTCGGCATCGCCCGAGGGGCTCACCTTGACGCCCTTCGGCAGGCTCTTCATGACCGGCAGGTCGTGGATCTTCTTGGTGGCGTCGCCGAGCGCCGCCGAGCCGACGAGGTCGGCCGCGACGGTGGCCTGACGTTCCCGGTCGTAGCGATTGATGCTGGTCGGGCCCTGATCGAGCTTGATGTCGGCGACCACGGACAGCGGCACGCCGCCCTTTTCGCCGTGCTCGCCGAGCGGCACCCGCAGCTGATCGAGCAGCGGCGAGATCGCCGCGCGCGGCGTCCTCGAGCTGGACCCGGATCGGCACCTGCCGGTCGCCGGCGTCGAACTTGGCCAGCGCCGGGCCGACGTCGCCGATGGTGGCGACGCGGATAGTCTGCGACAGGCTTTCGGTGGAGACGCCGAGCCGCGCCGCGAGATCCGCCCGCGGCTGGATGCGAAGTTCGGGCCGGTCGAGCGAGGTTTCGGAAATCACGTTGGCGATCAGCGGAATTCGCTTCATCTGGGTCGCCAGTTCGCTGGCGACGTTGCTGACGATGTTGCTGTCCACGCCGGTGACGACCAGCGAGATGGCGCGCAGGCCGTTTTCGTCGAGGAACCAGAACCGGATATCGGGCACGTTTTCGAGATCCTTGCTGATCTCGAGTTCGAGCTCGCGCTGCGTGATCTTGCGCTCGTGTCTTCGGCGTGTAATTGATGATCAGCGCGGCGCGGCGCACCTCGAACGTCCCCGGCGGCACCCGGCCGCCGTCGACGAACACGCTTCTCACCTCCGGCCGCTTGCGCAGGCGCGCGACGATTTCCTCGGTGACCTTCTCGGTGAAGGCGAGTTGCGTGCCGGGCGGCAGCTCCATCGCCAGCAGCGAGCGCGCGGTGTCCTGCGCCGGCAGGAAGCCTTGCGGCAACAGCGTGATGCTCCAGATCGAGGCGGCGAAGATGCCAAAGCCGATCAGCACGGTGATGAAGTGGTGCCGGACCGACCAGGTGACGAGCTTGGTATAGGTTTGCAGCACGCGTCCCGGCGGCGGGTCGTCATGCGGATGATCCTTCAGGAAGTAGGCGGCCAGCACCGGCGTGACGAAGCGCGCGGCGAGCAGCGAGAAGAACACCTGCACCGACACCGTGATGCCGAATTGCTTGAAGAATTGCCCGGCGATGCCCGGACATGAAGCTCGCGGGTGCGAAGATCGCGATGATGGTGAGCGAGATCGCGATAACGGCGAGGCCGATTTCGTCGGCGGCCTCCAGCGCGGCGCGATAGGGCGACTTGCCCATCCGCATATGGCGGACGATGTTCTCGATCTCGACGATGGCGTCGTCGACCAGAATACCGGTCGACAGCGTGATCGCGAGAAAGCTGACGAGGTTCAGCGAGAAGCCGAGAATGTCCATCGCCCAGAACGCCGGGAAGATCGACAGCGGCAGCGAGATCGCGGCGATGATGGTGGCGCGGATGTCGCGCAAAAACAACAGCACGATGACGACGGCGAGAATGGCGCCTTCGAACAAGGTCGAGATCGCGGCCTCGTAATTGCCCTTGGTGAATTCCACCGAGGTGTCGATCAGCTTCAGATCGACGTCGGGATAGGCTACCTTCAGCGCATCGATCCGTTTCTGCACGGCGGCGGCGACCACCACGTCGCTGGCGCCCTTGGAACGCTTGATGCCGAGCGCCACCACGGGCTCGCCGTTGAAGCGGGCGAAGGTGCGGCGGTCAGCGATGGTGTCGGTGACGGTGCCGAGATCGTCCAGACGGACTTCGCCGCCGCCGAACAGCGGAATCATGGTGCCGGCGAGATCGTTCAGCGTCTTGGCGCCGGCCAGCGTACGGATCGCCTGATCGTTCTTGCCGATCTCGGCCCGGCCGCCGGCCAGATCGATATTGGTGCCGCGCAGGCTTCTGGCTGACGTTGACGGCGGTCAGCCCTGCAGCCTGCAGCCGGTCGGGGTCGAGCGATACCAGGATCTCGCGCTCGACACCGCCGATACGTTCGACCTGGGCGACGTTACGCACGCCCTGCAGCGCGCGTTTGACGACGTCGTCGACGAAATAGGACAGTTGCTCGGGCGTCTTGCCAGGCGAGATCGCGGCATAGGTGACGATCGGCAGGCCGATCACGTCGACGCGCTGGATCAGCGGCTCGCTGACGTTCTGCGGCAGGTTGGCGCGCACCCTCGTGACGGCGTCCTTGACGTCGTTCAGGGCGCGATCGGTATTGGTTTCAAGCGCGAACGTGATGGTCGTCACCGATAGTCCGTCGGTGATCGACGACGCAATGTGCCGCACGCCCTCGACGCCCGACACGCCGTCTTCGACGGTCTTGGTGACCTGCGATTCCAGCTCCGCCGGCGCCGCCCCGAATTGCGCTATCGCGACCGAGATCACGGGGATATCGGCTGAGGGCAGGCGCGTCACCGCGAGCTTGGTGAAACTGACCCAGCCCAGCACCAAAAGGATGATCGAAAACACGATCGAAGGAAGCGGATGTCGGATCGACCATGACGAGACATTGAGAGCCATCAGCGTACCCGCGTTCGATCGAATTCGTCGGCGAACATGGTCTTGATCTGGTCGCCGTCATGCAGTGAAGAGCCCGCGTCGGCCACGACGATTTCGTCGACGCCGAGGCCTTCAAGGATTTCCGTAGAGGTGTCGGACACCAGCCCAACCCGGACCTTTCGTGTCTCGACCGTGTTCCCTTTGACCACCTGAACGGTCAGATGATCGAGGGCGGTGCGCGGAATGGCAACGCCGCAGCTGCGCTTGGCGTCGATATTGGCGCGGGCAAACATGCCGACCTTGAGCGAGGGGTTGCTGGTGAGCGATATCCTGACATGACCGAGCTGGGTGGTGCGATCGATTTGCGGCGAAACCAGCCGCACCCGGCCGACGATATCGGGCGCATTATCCCGGCTGATTCGCACCGTCGCGTTCGGATTGAGCTTCAGCATGTGGACGGCCGGCACTTCGGCATCCAGTTCGAGTTCGTTGTTGATCGCAATTCGAAACATCGGGCCGGCCTGCGGCGAGGCCGGCGCTCCGGCGATGGTCCTGACTTCGGTGACGAGGCCGGCGGCCGGCGCGCGCAGCGATGTCGGTGCCTGGTCTCCCGCCGCCGGGGGCACCGGGCTGTGCCGGCGGCGGCGTCAGCCGGGCCAGTTCCTGGTTGTCGGTGACCATGTCGCCTTCGCGGACCAGGACATCGGTGACCCTGGATCCCTCCTGATCGACCCCGACCACCGCTTCCTTGCGTGGCACTACAAAGCCGGTAACCCTCACCATGTCGGAGAAGCAGGCATTGGTGGATTTCGTCACGATGACGAGCGCGTTGCTCGGAGTATCCTTCTCCTGGGGCTGGGGACGATGCTCAAACCAATAAAGTCCGCCGAACAGAGCAGCCACGAAGGCCACGGTTAGCGCAGGCTTGAGGTATTCGGAGAGCGTCATTGCCGGATCAATCCAAAGCTAAGTCGGCGGGAGAGGTAGCTGGCGCATAATGATATTAGATCGAAACGGCACACTTAGACCATCCCCGTCATCCATTCGCTCTTTCTTCATGGCCGGGCGTCGTCCCGGCCATCCGCGTCTTTGTTCCTCAAGCGAAGCAAAGGCGTGGATGCCCGGCACAAGGCCGGGCAGGACGAACTTCACTATTCGGAGTTTTGAGACAATCGCGTCCCGCTGGGGGTGCGGAACGCATCGGTACCTTACGACTCTTAAACTTGCGCCGACCGCCACCGTTCACTTGACCGGTTCACTTGGACGCGGTGGTCTTGTTCGCCATGTTCACGACCTGCACGCGGCGGTTAGCTTCCGCCATCGGGTTGGCCGGGTCCTTGAGCTTGCTCTTGCCGTATCCGACTGTCACGAGGTCGCTGCCGGCGATGCCGAATTTATCGACCAGATAGCGCTTGATCGAATCCGCGCGCCGCTCGGAGAGGTCCTGATTGTAGGCCTCGCCACCGGCGGCGTCGGTATGGCCCGCGACGATGAAGGTTGAGCCCTTCAGGTCGGGATTGGTGAGGGCCTTACCGAGAGCCTGGACCGAGGCCAGCGATTTTGAGCTGATATCGGCCGAATTATAATCGAAGGTGATTTCCAGATCGATATTCGGCTTGTCCTTGGCAATGGTGGCGATTTCTTCGCGCTCGCTGACCGAGAGCGACCGCGTGGTCCTGCCGCGGATGGCCTGAACGAAACGTCCTTCCGCGGCGGTCGCCGCCGGATCGACCTGCGGGGCTACCGACAGGCCCCTGGTCAGGGGTTGCTTGGCCGGCGCAAGCGCCCGGAGGATCTGATCCTCGGTGACATTTTCGCCTGCAACGGCCCTTACCGCTCCGAAGGAAAGTGCGGCGCCAATCGCCAGGATCGAAAGGATCGCGGTAAGATTTCTCCTTCCAGACATTTTCGACATTGCCAGTCCCTCCTGCGCGGCCCGCGCGGTTCCTTAAATCTGCAAACAAGCCGCCACGAAAAATCGGTCGCGGCTACCTTCTGCTTCGTCTCCGGCGCCCGCTCCGGGGTTCGAGAAAGCACCGGTCTTTCCAGCTCAATTTATCGTCACCGCACCCCGTAATCCGCGTATTCCTTGGCGATATTCGGATCCATAGCCTTGGCGTTGGCGATATCCAGATCGCCCTCTGCGATCTGGCCATTACGTTTCTTGGCGAGGCCGCGTCCGTACAGCGACGAGGTCAATCGCGGATTGATCCTCAGGGCGGCGTCAAAATCGGCAATGGCGTTTTTCGTCATTCCGCTCTTCAGGTTGACAAGGCCGCGGCTGTCGAGGGCGTCGACAAAATTCGGGCGCAGCCGAAGCGCTTCGTTGCAATCCCTCAGCGCCGCCTGCAGGTCGCCGATCACGGAGCGGGCCCAGCAGCGGTTATTGAAGGCTTCCACGTCCTTGGGGTTCAGCCGGATCGAATCGTCGAAATCCCTGATCGCCAAGCTATACGCCCCCTTGCTGGCATAAACCTGTCCGCGCCGGTAGAGCGCGCTCTGATCGTTGGGATTTTCATCGAGCTTGGCGGTCAGGCTCTTGATGGTCGGGTCATCGGCAAGCGCGATCGCCGACGGACCCTCGCTCTTTTCGACCGGCGTGTCGACCGGAGGGCAGAACTTCGACCTTGGGCGGCGGAGGCGGCGATGGGTCGACGTGCGGCAGCGGCGGCGGGGGGGGCGTCGGTTGGGGGAGCGCCGCCATGGACGGCCGCCCGTTGAACGAAAAGTCTTCGGCCAGGGAGGACGAAATCCACGGCACCTGCTCGCTGCGGGATGCGCGGGTGACGCCGACGCGGGTCCGGTTCAGCGTCTCTTCAGCCATCAGGTCGGGAACGCGAATTTCCTTGAGCAGCTCCTGCACGAACAGGCTGTGGTCGCCGCCATAGTCGGAAATCACCGACGAAAGCGCGGCTGAATACATCACCAGCGTACCGTTCGGCGCAATGACCGGGGCGAGGCCTGCCGAAAAACTGCGGAATCGGCGCTCGAACGGGTTGCGCCTGGAGGCGTCGATCAGGGCGATCTTGACGCCCGCGCCGCGGCTGTTGATTTCGCCGAGTACCGTCTCGAGGCTGAAGCCGTCGCGGCGAACGTCCGCTTCGGTCCAGATCTGGGCGTCGACCGGGATCATGTAGCTTTGACGGTTGGACTGGATGCCGTACCCGCTGAAGAAAATCAGAGCGACCGAGCCGGGCTTGAGGCGCCCGTAGAGGCGATCGAAGGCGCGGCGCATCGCATCGCCGGTCAGGTTTTCGCCGACCTCGACATTGAAGCCGTCGCGCTTGAGCTCATCGGCGACGTCGCGGGCGTCGTTGACCGGCTCCTTCAGCGGCGCTTCAGCGTCGGGATATTTCGCGTTGCCGATGACAAGCGCGTAGCGGTCAGCACCCGCAGCAACAGAGGGGATGATCGGCGCGACCGAAAAAATCAAGGTCGCAAGCAATGCGAGTACGAATTCTCATACTACGGCGGTCCAACAAACAAGGCGCCGATTCCAGCTCGCGCCTCGGCGACCTTACTCCACGCAACCCGCATTATCAAACCGGGCTCGCGAGCCCTGTCAACTGCCCAAAGTCCGCCACCGATGGCGCCAATCAACCGTAACAGAACTTTCAAATCCAGAGGCGGGAAAGCAGGAAAGGAGGCAGTCGCGCTAGGCTGCAGACGTTTGGCTTCGAGTCCGAGCGAAACAAAGCCAGCAGGATCAGGTCGTCATTTTCCGCGCGTTGCGCGGAGCGATTCCATCGGGCGGGCATTCTCTTGATCCGCGTGACGGTCCCGGCAATGTGATGCATCTCACATTCCGAACTGGCCGTGCCGCCGAACCCGTCAGGTTTGACCTTTCGACCTGACGGTGGCTTGTTGCGGTAAACGGTCAATCGCCCAACCAACAAGAAGCAGAACCGATGGGAATCGCCTACGAAATCTACGCCATCCGCTACGCGACAATGTCGCCGCGCACGCCCCACCTGAACTTCCTGGTACCGGATCCGCACGAGACCACGGCCCAGGACCTCGATTATTTCGTCTGGCTGATTCGCGGTGGCGACCGCGATATCCTGGTCGATACCGGCTTCAATGCGGCGGAGGCGCAGCTGCGCAACCGCAAGCTGACGCTCAATCCGTTGGAAGCGTTGGCACGCTTTGGCGTTCAGGCCGGCGATCTCCGGGATATCGTCGTCACCCATCTGCATTACGATCACGCCGGCAACCTCGATCTTTTCCCCAACGCGCGATTTCATCTGCAGGACCGCGAGATGAGCTACGCCACCGGGCGCTGCATGTGCTATGGCGCGCTGCGTCATCCTTTTTCGGTAGAGCATGTGACGCTGATGGTGCGCCACGTCTTCAGCGAGCGGGTCACCTTTCATTCCGGTGATGGCGAGGTCGCGCCCGGCGTGACGTTGCATCGTGTCGGCGGCCATTCCGATGGCCTGCAGGTGGTGCGGGTCGAGACCGCGCGCGGGCCCGTCGTGCTGGCGTCGGATGCTTCTCATTACTATGCCAACATGCATCGCCGCAGTCCGTTTCCGATCCTCTACAATCTCGGCGACATGTGCGTGGGCTGGGAGATCGTTCGAGCGCCTGGCCGGCCACCCCGACCGCATCATTCCCGGCCACGATCCGATCGTGAGTGAAATCTATCCGCGCGCCAGCGACAAGGTCGATGCATTTGCCGTGCATTTGCAGCCGTCACGCTCGTTCATGAAATAGCGACAGGCGAAACGAAAATGTCCCAATACAAAACAATTGGCTTTATCGGCTTGGGGGTGATGGGCGAGCCGATCTGCCGCAATCTCGTGAAGAAGAGCGGCGCAGGCGTGATCGCGTTCGATCGCGCGCCGGAGCCGCTGGCGCGGCTTCGCGAAGCGGGGGCGGCGGTGGCCGGCTCCGTCGCTGACGTCGTCAGCGACTGCGAAATCCTGTTCCTGTGCCTTCCCAGCGCCAAACATGTGCGCAGCGTTTTCGAGGGCGACGGCATCCTGAAAAATATCCGGGAGCGTCAGGTCGTCGTCGATCTCGGTACTTCATCCGTGAGCCAGACTCGCGATTTCGCGAAGGCGTTGCAGGCAAAGGGCGCGGTATGGGCCGACGCGCCGATCGCGCGGACGCGTCAGGCCGCGCTGGATGGCACGCTGAGCGTCATGGTCGGCGCGTCGGGCGAACTGTTCGCCGCGATCGAGCCCCTGATCCGTTGCTTCGCTACTGACGTGACGCGCTGCGGGGAAGTCGGCGCAGGGCAGGTGACCAAGATCCTCAACAACATGGTGCTATTTCAGACCGTCAACGCGCTGGCCGAGGCGGTCGCCCTCGCCAAATGCAATGGCGTCGATCCGGCGCTGTTGCTCGATACGCTATCGAAAGGCTCCGCCGACAGCTTTGCGCTGCGCAACCACGGCATGAAGGCGATCGTGCCCGGCAATTTTCCCGAACGCGCATTCTCCACGGAATATGCCTTGAAAGATCTGTCCTACGCGCTGGAACTCGCGGCGGAGGCGGGCATCAAAATTCGCGGCGCTGAACTGGCGGGCAGGGTATTGCAGGAAGCGATCGATGCCGGCTCCGGCGGGGCGTATTTTCCTGTGATCGCGAAGCTGATCGATCGCAGTTAGAGCGGGGTGGACAGTTCGACCGTCGTGTATGGCCTTGTGCCAGGCACCCACATCATTCTCCCCTGACTGCAGTAATGACGTGGATGGCCGGGACGAAGCCCGGCCATGACGGAAATATTCAATACACTTCGGTCTTGCCGGCCGCCTTGCTGTCTTGCACCAGGCCGAGACCTCCCTCGATCTTGCCGAGCAGCCGCGCGAAATCCTTGCACTCCCTCGCGGAGAGGCAGGACAAAATCTCCCGCTCCCGGTGCAGCAGGCGCGGGATCAGCTTTGCGTACAGCGCCTTTCCCTTTCGCGTCAAGCGTAGGTCGAACTCGCGGCGGTCGTCTTCATTTTCGACGCGTTCCACCAGCCGCTTTTTCTCCAGCGTGGTGATGGCGCGGCTGATCGTGGATTTATGGGTACGGGTGCAGTGCGCGATGTATTGTGCGCTGCACTCTTCATTGCGGAAGCCGAGTGTCGCCAGCACCCGCCATCCCGGAACATCGAGCCCATAGGGCTCCTCATATTCGCTGGATAGCGCGGAAGAGGCTTCGGCCGCCAGCCGGTTCAGCCGGAACGGCACAAATTTGAACAGGTCGAGTGTCGGGCCCTTTTTCGACGCGTCGTCTTTGCGCGAACCGGTCCCCGCTTTGCATGAAAACGCTTTTGCCAAAAATCGCTCCAAATTGAGTTGACGGCGGGTGCGGGTAGTTTAGATAGTTGCAAATGCGACTGTTTAGCGAAAGCGAAATCTTTTCGCCAGAGAAACCTTAGCATGGCGCCGTCCAGGACCCAGTTCGGCTATCGCCGCCACGCCGATCAGGATCGGGCGGGTGCCAATATGGCAGAACATCCAGTCGTGGTGGTCGGCGCCGGGCCGGTAGGACTCTCGTTCGCGATCGATCTGGCGCAGCGCGGCCTGCCGGTCGTGCTGCTCGACGACGCCGACCGGATCGGCGAGGGCTCGCGCGCGATCTGCTTTTCCAAGCGCTCGCTTGAGGTCTGGGATCGGCTCGGGGTCGCCCGGCGCATGGTCGACAAGGGCGTGGTCTGGAAAGTCGGCAAGATTTTTCGCGGGAAAGAGTTGCTCTACGCGTTCGACCTGTTGCCGGAAGACGGCCACAAGATGCCGGCTTTCATCAACCTGCAGCAATATTATGCAGAATCCTACCTGGTCGATCGCGTGCAGGAATTGCCGGGAATAGATCTGCGCTGGCGCAATAAGGTGACCGGGCTCGAGCAGCATAACGATCACGCGGTGCTGATCATCGAGACGCCGGAAGGACCTTACCGGCTGCGCGCCGAATATGTTGTGGCCTGCGACGGTGCGCGATCTTCGCTGCGCGGCATGGTCGGCGCTGAATTCGCTGGCGAAGTGTTCGAGGATCAGTTCCTGATCGCCGACGTCAAGATGACGGCCAAATTTCCGACCGAGCGCTGGTTCTGGTTCGATCCGCCGTTCCATTCCGGCCAATCGGCGCTATTGCATCGTCAGCCCGACGACGTCTGGCGCATCGACCTGCAACTCGGCCCCGACGCCGATCCGGCGATCGAACGGTTGCCGGAAAACGTCCGGCCGCGCATCGAGCGGATGCTCGGCCATGGCGATTTCAAGTTCGAATGGATTTCGATCTACAAATTCCAATGCCGGCGGATGCAAAGGTTTCTGCATGGCCGCGTCATCTTCGCCGGCGATTCCGCGCATCAGGTGTCGCCGTTCGGCGCGCGCGGCGCCAATTCCGGTCTGGAAGACGGCGAGAACCTGGCCTGGAAACTCGCCATGGTGCTGCGCGGCGAGGCGCCCGCTGCCTTGCTTGCCAGCTACGAGATCGAGCGCGGGCTGGCGGCCGACGAAAACATCCGGGCATCGACGCGGTCGACGGATTTCATCGCGCCGCATTCGAAGCAAGAGCGCCGCCTGCGCCAGGCGGTGCTGTCGCTGGCGAAGGAAGCCGATTTCGCCAAGCGCATGGTCAATGGCGGCCGCCTGTCGGTGCCTTCGGTCTACGATACGCCGTTGTCGTCGCCGGATATCGACAAATGGACAGCGGGTCCGCGGCCCGGCGCGTCCATGCCCGATGCGCCGCTGAGCCGCGCGAACGGCGAGCCGATCTATCTGACCGAAGCGTTCAAATCGGCTGGTGGCGGATTCGCGCTGCTGGAAAGCGCCAATGGCGCGGCTTCGGATGCGCGTCATGGCATCGGTCCGTATCCGCATCGGCGCGGGAGCGCCGCTAACCGATCCCGCCGGATTGTTTGCACGGCGCTACGACGCCACGCCCGGCTCGGCCTATCTGCTGCGTCCGGATGGTTATGTCGCGGCGCGCTTCAAGCATCCGACGCCGGCTGCGATTGATCAGGCGATAGCGCGCGCCAGCGGACGAGGCCAGTGATGACGGTACTTTCGACCAAGTCGAATTTTGCAGACCCCGACGCCGCCTATCGGCTGATCGTCGAAGCGCATCGCGGCATCAGCGATGCGCAGAGCGCCGACCTCGATGCGGCGCTGGTTCTGGTGCTCGCCAATCATATCGGCGACCTCGACGTGCTGCGCGAGGCGATCGCGCTTGCCAGGCGGCCGATGACAGAAGCAAGCCAGCAACAGCAGCAGCAACAACAATAGACGCAAGAGGGAATTGAATTGATGGCAACCAAGGGTTTCGCATCGACGACCGACATGGCCGAGAAGAAGGTGACCTTCTCCGAGATCGGCACCGATCTCTATGCCTTCACCGCGGAGGGCGATCCCAATTCCGCTGTCATCGTCGGCGACGACGGCTGCATCGTGTTCGATGCGCAAGCGACGCCGGCGATGGCGAACAAGGTGATCGAACGGGTACGCACCGTCACCGACAAGCCGATCAAATATGTCGTGCTGTCGCACTACCACGCGGTGCGGGTGCTCGGGGCGTCGGCCTACAAGGCGCAAGCCATCATCGCGTCGCAGGAGACCTACCGGTTGGTCGGGGAGCGCGGCCAGCAGGACTGGGATTCGGAATACGGCCGTTTTCCGCGCCTGTTCCAGGATGCCGGGAGCATTCCCGGCCTGACCTGGCCGACGCTGACGTTCGAAGGCGAAATGTCGATCTATCTCGGCAAACGCGAGGTGCGGCTGATGCAGCTCGGCGCGGGACATACCTCGGGCGATATCGTGGCCTGGGTGCCGGACGCCGAAGTGATGTTTTCCGGCGACCTGATCGAATACCATTCGGCCTGCTATTGCGGCGATGCGCATCTGCGCGAATGGCCGATGACGCTGAACGAAATTCGCGCCTTCAATCCCAGGGCGATCGCACCCGGGCGCGGCGATGCGCTGAAGGGCATTGCGACCGGGCGCGATGCGATTGCGATGACGCGCGATTTCGTCACCACGCTCTATGGCGCGGCGGAAACCGCGGTCGCCAGAGGGCGCAATCTCAAGGAAACGATGGCGGCAAGCCCGCGAGGTGATGGATCCGAAGTTCTCGAGCTTTGCGATCTACGAGCACTGCCTGCCGTTCAACGTCTCGCGCGCATTCGACGAGGCGTCGGGAATAGACGATCCCGTGATCTGGACCGCCCAGCGCGACCGGGAAATGTGGGCTGCGTTGCAAGGAGGATGACCATGAATATCAACACCTCGCCCGACGCGATAAGCCGCAGCTCCGTCAATATCACGCCGGGATATATGTCCGGCTTCGGCAACAGTTTCGAGACCGAGGCGCTGCCCGGCGCGTTGCCGATCGGGCGCAATTCGCCACAACGCTGTGCCTACGGGCTTTACGCCGAGCAGCTCTCCGGCTCACCCTTCACCGCGCCGCGCGGCAGCAATGAACGCTCGTGGCTCTATCGAATCCGTCCGTCGGTGAAGCATTCCGGGCGCTTCGCCAGGGTCGACGCCGGCTTGTGGCGCACCGCGCCCTGCCACGAGCAGGAGATAACTGTTTCGCAATTACGCTGGGATCCGACGCCGATCCCGAAAGCGGACATCACCTTCCTGCAAGGCGTGCAGACCATGACCACGGCGGGGGACGTCAACACGCAAGGAGGCATGGCCGCGCATGTCTACCTCATCACCAAATCGATGGTCGATCAGCATTTCTACAATGCCGACGGCGAGATGATGTTCGTTCTGCAGCAGGGTACCTTGCGCTTCGTCACCGAATTCGGCCGGATCGATGCCGAGCCCGGCGAAATCGTGGTGATTCCGCGCGGCGTGAAATTCCGCGTTGAAATCACCGGCGGTCCGGCGCGCGGCTATCTCTGCGAGAATTACGGCGGTGCCCTCACACTGCCGGAGCGTGGCCCGATCGGCGCCAATTGCCTCGCCAATGCGCGCGATTTCCTCACGCCCCGTGGCGGCCTATGAGGACCAGGACACGCCGACCGAACTGTTCGTGAAGTGGGGCGGCGCGCTGTTCGTGACCAGGCTGCCGCATTCGCCGATCGATGTGGTGGCGTGGCATGGCAATTACGCGCCCTACAAGTACGACCTGCGGACGTTCTCGCCGATCGGTGCCATCGGCTTCGACCATCCGGATCCCTCGATCTTCACGGTGCTGACGTCGCCGTCGGAAACCGCCGGTACCGCCAACATCGACTTCGTCATTTTCCCGGAGCGCTGGATGGTGGCGGAAAACACTTTCCGTCCGCCGTGGTATCACATGAACATCATGTCGGAGTTCATGGGGCTGATCTACGGCGTCTACGACGCCAAGCCGCAAGGTTTTGTTCCGGGCGGCATGAGCCTGCACAACCTGATGCTGCCGCACGGCCCGGACCGTGAAGCCTTCGATCACGCCAGCAATTCGGAGCTGAATCCGGTCAAGCTGACCGGCACCATGGCCTTCATGTTCGAGACGCGCTATCCGCAGCGCATCACCGCGCACGCGGCGAAGTCATCGACTTTGCAGGACGATTACGCGGATTGCTGGAAGGGGCTTGAGAAGCGATTCGACCCGAACAGGCCGTAGTTGGCGCTATCTATTCTTCTGCGTCATTCCGGGGCATCGCGTAGCGATGAACCCGGAATTTCGCGCCAATAACTTCTGGATTCCGGGTCTGCGCCTTTCGGCGCATCCCGGAATGACGGCGAACAATAGACAGGACCGAAAATAGTGCCCCGTCCCAGCGATCCCGCCCTTCGCTCTTTTATCCCGGTCGACGCCGCCTCGGATTTTCCGATCCAGAATCTCCCCTACGGCGTGTTCTCGACGGCCGCGGCGCCTGCTCCGCGCGTTGGGGTCGCGATCGGCGACTATGTTCTCGATCTCGCGGTGCTGGAAGCCGAAGGGTTGATCGATCTCGCGCCTGCGTGGGACGTGTTCGCGCAAGCCTCGATCAATGCGTTCATGGCGCTGGGGCCCAAGGTCTGGTTGCGCACCCGGACGCGGATCAGCGAGTTGCTGCGTCACGACAACCCGCATCTGCGCGACGACAAGATTTTGCGCGAGCGCGCGCTGGTGCCGATGGCAGAGGCAAAACTGCATCTGCCAGTCACGGTCGCCGGTTACACCGATTTCTATTCGTCGAAGGAGCATGCCACCAATGTCGGCGTCATGTTCCGGGGCAAGGACAATGCGCTGCAGCCGAACTGGCTGCATATGCCGATCGGCTATAACGGGCGTGCGTCGACCGTCGTGGTCAGCGGCACCGGGGTGCGGCGGCCGCGCGGCCAGCTGAAGCCGCCGAACGCGGACGTGCCCTCGTTCGGCCCTTGCAAGCGGCTCGACTTCGAGCTGGAAATGGGGGTCGTGGTCGGACAGCCATCGCTGATGGGCGAGATGCTCACCGAGAAGCAGGCTGAGGAGATGATCTTCGGCTTTGTGCTTTTGAACGACTGGAGCGCTCGCGATATCCAGCAGTGGGAATACGTGCCGTTGGGTCCGTTCCAGGCGAAAGCGTTTGCGACTTCGATCAGCCCCTGGGTCGTCACCCGCGAGGCGCTGGAGCCGTTTCGTGTGCATGGACCCAGGCAGGATCCCGCGCCGTTACCCTATCTGCAGCAGGTGCAGCCGAACAATTACGACCTGCAACTCGACGTCGGCTTGCGAACGGCACAGATGAATGAGCGGGTGCGCATCTGTCGTACCAATTTCAAATACATGTACTGGTCCTCGGTACAGCAGCTGGTGCATCACGCCTCCTCCGGCTGCGCCATGAATGTCGGCGATCTCCTGGGGTCAGGCACCATCTCGGGCCCGGACAAGCACGAGCGCGGCAGCTTGCTTGAGATCAGCTGGAACGGTGCCGAGCCGGTTGAACTTGCCGGCGGTATCAAGCGGACGTTTCTCGAAGACGGCGATTCGCTCAGTTTCCGCGGCTGGTGCCAGGGCAATGGCTATCGCGTCGGCTTCGGTGAGGTCGAGGGAACGATCCTGCCGGCCGTATAGTTCTGTCATTGCCTAGGAGCGCGAGCGACGAAACTATCCATTCTTCTTTACGCAGCGAGATGGATTACTTCGCTCGCAATAACGTGCCGTCAGCGCTCCCGCGGCGGAATAGTCCGCAGCTTCGTTGAATGCGCGGCGATATCGTCGAGACTATGAGACAAGTGCACGCGCTTTTTCGAAGGCGGATGTTTTGCCACTGTCACGCCTGGCCGCCATTCTCTTGCCGGCCGGATCGGTCGCGGTACGAAGCCGCCGCCACAGTTCGGACAGACGTTGTGGAGCTTGTTCTTGACGCAGTCCGCACAGAAGGTGCATTCGTAGCTG
The DNA here is from genome assembly GCA_963823115.1 of uncultured Alphaproteobacteria bacterium. GTDB lineage: Bacteria > Pseudomonadota > Alphaproteobacteria > Rhizobiales > Xanthobacteraceae > Bradyrhizobium. The sequence goes on along the minus strand of CAWGKJ010000003.1, from coordinate 389,469 downwards.
CAGATGCGCGCTTCCGTTGAATTTGGCGGAAGGTCCCTGTCGCAATATTCGCAGTTAGGCCGGAGTTGCAGCGCCATGGTCGCCTCGTCATGCGGGGGTGACACGGATCATCGCAAATCAGAGGGGAGAGGCGAATGACGAATTCCCCTCGTTTTCGGACATGCCAAGCAAAGCCGGACAGCTGGGCGGTCTCAATTTCTGTCGTTCCGGGATGCGCCATATGGCGCTGCCCGGAATCCATACTGCCGGCCGGGGCTGGATTCCGGGCTCGATCGTTTCACTCGCGACAGGGAATGACGCTGAAGGCTTTACCTCCCGCCCTTCCACTCGCTCGTCATGTTTGCGATATCCGCGGTGGCCGCCTCGCGGATCGCCGAGGGCGTGCGCGAGAAGCGCGGCGCCGGGGCGGGCTGGGTGACGCCATGCCGGCTGACGAAAATCTTTCGCGCCGCCATGTGCGGATGCTTTGGTGCTTCCGCCATAGTCAGAACCGGCGCGAAGCAGACGTCGGAGCCTTCCATGATCTTGCACCACGCCTCGCGCGTCTTGGTCTTGAAGACCTCGACCAGCTTCTGCTTGAGCCCGGGCCATGCCTTGGGGTCCATCTGGGCGTCGAAACTCGAGTCCGAAAGGCCAGCCAGCTGGCGCAGCAACGCATAGAACTGTGGCTCGATCGAGCCGATCGATATGAAGTTGCCGCAGGCGCATTCATAGACGCCATAAAAATGCGCGCCGCCGTCGAGGAAATTGCTCTCGCGCCCCTCGGTCCAGCGGCCCATGGCGGTCATGTCGAAGAACATCGACATCAGCGATGCAGCACCGTCGCACATCGCCGCATCCACCACCTGCCCCTTGCCGGATTTTTTCGCCTCCAGCAGTGCGGCGAGTACGCCGACCACGAGGTACAGCGCGCCGCCGCCGAAATCTCCGATTAGATTGAGCGGCGGCACCGGCCTTTCCGCAGGTCCTATCGCAGCCAGCGCGCCGGTCACCGAAATATAGTTGATGTCATGACCCGCAGCCTGCGCCAGTGGGCCTTCCTGCCCCCATCCGGTCATGCGGCCGTAGACAAGACGTGGATTGAGCGCCTGGACCACGTCGGGCCCGAGCCCCAGCCGTTCCATTACGCCGGGACGGAAGCCTTCGATCAGCGCATCGGCATTGCCAAGGAGGTCAAGTACCTGTGCAATTGACGCCTTATCCTTGAGGTCGAGTTCGACGACCTTGCGCCCGCGCCCCGCCACCGATTTCAGATTTTTCTTGGCGCCGACGCGGTCCAGCGTCACCACTTCTGCGCCCATATCCGCAAGCATCATGCAGGCGAAGGGGCCGGGCCCGATGCCGGCGAATTCAACGATGCGAACGCCGGTCAACGGTCCGCTGGCGCGCTGTGTTGAGGGCTGGGTATCGGAGCCGGGAGAGGTCATCGTATCGGTCACGTCAAAATCCCTTTTCTTATTGTTTCATGGTTGAGGTCTTTCGCGGCGGCTTTTGGTTCTTGCCGCAGCGGATGCTGAGCGTCACCTTGGTGGCGTCGGCCCGGACCGAGTGCGTCTTCGCGGAGGGATGCGCGCTGATCGGGCATTAGTCGATGGGCTAAATTGTCTCGCCTTCAGGGAAAGGTGGCAAGCACCTTTTGGCGCTAATGCTGTCCAAAGGCAGCGCGGCGCGCATTGCTGCGCGCCGCGCGCATGGTTTGAAGGGGGATACGTTATCAGCCGGCAGCGGCAACCGCACGCTGCGCCATTACTTTGATCAGATTGGCGCGATAGTCCGGCGAGCCCTGAATATCGCTCATCAACCCGTCGGCGGAAATCTTGACGCTGTCGAGCGCCGACGCCGACCAATTTGCCTTCAGCGCCGCTTCGATCGCCGGTACCCGCATGACGCCGTTTTGTGATGCGCCGGTGGCCGCGACGCGGACATCGCCCGCCTTGGTCTTGACCACGAACACGCCGGTCAGGGCGAAGCGCGACGCCGGGTGGGGGAATTTGGAATATCCCGCCTTCGCCGGGATCGGGAAGGACACAGCGGTGATGATCTCGCCGTCTGCCAGCGCGGTTGCGAACAGACCCTTGAAGAAATCGTCCGCCGAGATCGAGCGCTTGTTGGTCTTCACGGTCGCGCCGAGAGCAAGCACCGCCGCCGGATAGTCCGCCGCCGGATCGTTGTTGGCGATCGAGCCGCCGATAGTGCCGCGATGCCGCACGGCGGGATCGCCGATCAGCGAGGCAAGATAAGCGAGCGCGGGAATTGCCTTTTGTGCAGGTCCGTTTCCTGCCACGTCGCAATGCGTCGTGGCTGCCTTGATCGTCAGCGTGTCCCCGGAAGCCTCGATGCCGATCAGGTCCTTGATCTTTCCGAGATCGATCACGTCGGACGGCGATGCCAGCCGCTGTTTCATGACGGGGATCAGGGTGTGACCGCCGGACAGATATTTCGCCTCCGAGCCCTTGGCGAACAGCGCCGCAGCTTCGTCGACGGAGGAGGGGCGATGGTAGGTTGTCTGATACATGACTTGTTTCCCTCTTACGTGTTGCCGTGAATAGCGTGCCACACCCGGTCGGGCGTCGCCGGCATCGCCAGTCGGTTATGGCCGATCGCGTCGGTGATGGCGTTGATCACGGCGGCGGATGCGCCGATCGCGCCGGCCTCGCCGCAACCCTTGACGCCCAGCGGATTGCCCGGGCACAGCGTCGTGGTGTGGTTCAGTTTGAACGACGGCAGGTCGTCGGCGCGCGGCATGGCGTAGTCCATGAACGACGCGGTCAAGAGCTGGCCGCTGGAGTCGTAAACCGCGCCTTCGAGCAGCGCCTGGCCGATGCCTTGCGCGAGGCCGCCATGGACCTGGCCTTCGACAATCATCGGGTTGATCAGCCGGCCGAAATCGTCGGCCGCGACGAAATTAACGAAAGAAGTCTTGCCGGTGCCGGCATCGATCTCAAGCTCGCAGATGTAGGCGCCCGCCGGGAAGGTGAAGTTGGTCGGGTCGTAGAACGCGCCTTCCTTCAGGCCCGGCTCCATGCCGTCGGGCAGGTTGTGCGCGGTGTAGGCGGCAAGCGCCACCATCGGCAGCGCGATCGACTTGTCGGTGCCGGTGACCTTGAACTCGCCGTTCTCGATGACGATGTCGCCCTCGGACGCCTCGAGCTGGTGCGCTGCGATCTTCTTGGCCTTGGCTTCGACCTTTTCCATCGCCTTGAGGATTGCGGTCAAACCGACCGCGGCGGAGCGCGATCCATAAGTGCCCATGCCGAACTGCACCTTGTCGGTGTCGCCGTGGACGATCTGGACCTGACTGATTGGAACGCCCAATCGCTCCGCAACCAGCTGGCAGAAGGTGGTTTCATGACCCTGCCCGTGGCTGTGCGAACCCGTGAGGATTTCGATAGTGCCGACCGGATTGACGCGGACTTCGGCCGATTCCCACAAGCCGACGCCGGCGCCCAGGCTGCCGACGGCTTTCGAGGGCGCGATGCCGCAGGCCTCGATGTAGCAGGAGAAGCCGATGCCGCGGAGTTTGCCTTCCTTCTTGGCCTTCTCCTTGCGAGCGGGGAAGCCGGCGTAGTCGATCGCCTTCAGCGCGACATCGAGCGACGCGCCGAAATCGCCGGCGTCATAGGCCATGATGACGGGGGTCTGGTGCGGAAAGCTGGTGATGAAATTCTTGCGGCGCAATTCCGCCGGATCGACCTTGAGCTGCCGGGCCGCGGTTTCCATCAGCCGTTCCACCACGAAACTGGCTTCGGGCCGGCCCGCGCCACGGTAGGCGTCGACCGGGGTGGTGTTGGTGTAGACGGTGATCACCTCGGCGAAGATATTGGGGATGTTGTACTGGCCCGACAGCAGCGTCGCATAGAGATAGGTCGGCACCGATGAGGAGAACAGCGACATGTAGGCGCCGAGATTGGCGTAGGTCTTGACGCGCAGTCCGGTGATCTTGTTGTTCTTGTCGAACGCCGCCTCGGCCTTGGTGACGTGATCGCGGCCGTGGGCGTCGGTCAGGAACGCCTCGGAGCGGTCCCCGGTCCACTTCACCGGGCGCCGCACCTTCTTGGAGGCCCACAGCGCCACCATCTCTTCGGGATAGATGAAGATCTTGGAGCCGAAACCGCCGCCGACATCGGGCGCCACCACCCGCAGCTTATGCTCCGGCGCGATATTGTAGAATGCCGACAGCACCAGGCGCGCGACATGCGGGTTCTGCGACGTCGTGTACAGCGTGAAATGCTCTTCGGCCTCGTTATATTCGCCGATCGCCGCGCGCGGCTCCATCGCATTCGGCACCAGCCGGTTGTTGGTGATGTCGAGCGAGACCACGTTGGCCGCCGATTTGAACGCCGCCTCCGTCGCGGCCTCGTCGCCGATGGTCCAGTCGTAGATCACGTTGCCCGGCGCTTCGGGATGCAACTGCGGCGCGCCCGGCTTGATCGCGGCGCGAATGTCGGCGGCCGCGGGAAGCTCCTCGTAATTGACGACCACAGCTTCCGCTGCGTCGCGCGCCTGGTTCTTGGTTTCGGCAATCACCACCGCGACCGCCTGTCCGACAAAGCGCACGATTTCCGGCGCCATCGCCGGCCAGGCGCCCATCTTCATCGGCGTGCCGTCCTTGGACGTGATCGCCCAGCCGCAGATCAAATTGCCGACCTTGTCGTCGACGATCTGCTGGCCAGTCAATACGCCGACCACGCCCGGCATTTTCATCGCCGCCGCCGAGTCGATGCTTTTCACTTTGGCATGCGCGTGCGGGCTACGAACGAAATGGGCATAGGTCATGCCCAGAATCTTGATGTCATCGACGTAGCGGCCCTTGCCTGTGATGAAACGGCGGTCTTCCTTGCGCACCACGCTGGCGCCAATACCTTCAACACCCATCGCATTTCTCCCTGTCGGACCCCGTCATCTGCGCGAAAATATGGAGGCGCAGATCGCAGCCGGTTCTAGAATTTCATTGATCAAACAGCCTGCAGTCGACGGATTATTCCGCCGCCTGCGAAACCTTCATACGACCTGCGGCGTCGAGCACCGATTTGACGATGTTATGGTAGCCCGTGCAGCGGCAGATATTGCCCTCTAGCTCGTGCCGGACGGTCGCTTCGTCGAGCTTACCGCCGTGGCGATTGACGATGTCGATCGCCGACATGATCATGCCCGGCGTACAGTAACCGCACTGCAGCCCGTGATTGTCGCGGAACGCGGCCTGCATCGGGTGCAGTTCGTCTCCCTTCGATATCCCCTCGATGGTGGTGACGTTGGCGCCGTTGGCCTGCCCGGCCAGCACCGTGCATGACTTGACCGCCTGGCCGTCGATATGCACGACACAGGCGCCGCACTGGCTGGTGTCGCAGCCGACATGGGTGCCGGTCAGATTCAGATGATCGCGCAAGAGCTGGACAAGAAGGGTCCGGTCCTCGACTTCGGCCGAAACCGCCTTGCCGTTCACCGTCAATTTGACTGTAGACACGCTTGATACCTCCCCGATGTATTTTGATTATCCCGATTAAAAGCACGCGGGCCAAACTTTGCAACCGGGATTTTCGACGCGATGGTCATTGTGATGTCGTCTTGCCGGAGGCGCCTTTATCTTCCGCCTTCAGGCGAGGGTGGGGAAGACGCCTCATCGCAAATTCATGCAGGCCGCAGGCCCAGATGGTTATTTGCCGTTCTCCGGCGGGCTAACGGGGGGCTGGGGCGTCTTGACGTAATCGGCAGGCCGGTGAAGACCACCGTCGACGCGGTGGCCGGTGTCTGCGGCGGATCGACGGTGCCGGTGGCTGGATTTAGCGCCGGCGGCGCGACCATCCGCTCGCTGCCGGCGCAAACGGGGCGCCAGGAAGCTGGCGCCCGTCGCCGTAATTCAGGCGATGGCGCCTACCGGCTGGCCCGGCCGACCGATTTCGGCCGTGTGCAGGGGCGAATTTACGCCCCTTTATCCATTCTGCTCTAGCTTTTTGCCCAGAATCGAGAATCTCGCGTTTCCGGTTCTGCTGGTTTTTGCAAGAAAACGGGGGTTCGAGGTGAGGTTGTCCAAGCGCATCTGGCCGCAATCGATTTCACGGAAGCTTCCCGCCTTGCGGTTTCGCGGCAAAATCATGCTCGGTTTTGTGGTCGTACTCGGCATCTCGGCGGCCAGCATGGGCATCGCCTATCTCGGGTTTGAGCGGGTTTCCTCGGGCGTCGGAACCTACCGGAGTAGTGTTTCGGAAGCCGATCTGGCGCGCAACATCGACCGCGAACTGATCTCGTACCGGGCACTGGCGCGCTACTATGTGGTGACCGGAAACGAAGATGATGCCAAGGCGGCGCTGGCCGCAGAAACCAGTCTGAAGGACGCCATCGAGCAATCGATGAAGGGCTCCACCAATCCGGCAAGCCTCGATCAGGTCACGCGCCTCGCCCGGGAATTCCGGGCCTTCACCAAGATCTTTGCCGATATTCTCAAGGTCAAGCGCGACAGCGCGCTTATCGCGCAAAACCAGCTGACGCGCAGCCAGATGTCCTTGCATTATAAGCTCGACGATCTCGCCAGTACCGCGGCGGAGGCCGAATTGCAGGCGGTCGAATTCGGGGCAAAGCAGGTGGTCGGCCAGATTCAGTCCATCACCGCACTGTCCAACACCTTCGTCGTCAACGGCGATCAGGCGGTCGCGACCAGCGCGCTGGCCCGTCTGAACTTCGTCGAAAATGCGGTGCACGCGATACCGGCGGGCGATGAAAAGACCCAGCCGATCGTCAAGGAGATCGGATCGCTGCTCGCAGACTTCCGCAGCGCGCTCTCCAAGCTCATCGAAAACACCAAAGAGGTCGAGCAGCTGACCGTCGAAATGTCCGATTCTGCCGACGCCATCATGAAGGGTGCGAGCACGATGAAGGCGGCCCTGCTATCCGGCCAGCAAAGGCTTGAATCGGAGTCGGACGCCATCGTCGCCGAGACCGAGCGCCTGATTGTGGTGCTCGCGGCCGGCAGCTTCCTGCTCGGCGCCATACTGGCGCTGATGCTGGGCAGGGGAATTTCCCGGCCGATGACGGCGATGTGCAAGGCGATGCGCGAACTCGCCGCCGGAAATTTCGACGTCGTGCTGCCCGGCCTCGGCCGCAAGGACGAACTCGGCGAGATGGCCGGCGCGTTGGAAGAGTTCAAGGTGCAGGCGATCGCCAAAGCCGAACGCGATGCCGCCGCCCAGGATACCCAGAACAAAGCGAGCAGCGCGGCGCGGCGCGCCGAACTCATTTGCTTCGCCGATGAATTCGAGGCCGCCGTCGGCGTCATCGTCTCTAACGTTTCGGCTTCCGCAGTTCAGCTCGAACAGGCGGCGGGAACGTTGACGCGGACCGCGGAAACCACGCAAAGTCTTTCCAGCCAGGTCGCCGGCGCATCGGAAGAGGCTTCCAGCAAAATGCAATCGGTCGCCACGGCGACGGAGGAACTTTCCACCTCGGTCAACGAAATCGGAAGCCGGGTACGCGAATCCAACCGGATCGCGGAGGCAGCCGTGCTGCAGGCGCAGCAGACCGACGGGCGCATCGGCAAGCTTTCGCGTGCCGCCCAGGAGATCGGCGACGTGGTCAAGCTGATCAATGCGATCGCCGAACAGACCAATCTCCTGGCGCTCAATGCGACCATCGAAGCCGCTCGTGCCGGCGATGCCGGTCGCGGTTTTGCCGTCGTCGCCGCCGAGGTCAAATCGCTTGCCAGCCAGACCGCGAAGGCGACCGAGGAGATATCGTCGCACATCTCAGGGCATGCAGGGCGCGACGCAGGAATCGGTCGCGGCCATCAAGGAGATCGGCGGCACCATCGGCCAGATCTCGACTATCGCGTCGGCGATTTCCAGCGCCGTCGAGCAGCAAAGCTCGGCAACCCAGGAGATCGCGCGCAGCGTTCAGAGCGTCGCGCAAGGCACCCATGACGCCGCCGCCGACATCATGCAGGTCAATCGCGGCGCGACCGAAACCGGATCGGCCTCCGAGGAGGTATTGCATTCGGCCAAGACGCTGTCGACCGAAAGCACGCGGTTGCGCGAGGAACTCGATCGCTTCATGGCGAATATCCGCGCGGCGTAGAGCTTCGTCATTCCGGGTTCGCTCGTTGCACTCGCGCTCCCGGATGTGCAATTGCACATCGGGGAATGACTGTGTTGCACGCGACGAAATTGCCACCTTAGCTCGGGCTTGGCGCGCTGCAGCCGGTGGCGTGGGTTTTCGGCAAGGTCTTGCCGGCGCGGTTGATATACAACGTCAGTATCGAAGGCGCTGCGGGCAGGCGCTCGCCTTGCGCGTTGCGTTGCGACGCCCTGGCGTCACCGGCTCGATGCTGCCCACGGCGAGAACGGCATCCCATGGGTTCCTTTTCCCACAATGCGGGGAACCCAGAAGCCGTCAGGGCGTTGTCAAAGGTGTCAGGCAAAGGGTTGCCGAACGCACGAGCCTGGAATGTCTCATTCCCGGGCGTGTTGCCATTAGTTTGACCCGATGGATTTGCGATTGCAGCGTAGTTCAGCATTGAATCGCGGCACGTTTGTTTTCGCGCCTGCGCGGCGCAACGACGATCGCGTCATCGAAACCAGCATTCCCTCGCGTCTCGACAGCCTGCGCTGGAGCGGCTTCCACACCCGGATCGTGCTGGCGCTTGGGATCACCTGGATTCTGGATGGACTGGAAGTCACGCTGGCGGGCGCGCTGTCTGGTGCGCTGAAAGAAAGTCCGACGCTGCATTTCAGCAATCTCGACGTCGGATTTTCCAACAGCGCCTATCTCGCGGGCGCCGTGCTCGGCGCGCTCGGGTTCGGCTGGCTCACCGACCGGATCGGGCGCAGGAAGCTGTTCTTCATCACGCTGGCGCTCTATCTCACCGCGACCGCCGCAACGGCGCTGTCCTGGGGTGTCGCGAGCTACGCGCTGTTTCGATTTCTCACCGGCGCCGGCATCGGCGGCGAATACACCGCGATCAATTCGACGATTCAGGAACTGGTGCCGGCGCGCTATCGCGGCTGGACCGACCTCGTGATCAACGGCAGCTTCTGGATCGGCGCGGCCTTGGGCGCGACCAGCGCGATCATTCTGCTCGATCCGCAGCTGATCGGGCCCGATCTCGGCTGGCGGCTGGCGTATCTCACCGGCGCAGCTCTCGGCCTTGATCGTGTTCGTGATGCGGATGTGGATCCCGGAAAGCCCGCGATGGCTGATGATTCACGGCCATCCCGATCGCGCCCATGCGATCGTCGACGATATCGAGCGGTCGGTCACCGGACAGGTGCAAGACCCGCGTCAACATGCGTGGCCGAAAATCAAACTCAGGATGCGCGATCATACGCCGCTGCGCGAGGTGGCGCGGACGCTGTTCTCCCTCTATCGCCAGCGTTCGCTGGTCGGGTTGGCGCTGATGACCGCGCAGGCGTTTTTCTACAACGCGATCTTCTTCACCTTTGCGCTTGTTTTGACCGATTTCTACGGCATCGCCGTCGAACCAGATCGGCTGGTACATCCTCCCCTTCGCGGCCGGTAATTTCCTTGGGCCGTTGCTGTTGGGCCGGCTGTTCGACACGCTGGGTCGCCGCGCCATGATTTCGTTCACCTATGGCGTTTCCGGCGTTCTGCTCGCGCTGTCCGGCTATCTGTTTTCGATCGGCGTGCTGAGCGCCGAGACCCAGACCATCGCATGGATGGTGATCTTCTTTTTTGCATCTCCTGCGGCGAGCGCCGCCTATCTCACCGTCAGCGAAACCTTTCCGCTGGAGGTGCGCGCGCTGGCGATTGCGCTGTTCTATGCGATCGGAACGGGAATTGGCGGCGTCGTTGGCCCCGCGCTGTTCGGCGCGCTGATCGACACCGGGTCGCGCGCCAGCGTTTTCGCCGGCTACCTGCTTGGATCGGGATTGATGATCGCGGCGGCGGTTATCGCGTGGCGTTACGCCATCGCGGCCGAGCGCCGGACGCTGGAATTGGTTGCCCGCCCGCTGGCCTTTGTGGAGTAGAATGAAATGAACCAGGATTTGGCCGAGGTGCCGTCGCAACGAGATCATGCCATCGCCGGACGCAGGCGTCGTCGAAGCTGGCGGCGAGCGAACTTGCGCAGCGGCTGGACCAATGCGCGCTTCCTGCTCGACATCGACGGCACGCTGCTCGATCTGGCGCCGACGCCGCGCGAGGTATGGGTGCCGCCGGGTCTGGCGACAACCCTCAACCGGCTGCATGAGAAAACCTCGGGCGCGCTGGCTCTGGTCAGCGGACGTTCGCTGAACGATATCGATCTGATCTTTGCTCCCGAACAATTTCCGGCGGTCGGCGGCCACGGCGCGGAAATGCGGATCTCCGGGCCGATAGCGAAGCCGTCGCCACCCATGCGCCGCCGATGGACAAGGAATTGAAGCGGCGGCTGGCGGCCATCGCCAAACTCAGCCCGGGCATTCTGCTGGAAGACAAGGGCTACTCGCTGGCGCTGCACTACCGGCTGGCGCCGCATGCGGAGAAGGCCATTTACGAGGCGGTGTCGCTGATCAGGGCGGAGTTGCCGGATGCGCCGATCGAGGTCCTGCCGGGAAAATGCGTCTGCGAGATCAAGCCTTCCGGCTTCAACAAGGCGTCGGGTGTCGTCGAACTGATGAGCCATCGAGCCCTTCAAGGGCCGCCGCCCGATCTTCATCGGCGACGATGTCACCGACGAGAGTGTGTTCGCCATCATGCCTGATTTCGGCGGCCTGGCATTTTCCGTGGGCCGGCGCGCGAAAGGCGTGGCCAACTATTTCGATGAACCGCGCGACGTGCGGGAATGGCTCGCGCGTCTCATCGATGACGAAGCTGTGGCGGGACGGTGATCGACGCAAGATTGTCACGCATGCGAATAGCGAAATCGGCGTCGATCCCTCGTCATCCAGCCGCAATTTGCAAATCTCTTCGCTGAGGACCGGCTCGAGTTCCGCCTCCGGCGCAGCCTGAATTTGGTTTCATTTCGTTGAAAGGGTGACGCGGAACCATATTGATGAATGGCTGTTAACTCGCGAGTGAAACCAGGAGTGGACCCTGTGAATCTCGTCGTCGTTTCGAATCGCGTGGCGCGCGGCAAGACCAATGAACCCATGACGGGAGGTCTCGCGGCTGCCTTGCTGCCTGTGGTGGAGGAATCCGGCGCGATTTGGGTGGGTTCCAGCGGCCGCGTCCGCGATGGCGCGCAGAAGGAACCATTCGCCGAAATCGAGGCGCTGGGCGCAGGCGCGCTGGCGATGCTGGATCTGCCGGCCGCGCATTACGGCGGATACTATGAGGGTTTCGCGAATTCGGCCTGTGGCCGGCGTTGCATTCGCGCTCGGATCTTATTCTCTCCTCGCAGGACGATTATCTCAGCTATCGCGAAGTGAACGCCTTCATGGCCCGTGCGCTGCTGCGGTTCCGGAAGCCGGATACCGCGTTCTGGATTCAGGATTATCATTTCCTGGCGCTGGGTGCGGAATTGCGCGATCTCGGAGTGACGCAGCCGTCGGGTTCTTTCTGCATACGCCGTGGCCGGCGCGCGCCGTCGTGGAAGGCGTGCCGCATCATCGCGAGTTGATCGAGGCGATGCTGGCCTACGATCTGATCGGCTTCCAGACCGAGGGACGATTGCGAAAATTTCCTCGGATATCTCGCTTCGGATCTTGGTCTTAAGATCGAAGACGGTGTCGTCACCTCGCGGCACGGCACAACGCGGGTCGCGGTGTTTCCGATCGGCATCGACGCCGAAAAATTCGCCCGCCAGGCCGCCAAGGCCGTGTCGCATCCCGATGTGTCGCGGCTGCGGCGAAGCCTGAACGGCGAGAAGCTCGCCATCGGCGTCGACCGGCTGGACTATTCCAAGGGGCTGATCAACCGCATCAACGCCTTCGACCGCATGTGGACCGCGCAGCCGGCGCTGGCGCGCACGGTGTCGCTGCTGCAGATCGCTGTACCTTCGCGGGGCGGGATCGAGGCCTACGGCAATCTGCAGAGCGAACTCGCGAAGCTGGTCAGCGACGTCAACGGCCGCCATGGCGAAGTGGACTGGACCCCGATCCGCTATCTCAACAAGGGTTTCAGCCAGACCGTGCTGGCGGGGCTTTATCGCACGGCGCAAGTCGGCGTGGTGACGCCGCTGAATGACGGCATGAATCTGGTCGCCAAGGAATATGTCGCGGCCCAGAACCCCGCCGATCCCGGCGTGCTGGTGCTGTCGAAATTTGCCGGCGCTGCCAACGAGCTGGATACCGCGCTGCTGGTCAACCCTCACGATATCGACGGCATGGCGCGGACGCATTGCGACCGCGCTCTCGATGCCCCTGATCGAGCGACGCATGCGCTGGGAAGCGATGATGGAGAAGCTTCGCGCCGGGACGATCCAGCGATGGTTCTCCGATTTCGTCGATGCGTTGCAGGAGACCCGGATCGACAAATGCGCGACAGCGCCGCCGCTGGCGGAGCCGCCGACGCCATGGCCGCTGCGCTCGGTCCACTCCGGTGCAGGGTATCACTAGCGCGTTCACCGTCATTCCGGGCGCGCAAAGCGCGAACCTCATATGTGCAATTGCACACCGGGAATCCGAATTCCGGGTTAAGTCAGTCCTGCGCGCTGGCCCGGAATGACGAATGCTGACGCGTCTAATAGCAATACGATACGCCATCGAGAACGGGGCAGCGCGCCTTGTCCGGCGCGCTCGGGTTCTCCAGCGGCACGACGCCCTTGCCCTGGCCGACGAACACGCCTTGTCCCACGATGACCGACGATTTGTTGCCGATGATGACGCTCGGATGCGGCGACGCCAGGCTCGACCGCGTGCCGTCGGGCCAGATGATCGCATCGCCGGAAAGATGCCGCGCCGGCCGTCATCGCAGCTGACGTCGACGCCCTGGCGGGTGCAGGCCTGCGCCAGCGCCGGCCCGGCGCCTGCCGCGACCATGACGGATATCAGAATCGAGAACGCCAGCGCCCGATCGATGGTCATGTCGCCCCTCCGCCAGTTGATTTGCCGCTATCGCCATCGTCGTCTTAAACCGATTTTCGGTTCAACGCGCCAGAGAGCATCAATCCGGAGCCGGCGTGGAAGTGAAATTATATAATTTATTCAATTGTTTGCGGAAAATTACGTCGCGGCTGCCGCGCTCACTTGCAAAAATCGTCCTGCCCCTTCAAGAGAGGGCATCCGGAGAGATGGCCGAGTGGCTTAAGGCGCACGCTTGGAAAGCGTGTGTGCGGGAAACTGTACCGTGGGTTCGAATCCCACTCTCTCCGCCACTACACTGTTCTCCTCTGTATCCGATTGTTCGAATCGACAGCAAAAACAACGAGTAGCGCGACAAAGGCTATTGCGGCTAGTTCCGCGATGTTACCCGTAGTCACCGCGCAAACCGTAGCTTTTGACCGTGGGTTCGGAGGACGGATTTCGCGAGGGGGAACGCATGGCCGGCAAGCTCAAGCCGCTCGACGTCGAACGCGAAACTCGGCCCGGCAAATACGCTGACGGCGACGGTCTCTACCTCATCGTCGCAGGCGCCACGTCGAAGAACTGGAGCTACCGGTACTGGAAGGACGGCAAGCAGCGCTGGCTCGGCCTAGGCTCGCTCAAGGACGTGTCGCTAAAGGATGCGCGCCTAGCTCGCGATGCTGCGCGTCTCCGAGTCAAGGGTGATCGCAGCACACCTGGCGTCGACATCGTGCAGGAGAAGCGAGCGGCGCGCGAGGAAGCGAAAGCCGTAGAGATCAAGCTCAGTCTGCCCACCTTCGAGGAATGCGCCGAAATCTACATTCGCGAGCATTGGTCGACCTGGAGCAAGAAGCACCGCAATCAATGGCCGTCGTCGCTCAAACGCTACGCTTACCCGATGATCGGAAAACTCACGATCCCGGAGATCAAGCCCAGCCACATCTACGAATTGCTGCGGCCGATCTGGGTTGAGAAGCGAGAGACGGCCAATCGTGTCCGCGGACGGATCGAAACGATCATCGCGAAGAACGTCGATGTTGACGACACCGATTTTCGAAATCCTGCCGAGCTCACCAAGCAGCTGCGCGAGAAGCTTCCAAGGCGGCCGAAACGCGTCGTGCGGCATCATCCTGCGCTGCCCTACGCCGAAGCACCGCAGTTCATGGCTGACCTCTCCGCAGCAGGCGGCATCGCGGCTTCGATGCTCCGCTTTCTGATCTTCACGGCATGCCGCACCAACGAAGTGGTAGAGGCCCGCTGGTCCGAGATCGATCGGCCGTCATCGACTTGGAAGATCCCCGGCGAACGCATGAAGATGCATCAGGACCATGTCGTGCCGCTTTCAGATCCTGCGCTCGCAATCCTCGACAAGATGCGCGATGGCAGTCACGGCGAATTAATCTTCCCGAATCCCGACGGCGGAGTATTTTCGGAGAATGCGATGCTCGCCGTACTGGATCGCATCGGCTACAGTCACGTCACGGTGCACGGATTCCGCTCGACGTTCGCAACCTGGGCCGAAGAGTGTACGGACTATCCTGATGGCGTGCGCGAGGCAGCGCTTGCGCACAAATACAAATCAGAGACTACGGCGGCCTATCAGCGTGGGCAAAAGCTCGAAAAACGACGCGTCCTCATGAAGGATTGGGCGCAATTCCTGGCGGGATCAAATGTGATCTGCCTTCGCGAAATTGGTTGATCTATTCGCATCGCGTCAGGACGCCGCCTGCTGATCAAGTGCCCTGAGCCGCCCAATTTGATCCGCCGAGGATGGCGGTGGAGGTCCGGGTAAATTTCGCCTTACAAGATCAGGCTTCGAATTTCCAATGACTGATTGGGGTAACGATCTTTCGAAAGACTGCCACACAGCAGCGCTGCGGTTACCTTCCCCGACTTTGGAGATATGTGACTTGTGACCGAAACGAGCGGAACAGTGGACATGCTCACCGGAATTTAAGCATCTTCCGAGAGTGCACCGAGCATCCAATTTTGCGATGGAGCCGCCGAAAATGCGCACGGTGAAACGAACACTTGCGGAAAAATCGTCCTCAGGCATGCTCAGAAATGTCCGGAAACAACAGGATGTTTCGCACATGTCTTCTGATTCCATCGCATTCGAAGCCCCGCTTGTAGCATCGCCGAACCAGGCCATGAGGGCCATCCAGGTCTCGCGCAAAAAGCTGTACGAGCTCATCAACACGGGCGAGTTGGAGAGCTACACAGAAGGCAAGTCGCGCCGGATCACGGTCAAATCGATCAACGAATACATTGAGCACCGATTGGCCGCGGAATCTGCTCGCCGCGGCCGGGCTGCATCCGAACGAAACTATCAATCACGTTCTTAAGCGCGAAGCGTGGTACGCAGTTGCAAGCCGGTCGACCAGGCCGTGGACTTGATCGGGGGAACCTTGATGCAAGCATCTCAACGCCGATAAGGGATGCGCAGAAAGCGCTCTCGCGCGCCGCTCGCATCGTAGCGACAGCACCAGCTACACCATCCGCGCGACTCGATGCCCTGCAGAAAATGGCCGATCATCTGCGCCAGTATGTGCAGAGCGGCTGGCTCAATCCGGCGACCGTTACGGACAAGATTTTCGAAGTCGCCGTATCGCATGGGCTGACTTGCGAACCTGGTAGCGACAAAGAAGCCGCTATTATGCAAATCGCGATGTCGGCAACAAACCTGCCGGTCGATCTGTATCCAGCCGTGCGCCTCGACAGCGGGTCTACCAACCACCGTTTTCCGATCCAGCCGTCGCTTGAAACCAAGACGCCAGCGGCCTGGAAGGGGACGGAGCCGCTCCAACAGCGATGGCTTGTGAATTGGCAAGGGGTCTCGCACGCGATCGGCGCGAGGTCCCGAGTAGCGGTGTGAATGAAATCAAATAGGTAAGGGGGGCACGTCGAAGCCGATGGGGGTCATTTTTCGATCAGTATTCACAGTCAAGGCTGGCGCATACCGCGCCCCCGCTTCGCGGCGTTGGCCTTGACCGGGCGCCGCCGTCCCGGCACTTGCTTGGCAAGCTTGCTTAAGGCGTAGTCCAGCTCGCTGGATTTACCGACCAGCCCGCTTGACAATCGGGAACGATGGCCACGGGCAGCTATCGTTCGTCGACGATCATCATACCGCTTGTGGCGCGACGTGGACGAGCCAAGGGAACCAAAACTTAAGGGCCGTTGCCTTACACTTCGTCGAGATCGGCCTGAGCATTACGTGCGGGCAGAGATCCGCCTTGTCCTTTCCGCATAGCGACGAGCGAACATGGAAATCAGCGTTGTCTTTCCACCCAAGTCGCGAGACCTGCGTCTCGACCTGCTCCGTGGGATCGCGAACTGGGCGATCTTCCTCAATCACATGCCGAACAACGTGGTCAACTGGATCACCACGCGCAACTACGGTTTCAGTGACGGAGCCGATCTTTTCGTTTTCATTTCAGGGTATACCGCCGCTTTCGTTTTTGGACGGATGATGCGGGACCACGGGTTTGTGATCGGAGCAACGCGGATCTGGAAGCGCGTCTGGCAGCTCTATCTCGCGCATGTCGTACTGTTCGTCATTTACGTTGCTGCGGTCGGCTACGTCGCTTTGCGGTTTCAATTTGACAACGTCATTCACGAATTCAACGTGGCCTGGCTGGTCGAGCATCCCTTCGTGACCTTGATCTATGCCCTGCTGCTCGGTTTCAAGCCGGTCAATCTTGATGTGCTGCCGCTCTATATCGTCCTCATGGCACTGTTTCCCTTCGCGCTGTGGATCATGCTGCGGCGTCCGAACCTTACGCTGCTCGGCTCGTTCCTGCTCTATGTCGCGGCGCGTCAATTCGGCTGGAATCTGCCTGCGTATCCCGAGGGGAGCTGGTTCTTCAATCCGTTCTGCTGGCAGCTCCTGTTCTGCTCGGGAGCCTGGTTCGCCCTGGGTGGTGGCTGGAAGTTGTGGCCTCTCATGGCGTCGCGACCATTCGTCTATTTCGGCTTCGGTTACCTGTTGTTCGCACTGATTATGACGGTGGCGGGGCGCATCGAAGGTCTCCGCGAATTCATTCCGGACTGGCTCTATGGCGCCTTCTTTCCCAACGACAAGACCAATCTGGCGCCATACCGGGCTTTGCATTTCGGCGTGATTGCTTTGCTCGTGACCCGGTTCCTTCCCCAAGACTGGAAGGGCCTGGAGTGGCGGGTGTTCGCCCCAATCATCAAGTGCGGCCAGGAATCGCTGCGGGTGTTCTGTGTCGGCGTGCTGTTGTCGTTCGTAGGCTATTTTCTGTTGGCAGCCGGTTCGGGGACGCTCCTCGCTCAGCTCACCATCAGTATCGTTGGCATCGCCATGCTCTGCGGCTTTGCCTACTACGGCGATTGGTCGAAGAAGGTGGACAAGCTGATCAAGCGCCCGCCGGCGCCCATGCAAACGACGAGCCCCTCGAAAGCCGCGTAGGACACTGGCCGAGGGCGCCGAATGGGGCTCATCCGGCGGCAGATTTCAGCGAGGAAATATCGGCGTCAGGTTGAGGCGCGCCTGCCGTTCGGGGCCAAAGCCCGGCCGCACGGCATTGTAGTAGAGGCAAACTCCCTGGTCGGGTGACATTTCTCGACGCTTCCGAGACGACGGGAAGCATCTGTCTAGGGGGCATGCTGACTTGCCGCCTTTGACAGGGAACGGTTCGCCCCGCGCCGCACCAGGAAAGCGGTGCCGAGCAGGACGGCGGTCGCGACGAAAATGACGGTAAGAAAGGCATGGTCGAAGGCCCGATGCGCGAGGGAGATGACGGCATTCGCTGCATCGCTCGGCAGGCGTTCTGCAACGATCAGCGCTTCATCAATGCTGTCGCGAATCGCGCTCGGCACGGGCAATCTCTCCGGCAGAACCATGAAATGAGTATAGACGCCGGACAGGATGCTTCCGAAAATGCTTATCCCGACTGTGCCGCCAAGCTCGAACGCGACTTCCTCGATCGAGGCCGCCATGCCCTCACGCCCTTCCGGCGCGTGATTCATGATGGCGTTGGAAGCTGCCGCCATCGAGGCACCCAGCCCGAGGCCGTTGACTGCGATGCACGTTAATTGCAAGACGAGGCTCGCGTTGTAGCAAAGGAGATAACCCGCTGCGCTCAAGCCGGCGAGCAACAGCGCACCCCTCATCGTGTTGGCGGCTCCAACGCGATGGAGCGTCAGGCTGGCCAGCGGCCCTCCGACGAACGCCGCCAGTGGCGCCGGCAAAATATACAAAGCTGCCTGCAAGGGCGAATAGCCGAGAACAAGCTGCAAGCGCTGACTCAGCGCCAACTCGGTGCCCGCGATTGCAAACGAAGCGACAAACCCTGTAATTACGCTGAGCGTGAATTCTCTGTTGCGGAACAGCGTGAAGTCGATCAAGGCACTCTCGCGCCTCAGTTGACGGCGGACAAAGACGATCAGGATGATGGCCGTCCCGGCGGCTACGGCCGCCATCACGCCGTAAGGAGGGTGCGGGCTGCCCAGCTCCTCGACGACATAGGCAAAGCCGATCAGCCCGGCCATGACCTGGATCGAACCCACCAGGTCCCAGTCGCCGTCCGGGCGATTTCCCGGCGCGGGAATGAGGAACAGGGCGGCCACGAGAGCGATGGCAACCAGGGGAACGTTGATCAAAAAGACCGATCCCCACCAGAAGTATTCCAGGAGCACACCGCCGACCAGGGGACCGACGGCTGCGCCGCTCGACGCGACGGCTCCCCAGATTCCGATGGCCAGCGCCCGTTCGTGGTCATCGGAGAAGGTGACGCGAATGATCGAGAGGGTTGCGGGCATCATCAGCGCTGCACCGACGGCGAGCAGAACCCGCCCGCCAATCAAGACCGCCGGTGTTGGCGAGTAAGCGGCCACAATCGATGCCACCCCGAACACCAGGAGACCCGCAACGAATGTCCACTTGTGGCCGAGGCGATCGCCGAGCGTGCCGAAGCCGGGAAGGAGACCGGCGACGACAAGCCCATAGGCCATGACGATCCACAGTTTCTCCGACGGCGACGCCGCAAGCTCGTAGGTGAGGCTGGGCAGCGCGGTATACAGCACCGTCATGTCAATGACGATGAGCGCAAGCGCACTCGATACCGTCAGAAGGATCAGCCAGCGATTACGTTTCGACATCGGCGCACCATGACCTTCAATTGCACCAGATCTGCCGATCTCGACAGGAGCTTTTCGTGCCCGACTTCCCGAACAAACTCACTTCGGGAAAAGGAAAGCGAGGCCGAACCGGAATTGCCAGTGTGATGCCGGGTCCGGCTTCAGCAAATTGTAGTACACGCCGATCTCCGCATTTATAGGCTGCTCCTGGACCATGAAAAGCTTGCCGACGCCAACGCCGACGGGAACGACCCACCGATCATTACCCTTCGCAAGCCAGTTCGCCGTGATGATGGGACTTGAGCTGATGTAGGACCCGTCGGAGAAATTGTAGGTGACGAAGTATTGCAGCATCATCTGGTTCACCGGCGCGCGGTCGCTCGGACCTGCAAACGACCAGATGTTGTTGGCGAGCACGCCGAGCACCCATGGCCCGGGCATAGTCAGCGCGACGAACGTCGGACCCGCGCTCCATTTTCCCGAACCGAGGGTTGGATCCGTGGCAGACGGATAGGAAAAGGTCGGCCCGACACCCCATATCAGACTGCCTGAATGCGACGGGGTGAGTGCGAAGATTTGATTGATGTCGCCAACCCCGCCAATTCGTCCTTGCTCGGGGGAGAAGCGAACCTGGGTGATGCCGGGAATGGTCGTTCGTGTCACCAGATTCCAGTCGGCATTGAGCTGAAACGGTATGACGGGTTCGATCTTGAAGACGTCAGCCGTCTGTCGGTACGGACCTGTGTTAGGCGCGGCGATGTTCTCCATGCCGATATTGATCGTATCCGCGATCGGATTTTGCGCTGCCTTGGCCAGATCTTCGATAGAAGTAGCCGTCGCTTGCTGCGCCGAGGCGCTGGTGCCAGGGCATAGCGCTGAAATCAGCAACAGCAGAACAAACGGTCGAGAAAGCTTCGGCGTCATTGCCGACCTCACTTTCGTAGCGCCGCTATCGCGGCGTTTGTCTCGTGCCTGTATCATCCGGCCGCCAAAGTCTCGAGCCTGCAGACATCGGGCGAACCAGCGGCTACCCGTGCCTGACCTGGCCGTTCATGACGGTCATCACCACCCTGGTCTTGTGGATGTCGTGCGGTGCGACTTCGAACAGGTTCTTTTCCAGCACGACCAGATCGGCAACTTTGCCGACTTCGATCGACCCGATCTCGCGCTCCAGGCCGAGCTGCCATGCCGGCCCCATCGTGGCCGCCTTCAGGGCGGCGTCGAGTGTGATGACCTCGTCGACCGGTGGCAGTTGGGGACCATGCGGCTTGTCGAGTTCTCGCCGGGTCGTCGCGATCTCGATCGCGTCGAGCGGTTTGTAGGTGCTGTAGGAGTTCGCGGCGGGCCAGTCGGCGCCGAACGACAGCACGCCGCCATGGCGGAGGATCGAGCCAATTCGATACACGTTGTCGGCCCGGGCGGCCCCCAGACGCGCCCGCGTGACGATTTGCCAGGGTTGATCGGGAACGGCCCACTGCGCGGAGAATTGTGCGATGACGCCGAGCCTGGCGAAGCGCGGCGCGTCCTCCGGATCGACCAGCGTGAGGTGGGCGATGGCGTGCCGGCGATCGCGCGGCGGGTTGGTCTTGATCGCGGCCTCGATCGCGTCGAGCGTCAGCCGGGTCGCCCGGTCCCCGATGCAATGGACATGAATGTCGATGCCGTCACGGTCGGCCCGCCGGACGATGTCTGCAAACTTGTCGGGGGGCAACAGCGGTTCGCCGCTGGTCTCGGGCGCGTCCGCGTAGGGGGCGAGGAACACACCGGTGTGTGCGTTGTCGCCGCCGTCCATGTTCAGCTTCAGCACCGAAGCACGGACGAGCTCGGACTGGAACTCTCGTCGCAACGCCTTGATCACGGGCAGGGGATCGACGTCCGGCCGGTTGTGGTAGTAGGAGCCGATCAGCCGGAAGGGCAACTTTCCCTTCCGCGCCAACTGCGAATAAAGCGCGAAGCCCTCCTGGTCCGGCATAACCTGGATTCCGGCATCGAACACGGTGGTGATCCCCGCGGCAGTGGCCTTCGGAAGCCACTCCGCAAGCCCTCCGGCGATATATTCCAGACTGAATGGTTCGATGGCGTTGTTGACCAGCAACATGACCGGCGGCTCGGCGAGAAAGCCGGTCGGCTCGCCCGTCGCCGGATCGCGCTGGAAATAGCTGAAGCCGGGTATGGGATCCTTCGTGTCCTTCGTGACCCCGGCGAGCGCCAGGGCCTGCGAATTGACCCAGGCGCCGTGCCCGTCGATCCCGACAAGAATGACGGGAACGTCAGGCCAAATGGCGTCAAGATCTTCCTTGCGCGGGCCGGTCGTGGGAAAGGCGTTATATCGCCAGCCGAAGCCGCGGACGATGTCCACGTTCCCGATCTTGTCGCGATAGGCCTTGAGCGCATCGAGCATCTCTTGCCGGGTGTCGAATTGAAGATCGACGCCTCGCGTGAGGGCAGCTCCGACCATGGGATGGGTGTGCCCCTCGACGAAGCCGGGCAGAAGCATCTTTCCTGCGAGATCCACGACACGGGTGTGCCGCCCGACGAAGGACCGAACACCGGCGTCGTCGCCAACAAAGACGATGCGTTTTCCCTTGACGGCAACGGCGCGGGCCCAGGGCTTGTCGCCATGGACCGTGTACACTGGGCCGTTCCGGAAAACGATGTCGGCGCTCGGGTCGGAAGCGGCGACCGCTTCGGCGATGAACATGGGGGCAGACGAAGCCGCTGCGGCCGTGGCCGCAAAGGCCGCGCTGCGTCCGAGCGCATGGCGTCGCGTCAGGCCACCTGCTCCCTCTTTTGAGGGACTAACAAAGAGATCCCGGTAATTCGCCCAACCACATCCAAGACACATGGTGTCAGCTCCATCATTCGCGGGCGGCGCCCGTTTCGGTTCGCGCGTCGATCCGCGCCGGTCAAAAAAGATGCGCCCGACCGTTTCCAACCAGACTGGCTATTCGTGCCGCACTTGACCGTTCATGACGGTCATCACCACCCTGGTCTTGTGAATCTCGTGCGGGGCGACTTCGAACAGGTTCTTTTCCAGCACGACCAGATCGGCGAGCTTTCCAACTTCGATCGAGCCGATCTTCTGATCCAGCCCTATCTGATAGGCCGGCCCCATCGTCGCGGCCCGCAACGCCTCTTCCAGACCGATCCGTTCGTCGAGCGGCGGCAGCGGCGGCTGATCCGGCTTGTTGAGCTCCCGCCGCGTCGTTGCGATCTCGATCGCTTCCAGCGGCCGATACGTGCTGTAGTAACCGGCGGCCGGCCAGTCGGTGCCGAGCGAGATGTTGCCGCCGTGGCGAAGGATCGAGCCGGTGCGATACACCTGCTCGGCACGCGACCCGAGGCGTGGCTGCATCACGCCATGCCAGTAGGCATCCGCAACCGACCACTGGGTGGAGAACTGCGCGGTGACGCCGAGGGCAGCGAAGCGCGGCAGATCCTCTGGTGCAAGAATCACCACATGAGCGAGCGTATGGCGGCGATCGCGCGGCGGATTGACCTTGATGGCGGCTTCGAAGGCGTCGAGGCACAGGCGGTTGGCGCGGTCGCCGTAGGAATGGATGTGGATGTTGAGGCCATCCCTGTCGGCGCGGCGAATGATGCCCTTGAGAAGGTCCGGCGGCAGCAACGTGTCGCCACTGGTGCTCGGATCGTCGCTATAGGGGGCCAGCAGGGCCGCGGTCCGTTGGGCTTCGCCTCCGTCGATGTTGAGCTTGAGCACGGATGCCTGCACCAGTTCGGAATGGAATCGCCGCCGCAGTGCCTTGATGATCGGTAGGGGGTCGATCGCCGGGTTGTTGTGGTAGGTCGATCCGACGACCCGGAACGGCAGTTTCCCTTTCCGCTCCAGGTCCTGATAGAGCTGAAACCCGGCCTCCTCGGGCAGAAGAATTCATTCCCGCATCGAACAGGCTGGTAATGCCGGCTGCCGATGCCTCCGGCAGCCACTCTTCAAGCAACTCGGCGATGTAGCTGGTCGTGAAGGGGCCGACCGCATTGAGGACATGAAGCATGGCAGGAGGCTCGACCAGATAGCCGGTAGGCTCTCTCGAGGTCGGGTCGCGCTGGAAAAAGCTGAAGCCGGGCAGTGGGTCCTTGGTCGCCTTCGTCACCTTGGCCATTGCCAGCGCTTTTGAATTGATCCAGGCGGCATGGCCGTCGATCGCAACGAGTATGACCGGCGTATCCGGCCAGATCTGATCCAGATACTCCTTGCGCGGGCCGGTTGCCGGGAATGCGTTGTAGCGCCAGCCAAAGCCGCGGATGACGTCGACCTTACCCAGCCTGGCGCGATAGGCCTTCAGGGCCTCAAGCATCTCGTCCGGGGTGTCGTATTGAAGATCGACCCCCCGTGTCAGAACAGAGCCGAGGATCGGATGGATGTGCCCCTCTACAAACCCCGGCAGCAGCATCTTTCCGGCAAGATCCACGACACGGGTTCTCGGCCCGATGAAAGACCGCACGCCGGCATCGTCGCCCACGTAGACGATCTGCTTGTGCCGAACGGCTACGGCGCGCGCCCATTCTCTGCCGCCATTCACGGTGTAGACGGCGCCGTTGCGGAAAACGATTTCGGCCCTTCCGCCGCTCGTCAGGGCGGCTGCCGGCGTCGGCGTAACGCCGACCGCTGCAAACGCCGCGCCTGCCTGCAATAGCCGACGTCGCGATAGCTCGGCATCCGATGCCGACTTCGAATCGAAGCTCAGGAAATTGCGGAACCTGCTCCAGTCGCATCCAAGGCACATATGCTCATCCTCACACGCTCAGCGAGAACCGACCCTTACTGATTCGAGGGCACTCCAAAAGCTGGGAAATTCACGTAGGTGTACGCTGCTCGCACGAGTTGCGAGCTACTCTCAACATGCCCTCTCAACACACGTCACTTCGGAAAGATGTACGAAACGTCGAACCGAAATTGCCATTCTGATGCGGACGAGGGACGCATCGCGTTGTAGTAGACCCCGATTTGGGTATCGATCGCCTGGCCTTGCACGGTGAAGATCCTGCCGACACCGCTCCCGAACGGGACGGTCCATCGCTCTCGCCCCTTGGCAATCCAGTTCGCGGTGATGGTCGGATTTGACGTGAAGTAGGAGCCGTCTGGAAAGTTGTAATAAACGAATGGTTCGAGCGTCAGCAGGTTGACGCGATCTCGATCATTGGCTCCGGCGAAGGACCACATGTTATGCGCAAGGGCGCCGATGACCCAGTCGCCGGGCATCACCAGCGCGACAAGGGTGGGTCCGGCGTTCCATTTCCCGGAGCCGAAGCCCGGCGCGCTCGCGGTCGGATAGGACAGGACCGGGCCTGCACCCCAGATTAGTGGTCCCGGATGCGTCGGCGTGATCGCGAATATCTGATTGATGTCGCCGATACCGAAGCTGCGGCCCTGCTCGGGGGACAGCCGAACCTGCGCCAGAGTCGGGATTGTCGTTCGTGTAACCAAATTCCAGTCCGGACTGAGATGAAACGGAACGACTGGCTGAATATCGAGCGCAAAATGACGACTGGCGGTAGGGTCCCGTGTTGGGGACAATCGCATTCTGCAAGGCCACACTGATCACTTCGGAGATCGGATTCTCGGCCGTTTTTGCCAGCGTTTCGATCGATGCCGGATCAGGTGTCTGCCCTATCGCTGCGAGCGGACAGAGCTCCGTCGACGCTGGCGCAAGCATCAACACGCAAATTCGATGGGCGCGTGCCCGCGAGATGGGGAGCCCAACATGGCCGAACGCTTCGCCCGCCATCATTCGAAAGGATCGCACCAAACCAACCTTCAATTCGGTCCAGGCGGAAATATAATTCGCGGGTGCCGACATGGTATGCTGGGCAACTAGTACCGTTCCACAGAGATTATGACTCCTTGACGGGATAGGCTTTGCGGAGTTTTTCGCGAGCCTTCTCGGTGGTGAACATCCACTGGATCTGAGCGCCTTCGGCGTTGCGCCGCTGTTGCCAAGCGGCGACCTCGGCGAGGATAGTTTCCTTGTCGTCGATGCGGCGGTCGAGGCACTGGCTGCGCAGGACGCCGATTTCGATTTCCACCATATTGAGCCAGCTGGCGTGTTTCGGGGTGTGGTGGAACTGAAGCCGCTTCAGCACCCGGCGAGCCTCCGGTGCGGGGAAGGCGTCGTAAAGCGCCCCAGCTGAATGGGTGGAGAGGTTGTCCATCACCACGGTGGACTCTTAGCGCGCACCTGAGCCGCGCCCTTTGTTCTCATGGTGCAATTTCGTACCGCTTATCCACATTTCCACAGCAACGGATCAGCGATGAAACGTGAACACTCGCCGCAAGCCGAGAACCGCTGCCGGTTTCGCTTTCTGACCGATCGCGGCGCCAGCCCAGCTCAACACACTGCCGTGAACGAAACTCTTTGCCTGAGATCACGCAGCCTGCCTGAAACAAAACCGTCCTATCGTTCGCCTTGGTCGCACCCATAAGGGAGGACGGAATGCGTTCTCTGATTTTCGGCTCCATTTTAGTTGCGGTCGCCGCAGTAGGATTTCAGAACCTGATTGCGGGCGCACTTGCTGCAGCCCGGGATGCCAAGCCAGCAACGTTTTCAGAGCGGTTTGCTCCAGCGCTCAAGCCCTAAAGTAGGCGTCGCGAGCAAGCGAACTGCGTCACGTCGGACCCACTACCGGCGCGAGCGCGGGACCGAAGCCCCGCGCCCGTGGTCATTACCGCTTTAGCCGCCTTTCCTGAGCGGCGAGCCGCTGGCGGTTGCGCGTTCTGCCCGATCGGTGCCGTCAAGCGCTGCCGAGATGTTATTCACGGACGCTGCGAAGCTCTCAATCAGCCGGATCGTGGTGCCATCCCGTCCTTCGAACATCCATGCGCCACGCTCGGTGATCTCCTGAAGGCTGCGAGCTTGGCGAAGAGGCCCGGAAGCGTGGTAGCCGCCACTCCGACGGCGGCATCAAACGCTTCGAACTCGTCGTGGCAAGGCTTTTCGGTGATCCAGTCATGTTCCTGATCGCCGCCCTTCTCAAGGCGGTCAAGCTCGTTGAGAGCGGCCAGATGGGCGCTCGCGGCTCTTGTGTAGAAATCAATCAGGTCAAACACCGGATCCACCGTGATCGGGAACGCCGTGGTGGGAGCGATGCCGGCCAGGACGGCGCGACGGGATCGAATTGTTGTAGTGCTGATATCAGCCTTCGATATGGTTCACCTCATGTTTGGGGTTAGAGCCGGGGCGGAAGACTGAACCCTTCCCCTCGGCTCGCAATTTCTGTAAACTGCAAATATGAAGAAATCAATTTATGTAAACAAAAAATCGAGAGGCCGCCCTAAAAAGAAAGGTGGTGTGTATCCCGTCAGCGCGGTCAGACTCTCGCCCGAAATCTCGGCGGGCGTCGATGCATGGGCAGCCAAGCAGGCCGACGAGCCGGGCCGCTCCGAAGCCATCCGCCGCCTGGTCGAGCTAGGGTTGCGGGTGAAGGGGAAATGACCGCAACCGTCCTGCCGACAATTTTCACCGTAGAGGTCGGTGACACGCCGACACTGACGTTCGAAGCTCAAAATCTTCGCGAGGCGCACGAGCTGTGCCACGAGCAATGGCTGAAGGACGACATGGCTGAGGCCAAGTCCGACGGTGTTCCGTTGTGGGATGGGAAGGCCAGGCTACGAGCGCGGATCGCGCTGCCAGATGAGGTTGCAATTTTTGCGGAGGCCAAAAACAACGGTCAACCGTCTGACGGGCTGATGCTGGTCTACCTCATCGAACTGGACGGCATATGAGGACCTTCCATGAAGGCAATGGGAGATTGCAGGAGCGGATCAAGGCTATGATGCGGCTCCGCCGCCGTCTCCCGATGCGCGACCGGCTTTGCCGCTGCCAACACCTGATCGATCTTGGGCTGAGGGATAAGCCAACGAGAGGAGGATAAGAGTGACCCGCGCTGTCGTTCTCGTGTTCGCTGTCGCGCTTTTCCCAACCCTTGCGTTTTCACAGAGGCCAATTGACCTTGACAAGGTCGCGCCGCAATACCGAGATGCCGCAGAAAAGCGTCAAGCTGAGCTCGTCCGGCAGAAGGCGTGCCAATCCAAAGCGGATAAAGAAAAGATATTAAGACGGGACCAAGCCTCTTATGTGATCCGATGCATGGAGGCCGCGGAGAAGGCTGAGAAGGCCGAGATCGGGTTGAAGGCAAAGGGGAAATGATCGATCCCCGTCCTACCGATCAAGGTTTGGCTAGGGCTGACATTCGATTGCGGACAATATTATCGTCCTGGTACCAAAGCTCTCGATATCGCCCTGTAACTTATCGTCGAATTTATCCAGTAAGAAACGCAAGCCAGACGGACCTCAACCGAGAATTTAAGAAACCACATCCTACCGAATGGCCATCGTTCCTGATTGCCTTGCTGGTCTTTATCGTAATTCATTGTTTCTATTTGCATTGGTGGGGCTGAGGGCGAAGGGGAAATGAGCACGGGGGCGCCACACGAAGAATTGAGGCGGCGGCGAGCTGGAGGGAGCAATAACTAGACCCATATGTTTGGGTGGATTGGAACTCCGCACAGGAAGGTCCCCCAATGCCGAACGCCAAAGACCTTATTGAACGTGCTCGCATGTTTGAAGAAAGTGCCGAACGGGCGTCCGACCCTATTTCACGCCAGCACTACAGAGAAATGGCTGCCCACTATCGCTCGCTGTCAGTCGAGCATCAGGAATTGACGTCCGAGCCAGAACACGAATCGGCGCATTGAGGGCCAGCGTTCGTCGGCTGGAGGCCAAAGCCTCACGGGTAGCTTTCGAGCGGTCCTGCGGGTCGACCGTTACGAACCTAGCCTGAAGCCGGGGTTTCTATTGGCCGCTTGTTGTTGTGGTTCGTTGCCACCCGCGACGACCTCTGCAAGTTTATGGCCGCCTGCGGGTTGCGCTTGATGATCATCAGATATGCCCGCAGCGCGCGCCTTCACCAACCAAAAATTACCTTCGGACAGATGCGGGCAGTTGGCGTCGCGGGCAAGCCGCATTGGATGCGGGCTGCCGGGCAGATGCGCCACGGCGCGGTACGCCTGAATACGATGCCTAGATGGCCGTGCGGGCCCCAGAAGCGGCGCGGCCACAGACTGCCTAAATAGCCGCGCACCTTTCGCCATCCCACAAAGCCAGCGAGGACATTGGCCAGCCCTCCCAATCCTTGGCTTCTGCTGCTTAACGCGACCTTCATCTGTTCGGGACAAAGAATCCCTTTCGCGCAATCGAGCAGCAATGAGAATGTACAAGTGAAATATCGCATTTTAGAGAAGATGACTACGGATGACCTTTGGAAACTTCACGAGAAGGTCATTGCGATTCTGGCGTCGAGGTTTGAGGCTCAAAAGCTAGAATTGGATAGAAAGCTTGCAGAACTTGGCATCAGGTTCGGCGGATCTCCAAAGGACGTTCCCCAGGCCCGGCCATATCCGAAGGTTCTTCCGAAGTTTCGAAATCCGGAGTTGCCATCCGAAACATGGTCTGGCCGTGGCAAACACCCACAATGGGTCGTCGCGCTATTAGCTGCCGGCGCCTCGTTGGATGATTGCCGTATCCAATAGCCAAAGGGTGGCAAGTGCAGCTCATCAACGGCGACCAATGGCCGGATGAGGTCCGGCTTTCCAACATCGAGCAACGCTTCACATGCCATGCCTGCGGCACCAAGGGCGCGGATGTGGGAGTCGGATGCCCGGCGCACCAGTCTCAGCAGCCATCCGGCAGACACGTCACAAGCTTGACATCCGGCACAGCGGTTGCATGTTTTGCAGCAACCGTGCATCGCCCTTAGAACCTCCATCGATGTTCGGTCAGGCCCGGCGTATAGTCCCGCAGATCGTGCGCCGGGCCATTTGAAGGCTTCCTCGAACAAGGAGGGCCGGATGTGGGGGATTCCTGATCGGCCTCTATATTGCAGTGATTATCTACCCGTTTATTGAAGAGGGGCTCGAGAAACGCGCCAATAAATCCGCCTTAACGAACATGCGCCGACATAGCGCCATGGGGCATCGCTGGGACACGACCAAAGGTCAATGGATTGACAAGTAGCCGAGCGCTCGCACCTCTGGGGTAGGTAAAAAGGGGCGTGCCCGGCTACTCGGCCCATACACTACGCGGGCGCCGTTAGGTGGCGACTGATTCGTGGCGAAAACCCGCGCTGCAAGAAGGTTTAGTGTTGCCGGTGCCGCCTCATATGTCCGGCGATCTCGCCGCAGGTCGGACGCCGGTTTCAACATCATCCAGCATCATCATCCGCGATCCCGCTCAAGAGATGGCCGAGCTGCATAGACCCTGCGGACGCCGGCGACACGGTATCTTGGCGAGACGGTGACGAGTTCGGTTTACTCCGGACATATCGCTGCGACCCACTAACTGACGCTAACCCAACTTGCGCAGTTGGAGACCGGATTTAGCTATTTTCCGGGATTTTGCGTCGAGTGACCTGAATCGGATCAAATGGTTAGCCGGTGCGAAGCGGGGATTTCGGCGTGTAGTGCCAACCTAGGGTATTTTCTGGAAGCGACGAGTTGGATTGATTCGGGCGCATGTATCTGCGCCACACCACGATACGCAAAGATGGGAAGGTTCATCGCTATTGGCGCCTTGTGCGCAGCGTGCGTGTTGGTCGTCGGGTCATTCAGCAAACGGTGGCGCAGCTCGGCGAACTCGATGAGCACGGTCGCGTTCAGGCACGGGCGCTGGCTCACCGGCTGATTGGCAGTCCCGAGCGCGCGCAGCTGTTCGACGATGGTAGCGAGCAATTGACGTTGCCGGTGCGGCTGAGGGGCATTCGCCTCGAACGCCCGCGTCAATTCGGCGATGTGTATCTTGCTCTCGCGCTGTGGCGCGGCACCGGACTTGAGGCTCTGTGCGAGCGGCTGCTTCCGATCGGCAAGGAGCGCATCGCGTGGTCGAAGATGGCGGCCGTGCTGGTCGCCGCGCGGTTTTGCGAGCCGTCGAGCGAGTTACACATTGCGGAGGACTGGTATCGACGCACGGCGCTTTCAGATCTGCTGCAGCTTGGTGACGAGGAGGTCAGCAAGGATCGGCTCTATCGCGGGCTCGACCATCTGCTCGCCTACAAGACCGCGCTCGAAGCGCATCTGTCGCAGCGTTGCGGCGAGCTGTTTGCGATCCAGAACGAGGTGCTGCTCTACGATGTGACCAGCACGTATTTTGAGGGCCAGGCCGCGGCCAATCCGCAGGCGCAACGCGGTTATTCCCGCGATCATCGCCCCGACTGCAAGCAGGTGTGCATCGCGCTGGTGGTGACCTTCGACGGCTTTCCCTTGGGCTACGAGGTTTTCGCCGGCAACACCCACGACTCGCGAACCTTGCAGACGATCGTAGCCACCATGGAGGCCCGGCATGGCATGCTGGGAAGGGTCTGGATCACCGATCGCGGCATGGCAAGCGCCGACAATCTGGCATGGCTACGCCAGACCGGCCGGCGCTACATCATCGGCGCACCGAAGTCGGAGCTGAAGAAGTTCGCGCTCGAACTCACTCGCCCGGATGGCTGGCGTATGGTCCATGAAGGCGTCGAGGTCAAGCTGACGCGCCACCCCGAGACCGGCGAGACGGTGATCCTGTGCCGTTCCGCCGACCGGCGCAACAAAGAACGCGCCATGCACGACAAGTTCAGCCGGCGGATCGAAGAAGCGCTCGGGCGCTTGGCTGCGCGGCTGGCTCGTTCAAAGAAGCGCGTCGATCCGGCGACGGTGAACCGGCAGATCGGCCGCATCCTGCAGCAAAACCAGCGATCCGCCGCCCGCTTCGCAATCACGTTGGAGCCGGATGGCTGCCCTGCGGGTTTCCGCCTTGATGTCGTTTACAACGACGCCTTCGACGACTGGGCCGCGCTCTCGGAGGGCGCCTATCTGTTGCGTTCGAACATCGATGATTGGAGCGATCAACAGCTTTGGAAGGCCTATATCCAGCTGACGCAGGCCGAAGCTGCTTTCCGCATCCACAAGGACCAACTCAACCTCCGTCCGATCTGGCACCAGCGCGAGGACCGCGTGCAGGCTCATATCCTCGTCTGCTTTCTTGCCTTCGTACTGTGGAAGAGCCTCGAGATGTGGCAGAGCTGCGCCGGTCTCGGCAATTCGCCGCGCACCATCCTGGAAGAACTCAAGCGCATTCAGTCCCACGATGTCGTCCTGCCGACCGCAGAGCGCGGCCAGATTTGCCTGCGCTGTGTGACCCAGCCAGACCCGGCACAGGCCGCTCTCCTCAATCGTCTCGGCATCGTCCTGCCAAAGCGCATGCGCCTCGCCGAGCAACACTTGCCAGTTCTCGAACAAACCGCCTGATCCCAATCCGCAAAAAACTGTAGTGCCAACTTTTTGGCTAAGGCTTTGATTTGCCTATGGTCAGGGTGCGATTCTGCGCAAGTTGGGCTAAGTCTCATAAGCGAAATCCTGTGGTTAGCGGCCGAAGCCACTGCCGAACCCGCCAATGCCGCTCGTAGCGTCCTCAGATGAAGAAATTTCTTTGGCTTTGTTGATTGGTTTCAATTCCATTTCTCGCTTCGCTCTATAGAAATGCGCATGCCCGCCGAAAAATTTCACCGTACGCATCGGACCGGATGGCTGCGCGCAACCGTCCTAGGCGTAAACGACGGCGTTGTGTCGACGGCCAGTCTCATCGTTGGTGTTGCATCTGCCGACTCAACTCGTAGCAGCGTGTTGCTCGCAGGGGCAGCCGGACTAGTGGCGGGAGCGATGGCCATGGCAGCTGGCGAGTATGTTTCTGTGAGCTCACAGGCAGATGCAGAAAAAGCTGATCTTGCCCTCGAAAAAAAGGGACTTGAGACCAATTCGGAGGAAGAGCACAAAGAATTGGCAGCTATCTATATCAAACGTGGATTGGGTAACTCACTTGCAATGCAGGTCGCGATCGCACTGATGGCGCACGATGCGTTAGGCGCACATGCGCGAGATGAGCTCGGTATCAGCGAAACGCTTCGAGCACGACCGCTTCAGGCTGCGGTGGCATCAGCCGCGGCCTTTGGTGTTGGAGCCGCCGTGCCATTGGTAACCGCGACGCTTGTTAGCGAAATGAGTTTGATACCGCCGGTGGCCGCTATTTCAATCGGCTTTCTCGCGGTTCTTGGCGCACTTGCCGCGCGCGCCGGGGGCGCAAGTATGATCAAGGGCGCTATACGCGTTTTATTTTGGGGCGTTATGGCGATGAGCGTGACTGCGGTTGTCGGTGCACTCCTTGGAAGACCCCTATAGCGCAGCGGTATCGGATACAGGTCTGGGGCAAACGCTACCGAATCCGGCCTTTCGGGCCAGGTCCGGTTTACCCTTGGTGGCGACCAAACAAGGGACATTCCGGATCGGCAGCTTCGCGCCACCGCATCACTGGCTTTCTTTATCGGTTGAGCCTTGGATCGCGCGCCGTCTCTCGTACGCGTCGAAGCGCATTTGCCCCGCCCTCTTGAGAGCAGCACCGCGCTCGGGTCCGCCCGGCATCTGTTGCGCAGCGCTGAGCGCAGCCTCAGCGGCCCGTAAATCCAACTCGCACCGCTCTACGACCAGTTTCTGCGTTTTCATGCACCACCGCTATCAAGCGTCCGAGTGAGATAGAATACGGCGTGGCGCAAACAACTCCAGCCCCGTCGTCGTCCGGGGCTGTGTTTGTTGCGGTGCGGCGAATGTCCGCATCTCGTCAAAAAACGTGTGCCCGCTTGGAAGGCCCGTCCTGACCGAACAAAACAAGCTTGTTGCAAATGCGGTGGCCTTCGTTTTGATCTAGATTGATCTTCTCACCGAAGCGCTGGCTGAACACAACATTGCGCTAGATCAATACGCTTGTCATTCGCGCCTGTAGGTCTGCCTGAGCATCTTACCGAGCGGCGGCCCTGACGGCCCTGTTCCGGTGTTATGCGCGGGACCCAAATAATTCCCCTCTTTCCTAAGGATTCCGTTTCTTGCACTGCACGGCTCCTCTGAGCACCATCTCAGCGCGAGCCGTGCGCTCTTTTCGCAGAGCTACCGACCGCGCCGTTGGCCGAGCTTTTCGGCGACGCCAGCAGTGATCGAAGCCCGACGATTTCTATCGGGCGGGCTTATAACTTTTCACGACCGATTCCGACTTCTTCAGGGCCGCCACGAGTTCCGTTCCGGTCATCAATGCAGTGGTATGGCTGGACTTGATTGCGCCACCCGCCGCAACCGCTACGGCGATGGCCGCCATGCTCTCGATATTCGGCACGTCGGCGATCAGAATAATATCATAATCGCCTAAGCAGTACCAACCACCGATCATTTTTCCTCCGACGGCCTCAGTGACCTGCCGTCCAACGGATTCAACGCGGTTTTGCGGATTCGTCATTTGCGCTGCCCATGATTCTGCTGTGTAGGCTGCCTGATACATATAGAGCGGCATGTTCGGACTCCCTTAGCCGAAATTCTCGCGACCTTTCACTGGAAGAAGAGCGCGCGCTTCGCCGTTTCCACGGCACGCGCTAACTTTATTCGCGCGATGACGCCGGCGGCGATCTGCATGGTGGCGCTGATTACCCAGCTCAAACAGATGATGCCAGCCGTGCGGGCGCCCACGGTTTCACCCAGAACGATATTGGAGATGGACACCACCGTCGCCACCGCAGTGAGGAAAGTGCCAGCCGCAGTTAGCAGCTCCAACCTATCCGCACTGGTGCCGCTGTGACCGGGGGGAGCTTGGGGCAGATCGATCCCGAGATAGAAGCCAGCGGCCCCGTAAAGCATCATGGCGAGCACGACTTGAGCCGAACCAATTAGGTCGATGCTACTTATCCCGGCAACGAATAGCCCACAGGAGGCCCCGATCAAAGCGAGTCCGAGGCGTTCGAGGACGTGCGCCAACTTGCTGTGGGTCGAGCGGCTATGCCATGGGATGCTAAGTTTGATGATCATTTAATCCTCCCGATAAAGAACGCATTTCGGTTACGGAAAAAAGAAGAGTAAAAAGCGCCGCCGGTTGTATCGCCGGTCGATTACCTTCGAGGGGAAGTCAAAGGTAACCAATCACTAGCCCTCATGAAAAGCAGCTATGCTTACCTACATTGGAGCAAGGATACCCCACTACCGCTGGGCACACCGCTGAATAGCTCTACCGGCGATACATAAATGTGAGCTGCTTCACATCTACAGATGGTTATTCAGCTTGGCGCGAAGATAAAATGCGACAAGTGCGGCAAGCGGACCGAGCGATACTATCCGGCCCGGCAGAGCGCCGCCGGGGTTTGCGAAGGGCTTTTGATCATCTAGGCCGCAACAACTCGGGGCGGAACTCGCAGGCAAAGCCGCCAGACCCGCGCGGTCATTCGTAAATGTCCTTAAGCAATCGACCGGAATTTCGAAAGCAGGCTTCTTGCGATAGGAAGAGCGCACCAAGAAATTGATTGCGCCTATCAATAGTGGCTTAGCTCAGGAGGCCAGTATGATCTCTACGCTTTCAAGTTCCCACAGTATGCAAAGCAGCTCACACACTGAGATGGATCGCCTGTCCTCGAAGCAGCGGAACGTCGATTTTGACATCGATCGATCCCGCGCCTCTCGTCACCGTCGGAGGGTTGTTTCGAGCGCCAGAAAAATGGCTGCATTGTTTCACTACGAAATTAATGATCGCCAGTGCCGCCACTAGAAAGCGCCGCGCGGAAGCACAGGCTGAAGAGGAAGAGACGGCATTCGATGTTCCGCGCGCTGGAGCAGGCAGCATGTCAAAAAACAAGGTGCGCCCCGAGGTAAATTTGCTTTCCGGATTCGCTCTAACGATTACAGGCACCTTCGCCATCGCCTTGCCCATGGCTCTCACAATTATATGGGTTTGCTCCTGACTTTGCTCGCCTTGGGGATCATGCGTGATGGGGGGCGCGCCCGTTACCGCCGATCATCCTCATCCGGGTGCTTCAGCGCTGACCGGCGTGGCGCGCCTCGCCGCCGCAGAGCGCGATGGCTTAGAATGCGGCACCGCACTGATAGACGCGGACATCGCAAAGGCGTGCGGTTGATTTCGATCAAACCCAACGGGTAGGCGCGGATGCTAGCCTTTCCCATGATCAAAATCGTTGCAGTGATGATCCTGATTGGGGTGGCGGCGATGTTTGGGCATCGCTGGCGTATGTCGCCGATGCCGACCGGACTTCCGACCGTCAATCAACTTACCTTCACTAACGGCGTCGAGGTCGCGTGGGTACGGATACGACACTGATTGAAGGTGTTGCGTGTCGCGTGACCCCAACGCAGCAATTGAGTATTCGACAACCTGCCAAGGGCAGCGGGGGCAGCTATGAAAATATCCGCAATCGACGGCCGGAAAACTCAAGTTATTGATATAGGTCCGTTCCAGATGTGGCGCGCTCTCTTTGCGCTAGCCCTGACTGCGACTGTTTCCATCGCGACCTATCTGATCATCAGCTATGCATTAGTGCGCTAGTACAAGAAAATTAAACGTGTCGATATTATCCCGCAAGGCAGAGCGATGCGCCGGGGTTTGCGAAGGGCTATTGAGGCCAAGCGGAGCAAAGTGCGGAATCATTCGTTAGCTGCGATGCTCTCGATCAGCGACACAAACCGGTGCTGCACCTTTTGGTTTTTCAACGAGGCATAGGCCCGCAACAACCGCAGGCTGAAAGCGCTGTCCACAAACAGCAAGCTCTCGACCTCACGCTTGCCGTCGCTCGCGTGTTTTCCAAGACTGTTATCGTCAAAGAAAAACGTCACAGGGACATCGAGCGCCGTTGCGATCTGCTGCAAGCGAGCAGCGCCCACCCGGTTGACGCCTTTCTCGTACTTCTGCACCTGTTGGAAGGTGACGCCGAGCTTGTCGGCAAGCTCCGATTGCGAGTTTTTCATCTCGACGCGACGCAGTCGAATGCGCGTGCCGAGTTCAATGTCGTACTTGCCGGTCGATCGTGGATTTTTGAGGCCGCCGTTCGATTTCTTTTTGCCGTAGCGGATACTGGTTTTCCTTGCCATGGTCTGCCCCCTGCTTATCCAACGGGCATATTGCACGGGTTTCAACCTGTGAGGCAAGCGCCGCCACCAAAGACCGGCACTGTTTCTGGTCGCTGAACGCGGCGCGCCAGCGATGTTCGCGCAAATCAGCATATGCGGCAGGTGGTGTGGCGGTACAGCCGGTTGGCTAGACGCGCAAATCCGTGATTTTACGGCACTGAACCTTTCTCCGGTTCCAGTTTTGACGTAGGCAGGGCATGAGTAGTTCGTCACCGGCCCTTGGCCGACCCCCGTACATGAAACTTTCTCCAGTCCCATCCGATCGATAATATAAGTCGCCGTCGGCAAAGAGGTCGGTTTTTCTATGGTGTTGAAGAACCCGTTGAGTAGTTTGACTCGGGCGCCTCGATCACCCCCACTTTGGCCAAGGAGCGGCGACGCTCCTGGAGCATGTTGTTTAGAATTCCTTTTCAGTGAGGCTCCCACGCCGGCGGCACTGGCGTTAAGGAGAATCATATGGATGTAATGTTCGATTGCGTCGCCGGTCTTGATGTTCACAAGGCGATGATAGTGGCCTGTGTTCGCCGGATGTCTGGTGGCAAGGCGGAGCGAGAAAGTCGGACGTTTGAGACCACGACGTCCGGTCTTTTAGATTTATTGGCGTGGTTGACAGCGTCGCGCTGCAGCCATGTAGCGATGGAGGCGACCGGGGTCTATTGGAAGCCGGTCTGGAACATCCTCAGCGACGGGGATTTCGAGCTGATCCTGGCCAATGCGGCGCATATCAAGAACGTGCCCGGCCGCAAGACCGACGTCAACGATGCGGCCTGGATCGCCGATCTCATGGCCTGCGGTCTGATCAAGGCAAGCTTTATCCCAGAACAACAGATCCAGGATCTTCGTTCGCTGCTTCGCGCCCGCAAGCAACTAACCCGCGAGCAGACCCGTTATACCCAAAGGATCCAAAAAACGCTGGAAGAGGCAAATATCAAGCTAGACTCAGTGATCAGCGACATCATGGGGGTATCAGGTCGCAAGATGATCGAGGCGATGATCGCTGGCGTCAGAAATCCTTCGAAGCTGGCAGCCTTGGCCGATCGGCGACTGAAAGCCTCGCCCAAACAGCTGTATGATGCTCTCCATGGCCGGCTGACGGATCATCACCGCTTCATGCTCAAGCTTTATCTGAGCCAGTATGACGCCTTGGACGCCGCCAGCATCGAGATCGACCGGCAGGTAGACGCGGCGATTGCCGACATGGATGCGGAGGTGGAGGCGGGTCACGCCACCTTTCGATCCCTGATCAGTCTGCTCAGCACCATACCCGGCGTCAGCGCTTTGTCGGCTACTACCATCCTGTCGGAGATCGGCACGGATATGAGCCGCTTTGCAGAGGCGGGGCATCTTGTGGCATGGGCAGGACTATGCCCGGGCCAGAACGAGAGCGCCGGCAAGCGAAAGTCCTCGCGTCTGCGCAAGGGCGCTCCCTGGCTGAAAACGATGCTCGTTCAGTGCGCCTGGTCAGCCGTCAAGAAGAAGGACAGCTATTACAAAGCGCAGTTCAACCGGCTAAGGGCTCGCGGTGGGGCGAAGAAGGCGATCTGCGCCGTGGCCGCCTCCATGCTCACCGCGATCTACCACATGCTCAAGAACGGCGTCGAACACCATGATCTCGGAGGCGACCACTTCGACCGGCGAGCCACCGACGTCAAAGCCAAGCGGCTCGTGTCACAGCTCAATAAACTTGGCTTCGACGTGGCGCTTCGACCTCTTCAAAAGGCCGCGTAATGTCAATGCAGTACAGGTTTGTTTCTGCTTAGTATCAAAGTCCATTAGCGCCGTGCCGCACGGACCGTTAGCACGTATTCCTGACCACTTGTCGGCAACAAGGCCGTGAGCCGTGCACGGAAGAAAACAACTGTGTCACCGGACACCGTCGGTCACGAACCGGGATATGTTTTGGCGCAAAGCAGGTAAGTATGGGTTTCATCGTTCTGTCCGTTTCAAAGCGGTCCGGCGAACCGCCTTTCCGGGTTAAGAAAGCGACGAGAAAAGACGCGCTGGAAACGGCACTTGGCTTCTTGGGCCAAGGAATGGAAAACGTCTCTATCATCGACGAACAGGGGCGCGTATTCAGCGCGCACGAATTCAGCCTCGATGATGATTAGGACCTCAGCCTTGCGTGATGGGCGTGTGCGGTGGGGAAGATCTCGCCAAAGTTTCAATGCGGCAGCCGATGAGTTGGATCATGATTTGCGACATCGGCTCATTTCCGCAAACAGAATCGAATTGATGCGCCATTGGACGACCTTGCGCTGCAACGGACGCGGCGTCATCTGCAAGTTCACTTTTCCGAGGGACCGCAGCGACCTTTTGCATGGAGCCCACGTATCCAAAGTTGAAGACAACTAGAATTTACGCGGGATATGTAAAACTCGATTGATGGAGATCAAGGAAGCTTTATCTCAGACCTTTGAGTGGCTTTTTTATTTTCAGCCTCGCACCTGCGTCGCTCCCGCCGTTGCCACCACGCGATGATCTCATTATCGACGCAGTGGACTATCGAGGCGAGGTGCGTGTCGGTGGGCTTGGCACCACCGCCGTCCTTGGCGTGCCCTATACCCTTCAAATTTTGGACTCAAATTTGCCTCCCGACTCAATTCACGTTGGATAAGGCTCGGGGGCGGCGTTTGGTTATTTTGTAGGGGTATTAGTCATGGGTAACAAGCAAAGCCGACTAGCGGAACCTTCCCTTTGGGGCGACGAACACAGCAACGACATACACTCGCTGCTCGAAGAGAATGATGCACCTTCCCTTTGGGGTGACGAACACAGCGATGACATGCACTCGCTGATTGAGGAGAATGCCCGGCTGCGGGGGCTTTTGGTCAAGCTATCGGACCTCGTCCTCAAAAACGTCGTTGACCCAAAGTAACTTCGAGGCAGCACCGTCACGATTTGCGCGGGCCGCGAAATGGCCCGCGTGGCGGACGCAAGCTAACCAGCACTGAGCTTGTGGCGATGCGGACACTTAGATTCGCAGATTCAAATGCGTTGGGGGGGGCGCAGCGATGACTAC
Organism: uncultured Alphaproteobacteria bacterium; assembly: GCA_963823115.1. Lineage (GTDB taxonomy): Bacteria > Pseudomonadota > Alphaproteobacteria > Rhizobiales > Xanthobacteraceae > Bradyrhizobium. The sequence goes on along the minus strand of CAWGKJ010000003.1, from coordinate 350,426 downwards.
AATCCAAGTTGTTATTTTTTGTGTGACGATGGCATGGACGCCAAGCTTGATACTGCTCGCGTATCTTCTTTGGCGAGAGGAAACCAGACACAGAGCCGACAGAGAGGTCCAGCTGCGCAGCTTGTTTTCGTCGTACGGATTATTGGAGTTTGACGATCAACCACCTTGTCCCGATGCCCAACAGTCTCGCGCCGGCGACGATCTGCCATGCAGTACCGTCATCGCTGGCTTACCAGCTTGCCGCCAAAAAAGGGCGGCGGGCACCGAGGCACTGACTTGGTCAGTTTGTCGTGCCTGCGCCGCTCTCGCCGCTTCAGCCACTCGATGATCTCGTCATCAACGCAATGCACCGCGGAAGCGAGGTGCGTATCGGTGGGCTTGGCATTGCCGTAGCAGACGATGACTCCGCAATCGGCGAAGGGTTAGGATAAGTCACGACCACAACAGCGCTGCAAACAGAAATAGAGTAACGGTGAAGACTGCCTGCCCAATGTTCGCCACGTTCACCATGGCGTTGGCCACCACTGAGGTACCGCCACCGGTTTGGAGGAGCCCTGCTGGCTGTGGGGTGTTGTTTCCGATATGGACAATGCCGCACCACCGTTCCGCTGGGCGCGGTGCCGGGCGTTGAAGAAGCGCGCCCGGGGCAAAGGCTGAATGTTCTCCATTATTCTCAGTTGAACGTCATGCCCCCGCTCATCGCGATAGTCTGCCCGGTCATATAGGCATTGTCCACGAGCATCAGAACGGCTTTTGCGACTTCGTCTGGTTTACCGAAACGGCCCAAGGGTATCCGACTGACGAGTGTCTCCTGGCCCTTCATCATGTCTGTTTCGATCAGCGAAGGCGCGACCGCGTTGACCGTTATCCCTTCCTTGACCAGGCGCGCCGCGTACCCCCGCGTCAAACCCTCAACACCCGCCTTCGACGCGTTATAGTGCGGCCCGATAGCGCCGGCACCGCGAGCGGCGCCTGAGGAAATATTGACGATGCGCCCCATTGCTTAGCTCTCATCATCGGTAAAACTGCCCTCGTGCACAGAAAAACGGATTTCAGATTGGTAGCGATCGTTTTGTCAAAATCGGCTTCAGAAAGATCGTCGATGCCGCGTGTGATTGCGATGCCGGCGTTGTTAATCAAAATGTCGATTGTCCCTAGCTCGGATTTCACGGCGTCGACCATTTTAGCAACCGCATCGGCCTGCGAGACGTCAGCCTGGACAGTGATGGCATGTGCGCCCGTCTTGCGCAGGTCCTCGGCCAACTTCTTTGCCCCGTCGGCGCGCTCGCGATAATTGACAGCGACGGCCGCCCCGGCCTTGGCCAATGCTCTCGATATTGCTGCGCCAATGCCGCGAGAGCCCCCGGTCACCAATGCGGTCCGTCCACGCAAACCATCCACTGTCATTGAAATCTCCGATGTGCGGTGAGAGCTTTAGTTTAGTCCGTCGAGCTGGTTTTGCCAGCTTATCTCGACAAAGGGTTGTAGAGTTTCACCTTCTCAACGGCCCCGAAGCCGAGAACAACACAGAAGCCCTTGTATCTGGATCATCCGCAGTGGGTGGGGTCTGAGGCACGCGAGAGGGTGGGACGCGGCATAACGCGTGCCGCCGCCGGGGAACGCCAGTCTAATGTCGGTTATCGGGGGTGAACCGGACGTAACGCCGACATGCTACCTTGTCGCAGTTTGTTGAGGGTTTCGGATGCCGGCCAGCGACAGCGGCGCGACATACAGCAGTGGCCGGCGTCCGAAAGCCGCCAAGGAAAGAACCCGCGGGGGATGGGGCGCGGAGAGTGCCGCGCACGCCGCTATGGGGATTTGTCTGATGCGGAAGGTGCGAGCGCGGGAGTGCCGTGTGCTTCGAGGCGGCTGGCAAGCAGCGATAGCTCGGGTTTATGATTGAGACTGTTGTTGAGTGTGTCGGTTGCAGGGATGCGTAGCTGTCGGGACGGCGCATTCGCGCGAGCGTGGGCGGCGCCGGTCAGCAACCGACGCTGGGCAAGGTTGTGAGTGCGTCGTTTCAGTGTGATCATGACGTATCGATCCTGACGGCGATGATTGGACCGGTCGGCCGGTGATGCGGTGTCGAGCCGCGCGTGAAGGTCTCGATGATGTTCATGCGACCGCCGCAACGCGGGCATGGGTGGGTCGCCTGGTCGGTTGCCGCGGCAGCATCGGGAGGCTGCTGCTGGTGCACGGTTTGCACAGGTGTCACCGCAGCGATCAGTTGACGCGCCCGCGCAATGGTCTCGGTCTTGGTGCCGCTGGCGAGCAGACCGCAGTACCGTATGCGGTGGAATCCGTTAGGCAGGACGTGGATCAGGAACCGCCTGATGAACTCGTCCGGCTTGAGCGTCATGGTCTTGTAGCGGCCGGGTCCCTCGATCCGGTAGTCTTTGTAGCTGAACGTTACGCCGGTCGCGTTGGCGGCGATGAGGCGGCTATTGGAGATCGCGACGCGGTGGGTGTAGCGGGACAGATAGGCCAGCACCTGCTCGGGCCCGGCGAACGGCCGCTTGCTATAGACGAACCACTTGGTGCGATGCAGCGGCGCGAGATAGGTCTTGAACGCGGCCTTGCCGGCGAGGTGGGTGTGGTCGCCGAAGAACTGCAGGCGGCCGGTATCGTGTGCGGCGAGCAGCATCTGAAGCATCAGGCGGCGGAACAGCCGCGACAGCACCTTCACCGGAAAGAGAAAGTTTGGACGGCAGCCGATCCAGCGCGTGCCATCGAGCGATATCCCACCACCCGGCACGATCATGTGGACGTGTGGATGATGGGTCATCGCGGAGCCCCAGGTGTGGAGCACCGAGGTGAAGCCGATCTTGACGCCCAGGTGCTTGGGATCGGCCGCAATCGCGCGCATTGTCTGCGAGGAAGCCTTGAATAAGAGATCGTAGACGACGGCCTTGTTCTGGTAGGCGATGGCGGCAATCCGCCCCGGCAGCGTGAACACGACGTGGAAGTAAGGGACGTCCAGCAGTTCTGACTTGCGCTGCTTCATCCATGCCAGCGCCTGCGAGCCCTGGCACTTGGGGCAATGCCTGTTACGGCAGCTGTTATAGGCGACCTGCGTGTACGAGCAGTCCTCGCAGCGCATGACATGGCCGCCGAGAGCCACGGTGCGGCAGCTCTCGATCGCCGACATCACCTTCAACTGGCCGAGGCTGACGTGACCTGCATTGGCTTTACGCCAAGCGGGCCCGTGGTCGCGGAAGATATCCGCGATCTCCAGGGCGGGGCGAGCCATGATCGCCGTGGCTTATGCCGGCGGCTTGTTCTCCGGTGTCAGCGGCGTGAGCCGATCCAACGGGCTCATGACCGCGCGGATCACGTTGGTGGCCACCTGCGCGTAAAGCGCGGTGGTATCGACCCTGGCATGTCCGAGCAAAACCTGGATCAAACGCACATCGGTTTTCTCTTCGAGCAGGTGGGTCGCAAAGCTGTGGCGCAATGTATGAGGCGATACTCGCTTTTTGATCGCCGCCCTATCGGCAGCGGCATGAACGACGCGATTGAATTGCCGCGTCGTCATCGGCAGCAGCGGATCACGGCCTGGGAACAGCCAGACTGCGGGCCGGGCGATGCGATACCAATCGCGCAGCAACTCCAACAGCAGCGGGGAAAGCATTGCAAAGCGATCCTTGCGCCCCTTGCCCTGCTCGATGCGCAGCAGCATGCGCTCGGAATCGATATCCGACACCTTCAGCGCCACCACTTCGGAGACCCGCAGTCCGGCGCCATAGGCGGCGCTCAGCGCGGCCTTGTACTTCGGCCCGGGGGCCGCCTCCAATAGCCGTGCGATCTCCTCCAGGCTCAAGATCACCGGGATCTTGCGCGGCTCCCGCACGAACGTGAGGTGCCGTGCCATCTCGGGGCGGTCGAGCGTCACGGTGAAGAAGAAACGCAGCGCCGCAACCGAGCCATTGATGCTCGGCGCACGCACCCCGATCTGCGTCTGATGCAGCTGGAAAAGGCGAAGATCCTCAGGCGCGGCCGTATCCGGCGCGCGGCCGAGAAAGGCTGTAAATGTCAGGACGTGCCGGATATAGTTGTTGCGCGTCTCCTCGACGAAATTGCGCACCGTCATGTCTTCGATCATGCGTCGGCGCAGCGGGCTGATGGGTTTATCACTCATCGGGATGCTCCTGTCTTGAGGTGGAGGTTGCTAGAACCCCTCGATTCTCAAGACAGGACGCTCGGCTTGTCACTATCTTCCGCTTACCTCGTCACTCCATCGGTGCCACTGGCTCCACTCCGCGCGCAGCGCGCTCCCGCAAAGCGGGTTCGTTCGTTGACCCGAAACCGACATCGTGCCATCCCGCCGCCGGAACTTGCTTCCTTCGGCGCGGAAGGATGCGTCCAACCCTTGCATCTACGACAAGGCAAGCTCAATCGATTGTTCTACGGTCAATCCGTGTCCCGCTTTCCACTCGGCGTCGAAGGCTGCTGCTGGCATTCCAGCACGGAGGTTCTCGACTGCGCTTTGGTATTCAGCGATCGAAGCGCGCGAGCCAAGGTGTGCATTGATCGAACTAGATGCTTTGTCGCGCGCGTCGAGTGCGCCGACCAACTGCGCAGCGATCGTGAATTGGTCTCGCGCAACATACAGAATCGCAATATAGACTAGGTCCCTCGTAACCCACACCGAGTTTGTATATGTCCGATACAGTGCAAGGCTCTCTTCGAAATGGTAAAGCGCCGGATCAAAATCGTTCTGACGCAGAGCGAGCCTGCCTTGAAGCCAGAGCGACTCGGCAATGCCGGCGACGAATTCCGCGCTTCTATGCAGCGCCAGACTCTTGTCGAGCTGCGACTTGGCTTCGACGAAATCGCCATGCAACATCGCCACTAGTCCCAGATTCCCCGCGCACAGTCCGAGAAGCGTGGCGTCGCCCCCGATCCGCTCCGCTTGGATGATGCTTTCACGTAGGAGCACCTTTGCCGCTTCGTGTTCGCCAACGCCGATCTTGTAGACGCCGTAGGAGTAATAGGCGTGCATAGCGCCTTGAACGTAGTCGATCGCGCGCGCGAATTCTATGCTCTCCTCGAAATACGGGGCGGCGGCGCCGTCCAACTTCGGATAGTTCAACCGGCCCATGAGCCACAGGGCATCGACCATTCGTTCCTTGTCGTCGAGTGATCGGGCGAGGCGCAGGCTTTCCTCCGCAAAACTTCGGGCCTGTGCCGGGTCATAATAATTGGTGATATGCCCGGCCGCAAACATCGTGCGCGCACGAAGCGGGCTGCGGTCGTCGCCTCCTGATACCGACAGGAGGCGTTTCAACCAGCCATTTACCTCGCGCCAGTAAACGCGGGCTACCCAATAGCGGTGCAAAGGGTTGACGAGACGCATTCCGTCACCCACGCGCGTTGGCGAGAGCGAATGCTCGAGCGCCGCACGAAAATTATCCAGTTCGGCGTCTGTTTTCGCATACCACTGAAGTTGATCGGGGCAATAGAAACGCGGCTCCAACCACTCGGCCAGTCTGGCGAAGAACGTGAGATGCCTGTCGCCGATCTGTTCGACCTCTTTCGCATCAACAAGCTTTTCACGGCTGTATTGTCGTATCGTCTCGAGCATGCGGTAGCGCGGCTCGACTGCGAGGTCGTCCAGGATGACGAGCGATTTGTCGACAAGGCGTGCGAGTGTATCAAGCACCTCCGCTGAATCAATTCCATCACCCGCGCATACCGCCTCTGCCGCTTCCAACGTCCAGCCGCCGGAAAATACCGACAGACGCCGCAGCATTACGCGTTCAACCTCCGGTAACAGACTGTGGCTCCAATCGATGGTCGACCGCAGTGTTTGCTGGTGGGGCAGTGCGGTACGGCTCCCGCCGGTCAGCAGACGGAAGCGATCATCGAGACGCTCGGCAATCTGTTCGACCCGCATGGCCTTGACCCGGGAGGCCGCTAGTTCGATGGCAAGTGGCACTCCATCGAGACACCAGCAGATTTGAGAGACCGAGGGCGCATTGTCGTTTGTGACCTGGAACGAGGCGTTGGCAAACCTTGCGCGCTCGATGAACAGTCGCACGGCGGCAAATTGTGTCAGTTGCAAGATGGATGTCTGCGCCTTGGGATCAGGCGCCGACAGCGGTGACACTCGCCATGCGAGTTCTCCGCCAATTGTAAGGGGTTCGCGGCTGCTCGCGAGAATGCGTGTCTTATGGCTGGTTCGCAGCACCGAGCCAGCGAAGCGGGCGCAGGCTTCGACCAGATGCTCACAATTGTCGAGGATGATCAGCAACTGCCTCTGGCACAGGAAGTCGAGCAACGTCGTAAGGAGTGGTTTGTCCGGCTCCTCGCGCAGACTCAAGGCAGTGGCAACGGCGCTCGGCACAAGCGCAGCATCAGCCAGGGGCGCAAGTTCGACAAACCAAACGCCATCCTTGAACCTGTCTAGAACGCTGGCAGCAACTTGCAGCGAAAGGCTGGTCTTGCCGATGCCGCCGGGGCCGACCAACGTCAGCAGGTTCGTTGTCTCCAAAAGATCCCTGACCTGCGACACATCCTGGTCCCGGCCGAGGAAGCTCGTGCTGCGCAAAGGCAGATTGTTGGGGATTGCGTTCAGCGATCGCAGGGCCGGAAAGTCTTGCCGCAGACCGGGTGCAATGACTTGCCAGAGGCGCTCAGGATTGATCAGGCCCTTGAGGCGATGCTCGCCCATCTCGCGCAGCGTCAATCCGCCCGGAAGTTGATCGCGCAAGAGTTCCGCAGTGGCCGTCGACAACAAGATCTGTTGGCCATATGCGGCGGACATGACGCGCGCGACGCGGTTGACCGTGGTGCCAAAATAATCGCCATCGCGCTCTTCGGCGGCCCCGGTATGCAGACCAATCCGGACTTTGATGGGTGTGTCGTGCCAATCCTCAGCCTGCATGATGCGCTGCGCGGCCGTCGCCGCCGCCAGCGCGTCTGACGCTGTCGCGAAGGCCGCACAGAAGGCGTCTCCGACAGTCTTGAATATGAAACCGGAATGCGCGCCGATGGCCTCGCGAAGCACAGCATTGTGACGTGCCAGCGCTAGCCTCATCGCTTCGGGGTGTCGTTCCCAAAGACTTACGCTTCCCTCGATATCGGTGAACACAAAGGAGACGGTTCCGGTCGGAGGATGAGGCATGGGATAACTCAGCGAGGAAATGCAACTTTCTACATCAAGGACGAACAAAATGCTGCTAGTAAAACGGTATCTCGGGTGGGTGGCAATGTCGCCTAATGGCAGTGCGCCCCGAAGGCGCGGATCACTAGTGGAGGAAGATTCCACCCAGCGAGTTGTCGATTGATCTGGTAGCTGACGAGCGGTTCGGCCGGGTGACCGGCAGGGCTGGAGCCTCGTGACAAAGACCGCTTTAGGCGGTTGAGCAATCCGGCGGGCCGTAACGTGAGTGAAGCCTGAGCAGGCCTCGAAAGTGACAATGCGGATGCCGACCCTCCTGCCATTTGGGGAAGGCTGTATGAGCGGGGAAGCAATCGACACGCGCACCCGCTCGATCCGCCGGGGTAGTGGGCACGGCACGTCGGAAAGGTGGTTCGGGTAATCGGGGGAGACCCGTCAAGGGCGAGGGTAGCGGCCTCAACGTCGCGAAGGCGGCGGCCATGGCGGGAGTCGGACGGGGTCGTATGACCGTCGAAGCCGGGTAATGCTGGCTGAGGAAAGGGCCCTGACTTCTGGTGCGTTTTCGAAGATGGCGAGGTGAAGGTGATTGGCGATGAGCCTGGCAACACCGATAACGATCCGGACCCTTCAGAGAAAACTATACCGCAAAGCGAAGGCGGAGCCTGCCTTCCGCTTCTACCTGCTCTACGACAAGATTTACCGAGTGGACATCCTGCGTCATGCCTATGCGCTGGCCCGAGCAAATGCGGGCGCGCCGGGTACCGACGGAATGACCTTTGCGGCGGTCGAAGCGTTGGGCCTAGAGAGGTGGCTGGTGGGCTTGCGCGAGGAACTAGAGCACGTTTCCGGAAAAGCGAGTTGGATGGGATTCCTCTGAAGGGCGAAAGCTGATTCCTTCATTCCCGGCTGATTTGGGAGAGCAGGATGGGCAAGCCGTACAGCAAGGATTTGCGCGAGCGTGTGGTTGCGGCGATCGAGGGCGGGATGTCGACGCGTCAGGCGGCGGCGCGGTTTTCGATCGGCATCGCGACAGCCGGGGCGTGGGCGCGGCTGAAGCGGGCAACGGGCGACGTCCGCCCCGCCAAACAGGGCAAGCCGAAGGGATCGGTACTTGATGCACATGCGGCTTTCATTTTCCGCCTGCTCGCAGAGGCGCCGGACACGACGCTTGACGAGATGGTCGAGCGCTTGCGGGAGGAGCGCTCCGTGACGATTGTGAGGACTGCGGTGTGGAAGTTTCTCGACCGGCGTGGCCAGACGCACAAAAAAAGACCGCTCATGCCAGCGAGCAGGATCGCCCCGATGTGAAGGCGGCGCGCGAGGATTGGCTTGACGGTCGACACGATCTTGATCCCGAGTGCCTGATCTTCATCGACGAAAGCGGTGTTTCGACCAAGATGGCACGTCTGCGCGGCTGGGCGCCCAAGGCGAACGTTGCCGCGCCGCAGTCCCGCATGGTCATTGGAAGACCATCACTTTCGTCGGCGGCCTAACTCTCGCGGGCTTCGTCGCACCGATGCTTCTCGATGGGCCAATGGATGGAGAGTGCTTTCTCGCCTGGGTCACGCAAATGCTGGCGCCGACCTTGCGGCCCGGCAACATCGTCGTCATGGACAATCTACCGGCCCACAAGGTCGAATGCTCGTGTCCGCGAGGGTTTGCCCCGATACGTGGGTAAATCCATCACCGGCGTGGGTAGCGATGCGGGCGAATTCGGTTGGGCGGACATGGCTCATTTTGTGGGTAGGCTCACCGCACTCAAGGTTCTGAAGGTGGAGAAGCCCGGTATGTATGCCGACGGTGCAGGCTTCTAAAGGTAGTGCAAGTGAGCGTCGGCGGCGGGCAGCGGCGTGCCTGGTCGCGGTAGTGAAATCATCGGGCCAGGGCGAAACAATATTGCCCGTCTTCATCGACCGCGGCGCGGCATTCCGAACACCTGCCTCGAACTCCGCTCAATGGCGAACGGCGTTTTGTATTTCCGACAGTGTCAGTCGAATCGATGCGCGCAACGACTTGTCCCAAATTGGCCGGTCCGAAAGTTCTGGCAAAGTTAACGCGCGCTCTAGAACTTTCACGGCTTCAGATTGTTCGCCATGCTTATACAGAAAGTGGCCATAGAAAAAATTCGCATCTAGTCCGTTCGGCGCGCTCCTGATCGCTTCCTCAAGATAGTGTCGGGCACGAGCTTTGTCGCCGAAGCCTATCGGGAATCCGGGGACCCGATCATACAGCACGCCAAGAGTCGTCGGAGCACCGGCATCCATTGTGTCGGGGCTGGTCTTTTCGACGTTCTCCAAGATATCGCGTGCGCGCTTTGCCAACTCCAGAGCTTTGATGGGGCTGCCATTGTCGTTTGCCATGGAAGCCTGTTCACCGGTGATGATTCCGACCCAAACAATTGGATCAGGGATATCTTCATACTGCTTCGCGATTTGGCCAGCACGCTGCGCCAGGTTTGCCATTTGCCTTTCCTGTTCATCGCGATCAACGACCTGCAGTTTCACATGCTCCCAATCGTGAGCGAGACGCAACAGTTCGGATTTGAGAGAGGGAATTTCACTGGCTTGAGCGCCCATGGATAGCGCGACGAGCACAAGCGTCGCAATTGCAGTCGCGAATGCAACAAGTTCCTTCGACATCGGTTTTCTCGGGGTATTTCAGGACGATCTATCTTGCGGCAGGCGGCTGGCCTCACGCTCAACGACGTCCACACGCGAGCGCGGCGATAGCTGGACGCCGGTCGCCAATTCAGAGCGGCGGAACGCCCCCACGTGAACGGCGAGTAAGCCGGAGAACACGCGAGGGTACGCCGCCAATTTACGAAACACCATTCTGCGCAGTCTATCATTCCTGTCCAAGACGAGCAGAGTTCGCGCAAATAGCCGAGGCATTCGTCCCATCCGGCGGTGGCTTGTGTCATATCTCTTGAGGTCTCCGGCGGCGAGAGCCGATGCGAGGCAATTTGCCTGTCGAAACGCCAGCCCGAGTCCTTCTCCCGTAACCGCATCGACTGAGCCAGACGCGTCACCAACCAAGGCGACGCGACCACTGATAACCGAGCGCAACTTAGCGGACATCGAAATTCCGCCGCGAGTTGGGCCGACCAACTCAGCATCGCTGAGACGACTTGCGAGCGCCGGAAACATGCCGGCCAAATCTGAAGCCCTGCTCTCCTCAGAGCTGACCATCGCAACACACACTTGGTTCGACCCAACGGGAGTCACATATGCCTGGCAGTCGTAGCGCCAATAAACCTCAACGAGGTCGGTCCAGGGACGAACGCGATAGTGTTGGCGTAGTCCGATCCTGCGCACGCCGTTCCAAACTGGCGGCGCGAGCCCGGCCCACTGGCGCACCTTGGAATGAAAACCGTCCGCTCCGATGATCCAGCGAGAGCGAACCGTTCGACCATCTATAACGACCCCATCGGGATCAAGACCTTCCATTTTTTTTCCCCACAGGGCTACGAACGCCAACGTCCTTCGCGCGGTTCACCAGGATCCGATGAAGTTCAGTTCGGCGAACTCCCAAGCCGGAGCTACCACTCGAAAACGACGCTTCAGCTTCGAGCTTCTCGTCCAGAAACCGTATGCCGCGGAACGGTGAACCGTCTCCGCCTCCCAGATCCACACCGATCCGCCGCAATGCGTCCAGCGCATCGGGCATGAGACCTTCACCGCAAGCTTTGTCGATGGGTGGCTGAGCTCGATCGGCCAGAACAACGTCGAAGCCAACTTGACGAGCAGCAATTGCCGCAGCAAGTCCGGCTGGTCCTCCGCCAATGACAAGCACGTCAGTTTCAGATGGCACCAGACCCGCGCTCACCATTTCAACAGGATCATTTCCAGACAGAACCCTGGGCCCATGGCCATCAGCACACCATAGGTTCCCGGTGTGGGGGTCGCATTCATCAAGACCTCCTCGAGCACCAACAGAACCGAGGCAGACGAAAGATTGCCGAACTGTCTAAGGCACTCCCAGGATCTCTCCAGATCGCTATCCGGCAATCCCAGCGTGTTTTGAATTGAGTCCAGTACTTTTGGGCCACCCGTATGTATCACCCAATTTCCGATGTCTGCACGGCGAAGCTGGTACTGGCCCAAAAATGCGTCGATGTCTCCAGCGAGCCTTCCCTTGATCAGATCCGGCAACTGCGGCGAGAGCACAATTTTGAAGCCCGCTTCGGAGATATCCCACCCCATGATTTCTTCCGTGTCGGGATAGAACACCGAACCGGTACCGACGATTTGCGGACCCACGCGTGAGGATGGGGACGAACTCTTTGAACTTCGGTGCGCGGTCCTGGACCCCCTGACAATGACTGCCGCAGCGCCATCGCCAAAGAGTCCCGATGCAATCAAATTGGCCGTCGAAAAATCTTCCTGCTGCACGGTGAGCGAGCATATTTCAACGCATAAAATGGCCGCCGCATGATCGGGATAAGCAAGCGCATAATCGGCGGCTCGTGTTAGTCCAATCGCGCCGCCCGCGCATCCCACGCCAAAGATGGGTGTGCGTTTGATATCGGGCCGCAGCGTCATTCGATTGATCAACCGCGCATCCAGGGAGGGACTGGCGATGCCTGTTATCGACACCACAAAAAGCGCGTTCAAGTCTTGCCGCGACATCCCGGCGCGATCGAGAGCCGTGTCAATCGCACGAACTCCCAGATCTTCTGCCGCCTCGAGCCACGCGGTATTGGCCTCGCCCCAGGTAGCGAATGGATACCTCTCCAGCGGAAATGCCAAATGGCGAAAATCGACCCCGACGCGCGAATGGAGCCAGTCCAGCTTATCCGGCTCCGGTAGCTTTTCACTCCAATAATTCTTAACTGCCGTCGTTATCTCGTTCTGAGAAAACCGATGCTCTGGCACGGCGCTCGCCACACTGGCTATCCTCACAGGCCTCGCCTTTCGCTCTAGCCCGGCTCGCGCGGCACCTTTCGATTTCTTCTCGTTCGAACGGATATGCAATTTTCTCACGTCGTATTCTCTCCTAGACTTCAAGATTAGTGTCACTCGCCTTGGCCTTGCGGATGCGGATTACATCGACCGGAAGAGGCGTTGGCCGATCTTGATCGCTTCGGACCAGAAGCTGCTGGAATTGTGGATCAAGTCCACGGTCTGCTCGAGGGCGGATACAAACCGCTCGAGTTGCGCATCCTCGATCGTAAGGGGAGGCGAAATCTTCAATACCATGAAATCGTTGCCACAGACCTGGCTCAGAATTCCATGATCTCTAAACAGATGCATAACCAGCATTTGGCCGAATAGCGCTGGATGGATCTTCCGGAACGTCTCGAAGGCGATCCGCAGTTTCAACGTTTTTGGCGGCTTGAACTCGACCGCATTGAGTAGACCGGCCCCGCGTACCTCTCCAAACATTTCGTATTTTTCCAAACGCTCGGCGAGGACATGTCGGAGCCATTCACCAGCTATTGCCGCACGTTGACCAAGTTGCTCATCCTCGAGGATATCGAGCGTCGCCAAGCCGGCGCGCATTGCGAGGCTGTTTTCGCTAAAGGTCGAGGTATGGACAAGCGAACGCTGAATTGAACTATAGACCGATTTGCAGATGTCATCCGACATCAAAACCGCACCGCACGGAACAAGTCCGCCGCTGATCGCTTTTGCCAACACTACCATATCGGGCTCGACACCAAACTGGTGGGCAGCAAGAAACGAACCAGTCCTGTAGAAGCCAGTCTGGACCTCGTCCAGAACAAAGAGTGTCTTATATTTTCGGCACAGTTTCTGTACATTCGCGAGGTAGTCGCGCGATGGCATGATAACGCCGGCCTCGCTCTGAATAGGCTCCAATATAAATGCGGCGAAGGACCTTGTGGCGAGCTTGAGCTCCAGATCTTGAGTATTGCCGTATGGAATAAATTCAGTGTCAGGCAATAGCAGACCGAATCCCTTCCGCCAGAAATCGTTGGTCATTAGAGAGAGTGCGCCGCATGTCAGCCCATGAAAACCGCCCGAGGCGCCTAAAATGCCAGAGCGTCCGGTATGGGCGCGAGCGAACTTGATTGCGGCTTCAACACCCTCACTGCCTGAACTACAAAAGAACACCTTGGAAAGTCGACCTCCCGCAAGTTTGCAAAGCCTCGCGGCAAGTTGTCCCGCAAGAACCGGCACGTGGCTCTGCAGCATCGCAGGCCCCTCTTTATCAAGCTCATCTTTGAGGGCTGCGATAGCGCGCGGATGATTGTGTCCAATATTATGAACGCAATACCCGGAATTGAAGTCGGTAATAACCCGGCCATCTGCCGTATGAAGCTCAGCTCCACTGCAGCGCGTATAATTCACATTCATCTGCAAGGCGTCGAGCAGCCTGACCCATTGCGGGTTGACGTACTGCGCATAGAGGCTCTCGCCAACATCTGCGTTAGGCATTGTTTGAAGCATCGAAACCTCTTTAACCCTCATCGGCGAGTTTTATTAGTAACAGGACTTTGACCGCTCGCTGGTCGATCATGTCCACTCGCGGCGACCAACGGACACGGGGCATACCCGCTCAACAGAGTTACAAAAAGCTCCGGTGCATTTGCGGATGAACGGCAGCCCCCAAGCGCAGCCGTTTTTGCGGCTCGTCGCTTGTTACGATCCCCTACAACGAATTTGAGCGGGTCGCCCGCTGTCCCTCAGTCATGGCGTTATTGGACATGTTGTTATCTGGCGAACTCGGACTAATGCGCGGACGCTTGGTGTCGAATGTCAGGCCACGCTATGATTTACCGCTCCCGCCTCGCTCGCGACCCCGCATGGACTCCAAACGTGGAGGCCGGTTGACGAGCCACCAAATACCGTGAATAGCGTATTTTGGAACAATTCTAAAGGATAATAAACTTTTCGTCATGAAGAAATGGGCGGATTGGACCCCGCAGAGGTCGGCAGCTTTCGCTGATCCGGCGAGGAACGCGGCGTCCGCGGCTGTTGCACGGAAGAGCCTTGTCGAATTGTCGGACGGCTCAATTTCAGCGCTTGCTTTTGCCACTGCGAGTGCGCCGGGCCAAAGACATCCCAAATTCTATTGTTTTCTGCCGGGCTTCTGGCGACACTCGGCGCGAACGCGCGACTGACGACGGACATGCTTGTGCAGATCGCCATCGCGCCGGAAAAAGCCGAGTGCCCCCGCCCTGCCGGACATGCTGCCGATGCTATCCATCATCATCCCGGTTGTGAACGAACAAGAGGCCCTTGGGAAGAGCTTGGCTGCACTGCAACCGCTGCGCCGACGCGGCGTCGAGGTGATCGTGGTGGACGGCGGAAGCACGGACGCCACCCTTGCGTTGGCACGCCCGCTTGCCGACCTGACGCTCCGCGCGCCCCTCGGCCGCGCCAGCCAGATGAACGCAGGAGCCCGGCGGGCGCAGGGCGATACATTTTCTGTTCCTGCATTCGGACACCGCACTGCCCGAACAGGCCGTGGAGCAAATTTCCGCAGCGCTGAGCCAAAGCGAACGGATATGGGGGCGCTTCGATGTCCGGTTCGATTCGCCGCTCCGCATCCTTCGCGTGGTGTCCTTTATGATGAACAGAAGATCGCGATGGACCGGAATAGCGACCGGGGACCAGGCGATGTTCGTGCAGCGGCGGGCCTTCGAGCGGGTCGGTGGATTTCCCGAGATCGCATTGATGGAAGATATCGCACTTTCCAAATCATTGAAGCGTCTGTCGCGCCCTGTGTGCCTTCGCGCGCACGTGACGACGTCCGGACGCCGTTGGGAGAAAAACGGAGCGCTCAGGACGATCTTGTTGATGTGGCGCTTGCGCGCGGCGTTTTTCCTGAACGCTGATCCGTCACGTCTCGCTGAAAGATACAGACATGCCCGAAAGCACGGTTGATGCCGTCCAGCTTGCAATATTCGCCAAGGCGCCCATCGCGGGATACGCAAAGACACGGCTTATTCCAAACCTCGGGGCCGAGGGCGCCGCGGAACTTCAGGCATATCTGTTCCAGCGCACAATGCGGACCGCGCTCGCATCGCCGCTTCGGCCAATAACACTCTGGTGCGCCCCGGATTGCGATCATCCGATTTTCCGTTCGGCCAGGCAGGAATATGGTTTCACTACCCACGCCCAGGCCGGCGACGATCTTGGCGAGCGCATGTTCGGCGCCTTCGAGCGGCTGACCCGCCGGGCTCCGGCGCTGCTGATAGGAACGGATTGCCCCATCCTGTCTGCTGATCACCTCAAGCGGTGCGCCACGGCGCTTGTCAGCGGCGCGGATGCGGCGTTCATTCCCGCCGAAGACGGCGGCTACGCGCTGATCGGATTGAGAAAGCCGGTATGGCGGCTATTTGAGGGCATACCATGGGGAACGGCCGACGTGATGCGGCTGACGCGCGACCGATTGCGCGAGGAAAAGTTGAGCGCGTTCGAAACGGATCATCTCTGGGACGTCGACACACCTGCCGACTATTACCGCGCGAAATCAGCGGGACTGTTGGGCGCACCCGCGTCTTGAGACCATCACAGGCCGCACGTGATCATCTCCTGGATTTTAAAGCTCCTCATAAACTTTCGGTCGATCCAGTCTTTCCAGCGCCACGCCCCTGCCCGGCGTCACCAGAGTGAGACGCCCCGACGGATCTGGCCGCAAGCGAAAACGCTGTGAAACTCCGACATGTGCGTGGCCTGCGCGAACGAGCACGATATGCTTGCGCGGGGCCGCGAGATGTCGTCGATTTCCCGGTCACCGGCGTGTCCATCACTCCGCCGAAAACCAGATATCGCCGTAATACGCCTGCGCGCGGCTGCCTGAATTATCGGTATCGGTCATCAACGCAACGGCGTCGACCGACACGATGTCCTCACCGAACTGTTCCCGTAAATCGGCCCGAACATTGCGTTTGTGTATGACCCACGTGCTTACTCCTTTCGCGCCTGAGTCCACCGCCAGAAGGCGGACCCGACTTGTGACGGGGCTGGGCCATGCACTTCCAATAGGGTGCTGGCTAGCCCACACATAATTCACCGAAAGCGTGCTGAATCCCATGATGCCTCGTTCCACAACGACAAAGACGCGGGCGGAAAAATCGTCGCCCGCTTTTACGGTTTCATCGAGCCCGGCCAGCGGTTCGGATATCTTCCACGACCAGTTCAGGAACGGCGTCTTGGTCAGGTCCACGCTCATCTTGCGGAAACGTCCCGATGCAGACGCCCGCGATACGGCGCGAAGCACGGTCGATCTCTTCTCGGGGTCGTAGACGAGGGAGTAGTCCGTCTCGCCCTTGAACGCCTTTTGGTCCCAACCGGCCATGGATCCTTGCGAAAAAGCGCCGACGACGACCTGTTGATCGGCAGCATCCGCTGCTTGCGGCTGAGCTATCGCGAGAGCGAGCAACGTTCCCAGGCATGCCTTCACGAAGCAACCTCCGAAAAGGCCCGCCAGCCCCATGCCCAGCGCATCACCGTTGTCATCAGCGCGAGGCCCGAAAAGACCGCCGCGATCAGGGGAAAGCAGTCCGGCCACACACACATCACACCGAAGGCTAGGATTGTTTCGGCCCCCTCTGTCAATCCGCCAAGATAATAAATTCCTTTGCGAGGAAACTCTGAAGCAACAATCCCGCGTTTGGCTGCAATGACCGCGAACGCCAGGAAGCTGCTTCCCGTTCCCATGAACGATGCAAGAAGAAAGCTCGCCGCCAGGGCGTTGGCGCCCGGCCGTGCCAGGGCGAAACCCAACGGGAAAAGCCCGTAAATCAGAAAGTCGAGGGCAATATCCAGAAACGCCCCCCGGTCGGTGGGACGTGTTTGTCGCGCAATTGCGCCGTCAAGCCCGTCACAAAAACGGTTGAGCAAAAAGAGTGCGAGTGCCGCGACGTAGTTTTCCCGTGCGATCAGAGCACATGAAACAACGCCGATACAGAACCCACCGATGGTGACGGCGTCTGCCTTAACTCCGGCCGCGGCCATCCGCGACGCCAAGGGTTGCAGCGCCTTGTTTTGAAGTTCCAGGAGATAGCGATCCAACATAGTTCCACCCGGTCGCGTCTAGCCGCGCAGCCATTGAAGCCAGCGTTTCGACAAGGCCAGCGCCCAGGCCGGCGTATGGGCCTTCTGCCACTCTCCTGCGACCGCCTTGTTGGCTTCCGCCCAACCTGGATAGGGATGGATCGTTTGCAGGACGGCTCGCAGGCCGAGGTCATGTTTCATGGCGAGCGTAAACTCGGCG
Organism: uncultured Alphaproteobacteria bacterium; assembly: GCA_963823115.1. GTDB lineage: Bacteria > Pseudomonadota > Alphaproteobacteria > Rhizobiales > Xanthobacteraceae > Bradyrhizobium. The sequence goes on along the minus strand of CAWGKJ010000003.1, from coordinate 333,118 downwards.
AGCATGTCACCGGCCCGAGCGCCAACGATGACGGCCCCTAGAATACGGTCTTTGCCGGGGACCGTCAGAACCTTGATAAAGCCGGCATTCGCGCCGTCGGCGATAGCGCGGTCTAGCTCGGCCAGGTCGAACCGGACTACTTCGTGCGGGATGTTCTGCTTGTGGGCGTCTTGCTCCGTCAGGCCGACTCGCGCCACTTCCGGGTCGGTATAAATCACGCTCGGGAACACGCTGAAATCGGCGCTCCACCGCTTCAAACAGCCAAACAACGCATTCACAGAGGCGAACCAGGCATAGTGGCTCGCAGCATGGGTAAACTGAAACTCGCCCAGAACGTCGCCTGCCGCGAAAATATTTGGCAGGCGGGTGCGAAGCTGCCGGTCCACCACCAGTCTTTCACCATCCAGCAAGCCGAGTTCTTCGAGGCCAAAACCGCGGGTCCGGGGACGCCGGCCTGTCGCGATCAGAACCTTGTCGAAAGCAATCGAACTGCCGTCGGCCAGACGGACAATGCATTGGCCGCCGTTCCGCTCGAAACGCTCAATGGCTATGCCGGTCTTGATCTCGACACCGTCGGCGACGAGCGCGCGACGGACGGCATCGCTGACCTCGACATCTTCGCGCATTACCAGCCGCGGAACGACTTCCAACAGGATTGTACGGCTCCCGAGGCGAGTAAAGCTCTGGGCGAGTTCGCAGCCGATTGCCCCACCGCCTACGATCAAAAACGTACCGGGTTGCTCGGTCAGCGCCCACACCGTTTCCGAGGTCAGGGGATCAACCTGCTCGAGTTCCAGGGATCGGAGGCATCATCGGCTCGGCGCCTGTCGCGACAACGATGTTCCGTGAAATGAGCGTGCGATCACCGACTTTGACTGTCCAGGGGTCGACGATCCGAGCGCTGCCCATCAGAACCTCGACACCCAAACCCTGGTATCGTTCGGCCGAGTCGTGCGGCGCAACGCGACGGATGACCTGCTGTACGCGCGCCATCACCTCCGGAAAATCTGCGGTCAGTTGCCCCCGCAATCCGAGACGTTGGGCTTCCCCGGCTTCCTTTAAGACCTTTGCGGAATGAATCAGGGCCTTTGACGGAATGCACCCCGTATTGAGACAATCTCCGCCAAGCCGATCCGACTCAACGATCGCGACACGAGCCTTCGCCGCTGCAGCGATATACGCAGACACCAACCCGGCAGAACCGGCTCCAATAACCACGAGGTTGTATTCAAAGGAACGCGGTCGGGTCCATCGCATGTCGTCGAGTGCTTTCTATCAGGAGCTTTGGGACATATTTCGTTTCTGAAAAGCGGGACCGCGCACGCAGATGCGAAGCCGTTATCCAACACGTTGCGAGCGTGGCCTGGCCGGCCATCACGTGTGCCGACTTCCAGCGCCAGTACAATCGCAAACGTGCCCGATGCCAAGCACGCATCGGTTCTGCGCGCAATTGGGAGCTGACCGCTCATCGCATTAAACTCGCTCCAAATGACTATGTAGGAAGTCGACAGAATCCCTGAGGTGGCACATCAAGCGCGGCATTAAATTTCGACGACAAATTCTGGAATGCGATCAAAGCCGTCAGTTCAACAATCGTCTCGTCGTCCCATTGCTGCTTAAGACGCGTGCGCAAGTTTTCATCCACTCCGCGACTGTCCATGGTCATTGCCTCGGCAAATTCCAGGGCCAGGCATTCCTCGGGTTTGAATAATGCGTTACCGCGCCAGTCGCTAATAGCGAGTATCTTTTCAATCGGAACCGCGCGATTGACGAGCGTCGCTGAATTGATGTCAACGCAAAACGCACAGTGATTGATCTGCGAGACTCGTACAGTGACAAGGGAACGCAGCGCCGGCTCAATAGGTGAGGATCTGCGGTCTAACGCTCCATAAAGCAGCGCCACGGCTGCGAATACCCAGGGCGACCGGCCCCACAGCAATCCAGGATCAAGAATGCGGCCATAGGTCCATTTCTGTTTCCAGAAAAAAAGTCTGATGAACCAAGGGTATCGAGAAAGTGGTTTAGCAGATATGGTGGACATGATCGATCCAATACGAAGAAACCAAATTGTCCGAAACCTAGAAGGCCTTACTCAGGCACTCTTTTTCCGCGACTAGTCTAGCTTGCCGTAGCCCCGCTCTTGCGCGTGGTACCTTAAAGGTATCCAGCGGATAATCGCAGAGCCACCTGCGTTGCGCTTGATCGGGTTAGGCCAGCGTGCTGGATCAGACCATACAACGAGCGGACCAGCTTTCAGTAGGCCAGCGGCAGCGTGTGGCCATCGTCTGTGCACTCGCGCTCCAGATTGCCAAGAACTATTCTGCCGCCTCAGAATTCAATCGGCGATCATCCGTTTGCCCGGCCACCGAGCAGCTCGCCCCCCCGAGAACACAGAAGCGCGCGCAGTGCGGATGATTTAGGGCGACTCGCCCACTTGCATCTTTCAGTGTTGTTCCAAGTTCGAAGCTCTTTTCATACGGAATAAGTGTACAGGCGACGACCGCAGGGCGATCGCTGCCCTTTCGTTTCACGACCATTCGAGAATGTGAACACATGACGTCAGATGACGATTTTCCGAGGATATCCCAACAACGATTGGTAATCTCCGGAACGTCAACCCGCACGTCCATCTCCGGAAAGAGGACAAGCCCAATCGGGTCGTCTGCATCGATCGCGATGGAATGCTCCGCGAACAACGCGGCATAGCCTGATCGTTCCGCTACGGGGTTTTCTCCCCACATGGTGCGGCCAGCGACGCTTACATTGAATCCGTTTTTGGCAAGCCAAATCAAGCCACTAAGCGTCTTATGGAAGGTATCCGGACCTCGTTCATCTTCATGGCGGCCGGATGAGTAGTGGTCGAGCGATATCCTGATCTTGAACTGGCTTCCATATCTTGATTTCAGATCCAGAAGCGCCCGTTTAAGGCGCTGCATCGGCAACATGGCGTTGGTGAGTACCAGCACTTCGAAGCCACGAACGAGACAATCCGTGATCATTCCAATAATCTCGGGATTCATGAATGGCTCGCCGCCGGTAAAGCCTATCTCCCGGGTGGGAAGACCGTCCCGCGCAATTTCCTCCAAGTAGCTGCGCGCTTCGATTCGACCGAGATAAGCAAGACGATCGTTCGTTGGACTGGATTCGATGTAGCAGTTTCTGCATTCAATATTGCAGAGCGAGCCCGTGTTCAGCCACAGGGTCTCCAGCCCTTCCAGCTCAACAGTCGCTCGCGGTTGACCATCCGCGGTTACCTGGGGATCCCTGAATTTCTGCTCGGCGAGATGCGGCAAACCATCACGGTCCTCCTGCGGCCACAATCTCGCTGCGAAAGCAGGCCCTCGTGATTTTAGAGCCGACCGATAGGGCCAGAAGATCGAGCCCTCGCGGAACGGAACGCCCCTTTCTCTGACCTCGGTCGCCGGCAAGATATCGCAGCTTGGCCAAAGCCCGGTGTCGAGTGCGATGGCATATTCGTTAGGCAAACCGGCAGCGTGCATTTTGTCGGCGGCCGCAGCATGATCATAACTGATGGCACGATGTTGAATATCGAGCCCATGCTCCATCGGCGTGATGATGCTGAACCAGATTCTCGGCGTTCCATCGTTCGCCGGCATCCCGACGGCGCCAGAGTTATGCCACAGCCGGCCCGCGACGGATTGGGAGAACGGCACGCCACAGTGCCCCCCTATGACGCCGTCTATTTTGGCATGGGTCAATTGAGAGGCTTTAATCTTTCCGCTCGTCGATGCGAATATGAATTGATTGATCTGCTCCATACCGCCGTGCACGATCGCCAGTCGCGCCCCACCCATTTGAAGATCGATGCGTCGCGGTAGCGTGGCCATCCAACTGCGCGATTCAGGGGAAATCTGTCGATCAGCGTGTGCAAACCAGGTGGAGGACAGTCGCTGGCAAGCACTACCTTCCGGAAAGCCACAACCGCAGTCCGCCTTGGCGGCCGCGAGGCTTTCTTCGCAATTCCCCATGACGACGTGCTCGGCTGCGCCGCGCACCAACTTGACACAAGCTTCCGCATCGGCTCCGTACGCAACGATATCACCGGTGCAGATGCGATGGCTTGCAGGTATGCCAAGTCGATCGATCTGCTGAATCAAAGCGACGGTCGCTTCGAGGTTGCTGTAACAACCGCCAAAAACAGCAATCGGGGCATTGAATCGCATAAGTGGAACTTCAGCCTTCATAAAAGTGGCGCTCCCGGCAGCCTGTCTGTCATCACGTTCGGCTACAAGGCTTTGCTTCGGGTTCGACATTTTTTCTTTCAAAGCGCGAGCGGACTACGAGCGCAAGCAGGGATAGAACGGAAAGCCCCACGAGTGCGGCAATGATCGTCGGAGTAAACACCGATCCGACCGAAAGGTTTGAACCACGATCGAGAACGTCCCCAAGTCCGGCACCTGAAAGCGAATAAACGATGCTTCCAGGCAATATACCGAAGAACGTCGTAAGCAGGTATGTCGGCAGGCTGACGCCGACGAAAGCCGGTACCAGATTCACGAGGAAGAACGGAAACAGGGGAATCAAACGCATCACCAGCAGATAGGACCAGGCATTCCTGCGAATTCCCGCGACGAGTTGAGGCTGCTGTTCGACGATTTTGGCCAGCGCCTGGTCGCCGAAAAGCGTTCGCGCAAACAGGAAGACAATTGTTGCACCAATCGTTGCTCCGACCGAAATGAGCACGGTCCCGAATACGGGACCGAAAAGAAAACCGCCGATCAAAGAAAGCAGGGCTCCGCCGGGAAATGACAATGCGGTCGCCGCAATATAGATTGCGACATATCCGACCGCGGCGAGAACCGTGTTGGCCGAAACCCACTCTGTCAGCGAGCCATGATACACCCGCAAGGTATCAAGCGAGATCAACTGTCCGATCGGCGAAACGCGCACCGCAATGACCATCGCAACCGCCGCTACCGCAATCCAGAATTTGTAACTTCGCAAAAAGCTAGAGGTCATTGATACAGGCCTGGGTCCATCTCGACGAACGTTTTGGATGATCGAAACTCGGTGTCGGTCTTAGAAGTCAAGACCGCGAGTTCTTGTACGCACCACCAGAGGCTGCCGCCAATAACGAACCGCCATTTCAGCAGGGACAGTATTTCCGGCACCGTTAGCTCTCTTCATTCTGTCTAAGCCCGGTCTGTGTAAGCCCGGTGTAAGCTGTCAGTTTCGTTTCAGCTACGAGTTGGATCTACGACCGTCACGACGGTACCCTGTATATGCACGCGCGACCGAGCCGATTTTGAAATTATTGTGATCGGCAACGGTTCGAGCGGGTATGCGATGGAAGTCGCGGCGATACTCGGATATGGGCCCAGGGCGGCAGATCGTACCGCGGCCTTGGTTGTGTCGTCGCTAACCGTTTACTTGCTTCGTTAGTGCACCGTTGAGCGCTTTTCGACCGTGGACATGCGAGCATTGCTGCAAATGAGACGCATTTACATCATTTGACAGATCAAAGGCGAGATGCTGATGCCGGGGCGGACTTTAAGTTTTATTCAGCATTATAGGAGCTTGCAGCCGGGTGCCTCAATTTGCTCACGATAATCCGGAACAGACATCTTCGCCTAGATTGGACGTTGCGCCTTACCTCGTCACGGCAGCCCGGGTCGCAAACTCAGAACTTCTCATAAGCCGAGCCCGCGAGGACGATGTGCATGACGATGAAGGTGCCGCGAGAGGGGCAGCCATATGAGCCTCGATTGCCCGCCGATGGCGTGTCGAATGCTACCGCAGTGGCACTCGTTGCCGTGCGCGGGCGATCTGGCGTCGCGTATTGGGCAAACTTGACTCTGCAATCTAGGGCTACGGAATGTATTTGACGCCGCTAAAGAACAACCTGCGACGCAGTCTCGAGCTGCTGTTGTTGGCGGGAGCTGTAACGTTGACGGTCGGTTGCGCGGTGATCGATCAGTCCTCTCAATCTGACCAGCCTGCTCGATCTGATCGAGAGTTCCGGTCGGCGGAGGTCACGGAGTGTGTCGGTTGGTTTGCGAAGCTTGATGAAGCCATCGACCGGGCGGGAGTTCGAGATGCGGAGGCATATCGAGTTCCGGGGTTTCCCTATCTCCGTGTCAACCGCTTTTTGGCGTCGTTTCGGCAACAGGCATCGAACGATCCGGTCGCCTTTTCTGCATGGTCGAAACGCCTGAGGACTCTCGACGAGCGCTCCCGTAGTTACGAAATAAGTAACCTGCCTCAAATTCAGCTCGCGGCGCTTGAAGTCAACAGCCGACCGGAAGCCACGACGCGGACAAATCGATGCGCTGACGCACTGGCGGCGCTCGATGCGAATACCCTTTCGCAGAAGCGCTTGTTGATAGAGCGCGCGCACGTACCCGACGACTATGATGAACTAAAACGAACAGTCGGAGTCTACCCCGTCGTGAGCATGGCGTTTTTCGAATTTGCCAAGAAGTGGCAAAAAGAGTCTTCCGAGATGTTCCAGCAGACGGCGGCAGGGACCATCGTGCAAAACAACATCGTTCGGTATCGATCTCCGGACAACGCGGCTCCGGCCAAGCGCGTTGCCTTGATTCTTTCAAATGCCAAGACGGATGCGCTCGGCATTCCGCAAATCGGCGACCGCGAACGGGAGACCCTGTTTGCGACGTTTGCGCCCGTATTCGAGATCGATACCACCGGAGAGTACGATCGGTTCGGGCCGCTGCGATGGGGGGCCGGCGAAACACCCGAAGTGGACGTTGCGCGCCCCACCGTGTATCGCCGCCTCGCCTTCACGCGCTACGGCGGGCGTACGCTCGTGCAGCTGGTTTACATGATCTGGTTCACGGAGCGCCCGCAGAACGGCTCATTGGATCCACTGTCGGGCAAGCTCGACGGAATCGCCTTTCGCGTCACTTTGAACCAGTCGGGCCGCCCGCTCGTTTATGACTCAATTCACCTTTGCGGCTGCTACCATATGTTCTTTCCGACGCCAGCTATGAGCCCCATACCGCCGCCGGATCCGAACGTCGAATGGGCGTTTGTGCCACGTACGTTACCGGCGATCGAGGCGCCGCAGCGCGTCGCCGTTCGCATGACAACCCGGAGTCACTATCTCATTGACGTCCACCCGGACGCTGGTGGCGATGGTACGAACTATGCGATGGCAAACGACAGCGAATTGCGCACTATTTCGACTGCCGATGGTACACGAAGCGCTTTCGGACCGACCGGCATCGTACCGGGAACGGATCGTGGTGAGCGATTGGTGACCTGGCCGCTGGGTATCGAAAGTGCCGGCGCCATGCGGGAGTGGGGACGGCACGCCACCGCGCTTGTCGGGCGACGCCAATTCGACGATGCGGATCTGATCGAGCGTCGCTTCCAGATCTCGCCAGCTGGCGGATAAAAGTGCTCGGCATCCAGTGACGCATGCCATGCGACCGGACCGACAGCGCACGTTACTCCACTTCCCACATCGAGCAGAAAGGTGTTTCTAATGGCTCCCATCTTGCGCCGCTCAGTAATCGGCGGAGCTTTGGCATTGATGTGCGACGCGATCGTATCGCGATCGGCAATATCGGCTCCGGCCGCGCAACTTTGGCAGAAGTGGGCACCGAACGACCCCGCCTCTCGCGTCGTCATCGATCATCAAGCGTGGGGGATATTTCTGCGCCGCTATCTTGTCGAAGAGCCGGACGGGATCTACCGCCTGCGCTACGGCGAAGTGTCCTCGATCGATAAGCAGGCATTGGGTCAGTATCTGGAAAAACTGTCCAGCGTTCCGGTGCAGTCGTTGAATCCGACGGAGCAATTTGCCTATTGGATCAATCTTTACAATGCGCTGACGGTCAAGACTGTTCTCGACCACTATCCGGTAACGTCAATTCGCGAGATTTCTCTCGGCGGCTCACTCCTTCCGAGCTTCATCACTGGCGGGACGGGACCGTGGCAGGCAAAGCTGATCCAAGTTGACGGAGAAGCGGTTGCGCTCGATGACATAGAGCACCGAATCCTGCGACCGCTATTTAAAGACAACCGAATCCATTATGCGGTCAATTGCGCCTCGATTGGGTGCCCTACGCTTTTGCCAACTCCTTTCACCGCAACAAGCTTGCAAGCTATGCTCGATCGTTGCGCGCGCCTCTATGTTAATCACCCCCGCGCGGTCAGCGCTGACGCCGGCGGCGTCACCGTCTCATCGATATACAAGTGGTACCAGGAGGATTTCGGTGGCAACTGGCAAGGCGTTCTGGCTCATCTTCGCCGGTACGCGAATTCAGCCACGACGCAAATGCTTGCCCCTTTTTCAACCATTCACTCAGACACTTACGATTGGCAACTGAACGACGCAGCGACCTATTCGAAAACCATGCAGGAACCCGAGCGGGGATAGCTAGACGGACCGTTCAGGCGGCACTATTTGGATTTCGACCAGCAGCCAATAGATAAAGTTCCAGCCATGGAATTTTGACGCCAGCGCTTGAAAATGCCAGCGACGCCGCCAGGCAGCGTCACGTGGGTGGTTGATAGTTCCGCCATTTGCTGGGGACACAAGTGCGAAATTGGTCCCAACATTCGACACCGCCTGGCTGCGAAGACGTCAACTAATAGATCTAAAAAGCCGCGCCAAGGCAGCCTGTATGGCGCGCGACGGATCGGTGAGGAGGTGCAACGTGGTCGCGACATCAACCAATGTCATGGATTCGAGCTTGCGGTCGTTGCGCTGAAAGGAAGCACTGCATCACGGTTGCCAGTTTGCGCGCCGCCGCCGCCTTCCATTGGCCTGCATCAGTCCCCTTCCGCCGAGGCGAAACCCAAAGCGTTGATGGGGTGTCTCTTATAGGTCGTTTCGCCATTGAGTCTCGCCCAATTAGGGATGACGGCGTGATCGGGCTTGAGCAAGATGCGGCGCTTTCGCCATCATTGTCGCAGTATGGGGGTGGATCAATCGTGATTCGCCGAGGAGCACGCCTCGCCATGAAACTCTCTGCCGCGCTTGATACTTCCACTTCCAAGACAGCCAGCCTACCCTAAGCAGGGTATTCTCCGAATTATCGCTTTGAGGGGCAAGAACTTCAGGATTCGGCTCCTATCACTGAGATCATTTCGCTCGTATTGGGTCCAACAATTTGCGCGCTATTCGCGTCGGTGTCTCGCCGCCTGGCCGGTACCAGACTATGGCCCAGTTCATCGACCCGAGCAGGCCCAGCCTGAGAATGCGGCGGTCGATGCCCGCTCGCAAAGGCAAGTTTTCGATCAGGCCTTTGAACACAGATTCATACCTGTCGCGCAGGTCGACCAGCCGGTCCTGCTTCGGCAAGCTGTTGAATGACAGGTGCGAGATCACGGCTGCGGCGTAACTGTCCTTGACCAGCAGGGTCTGCATATGCGCCACGCAGGCCGCTTCGAGCCGCGCCCATGGATCCTCTTGCTTGCCGATCGCGGCCGTGACGGCTTCCAGAATCTGCGACACGCCGAGCGAATAGACGGCGACGAACAATTCTTCCTTGGATTCGAAGTGATGATAGAGCGAGCCCGGCAGGATTCCGATGGCCGCGGCGATGTCGCGCATCGAGGTATTCTCGTAGCCTTTGACGCCGAATAACCGCGCGGCTTCGTTGATCAGGATTTGCCGGCGGCTTGTTGCCACATGCGGCGGCGCTTTGGCCGCGGGCGTCTTTCGCATGACCTTGCGGCGCTGCGGCCCTGCCGGCGGTCGTAGACGCGCGCGCGCCGGATTTCGGTTGGTCGGCATCGATGGTCCTGAGGGCCGAAGCGCCCGTAACGCCCGCATCATAAGAGCGTCGCGCGCCGGGCGAAAGTCTGCGGGAGAGAAAAACAAACACTTGTTTGGTTTTCATTCCTGCTCTAGGCTTTCTTCCCGGAACGGACAACGAGGCGCGCGCATGAGCCAGGTCGGGTCGCAAGTCGGAACGCTGGAAGGTCGGCCGCCGAAAGTGCTGATCACGAAAGTCGGGTTCGATGGCCACGACCGGGGCAGCCGCATCGTGGCCGCCTATCTCCGCGACGCCGGCATGGAGGTCGTTTACACCGGTCCGTGGCAGACGATCCCAAACGTGGTGCAGATCGCGCTGCAGGAAGACGTCGACGTCATCGGCGTTTCGAGCCTTGCCACCGACCACCTGATCTTGCCAAAATTGATGAGCGCGCTGGGCGACGCGGGCCTGTCGCATATTGCGGTCGTCGTCGGCGGGATCATCCCGGACGCGGAGGTCGGCCTGCTGACGTCGGCGGGAATCGCTCACATTTTTCATCCAGGCGCGACGCGGGAAGACATCGTCGCGACCGTCGGCGCGCTGGCCGCCAGGTCCGGCGCGCTCGCGCAGTCGCAGGAATAGCGCCATGGCAGAAACCCAATCCGCATATGATTGCGCGCGCGAGGAATGGGAGCGGGAATATGGCGGCCAGGTCGGGCCTGACGCCGTTCGCACGAACCGCTCTGGCGTCGTACTGAAACCGCTCTATGGGCCGCAGGACTGGGACAGCGCGCACTATCTGGAAGATCTCGGACTTCCCGGACAAGGGCCTTATACGCGCGGCATTCACGCCAGCATGCACCGGGGCAGGGCATGGAGCCCGCGCATGGTCGTCGGCTTCGGCGTGCCGCAGGACTACAACGGCCGCATGCGCGGTCTCTATGCGCTGGGGTTGACGGGCCTGTTTGTCTCGCCGTGCAACAGCCATTTGCGCGGCTACGATCCCGACGAAGTCGACCGCGAGCTTTTGGGCACCTGCGGGACCCTGATTTCGACGTCGGACGACATGTCGGTGTGCCTGGACGGCCTCCCCTTCGACAAGGAATCAGTCAGTCTCGGCGACACGGCACCCTATACACTGACGGCCATGCTCCTTGCCGTCGCGCGGCGTCGCGGCATTGCGTGGGAGACGCTCGCCGGTACCACCAACCAGTCCGACTATCTCTCGCACTATGCCGCGCTGCACATGTTCTTCCGTCTGGCGCTGCCTGGACAGAGGCGCGTTCTGCTCGATCACATCGACTGGATGAACGAGCATACGCCGCGTTGGAATCCGATTTCGATCGTTGGCCAGCACACACAGCAGGCCGGCGCCACGCCGGCTCAGGCGATGGGCCTGGCGATCTCGTCGGCGATCCAATATGCGGAGGACATGCGGGCGCGCGGCCGGGATCCGGACATCTTCCTGCGGCGGTTCAGCTTCTTTTTCGACATATCCATCAGCATGTTCGAGGAAATTGCAAAATTCCGCGCGGGGCGCCGGATCTGGGGACGCATCACGCGCGAGCGTTTCGGCGCGCGCGACCCGCGCGCACAGAAATTCAGGTTCCACGCCCAGACCTCCGGCGCTGATCTGACGCGCCAGCAGCCGCTCAACAATATCGCGCGGGTCGCGATCCAGGCGATCGCCGGTATCCTGGGTGGCCTGCAGTCCCTGCATACTGACAGTTTCGACGAGGCGCTGGGAATCCCCACGGAATCGACGGTTCGGGTCGCAGTCGCCACGCAGAACATCCTGCGCGAGGAAGCCGGACTTGCCGATGTGATCGACCCGCTCGGCGGATCCTACTACGTCGAAACGTTAACCGACCAGATGGAGGAGAAAATCCTCGATGTCATCCGCAGCATCGACGAGCAGGGTGGGATGTACCAGGCTGTCAGCACTGGCTTCGTGCAGCGGATGATCGGCAAGTCTGCGCTCGAATACCAGGAAAAGATCGACCGCGGCGAGCGGGTCATCGTCGGCGTCAATGGCTTTCAGCGTGAAGGTGGCGACGATCGGCCGCCGACACTCGAGCGGCCCAGCGCAGACAAGATCGATCGCTACCTGCACGACTTCCGCACGTTCAAGGCGCAGCGCAGCCAGGGCGAGGTTGACCGCGCGCTCGACGATCTGGCGCGCGCATTTGACGACGACAGTGCTAATACTTTTGGCGCCGTGGTGCATGCGATCGGCGTGGGCGCGACGCATGGCGAAGTTTGTGCGCGCACGCGGGCGGCGGTCGGCTTCGGCGAGCCATTGGTGGTTCCGTGAGCGACGCGTCGCTGGCCCCGCATGCCGGGCTTGTCGATCGTCTGTTGAAAGGCGATCCTCGCGCGTTGGCGCGCACGATTACCGCCGTCGAGAACGAAAGTCCCGGCTCTTCGGCTATCCTCGCAGCGATCCAGCCGCATCTCGGGCGATCGAACATCATCGGCGTCACTGGTCCGCCTGGCGCCGGCAAGTCGACCCTCATCGACGCCATGATCCGTGAACTGCGGCTCCGCGGCCGGACCGTCGGCGTGCTCGCGGTCGATCCGTCCAGCCCCATCTCCGGCGGCGCCATTCTCGGGGATCGCATCAGGATGAACGGTCACGCAGGCGATCCCGGCGTATTCGTGCGGTCACTGGCCTCGCGCGGGCACCTCGGCGGCTTGTTCCGCACCGCCTGGGGAGTGGTGCAGGCGATGGATGCCTACGGGCCCGACCACATCATCGTCGAGACGGTCGGCGCCGGGCAGTCCGAAGTCGAAATCGCTGATGTTGCGCACATGCGGCTGGTGCTGTGTGCGCCGGGCGCGGGCGACGACATTCAGGCAATCAAGGCCGGCATCCTGGAAATTGCCGACATACTCGTGGTCAACAAGAGCGACCATCCGATGGCGGAGCAGACCAAGCGCCAGCTCGAGGCCATGCTTGGCCTTCGCGACCCGCGCGCGCAAGCGGCGAAGATCATGACGACCGTGGCCACGACGGGGCAGGGGCTGCCGGACCTGGTGGACGCACTGGAGGCTGCGGCACGAGGGACGAAGACGTCCCGTCGGCTCGATCTGAAGGTGCGCCTGCGGCGAATTCTGGCAGATGCGACGGCAGGCGTTGTGCGTGCCCGGGTTCTCGCCGGAGAAACCGAAGCGATCGAGGCGATCTGTGATCGGATCGCAAACGGGAAAATCGCGCCGGCAGAAGGCGCGCGAGAGGTGCTGCTGGCGTTGCGCGACGAATATGCCGGAGATTGCGCAGTGTAGCCGGTCGATCAGCAAAACAAAGGGAGGGAGCCATGGGAGCCTGGGAGGTCAGGGGACCGACGCGCGGCGTGTGCAAGTCGTGGCGCGATATCTATCCGGAGCTTGCCGCGCAGGTCACGAAAATTGTTGCGCCGAAAGGCCGCGGCATCGCATGGGAAGGCACTGAGATCTGGGCCTATCGGGACCGGCCCAGGAATATTTCCGATATTCTCGACGCCAATGTCGCACGGATTCCGGATCGCGAGGCCTATGTCTTCCACCCCGGTGGCCAGCGTATGACGTGGCGCGAAATCGGGGCGCAGGTCGATCGCGTCGCCGCGCGGCTGCGTCGCGATTACGGGTTTGCCAAGCGCGATCGCCTCTGCCTTTTGACCCTGGGCTGCCCGGAATATGTCGTCGCCTATCTGGCCGTCGTCAAGCTCGGGGGCATCGCAGTTCCCGTCAATCTCGGGTTAACGCCCGATGGCCTCATCGCACAGATCGACAAGGTTGGCGCCAAGGGACTAGTCGTCTCGCCGGACGTCTGGAGTGGCAAGCTCGAAGCGGTGCGTGCGAAGCTACTGACCGTCAAGGCCGTATTCATGACCGGAGACAAGGCTCCTGCGGGCGTCGTCCCGTTCACTGAGCTCAACCGCGACGGCTCGGAGACGGCTCCTCAAGAAGAGGTCGACGAATGGGACCTGTGCGCGATCTCATTCACGTCAGGTACCACCGGCGTTCCCAAGGGCACGATGGCGATGCACATCAACGCGCTCGGCTGCGCGCAAAGTATCGTGCACGCAGCCAAGGGGTTGAACGAGGGCGACGTTAACCTGTGCATGCCGCCGCTCTATCACAATACGGCGGTTTATACCGACTTCATGCCCGCGCTCATGACCGGTGGAAAATGCGTGATCATGCGTTCGTTCGCGCCGCTCGAGGCGATCGAACTTATCGAGAAGGAGCGCGTCACTTGGGCGGTCGCTGCGCCCATCATGCTATGGATGATGATGAACCATCCCGATTTCCACAAACATGATTGCTCGACGCTCAAGAAAGTTATCTTCGGTGGCCATGCCGCTTCGGAAACCTACATCAACCAGCTCAACAAGGAATTTTCGCCGATCGCGATGGTCAACGGCGGCTCGGTTTCGGAAAGCACGGCCCTCGGCTTCGCGCTGCCGACCGAGGACGCCATCCGCAAGATCACGAGCTGTGGGCTGGCCACGCCCAACACCGACATCGCGATCTTTGACGACGAGGGCGCCGAGGTTACGACGCCGAACGTCATTGGCGAAGTCGCCTATCGTGGTCAGCAGACCAACGCCGGATATTGGGAAGAGCCCGGCAAGACCGCTGAAGTCTTTCGGCGCGACGGCTTCGTCCTGTCCGGCGATTGGGCGAAGATCGACGAGGACGGCTATCTCTGGCTGCTGGACCGCAAGAAGGACATGGTCGTGCGCGGCGGCCAGAATGTTTATTGCATCGAGGTCGAGAACAAGCTGTACCTGCATCCAAAAGTTCTGCGCGCGGCCGTCGTCGGCGTACCGGATCACATGTTCTCCGAACGGCTGAAGGCGGTTGTCGTGCTCAAGCCCGGCCAGACCGCAACCGAGCAGGAAATCCGCGCGCATTGCGCGTCGCACCTCGCCCCTTACGAGACCCCGGAATATATCGTGTTTGCACAGGCCATGCCGACAAATGCCGCCGGCAAGACGCTTAAGCAGCCACTCGTCGATCTCTGGAACGAAGCGGCGGGCGATGCGGTCGCGCGGTTCAGGAGCTTCTGCGCGAGTATGCCGCCTGCGCTGATGGACGTGCCGCATCTTAAGTTCGACGGTACAGCGATGAGCCCCCGCGCTGCGCTCGCCGAGCTGGAGAAGGGCAGCGAGGTCGGCCGGCGTATCGCGGCCTTGATCGAGAGCAGCGGTATCGTGGAGTTGACCAAGCCGAACGAGGCGCGCTTCCGCAAATAAGCAAAAACAGCCGCGGTCATCCGCTCAATCGGACGAGCCGAAAGATCATTGGAGATATGGCCTCCTGCACTCGCTGCTTTCTGGGTCTGTCAGCCCATTGGAGGTCGGGCGTGACCGTCCTCGTCTGAAAGGGGGACTCTGGACTGGCGCTTCGGTAAACTGCCGTGGGCGGCCCCCGGACGCTCCTTTGCCGGAAACCTGGTCTGCGAGCTCTCCGGACAACCTTGGCCTACGTGGAGAGGAATTGATCCCAGCCCCTCTCCCTCTGCCACCCCTCACGCCTCGGCGCGGCTGGCCTTCACCAGCGCGATCAGCTCCTCCCCGTAATGCTCGAGTTTCTTGTCGCCGATGCCGGGGATACAGCGGAGCTGCGTCGGCGTCGTCGGCCGCGAGCTTGCGATCCCATCGATCGTGGAGTCGTGCAGCACGACATAGGCCGGCACGCCGCGCTTGCGCGCGACCTCGGAACGCCACGCCCGGAGAGCGCCGATCAGGGTTGGATCGCCGGCTTTGGATGCTGCGGTGGAAGTCGGGGCGATGTCGCCGCGCCGTGATTTGGTGCGGCTCGCTCGAATCCGGGCGCCGGCGGGCGCTTCGCGCAGCATCACTTCGGTCTCGCCTTTCAACACCCCGCGGGCGGTCTCCGTCAGCTTCAGCGCGCCGAAAGCCTCGCTGTCGGAACGCAGATGGCCCATCGCCACCAGTTGCCGCAACGCGGCGCGCCACTGCTTTTCATTGAGTTCGCGGCCTATCCCGAACACCGACAGCTTGTCGTGCCCGAACTGCGTGACGCGTTCGGTCATGCGGCCGACCAGAACGTCGATCAGGTGCATGGCGCCGAATCGCTGTCCGGTGCGGTAGGCGCAGGACAGCAGCTTTTGCGCGGCCACCTTGCCGTCGCGAAGCTGTGGCGGCGACAGGCAGTTGTCGCAGTTGCCGCATCTGGCTGCTTTCGGGCGTTCGCCGAAATATCCGAGCAGGCGGGTGCGCCGGCAGTCCGCGGTCTCGGCGAGGCCGACGAGCGCGTCCAGCTTGCCGACCGACACGCGCTTGAACGCTTCGGAACCGGAGGATTCGTCGATCATGCGCCGCTGCTGCACGATATCGGACAGCCCATACGCCATCCAGGCGCTCGACGGCTTGCCGTCGCGCCCCGCGCGCCCGGTCTCCTGGTAATAGGCCTCAATGCTCTTCGGCAAATCGACATGCGCCACGAAGCGCACGTCCGGCTTGTCGATGCCCATGCCGAACGCGATCGTGGCGACGATCACGATGCCATCCTCGTTGATGAAGCGATCCTGGTTGCGGGCGCGAGAAGCGGCATCCATGCCGGCGTGATATGGCAGCGCCTCGATGCCGGCCTTGGTCAGTGCGGCGGCGGTGTCATCGACCTTGGCGCGCGACAGGCAATAAACGATGCCGGCGTCGCCCGCATGGCGCTCGCTGATCAAAGCCTTGAGCTGCGCCGGCGCGTTCTGCTTCTCGACGATTTCGTACCGGATGTTCGGCCGGTCGAAGCTCGCGACAAACCGGGGCGCATCGGCGAGGCCGAGCCGGTCGGCGATCTCCTTTCGGGTGAGTTCGTCGGCCGTGGCGGTCAGCGCGATGCGCGGCACGTCGGGAAAGCGTTCGGCGATGGCGGAGAGCCCGATATATTCCGGGCGGAAGTCGTGTCCCCATTGCGACACGCAATGCGCCTCGTCGATTGCAAACAGGGCGATCCTGGCGCGGCCGAGCAAAGCGAGACAGCGCGGCGTCAACAGCCGCTCCGGCGCGACGTAGAGCAGGTCGAGATCTCCAGCGATGAGCCGCGCCTCGACCGCTGTGGCCTCGTCGAACGAAAGCGTGGAATTCAGCACCGCCGCCCTGACGCCGGCTTCGAGCAGGCCCGCGACCTGGTCGCGCATCAGCGCGATCAGCGGTGACACCACGATGCCGCAGCCTTTACGCAGCAGGGAAGGCAGTTGATAGCACAGCGACTTGCCGCCGCCGGTCGGCATCAGCACCAGGCAATTGCCGCCCTCCGTGACATGCCTGACGATCTCCTGTTGCTCTCCCCGAAAGCCAGGCAGGCCGAATACGGAATTCAGGACGGAAAGGGCGTCGGCGGCAATGCCTGCCTCGCTCTTGCGCGCCGAGGTCATGGAGTAGCCCATGGAAGTTGTCACCGTCAGCGCCACATCCCGCGCATGCGAGCGCCGACGTCGATGCGCGGTCCCTGGCTCGCTGTACGCGCAGCGGCAGCGGTGGCTGCAAGGGGCCAGGTGGTGGTTTCGAAGCGGCCAAGCAGGGAAGCGGGAATGAAGCGCGTCCGCGACGCATAGACGTGCCGGTCCCCTCGCGCATGCTGACCGTGGGTGAAGAAACGCTGCGGAACCATGAGGTGCAGATCGTCCCTGGCGCGTGTCATCGCGACGTAAAGCAACCGGCGTTCCTCCTCGATCTCCGCAGACGTGCCGGAGCCGAGATCGGAGGGCATGCAGCCGTCGACCACGTTGAGCACGAATACGGAATTCCATTCCTGCCCTTTGGCGGAATGGATTGTCGATAAGATCAGGTAATCTTCGTCGAGCAACGGCACCCCCGCCTGGTCGCTGGTGGCGTCAGGCGGGTCGAGCGTCAGCTCGGTGAGGAAGCGCTCACGCGATGGATAGCCGCTCGCAATTTGCTCGAGCTGGATCAAGTCGGCGCGGCGGGTTTCGGCATCCTCGTGGAGGCGGTCGAGATGCGGCTCGTACCACAGCCGGGCGCGCTCGAGGTCGGCTGGCCAGTTCGATCCGGCAATATCGGCGACCGCCTGGGTGAACATTTTCCAATCGTCCCCGGCGCGTGGCGGAGCCGGCGCGGTTGCAAGCGTTGCGATCGGGTCTGCGGCGTCAGCCATGTGATCGAGTACCCGCTGCGCCGAACTGGGGCCGACGCCCGGAATCAGATGCAGCAGCCGGAAGCCGGCGACGCGGTCGCGCGGGTTCTCTACGAAACGCAACAGCGCCAGCATGTCCTTGATGTGCGCGGCATCGAGGAACTTGAGGCCGCCGAACTTGACGAAGGGGATGTTGCGGCGGGTCAGTTCGACTTCCAGCGGGCCGCTGTGACTTGACGCCCTGAACAGCACGGCCTGCTGCTTGAGCAGTATTCCGGACTCGCGGTTCTCCAGCACGCGTTCGACGATGCAGCGCGCCTGGTCGGCTTCGTCGCGGACGACAATGAGCTGAGGCTTCGTCCCGGACGTCCGCTCGGTCCAGAGGTTCTTGGTGAAACGTTCTTTGGCCAGATCGATCACGCCGTTGGCGGCTGCCAGGATGTGTTGCGTCGAGCGGTAATTGCGATCCAGCGTGATGATGTCGGCTCGCGGCGAGAACTGGCCCGGGAAATCGAGGATGTTGCGCACGGTGGCGGCCCGGAATGAATAGATCGATTGCGCATCGTCGCCGACGACGGTGAGACCCTGACCGCCGGGCTTCAGCGCCAGAAGTATCGACGATTGCAGGCGATTGGTGTCCTGATATTCGTCGACCAGGACATGATCGAAACGGCAGCCAATGTCGCTGGCGAAAGCCGGATCGCTCATGGTCTGCGCCCAGTAGAGCAGCAGGTCGTCATAATCGAGCACGTTCTGCTGCTGCTTGGCCTCCACGTATGCGGCAAACAACTCCTTCAATTCGGCGGCCCATCCGGCGCACCACGGAAACGACGCGCCAAGCACCTCTTCGATCGGGACTTCCGCGTTGACGCAGCGCGAGTAGATCGCGAGGCAGGTGCCCTTGGTCGGAAAACGGCTTTCGGTTTTGGAAAATCCCTTTTGGTGCCGGATCAGATTCATCAGGTCGGCGGAATCTTCACGGTCATGAATCGTGAACGCAGGATCAAGTCCGATCTGGTCGGCGTAGTCGCGCAGCAGGCGCGCGCCGATGCCGTGGAAAGTGCCGGTCCAGGTCAACGCGTCCGTCATCGCTCCGGCATTGTCACCCAGGACTTTGCGCGCAATCCGCTCGACGCGTTTCTTCATCTCGGACGCGGCCCGCCGCGAGAACGTCATCAGAAGAATGCGCCTGGGGTCGGCTCCGTTGACGATCAGATGCGCCACGCGGTGCGCGAGCGTGTTGGTCTTTCCGGATCCGGCGCCAGCGATTACCAGCAGCGGCGCAGAAGGACCCGGTCCGGCCGCGCCATGCTCGACGGCGCGACGCTGTTCGGGATTGAGGCTTTCGAGGTAGGCGGCTGCGGCTGGCACGGATCGATGGTCCCGGGACAAAAAATCAAATTCCGTGATTCCCGACGCGCCGACAACGGTTTCGGCGTGGCCCCGCTCCCGAGAGAATCGGGCCAGATCAATCCTTGGCCGAATTAGATGAACAAATCAAGAACCGCGCATTGAGCCCGCATGCGTGGAACCACTTTGGAAAAGTCGGCCCTCGGAAAAGTCAGCCTTTGCAGGCCTGATTTCCGCTTCCGCGCCAGATAAGAGCGCTACGCGCCGGCCCGCCGCAGCGCCTCCGCAACACTCAGGACCGGGACTTGGCGGCGAAAGGCGGCCTCCAGGGCGTGGCGCAGCAGCTCCGGCGAGCATCCGAAGGGACTGGGCGTTGTCTTGACGTCATGGCTATAGAAGATCAACCAGCCGTTCTTGGCGACGGCTTCGTCGAACCTACGATCGATTTCTGCGCCGTCGATGTGCTGTTCGATCAAGGGCACAGCGCGGAGGAACTGCAGGTCTATGGTGCCGATGTTGACGCCGGGCAGAATGCCGCGGGACGAACGGAAGGCCCTCGCCAATTGCCGCTTCCGCCACACGGATGCAATGCCAAAGGGATACGCGAAGTTCTCGATGCGGATCGAAGCGTCCAGCGCCAGGAGGTAACGACGATTCTTCTCTATCTCCGCGTTCATCGCTGCCGCGTCGAGATCGGTGGCCCGGGCATGCGAAAATGTGTGGCAACCGATTTCATGGCCCTTGCAATGAAGGCCGACAATGTTGTCGGCGCTGATGCCGGTCCAGTTACCGGACCACTCGTTCACCAGCCCGCCGGCGATGTAAAAAGTTCCCCGCGCATCGTACTCTTCGAGAATGGGAGCACCAATGGTGGCCGCGCTGTCGGGAACATCGTCAAAGGTGAAACTGACCATGGGTCCGGTGTTTGAGAGTTTAAGCGGCACAGCACAAAGGTTCCGGGCCAACCGGTTACTGACACGTGCCTTCAATGCAGACCAACCCGAGTGCATAATGCTGCTTTCGCAAAGTCAGACGATGGCGCGTGGCAACGACGCTTCACGCTCCCGCACTGACGTTTCCACATGGCCGACGAACATGATCATCGGCGTGGCTGGTGCCGTTGAACACGAACTGCTCGACACGCGCCGCGGCGGCGGTCCGGTGAGGGAATGAGCTTGTGCATCGATGGTCTCTTCCGGATTGTTGCAACCGTTTGGTGGACGACGTGGGAAAGCTCAGGGCCCGTACAACACCAGTTCCGTATCGGTCAGGTCGGCAAGATTGGGGCGATGAGGGCCTTTGAAATATTTGCGGCCACGCGCCACGGAATAGATGCCGGTGAGGCCTGCGACCGGTCCGTTCGCATCGAGAAGAACCGAAATCTTGCCGCGGCGGATCAGGGCCCGGCCGACGGCGCCGGCGCATTCGACGAACTCGGTGATGTCGCGGCAATAGATCAGCTGCATCGCCGGCGGCGCGATCCATCCGCGGCGGATACGCACCGGCTGCAGGATGAATGGAGTTGGTTTGCCCGCCGGCGTGCGGCAGACCAGGCTGAGGCAGCCAAAACGCGCGTGCCGCGTCAGTAATTCGACCTCCGCCTTAGACAGCCCTGCGGCGGCGATTGTATTCGGCAAGATGGTCTCGACGGTGGTGCCCGGCTTGACGCGTGACAGCGCCGGTATCGAGAAGAACAATCCGCTGCAGTAGGAGCAGAACCCCTGCGCTTCGATGATCGGCCAAGTCCAGGTCGCGGCACTGATATTGAGGTAGCTGACTTCCTTGTGCCGCTGCGCGATGTTGGTCAGGAGCGGCGCGTAATTCCGGAACGCGGGATCGACGTACCAGCTCGACAGGTTGCACTGGATCGCCGCTTCCTCGCGGTCGGACCTCAACGTGTAAATGAGCAGGAGAACACCGACCGCCATGCCGCCGTAATCGAGCATATAGCCGAAGCGGGGATAGCCGTTTGGAACCTCGCGCGCAGCCTGGCGTCGCAATCCCTGCATCCAGTATTCCCGCGACCGGCCCACGAATCCGCGCGTCAGGAGATCCGCGATCAAATCGAGATCGATCTCGGAAATTTCCCGGCACCGAAGCTTTTGAGGTGTCACCGCCGTTTACCGATCGCGTCTGTCATCGAAGCCCGAGCGTCTCCCGCGCCGCGGCGGGCCATTTGGCGACGTCCGTGCCGCGGGTAAGGAACATGGCGCTTAAGGATCTAATGTAAATACGGCGACAAGATTCAGGGTAAACGGCTCTCATTTCAACGCCGTGGGTTAATCCCAGGTTTTTCCGCACGCCGGATGGCTGCGAAATATGGTTGTCGCGCTTCACCGGCATGCTAAATCGCGCTTCGAATAGGGAAGTGGAAAAGGCATGACGAAGGCGGTCCTTGGCATTATCGGCGGCTCCGGCATTTACGACCTGCCGGGACTGGAGAACGCACGCGAGGAGGCGATATCCAGCCCGTGGGGCGAACCCTCGGCGCCGGTTCGCCGCGGCAGCATCGCCGGCCTGCCGATCGTGTTCCTGCCACGTCACGACAAGGGCCACCGGCTGTCGCCGTCCGACATCAATTACCGCGCTAACATCGACGTGCTGAAGCGTGCCGGGGTCACCGACCTGGTCTCGCTGTCGGCCTGCGGCTCGTTCAGGGAGGAATTGCCGCCCGGCACCTTCGTACTGGTCGACCAGTTCGTCGATCGCACCCACAAGCGCGAAAGCTCGTTCTTCGGCAAGGGCTGCGTCGCCCACGTATCGATGGCGCATCCGGTGTCGCCGCGGCTGCGCATCCACCTGGCCGCCGCCGCCGAGGCCGAGGGCATCGCGTTCGCGCGCGGCGGCACTTATCTCTGCATGGAGGGTCCGCAATTCTCGAGCTACGCCGAAAGCATGACTTACAAGGGGGCCGGCTATTCCGTGATCGGCATGACCAACATGCCGGAGGCCAAGCTCGCCCGCGAGGCGGAGATCTGCTACGCCACCGTTGCCATGGTGACCGATTTCGATTGCTGGCATCCCGACCATGATGCTGTCACCGTGCAGGACATCATCCGGGTGCTGACGTCGAACGCCGACAAGGCCAAGGGCCTGGTCGCCCGGCTGGCGAGGGATTTTCCCAGGGAACACGAGGCGTGTCCGATTGGCTCGGACCGGGCGCTCGATACGGCGCTGATTACGGCCCCGGACGCGCGCGATCCCGAGCTTTTGAAGAAGCTCGACGCGGTGGCGGGACGGATCCTGCGCGCGTGAGGTTTGCATCGTCGATGGGTACATCATGAAGGTCGGTGACAGGCACTCTGCGCAGTATCTGGCTCGAGGCAGACGGCTGGTCGGTCAGCGCGATCGACCAGCGGCGGTTGCCGCACCACTTCGACGTGGTCCGGCTGGCGACCTGCGATTCCGCGGCTCACGCCATCCACTCGATGCTGGTACGCGGCGCGCCCTTGATCGGCGCGACCGCCGCCTACGGCATGGCGCTGGCGATGCGGGCCGATAGCTCGGATGCCGCGCTCGATCGTGCCTACGAGACGCTGATGGCGACGCGGCCGACGGCGATCAACCTGAAATGGGCACTCGACGAAATGCGAGCGTTGCTGCGGCCGCTGCCGTCGTCGGATCGCGCCGCGGCGGCCTATTCCCGCGCCGCCGAGATCTCCGAAGAAGACATCGCCATCAACAAGGGAATCGGCCGGCATGGGCTCGCGCTGATCGAGGCGATCATCGCGAAGAAAAAGCCCGGCGAACGCGTCAACGTGCTGACGCATTGCAACGCCGGCTGGCTGGCAACGGTCGATTGGGGCACGGCGACGGCCCCGATCTATCTGGCGCATGATCGCGGCCATGCGATCCATGTCTGGGTCGACGAAACCCGGCCGCGCAATCAGGGCGCCTCGCTCACCGCCTGGGAACTCGGCCATCACGGCGTGTCCCACACCGTGATCCCTGACAACACCGGCGGTCATCTGATGCAGCACGGGCTGGTCGATCTCGTCATCGTCGGCACCGACCGGGTGACCGCCAATGGCGACGTCTGCAACAAGATCGGCACCTATCTGAAGGCGCTTGCCGCGCATGATAATGGCGTGCCGTTCTATGTGGCGCTGCCTTCGCCGACTATCGATTTCAGCGTCGATGACGGGATCAGGGAAATTCCGATCGAGCAGCGCGGTGCCGAGGAGGTGACTGATATCACCGGGCGGACCGCCGATGGCCGGATCGAGACGGTGCGGATCGTACCGGAGGGCTCGCCGGTTGCCAATTACGGTTTCGATGTCACGCCGGCGCGGCTGGTGACGGGGCTGATCACCGAGCGCGGCGTGCTCAAGGCCGATCGCGCCGCACTCGCCGCCGCTTTTCCCGAGCGGATCGCGGCCGCGGCCGAATAACGAAGGAAGAAAGCCGATGCAGAGTGCCTGGATCGATCGCGACGCCGAAGCGGCGATTGCCCGCTATGCGAACCTCGGCCGCGATCTCGCGCTCAGGGTCTATACCACGCGCCTGCTGGGACAGGATCCGCGTCTGGTGCTGCACGGCGGCGGCAACACCTCGGTGAAGACGCGACTCGCCGATCTCAACGGCGATGCCGCCGACGTTCTCTGCGTCAAAGGCTCCGGCTGGGACATGGGCACGATCGAGCCCGCGGGACTGCCGGCGGTACGGCTCGCGCCGCTGCTGAAATTACGCGCCCGCGACGCGCTTTCCGACGAAGAGATGGTGCGGTTGCAGCGCGCCAATCTGATCGACCCGGCGGCACCGAACCCCTCGGTGGAGGCGCTGCTGCATGCGTTCATCCCGCACAAGTTCATCGACCATACCCATTCGACGGCGGTGCTTTCGCTGACCGACCAGCCCGACGGCGAATCGTTGTGCCGCGAGGTCTACGGCGCGCGCGTCGGTTATGTGCCCTATCTCATGCCGGGTTTCGGGCTGGCCAAGGCGGCGGCGCAGGTGTTCGACGCCGATCCGTCGGTCGAAGGCCTGATCCTCCTCAAGCACGGCATTTTCAGCTTCGGCGACGACGCGCGGCAAGCTTACGAGCGCATGATCGCGCTGGTGACGTTGGCCGAGCAGCGGCTGGCCAAGAATCGCAAGCCGGCATTCCCGGGCGCAAAGCTGCCGGCGCGCCCGGCGCGGATAGCGGACGTGGCGCCGATCATCCGTGGCGCCTGCAGCCTGCCGGACAGCAAGATCGACGGAGCCTGGAAGCGCTTCGTGCTCGATTTCCGCGGCTTCGGATGCGGTGATGAATTTCGTCAACGGCGCCGAGGTTGCACGCTACGGCCAGGCGGGCGTGGTGACGCCCGACCATAACATCCGCATCAAGAACTGGCCGCTCGTCGTCGCGGCGCCCGAGGATGGCAAACTCGCCGCTTTCAGGGAGCAGGTGCGCGGCGCCGTGGCCGCATTTCGGCGAGCGCTACCAGGACTATTTCACCCGCAATAACGCGCGCGTCGGCGGCATCAAGACCATGCTCGATTCCGATGCCGCGCGTGGTGCTGGTGCCCGGTGTCGGCCTGTTCGGGCTCGGCCGCAGCAGGAAGGATGCGAAGATCGCCGCCGACCTCGCCGAGGCCGCGATCGCCACCATCACCGATGCCGAAGCCGTCGGCCGCTTCGAGCCGCTGCCGGAGGCCGATCTGTTCGACGTCGAATACTGGTCGCTCGAGCAGGCGAAACTGGGCAGCGCCAAGGAACTGCCGCTGGCGGGGCAGGTCGCCGCCATCACCGGCGCTGCCGGTTCGATCGGATTCGCAACGGCAAAAGCGTTCGCGGCGGCCGGCGCCGAAGTGGCGCTGCTCGATGTCGACGAGGCTGCCGCGCAGGCGAAAGCCAAAGCGAATCGGCGGCGCCGCGCTGGGACTTCGATGCGACGTCACGGATGCCGCATCGGTGCGGGAAGCCTTCGCGCAAGTCGCCGCGGCGTTCGGCGGGGTCGACATCGCGGTGTCGAATGCCGGCGCCGCCTGGCAGGGCCGGATCGGCGAGGTCGACGAGGCGGTGCTGCGGCAGAGTTTTGAGCTGAATTTCTACGGCCACCAGCGCGTGGCGCAGGCCGCCGTGGGGATCATGCGGGCGCAGGGCACCGGCGGCTGCCTGTTGTTCAACGTTTCCAAACAGGCCGTCAATCCCGGTCCCGACTTCGGTCCTTACGGCCTGCCAAAGGCGGCGACCTTGTTCCTGGTGCGGCAATATGCGCTCGATTACGGCAGCGAAGGCATCCGCGCCAACGCCGTCAATGCCGACCGGATCCGTTCCGGTCTCCTGACCGAAGAGATGATCGCGTCGCGCTCGAAGATGCGCGGCGTCAGCGAGCAGGCCTACATGCGGGGCAACCTGCTCGGCCGCGAAGTCGCGGCCGAGGACGTAGCGCAGGCATTTCTGGCCCAGGCGCTGGCGCTCAAGACCACCGCCGACGTCACCACGGTGGACGGCGGCAACATCGCCGCCGCGTTGCGGTGAACTTAAAGCGTGATGCGCTTGCGGGGGAGAGGTGAGAAAGCCCCCGTTAACACTTCGCTCATCCTTTTCGCGAAAATGGCAGCTGCTGCCGCTGCCGTTAGTGGCGGACGTGGTGATATTGTCTTGTTTTCATCGAGTGTGGCGTGATGCGTAACATAATGATCCTTGCTGCCGTCATGGCCATTCTCGGCACCATCATGGCGCAGATGGCGGACAAGATGACGCCGACGCCTGCGCTCGCCAGCACCGCCTCGCGAAATGCTGCCCCCGCAGAGACCGTCGGCCAGGCGGGTATTCGCAGCCTCAGCATCCCCCGCGACTCCCGCGGCCATTTCCAGACCGAAGGGAGGATCGATGGTCAGCGCATCGGCTTCATGGTCGATACCGGCGCATCGGTGATCGCGCTGAACGAAACCTCCGCCGCGCGGTTCGGTCTGCGCCCGTCGCGCGGTGACTATAACGCGTCAGTCACGACCGCCAATGGTACCATCAAGGCGGCACGTACGCGGCTTGCGATGGTCGAGGTCGGCGGGCTCGTGGTGCGCGACGTCGATGCCATGGTGCTGCCCGACGAATCCCTGTCCGAGAACCTGCTCGGTCTGTCGTTCCTGTCGAGGCTGAAGCGCTTCGAATATGCCAACGGCAAGATGGTGCTGGAGCAGTAGGGCTCTTTCGCGCCAACCCCCGCAATTAATCGTCACAAAACGGCTGTTTCTCCTTCCGCTGCTCCTATGCATTCGCTATGGCTGCGGCATATTGTTTGTGACGTTTCATGAAAAGGTCATCCGAATGTTTCCGAAGCCGAAATCAGTGCTGGTTCCGAATACCTATGCCTATGAATCCGAGCCGATGGTGAAGGCGACGGGTTTTCGCGAATACGACGCCCGCTGGCTGTTCGGTAAGGAAATCAACCTGATGGGCATTCAGGCGCTGGGCATGGGGCTTGGCGCGCTGATCGCCGAACTCGGCGCCAAGCAGGAGGTCGTCACCGGGCATGATTTCCGCGGCTATTCGGCCTCGATCAAATACGCGCTGATTTCGGGGCTGATGGCGTCTGGATGCAAGGTCCACGACATCGGCCTGTGCATGACGCCGATGGCGTATTTCGCGCAATTCGAGCTCGACGTGCCCTGCGTCGCGATGGTGACGGCGTCGCATAACGACAATGGCTGGACCGGCGTCAAGATGGGCGCCAACCGGCCGCTGACCTTCGGACCCGACGAGATGACCCGCCTGAAGGAAATCGTGCTCAATGCCGACTTCAGGAACAAGGCGGGCGGCTCGTATCAGTTTCACGAGAATTTTCCGGCGCGCTACATCGCGGATCTGACCAGGCATCCGAAGCTGAAGCGCAAGCTGAAAGTCGTGGTCGCCTGCGGCAACGGCACCGCCGGCGCGTTCGCACCGCAAGTGATGGAAGCGATCGGGTGCGAGGTGGTGCCGCTCGACACCGAGCTCGATTACACCTTCCCGAAATACAATCCCAATCCCGAAGACATGGAAATGCTGCACGCCATCCGCGACGAGGTGCTGAAGCACAAGGCCGACGTCGGCCTCGGCTTCGACGGCGACGGCGACCGCTGCGGCGTGGTCGACAATACCGGGGAGGAAATCTTCGCTGACAAGGTCGGCGTCATGCTGGCGCGCGACATGTCGGCGATTCACAAGAACGCGCAGTTCGTGGTCGACGTGAAATCCACGGGTCTTTTCGTAACGGACCCAGTGCTGCAAAAGCAGGGCGCCAGGACGACCTACTGGAAGACCGGCCATTCCTACATGAAGCGCCGCACCAACGAGTTGGGCGCGCTGGCGGGCTTCGAGAAATCCGGCCATTTTTTCTTCAACAAGCCGTTCGGCCGCGGCTATGACGACGGCCTGATCTCGGCGATCGCGATCTGCGAGATGCTCGATCGGGCGCCCGGCAAGTCGATGGCGGATCTGAAAGATGCGCTGCCGAAAACCTGGTCGTCACCGACAATGTCGCCGCATTGCGCCGATGAGGCCAAATACGGCGTTGTCGACCTTGTCGTGAAGCACTTTGAGGCGTTGCAAAACAAGGGCACGAAGGTTGCGGGGCAGCCGATCCGCGACCTCGTCACCGTCAACGGCGTTCGCGTCACGGTCGAGGATGGCAGCTGGGGTCTGGTGCGGGCGTCGTCCAACAAGCCGGAACTCGTTGTCGTGGTCGAGAGCCCGGTCAGCGAGCAGCGCATGCGCGACATGTTCGAGGCGATGGATTCGGTGCTGCGCACCCATCCCGAAGTCGGCGAATATAATCAGAAGATTTGAGGCGCAAAAACGTCATTGCCGGACAAAAGCGCGAGGCGCATCTTCGCGCTGGACGACCCGGCAATCCATCCATTTCGAAAATGCGTTTTAGGAAGATGGATGAATGCGTGGGGCAAACCCGCATATGGCAATCGTGGCTGGGCTACGCGGCCACCGCCGGCACCGGCAACGCGGTCACCGACTTGATCTTCTCCATCGCAAAGCGCGACGTGACGTTCTTCAGGGGCACCGCGCTGATCAGCTTCTTGTAAAACACATCGTAACTCTGCATGTCCGCGACCACCACGCGCAGCATGTAGTCGACGTCGCCCGCCATCCGGTAGAACTCCATCACCTCCGGCATCGCGCTGACGGCATCGGCGAATTTCCGCAACCAGGCCTCGGAATGATCGGAACTCTCGACGGAGACGAAAACCGTGATGCCGAGCCCGATCTTGTTCTGGTCGACCAGGGCGACCCGGCGCAGGATCACGCCGTCGGCTTCCAGCCGCTGGATTCGCTTCCAGCACGGCGTCGATGACAGCCCGACCCGGTCGCCGATCTCGGCGACCGACAGGGAGGCGTCTTCCTGCAGCACCATCAGAATTTTGCGGTCGATGGCATCGAGGCGACGGTTGGGCTCGCTGGTTTGAACGGCAGTATCGGTCATTAGGAGAATTTTGTTCCATTTATGAGGCGGGTAAAGCTCATATATAGAAAAACTCTCTAAAGCAAGCCTATTGGCCGGCATGGATAGCGCCGCCAGCTTGGCCGTGGCTCAAAAGTTCAGAGACTTCAGCACGTTGCGGGGCGGCAAAGGCGCCGCCGAAGCGGGTGCATTTCAGGGCGGCTGCGGCGGAAGCGAACCGCAGCGCGCCCGGAATGTCCTGCTTTTCCGTGATGGCGAGCGCGAAGGCGCCATGGAATACGTCGCCGGCGCCCAGTGTATCCACGGTGTGCACCGGGAAGGCCGGCGTCTGCTGCAGGCTCTGGTGCTCGTCGAGCCAGAGCGTGCCCAGCGAGCCGCGCGTCCCCGCCAGAAACGATGGCGTCAGCTTCGCGATTTTTTTCAGGGCCTCGCCGTCGTCGGCTATCCCGGCGGTCGCCTGCAGCGCTTCGCTGGAAAACACCAGATGCGACGACGCCGTGAGCAGGCCCTCCCGCAGCGACATGGGGCGGTCGACGTCCACAATCACGGGAATACCTCGCCTGCGCGCCTCGGCGCAGAGGTCGGTGCAGAATTCCGCGCAGCGGTTCTCGGTCAGGATCGCGCTGCAGTCCTCGAGCAGTTCGTCCGCATCGGGCAGGCGAACTTTCCACAGTTCCGGATCGCGGAAGGTCACGATGGTGCGCTCGCCGCTGGGGTCAATCATGATGTTCGAAATCGGCGTCACCAGGCCCGGCATGTGGACGATGTGTTTGGCGTCGATGCCTTCATCCGCGAGCTTGTCGAAAATATAGCGGCTCGAGGTTTCGTGGGCGTCTCCCATCGGGCCGCAGATCGAGGCTCGGCCGCCGAGGCGCACGATCCCGATCGCCGCGTTGAGCGCGTTGCCGCCGCAGATCTCCTCGAAATGGCTGGCGTTCACCTTGAAGCCACGCTCCGGCAGTTCCTCGATGCGGAACGTCAAGTCGCGTACGGGCATGCCGATACAGAGGATGCGCGGAGGGATTTTCGGTGCGACAGGGGGAAGAGCCATGGCGGGTTCCATCTATGCGCGCGCACCAAGATCTATCTTCAGCCAGCGGCCGAGCAGGTGGTGGGCAATGGCAAACGGGTGCGGTCCGGCAAGGCCATCTGGATGTTGCCGCCTCAGCATCAGGGTCGCCTCGGCGCGGTCGAACCAGCGCGCGTCTTCAAGTTCCACGCGGTCGACGACGATATCCTCGCTGGTGGCGCGCGCGGTGCAGCCGATCATCAGGGACGAGGGATAGGGCCAGGGCTGCGTCATGTAGTAATTGACGTCGGTGCAGCGAATTCCGGATTCCTCGAAGATCTCGCGCCGGACCGCGTCCTCGATAGTTTCCGCGGCTTCGACGAATCCGGCGAGGCATGACCACATGCCGGCCGGAAATTGCTTCTGCCGCCCCAGCAGGCATTTGTCGCCCGCGGTAACCAGCATGATCACGACGGGGTCGGTGCGCGGAAAATGCTCGGCCTTGCAACTCGGACAGTCGCGCTTCCAGCCGCCTTCCTTCATCACCGTGCGGGTTCCGCAATTGGCGCAATAGCCGTGGCGCTGGTGCCAGCTCACCAGCGATTTGGCCATCGCGATCGCCGAGAGCTGGTTCGGCGGCACCTCACCCTTCATGGCCAAGCCGCGCAAGTCGATAACGGTAGCGTCGCTGCCAGCCAGCAATTTCTCGACTGCCGCGGCCGAAATGCCCATGCCGAACACCGCCGCGCCATCGCGTAGGCCCAGGAAGATCGTGCCGGGATTGGCGCCGCATTTCAGCGCTTCATTGATGCTGAGCAGCGCGCGCGGACCGTTGGCCTCCTGCTTCAGGACCAGCGAGTCGCGATACACCACGTAGGCGCGGGCATCGCGGCGCTCTTCCAGCGCCATCAGTTTCGCGTCGTCGCTGCGCAGATGCGCGGCGCGATCGAGAATATGCGTGACGAAGGCCGGCTGCCCCAGGGGAAACTTGTCGAATGCTGTCATGTTCTAACCAAGCCAGATCTTGCGGCGCAGCGCGCTGATGAAATTTTGAACTTCCTCGGCATCATGGGCGAGCGGCGGTACCACCCCCCAGACCGGACGCGGCCAGGCGGCGTCGCTGGAGCGGCGGGCGATGACATGCACGTGCAGCTGCGGCACCATATTGCCGAGAGCCGCGATATTCAGCTTGTCGCATTTGGTGATCTCTTTCAGCGCGCGTGCGACGCGGCTGACCTCCGTCATCAACTGCGCCTGCTCGACTTCGGCAAGGTCGATGATTTCCACAGCTTCATGCCGGCGTGGCACCAGCAATAGCCATGGGTAGTTGGCATCCTTGATGACAAGCACGCGGCACAGCGGGAGGTCGCCGATGTCGATGGTGTCCTCTTTGAGCCGCGAATGCAGCGACCAGGCAGGAGCGTCAGAAGGCATGCATGTTCCCTCGTTATGCCCGGCCTCATGCCGGGCATCCACGTCTTCCTTGGTGTGGCAGGAAAGTGAGACGTGGATGGCCGGAACATCCAGCGCGAAGACGCGCTTCGCGCTTCTGCCCGGCCATAACGGCAACTAATGCCTTTCCCCGTTTCTGCACAAGTCCCGCACCCCCCCTCCCGCCCCGCTTGCTTTCCGCCGCTTTTGGCCCCAAATAAGGACCGGGAGATTGGCGGTGGACGAGCCACTCGCCAACCGGGTCAGGTCCGGAAGGAAGCAGCCCTAACGAGGTCCGGATCGGGTCGCTCGTCAGTCTCCTACCTGTTTTTTGGAGCGAATCGCGCAAGATGGGACTACCCCCTCCTGTGCTTGATTTTGCCACCTTATTCCGCAAGCCGGCTTCGAGAGACAATCAAGTGCGGATCGATCGATGACCGACGCTGGCGCTCCCCCAATGCCCCCCAACGAAGCCGACAGCGCCCATCAGGGCGGCTTCGACCTCGGCGGTCCGCCGGAGGCAGGCAAGCATTATCGAGTTTTGGCGCGCAAATACCGCCCCTCCAGCTTTGAGGACCTGATCGGCCAGGACGCCGTGGTCCGCACCGTTTCGAACGCCTTCGAGACCGGGCGGATTCCGCAAGCCTGGATCCTGACCGGGGTGCGCGGCGTCGGAAAAACCACGACCGCGCGGATTCTCGCCCGCGCGCTGAATTACGAATTGCCCGACGGATCGGTGAAGGGACCGACCATCCATATGCCGGTGCCCGGCGTGCACTGCCAGGCGATCATGGAAAGCCGGCACATGGACGTGCTGGAGATGGATGCCGCCTCCCATACCGGCGTCGACGACGTGCGCCAGATCAACGACAGCGTGCGCTATGCGCCGGCCAGCGCCCGCTACAAGGTCTACATCATCGACGAAGTCCACATGCTCTCAACCGCGGCGTTCAACGCCTTCCTGAAGACGCTGGAAGAGCCGCCGGAGCATGCCAAATTCGTGTTCGCCACCACGGAAATCCGAAAGGTGCCGGTGACGGTGCTGTCGCGCTGTCAGCGTTTCGACTTGCGCCGGGTCGATGCCGACGTGCTGATGGGCCATCTCGCCAATATCGCGGCGAAAGAGAACGTCGAGGTCGAGCCGGAAGCTCTCGGCATCATCGCGCGGGCGGCGGAAGGCTCGGTGCGGGATTCGCTGTCGCTGTTCGATCAGGCGATCGCGCATGCGGCTGGCCAGGTGCGCGCCGAGGCGGTGCGGCAGATGCTCGGCCTTGCCGACCGTACCCGCGTGATTGATCTGTTCGACTCGCTGGCGCGCGGCGATATCGCCAGCGCCTTCAAAGAATTTCGCGAGCAGTACGACACGGGCGCTGATCCGATCGTGGTGCTCTCCGACCTCGCCGAATTCGTCAATTTCGTTACCCGTGTGAAGATCGTGCCGGCAACGGCCGACAATGTCGCGTTCGGCGAAACCGAACGGCTGCGCGGGCGCGACTTCGCCGCCAAGCTTTCGATGCGGGTATTGTCGCGGATGTGGCAGATGCTGCTCAAGGGCATCACCGAAGTTCAGGCCGCGACCCGGCCGGCGGCGGCCGCCGAAATGGTGCTGGTGCGCATCGCCTATGTTGCGGATATGCCGACGCCAGACGAAGCCATTAAAATGCTCGAGCAGAACGGCGGTACGTCGGCAGTGATCGCGGGAAGCGCGGCGCCTCGCAGCGCGCCGGCGTCCACCGCCTCGATGATGCCGTCCTCACCCGCGCGGGCGGCTTCCGCGTCACGGGCCAATGCCGAAGCGACGGCGCGCCCGCAGATGCTGGCGCCGGTTGCCGACGTGCAGTCCGCGCCCGCGGCGCGCAGGATTGCGAGCTTTCCGGAACTGGTGGCGCTGGCCGGCGAGAAGCGTGACCTGCTGACCAAGGCCGCGCTGGAAGCCGACCTCCGCCTGGTCCGGATCGAAGATGGCCGGCTCGAGGTGGCGCTGGAGCGCAGCGCGGCGCGGACGCTGGTCAACGATCTCTCGCGAAAACTGGAGCAATGGACCGGGCGGCGCTGGACCGTGATCGTGTCCAATGAAGCGGGCCAGCCGACGCTGCGTTCGCAAAACGAAGTCGCGAAGAACCAGCGCGAGCGCGCAGCGGAATCCGATCCGCGGGTGCAGGAGGTGCTGGCGCGATTTCCCGGCGCCAAGGTGGTCGAGGTCCGCAAGCTTGCCCCGGAGCCGCCGGAATCCGATGCTAGCGGTGAAGATCCCACTGATCCTTCCGACAGCGACGATCTGTAGCAATTTCAAGGGAACGGTTGATGGCTGATTTTCTCGGCATGATGAAGCAGGCGGCGCAGCTGCAATCCAAGATGCAGGCGATGCAGGAGGAACTCGGCCATGTCGAGGTCGAGGGCATCTCGGGCGGGGGGCTCGTCAGCGTGCGCATGACCGCAAAGATGGAAGTGAAGGCGGTCAAGATTGATCCGTCGCTGATGAAGGCGGACGAGCGCGAAATTCTCGAAGACCTGCTGGTCACGGCGCATAACGATGCCCGGCGCAAGGCGGAAACCGCAATGGCCGAGAAGATGCAGGCGCTGACCGGCGGACTGGGTCTGCCGCCGGGATTGGGCCTCACCTGATATGGCCGCTGCGGTTGCCGGTCCCGAAATCGAACGCCTGATCCAACTCCTGGCGCGGCTGCCGGGGCTCGGTCCACGTTCGGCCCGGCGGGCGGCGCTGCATCTGATCAAGAAACGCGAAGCGCTGATGACGCCGCTGGCTGCGGCGCTGCAGGTGGCGATCGACAAGATCCAGGTCTGCAAGACCTGCGGCAACATCGACACCCAGAATCCCTGCACGGTCTGCACCGACCCGCGGCGCGATCCCTCGATCATCGTCGTGGTCGCCGACGTCGCCGACCTCTGGGCGCTGGAGCGGGCGCACGCGACCAACGGGCTCTATCATGTGCTGGGCGCGACGCTGTCGCCGCTCGACGGCGTCGGGCCGCAGGACCTGACCATCGACGCGCTGGTGACGCGCGCGCACGACAAGCGGGTGACGGAAATTATCCTCGCCTTAAACGCGACCGTCGACGGCCAGACCACGGCACATTACATCACCGACCTCCTGCAGGAGGCGGGCGTCAAGGTGACCCGGCTTGCCCATGGCGTGCCGGTCGGGGGCGAACTCGATTATCTCGACGAAGGCACATTGTCCGCGGCGATGCGGCAACGGACATTGTTCTAGCAACCAGATACGGAAATGATCGACATGACGGAACGACGATTCGCCAAACGGTTGACTCTGGGCGCTATCATTGCAGCCACGTTCGCCGTACCTGCCGTATTGGCGCAGCAGGCCGAGCCTGCGCCGAAGGCGGCCAGGTTGATCAATGCCGGCGACGTGCTTTCGGGGGAGCTCAATGCCATGCGCATGCGCGGCGGCAAGCCGGGCAAGCGCGTCGCCACCTACCAGCTCACCAGCGAGCCACGGCGATTGCCGCCGCCGAACGGGCTTTGCAATCTCGAAACCGGACCGGAGACGTTCCAGCTTATCACCACCAGCGACGCCCAGGCCGCGCAGTTGAAAGGGCTGGTCGGCAAGGAAATCGCGGTGAAAGTCGACGAGGTTGCCTGTGCCCAGGACGCAGGGCAGATGAGCGAAGCCGTGGTCGCCAAGTGGAGCGTGCTGACGAAGCGCTAATCCTTCGCCGCCTCCAGCGCTGCGAAGTGCCCGCGCCGCTGCAGCCACGCCAGCAGAATCAGACTCGGCACCGCGACTACCACGCAGATCGCAAAGAACAGCGGCCAGCCGGTTGCCTTCGCGACAAAACCAGCGCCTGAGGACAAATAGGTACGCCCGACCGCGGCGAGCGCGGTCAGCAACGCATATTGGGTCGCGGTGTGCAGCGGGTTCTGGCACAGCGCCGACAAATAAGCGACGAAGATCACGGTGCCGATAGCGCTGGTGAAGTTCTCCGCTGTAATCGCAAATGCCAGGGCCCATTGATTGACGCCGGCGATCGCCAGCCAGGAGAATGACAGGTTGGCGACCGCCTGCAGCATGCCGCCGATCCATAGGCTCGCGGCAAGCGAATAGCGCCGTGCCACGAAGCCGCCCGCGAAACCGCCGATCAAGGTCGCGGCGAGGCCCACGCCCTTGACGATGGCGGCATAGTCGTTGCGGGAAAAGCCGAGGTCGATCACGAACGGCGCCGTCATGGTGCCGGAGAACGCGTCGGTGAACTTGAACAGCACCACGAAGGCGAGCGACGCGAGCGCATCCCTGCGAACCAGAAATTCGGAAAATGCGCCGACTGCGGCATGGATCACACGCGTGAATGCGGTCTCGGTGCCGGTCGCGGCCTCCGCGCGCGCCGATTGCTCCGGTTCGGTTGCCGCCAGCGCGGTAAGGGTGCCGATCAGCACCATAGTCGCCATCGTCACGTAGCCCCACATCCATGCGGAAGAGCGGGTGATGCCTGTACTCTCGAACGCACTCACCAGAAACAGCGCGCCCGCGGTCGAAACCAGCATGCCGATGCGGTAGGCCGCAACATAGGATGCCATGCCGGCGGCCTGCTCGCTCTCCGGCAGGCTTTCGACCCTGAACGCGTCGACCACGATGTCCTGGGTCGATGACATCGCCGCCACCAAAAGCGCGCCGAGCGCCACAAATAGCGGCGAGCGCGCCGGATCGGTCAGCGCCAGGAGCAGGATCGCGCCGATCAGCAGCAGTTGCGAGCACACCAGCCAGCCGCGCCGGCGGCCGAATGCGCGCGTGAACAGCGGCACATGCAGCGCATCGACCAGCGGCGCCCATAGGAACTTCAGCGTGTAGGGCGTGCCGACCAGCGCGAACAGGCCGATGGTGCCAAGATCGACGCCGGATTCGCGCATCCACACCAAAAGCGTCGAGCCCGACAGCGCCAGCGGCAGGCCGGAGGAAAAGCCGAGCAGCAGCACGATCAGAACGCGCCGCTGCAGATAGACCGCCAGGCTATCGCGCCAAGAGGTGCGGGGGGCGGGGGATGTCGGTTTGGTGGCAAGTTCGGGTGCGGTCATGCCGAAGTGCTAGCAGATTCGGGCGATAACAGTTTGGCGTGTCGCCTTTCCCGGGCAGCCGTCCTCCGAAGGAAACCCTATTCCCCCACCTGCAGCTTGCGCGGCAGAGGAAACAGCTCGGGGGTGTCTGACTTGACAATGCGCGGGGTTTCCGCCGGTGCCTCGGCCTTGCTGAAGTCCAGCTCCTCGATTCGGCCGGCGCGCTTTTCGATCTTGTCGGCTGAAATCAGGATTTGCCTGACATCCTCGTTGGCGTCGCTGAAATGCTTCTGCAGTTTCAGCACGCGATCGCGCAGTCGTCCCAGATCGTCGCCGAGGTTGAGAACTTCGGTGCGGATCTGGTCGGCGGCGTCGCGCATCCGCGCGTCTTTCAGGATCTGCTGCATCACCTGGATCGCCAGCATCAAAAGCGACGGCGACACCAACACCACGCGGGCGCGATAGGCCTTCTGGATCACGTCGTCGAAACCGTCGTGGATTTCGGCGTAGACCGATTCCGACGGCACGAACATCAGCGCGGTATCCTGGGTTTCGCCCGCGATCAGGTACTTTTCCGCGATGTCGCTGACATGCTTCATGACGTCGGTGCGCAGCCGTTGCGTGGCGAATTTCCTTTCCTCGTCGGTGCGGGCGTCATGCAGCGCGGTCATCGCCTCCAGCGGAAATTTCGCGTCGATGCAGAGCGGACGCGCGTCGGGGAGGAACACCACGCAGTCCGGTCGCTTGCCGGTGGAAAGCGTGAACTGGAATTCGTAGGATCCCTTCGGCATGCCATCCTGGACGATGGATTCCATCCGGGCCTGACCGAAGGCGCCGCGTGATTGCTTGTTGGCGAGCACGTCGCGCAGCGTGGTCACCTGCGAGGTCAGGTCGGTGAGGTTCTTGTGAGCGCTGTCGATGATGCCGAGCCGCTCGTGCAGCACGCGCAAGCTGTCCATGGTGTTGCGCGTGGACTGTTCCATCGACTGGCCGACGCGATGGGTCACCGAATCCAGCCGCTCGCTGACGGCGCGCGCCATCTCGGCCTGGCGGCCAGCCAGCGCCTGTCCCATCGCATCGACGCGGCCGGTGGCCTCGCTCTGCGCGCGCAACATTTCAGAGAGCCGTTGTTCGAGTTCGTCGGCGCGTATCGCCTGCGCCATCGCCAGCTCCGCGCCGCGCCGGCCGGATCGGGCGATCACGATGGCGATGATCAGGAGCAGGGTTAGCGCCAAGGCGCCAAAGCCGATCAGCGCCGCGCCGGTTCGGACCGGCAGGTCGCCGATCGTGAAAAGAATCTCGTGCATGAAGTCCTTGTAGCCGATTCGGCCTCGAATACGAACGAAGAGGGAACATTTATGGTAAACGTCGGGTTAATCTTTATGGTTAACATTTCCCTAAAATTCTTGGTTAAGCACAGGTAAACAGGCCGGCCGCGCGCATTGACCCCGGCAAATCAGCAGCTTAAATCGCCCGCCATGGCCATTAGAGAAATTATCATCCTGCCGGACAAGCAATTGCGGCTCGTCTCCAAGCCCGTCGAGAAAGTCACGGCGGAGGTACGCAAACTTGCCGACGACATGTTCGAGACCATGTACGACGCACCCGGTATCGGGCTCGCCGCGATCCAGGTCGCGCAACCGGTGCGGCTGATTACGATGGATCTCGCCAAGAAGAGTGAGGAAGGCGAGACCAAACCGGAGCCGCGGGTCTTCATCAATCCGGAGATACTGTCGTCGTCGGAAGAGACGTCGGTTTACGAGGAAGGCTGTCTGTCGATCCCCGAATATTACGAGGAAGTGGAACGGCCGGCGAAAGTGCGGGTGCGTTTCACCGATCTCGACGGCAAGGTGCACGAGGAAGACGCCGAGGGCCTGTACGCCACCTGCATCCAGCACGAGATCGATCATCTCAACGGCGTGCTGTTCGTGGATCATCTGTCGAAGCTGAAGCGCGACCGCGTGCTGAAGAAATTTGCCAAGGCTGCGAAACGCGCGGCGGAGTGAGGTTCGGCGCTTCAAGTCTCTCCTCGTCATGGCCGGGCTTGTCCCGACCATCCACGTCTTGTTTGTCGTCGGCGCTGTAAAGACGTGAATGCCCGGCATAAGGCCGGACATGGCGAATGGAAATACCTGCCTTAGGACACTACTCTATGCCGCTTCGCTTGATCTTCATGGGCACGCCGGAATTCGCGGTGCCGACGCTGCTTGGACTCGTGGCCCACGGCCATGAGATCGCTGCCGTCTATACCCGCGCGCCGAAGCCCGCCGGGCGCGGCATGAAGCTGCAACCGACGCCGGTAGAGCAGGAAGCGCGGCGGCTCGGCATTCCCGTATCAACGCCGACGACACTGAGAACGCCGGAGGCACTTGGGGAATTCCGCGCCCACGACGCCGACGCTGCCGTGGTCGTTGCCTACGGCATGATCCTGCCGCAAGCTATTCTCGACACCCCAAAGCTCGGTTGCTTCAACCTGCACGCTTCGCTGTTGCCGCGTTGGCGCGGGGCGGCGCCGATCAACCGCGCCATCATGGCCGGTGATGCCGAAACCGGCGTGATGGTGATGAAGATGGACGCCGGTCTCGATACCGGCGACGTGGCAATGGCCGAACGCATCGCGATTACGGACGCGATGACGGCGAGCGAACTGCACGATGCGCTGGCGCGGCTCGGCGGCGACCTGATGGTGCGCGCGATCGGCGCGCTGGAGCGCGGCAGGCTGCAACTGACGAAACAAGGCGAAGAAGGCGTGACCTACGCCGCCAAAATCGAAAAGGCCGAGGCGCGGATCGACTGGAACAGGCCTGCACGCGAAGTGCTGCGCCATATTCACGGGCTGTCGCCGTTTCCCGGCACATGGTGCGAGATGCCGATCGAAGGCCAGCCAGTACGCGTCAAGATCCTGCGGTGCGCAATGGCCGATGGCGCAGGCGCGGCAGGCGAATTGCTCGACGATCGTTTCGCGGTGGCCTGCAAGGACGGCGCATTGCGGATTCTCGACCTGCAGCGTGCCGGCAAGGCGCCAATGAAAGCGGGAGATTTCTTGCGCGGCACGCCGCTGAAGCCGCCGATGCGGCTAGCCTGATGCCCCGCTACAAACTGATCATCGAATATGACGGCGCGCCGTTCTGCGGCTGGCAGATTCAGGACAATGGCCCTTCCGTGCAGGGCGCGCTGGAAGATGCGGTCAAGGCGATCTGCGGCGAGAAGGTCCGTGTTCACGGCGCCGGGCGCACCGACGCCGGTGTACATGCGCTGGGGCAGGTCTCGCATTGCGACATCGCCAAACATTTCGTGCCGGGCCGCTTTCGCGACGGACTGAACGCGCATCTGAGGCCGCATCCGATCGGCGTGCTGTCAGCGGATATCGTGCCGGATACGTTCGAGGCGCGATTCTCGGCGAAGAGGCGGCACTATCGCTATCGGATCTCCAATCGCCGCGCCAACCTCGCGCTCGACATCGGCCGCGCCTGGCGGCTGCCGCGACCGCTCGATACCGACGCGATGCACGCTGCCGCGCAGAAGCTGATCGGCAAGCACGACTTCACCACCTTTCGCGACACCGAATGCCAGGCGAAATCGCCGGAGAAGACACTCGACCAACTCGACGTCATCAGGGAAGGCGACGCTGTCAGCATCGTGACCTCGGCGCGGTCGTTCCTGCACAGCCAGGTGCGCTCGATGGTGGGATCGCTGGTCTGGGTAGGGGAGGGCCGCTGGAGTCCCAGCGATCTGCGGAAGGCGCTCGACGCCCGTAGTCGCGCCGCCTGCGGCCCGGTCGCACCGCCGGAGGGCCTGTACCTGGTGCGCGTGGAATATTGAGCCCGGCCAAGACGGCGGAGCACACAGCTCACGCGAAATAGCGGTCCAGGATGCCGCGATAGATCTTCGTCAGCTTCTCCAGATCAGCAACCGGCGTGCGCTCGTCGATCTGGTGCATGGTTTGGCCGACCAGGCCGAACTCGATGACGGGACAATGGCTCGCGATAAAGCGCGCATCCGAGGTACCGCCGGAGGTGCTCAATTCCGGCCGGCGGCCGGTGACTTCCTCGATCGCTGCGACCGCGAGATCGGTGAATGCGCCGGGCTTTGTCACGAACACGTTGGAGTTGGACGATTCCCACACGATGCGTGCGCGAATCCGGTTGCCGGTCGCTTTCGCCAGGCGCTGTTCGACCAATGCCCGCAGCGTCTCCAGAGTATGGAGGTCATTGAAGCGGATGTTGAATTTCGCGCGTGCCTGGCCGGGGATCACATTGCTGGCGGTGTTGCCGACGTCGACGGAGGTGAATTCGAGGTTCGAGGCCTGGAATTGCGCGCTGCCGTGATCGAGCGGCTCGTCGCTGAGCGCCACGACCAATCTGGAAATATCCGGCACCGGATTTGCTGCGCGATGCGGATAGGCGACGTGACCCTGGACGCCATCGACATAAAGCGTGCCCGACTGCGAGCCGCGGCGGCCGACCTTGATGCAATCACCGAGCTCCTCGACATTGCTGGGCTCGCCGAGCACGCAGTGGTCGAATTTCTCGCCGCGCGCGGCAGCCCACTGCAATA
The DNA here is from genome assembly GCA_963823115.1 of uncultured Alphaproteobacteria bacterium. GTDB lineage: Bacteria > Pseudomonadota > Alphaproteobacteria > Rhizobiales > Xanthobacteraceae > Bradyrhizobium. The sequence goes on along the minus strand of CAWGKJ010000003.1, from coordinate 292,568 downwards.
GCTTGATGGTGCCGTTGACGGAGATGTCTTCCTCATCGCCGGTAATCAGGAAAGAGATCGAGCCTCTTGGCTTTCCGCCGTTATCGGCAAGATATCCCAGCACCGCTGCGACGCTGCAGGCGATGCCGCCTTTCATGTCGACGGCGCCGCGGCCGTAGAGAAAGCCATCCTTGACGTCGCCTGAGAACGCGCCATGGGTCCAGGCACTCTGATCGCCCGGCGGCACCACGTCGGTATGCCCGGCAAAGGTGATATGCGGCGCACTGCCGCCGATCCGGGCGTAGAGATTGTCGATATCGGTGGTGCCGGGCTCGCCGAAGGTGACGCGATGCACCTCGAAGCCGGCGGCTTTCAGGATATTTTCCAGCACGCCAAGGGCGCCGGCATCGGCCGGGGTCACGGAAGGGCAGCGGACGAGGTCGCGGGCAATGGAGAGGGCGTCAGTCATGCCCCCGCTTAACATGAGGTCCGGGCGATGGGCCAGCACTGTGCGGCACAAATTCCAGCTCGCTTTGCTGGTCCCAGCGCGAGGCGGTGTCGGCGGTGGCGCTGACGGGCGCCAGCGGATCAGGGCCGAACCGGTTAGGCCCGCGCGTCCCGTGCAGAAAATACATTTCGACCAGGCCCCAGGGGAAGACGATGTTCACCGCGATCCCGACCAGCGCGACCGGTCAGGAACCGACAAATCGGGCTGCGAATTGATCGTGGAAACCGGTCGCAACCAGGAACGGAAGCATCCACCAGCCGCTCCTGTTGCGGTCGTGCAGCCGCTTAATCGAGGCGACCGCATAGAACCAGGCGAACACCAGCGCCATCCCAAGGCTGGCGATTTGCGGAAACAGCCCCGCCTTGGCGGCAACGTCGCCATCGCGGGGCTCGACCGATGCGGAAATGCCGACGAGGTCGATGTTCAACGGGACGCTGGCAATGCCGAGGACGTCGCAGGTGGCGGACAGCAGCAGCAGCTCTGCGATCATTGCGCCCATGATGATCAGCGTCGCGAGCCAGTACCTAGCGCGGCCGATGCGGCCATCGAAGCGGGATAGGAGCCAGGCGTAGTCCATCGCAACCTCCGGCCGGCGGAAACGGCCCGCGGCCCGGTTATTGGTCGCGCTGCGGGGCTTTGGGTTCGAATTTAATCCCGCAGCAGCTCATTGATGCTGGTCTTGGCGCGGGTGCGCTCGTCGACGCGCTTGACGATCACGGCGCAGGCGGTAGCGGGGCCGGGCTGGCCGTTCTTCAGCGGCCGGGCCGGGAGCGTTCCCGGTACCACCACGGCGTATTCCGGGACCTCGCCGATGAAGGTCTCGCCGGTATCGCGGTCGACGATCTTGGTGGAGGCGCCGAGGAACACGCCCATCGCCAGTACCGCGCCCTTGCGCACGATCACGCCCTCGGCGACTTCCGAGCGCGCGCCGATGAAACAGTCGTCCTCGACGATCACGGGTTCGGCCTGTAGCGGCTCCAGCACGCCGCCGATGCCGACACCGCCGGAAATGTGCACGCGTTTGCCGATCTGGGCGCAGGAACCGACCGTCGACCAGGTGTCGATCATGGTGCTTTCATCGACATAGGCGCCGAGATTGACGAAGGACGGCATCAGCACGACGTTCCTGGCGATGAAGGCCGAGCGGCGGACGATGGCGCCCGGCACCGCGCGAAAGCCCGCGTCGCGAAAGCGGTTTTCGCCCCAGCCTTCGAATTTCGAGGGCACCTTGTCCCACCACGAGGCCTTGCCGGGTCCGCCGGGAATCGCGCTCATGTCGTTGAGCCGAAACGACAGCAGCACCGCTTTCTTCAGCCACTGATTGACTTTCCACTTGCCGCTGGTCTCGCGCTCGGCCACCCGCGCCTCGCCCTTGTCGAGCAGGTCGAGCGCATGATCCACGGCGTCGCGGACTTCGCCCCTGGTCGCCGTAGAGATGCCGTCGCGGGCATCGAACGCGGCGTTGATGGTGGATTCGAGGGCGGGCAGAGACATCGAGAATTCCTCTGGATGCGGGATAAGCGGTGGCGATTTGGGAGGGCTTTTGTCGGGATTCGGAGAGGGAGAGTCAAGGCTCACTCTGCCGCCGTCCTGCGTTCGCTGGGACGACTATAAGATAGAGCGGTTCACGCCGCCGTGCTCAGCCCCTGCAAAAACCCCGTCAGGTCATCGGTGACAAAATCGACGTGGGCGGCATCCCGGCCTTCCAGCTCCCAGTCCTCGCGCACGACATCCCTGGTGCCATCGGGCACCACCAGCACGGTGGTCATGCCGAGCTGGTGCGGTACCACAAGGTTGCGCGCCAGATCCTCGAACATCGCCGACGTCGCGGGGGTGACCTGATGAAGGCGCAGGAATTTCTGATAGGTCTGCGGCGCCGGTTTCGGCTCCAGTTCGGCGGCGATGATGTCGAACACCGCCTCGAAATGCGCAGCCAGGCCGAGCCGCTCCAAAACCTTGTCGGCATGGTCGGTCGAGCCGTTGGTCAGGATCAGTTTCCGCCCGGGAAGCCTGGCGATGGCGGCGCCCATCGCCGGGTTCGGCTGCAATGGTGAATGGTCGATCTGGTGCACATAGGCGAGGTAATCATCGGCGTGCACGCCGTGCTCGGTCATCATGCCGCGCATGGTGGTGCCATAGCGGCGGTAATAGTCCTTCTGGATCAGTCGCGCTTCCTCGGCGGATACCTTGAGCCAGGCACTGACGAACTCGCCGATCCGGGCATCGACCTGCTGCCACAGGTTGACGTGATGCGGATACAGCGTGTTGTCGAGATCAAACACCCAGGTGTCGATGCCTGTGAAGGCGCGATCTGATTTCATCACGGTATCGCAAAACGCAGTGTCTTGCCGCCGCTCGACATGTCGACCGCGGCAAAGCCGGTAACGGCGAGGCCGCGGGTGCCGCAGTCGCCCTGCTCGTTGATCTCGAATTTGCTCTCGCGAGTGCAAAGCTGGGTCGTGCCGCCCCAGTTCAACGGCTTGTCCTTGAATTTGAGGGTGCGGTTTTCGGCATCGACGGCCTCGGCAAAACTGAAAATCTGCCGGGGCTGACCGCTGACGTCGGGGTGCAGGCACTTGCCGGGATCGATGCGATACCAGCCGCGGCTGATCACGATCTTGCCGTCGTCGGTGGCAACCGCGGCCATGACCTTGTGCGGGGTGTCGTTGCACCAGGTCAGCCCGGTCGAAGAGGGCGACTGCACCGCGTCGACCATCATCGTGAAGAAGTTCGGTGCCTGCACGATATCGGGCGTCAGGCCGCGGCTTTTCAGGAAGGCCGTCAATGCGGCTTGCGTTTTCGGGCCATCGACGCCATCGATCGGCGCGGCATCGTAGCCCGCGATCACCAGAAGCCGCTGAATGCCGGCAAGCCTTGCCTGCTCGTCGTCATACTCGCTGTCTTCGGCGAGGTACGCCACCAGATTGCCGTCGTCGGTCGGTGTCGGATTGATCTGGGTAAACGGCGCAGGCGCCTGCCCGGCACGGCACTGGCGGGCCGCGGCGATCACGAAATTGTCGGGCGCGATGCAAAGCGTATCCCCACCGTTCTGCGGGATCGGCGAGGAGCCGTAGACGCCGAGCGCTCGCGCGTTGAGCAGGATGCGGTCGGCGGCAAGTGTCCCCTGCACCACGACGCGGCAGGCCGCAGGATCGATGCGAAACCATCCGCGGGTCGCGGTGGCGGCCTTGTCGTCGATGCCGATGGCGACCTCGACCACATAGCTCATGCGATTGCAGAGTTTTAAGTCCGCATGGGCCGGCGCGGCGCTCGCGAGCAGCGTCATGGCCGGAATAAACCCGGCCAGGACGGCTCTCATTTGCGTGGCCGCATGGATCATCACTTGTGGATCAGCGTGCCCGTGCCTTGGTTGGTGAACAATTCGAGCAAGACCGCGTGCTGCGTCTTGCCGTCGATGATGACGACGCCCTGGACGCCCTGTTCGAGCGCATAGATGCAGGTCTCGACCTTCGGGATCATGCCGCCGGAAATGGTGCCGTCGGCGATCAGCTTGCGCGCGTCCTTCACCGACAGTTCCGGGATCAGCTTTTTCGATTTGTCGAGCACGCCGGGAACGTCGGTCAACAGCAACAGCCGCTTGGCTTTCAGCGCGCCCGCGACTGCGCCGGCGAAGGTGTCGGCGTTGACGTTGAAGGTCTGCCCCGTTTTCGAGGTTGCCAGCGGCGCCAGCACCGGGATCAGTTCGTAGCCGATCAACTGGTTGAGCAGCGTCAGATCGACTTTCTCGGGCTCGCCGACGAAGCCGAGATCGACCACTTTCTCGATTTGCGAATCCGGATCGACCATGGTGCGCGTCGCCTTCGTCGCCATCACCATGTTGCCGTCCTTGCCGCACAGGCCGACCGCCTTGCCGCCGGCTTCGTTGATGTAGCCGACCAGCTGCTTGTTGATCGAACCCGCCAGTACCATCTCGACGATCTCGATGGTCGCGGCATCGGTGATGCGCAGGCCCGCGGCGAATTCCGACTGAATGCCGAGTCGCTTCAGCATGCTTGCGATCTGCGGCCCGCCGCCATGCACCACCACCGGATTGATGGCGGTCTGCTCCAGCAGGACGATGTCGCGTGCGAACGCCTTGGCGACGTCTTCCGCGCCCATGGCATGGCCGCCATATTTGATGACGATGGTTTCCTCGTCATATTCCTGCATGTGCGGCAGCGCCTCGGACAGGATGCGGGCCTGATCGAGCGGGCTAATATGTGACGCGTCGGTCATGAAAGGTCTCGTGGTCAGCGGGGTCGGGCGGTTTCTATCTGATTGGCGGGCGCTGCGCAAAGCATGTCAGCCGCGGTTTCAGGACACCCGCGGCCATGCCGCCGCCACCGCGAGTGCCAGCCAGCTCGCAATCAGGAGTGTTCCTCCGGTCGGTGCAGCAAAAGGGAACAGGCCATGGCCGGCATATTGCCGCAGCGTGATGTCGGTCGCGAACAGCGCAGACGCGACGACAAAGCCGCATGCGGCTGCGATCCCGATCCGGGCATGGATAACGCCGCGTTGGACCAGGGCCACGCTCCCAAGCACGGCGGAGGCGTGAAACAACAGCATCGATGAAGCCGCCGCCAGCCGCGCCGCATCTGCCTGATGCGCGGAGACCGCTCCCAGGATGACGCCGTCGGCGCCCATGATTCCGGCCAGAACGATCAGAATGCGCAAACCGCGGGCCCCTGTCATCGACTGCGCTCCCTGAGCAGGCGCACCATCGCGGCGCGCAGTTCCGGCATCCCGGCGCCGGTGCGTGAGGATGTCACCAGAATTTCCGGAAAGGCCGCAGGGTGCTCTAAAAGTGCGGCCTTAACGTCTGCGACGCGCTGGTCCAGCTCTTCAGGCTTCACCTGATCGGCCTTGGTGAGCACGACCTGATAGCTCACGGCCGATTTGTCGAGCGTCTTCAGCACGTCGAGATCGACGTCCTTGAGGCCGTGGCGGGCGTCGATCAGCACGTAGACCCGCGCCAGGTTGCTGCGGCCTTGCAGGAATTTGTGGATCAGCGCGGTCCATGAGGCGACCTTCGCCTTCGGCGCGGACGCGTAGCCGTAGCCGGGCATGTCGACCAGCCGGAAACCGGCATTGTCGGGGCCTTCGAAGAAGATCAGTTCCTGGGTGCGGCCCGGCGTGTGCGAGGTCCGCGCCAGCGCGTTGCGGCCGGTCAGCGCGTTGATCAGGCTGGATTTGCCGACATTGGAACGGCCGGCAAAGGCGACCTCGATGCCCGCCATCGGCGGCAGCGTCTCGATCGAGGGCGAGGCCCAGAAAAACTGCCAGTCGCCCGCGAACAGTTTTCGCCCTTGTTCGATCAGCTTCGCATCGGGTTCGGCGCTCATGCAAAGGCTTCCTTTAGAGGCGCAAACGCGGCCCAACCGTCTTTGCGAGCGAAGCGAAGCAATCCATTAGACGCCTCAGGAGGTCTCGATTGCTTCGTCGCTTCGCTCCGCGCAATGACGAGGAGCAAGTCCGAAGCGTCCCGCCCGGAGCTTCAACAATTCGTCAGGTCTTCGATTCGGCCTTCTTCGAAGCAAATACGGACCTGAGATTGTCGAACAGTTCAACCTTCACGCCATTGCGGCGCATGATGAAGCTCTGCTGCAGCACCGACAAGGTGTTGTTCCATGCCCAGTAGATCACCAGGCCCGCCGGGAAACCTGCCAGCATGAAGGTGAAGATCAGCGGCATCCAGTCGAAGATCATCTTCTGGGTCGGATCCGGCGGGGTCGGATTGAGCTTCATCTGGAACCACATCGTGATGCCCATGATGATCGGCCAGATGCCGAGTGCGAGGTAGTGCCCCAACAGCGGCAGCTGGGTCGGATCGAAAGAAAGCAGGCCGAACAGGGTGAACAGGTTGGTCGGGTCGGGCGCCGACAGATCCTTGATCCAGCCGTAAAATGGCGCGTGCCGCATTTCGATGGTGACGAACAGGACCTTGTAGAGCGAGAAGAACACCGGAATCTGCAATGCGACGGGAAGACAACCGGCGATCGGGTTGATCTTCTCCTTCTTGTAGATTTCCATCATCTCCTGCTGCTGCTTCACCTTGTCGTCGGGATAGCGTTCCTTCAGCGCGGCCAGTTGCGGCTGCACCGACTTCATCTTCGCCATCGACGCGTAAGATTTGTTGGCAAGCGGGAAGAACAACAGCTTCACCAGCACCGTCACAAGCAGGATGGCGATGCCGAAATTGCCGACCAGATGATAGAAGAAGTCCAGCGCCAGGAACATTGGCTTGGTGATGAAATAGAACCAGCCCCAGTCGATCAGAAGATCGAAATGATTGAGCGCGAGTTGCTTGTTGTAGCCGCCGAGGCCCGCTAGCGGAAAATTGATGCCGACGACGCTGGCTTCCTTGGCGCCCGCGAACAGCCGTGCATTGGCGCTGCCGGTACCGCCGATCGCGATGGTCTGTGCATCCTGCAGGTAATCGGTCTGATAGGTCCGCACCGTGCCAACGAGGTTGGACGAGAACCGCGCCTGCAGCTGCGCGTTGGTGTCGGGCAACAGCGCCGAGGCCCAGTATTTGTCGGTGATGCCGAGCCAACCGTCGGTGACCTTGAAGTTGACCGCCTTGGCGTCGTCGATTTTCTTGTAGCCGTACTCCTGCAGGCCCTGGTCGCCGAGATAGCCGATCAGGCCTTCGTGCAGGATGTAGTAGCCCGCGACCTGCGGGGTGCCGTGCCGCGAGATCAGCGCAAACGGATAGAGCGTGACCGGCGCATTGCCGACGTTTGTGACGTCATCCTTGACGGTGAAGAGGTAGCGGTCGTCGATCGAGATGGTGCGGCGGAAGGTGAGGCCATCGCCATTGTCATATTTCAGCGTCACCGGCGTGCCCGGCGTGAGGCTGCCCGAGCCCTCCTGCTGCCACACAGTGTTCTGGTCGGGAACTCTGACCGTCGAGCCGCTGGCGGCGACCCAGCCGAACTCAGCGTAATAAGGGCTGGCCGTGCCTGAGGGCGAATACAGCACGATCGCGGGCGAAGCAGGATCTACGGTGTCGCGGAATTGCACCAGCGCCAGATCGTCGATGCGCGCACCCTTCAACGAAATGCTGCCGCTGACCCGCGGCGTGTCGATCTTGATACGCGGCGTCGCGGCGATGGCAACCTCGCGGGTCACCACCAACGGCGCCGATGCCGGCTGATTTGCCGCAGGAGCGTTAACAGACGGTGCAGGTGCCGTGCCGGTTTGTGGCGCACTCGAGGGGGTGGTCGTGCTTCCGGCTTGCGGCGCGGGCTTCGCCATCTCGCTCTGGGCCTGCTGCGCGGCGCGCTGCTTTTCCATTTGCGGCATATTGTAGAAATATTGCCAGGCGATCAGCACGAGGCCGGACAGAATGACGGCGAGGATGGTGTTGCGATTATCGGTCATCGTTCAAGGTCTCGTCGTTCAATCGGGTTTGCGGCTTGCGTCACCAGTGTGCTTGGGCTGTCGGTCGAGTCGGAGCAGCGCCGAGCGAAGATCATCGAGCATGGTCGCGAAGTCACGGTTAAGTGCCGCTCGCCGGCCGACTAGCACATAATCACTGTGCGGTCGCATTGTTATGACGTCCAGCCGCTTCACCAGTTCGCGAAGCCTGCGCCGGATGCGATTGCGCTCGGTAGCCGTGCCATTCTTCCTGGTAACGGTGAAGCCGACCCGGATCGGGCCGCCGTCGTCGCGGCGGCGGCTTTGCACGACAAAGGCAGCGCTGTTAACCCGCGCGCCATTGGCAACGGCGAGGAAGTCCGCCCGCTGCCTTAGCCGATCCATCATGGAATCTCCGGGAAGCCCGGCTCAGGCGCTCAGGCGCTTGCGGCCCCGGGCGCGGCGCGCGGCGAGAACCTTGCGGCCGCCGGTCGTCGCAAGGCGAGCACGGAAGCCGTGACGGCGCTTGCGCACCAGTTTGCTGGGTTGATAAGTCCGCTTCACGGGTCGTTCTCCGCTGACCGGGCAATTATGCCTGATAATGAGGTAAGTCCGGTGATGCTGGCGGGCCCAAAGCGGGCCGTTTCCGGCCAAAATAGAGCCGCCCCGGTCGGACCGGGTCATCGCGGACAGTTGGCGCGGCTTATACGGGAGCGACCCGTTTTCGTCAATCTGGCCGCTCGCCGCAATCAAGGCGCTCTCGGCGGCCTTCGAAACACCGGAATTTGCGCGAATATCGCGAATATATTGGGATTTGCGGTGTTTTTAACGAACGAGAATGGCGGCTGGCTGGCCAGCGCATTAGATGACGGGAACCGGCCGACATTAGCGATCCGTAATTTGACCGGTCCGGGAGCCGGTCGCATCCTCGGAAACGGAGCGCGATCAGCAAAAGTGGACGCCGGTTCTGCGTCCGATCGGGCTCCCAATACCAAGTATTCGCATGATCCTGGCGGATCATGCGGTTGGCGTCGAAGGCAGATATCGTGTCAGAGACCGAACAACAGCCGACCATCGGAACGCCGCGGCCGAAGCCGCCACGCCGGCTCGGCCTGTCCGGCAAGCTGCTGTTGCTCACGATTCCCCTGGTCATGATCGCGGGAATATTGATCTACGTGCCCGCGATCGCCAATTTCCGGATGAACCGGCTGAACGACCGGCTGGCGGCGGCGAATACCGCGGCGCTGGTGCTCGATGCCGCCCCTTCGGGCATGGTGCCGGACTCGCTGGCGCGGCAGATTCTCCGCAGCATCGGTGCGCGCGCGGTTGCCATCAAGATGGGCCAGCAACGGCGGCTGCTGGCCAGCGCCGATCTGCCGGCGGCGATCGACCATGATGTCGACATGCGCTCGATGACGGTGTGGTCCGCGATCGTCGATTCCTTCGAGATCATGCTGGAAAGCGGCAACCAGTCGATCCGCGTGGTCGGTCCGGCGCCCGGTGGAGCGCAATTTATCGAGGTCGTGATCGACGAGAAGCCGTTGCGTCAGGCGATGTACCGGTTTTCCCGCAACCTGTTGGTAGTCTCGCTGGGGATTGCGGCGCTCACCACGGCGCTGGTCTATCTGGCGCTGCATTATCTGTTTGTGCGGCCGATGCGGCGGCTGACCGCGAGCCTTGTCGGCTTTCACGAAAATCCCGAAAGCTCGGCGCGGATCATCGTGCCGTCGCACCGCGGCGACGAGATCGGCGTCGCGGAACGCGAATTGTCCGACATGCAGCGCGATCTGGTGTCGATGCTGCATCAGAAGAGCCGGCTCGCGGCGCTCGGTCTTGCGGTCTCCAAGATCAACCATGACCTGCGTAACCTGCTGGCGTCCTCGCAACTGCTTTCCGACCAGCTCGCCAGCGTTCCCGATCCGCGGGTGCAGCGCTTCGCGCCGAAACTGATGCGCTCTCTGGAGCGCGCCATAGCGTTCTGCCAGTCGACGCTGTCTTACGGCCGGGCGCAGGAGGCCGCGCCTGACCGGCGCATGATCCCGATCGAGCCTGTGGTGGCCGAGGTCCGCGAAATCGGCAGGCCTTGCGTCGGACGCCTCGATCACCTGGATCAGCGCGATCGAGCGTGGGCTTTCCATCGACGCCGATCCCGATCAGCTGTTCCGCGTATTGCTCAACCTCGTACGCAATGCGGCGCAGGCACTGGAAAACCAGCCCAGAAGCGACGCCGCGACCCAGCAGATCCGCATCACCGGGCGCCGCGAGGGTACCGTTGCGATCATTGAGGTTTCTGATACCGGTCCCGGCGTGCCGCAACAGACCCGCGGCCATCTGTTCGAAGCATTCCAGACCTCAGGCCGGCCCGGCGGCAGTGGGCTGGGGCTCGCGATCGCCGCCGAACTGGTCCGCGCCCATGGCGGCGACATCCACCTAGTGGAAGGCACTATCGGCGCGACCTTCCGGATCGCGATACCGGACCGGCCAGTGGAACTGCTGAGCGTGCGCAACGAACGGGCGCGGGCGTAAAACCCCCGTTTTTGTCATTCCGGGGCGCTCGCACGGGCTCGGGAATGACGGCGTAAATGTGAATGGAGGCTCAAATGCCGGTTTGCCGGACCTTGCCAATCCGGGCCGGAGCCGGTAGCTAGAGTGCGGTTTCGCGACCTCTGAGCATGCCTCACGAATGCATGCGGGCTATTTAGCCCAAGATGCCTAGCGAAAAACGCGCCCGTAGCTCAGCTGGATAGAGCACCAGACTACGAATCTGGGGGTCAGGAGTTCGAAATCTCTTCGGGCGCGCCATTAGCCTTTGTGTTCGTTGGATTTTTCGGTAGCTCCGTGACCTCACCTCGTTACCGAGTGTTACCGTAAGCGTTACCGAGTGCTTCGCGCGATGCCTTGGAGCGCAGCAGCAATGTCGATCAGAGCATCTCGCCGGACGATCCTCGCCTGAAACAGGCAATGGCCGGAATACCGGTCGAGGAGGTCGGGAATCTCCGTGCCCCTCTCGGTGCCCAGGTGCACCTGCCAAGACCCGGCGTCCGTGATCAGTGGAGCTCTTCCCTACATCTGTTAGCTCTGATGAATGGCTGCTCCTGGCGCGAATGCGGCCATTCGTGGCTCGGTAGCTTTAAGTGGTTTGCTTAGCGTGCCGATGCAACACGCTTGTAACACGTGGCCTCTAACCAGCTCAGTCGGTCCTAGCTGATCGAGAGCGCTTCCTTGCACTTGGTAGAGAAGGCGATCAGGTACGCCCCGATTTCATCCGCGAGTGCGTCGGAGGGCTCAACCTCTTGGACGCTAAAGTTCAGTGCGTAGATCGGCTGCCCATCTAAGATAATGGGGGTGGCAACAGCCAGAACGCCTGGCTGCCAGGATACGGCGCAATATCCATTGCGCGAAACAGAGCGTATCGATTTCTGTATATCGCTAAGCAGTATTCTTATCGTTGCAGCGTTTCGCCGCTTAAACTGTGCAAGCAGGCGTTCTCTTTCTTCCTCTGGTAAGCCGGCAAGGTAGGCGCGCCCAAGCGACGTCAATTCCATCGGGACCTGTTGGCCAGCGACAACGCTGCGTAAATTTGCGCGCGGGCTGTAACGAACAAACTCAAGATAGACCATCATTGTGCGATCCGCCGTTGCCAAGCCGACGTTGAGTTTACGTCTCATCGATTTAACACGCATCAACGGACCCAACACCTTGAGTATAGGTGAGCCCATACGCGCGGCGTGACCTAAGGTGGCGACTGCAGCGGAGAGACGATAAGCCCGCCCCAACTTGACCTCGTCGAGCATGCCGGAATCGACTAGCGTGCGGGTCAGCCTGCTGACTGTAGATCGTGCCAATCCCGCACGCTCCGAAATCTCGCCATTGCCCAAGGTGTCGACGCCCGGGCGGAACGCACGCAGGATTTCAATTCCTCTTTCCAGCGATCGGTTTCCATTCGCCCCACCCGCATATCGTATTTCCATGGCCAAGCGCTTCCTTTTCCGCATTTCACTTAGTGGAATTAAGGGGATGCGTCCTCCGATTTCAAGCGGCTATAGATAAATAAAAAGATCAATCCCACGCCATGCGTGAGCCGAAAGAGGAAACAGAAATGATTGAAAGCCGCGCTTCGTAGTCGCCTGTGCTGTCCGGCTGCTCCTGCTTGAATGCGCGAGTTCCGGGTCGAGAAATTCACAACCTTTAATACCGATCGTCGCAAGGTGCGAATGGTCCGGTCGGCGTCCGCCGGCCGGCATCGGCGGCCTCTTGCCAGGTTTCGGCGGCGAAATTCGTCATCAGATCCAACCCTAACCACAGGCTCCGCCATGTCCTTTCAACTCCTCGATTTCTCCGTCGAAGCCGGCGTCGCGACGATAGCCTTCAACCGACCGGATCGACGTAACGCCATGAGTGACGAGATGCGTTCGCAGTTCGTTAGCGCGCTCGAAACGGTCTCCGGCGATAAGGCCATCAGGGCGCTGGTGCTCACTGGCCGTGGCAGCGCGTTCTGCGCCGGCGGCGATATCGCGGAATGAAGCGCCGGCTGGAGGCGCCGCAGGGCGAGGTCGCTTTCAACGGATGGAGCCGGCAGCAGAATGTCCATCGCTTGCAATCCCTTCTGCTTGGTCTGCCCAAGCCGACGATCGCCGCAGTCAACGGTGCGGCGGCGGGGCTTGGTGCCGACACCGCACTTGCGTGCGATTTCACCATCGGATCAGAGCGCACGAAATTCACGTGGTCCTACATCAAGCGTGGCTTGATACCCGACGGCGGAGGTCTGTATTTCCTGCCACGCCGGACCGGGATCGCGAAGGCGAAGGAACTGATCTTCACCGGCCGCATGGTCGAGGCGGACGAGGCGCTCGCGCTCGGAATTCTCGATCGCAAGGTGGATTCGGCCGAACTTCTCTCCGCAGCGCAGAGGTGGGCTGCCGAGCTGACTCAAACGTCTCCGACCGCGCTGGCGCTCGGCAAGAAGATTCTCAACGAAACATTTGAACGTTCTGCACACGAGATATTCAACCTCGGTAGTCAGGCGCAGGCCATCTGTTACACGAGCGCCGAGCATCGCGAAGCGGTGGCGGCCTTCCTTGCTCAGTCCTCCTCGAAGGAATAGTCCAATGAACGCCATTGAACGCCTGATCCGACCACGCAGCGTTGCTATCATTGGCGCATCGGCAGACCCCGAAAAGACCTCGGGAAGACCGGTGTCGTTTCTGCTGAAGCACGGCTTTGCCGGAGAGATCTATCCGGTCAATCCGAAGGCCGGGCGGATCGGCGAACTCGTGTGTTATCCGGACATCGCGTCGCTTCCCGCGGTGCCGGACGTGGGCATTGTCCTGCTCGGCGCGGAGCGGGCGCATCTCGCGGTGCGCGAACTGTCGCAACGGGGCGCCGCTGCCGCGATCGTCCTCGCCAGCGGCTTCACGGAAACCGGCGACGAGGGTGCGCTGCGTCAGAAGCAGCTTATGGAAGCCGCCGGCTCGATGCGGATCCTCGGACCGAACACCATCGGTCTGGTCAATCTGACCGATAGCATCGTGCTGTCGGCGTCGGGCGCACTGGCGATGGATCATTTCCCGGCCGGATCGGTCGGGCTGGTTTCCCAGAGCGGCGGCATTCTTGGGGCGCTGCTGTCGCGGGCGGCGGCGCGCGGCATCGGGCTGTCGAAGCTGGTATCGACCAGCAACGAAGCAGACCTCGAACTTTCCGACTTCATCGAATTTCTCGCGGACGACGAGGCGACGAAGGTCATTGCCCTGTATGTCGAAGCGATCCGCAACCCGGCCCGCTTCCGCGACGCGACGCTCAAGGCGCGACGGGCCGGCAAGCCCGTCGTCGCATTCAAGATCGGCCGGTCGGAGGCGGGAGCAAGGGCGGCGGTCTCGCATACGGGCGCGCTTGCCGGCTCCGATCGCATGTACGACGCCCTGTTCAGGCAGCTTGGCGTAATCCGGGCGAAGAGCTTCGAGGATCTGCTCGACATTCCCGCTGCCCTTGCCGCCGGACGCAAGCCCCGCGGCCGGCGGGTCGCGATCCTGACGTCGACGGGCGGCGCCGGCACGATCGTGTCCGATTGCCTTGGCTTGGCTGGCTTCGAGACCCCGGCACCCGATGCCGCGACCGCAGCGGAATTGCGTGCCCTGCAATCGGGGGACCATGCAAGCATGGACCGGAACCCGGTTGACGTGACACTGGCTGGCCTGAATCCGGACGTTCTGCGCGGCGCGATTCGCGCGCTGCTCGCCAGTTCATCTTACGATGCGCTGATTATCATTGCCGGCTCCTCGGCGGTCGGGACGCCGGCCCTGTTAGCCGATGCCATCCGGGACTGCCTGCCGATGTCCGACAAGCCGGTCATCGCCTATGTCAGTCCCTACGCCCCCAATGTCGTGTCCGTGCTGACCGGCCGGGGTGTTCCGGCCTACACGTCTGCCGAAAGCTGTGCCTCGGCGCTTGCCGGCTTATTCCAGGCGGCGCAGCAGCCGCAGAGCGAGGCCGCCAGCACACCCGTCGACACACGGATCGACATCAGTGCCTTCCCCTCAGGCTCGCTTGACGAAGCGCAAGCGAAGGCGCTGTTCGCCCGGTTCGGAATTCCCGCTGTTGCGGAAAAGATCGTTGTGACGCCGGCGGAGGCCAAGGTGGCGGCGCGCGAGCTCGGCGGACGGGTCGTGCTCAAGATCCTCTCGGGCGAGATCACCCACAAGAGCGAAGTGGGCGGCGTAGCCGTCAATCTGACCCCGGAGACGATCGGTGATCGCCTGGCTTCCATGACGGTCGATGTCGAGGCCAAGACCGGCAAACAGCCGCAGCGCTTCCTTGTCCAGGAAATGGTTGCGGGCGGTGCGGAACTGATCCTCGGCATGCATCGTGATCCGCTCGGCACCGCAATCCTGCTCGGAATGGGCGGCGTCACCGCGGAACTGTTCAAGGATACGACGATGCGCCTGCTGCCGCCGGAAGGCGGCCTCAGCCGGGAAGAGGCACTCTCGATGTTGCGCGAACTAGTTACGTGGCCACTGCTGGACGGATTCCGCGGTCGGCCGAAAGCCGACGTCGATGCGCTCGCCTCGGCGATCGTCGCCTTCTCGCGGATGGTCGGGCAGCTCGGCGAGCGTCTGGACGAGTCCGAGATCAATCCGGTCTTCGTGCTGCCCGTGGGCCAGGGCGTGCGTGCGGCCGACGGAGTTGTGGTGCTGGCACCGCCAGGATTCCTGAGCGTCCTCCGCCAGTCTCGCGACATCCGTGAACGGATCAATGTGTCGGCAGTCAGCTTCGGTCATCTGCCGACCGCCATAACAAGACGAATAAGAGGAGGATACGCATGTCGACTATGGTTCATGCCACGTCCAACACGACGGGAGGCATCGGGAAACTGCTCATTGCCCTGCTTGGCCTTTTGTTCATGGCGGCGATCGTGCTGGCGCCGACCCCTGACGGACTTTCGCTGGCTGGTCAGCGGGTGATCGCCGTAATGGCGTTCGTGGTTCTGATGTGGATCACGGAAGCGATCCCCTACGGGGTGAGCGCAGTGGCGCTGGTCTTTCTGCTCATCGTCGCTCTCGGGTTTTCTCCCCCGACGGGAATGAACGGCGAAATCCTGGGAACCGCAAAGGCAGTACCGCTCGCGCTCAGCGGCTTTTCGAACAGCGGATGGCTCTTTGTCGCCGCAGGACTGGCCATGGCCGCTGCGATCACGAGCACCGGGCTGGAAAAACGCGTTGCTTACCTGATCCTGAAGCTGGTCGGCACGAAGACTGATGCGATCATGCTCGGCATCATCTTGATCGCATTTGTGCTCACCTTTTTCATTCCCTCGGTCATCGCACGAGCGGCTACGCTCGTGCCTATCGTCATCGGACTGACGGAAGCATTCGGCCTGCCCCGTAACAGCCAGATCGGCAAGGCGATGCTCCTGCTCGCCGGTATCTTGCCGTCTGTCACCGGGGTCGGCGTGCTGACAGGCGCTGCACCCAATCCGGTCATCGTGAATTTCCTCACAGCCGCCGGCCAGGCACGAGTCAGCTATGTTGACTGGCTAATTTACCTCCTCCCCTACACGATCGTCTATTCCATCGCGCTTTATCTTCTCACGACCAGACTTTTCAAGTTCGAGTTTTCGGAACTGCCGGGAGGCAGGGATTATATCGCGACGCGCCTTGCCGAACTTGGCCCGATGTCCAGCGAAGAGAAGAGGGCGTCCGCCATCATGGCGCTAACGATCCTGCTATGGGCGACGGACAAGTTTCACCACATCGAGGCGTCGGCGATCTCCGTTTTATGCGTACTGCTTCTCGTGCTGCCGAACCTGGGCGTCACGACATGCAACGAGCTGTACAAGCGGATAGACTGGAATTCGATCCTCCTGTTCGGCGCCGGCATCTCGATGGCCGAGGTGTTCACCAAGACCGGTGGCTCAGCGTGGCTTGCGCAGGTCGCATTCGTCGACTCCGGGATGGGGCGGCTGTCGGTGACAATGCTTGCAATCAGCGTGTTCGTGATCGTCTTCTTCGTCCGCTTCTGCTTTACGAGCATCACGTCGTGCCTCACGGCGATCACTCCGGCGATCATTGGCTTCCTGGTCGCGCTCAATAACCCTGGCATTCCAATCGTCGGAATCGTGCTCGGCGTGGCGCTCATCGCGCAGTGTCTAGCGATCATCCCTGTGACCTCCGCGCCGGCGATGATCGCCTACGGCGCCGGCGGGTTCTCAACGCGGGACATGATCCGGCTTGGATTGCCGCTGTCATTGATCATGTATGTCCTGATCTTCCTTTTCATGTTTACGTATTGGCCACTTGTTGGGCTCTGGAAGTGACGCGGCCGCTGGTCAGTCAGCTAACTGATAAGGTTTGGCAGAAAAGATTATCCGTCCACGAGTGACCGCTAATGGCGGTCGTTCAGGGGCATGTCCGTTTCCGGATGAGGAGCATGCCGCATCGGCGGGCTGGGGGCGCCTTTTGACCCTGGCATCGGCATCAACGTTCTGGATTTCTCCCCCGCGGTAGGAGCACCAGGTCGGCCGCTTCTTCGGCGTCTCTGAGGAGCTCCTTGCGCGGCGTCCCCATCTGCGCACGCATGGTCAGACCGCGCGACAGGTCGAGGACCTGGCTCGCCCGCGCGGCTACAGGAAAGTCAGACGGTACTTCTCCGGCGCTGATCGCGTCGCAGAATCGGCGTTTCACTAGCGCCACGCCACCAGCGACGGCGTCCTTCAGGAACTGCCTGACCTCAGCGTCATCGACGAGGGGCGCGACGCACACCAGAAGACATCCCGGGGCCGATCCTTCCTCGGTCGCACTTTCTACTGCGTGCCTCAGAAAGCCGACGAGCGAGTTGCGAAGGGCCGGCGGCGAGAAGAGCGCCTTCGCAGCGCGAGCGCCCTTTGCCTCTGCGTACGCCCGAAGGACACGCAAGAATATCGTCCGCTTGTCCCCGAAGACGGAATACAGGCTCGGCCGTCCCACACCCATGCCTGCGACGAGATCGTCGATCGTCGTTCCGTCGTAGCCTTTCGACCGGAACACCCGGGTCGCCTTTTCCAGCGCGGCGCTCTCGTCGAAGCTACGTGGGCGTCCACGGGGCCTCTCAGCTTTTTGAAACATTTAGTTTGAAATTCCTTGACCGCGACCTTTAAGCACGAATATATAACCGAACAGTTCGAAAATGACAAGGCGGCCCCTACCTCGCGGGGGGCTCCTTCGACCTTACCCCTCACCACGGAGCCGCCTATGGAACATTCGATCGCTCTCGTCACCGGCGCCACTTCCGGGCTCGGCCATGCGGCAGCCCGCCTGCTCGCCGGAGCGGGCTGGCACGAGATCATCGTCACCGGGCGCAGCCTGGCCGGGGCCCAGCAAGCGGCCGCTCAACTCGCGGCTGAGAACAAAAACAGTGATCTTCACGGCGCTGGCGCTGGATCTGGACGCGCCGTCCAGCGTTCAGTCCGCCCTTGCCGAGCTCGTCAAGCGAGGTCGGCCGATCGATTTCCTACTGCTCAATGCAGGGATGGTCCCAGGTAAGAAGCGCGTGCTTACCGCGGCGGGGATCGAGGCGGCTCAGGCTCCGCTGATCGGCCATCATCAACTGGTTGTCGGCTTGCTTCGCGCCAACCTGCTGAGCCCCAACGCGCGGATTGTTATCGCCGGCGCGGAACCTGCCCGTGGGGGCGTGCCGATGTTCAGTACACCGATGTGCCAGCCTTCGCGGCCAAATACTTCCGGGGAGACCGAACCGCCGCTATCGAAGCCCTGATTCGCAACGGGCCGAACGTGAAGTACGTGCCCAACAATACGTATGCCGACGCGAAGCTCATTATCGCTTGGTGGGTCGCGGCGCTGGCGCGCCGGCTACCCTCCGGCATGGCCGTGTACGCTGTCTCGCCCGGTGGGGCGACCGCCACCAAGGTGGTGCGAAACGCTGGCCCGGTGTTGAAGTATCTGTTTATCCCAATCGTGAACCTCATTCCCGGCATGAATCAGACGCCGGAGACCGCGGCCCGTCGGTACCTCCAGGCGTCGGAGTTCGGAACCGACGTCTCAGGGCAATTCTTCGCCTCGGCTCAAGGGAAGTTCTCAGGCCCAATTGAGGTGCAGCGCCAGCCACACCTCTACGATCGCGCCAACCAGGAAGCCGCGTGGCAGGCCGTCGTCAAGGTCTCCGGCGTCGACTTGTCTCACCCAGCATCCTTGAGCGCGGTGTCCTGAAGGAGCGCCGGTCGCAGCGAAATTGTCGCGGTGACCAAAATCAGCAGGCGATTGCGTCGGGCCTCCGCGTTTGAACATAGTCCATACGCGGCCATTATGCATAACCAAGACAATTCAAAATCAGCTAGGCGACCCAGACGTCGCAAGGAGATACGCATGGAACGGTACGAAGATAAAAAGGGCGGTGATCATCGGCGGCACCAGCGGCATGGGGCTCGCGACGGCGAAGATGCTCCTCGATGGGGGCGCGCGCGTTCTGGTGACGGGTCGCTCGCAGGCCGGCCTGGAATCGGCGCAGCAAGAGCTTGGGACAGGACGCTATCGTGGTTTCGAGCGACGCGCGTTCGTTGACGGACATCGACGCCCTCGCCTCTCGGGTGAAGACCGAGTTCGACACCATCGACCTGCTTTTCGTCAACGCCGGGTTCAGCATTCGCAGCGCCTCTCGAGAGCGTGACCGAGGCCGTCTACGACGAGATGTTCAACCTGAACGCCAAGGGACCGTTTTTCGCGGTGCAGAAGCTCGCGCCGCTGATCAACCGGGGAGGCTCTGTCGTCCTCACGACCTCGATCGCCAACGTCAAGGGAATGCCCGGCCAACGCCACATACGGAGCCGCCAAGGCTGCGCTGCGATCCTTCGCTCGGGTGCTCGCCGCCGAGCTTCTTCCTCGGGAGATTCGCGTCAACGCGGTGTCGCCCGGTCCCATCGACACGCCGATCATCGACAAAGCGTTTCCCGATAAAGGCGGGCCCAGATTAGGGAGCAGATGACGCGGCATGGTTCCCATGAAGCGCTTCGGGACGTCGGAGGAAATCGCCAAGGCCGTCCTCTTCCTCGCGTTCGACGCGACCTTCACGACCGGCGCCGAACTTCCGGTCGACGGCGGTTGGTCGCAACTCTGAAAGCAGTACGCGAAATGCATCGAAATTTAATCTGAGGAGCCAATTCCGATGACAGATACGGCGAACCATCTGGTCCCAGAGCAGGGGAAACTTCGTCGCGCGCTCGCGGCCGTCTTCGCCTGGATAAGAGCCGTTATACCCGTTTGACTTAAATCGATTTTAGCTTGGGGGATTCCCTTACGCCAGCAAATCAGAATTCGAATGTGCCCTTGGCAACGGCTGGAGGCGCGATGGCAAGGGGATATTCGACGGACCTGCGGATGCGCGTGGTGGCGCTGGTGGAGAACGGTGAGAGCGCGCGTGAAGCCGCGCGGCAGTTGGAGGTCGGGGGCATCGTCTGCGATCCGCTGGGCGGACCAGTGGTCCAGGACGGGGAGCGTCACGGCGAAGCCCGGAACGGGTCACTGCCGCTCGCCGCTGGAAGCCCACCGGCAGTGGTTGCTCGATCTCGTGGCGGCCGAACCCGACCTGACCCTTGAGGAAATCCGCGCGCGGCTTGCCGTGCGCCAAAGCTCAAAATTGGTACCACCTCGATCTGGCGCTTCTACGACCGTCACGCAATCACCTTCAAAAAAAACTCTGCACGCAGCCGAGCAGGATCGGCCTGACGTTGTCGCAGCACGCGCGGCATTGAAGGCCGACCAGCCTTCGTTCAATGTAAAGCGCGTGGTATTCCTCGACGAAACCGCGGTCACCACGAAGATGGTACGCCAGCATGGCCGAGCACCTCGCGGCGAACGACTGGTCGCATCCGTCCCGCATGGTCACTGGAAGACGCTGACGTTCGTCGCGGCCCTCAGGCACGATGGATTGACTGCGCCCTGCGTCATCGATGGCGCGATGGATGGTCCGTCATTTATCGCCTATGTCGAGCAAGTGCTCGCCCCGACGCTGCGCAAAGGCGATACCGTATTCATGGATAACCTGCGCACGCACAAGATCGACGGTGTGGCGACAGCGATCGAGGCCGCCGGCGCCAAGTTACGCTACACGCCGGCATACTCGCCCGACTTCAATCCGATCGAGCAGGTATTTGCCAAGTTCAAGGCCTCTCTGCGCAAAGGCGCCGCACGTACGGTCCCGGCGCTAACCAGGCTCATCAAAAAACGCTGAACACGTTTGCACCCGTGGAATGTACCAACTACATTCGCCACGCCGGTTACGGAACGTGACCCAGATAACGAAAAAACGGCTCTAGAAGCGATGGATTACAGCAGCGTTGACTACGCACTCGATCGCATCGAACGCTTGGAACAGGAGGTGGGACAACTAAAGGAGGAACTGCGCCAAAGCCGCGATACGGGGCCCGCCGATGCTCACAACGGTAGTGCCGCCGGGCTCGAACATTGACAGTTCCGGAAAGAAGCAAAATGTCTCTGTTGAAAAACAAGATCGCCGTCATCACAGGAGGCAGCAGCGGCATCGGCCTCGCGACCGCCAAGAGGTTCGTTGAAGAGGGCGCCTATGTGTTCATCGCCGGTCGCCGGCAGGCCGAGCTCGACAAGGCCGTCGCGGAGATCGGCTCGAATGTCACCGGCGTAAAGACCGACGTCTCAAAGCTCGATGACCTCGACCGCCTCTATGAGACCGTCGCGACGAAAGGCAAGATCGACGTGATTTTTGCGAGCGCGGCCTTCGTCGAAAAAACGATGACCACCGGCGCGACGGCCGAGCATTTCGACAAGACCTTCAACACCAACGCCCGCGGCACTTATTTCACCGTTCAAAAGGCGCTTCCCCACTTGAATGATGGAGCCTCCATCATCCTCGTGGCCTCCGCCGGGAAGAACAAAGGCTTTCCGGGCCGCAGCACCTACAGCGCCACCAAGGCAGCGCTCCGGTCGTTCGCCCGGACGTGGACCAACGAACTCAAGGATCGGAAGATCAGGACCAACGTGCTGAGCCCGGGCCCGGTCGACACGCCGATGTTCGACGAGCAGTTCCCGTCCAAGGAAGGCGCCGCCGAAGCCAGAAAGCAGATCACGGCGATGACGCCTCTGGCGCGCCTGGCGCGTCCCGAAGAGATCGCTTCCGCAGCCCTTTTCCTCGCCTCTGACCAAAGCAGCTACGTCGCCGGCATCGACCTGGCGGTCGACGGCGGCCTGACGGCTGTCTAATTTAATTAAAGGACGCATAGCCCAGCGAGAAGCGGAGCGTACGCGTCGAGTCTGCGGGATACGAACTCCGTGAAGAGCCGCACGCGCTTCGTCTTGCGTGTCTCCCCCTGGGTGAGAAGCCAGAGCGTTCCGTACATGTGCAGATCGGTGCAAGGCACCCTCACGAGCAGGGGGTCCGCATCTCCGATGAAGCACGGCAGTGTCGTGACCCCGAGACCTTGCCGTACAGCAACCAACTGCGTCTCGGCGTCAGTGGTCCTGAACGGAACCCCCAGGGCGCGAACCTCACCCTTGCTGGCCCAATCCGGGATTCCATGACTGCTGATGACGATCCACCGGATGGGATCAGGCGCGCCCGCACGCCATGCGGCCAATCGATCGCGGGACATGTAGGCGCCGCCGAACACCTCAGGTCCTTTCAGGCCGTGAAGATTGAGCGGCAGGGTCTTGCGGTCGTAGACGACGCGGATCGCGACGTCGGCCTCCCGGTTGGTCAGATTTGCAAGCTCGCCAAACGACAGGATTTCCATCTCGATGTCCGGATGCAGGCGCGCGAAATCGGCGAGGTCCGGCATGAGTAGGTGTGTCGCGAGGGGAGGCGCCAGCGTCACCCGTAGGAGCCCGCGTACGCCCTGATCCCGTCCCAAGACTCGCGTCTCCAGTTTGAGCGACGACGCTTCCATCTGCTTTGCGAGTTCGAGGACCTCCTCGCCCGCGGCCGTAAGGCGGTAGCCCGCAGGCAGCTTTTCGAACATGAGCGCCCCGAGGCGTTCCTCAAGCTGGGCGATGCGTCGCAGCACGGTCGCGTGGTTCACTCCAAGGCTTTTGGCGGCAGCCCGCACGGAGCCGCCGCGCGCGACGGCGAGAAAGTAGCGAACGTCATCCCAGTCGATCATGGTGCAATCCAGCACCACACGGTGCGCGTTCTAAAAGCCCGTATCTAGCGGATCGTATAGCAGTATTGGCTGAAATCATAGCTTGCAGCGACGAGCCCGGATCGTTTTCGCACCACCGATGTGCGCTTTTCCGCACTCAACGCCTGACCCAGGCGGACCTATGTCGAGGTTCTCGGGGGCGTCCCCAAACGATCAGAGGCGGAAGCCTTGGAAGGAAGCAGTCATGGGAAAGCTTGAAGGTAAGGTTGCAGTCATTACGGGTGGGTCGAGCGGCATGGCGCTGGCGAGCGCCCAGCGGTTCGTTGAAGAAGGCGCCTATGTTTTCATTACGGGCCGGAAACAGGAAGGGCTGGACCAGGCCGTCAAGCTGATCGGCCGGAATGTGACCGGCGTGCGCGGCGACGCGGCCAATCTCGACGACCTCGACCGTCTGTTCGACACGGTCAAGCGGGAAAAGGGCAGGATCGACATCCTGTACGCCAGCGCTGGCACCGGCGAAGCCGTCCCGTTGGGCGAGATTACCGAGCAGCATTTCGACGCGACCTTCGGCCTGAATACGCGCGGCACGCTATTTACGGTCCAGAAGGCGTTGCCGCTGTTCAACGACGGCGGATCGATCTTCATGACCGGGTCAGTTGCTTCGATCAAAGGTTTTCCTGGTTACAGCGTGTATGCGGCGAGCAAGGCGGCGCTGCATGCATTCGCACGCGGGTGGCTCAACGAACTCAAGGGCAGGAATATCCGGGTGAACGTGCTGCACCCAGGGCCGATCGCCACACCGATGCAGGACCAGGTTCTCACCGAGGAAGCGAAGCAGATGTTCGAATCCCTGATCCCGCGGGGAAAGATGGGTCGTCCTGAGGAAATTGCGGCAGCAGCGCTGTTTCTTGCTTCAGACGATTCGAGCTTCGTGAATGGGGTGGAGTTGTCCGTCGACGGCGGCTTCTCGGCCATCTGAATTCGCGCCGACCAAAAAACGGAGAGATACGATGAGCACCGAAGAGAGCATCCAGCTTGTGAAGAATTTCTTTGCAGCCATGGGCAGCGGCAATGCGCGCGATCTGCTGGTGTTGGCTGCTGAAGATATCGAGTGGATCATTCCGGGCGAAGGCTGGCCGCTGGCAGGCACGCACCGAGGGCACGCGAAGTTGGCGGCTGTGCTTAGGAAGGCGTCCGAAGAGGTGGAAACGCAATACCCGAAGCCCCCCGAATTCGTGGCGCAGGGAGACCGGGTTATGGTCGTCGGCGTCGCAACGGGAAAAATCAAAGCCACGAATAGGCCGTTCAAGGACGAGTGGGTCTTCGACATAACCGTTCGAGACGGGAAAGTCGCCCGCATCCAGGAATACATCGACACGCAAGCACTGGCGCGGGCCTCGCAGTCCGACGCAAAGACGTAGTCGAGTTCGACGGTGATTTGTGCCGCCTGATATCCTCTAATCTGAATGGGCTCTATCCATGACTTCCGCTTTAAACGGTCAGTCGCTTGACCAGATTTTTCGCTCCGCTCGCACCCCGAACGGTTGGGCTGATCGTCCTGTTGAGGGCACTCTGGCACGCGAAGTCTATAATCTCATGAAATGGGGACCGACATCCGCGAACAGCAGCCCCGCCAGGTTTGTCTGGGTGCGTAGCGCCGACGGAAAGGCAACGCTCGCAGGGCTTGCCGCGGAGCCGCACAAGCAAAAAATTCTGAAGGCTCCCGTCACGGTCATCATCGGCCACGATTTGGATTTCGCCGGCGAGCTACCAAAGCTTCTGCCTCATAATGCCGAGGTCATGCAGAAGTATTTCGCGGCACCAGGCGTGGGCGAGGCGACGGCAATGCGAAACGGAACGCTGCAGGGTGCTTACCTGATCATCGCTGCACGCGCGTTGGGACTGGACTGCGGCCCCATGTCGGGCTTCGACAACGCTGGCGTGGATAAGGTCTTTTTTGCCGGCACGCGAATCCGGTCGAACTTTATCTGCAGCATTGGCTACGGCGATCCGGCTTCCGTGTTTCCACGCAACCCTCGCCTTAGTTTTGAGGAGGCCGGTCGCTGGGCCTAAGCCCACCCGTCTAGCGGCAGCTTTTCGGGGTTGACGGTGAATGAGCCGTGGACCGCCGTCCCGCACGCTCGTCGAATTCCAAAACGAAATGGAGATCCCAATGTACGACCAATCCAAGCTATCCGAGTTGATCCGGTTCGCACGCGTGGATGCCAGCGCCACCGTCATCGACGTTTACCCAGGTGACGGCGATTGGACCCGGCTCTTCTCCGACGTCGTGGGACCCGAAGGACGGGTCTACAGCTTCGTGCCGGCCGAAGTCGCCCATTTCAAGAACGACCCGGTTGGCCGAATGCGGACGCTTGCGAAGGAGCCCGGCCGAAAGAACGTCGAAGCCGTCTCGGCGGACCTCGTGGCGATGCCGGACGCCACACAACCAGCGGACGTTTTGTGGCTGCACCTGTTCTACCACGATCTCCATACCGCGCTGATCCAGGCCAGGGGCGCAACGGCGGAACAATTCAATCGAGCCGTCTACGAGCGGCTGAAGCCCGGCGGGTCCTACGTCATCGTAGACCACGCCGCCGCCGTCGGGGCGGGCACGAGCGACGCCCAGTCGCTGCATCGGATTGAGCCTGCATCCGTTCGCGAGGAGGTGGAGGCGGCCGGCTTCTTAATGGACGCGGAAAGCACCATACTCGCAAACAAGGACGATCCACACTCGATAAAGGTGTTCGATCCCTCGATCAAGGGTGAGACCGATCGCTTCGCCTACCGTTTCATGAAGCCTCGATAGGTCGCGGAAGCGACTGGTGCGACCTGACCGACGGGAAGACACGCTTGTCGCATCTCGACCTGTCTGTGGGTGCACGGCGGTCCACCAGCATCTCCCGCTTCGCGCAGGTCTTCTTCATCCAGTCGTTGCTTCGTCCGGCCAGGTATCGAACGGCCGGTACTGGCGCGAAGAGGTCGTTCGCCAACAAACAGCATCTTATCATTGAGGCTATTGATAAGCAGGTGCAGCGCGTCAGCTTTGTGGGATTCCCGCCATTGATCGAGAACGCCGTCTCACTGCCAGTGACAGCTTCCGATGAAAGCCAAGGTATCTCCGGTGCGCATGGGGCGCTCAATAGCGGGCTCGCAGTCGCGGCGCGATGAACCAGGACAGCGGGGCGGATCAGGAAAGCTCGTGATCACGACGGCCGAAATAGACCCCGAACGCATTGTTGGACATCGAAGGGATCATTAACACCGGTACGATGAGCGAAGAGATCCGAACCGCAATTTCGAATCCTGCTTCGGTCCAAGTCAGTTCAGCGCCAAATCGCATTGGCCGCTTTGACGATCAACGCCAGTTTCGCCCGTTCGTCGGCTTCGGTAAGCGGATTGCCAGCGACAGTGCTGGCGAAACCGCATTGTGGACCGATCGCTAGGCGATCGAGATCGATATAGCGCGTCGCTTCCTGTGTACGCTGTTTCAACACCTCCATGCTTTCCAGCACCGGCGTTTTGGAGCTAATCAGACCCAAAACGACGCCCTTGTTCTTCGGCACAAAGCGCAGCGGTGCGAAATCGCCGGCGCGCGGCGTGTCGTATTCGAGCAGGAAGTGATTTACCTTGGTGTTGGCGAAGAAGCGCTCGGCCACCGACTCGTAGCCTCCGGCGCCGAGATAATGGCCCTTGAAGTTGCCGCGGCACATGTGCACACCGATCACGACCTCCGCGGGGCACTCGGCTACGGCCTGATTGATGCTGTCAATGTACAGGTCGACGAGCGTGTCCGGTTGCACAGCAGATTGCGCGATAACGTCGCGGATGCCGGGATCGCATAGCAGCGCCACCGCGACCTCGTCGAGCTGGATGTAGCGGCAACCTGCCTTAGCAATCTCCGCGATCTCCTGTTTGAAGATGGCGGCCAAGTCGGTGAAAAACCTATCGACGTTTTTGTAGACCGCCTGATCGGCGAAATCGTTGCAGCGGTAGAAATGCATAGTCGAGGGCGCCGGCAGCGTAATCTTGCCCGTGACCTTGGTCACGCCATGCAGGAATTGATATTCGTCGAGCGCGAGCGGCCGTTTGCGCCCGATTTTGCCCTTGGCATAAGGCGCGGTGAACTCGACCTCGTGGCCTTGGTCGTTGCGAAACTTGAATGAGGCCGGCTTGATCTCGAATCCCTCGGTGCGCTCGACGAAGCGACCCCAATAGGAGCCGCGACGGAATTCGCCGTCGGTCACCACCTGCAAGCCGACATCTTCCTGCAACGCCACCGCGTCGCGGATGCACTGGTCCATGATCTCCGCGAATTCGGCGTCGCCGATCTCCTTGGCGGCAACCCGGCGGAAGGCCTGCTTGAGCGCCGGCGGCCGCAACAGGCTGCCGACGTGATCGGCGCGGAACGGCGGGCGGCCTTTTGCCAGCGCGGCCATGGCATCCTCCTTGGGGATTTTTCTATAGACCAATAGATGGAATTTAGATCAGCTGCATGGCAAAATGCAATGGCCTCGGATGGCGCGCCCGCTCAAGACGGCAGACCGTCCGGTGGCTACCCAGGAGCGAGCGGCCGGATGTCCGTCGTCAGCCTTTCTTCCCTCCGCCGAGGGGCCAATCAGCGTCGCCGCGCGCCTCAGATCGTCGAAGCGGCCGCCCGCGTCTTCGCCGAGCGCGGCTTCCACGGCGCAACCACTCAAGATATCGCCGATGCGATCGGAATCCGGCAGGCGAGCCTGTATTACTACTTCTCGTCCAAGGAGGTAGCGCTCGAACTGATATGTCTGAAGGGTGTCGAGGGCTTTCTCGAGGCCGGCAAGGCGATTGCTGCCGGACCAAGCAGCGCGCGTGAACGACTGATCTTATTGATCAACTCTCATTTATCGCCGCTCATCGACCGGCGCGACTTCGTCAAAGTGTTTCTGAACGAACGTCAACACTTGCCGGCCGAAAGCCGCCGCCGCATCGGCCGCTGGTCTCGCGGGCTCGAGCGCATTTTCGAGGATATCATCAGGGAAGGCATGGCCAATGGCGAATTCCGCGCCGATCTCGATCCGCGCATGGCAACGCTCGCCATTCTCGGTATGTGCAATGCGGCATCGAATTGGTATCGCAAGGAAAAAGTGCCAATCTCGTACATCGCCGAGGAGTTTGCGCGGTTCGTTATGGACGGCCTCGGCAAGCCCGCGGCCAAACGCCGTCCCCGACGCCACTAGCGCATCGCTGCGCTGGACTCGTAATTCGATTGAGCTATAGAATTTAGCCAGAGGAAACCGCGCGACAACGAGTGCCAAATGACCGCTTCCATGACGGTCGATCGGGAAGGCCTGCGCCGGAGCACCGCGCCACATCTGTTGTGCGAGCGAGCGCGGACTCTGCCGGATGCGGTGGCCTTCCGCTCTAAGCATTTTGGCATCTATCGTGAGCGGCGGTGGCCCGAATACGCGGCGCTGGTGGCGCACGCAGCCCGGGCTTTGCAGACGCTCGGCATCAAAAAAGGCGAGCGCGTCGCCATCATGGGCGACGTTTGCGAAGAATGGATGATCTGCGATCTCGCGGCGCAGTCGCTGGGCGCGATCGTCTTCGGCATCTATCCGACCGCTTCGGCGGCGGAGGTTGAGTATCAGATGCGCGACGGCGGCGCCTCAATCTTCATCGCTGAAGACCAGGAATATGTAGACCGCGTCCTGCCGATCGCGGCCGACCTCGCGGATCTGCGCGCTGTCGTCGTGATCGACGATTCCAGCATGTTCGGCTACGCGCACGAAAAGCTCTATCGCTTTGGCGCAATGCTGGAAGCGACAACGCAACCCGATATTGGTTGGCTGGAAGCACTGATTGCGGAGCTCAAGCCCGAGGACCCAGCCTTTATCGTCTACACATCCGGCACTACCGGCCACCCGAAGGGTGCGTTGGTCACGCACGGTAAGCACTTGGCCGCCACCGACACCGTGGTGACGCATTACCCGACCTTACGTGAAAAGCCGCATCGCACGGTGGTCTATCTGCCGATGTGCCACGTGCTCGGCCGCGACGTGGCGATCACATTGCCGCTGATCTCACAACTGGTGCCGCATTTCGGGGAGGACCCGGAGGAACTGGCGGCCACCTTATTCGAGGTAGCGCCGACGGCCTTGTTTACGGTGCCGCGATATTTACAGAAATTTGCCTCGCATGTGCTGGTCGGCATACTCAATTCCAGCAAGGCAAAGCGTGTCACCTATGATTTGGCGATGCGCTTCGCGCGCGAGCACGCCAAACGCCGTTGGAGCGGCAACGTTACGGCGGCGCAGCGGTCACTCTATCGCGGCTTGCAAGCCGCCGTCTTCAGGCCGATCCTCAACAAGCTTGGCTTCGATCAATTGGAACTGGTGGTGAGCGGAGGCGCCTCGCTACCGGCTCAAACCATGGCGCTTTGGCACATGTACGGTGTCAATGTCGTCGAGATGTACGGCCAGACAGAGGAGGCCGGCGGCATCATCGCCGGCCAGCGCGGGCCCTATCCCCGCCCCGGCAGCGTCGGGACGGTCGTCGAAGGCATCGAGGTTCTGCTCGGCGCTGACGGGGAAGTGCTGGTGAAAAGCCCCGACTTGTTCGAAGGGTATTGGGGCAACGACACTGCTACGGCCGAGGTCAAAGGCCCCGATGGCTGGCTGCATACCGGCGACGTCGGCGAATGGCGCGACGGATCCTTAAGATTGATCGATCGCGCCCGCGACTTCATCGTCACTGCCGGTGGCAAGACCATCTCCCCTTCCTTCATCGAAAACGTGCTGCGGGCCAGCCCCTATATCGCCGAGGCGGTCGTGTTTGGTCATGGCCGCAAATACCTTTGCGCCATCGTCGAGATCGATTTCGACACCGTAGCGGACTGGGCGCGCGCCAACGACGTAGGTTACACGGGGTTCACCAGCCTGACCGCACACCGCGAAGTTGAGCAGCTGATCAAGGCCGAGATCGACAAGGCCAATAGCGAGCTGGCGCGAAGTCGAGCAGATCAAGACTTTCCGCATTCTGCCCAAGGCGCTCGATCCCGAAGAAGAAGGCGAGCCGATCACGCCGACGCGAAAGGTGAAGCGCAAGCTGTTGTACGAGCACTTTCAGGCGCTGATCGAGAGCATGTACGATGACAGCGAGGAGCGCCTGATCGCGGCGAACGCCGGAAACGCGTTGGCAAGCTGAATGAACGAGTTCAAAAACGACATGAAGAAAGGAAGGGACGACATGCTCAAGAGAACTTTGCTCGGCGCATTGGCCGCGGGCGCGTTGACTCTGCCGGTAATGGCCCAGGACGCCTACGTGGTGGGCTTGACCGGGGCGCTCACCGGTCCGCCGTCAAGCACTTATGCGCCCGCGGTCGATGCGCTGCGCATCTATATTGATCGCGTCAATGCCGCCGGCGGCGTCAACGGTAAGCAGATCCAGCTCATTTTGGAAGATGACGGCGCGCAGCCGTCAAAGGCCGCTGCCAACGCCAAGAAGCTGATCACCCAGGACAAGGCGGTGCTGCTGCTCAACGCCAGCCTGTCGTCGACCTACGCCCCCGTGATCGCCGAGAGCAAGGCAGCGGACGTGCCTCTGCTGTTCGCGAGCTCGGTATGCCCACAGAGCGTTTATCCTCCGGCCGACCCGCTGCAGTTCTGCACCACCGGTTTCGCCGCCAACTACGACAGCCAGGCCACCTTAGACTTCGTAAAGGCGACGGCGAAAGGGCCGGTAAAGATCGGTTTCTCCGCAATGGCCATCCCGCTGTCGCGCGGCGAGATCGATCATGCCGAAGAACTGTCAAAGAAGATGGGCATGACGCCGGTCGACAAGGAAGTGATCCCGCCGCCGACCGCCGACTACACATCCTTCGCGACCAAGCTGAAAGATGCCGGACCGAACTGGGTCTACTCGTGGGCACCGTGGGTGACGCAGGTCCGCACGCTGGAAGCGCTGCGCAAGCTTGGCTGGCAAGACGATTACATCGCCTGGGGCCACCTTGAAGCCGAAAGCGAGCTGGCGCGGCTGAAAGACAGCAAGTTCTTCACCGTAAACTCGAACGCGCTGTTCCAGGAAGGCCTGCCGATCCAGAAGGAAATCGAAGACGCTGCCAAAAAGGCCGCTTCGAAATATTCCGCGGCGACCATGGCGGAAGGCTGGATCGCTGGCATGGTAATCGAGGCCGCGCTGAAAGGCGCCGGCTGGCCAGCCGACGCAACAAAGCTACGCACGGCGATGGAGAACCTGAAGGTTGACACTCAGGGCTTGCGTGGCGGCCCGATCGAGTGGACCAAGGACAACCACTTCCGCACCAAGCTCTATTACCGGGTCTACAAGTGGGAAGGCGACATGATCGCCCGTGCACAGGACTGGAAGACCTATGACGTGAAGTGAGGGCGCATATCTCTCGCGCATACATTCCGGGGCGCGAGTTCGGAATGCAGAACCACTACCGGGACCATGGCCGGGCTCGGCACTTTGCGCCGGGGCCGGAATGACGCTCTACTAGACTGAACCCCAGCGGACATCTTTCGCCTTGCAACTCTTCGTCAACATTGTTGTCCTTGCCTCGATTTACGCGTTGATCGCCTGTGGCTATGTGCTGATCTACCGCGTCAGCCGCGTGCTCAATCTAGCGCACGGCGAGTTGATGATGCTCGGCGCCTATGCGGTGCTGACGACGGCCTCTTTGTTCTCCGGCCACCCCGCGATGGCACTAATCGCGGCGATTGCCTTGAGTCTCGTCGTCGGGGTGCTGGTTTATGTCTTCCTCATGCGCAAGATGACCGGCGAGATGGCGCTGGCCGCCATTCTCACTACCGTCGCACTCGGCATTCTAATCCGCGGCGTGGTGGGGCTGGTGTGGTCGACGCAGCAGCAATATCCGGCGCAGGCGCTGGGGCTGTCCAATCCGTCGTTGATGTTGCCGGGCGGCGCGTACATCTCGCTGTGGTCTGCCGCCTTGGTCGGCACCAATCTTGCCGTCTACGGCGCGCTGTTCAGCTTTTTGCGCTTCGGCCGTTGGGGCATGCGCATGCGCGCCGTCGGGCAGAACCCGCTGCTCGCGGCCCAGCGCGGCATCAACCTGCACGGGATCTACGCGTTGGCCTGGAGCCTTTCGACGCTCACCGGCGCGCTGGCAGGCATCCTGATGGCCCTCGATTCGGGGCTGACCGCTACCATGCCGGTAATCGGGCTGAAGGCCTTCCCCGCCGCGCTGGTGGGAGGCCTCGACAGTCTCGTCGGTGCACTCTTCGGCGCGTTGATCGTCGCCGCCGCGGAAGTGTTGCTCATCTATTACGTCGATCCGCTCTTGTCGGACGTGGTGCCGTTCCTGGTGCTGGTTGCGATGCTGGTCGTGCGCCCGTGGGGACTGTTCGGCACGCGCGAGGAGCTCGATCGTGTTTAGACCTCTGCCCCGCGCCAGCGGCTATTTCCGGACCGACTACGCCGACGAGATCGCCCTGATCCAGACGCGCGGCGAGCGCGTGACCCTTATGATCTTCGCGCTGGCCTTGGTCGCCCTGCCTTTCATGGCTTCGCCCTTTCTGCTCGACTTGGCATGCCAAGTGCTACTCGCCGCCATCGGCGCATTGTCGCTCATGCTGCTCACCGGTTACGCCGGACAGATATCGCTCGGCCACGCTGGGCTGATCGCCGCCGGCGCCTTCACCACCGGTATCCTATCGCGCGAGGTCAATGCCCCATTCTGGGTGACGTTGCCTGCTTCGGCACTCACCGGCATCGTCCTCGGCCTGATCTTCGGCCTCCCATCATTGCGGCTGCGTGGGCTCTATCTCGCGGTCAGCACCCTGGCACTGCACTTCATCGTCATCTATCTCGGTGGCGAATACGAGACCAAGCGCGGCTTCTCGACAGGCATCACGGTGGAGAAACCGCGGGTCGCCGGTATCGCCCTGAACGACGGCCGCATCTGGTACTTCATTCTGCTCGTCTTCGCCGTGGGCAGCCTGCTCATCTGCATCAACCTCCTTCGCAGCCGCAGCGGCCGCGCTTGGCGCGCCATCCATTCCAAGGAAACAGTGGCCGAAGCGCTCGGCATCGGCGTGGCCGCCTACAAGCTCCTCGCCTTTGTTATCTCGTCCGCCATGACCAGCGTGGCCGGGTGCCTGTTCGCCTATTACCGCGGCTTTGTCTCAATCGAGGCGTTCGATCTGTTCTTATCGATCCAATATGTCGCCATGATCATCATCGGCGGTATGGGTTCGCTGCTCGGCGCGCTGTTGGGTGCGGCCTTCGTTACCGTTTTTCCTTACGTGATCGAAAGCCTGCTCAAACTGTTGCCGAACGCGAAAAGTCTCGCCGGCGATATCTTCGCGGTCAACTACGCCTCCTTCGGCGTGGTGATGATACTGTTTTTGATATTGGAGCCGCTCGGGCTGGTCAGCATCTGGCGACGGATGCAGAATTATTTTTTGCTCTGGCCGTTCAAGAAGAAGCCGCTTGCGGGGGCTCGTAAGTGAACGCCCCGCTGTTGCAGGTAGACAAGATCGAGGTCGTCTACAAGCGTGTCATCACCGCCGTGCAGGGCGTGACGCTGGCCGTTCCCGACAAGCAGATTGTTGCGCTGCTCGGCACCAATGGCGCCGGCAAGACCACCACCCTGCGAGCCATTTCCGGCTTTCTCGGCATCGACGACGCCCGCGTCACCGAAGGCAGTATCGCTTTCCAGAACGCGCAGCTCGAGAACCGGCCGCCACACGAGATCGCTGGGCGCGGGGTGGTGTTGGTCCCGGAGCGGGAGAAGGTATTCGCCAACCTCACCGTAGCCGAGAACCTGATAGCACCCGTGCCGCGCGCGGCCAGTGCTGCGGAACACAGGCGGCAGGAGGAGATCGTCTTCCACTTCTTTCCGCGCCTCGCCGACCTGCGGGCGCGCATCGGAGGGCTGCTCTCGGGCGGCGAACGGCAGATGTTGGCGATCGCTGGCGCGCTGATGTGCCGGCCGCAACTACTGTTGATCGATGAACTGTCGCTCGGCCTGGCACCGGTCGTGGTCGGCGAACTGACCCAGCGCCTAGCCGCTATTCGCAACGAGCTAGGCATCGCCATCCTGCTGGTCGAGCAGAGCGCGGCCACGGCGCTTGAGATTGCCGACTACGCCTATGTGATGGAGAACGGTCGCATCGTGCTCGACGGCGACCGGGCGCGCCTCAAGGGTCATCAGGACGTGCAGGAATTCTATCTCGGCCAGAGCGGCGGCGAACGCCGCTCCTACCGGGACGTTAAGCAATATCGCCGGTCGCGGAGGTGGTATGGCTGATCTCACTGTCGAGCATTTGAGCCTTCGTTTCGGCGGCCTGACCGTGCTGGATGACGTGTCCTTCGCGGTCGAGCCCGGCGATCTCATAGCGCTAATCGGTCCCAACGGCGCCGGCAAGACTAGCGTCTTCAACTGCATTAGCGGAATCTATCATGCGAGCGGCGCTATCCGGTTTCGTGACATCGATCTCATCGGACGCTCGCCGCACGAGATAGCGCGCCTCGGCGTCGCGCGCACATTCCAACACGGCGAGCTTTTCGCAGGGATGAGCGTGCTGGAAAACCTGCTGACCGGCCGTCACGCTCGCATCGCCACCCATCCGCTCGCCGAAATGCTGTTCCTGCCTAGTGTGCGACGCGCCGAGGTGACACATCGCAAAGCGGTCGAGCGCATCATCGACGTCGTCGAACTGGAGCGATACCGGCATGTACCCGTCGGCGACCTTCCCTTCGGCGTACAGAAGCTGGTCGGTTTCGCCCGCGCTCTGGCCTTGGAGCCGGCGGTCATTCTCATGGATGAGCCGTCGGCCGGCCTGAACCGCGAGGAGCGCGAGGACTTGGCGCGCTTTATTCTGCGCATCAAGCACGAACTAACGATGACGATCGTCTGGATCGAACACGATATGCAGATGATCGGCGATTTGGCGGACCGTATTCACGTTCTCGACTATGGCCGGACAATCGCAGAGGGCGAGCCGCAAGGCGTGCTCACAGACCCAAAGGTCCTGGCTGCATATATTGGGACGGCGTCGGCCTAGACTGGTAACCGGAAACTCTAGGAATACCACTTCTATTCTAGACCTCGGGAATGACGGCTCTTGGCGGCGGTTCATACGGAAACAGCTTCCGTGACTGATGAGAAATAAGTCGAGCCGTTTCAAAATCTAATTTGTGACGGGAGAGCCGACCAGCGCCAATGCCGGCAACAGATCAAGATGGGTGCGATTGCGCAGCGCCAGCCGCAGGTTTCGGGCGGCAAGGCGTGCATGCTCGCGCATCACCGCTTCCGCTCTCGCTCCTTCCCGGTTTTCAATGGCTTCAACCACAATACGGTGATGATCCTGGGCGATGACCAGGATCTGATGCGCTTCTGGCAGCACGGATTGCGCCATCACGAAGCCGCTGGGAGATGCAAACGGCAATGCGGAGGCACGGTCGATTTGCCGGATCAATGGTACACTGTGAGACAATTCCGTCAGCAGCGCATGAAAGCGGGCGTTCAGCGTGATGTAGGACGAGAACGCTTCCGGCGAGATCCGATGCTGCGCGACCAGTTGGTCCAGTTCCGCCAGGGATTCTTTCAGCGGCTCAAGATCGCGCGTCGCCGCCCCGCGCTCTGCGGCGAGCCTTGCTGCCAGTCCTTCGAGCACCCCGCGCAGCTCGATCGAGTTCGAGGATGTCACGCTCGGTGAACGCCTTCACCATGAACCCGCCGGACGGAATGGCTTCGAGAAGCCCTTCTTCCTCAAGCCGGACCAGCGCCATACGCACCGGCGTTCGCGATACGCCGGTGGTCTCGACGGCCCCGA
Organism: uncultured Alphaproteobacteria bacterium; assembly: GCA_963823115.1. GTDB lineage: Bacteria > Pseudomonadota > Alphaproteobacteria > Rhizobiales > Xanthobacteraceae > Bradyrhizobium. The sequence continues at coordinate 257,332 of CAWGKJ010000003.1, read as the reverse complement.
GTTCCGAGATTCGCTCGCCGGGCCGCAACCCGCCCGAAAGGATCAGATCGCGCAGCGCAAGCTGGGCCCGCACCGTCTGGGATACCGCGCGATCCGGGTTGCGTTCGCTCATTTGCTCACTCCGCTGCAGTCATTTGAGTTACTTCCTCGTGGAGTCCGGATCGCCGCTCCCGAGATGTCGGCTATTCAGGCGATGCTGAATGCAGGCGTTCGTCTCCCGGAGTCCGGCCGGATCGACAAACGGCGACTGATCGAAGGTCACTAATTCTGCCCTATTGCCCGGCCGGATATTCGCCGCAGGCAAATTCCACAGGCGTCGGGGCCGTGATGTCGCCGATCTCAGGACATCCCGCATCGGAATTCCAGCCTCGAGAAAATGGAACAACTCGTCGATCAGCGCCACGCCGTGAACCACTCCCGGGCTGCCTGCGTCGGAGCCCGCGACAAGTTCGACGCCGAGCGCGTGGGCAATCGCGACGTGTTCGAGATGGGAGTCGAGGATTCGGCGCAAATTTGCGATCGCGGCGGCATCCCAGCCGGCTATCTCCGGGTGCGCCCACTGAAAGTGGACCGGCGAGAATGTCGGCACCCAGGCGATGCCCTTGTCGGCCATGTGCCCCAGGATGTCGCGCGTCATGAAAAACCCGTGTTCGATCGAGTCGACGCCGGCCGAAACCGCGACCTTCAGGCCCTCCAGTCCGCTGCAATGAGCGAATGAGCGGCGTCCGCGTGCGTGTGCCGCAGCGATGATGGCGCGAAGCTCCGCTGCGTCGAACTGGGGCGCGCCTTTCACCGAGCCGGACGCGAAGTCGATGATTCCGGTGAGAATGATCTTCACGTCGTCGGCGGTAGCTGCGATATTGCCAACGATAGCGTCGATGTCGTCGACCAACTCGACGTCGCGCGCCATGAACCCGCCGTATCGCTTGGGGCGTTTCACGCCGAGCCCGGGCGAGCGCACAACGACATCCGCCCGCTCACGCCGCAACTCGTCGCGAATGGCGTGATTGATGCCGTAGCGATCGCCGGCGTCACGGACCAGTGTAACGCCGGCGCGTTCCAACCGCGCGACATTGGCGCGCGCAGTCTCCATCATCTCCGGGAAGCCGGCGTCCAGATAATCGCTACGCTTGCCGGGGTTGAGTTCTCCGCCGTCGAGGAACAGATGAGCATGTGCCTCGACCAGACCCGGCATGACGAATGGTGCCTCGATATCGGCCGGCGCGTTCGCGGCGTGCGGTGTGATTGAATCGATCTTGCCATCGCAGATCGCGATTAAAAACGGTCCGTCGGCCCCGACGTGCAATTCCTCGCCGTCGAAATAACTGCGCGCGCGGACTTGAATGGCTGTCATGGTCTAGGCCTTGTAGAGCTTGCGCACGGCGCGAAGCGCATTGCTGCCGGTCTGTTCAAGAAAGTTGCGGTATGCCGTGAGCACATAATTGTCTTTCGCGAGCGGCTGGTAGTTGCGCCACGGCGTGCCGAGGACGGTGTCGAAACCGTGCGGTACCGCGAGCGTGAGGAAAGCGCATTCGAGCGCATGTTTAAGATCGGAGCCGTCGGCCGCCTTCGCCGGCAGCTGCTGGCCGATGTTCGACAAACCGCCCATCATGTGGATTCCCACCAGATCGGGATCGGCTCCGATCATCCTGACCGCATCCAGCGTCGCGCGGTTCAGTCCGGTCGTGTCGGCGATCATGGCGCTCACCGACATATCGATGAATACGTCGTCGGCGGGCATATCATAGTCGCCCCGTAGCCTGAGCGCGCAGCGCCGCGCCGTCTGGTAAATCTCGTCGGCCGTCTTGTTGCCTCTCGCAACTCCGCCTTCGACGCGCTCTGAAGCCATCAGTACCACTTTGAAAGGACCGTGCGCCCGGTAGAGATCCATCAGGTCCCACCGATGTTCGGTGATTGAATTGACGATCGGAAGGGAGCCGTTGGACGTCGTCCTGTCGTAGGATTTCAGGCAGACTTCCTGGACCTGCGCACTCGGAAAATCGAACGATATCGGTGTGGTTACGACGGCCTGGATGGCGCGGATAACCCGGGCCATGAATTCAGTATCGGTGAGGGCCCGGGCGCCGACATTGACGTTGAGCCAGCTCGCTCCGGCGTCCGCCTGCTTGACCGCGAGCGCCTGGATGCCGAGAATGTCCTCGTTCTCGAACAGCGCTTTCGTGCTCTTGAATCCGGGATTGATACGCTCGCCGATGATCTTGATGTCGAATCCGTGCGGATGGGTCACGATACTTTGTCTCCCCTGGCGGCTCGAAAGCCGATGTTTCGCATGAAGCGTTTCTGAAACTGCGGGCGCGTGCTGAGCTCCACATAAGTGCATCGCGCGGCGAGATCCCGCGCGGCCATCCGCTCGCCGACTGAAGCCAGCATCCGTGTAATTCCGACGCCGGCGGCGTTGCCAACCTGCGAGAAACGATCGCGCGGAATTTGGGGTAGCAGGCCGATTTCCAGCGCGCTGGGAACGTCGACAAAACTGCCGAAGGCGCCCGCGAGCACGAACCGTTCGATGGCCTGCTCCTCGATACCCATTTGTTCGAGTAGCAAATCGGCGCCGGTGCGTATCGCTGCTTTCGCCAGCTGCACCGCGCGAATGTCGGATTGCGTGACATGGACGCCTGGCGCTAACAGGATCGCGCGCTGGAGCCCGACGAGGCCAACGGCTGGATGATGCCCGACAATCCGCCCGCCGTCATCGAGGAGATTGAGATGCCGTGAAACGGCGATCACGTCCAGAACTCCGGATCCGCAAATTCCCACGGCCGGTCGATCGCCGATGGTCGAAAATTCGAGGCGGTCGCCGGCTGCACGAACCCGCTCGATCGCACCGTCGGCTGCACGCATACCGCAGGAGATATGTCCGCCTTCGAGCGCGGGACCGGAGGGACAGGACGCGGAGAGAATCTCGCTGCGATGGATCAGAGAGATTTCGGTATTGGTGCCGATGTCCATGACGACGCTGGTCGTGGCGGGCACCCAGAGGTTTCGAGTGGCGTGCAGGGCCGCGACGTGGTCGGAGCCGACGAAGCCGCCGATATCGGCCGCCACCCAGACCGAGGCTCCCGGTGCAACCCCCAGACCGAGGTCTCGCGCACAGACGTCGGTGGCGTCGCGCAGCGCCGCCACAAACGGTGCACGACCCAGCTGACGAACCGGAAGGCCGAGCAACAGGTGCCGCATCGCCGTGTTACCACACACCGCGAGATCCATGATGTCGGTCGTCTGGGCGCCGACCGCGTGGCAAAGATCGTGACCGATCGCATTGATCGCCGCGGCCGCCGCGCTGCGGAGCTCATCGACACGATCACGACCGCCGGTCGCGTAATTGATCCGGCTGATCAGGTCAGCCCCCCAAGCCACCTGCGGATTCTCGATGCCAAGGCTCGCCAACCGCTTGCCGGCTTCGAGATCAACCAGGAAGCCTGCGACATTGGTTGTTCCGAGATCGATTGCCAAACCCAGACCCCGCTGGCCAGGCGGCGCGATGGCGACAATCGTTGAGGCCCGTCGAAAGATGCGCGCGGACCATGCGTTACTCCGCAGCACCCCAGGCAGCTCCCGCGCCGCGGCGATGTCGATCGCGTCTATCTGGTCGCCGAGGACGCGCCGCACGCGCTCGAGATCGCTGACATTGTCCTGAAGGGTTGCTTCCGGAACCGTGATATCGTGGGCCTGGACCGCGGGGTCAGGGCCCAGGTCCGCCCAAATCTCGCCCATCTGTATGTCGGCGCGCACGATCGGCGCCAGTGAGCGTGGCGCGATCTCGATCGTGCAATCGCTGCGGGGGCGGACACAGCACGCGCGGATCCATTTTTTGCGTCCGCTCACGTCGATGCCATCGTGCACGGGCAACTCGCCGGCATCGAGAGTCGTAATCCGTCCGTTCGCGATCCGGATTGTGCAGGCGCCACACGTCCCGCGCCCTCCGCAGGCGCCGACAATTCGAACTCCGTGGCGTCGCGCCGACTGAAAGACGGTTTCGCTCTCGCGGCCGGAGATTTCGCGGTCGATGTCGGGAAATCGCAAGGTATGGGACCGTGCGCCGGCGCCGGGATTCGACATCACGCGCTGCCTGCAGCATGCGAGACCGACCGGGACAGCGTCGCGTGTTGCCGGCATTTGGTGCGCCAGCGGCAGTCATCGCATCGCGACCAGATGGCCGGGGGCAGGTCATGGCCAACGCCATAGACAACCGATGCCGACTTCAGCGGATGGAGCGCAAGCGTCTCGGTCATCTTCACGCCGATCCGCCCGCCGGCGGCGAGCCGCAGCACTGCCGGCTGCGTTTCGAGCGCCAGGCCCGGATCGCCGGCCCGCAATTCGCCCGCCATGGTAAGGCCGCGTTTCGCTACGTTCGTGAGGATACGGTCCTGAAGGCGGCGTGTCGCCTCCATCAAGATCTGGTTGCCGAGCGAATCCAGCGCCAGCGCCAACGAGACCAGCCGTTCCGCGAACAAAGCGCTCACCCGACGCTCCAGCGCCGGACCGAGCGTGCAGACTCCAAAGGCAAGAGCCGTGAGTTCACCTGACGGCGGCAGCAGGCGCGGGGCGTGAAAAAACTCTCCCCCGGCGCACAGCACTTCCGACGCCGGGGCATCGAGCGCAACGATCGCATATGCGATCGATATTTTTCCGAGACCCTCCGCTCGCGCGAGATCGATCGCTTCGTCGCGAAAGCGCAGCCCGATTTTCGAGGCGGCCGCAGGTGCGCCTGCCGCTACCACGTGCTTCAAGACGTCGATCGTCGGGGGGGCGCTCATGAACCCACTCGTTCAGCCGGCATATTTTCGCGCAGCTGCAAACATCGCGCGGACATTCTCGACCGGCGTTTCATCCGGCAAGCCGAACGCTGCGTCGAGAATCAGGCGTCCCCCCTTGTTGTAGACGTTGTCGACGAGATTCTTGACGGCGGCGTCGACCTGCTCCGGCTTTCCCGTGGTCAGCAGCGACGGCGATACATTACCGCGCAACGCGACAACGTTGCCGAGCGTTTCGAATGCTTTGACCATATCGGCCCGCTCGAACCAATAGATGCACTTTCCGGCAGGTATGTCCTTGATGATTTCGAGCCGCTTGGTGCAATCCGATTCCCACATCGGCATCGGGATCAGATCTTCCGCGATCAGATCGAGCATCATTTGCCGGAAGGAAGGCCACCAGTAGGTCTTGAATTGCTGTTCCGACATGAACGCGTCCGGCGCCCAGTGCAGCGGGATGAATACGATTGGATTTCCGGACGCCTTGGCCGCCGGGACGACCTGACGCACGAGCAGGATGCGCATCTTATCGGCGGCTTCGAGCAATTTGTCGCCGCGACGCCGCATATCCGTCAGAATGCCACGCGCGCCGCGGAAATAATCGCCGAGCACGTCGAATGGCGCGCCGCTGGTGGCAATATTGCTGATCGGATATCCGAGCTCGGCCATGCGATTGATGAATCGCAGATTGTGATTGGCGAGCTGCTGGCTTTCCTTTGCGGCTCTGAGGACGTGCTGCCACGACTGCTGAAGCGCGGGATTGTCAAACCCCCGTATGATACCGAACAGGCGGAAATAGAAGCCACCCGGCATGCTTGGAAATTCGGAAAACCCCTCGAAGGCTTCCATGATGCGCGGGAGATAGACGCGCAGGTAGTAACCAGTCGGATCGAACAGGAAGTCGTCGTACTCCTCCGGTTTCATATATTCGCGGTCGAGATACTGATAAGGCTGATTGTCGCCAACGCCGTGGCCGGGCCATTGCAATTGCTTGTAGCCGATTGCGTCCAGCGTGGGCCCCATCGCCGTCTGCAGCACCAGCGGACTGACCGTATCGGGATCGAGTTCAAGCACAGCGCGCTCTGCGATGGCCGCGGTTCCCTTCGAGGTCGTACATAAGCTGCTTGTAGGAAACGCCTGCATATTTCGCGAGCCAGAACGTGCCGAAGAGCGTCACTGGCATACGATCGGGCTGGCGCAGTGCGACGCAATCCATCACCCGCTGCCAGCGCTTATCGTAAGCAGCCTTCGTACCGCCGGACTGTTCCACGACCACGTTCATTGAATTGCTCCCGTCCAGCCTTTGCACAGCGACACCGCTTCGACCGCATTGACCCCGAAGGCATCGGCGCCGGTGTAGGCGCGCACCGTCTCGTCGATCTGGCCGCCCCCGATCATGATCTTGAGGCGATCACGAAGGCCCGCCTGGCCTATCGATTCGATCGTCTCCTTCATCGAATCAAAGGCAAGCGTGAGAAAACCCGATAGCCCGACGACGTCGGGCTGGTAAGTCTTGATTTCGGCGATGAATTTGTCGGCGGGAACATCGATGCCGATGTCCTTGACGTCGAAGCCGTTGATGTCGAGCATGAAGGTCACGATGTTTTTGCCGATGTCGTGCAGGTCGCCGTGCACCGTGCCGATCAGGATCTTGCCGAGTTTTTTCGGTTCCTCGCCGGGCGCATTCTTGATCAGCGGCTTGGCAATGGCGCCGATCGTGTCGAGCATCTCGCCGGCCAAAACGAGTTCGGGCAGGAAGTAATCGCCCTGCTCAAAGCGTTTGCCGACGATATCCATCGCGTTCCTGCACAGTTCAAGGACCCGCAGGGGATCGACGCCATCTTCCAGCAGCATCTTCTTGGCGAGTGCCAGCGCGTCGTCTTCGTTCATGTCGGCCAGTTGTTCGACAAGCTGGCGCTCCTGGTCGGTCATGTCACTCATTGCCCTTCCTCCCCCTGTTCTTTGTTTATGCTCACGCCCTGCGAGCTTGGTGCTCCGTCGTGGACGCCCGACCGGACGATTGCCTCGGCCAGAATTGCTTCGTTGCGGTGGCCCATGAGATGGATGCCGGCAACGCCCTCGATCTGGCGGATCGCGCGGATCGTCTCGACCAGTATATTCAGTCCCTCTGCCCTCTGGTCCGCAGCCCCGGCAATGCGCCTGATGACGTCTTGCGGAATGTGCACTCCGGGAACGTGCTGCGACATCCAGCGCAGCGCTTTTGCGCTGTTCAGCGTGCCGACGCCGACGATAATGCTGCTCCGCTGATGCAGATTGCGCGCACGCACCGCCTGCATGAAGCTGTCTAGCAGTTTCAGGTCGAAGCAGAACTGGGTTTGGATGAAATCGGCCCCGCTCTCGATCTTCTTCTCCAGATTGAGGATGCGGTCCGCGTAGGGCGGCACGAAAGGATTGGCCGTCGCGCCGAGAAACAGATTTGGCGCGACGTCGATCTTGCGCCCGGAAGCGAACTCACCCCTGTCGCGCATGTCGCTGCGCCACCCGTAGCAAGCTGACGGCATCCAGATCGAATACCGGCTTTGCCTGCGGATGATCGCCCTGACTGACATCATCTCCGGTGAGGCAGAGGAAGTTGCGGACGCCGAGTGCTGCCGCGCCGAGAATGTCACCCTGAACTGCGATCCTGTTGCGATCGCGGCAGGCGATCTGGCACACCGGCGTGTGGCCGTGGGCCGCCAGCACGGCCGCCGCTGCGGCGCTCGACATGTGGCAATTGCCGCCCGCCCCGTCGGTGATGTTGATGGCGTCGACAAGACCGGAAAAGCGGGTCGCTCGGGCCAGCAGCGCCGACGGGTCGGCGGAATCGGGCGGTGCAATTTCGACGGTCACAACGAACCGGCCCGAGCGGCAGGCCCGTTCGAAGGCGTGCATTGGTCGTTCGCGCGGTGCCGCGACCGTGGCCCGTGGCGTTTCCGCTGAACCCTCGATGATCCGGATCCACGTCGAGCGGCCCGCACGCGAATGGTCGATCGGCGGAAGCACCGTCGCGCCGACGCGGGCGGATCCTGCGACGTTCTTTTCACCCTCCAGCGCCTCGATCCAGACGCAACGCATGGAAGAATCGACCTCACAGGTACCGTCAGGGCGGACGCCGCCGCAAGGACCGTTCCGCATTTGCTTGGCGCAATTGGTCGGGCAGGCCATCCCGGTCGACGCCAGCGTGCACTGGCCGCACATCCGGCAATCAAACATCAGCGCCTTGGCCCGGCGTTCGACTGGCTGCAACAAACGCTCAAAGCGCGCGGCACCGACCCAACCAACCGCCCGCACGAGCAAGGGGGCGATGCGGGCGAAGAATCCGTAGAGCTTCTCGAGCCCGGCGGCGTGCCTGACGCTCCAATACCTCAAAGCCTTCATCGCCGACGCCTTTTTGAGCTAATTAGACCAAAAATGTATACAGTTAGGAGTAAGTCAAAATTGATCGAGATCAACTTCCGGTTCTCGAAGTCCAGTTTTTGGGTGGAATCGACAAGAACAACCAAACTTGCAGCGGTTCTCTTCTGGCTCGCGGCATCTTGAGCTAAGCATTGTATACATTGCGAGTGACACCGCAGGCCGCCGCCGTTTTCGATGAACCGGGATCGCGTTTTTGGAACGGGGGCCGCACCTCCCAAGCGACAGGAAGGTTCAGCAAGCCGCGAAACGCCCAGCCGCCAACGCGAACCGGCTCGTCATCAGCAAGCCGCAGATTTTCGAGGGATCGGAAGATTGTTGGTAGCGCGACGTCAGCGACCATCGCCCGCGAAGCCCAAGCGCCGGCGCAAAAGTGCGGTCCGGCTCCGAACGCGATGCTCTTCGACGTGTCGCGGGTAACATCGAAGACATCGCCGCGATCGAAATACTGCTCGTCCCGATTGGCCGAACCGAACATGAAGAAGATACGGTCGTTCGGCTCGAAATCAATTCCTCTGATCGTCCATGGTTTCGCGATCCGGCGCGGCGACATCCCGATCGGTGAAATCCAGCGCGCATATTCTTCGAACACCTGAAACCACGACACCTTTCCTTCTTGTGCCATGCCGAGCTGATCAGGATGGGTCAGCAGTGCCCAGACGGTTCCTGCGATCGCGTCGCGCGGCTCGTTCTGCCCGCCGCTGATGGCGAGCTTGATATTGGCCCGGATACTTTCGATCGGCATGCCCGCGGCAAGCGTGACGCCAAGCAGGCTCTGGTCCGGCTTTTGGGCCAAGATGGGCATCATGTCATCGATCGCAGCATCAATGCCCGCTGTTGCCTCATGGCAGCAGGCCTCGACTGCGGGGTTGCCGATGTAGTTGGCGATGCCGTCGATCATCGCCTGCGACCACGCGTTCATATCCTCGAAGCGCATATTGGTCAGGCCGGTTATGGTCTTCAGGCATTCCGCCGAGAAGGGCAAAGCAAACTCCTTGCAGAAATCGATCCGATTGGCGGGACCGAGCGCATCGATGAGGCGGTCTGCGTGCGCCTGAAATTGCGCGGTCCAGTGGGTCTTGACGGTCTTCGGCGAGACCGTCGGAAAGATCGCCACGCGCTCGGACATGTGTGCGTCGCCATCCTTGCGCATCATGTTGTGGCCCATCAGACGGTTCATCAGTCCTTCGGGCTGATGAGAACTAAAGATATCGATCTGCTTCTCGGAGACAAAGATGTCGTCCCGGTTGGAAAACAACGTCGCACCCAACTGGGGCACGTAGGCAATCGGGGCATCCTTTCGCAACCGTGCCAACATCGGGTACGGATCGTTCCAGAACGCAGCTATATCGACATCGATGCGCGGGGCTGTGCTCACGGCGGGCTCCCTTTCACGTTCGTGGTTGCGCATTCGGCGGAAAGGTTAGGCCGGTTGTCCTGGAGAGTCTGTCCCCATCCCTTGCGACATCGTGCTGATCATGCCGTGGGGTAGCAGATCGTCGGAGGTCGTCAGTTCAACTTGCAAGGCACATTTTCGGCCTGGGAACCCTGCACCAGAAGCCCGAGGACGATCGCGAAAAGTTCGTTCTGCGACGAAATGCCGAGCTTGTCGTAGGCACGCCGGCGATAAGTCAATGTGCTGTGAATACTGACATCGAGATCGGTGGAAATGGCCTCGGAGCTGTAACCCGACAGTATCCGGAGGCAGACCTCCTTTTCGCGCCCGGTCAGGCAGCTGAAGGCTTCGCTGGTTGCGAACAGCTCATGCAGACCCTGGCGGGCGCTTTGACGTTGCTGGGGCCGCGATGTCTCGAAATGGCGGGCGACCGCCGCGCCAATCGACGGCGCTATCCGTCGAAGCCGCTCGATCTGGGCGCGCTTGAAGCAGCCCTGCGCCGAAATTCTGTAGAAATTCACATAGAAGCAGGTACCTTCAAACCAGACCGCTGTCGCGAACTTGTCGACGATATCAGCGTCCTCGAAGAAGATCTTCCGATATCCACTACTGTACATCCGACGCGCGAAGGTCGGCAGCACGATCGGCGAAGCCTTGGCCTGTTGGCTGAAAATTGCATCCCTGTTCGGGTCGGACTGGTGAAAATGCCCGGAATAGGCTTCGCCAAGATAGCCGCCGATCCGGATGTTGCCGATGTTCAGCAGACAGCTTGCAGAGCCTTCTCCGGCGAAGGAAAACACCATGCAGTGGCCGACCTCAGCTACGCGGCCCAAGGTGCTCATCAGCACCTGTGGAAACGCATGGCGGCCGATGGCGAGAACAGTGCCCGCAACTTCTTGGTCGACCCCACCCTCGAAAGCCCCGCAAGCCTTCATCGTCCTCTCCAAATCTCTTATTTTCCGGGACCTTATCACCGCCACGGCACTCCCGAAAGCATTTGCCGCGCCTGCGGAAGCTTGCTTCGGGGAAGATGTTGCGATGCAATACGTGTCTGGCATCGCAAGCCGTCACGTCAATCATGTCGCAAGTGATAGGGACAGACGTTCCGGGGGCGTCGTAATAGTGTGGTTTGCGAGATAGTGTGGCTTGCAAGGTCGGAGCGCGCATCGCCGATCGACACAGGGCAATATTCAACGTGAATTCCACGATTTTCTTGTTCCTGCTGCAGGACGGGATCATCAACGGGGCGGTCTATGCCCTGGTGGCGCTCGCACTCGTTCTGGTGTTCGCCGTCACCCGCGTGATCCTGATTCCACAGGGGGAGTTCGTTGCGTTTGCGACACTGACCGTCGCCGCGCTGGAGAACGGGCGGCTGCCTGGGACAGTCTGGCTCCTGATCGCGCTTGGCGTGTTGGCAGCAGTATCGGAGATCACCCAGTACCGGCGCGAGATCACGCGAAAGCAGCTGCTCCGCATCATGATGTTGGACATCGTGCTTCCGGCATGTCTTGCGACGATCGCAGTGATAGCCGCGCCGCTCAAGCTCGGCCCTGCGCTGTCGGGGACGCTGACCCTGCTGCTGGTCCTGCCGATGGGACCGATGATCTATCGAATCGCTTTTGATCCAATCGCGAAATCGAGCGTGCTTGTGCTGCTGATCGCGGGCTTTGGCGTGCATTTCTCGCTGATGGGTCTTGGGTTGCTGTTTTTTGGGCCTGAGGGCGTTGGCACGACTGCGCTATCGTCGCAATCCTTCGCGCTGGGATCTTTGTTGATTACCGGTCAAAGCGTTGTGGTGCTGATGGTCACCGTTGTCCTGCTGATCGTCTTCGCGGCGTTCTTCGAATGGTCGCTGTTCGGCAAGGCGCTGCGTGCCTGTGCCTCGAACCGGGTCGGTGCCCGGCTGTCGGGAATTCCGACCTCGCTGGCCGGGCAATTGTCGTTCGCTATTGCCGCCGGTCTCGGCGCGGTGTCCGGCATCCTCATCGGCCCGCTGATGACGGTTTATTACGACAGCGGCTTCCTGATCGGGCTCAAGGGATTCGTCGCCGCTATTCTCGGTGGGCTGATCAGCTATCCCCTCACCGTTCTTGCGGCACTGGGCGTCGGCTTCTCGGAAGCGCTGTTCTCGTTTTGGGCGAGTTCGTTCAAGGAGGTACTCGTCTTTAGCTTGATCATCCCCGTCCTGATGTGGCGCTCGCTGATGTCCGCGCCGGGCGCGGGACACAATTGATGAAGCGATATCGCCGCCAGGTCGAAGTCGTTACCGCGGTTGCCATTCTCGCGCTCCCCTTCAGCGGCCTTGTCTCCGAATTCTGGGTTGCGTTGCTGGACGACATCGGCATCGCCAGCCTGGTCGCGCTGGGGCTGGTCATTCTTACCGGCGTCGGTGGCATGACATCATTCGGACAGGCGGCTTTTGTCGGATTCGGCGCCTACTCAAGCGCCGTGCTGACCATTCACGCCGGCCTGTCTCCCTGGCTGACATTGCCGATCGCCATTCTCGTCACCATGGGTTGCGCCCTGTTGATCGGTGCCGTCACGGTCCGGTTGTCGGGACATTACCTTCCCCTCGGCACCATCGCGTGGGGCATTTCCTTCTTCTACCTGTTCGGCAACATCGAATGGTTCGGCGCGCATGACGGCCTGTCCGGCATCCCTCCTTTGTCCATCGGCAACCATCCGCTGATTGATGCCAGGGACTATTTCGTCGTGGTCTGGATCGCGGTCGTTCTGGCCTTGATCGCAACACACAATCTGCTGCGCGGCCGGATGGGTCGGGCTATCAGAGCGCTGCGCGACAGCTCGCTCGCCGCCGAAGCGTTTGGAATCCATCCGGCGAGGGTCAAACTCGGGGTCTTCGTTTACGCGGCGATGCTTGCCGGCCTTGCCGGCTGGCTCTATGCGCATTTCCAGCGTTCAGTGTCACCCGGGCCGTTCGGAATCACGGCCGGCACCGAATATCTGCTGATGGCGGTAATCGGAGGTCCGGGCCGGATCTACGGCGCCGTACTCGGAGCTGCGCTGGTGATTGTGCTGCGGGATCAGCTGCAATCGCTGCTGCCTCTGCTGATCGGTAGCGCCGGAAATTACGAAACCATCATGTTTGGTGCGGTCTTGGTGCTGCTGCTGCGTACCGCGAGCGATGGCCTATGGACGAAAATCTTCGGCGCACAAGCGCCGCGCGAATTTGGCAAGCCGTCCGGCGTCGTTACGGCGGCGCGGCGGGAGCGGCCGGCGCGGGATGAGCCGCTGATCGAGGTCCGCAATCTGCGGAAGGCCTTCGTCGGTCTCGTCGCCGTCAACGACGTCAATTTCGCGGTGCCGGCCGGCCGAATCGTCGGGCTGATCGGCCCGAATGGCGCCGGCAAGAGCACCACCTTCAACCTCATCACCGGCGTGCTTCAACCGAGTGGCGGTGAAGTGCTGTTCAAGGGCCGGCCGGTCGACATCCATACGCCACAGCAGATGGCGCGAATGGGAATTGGCCGATCGTTTCAGCATGCCGCAATCATCCCCGAGATGAGCGTCGTGGAGAATGTCATGCTGGGTGCGCATCTTAGAGGCAGCGCTTCCATGACTTCGGCCGTGCTTGCACTCGACAGAAAGGAAGAGATCGTCCTGTTCGAGATCGCGCATCGCCAGTTGGTACGCGCGGGCCTGGCTGACGTCGCGCTGACCCCGGTTGAAGCGCTGTCGCTCGGCCAGCTCAGGCTGCTGGAAATTGCGCGGGCACTTGCTCTCGACCCTCTTGTGCTGCTGCTGGATGAACCTGCCGCGGGGCTGCGTGTCGGAGAGAAAAGGACGCTTGCGCGTCTGCTCCGCGAACTGCGGAACGAGGGAATTAGCGTGCTCCTTGTCGAGCACGATATGGACTTCGTCATGAGCCTCGCCGATCATATCATCGTGCTCGACTTCGGCACGCGGATTGCGGAAGGCGATTCACTGTCGGTCCGTGACAATCCCCGTGTCATCGAAGCCTATCTTGGGGGTGTCGAATGAAGGCGCCGCTGCTGACTGTCGACTCGCTTTGCATCTCGTACGGCAACCTGAAGGTGGTGCATGACGTCTCCCTGGACGTCGCGAAAGGCACTCTCGTCACCGTCATCGGCGCCAACGGTGCCGGCAAGACAACGCTGCTGAACGCGCTGATCGGTCTGATTTCGAGCCAAGGTGCGATCTCATTTGAGGGCGAGCCGGTCTCATCCCATCCGCTGGAGCAACGCGTTGGCCGCGGGATTGGCCTCGTTCCCGAACGTCGCGAGCTGTTTTCAGACATGACGGTCATGGATAATCTGCTGCTTGGCGGCTTTCGCCGGTCGCGCGCCGAGCGGGCGGAGACGCTCGCCTCGGTGCTGGAGCGCTTCCCGCGCCTGCGCGAGCGCCACCGGCAACTCGCAGGGACGCTGTCGGGCGGCGAACGGCAGATGCTGGCGATGGGCCGTGCGCTGATGGCGCGGCCAAAACTGCTGATGCTCGATGAACCGAGTCTCGGTCTTGCGCCGCGCATCATCCGCGACGTGTTCAATATCCTGGTGGCGCTGCGTGAGGCTGGCGTATCGATCCTGCTGATCGAGCAGAACGCGCGGTCGGCGCTCAAGATCGCCGACTATGCCTACGTGATGGAGCTTGGCCGCGTTACCGCGCAGGGAACGCCGGCGCAAATCTCGGGCGATGCCCGGCTGGTTGAAAGCTATCTCGGGTTTGGCAAGAACGCTTACTAAATGAAACAGGGGAGAAAAACGATGAAAAGCGCCTCGCGAATAGGATTGGTACTGACGACGTTGCTGCTCGGCCTGGCTCCGGTGAGCGCCGAAATCAAGATCGGCGTCACCGTCAGCGCGTCCGGTCCCGGCGCCGCCCTGGGCCAGCCGCAAATGAAAAGCGTCGCTACACTGCCGAAGGAAATCAACGGCGAAAAGGTCACCTATATCGCGCTTGACGATAAATCCGATGCCACCAAGGCGGCGCAGAATGCGCGCAAGTTGGTGCTCGAAGAAAAGGTGGATGTGCTGCTCGGCTCGTCGCTGACACCGGTGTCACTGCCCTTGATCGACATCGCCGCGGAATCCAAAACACCGTTGCTGACCATGGCGGCGTCGAACATTCTCGTGGCGCCGATGGATGACAAGCGCAAATGGGTGTTCAAGGTGGTGCCCAACGACGACCTCATGGCCACCGCGATCCTCAGTTACATCGTCAAGAACGGCGCCAAGACCATCGCCTTCATCGGCGTTTCGGATGCCTATGGCGAGGGCTATTACAAGGTGCTGGCGGAACTTGCGCCGAAGCTCGGTCTCACCATTACCGGCAAGGAGGTCTATGCGCGAAGCGATGCGAGTGTGACGGGGCAGGTGCTGAAGACCCTCGCCGCGAAGCCGGATGCGGTATTCATCGCATCCGCGGGAACCCCCGCGGTGCTGCCGCAAAAAGCTTTGCGCGAACGTGGCTACAAGGGACCGATCTATCAAACTCATGGTGTAGCCACCGAAGAATTCATCAAGCTTGGTGGAAAGGATGTCGAGGGCACGGTTTTCGCGGGCGAGGCCTACACGGTCGCGGATGATCTCGATGCCAACGATCCGTTTAGAAGGGTCACGTCAGCCTACGTCGATGCCTATCGCGCCAGCCAGAATCAACCCCCGGTGATTTTCGGCGCACATGTGTTCGATTCGATGCAACTGGTGCAAAAGGCATTGCCGGCGGCCCTGAAGGCAGGAAAACCCGGAACACCGGAATTCAGAGCGGCTCTGCGCGACAATATCGAGCAGACCAAGGATGTCTATCTAAACAATGGTCTCGCCAATATGAGCCCGACGGATCACAATGGATATGATCAGCGCTCGGCATTCATCATCAAGGTTCAGGACGGAAGATTCAGGTTGGTGAAGTGATCGACCGATTCTCGTTCTGTAAATCGGTCGAATATCGTGCGTAAATGAATGAGCGTATCAATGTAAGACCCTCGGTTCGTTGTTATTGGCAGCGTGCGCGCCACCGCGATTGCCGATGTCACCTATCATGGCGACGACGAAAAACGCCGGCAATCGGACAAAGCGGGTCTCTTTACGCCCGGCGATATCGGATACGGACCACGACCGGTGGGCGCCAGCTCGAAGCGCAACGGAATACAAAGCGCCATCACCCTGTTGCCGTCTTTAGCTGAATCGGATTCTATGTCGGCGACGGAATCGAATGGTCATCGAACCATCTTGCGGAATTTTTCGCGGAGCCCATCGGGGTCGAAACCTGCCGCCCGGTAGATTTCCTTCGGGCTGCCCGAGCGCAGGAAGTCGTCCATGCCGAAGCTCCGCTCGGCGTGGTCGGCCGGCAGCAGGAACGGATAGAGGAAGCCGCGCCAGCCGTTGTGCAGCGCCACCACGTGCGGCCGCTCGTCGGCTGACAGGATGGCGTCGGCCTTCTTCGGGTCGGTCTTGCGCAGCTCCTCGAACAGTTGCGGCGAGGTCACGGCGATGATCTTGACGTCGTGCCGCTCTTCCAGTTCGGGCAGGATCTCCAGCAGGTTGGCCATCACCTGGCCGCCGCACACGGCAAGCACCAGCTTCGGTTTGCCGCTGGCGCGGAACGGCTTCAACACATAGGCGCCATTGATCGCCTCACGAGCCGGCGGAATTCCGTTGCCGCGTTTGAGGACCGGCACGCCCGGCCGCACCACCGAGAACACCACCGGCTCGCCCAGCTCCGCCGCGTGAAACAGCATCTCGATCGCCTCGTTGGCGTCGAGCGGCTTCATCACCTTGATCCCTGGATAGGCGGTGAACAGCGACATCCAGAACAGTCCGTGGTGGGTCGGCCCGTCCTCGCCCGTCTCGGGCCCATCGTGCGCCGCCACCATGATGAAGAACGCCTTGGCGTCCGGGTTGACCGCGCTATTGATCAGCGTCATGCGCACCGGGTTGGCCATCATGGGGGTGAACACGCCATAGGTGGCGAACGCCGTCATCGGTCGATGGCCCCCGGGCAGCGTGTCCTGGCTCATGGCGCACGACATCATCGCCATGTTCTGTTCGGCAATGCCAAAGCGAACGCCGCGGCCCAGCGGATTGTCCGGCCCGACGAGGCCCCAGACCTGCTCGGCCTTGCTGGTCAGCACCGACTTCGCCAGGTCGCCGGCGCCGACGTAGAAGAATGCGGTCTGCCGCATCGCCCAGGCGAACCACGCCTCCGTGGCGCGCCGAGTGGGAACCAGGCTGCCTTCCTCGAACACCAGTTCGGCCGGCAGTTGGGCCGGCCGGCGAAGCGCGCGGTAGTCTTTCAGCGTCCGACCCGCCAGCGCCGCCGCCATGCGCGATTCGAGCGCCGGTTCGGCGGGGATCTTCGCTGCCGCAACGGCCAATCGATCCGCCAGGTAATCGCTGTCCGCCCGGCTCAAGCCGTCCACCACCACCGCAAGATCCGCCGCGGCCTCGCCCTTGACGCCGGGAATGGCGAATCCCAGCGCCCGCATCGCCGCAACATAGTCGTCGTGGGCGAGCGGGGTGCCGTGTGAATCGCCGGTGCCTTCCAGCTTGCCGTAGCCCAACCCCTTAATAGTGTGGCAGACCACCACCGTCGGCCGCTCCGCCCCGAACCCCGCAACCGCCAGCCGATACGCATAGGCCAGTTCGCGGATGGCATGCCCGTCCGCTTCGATCACGTTCCAGCCGTGCGACAGCCAGTGGCTCAAGTACGGCGCCGGCATTGCTTCGAAGATCGACCCGTCGATGCCGAATGTGTTGTAGTCCAGCGTCACCACTAGGTTGCCCAGCCCCAGCTGGGCCGCCATATTGCGCGCTTCGTAGCTCATCCCTTCTTCCGTCTCGGCATCGCCGGCAATGGTGAACGCCTTGGTCGGCAGCCCGCAGGAGCGGTGCAGCAGGGCAAAGCCAAGCGCCGCTGAGAAGCCGTGCCCGGATGAGCCGGTCGAGGTGTCGGCCAGCGCATAGGTCGACTCGACATGCCCGCTCGGCCCACCCCACTTGCGAAAGCGGGCCAGATCCTCGGGGTAAACCACCACCTCGGCGTCGGTGCCGGCCAGCTTGACACCTTTGCGGCGCAGGCTCTCGTAAACCACCGCCCCCAACGCGTGCGACAGCGGCGAACAGTGGCCAGCCGACCACACCACCCGGTCACGCCCGGCGAGCTTCGGCTGCCAGGCGTCGAA
The DNA here is from genome assembly GCA_963823115.1 of uncultured Alphaproteobacteria bacterium. Classification (GTDB taxonomy): domain Bacteria; phylum Pseudomonadota; class Alphaproteobacteria; order Rhizobiales; family Xanthobacteraceae; genus Bradyrhizobium. The sequence goes on along the minus strand of CAWGKJ010000003.1, from coordinate 239,583 downwards.
GGCCAGCGCTCCGCTGGCCAGCAAGGTCACCAACTGCTCGGTTTTCGACGACGAACCCCCCGGGTGCCCCGACTGCGCGCCGTCCACCGCCGCGAAAATCAGACCCCGAACCACCCGGCACAGTTCGGCGATCCGCTCTTCGTCGATGTCAGGCAGCGGCTCCAACGGCAGCCCGCGCAGGTCGAGATATGTCGCGCCCTCGGGCCGGTGTTGCAGGCGCTCGGGCGCGGCCGCGGCAAGCGACATCCGCGCCACAGGGTCCAACAGATTGCAGGCAGTGGTAACGACCGACATAAACGTGCCTCCAAGGGGTCGTGCTGCCCCGATCGAGTGGTTCGGTTGCAGTGGCCGAACGCCAACACGCACAGGCCAATTCTCTCGTGGGTTTTCGCCGCGGAGACGTTGATCTGAATCAACTGAACTCCGGGCACATGCGACGGACGAAGCGAGGCTGCTGCGAGTGAACGTCCACAACGACCCAATTCGTATATGGCGAGCACAAACGCATTTTTGGAGTTGGCCGCGAAGAGCCGGCTCCCAGCAATGTACGCCGCGAGGGAGTTTGTGGAGGATGGGGGCGTTCCGACGCGTCGCCACGTATGTGGACAAAATCCTCAAGGGGGCCAACCCAGCCGACCTACCGGTGGAGCAGCGGACAAAGCTAGAGCTCGTCTTCAATCTGAAAACGGCGAAAGATCTGGGGCTGGTAATTCCTCGCGAATTCCTATTGTTGGCCGATGAGGTAATCGAGTGAACGGCGCGATGTCTGTTCATGGCGCAAAGCGGCTGGTCATACGCATAATTGGCGGTTATTGAATGCCTACTTGTTGGGACAGCTGAATGGTTTTTTGCTCATACGCGTCGTCAGTCGACGGCTGATGCTGCCGGCCTTGATCGGCACCGCCCACTTTGCGATCTCGCTTTGGACGAATTTGGCGAGATATTCTGGTGTAGTGCGGTCATCGGAAACGATTGTGAGGCCGGCCCCTTCAAGTGTCGCCGGACCGCCGGGGTTTTCATAGCCTCAACTCTCGCGTGATTCTCTGTCCCCGCCCGCAATACCTTGACGGATCATCGTCGCCAACGGGGATGGGTCGATCGAGCAGGGGTCCACCGCGCGGCATGGCGAAGAGCTATGCGCGAGAGGCCAAAGTCATCGCCGAGAGCAAGCAGCAAGGCGGCGTAGGTGGCGATGGATATGTTATGCAAATTGGGCGTTTTGCATCGGTTCCGGTCGTGTCAGGGACCAGTCGTTATGCAAAAAAGATCAGTAGTGTCAGAGGGGGCAAAGAATTTTTAGTCCCTTGGCTCTACCAGTTCCGCCACGGCTGCTTGTTGATTTACTTAGACTATTTGGCTTGCCCCGGCAAATGTTATGCAATCAAGACCCTTGCGGTTTCGCGAGATCCCGAAACTTTGCGCCAGCAAGGTAATGATTGAAGCCGCCAGTTGATCGATAATGAGCGACTTTTCCGCAGTTGCAGCCCGATGTTGCTGATAACCGGTTTATGTCGGGCTCGCGTGATCGGTTGGTGCCTGGACGGCTCGTCCAGTTGTATGCGTCGTCATCGGGTTCGACCGACGCGATCGACAGTGATCGCGCCGGTATTGCGCGCGCCCGTTGGTGGATGCCTATTTGAGAAGCTTCCAGGACGTGTCTTCGAATTTTGCCATGCGTAGCGAGCGATAGGGCGCGTAATCCTCCTTGGAGTTATTGAGTTCCACCCCTGGGAGAAGCATTGCAATGCCATCCTTTTTGAAATTTGTGGCTTGCTTCAGAAGATTGTCGCGGGTGCGGTTATTGCCCCTTGAAGGCCGGCACGCGCTTTTCAACAAACGCCACTGCAGCACCCCTGTGATCATTGGTGTCGAAGGTGCGGATCATGTGAATCGCCTCTGCGTCCAGCACATCCGACAGCGAGGCACGCAATCCGGTGTTGAGATTGCGCTTCATATAACCAATCGCGATGGTGGGGAGGGCGGCCAGTTCAGCGGCCCATGCGCGAGCCACCTCGGCCAGTTGCGCGCCCGGTACCGCACGGTTTACCAAGCCGATCTTCTCAGCTTCGTCACCACGCACCACACACCCGGTGAAATACATCTCGCGCGCCTTGGCGGCACCTACCAGATGATTCAGGAAATAGCTGCCGCCAAAGTCGCCGGACAAGCCGACCTTCGAGAACGCGGTCGTGAGCTTGGCGTCATCTGCGGCAATACGCATGTCGCAGGCCAACGCCAGCGAGAGCCCGGCACCTGCTGCCGGGCCAGGAAATCACGGCCAAGGTCGGTTTGGGCATTTCATGCAGCCAACGGCTGACGTCCATGCGCGCGCGCAGATCCGTGACCTTCTGGTCGAACGACAGCGAAGCCGGCGCGCCGGCGGCGTTCTTCGCAAAGCCTTTCACGTCACCGCCGGAGCAGAAGGCATTGCCGGCTCCGGTCAGCACGACCAGGCGCACTGTGGGGTCGCTGGCCAGGCGCGGCAGGGCTTCGGAGAGCGCGAGCAGCATCTCGCGCGTCAAAGCATTGCGCGCTTCCGGCCGGTTCATGGTGAGTGTGGCAATTCCGCTTTCAAACGCTTCCATTAGTTCCTGGGGCATTTCAATCTCCGCTACTGAATGAGATCATATTTCAGATCATATAATGGCCGCCGTTAACGTGAATAACCTGCCCGGAAATAAAGCCTCCGGCGCTACTCGCCAACAGCACGCACGCAGCCGCGACTTCATCGATGTCCCCGAAGCGGCCTAGGGGGATTTCGTCGAGGATCTTGTCACGGGCTTGGTGGACGTATTGTGACCAATCGCGAACGGTGTCGATCGCGCCTGGCGCCACGGTGTTCGCGGTGACCCCATCCGGTCCAAACTCGCGCGCGATCGCTTTCGCCAAGCCGTGCAGGCCAGCTTTGGCTGCGACGTTCGGAGCGCGGTGCGTGACGTGCCCCCAGAATCCGTCGAAACCGGATATGACGATGACGCGGCCCCACTTTTTTGGTTGCATGAGCGGGATGGCGTGACGTGACAGGTAAAAGGCGGCCGAGAGGTTCGTGCGGATCACCTCATCCCATTCCTCGGACGTGATTTCCAAAAAGGGTCGATAGCGCCTGATACCCACATTCGAAACGAGAATATCAAGACCGCCGAAAGCCTCTGCAACTCCACCGACAAGTCGTTTGGCGTCTTCGTCCCGTGAAACGTCAGCCTTGATCGCAACCGCCTTGCCGCCTCTTTCGCGGATACCCGTCGCGACAGCCTCAATCGTTTCGAAGTCGGAATGCCCGTTGACGACGACTTGTGCACCTAGGGCTGCAAAACTTTCAGCGATCGATCTCCCGATATTGCGCCCGGAGCCGGTGACGAGGGCAACCCTGCCGTCAAGCCGAAAACTGTCCGATGTGATCATGGATCATTTTCCTGTTGTGAGCAGAAGGGCAACTCCGGCCGAGGGCTAACCGGCGCTTGAGGCGTGCCCGCTTCCGGAGCGAAGGATCCGACTAGGCAGGGCATGCCCCACAACCCGCTCGGCGAGCCGCCCGGCCTCGAGCAGGCGCTTGAGATCGATGCCGGTGGCGATGCCGAGACGCTCGCACAGGAAGACGACCTCCTCCGTCGCGACGTTTCCCGCGGCGCCTCCGTGGCCTGCGAAAGGACAGCCACCGAGCCCCCCGATCGCGCTCTCGAAACGATCAACGCCCTCAAGAAGACCTGCATATACATTCGCCACGCCGAGCCCGCGTGTATCGTGCAAGTGAAGGCCAATCCGCATCCGCGGCCAACGCTCGCGCACCGCGGCGATCGTCCGTCGGACCAGGTTAGGATCCGCCCACCCCATCGTATCGGCGAGATTAATCAGTCCGATTTGTCCACCCGTGTCCTCAGCGATCTCGACGAGCGTTTCGATCCGTTCGAGTACGCGCGAAAGCGCGATCGGCCCTTCGTAATTGCAGCCGAACGCCGCCATGATATTGCCGGTTGTGACCGCAAGCCCTAGTTCGCGGTAGAGCGCGCCCATGTTCCGGGCGGCGTCGCGGTCCTGTTCGAGCGTGCGCTTCTGATTGCGCAGAGCGAACGCTTCGGACGCCGAGACGACAAGGTCGGGCACCAAAGTGAGTTTCGGGTTCGCGACCGCACGCTTCAATCCGACATCGTTGAGATAGATGCCCGTATAGGCGACGCCCGACGCGGGCCGGAGCGCTTCAATGAGACGCTCGCCATCCGCCATCTGGGGCACTAGCTTGGGGTGGACGAACGAGACGATTTGGATTGTCCGCACGCCCGTCTCACCGAGCGCGGCAATCAACGCGAGCTTGTCGTCGAAGGCGATGGCCTCCGGTCGACCGATCCCCTCGAACTGGAAACCTTCCCGAGGGCCTACTTCTACTATCTCGACGCTCTTCGAAATCATCGTCGTTTGCCTACTTCTCGAGAACCCACTTGCCGGCGTCAATACGCACGACGACTGCAGCCCTCTCGTCGAGACCGGCATGATCGGCCGGCGAGAAATTGAATACGCCTGCATTGGCGTGAAGCTCGTGCGTGGCTTCGATCGCATCCCGCAGTGCGACCCGAAACGCTTCAGTGCCGGGCTTTCCCTTGGCCATCGCCGCGGGAATAGCGTTCTGAATAATGATCCAGGCGTCATAGGCTTGTCCGGCGAAATTCGACCGGTTCTCCTTGCCGAACTTTTCCTCGTAGCGCGGCATGAATTGCGCCGTAATCGCCTTCGTCGGATCTGTATCCGGCAATTGCTCCCAGACCAGATTGGGTCCGACGCCCGCTATTGCGCCGTTCAGCGCCCGTCCGCCGATACGCAGAAAATCCATGCTTGCAACCCCCGACGACAGGTAGACCTTGCCCTTGAAGCCGCGCTCGGACAGCGCAATCACTGGCAGGGTCGCAGGCGAACCAGAACCGACCACCAGGATCGCGTCGGGATTGGCGGAGACTAGTTTCAGCGCTTGCGCGGTCACGTCGACGTCGCGACGGGCATAGCGCTCGACATCGACGATATTGATATTCTCTGCGGGGGCGCGCGCGGTCAGTTCCTTAAGCCAGCCCTCGCCATAAGCATCGTCAAAGCCGATGAACCCGATCGTTTTCACGCCATGCGCGTGCATGTGCTTGAAGAGCGGGCCCGCCATGATCGCGTCGTTCGCCGCCGTCTTGAAGATCCAGCGACGCTTGTCGTCGACCGGCTCGGTGACAGATTTAGTCGCGGAATTGCAGACGACCGGTGTCTTTGCCGCCGCGATGACCTCTAGTTCGGCAAGGCATGCCTGCGCCGTCGCTGATCCAATGATCGCGTCGACATGTTCTTCATCGACGAACTTGCGAACATTCACAACCGCACGCGTCGTGTCAGTTCCATCGTCGAGAACAATGAACTTAATATCGACATCCCCGACCTTGCTCGGCGCAAGGCTGAGCGCATTGCGCGAACCTATTCCGAGGGTCGCGGCCGGGCCTGAAATCGGCAGGGTGATTCCAATCTTCACCTGCGCATGAGCGCCCGTCGTGAGTGCAAGCATCGCGCCTAGTGCAAAGGTCGAAAGATGTCGCATGTCGTTCCTCCCTGATCGTGAGTTTTCCTATTCATGCCCGATTGCGCGTTGTCTCGACCCTTTTCCGGAGCTGAGACCAAGATAGCTTTCCGCTACGCGGGCGTCGGCGGCGAGATCTCCGCTTGTTCCTTCCAACACAATCTTGCCCATTTCCAGGACGTAACCGCGGTCCGCCGTTTTCAGGGCTGCGCGGGAGTTCTGTTCAACAAGCAGGATTGATACGCCCCTCTCCCGCAGACCCAGGACGATGTCAAGAACCTCGCGCACGATGCGCGGCGCAAGCCCGAGGCTCGGTTCGTCCAGCAGCAGCACGCGCGGCCGGGCCATCAGCGCGCGGCCAATCGCGAGCATCTGCCGCTCGCCTCCAGACAGCGTGTTGGCGAGTTGCCCCCGTCGCTCAAGTAGACGCGGGAACAGATCGAATACATCCGACAGATCTGCTGAAAGATCGCTGCGACCAGGTCGGTGATGTGTGTAGCCGCCCAAGACGAGATTGTCTTCCACGCTCATCTGTCCGAACAACTCGCGCCGCTCTGACACCAGGCTGAGCCCGCGCGCGACACGCTCTTCGGTCTCAAGGCCTCCGAACTCGACGCCGTCCACGCGGATAGATCCTGAGGACGGCAGCACCCCCATGATGGCGTTGAGAGCGGCCGTTTTACCCGCGCCATTGGGGCCTATGACTGCGACGATCTCGCCCGCAGCGAGCGTCAGATTGACGCCCTTCACCGCACTGACGGCGCCATAGCGTACTTCGAGATCGGAGATCTCCAGCAGCGTGCTCACTCGATCCCCCCGAGATAGGCCTCAAGCACGCGCGGATCAGTCTGTACAGCTTCTGGTAGACCCTCGACGAGCTTGCGCCCGAACTCCATAACGACGAGCCGATCGACGAAATTCATAACGAAATCCATGTCGTGCTCGACGATAAGCACAGCCAGACCCTCGCCTCTGAGTTCATCGAGCAATTTCGCAAGGCCCTGCTTCTCGCCATACCGTAGGCCTGCCGCTGGTTCGTCGAGCAAAAGCAAAATTGGATCGGCGCAAAGCGCCCGCGCAACCTCGAGCAGTCGCTGCTGCCCAAGTGCGAGGCTGCCGGCAGGACGGTTCATTTCCGACCCAAGACCGACACGGTGAAGATGCCGGGCTGCTTCGGCGGCTAACCGGCTCTCTTCGTCGCGATCAAGATGCAGCGAGCCGGCCAACATGCCCTTCCGCCCGCGCAAATGCGCGCCAATCATCGTGTTTTCCAGAACTGACATCCGGGGCAGGAGGTGAGCGTGCTGGAATGTTCGGGCAACGCCCACGCGAACTATGTCGCGAGGCGAAGCGCGTTTGATACGCTCGCCGCGAATTTCGATCTCGCCATGCGACGGTGGAAGCGCTCCCGTAATTAGATTGAACATGGTGGTCTTTCCGGCGCCATTGGCGCCGATCAGACCAACAATTTCCCCCGCTCGCACTTCCAAGCTCATGTCTTGAACGGCGGCCAGTCCTCCAAACCATTTCGACATGGCCTCCACCCGCAGCAGCCTCTCGCCTCGAATTGGCATCGTTCGCCCGGGAAGAGGTTCGACCGGCGCGGCAGAGAAGATTGGTTTTGGCGCTGCCAAAAACGGCGCATAGTCGATCAGCGTGCCGACGATGCCGCGGCGTGTCCGCTGCAGCAGCAGGACGACAACAACACCGTAGACAATGAGATCGAAATTTCCGGCCTGCCCGAGGATTCGTGGCAACACGTCCTGAAGGACGTTGCGAAGCAAAGTCAGTACCGCGGCGCCAGCTACTGCTCCCCAAACATAAGCGGATCCCCCGACGACCGCCATGAAGAGATATTCGATGCCGGCAGTGATATCAAAGGGCGTTGGGTTGATGAAGCGTAGAAGGTGAACGTACAGCCAGCCCGCAACCGCAGCCAGCATCGCCGCGGTGACGAAGACCACCATACGCGTCCGAGGCACGTCGATGCCAAAGCTCGAGGCCATGACAGCACCACCGCGTAATGCCTTGATGGCGCGCCCCATGCGGGACCGAAGCAAACTTGTGATTGCCAACATGGCCATCACGACGCATGTCCAGATGAGATAGTAGTAGCTTCGTCCGGTATCGAGCACGATGCCGGCGATCGAAATCGGCGGTATTCCGGTGAGGCCGGTCTGCCCGCCAAGGCTGGGAATACGAGCGAAGAGGAAGAAGATGGTCGCGCCCCACGCAATCGTCGAGATCGGCAGGTAATGGCCGGACAGGCGCAGCGTGATTGCTCCGAGGACCAGCGCCACTAGGCCGGTCGTCATCACGCCGACGATGAGCGTGACCCACGGCGAAAGTTCCAAAACGGTGGTGCCGTAGGCCGAGATGTATGCGGCGATGCCCATGAAGGCGGCTTGACAGAAGGAGGTTAGGCCGGCGACGCCCGTCAGCAGAACAAGTCCGAGCGCGGCGAGGGTCGAGACCCCGATAACGTTGAGCAAGGTCAGGTAAAACTCCGGCGCCACTGCAGGGAACAGCGCCAGAGCAACGACGGCCGCGATCCAGAGACGGAGCCTCATTCGTCCCCCACCTCTTCCTCGTCCGGCACGTCAGACGCAAGCAGCGAACGCACGACGAGCACAGGGATTAGAGAGGCAAACACGATCGCCTCCTTAAACGTGCTGGCGTAGAAAGCCGCCCAAGCCTCGATAAGGCCAATCGTCAGAGCTCCCATGACGGCGGCTGGATAGCTGATCAGCCCTCCCACGATCGCTGCCACAAATCCTTTGAGGCCGATCATGAAGCCGAAGTCGTAGTAGACGGTCATGATGGATGACACAAGAATTCCCGACATCGCGCCGAGGAACGATGCAAGCAGAAACGCAAGCCGCCCCGCACTTCGGACTTTGATGCCCACCAGCTTGGCACCAAGTCGATTGAAGGCTGTCGCGCGAAGCGACTTGCCGTAAATCGTTCGTTCAAAGAAGAGATACAATCCGAACATTGCGAGTATGGTCATCGCGACGACCATGAGCGTGGCGCCGCCAATTACGATCGGGCCAAGAGACAACGAAATGTCCATCAACGGCTCGGTTCTCGTTCCCTCTGAGCCGAATAACAGTAGACCAATGCCACTTAGCGCCATGTCGACCGCGACCGAGACGACAAGAAGCATCAAAACGGGGGAATCCGCCAATGGCTCGAACACAATGCGATACATGAAGGGGCCAAGCGGAACGACGACCGCGAGCGTCAGGGCGATTTGCGTCGCCTTGTTAAAATGATCTGGCGGAATCGCCTGCGTGACGACAAGCAGCGCAATAGGAAAAACCAGATAGGTCGCGACGACGCGAGGAAGCGTATTGAAGCGCCGCGCGTCGAGGGCCTGGCGAATGTCGAGGATCGCGGCGACAGCGCCGGCGCTCACCAGCAGCCATGCGGTTCCAGGCGTCTGCCCGATCTGCATGAGGCCATAGGTTAACGCGCCATAGGTAACGAACTGGCCCTGAGGCACGAGAATGACGCGTGTAACCGTAAAGACGATCAGAAGGGCGAGCGCGATAAGGGCGTAGATAGCCCCGCTCGTGATCCCATCCTGCGTGAGCAGCATCGCGATCATGCTATTCATGGCGGACCGAGCGGATCGCTGGGGCAGGGAGGCATCTGGTGGCGAGGCGTCTCATGGCGATGTTCAGCGCCCCCTAAATCGAGGCGGTCTCTTTTCGTTGAAAGCGAGAACGCCCTCGTGCCGGTCTTCGGTCGTGACGAGGCGGTTATAGGCCTCGATCTCTAACTGCATTGCGGTCCGAAGGTCGGTGTGCGCCCCGAAATTGATCGATTTCTTCGCCTGCAGAACCGATAACGGCGCGTTGGCCGCGATTGAGACTGCGGCCTCGATCGACGTCGCGCGCAAGGCCGCGGGATCGCAGATCCGGTTGACCATGCCCCAGCTTGCGGCCTCCTCAGCCGAAAATGGTCGCGCCGAAAGGATCAGTTCCTTGGCGCGACGCATGCCGACCGCGCGCGGTAAATTCTGCGTGCCGCCACCACCGGGCATGATGCCCAGCCTCACTTCCGTAAGAGCAAACCGCGCGGTCGACGCCGCATAGATAAAGTCGCAGCACAACGCGATCTCGCAGCCGCCGCCGAATGCTACGCCGTTGACTGCGGCAAGGATCGGTTTTTGGCATTCGAGAATGCGGAAATTCACCTCTTCGAAAAGCGCGTGTTGCCGCAGCCAGTCATGATCGCTCATACCTTTCCGCTCCTTGAGATCACCCCCAGCGGAAAAGGCCTTGTCGCCGACGCCCGTCAACACGATCGCGCGGACATCGTCCGCACGAACGCGCGATGTGAACACGGAAAGCAGATCGTGCCCCATTTGCGTGTTGATCGCGTTCATGGCTTCGGGCCGATTGAAGGCGATCTGGAGCACGCCGTCGGCTGGGAACGATAGTGCAAGCGTTTCGAATGTTTCGCTCATGCCGCTGTCCTCATCCCTGTGTCGTCGAGAAGACTTGCAACCGGCGTCTCTGGATCGAGCCACCATAGGGCGTCGAACAGTTTGCGCGCCGCACCAACCGGCAAACGGGCGCCTGCGGCGTCTTCGAACTTGGCCCAGGCCTCGCTCTGCGACGGATGAGCGTGCCGGCTTCCAGCTGCGTATCTGACGGGTTGGCTTTGGAAGGTCCGACCGTCCGTAAGTGCGAGCGTCACTTGATCATAGGGAGAGAAGGGCGCCTCGCCGATTTCGGGATCTATCGTCCGCCTGGTGCGCGCGATCAAAGACTGGACGTCGCCGCGCAGCACGAATTCTTCCGTCAACCGCCCAAGCCTTACCGACCCTTCAGCCAGCGCCGCGGCCACCGCGAACTCGCAGCTGAACTTGGCTTCCAGCACCGTGCGCGGGCAATGGTTGCGAAGGATGTCGGACTGGATGCTTCCCAGACGCAATTCGACAGATGCAATCGACTCGAGTGGTATTGCGTGATCGCGCCTCATTTGAAGCGCACAGTCGATCAGGCGGTGGGTCGCGTAACAGACCGGATAGATCTTGATGTCGAGCCCCTCGGTCAGGATCGCCCAGTCGGGATTTCCGTACCCGCCAGCCGCCGATTTGTCTCCGCCGGCAAAGGCCCTCAGGAAGCCGGCCTTGTGCTCGAAGACTTCATCCGACGCGTCGACGCCGGCCATCGCCATGCGTGCTGACAGCAAACCGGATTCAGCGGCGCGGCCGACCTGAAAAGATTTTGCCAACGTGCCGAAATTTGCGATCAGACCGCTCGCCTGAGCTGCGGCGAGCCCGAGGGCGTTCGTCGTCTGACTCGCGTCGAGCCGGCGCAGGGCTGCGCAAGCGGCGGCTGCCGCGACGGCGCCGAAGACCCCGCTCGGATGCCATGCGCGCGCATGCAGCGGTTCCGGGCTCGCTTTCCAGAGCGCGGCCCAAGTCTCATAGCCGGCGACATAGCCGCGGATGAGATCGGAGCCCTTGGCTCCGGTCGCCTCGCCTTCCGCGAGAAGCGCAGGCACGAGCACCGCACTCGGATGACCGTCGAGCGCGACATCATCGTAATCGTGCACATGCGCGGCTATGCCGTTGAGGAGCGCTGCGTCGCCGGCCGCGCGTCTCGGACCATCCGGCAAGAGGCGCGCCTCGCTGCACCGGGATGGTCCGAGCGCTGTCATGACTCGCCCGACGACGGGCTCGCCGCTGCCGGCAATCATGACGCCGACGCAATCGACAAGACCCCGGCGCACGGTTGCGGATGCTTCCGCTGGAATATCGCTGGCGCGCAACCCCGCGATCGTGGCGGCTAAGCGCTTCGTCAGGCCGGGCGCGCAGGCTGGACGATGAGATGAGGGCATTGCGGGCGGCCTCAATATGACCGCGGCATGCCGAGGACATGCTGCCCGATGTAGGCCAGGATCAGGTTCACCGAGATCGGTGCCGTGCGGCCGACGCGGATTTCACGCCATTTCCGTTCGATGTCATATTCGGTGGCGTAGGCGAAACCGCCGAAGGTCTGCATGGCGGCCTCGGCCGCTTCCCAGGCGGCATCGGCGGCGAGCAGTTTCGCCATGTTTGCGTCGGCGCCGCATTCGCGGTGCGCCTCGAACAGGGCGGCAGCCTTGCGGACCATCATGTCGGCAGCCTGCAACGACGCGTATGCGCGCGCGATCGGAAACTGAATGGCCTGATTTTGCCCTATGGGCCGGTCGAACACGATTCTCGCGTTGGCGTAAGCGACCGCCTTCTCGATCATCCAGCGGCCGTCGCCGATCGCTTCGGAGCCGACGAGAACACGCTCTGCATTCATGCCGTCGAGAATGTAGCGGAACCCTTTGCCCTCTTCCCCGATCAGGTTTTCGGCGGGAACGCGGAGACCGTCGTAGAAGATTTCGGTCGTGTTGTGATTGATCATGGCCTTGAGCGGCCGGATCTCCATGCCCTTACCCTTGCTCGCCTGCAGATCGACCAGCAAGACGGAAATTCCGTCTGTCTTCTTTATCACCTGATCGACGGGCGTGGTCCTGACGAGCAGCAGCATCAGATCGCTGTAGAGCGCGCGCGATGTCCAGACCTTCTGACCGTGAATGACGTAGTGGTCGCCGTCGCGCACTGCCCGTGTTTTTATCTTCGTGGTGTCTGAGCCGGTCGTCGGCTCGGTTACGCCAAATGCCTGCAGCCGCAGCTCTCCCGATGCGATACGCGGCAGATAACGTCGCTTCTGTTCCTCGCTGCCATGCCTCAGGAGCGTGCCCATGATGTACATCTGCGCGTGGCATTGGCTTGCCGTGCAACCCGACGCATTGATCTCCTCGAGGATCACGCCGGCCTCCCTCACCGAGAGGCCGGCGCCGCCGTACTCCTCAGGGATCAGCGCCGCGAGATATCCCGCTTCCGTCAGCGCGGTGACGAACTCGCTGGGATAGCCCGCCTTCTCCTCGACGGACCGCCAGTATTCACCGGGGAAGCGGGAACACAGGCGCCGCACGCCATTGCGAAGCGCGATATGGTCTTCGCCGATCTCGACTGTCGGGAGCCCGTCTGAACTGTCTACGTCCGCGTCGACCGTCATGACTTTGAACCCTTCCTCCGCAGAATGCGATCCGTATCGGCGCCGAGCTTCGGAGCCATGCTCTTGGGTTTCGGCCTGACGCCGTTGAAGCTGATCGGAAGTGCGACGTTGCTATGGGCGGAGCCTTCGTAGGCCTGCAGTATGTCTAGAGCTTTCGTTTGTGCATCAGCAGCCACTCCGGCCGCGTCCTGAAGCTGCGCCGCCGGCACGCCGGCCTGTGCGAGTAGGTCGTTCCACTCCGCAGTGCTGCGGGTCGCGAGCACGCCCGCCAGAAGCGGAACTAAGACATCGCGATGCTTGACACGGCCGCCATTCGTCGCAAAGCGCTCGTCGCGGGCAAGTTCCGGCTGTCCTAACGCGCTGCAGAATTTTGCGAACAAATTGTCATTGCCCGCAGCGATCATGATTGTGGAGTCAAGTGTTTCGAACACCTGATAGGGCACGATCGTGCCCATCCCGGAACCTTGACGGCCCGGAACCTGCCCAGTCGCCATGTACGAGCTGAGCGGCCACATCATCCAACCAATCGCGGTCTCATAGAGCGATACGTCGACCACCGTGCCGCGACCGCTCCGTCGGAGTTCAGCGAGCGCCGCAAGAATGCCGATGACCGCCCACATGCCCGCGCCCATATCGACGATCGAGACGCCGATCCGCACGGGAGGCCTGTCGCCGGGCTCGCCGGTCACGCTCATCAAGCCGCCGAATGCCTGCATCAGCGGGTCGTAACCGGGTCGATCCTTCAACGGACCAACGGCGCCGAAGGCATGCAGGTTGCAATAGATCAGAGACGGCTTGAGCGCGGTCAGCGCCTTGCCGCCGAGACCCGCGCGATCGGCCGCTCCTGCCTTCAGATTTTGAAGGACGATGTCCGCGCGCTCGACAATGAGATCCTTCAGCGCGTCGCGCTGCTCTTGATCGCGGAGGTCAACCTCAACGCCGGATTTACTCCGATTGTACGTCTGAAACGCCGTTGCGATGCCGTCCGTATAAGGTGGTCCCCAATCGCGCACGGGATCGCCGGCGCCAACGCGCTCTACCTTGATGACCTCAGCGCCAAGCTCCGCGAGCACCAGCCCGGCGTAAGGCGCAGCGATGCTGTGGCCCAGTTCCAAAACAACGAGGCCCGACAAGGGCAATTCCGGCATTGGTCCTCCCGAAAGTCGGTTGCGGGTGACTTGTGCACCGACCCTTTAGCTTATGGAGGAAAAAAGCAGGTGGGTTGCAGGAAGTAAAGATGTATATCACATAACTGGCCAGATATCATGAGTGTGATCGGACCACATATCAGTCCAGGAAACCGAGCACGCGGCTGCGAGCAGACATGGAGTGCTCGGATGGGGTGGCAAAATGGACAGCACAGCGATCAAGTCGGCCAGGCGCGTGCTGGAGGTCTTCGAATTCTTCGCGCAACGCCGCGGTTCAGCGACGATTGGCGAGATCGCGAAGGCATTAGGCTATCCGCAGTCGAGCACTTCGGTTCTCATGAAATGCCTCCATGAGCTGAGATACATGCGCTATGACGTGCAGCAGCGAACATATCGTCCGACGCTGCGGCTGGCGTTGACATCGAGTTGGCTACGCGAACAACACTTCACGGGGCCCGAGCTGACGTCCTTAATGACCGAACTGCGCGACCAAACTGGCGGCAGCGTCGTTTTGGGCATCCAGAACGATATCGATCTGCAATATATCCAGGTGATACCGACGCTGATGCCCGTGCAGCTCGTAATGCGTATCGGTCAGATACGTCCGCTTTGTCGAACCGCCGTCGGTAAGGCGCTGCTGGCCCGACAGACCGATCAACAAGTGACGGCAACCGTGCGCAGTATCAATGCGCGCAAGGATCGCCTCGAACGGGTCAACCTGAGGACCTTGATAAGGGATCTTGCAGAAATACGTCGCACCGGCATCGCATTCTCGGCAAACGCCGCGTCGCCGGGAGCAGCAGTTGTAGCGGCATTCGTCGCAATGTCCGAACGAGACCTGCCGATGGCTATCGGCGTCGGCGGCCCTATCGACTACATTGTTGAAAATCGCGAAGCGATAGCGAAAGCCTTGAAGAACGCCCTGGACCTCGCCTGAGCAACGCGACGCGCGCTCGTTGCCGTGAAACACACTGTGGCTCGGCGCAGGGTCTCTACGCCGATCGGCGAGGAGGCCCTTAGCTAAGGCATTAATCCGCGTGCTACAGAAATCGGTCGTCGGGGTCATCGTTCGTATACGGTTCTCATGAAATGAGGCGCCAACGCCCTCAGCGATCCGGGTAAAAGTTTCCAGGTCTTTGGCCCACCCAGAGTCTTGGTCATGTAAAAACGGCTCGAGAGGGATGTCAGTGTTAATCGGCGCGGGGGCGCGACGCCGATTGGCACGCTAACTTTCTGATTTACCTAGCGGTGCAGGGGGCACTGTTGGACGCTTATTCACAACCCAGTGCCGACGTCTTCAGAAAGCTTGACAATAACCCGCGATTAAGGGGCCGACTGAGGGGTACTCTATTTTAGAAGCCATTAGTCTGCCGTGATCAATGTCTCCGACTGTTTCAGCGAGACTGAAATACTGGCTTTCGTTTTTCCATGAATGCGCGTCTGCTTTCGCGGAAATCTTCGCTATCCGCGCAGCGGATGCCAATTTGTTTGACCGCTTCCATGTCCCTTTCGGAAGCATCCTTCAGGATTTCCGCGATGGTGATCTTGGCGGCGGCCACGGCGAGCGGAGCGTTGTTGGCGATCGTTTGCGCAAGTTCAAGGGCGCAACTGTGCAAGTCAGAGTCGGCAGTAACTCGATCAATAAGCCCCATTTTCAGGGCTTCCGACGAATGGATGCGCATGCCTGTAAACATTAAGAGCCGGGCCTGCGATGGCCCCACCAGCGATACCAAATGCCGCAAACCTTCGTAGCCACAGGCAACTCCAAGTTTCGCGGCCGGAATCACGCTGGGTCGAGAGACGGCCGGCAGGACGTTACCCGCCTGAGGTGACAACCTCTGGTTGTAAACTTAGAAAGAAGAAATGCTCCCGATGGAAGGCATCCGCGTGCTGGACCTCAGCAGGCTTCTCGCCGGTCCATTCTGCACGACGATCCTGGGCGATCTTGGCGCCGATATCATCAAGGTCGAGTTGTTGCCGAATGGCGATCTCTATCGAAACGCTCCGCCATTTCATAATGGCGAGAGCGTTTCGTTCCTGGCCATCAACCGCAACAAGCGCAGCTTGGGTATCGATTTCCGGAAGGAGGGCGGTCTGGATCTGATCAGGGAGATCGCCGATATCGTTGATGTCATCGTCGAAAATTTTAAGCCGGGGACGATGGACAAAATGGGCCTGTCCTATGAGGCGCTCTCATCGCGCAACCCGCGTCTCGTTTATGCCAGCGTCAGCGGCTTTGGGCGGACTGGACCCTATGGACGTTTGCCTGGCGTCGATCAGATCGCACAAGGCATGTCAGGGTTTATGAGCATTACGGGACAGGTCGAAACCGGTCCGACGCGTGTCGGCGTCCCGATAGGCGATCTCGTGGCCGGGATGTGGATGGCCATCGGTGTTCAATCTGCCTTGATTGCTTGACATACAACAGGTCGCGGTCAGCGGGTAGATACATCTCTCCTGGGATCGCTTGTTGGCCTGCTATCGGTTCAGGGACAGCGTTATCTCAGCCTAGGAGAAGTGCCTGAGGTTGCTGGGAACCAGCATCCGGTCAGTTCGCCCTACGGGCTGTTTCATGCCAGCGACGGAGTCTTCAATTTTTCGGCGACGACGCAGGCGATGTGGACCAAGCTCTGCGAACATCTGAAGATGCAATGGCTGCTGGAAGACAAACGTTTCGCCACCAGCTCCGCTCGTCGCGACAATCGGACCGAACTAGAGCGTCTATTGGATGAGCGTTTGCGGTTGCGCCCACGCGATCAATGGATCAAGGAGTTTCGTGACCTCGGCATGCCCGCCGGGCCCGTTTATGATATCTCCGAAGTGTTCGCCGATCCGCATATCGTCAGTTCAGGAATGGTGGAGACAATCGATCATCCCACGGTTGGAGCGCTTAAGCAGCTCGCTTCCCCCCTGAAGCTCGAATGCTTTAACAGTGGATCAATCCGCCGTCCGCCGCCGCTGTTGGGAGAGCACACAACTGAAATCCTGCGCGATGTAGGGATCTCGCAAGCAAGGATCGATGACTTGATCCGCACTAAGACGATAAGCGGAGTTTAGTTTGGTGTCGGTCCGCGGCGCCCGTGCCGCTGCCAGCCCGAACTATGCGGCGTGGAACAGCAAACGGAACTGGGAAGTTCAGGAGCCTCTTAAGGCGTTTGCGGAAGCGAGAGGATGGACGCAGAAGCCCTAGATGGCCACTTCTGGCGCGAAGCGGCCGTTCATACGCAAACAACACCTCGTGATTGATAAGAAATGGGTAGAGAGCTTATCAGTTTGGAATCAGGCTCGGGGAGGGGCGCTTAGTGGTTCACTTCAGTCCGCGGTATCAGTTCGCATGGTGACTGGTAATGGAATGGAGGCCTTCTCAAAAATGGAGGCAAGCTAATCCAGCTTCACTCCCGCCTCGCGCGCGATTGGCTCCCAGCGCTTTCTTTCGGAGGCGATTGTGTCGGCAAAGCTCCGCGGTGAGCTTCCGGTCGCCTCAAGACCGAGATCGGCGAGTTTTTTCGTTATGTCGGGCATGGCGAGGGCTTCGCTGATGGCTTTGGAATATTGGTTCACGATGTCCGAACCCGTCCCGCCGCGCACAAAAAATCCCATCGTGGTTTGGCCGTAAAGCTCCGCGAATCCCTGCTCTTTGAAGGTCGGAATGTCAGGTGCGAGAGCCGAGCGCTTCTCTGTGGTGACGCCGAGCAGTTTAACAAGGCCGCTTCGGTGCGGTTCGAGATAGTCGGACAGCACGGATTGGCCGGCTGGAATATGGTTGCCCATCAGGTCGGTCAGTAGCGGTTGTCCGCCGCGATAGCCGACCAGCCGCAGGTCCGCGCCGGTAGTCTTGCGCATCAGATGAATGAGAAACGCACCGACGCTTCCCAGGCTTGATGTCCCGATGCTTCCTAACGCAGGATCTCGGCGTACAGCTTCGATGTATTCCCTGAGGTTCGATGCTGGAACCGCCTTACTGACGCACAGAGCATTCGGGCTGACTGCGCCTTCACACACCGGTGTAAGGTCACGATCGGGATCATAGGGCAGCGACGAGTAGAGAAACGGAAAGAACGCGACCGTCGAAATCGGCGCAAACATGATGTGCGTACCATCGGGCGGCGTGCTTTTCATAAAGGACGCGGCAACCAGGCCGGTGCCTCCAACTCGATATTCAACTACGATGCTTCGCCCCAGAATGACGGGCAGTTTGTCAGCGACAATCCGGACAATCGAATCCATGGAGGCACCGGGTGGGACGACGACAATCATCTTGATTGGCTGCTCAGCACGCAGAATTCGGGGCGCCGCAACTGCGACGGAGAGCGCTGCGGCGCCGTAGCCAAACCGGCGGCGTGAGATAGTCTTCATGTTACTCGTCCTCTTGGACAACCGGTTGCTACTTAGAAATACGGCGTGTTGAATTCGAATTCCTTCGGCTTGATCTTCTTCTGGATGCACCGCGCGGCGGCAAATCCGGCGATTTCGCCGGTTTGGGTGCACCATGGAAAATTCCGCATTACCATGAAAAGAGTGTCGTAGTTGAACGACAGCGATGCGCCCGTCAGGATCATGTTGTCGATCATCTTGGGCAGGAAGCACCGGAAGGAAACCTCGAACGTATGCTTCTGGAACCCATTCCAATGGAACATTTTGGTCATCGGCTTGGTCACGGCATCGCGAAAGGTCCGATTGTTGTGCACGTCATCCAGATTGAAGACATGCTCACCGATCGGATGCCGTCCATCGCGCACGCCGACGAATCGTCCGACATTGGAGACTTGGGCGTTCTCGAAGCCCGGGACATACTTCTTCAGGAACTTGGCTTCGATATTGATAAATCCTCGCAGCGCTTCCTTGGCCTTGGCGTGATCGTTCGCATTTTCGTCCATGTGGAGCGCCCACTCGTATGGCACGTTCTGCCAGAGCACATAGGTGCCGTCGGCGTTGATCGGGCTCATATCGAGCGTTGGATGACCGATATACATTTCGCCGTAGATGTTCTTGCCGTTCATCCGCGGACGATAAACACCGGCCGGCAGGTCGCCGGCGGCGACTGCCTCGGCCATCAGTTTCTCGAGAACAGGGTCCTTTGCGGAGTCCTGGTGTTCGCGAACCTTCTGAAAATCGATGCCGTCCATGATCCACAACAGCCCGCCGGGAATCGGCCGCTTGACACCGTCCCAGGCGGCGGTCGCAGGCTGGCCGCCGCCGCCGCTGACGAATGGCGCGCCGGATCGTGCGACGAGTTCGCTCGTCCCCGACCCTTCGATGAAGATCTTTCCCGCGATCGCCTGTCGTCCGCTGGCGTTTTCGACGATGATCGCAGTGATGGCATTGTTTCCGGAGCCCTGGGAGACTATGGCATCGACGAAGTTCGTGCCGTAGAGGGCGACCACGCCGGCCTCCTTGAGCATGTCGGCCATCACGCAACCGGCGCCTTCCGGATTAAAGCTCATGCGCTTGAAGTCGCTGCCCGGTTCCTTCTTGCGTTCGTAGTGGGACAGCGGATTGCCGGCCCAACCCGGATGGGATTGTTCAGTGGCGGTGTAAATATAGCCTTCCTCGGCAAAGCGGTTCATCAATTCAGTATGAATACCGCCGACGCCGACATCCGCGGAGCCCTGCAAGCCCGAGGTATGGACGCCACCGGGCATATCAAATTTCTCAACCAGGATGACGCGCGCCCCCATCCGCGACGCTTGCAACGCCGCCGCGAAGCCGCCGGGACCGCCGCCGACGACAATCACATCCGCCTCGTAAGCGACAGGAACCTCTCGCTGCGGCAGGATCATTGGGCTGGTTGCGGGCACGCCGGAAGCGACTGAAGCATTCGTCATTGGTCTTTCCTTTTCGCTCCGTCCGGATCAACTGGCAAAAAACGCCGCGTCCGCCGGTTTGGTCAAAACGCCCTGCCGAACCAGGATTTCGGACGCGGTCGTGATCGTCTTTTGCGTGGTCGGATCGGATGCAGCGCCGTATTTGAAGCGAAGGCGGCCTGCCTTTTTTGCGGCCTTCAGGACATTGGCGTCGATGAGGGCCCGCGCGGCGTATTTGTCCGCGACCTGATCAAAATTGGCATTAATGCCGGCGACGCACTCGGCGAACATGGCATTGAGCTTGGCTGCCATGCCGGGCGAGCGGTCGAGCAATTCCTTGCGTACGTTGACGCAGAAATACGGAAGATCCAGCGACGTCTTCGCCCGGAAAACCTCACCCGCATTGTAGATGACGTTGAGGTCCGGACGACGAACCATTCCGGAAGAGATCATAGGCTCCCAGGCTACCGCCGCGTCGGCTCGGTCGGCGATCACCAGCGTAACACCCTGCGCCGGATTGTCGGCGTTCTGGACCTGGGCCACCGCTTCGATATCGACGTTGTCGAATTCCTTGAGGAAGGCACGCGTCATCCGGTAGACCCCGGACTGTTGGGGCGCTGCGATGGTTTTGCCCTTGAGGTCGGCGACGCCAGCGGGACCTGATTTTGTCGCGACGATCCCGATCATATCGGCGGTCATCAGCGTACAGAGGAGCTGGCAGGGTACGCCGGCTTGCTGGCGCACCAGAATTGGATCCCAGCTCGCAATCATAAGTTCGTATGAGCCGGCGACGAAATCGTTGAATAGGGTTCCGATCGACGAGTTCAGGATCGGCTCCGGAAATTGCAGGCCATATTTCAGATCGAGCTTGTTGTCCCGGATATAGTCATAGAATACCACGGTAAAACCCGGCGTGGCGGTGGCCCATTTCGCGGTGAAGGTTTCCTGCGCGCGCAGGATGGCCGGCGCCGGCAAGCCCGCGATGGCTGCGGCTCCCGCAGCGCCACCGAGTACGACGTCACGTCTTGTAAGCTTGCCCATCGGATCCCTCCCGTTCCTCCTGTTGCAATTGTCCGGAGCCCGATGACTCCAGCGCCATCTCGATCTGTCGGCGTAGCGCGTTCTGCTTCTGGGCATTCTTGGCGCGGTTGCCGAGGCCCAGTTCAAGGATGATGCGCGCTTGCGGGCCGAGCACGATGACACGGTCGGCCATCTCGACGGCGTCCTCGATCCGATGCGTCACCATCAGGCAGGTCTTGTCGTAGGTCCGGGCAACGTCGCAAAAATCCCGGCGCAGGTTTTGCGACGTGACGTGATCGAGCTGGCTGAAGGATTCGTCGAGCAAAACAAGCTCGGGATCGACCGCCAGCGCACGCGCCAGCGAGACACGCTGCCGCATTCCGCCGGACAGTTCGTGCACATATTTGTTTTCTGCGCCTTTGAGGTTGACCCGATCGAGCCAGGACATCGCAATGTCTCGCGCCTCGGCTTTGCGCAGTCCCAAGATGAGAAGCCCGAGTTCAGCGTTCTCCACCGCCGTGCGCCAAGGCAGCAGGCGGTCGGTCTGGAAGCTTACCGCAAGATGGCCGCGCAGTTGCTTGAACTGGCTGAACGGATCGAATCCGGCGACGCTGATTTTGCCGCGGTCGGGTTTGATCGTTCCCATGATCATATTGAGCACCGTCGTCTTGCCGGCGCCAGTTCGGCCGAGCAGCGTGACGATTTCGCCTTGGCGGACGTTGAAGCTGAGATTTTCGACCGCAAGGTAGGTGCCAAAGCTCTTGTAGACGCCGTTGAGCGAGATAACGCTTCTCATCGTTGGCACGGTCACGTCGCTCATCGAACCGAGGCCTCCGGGCGCCATTTCAGAAACAGCTTTTCGGCGGCTGTCACCAGCAATTGCAGAACGACGTTGAGAGCAATGAGAAAGAACGTCCACGCCATCACTTCATCGATGTGAAAGGTGGATTGGGCGAGCCCCATCCGCGATCCCACCCCGACCGCCGACGCGACTAGCTCAGCGAAGATCACCATGCGGGTGGCATATCCGATTACGGATTTGGTCGTCAGCAAGATGTAGGGGATGATATGCGGGACCACGAGATATCGGAGAACCTGCCAGCGCGACGGCCGGAAGCTCTCGATCATATCGACTTGGTCCTTCGGCAGCGCGCGAATGCCGTCGTAGATGCTCAGAGCGTAAAACGGCAGCAGAATAAGGGTGAGGATGAAAAAGATCCGGATTTCCGGGTTCTTGAACCAAAACACCGCCAGCAGGATCCACGAAAGCGCGGGAATGCCGGTATCGATGATCACGAGCGACCGGATGAACGGCCTCACCGACGAAAACGTCCCCATGATCAGCCCCAGCAAAATTCCGGTGACCATCGAAAAGATCATGGCGAGCAACAGCCGGCCCAGCGTCACCAGAACATGGACGTAGTCCGTCGAGGCGAGCCGCCAGGCGGCCTTCAGCACCGCTATCGGAGAAGGCATGATGTAGTCGGGCACGAAACGGCTCGCGACTTCCATCGCGAACAGCAACAACGTCACGACGACGACCATCGCGCCGGCATCGCGCCACGCGCCGATTCGAAACCGCGATGCTTCAGGAGCGTTCGCGGTGTCCGCGATGGGTATCTCGCCGGCCATCCTGCTTCCCGACCCCAATCTTGTTTCAGAAAGACGGGAGATTGCCAGAGCCAGCCGCGGCCTGATCAAACCGATCCGGTTGATCATGTTCGTATGCCAACAGGTCTGACCGCCAGGTCATTCAGCGTTTCCCGTCTGCGCGCCGGGATTGTCTTCCGAGCGTTTGCGAAGTTTCTTGTATGCGAGTTCGACTTAACATATCAACCGGTCTCGCAATGCAGATACTTGGTTCTAAAAATTGCAATCGGGCAAGGCTGATCTGTGGAGCTTGCGTCGCAGTAGGAAAGACGAATCGTGCCATCCCCCGTCGTGAAACCGGTTCCGAAAGAAGGCAAACGCCGCCCTGCGTCGCAATCCAAGCCGGTCCAGCGCGGAACCAAGAACTCAACAGGACAGCGGCGCAAGCCTGGAACAGCGGATGAAGGGCAACCGCAGGAAAGGGCTCTGCCGGTAAGCCTACTTCGGGCGCGAGAAGCAGTCATGCTGCATATGCGTCCGATCCTTCGAGCGCATGGCTTCACCGAGTAACAGTGGCGGGTGCTTCGGTGGCTGGATCAGTCGAAACCCCTCGACAAGACCACGCTCGCGGCCCGATCCACCTTGTTGATGCCGAGTTTGCTGCGAATACTGAAAGATCTAGAGCAGATGGGGTTGCTGCGGTCGGTACCTTCGATCAGCAATCCCCGGCTCGCGCGGATCGTGCTGTCGGCGAAGGGCGCTTCCGCCGTTGAGAAGGGATCGCGCGACCTCGCGGTCACGAGTGAGATTGTACGTGATCGGATAGGCCGGGAAATCGTGGACGAGATACTGAGGCTGCTTTACGTCGTGGAAACGAGATTGCTTGGATTGCGATGACGGTCATTCACAAGTCCTGGACGATTTGGCCGCTAAATCCTGGTGCCGGATTTTCTTTGCAGCTGACAGGGATGTGATCGGAATGCTCGAGTCGCGAGCCTCGTTGAAAATTTAAGATCCTGGCGCTTTTTTCCGCTGGCCTTCGCCGCTCTCGAAAGGAAGGCGGTCTAGGTTGCCGCTGCAACGAGGGCGCGTGCTTTTTCCAGCAGCTCGAACAGTTGCTCGTATTCTCCGGCGGACAATCCGTCGCGCAACGGCTGCTCGGTCGCCATCGCGAGCTGGTGCATTTCCTTCATCAGCTTTTCACCCTGTGCGGTCAGGAACAGGGAGTTACGGCGCCGATCGCTCAAGGAGCGGCCGCGTATCGCCAGGCCGCGCTTTTCCAGCTCATCGACGATCGTCACGATCGCCGACTTGTCGAGATTGCCGATTCGCGACAACTCGACTTGCGAATAACCGGGATTCGCCGATATCAACACCATCGTCGTGAGCGAGCCGGGGCGCAGGCCATATGGCGCGAAGGCTTGCTCGACCCGCTGGCTGAGAAGGTGATGCAGCCGCCGCACCCGAAATCCCATACGCTGCCCGTGCAGGCCGAGCTGCAGCTCCTGGACCTCGTCGCGGGTCGCCGTTTCCGCGAATTCAACGGTGCTCAACGTCGTATTCCATTCCTCAATGCGGGGCTGCCGCGGCGCCGCTGCTTATGCCCGCCCGATCGGCGTGGCTCAAGGGTTCGCAAATCGTCTTATCCAAGATTATCTGATTGACAACGAAATGTCGCGCGCCATTATCACGCCCAAGCGTGGGCCGCGAAGCCCACCGCAATCGAAAAAGGAGCGCTCCTCCAATCGCGCCCAAAAGGGAAGGATTTTGGTGTCATGAATATCGCCGTTCCAGCTCCGCAGGTCGTTGAAAACAAGATTGTCTGCCTCAACCCCGTTGGCTATCCGCCCAAGGTGGCGAAGAAGTCGCTGGCGCCGCGGCTGGAGAGCCTCGACGGCAAAACGATCTATCTGGTCGACAGCCGCTTCGACGATTCGATCGAATTGTTGAAGGAAGTGGCCAACTGGTTTGCGAGCCATATGCCCGCCGTGACCGTTAAGCTCGTCTCGCTGGCCGGCTATTACGGGCGCGATGATCAGGAACTGTGGAGCGAGATCAAGGCCAACGGCCATGCCGCGATCATCGGCATCGGCCATTGCAGCACCTGTGCGCCGGCAGTGTCTACCCACGCCATTACCATGGAAACCAAGTTCGGCATTCCGACGGTGGCGATTCATACCAGCATTTTCGACAAGGTCGTTCGCTCAGTAACGAGAATGGGCGGGCTACCGGATTCGCCCTGTGTGTTCGTGCCGCAACCGGTGATGGGAAAGAGCGCGCCTGAATTACGTGCCTATGTCGAAGGCAACGACCCCGTAACGGGCCTTCCGGTGATGCGCGAAATCATCGAGGCGCTCACCGGCAATGTCGCTGGCCTTCATGCAGCCGAAATCGAACGATCGACGCCGCGTCTGGTCGAAGCTGCGACCGAAGCTGAGCTGCACGACCTCTTCTTGCGCAATAACTGGACCGACAAGCTGCCGATAGTGTTGCCGACCGAGGAGCGGGTCGCGGCGATGCTGGCCGCCACCAGCCAACCCGCGGACAAGGTCGTTGGCCGCATGCAACCGACGCCTAATCGTGGGGTGTGGGAATACACCGTGGAAAAAGTGGCCGTGAATGCAGTAATGGCCGGTGCTCGGCCGGAGTATTTTCCGGTAATCTTGGCGCTCGCAGCGTCGCAGGTGACGGCGCGCGGCAGCACCTCGAGTTCGGGATCGGCGATGGTCGTCGTCAACGGCCCGATCCGCCGTCAGATCGGCATGAATTGCGGGATCGGCGCCATGGGTCCCTACAATCACGCGAACGCGACGATCGGGCGGGCCTATGGCCTGCTGTCGCAGAACCTGCAGGGTGGCTCCGTTCCCGGCGATACTTTCATGGGATCTCTCGGCAACGCCTACACCTACAACAGCATTACCTTCGCCGAAAACGAGGAGAGCAGTCCGTGGGAGCCCTTGCATGTGCAGCGCGGCTACAAGGTGGATGACAGCGTCGTCAGCATATTCTTCGGCTGCCGCTCCACGACCTTCGGCCTCGGCTTGCGCAAGGACTACTGGCGCGAGCACGTGCGTGACATGCTGGTCGCGGTCGATGCCGTGACCGCGCCGGTGCTGCTGCTGGATCCGATCACGGCGCGGCAGTTCATCGACCGTGGCGGCTTCGACACCAAAGAAAAACTGATCCGCTTCGTCCACGAGACAGCGCAAATGCCGGCGGGCCGCTATTGGGACATGCAACTGGTTCAGAACTATATCTATCCGAACGCCACGCTCGGCGTGGAACCGCTGGCGACCCGGCTGAAGGCCAAGCCGGATGAACTGATCCCGATGTTCCTGGAAGAGGCCATCAACGTCGTCGTAGTCGGGGGTGAAACTAACGGCTACTGGCAAATCATGGGCGCGAAGCATCGCGCCACGGTGTCGATCGACGATTGGCGCTGATGCGTGGCGGTCAGGCGTAGCCCATCATGCAACACGCAGATGTCGTCGTCATCGGTGCCGGCGTTGCCGGTTTGACCGCGGCCATGATTGCCGCCGGTCAAGGCGTGAGCACGCTTGTCGTCGAACAGCTTGCGCCGGGCGGCCAAGTTGCCACGGTCGAGAAGGTCTGGAATTTTCCCGGATTTCCTGACGGCATCGCGGGGTATGAACTCGGCCCCCTGCTGCAGCAGCAGGCAGAAGCCGCTGGTGCGGCGGTCCAGCTCGACAGCGTATCAGCCGTTACGGTGGGCGATGGCGCTTATCGCGTGATTTGCGCCGGAGACGAAATCGTGGCCCGGGCGGTGATCATTGCCGCCGGATCGTCGCTGCGCAAACTGGGAATACCAGGTGAGACCGAGTTCGCCGGCCGGGGCGTGTCGCACTGCGCGTCGTGCGATGGTCCACTGTTCAAAGGCCATCCTGTGGCCGTCATTGGTGGCGGGGATTTCGGCCTTCGACGAAGCGCTGGTGCTGGCGGGACAGGCTTCCGAGGTCACGGTGATTCATCGCGGGACCCATCCGTCCGCCCGGCCCGCCGCGGTCGCGCAACTCGCGTCGCTGTCGAATGTCCGCTTCATCGCCGATGCTGAGGTCGTCTCGATCGAGGGCGATACGCGGGTGACCGGGGTTACGATTCGCCGCGGCGCTGCAGTCGAACACAACCTCTGTCGCGCAGTATTCGCCTATATCGGGCTGGAGCCGCGAACGGGCATTCTGCAGGGCATCATTGCGCTCGACGCCAACGGCTATATCGTGACCGATCTGATGATGCGCGCCTCGCGGCCGGGACTGTTTGCTGCCGGCGATATTCGCGCCGGCTCAGTGAACATGCTGGCCTCCGTCGCCGGTGACGCTGCCACCGCGGCGATATCAGCGGTGCGCTATCTGCGGACAGCCCGTGAAAACAACAATAAGGCATGGGAAGGAAACGGTCTTGGCGTTGCAGAGCGAAGTCGTAGCGCATCAGGCCGCTGAAGGAGCCTGGACGTTGCCGGCGTCGTCGCGCGCCTGGTACAGCGTCGTGGTGCTTTCGCTAGTCTCGATGATGTCGAACATCGACCGCGGGATCGTCAACCTGCTGGTCGGACCGATCAAGCGCGACTTGCATCTGTCCGATACCGGGATCAGTCTTCTGATCGGCCTCACCTTTTCGCTGGCCTACGTGCTGTTTAGCTTTCCCTTGTCGCGTCTCGCCGACTCGAGGAGCCGGAAGGTGATTTTGACGACGGGCCTGACGCTGTGGAGCCTTGCAACCATGCTGTGCGGGCTGGCGCAGCAATTCTGGCAATTGTTTGCTGCGCGCGCGCTGGTCGGGGCCGCCGAGTTGGTCAAGGGACCGTGCTCGATGTCGATGATCGCGGATCTGGTGCCGCAAGACAAACTGCCGCGGGCCTTTGCGATCTTTCAACTCGGCATCACCGGTGGCATGGCTGGCGCGCTGGTGGTCGGCGGACTTCTGCTGTCGGCCTTTGCCGGCATGCCGCCATTGTCTCTGCCCGGAGGCTTAGTGGTGCGCGACTGGCACATGGTCCTGCTGGTGACGGGATTGCCGGGTCTGCTGCTCGCGCTGGTGATGCTGCTGACCGTCAACGAGCCGGGGCGGCGCGACCGGAAATCGGCAGGCTCCGTGCCGCTGCGCGATGTGCTGCGGTTTCTCGGCCTGAACTGGAAGTTCTACGTACCGTTGTTTCTCAGTATTGCGATCGCGTCGGTCGAAAGCTACGGGCTGCAGGCGTGGAGGCCGGCATTTTTCGAACGCACCTACGGATGGGGTCCGGAACGCGTCGGTCCGCTGCTTGGCGGTGCGCTTTTGATCGCAACGCCGCTCGGCCTCTATCTCGGCACACTGCTCGCGGAATACCTCACCCGACGGCGACCGAGGGATGCGCTGATCGCAGCGTGCCTGCTGTCATACGGACTCGCGATGCCGCTGCTTGCGGCCATGCCGCTGATGCCGAGCCCTTGGCTGGCATTGTTCTTGGGCTTTCTTGGCTTCACGGCTTGGAGCATGACGGCACCGGGCCAGAACGCCGCGATCCAGATCGTCACGCCCAACGAGATGCGCGGGCAGATCAGCGCGCTCTACCTGTTCTCGATCAGCGTGGTGGGTGGTGGTTTCGGCCCGACCGCGATCGCGTTGATCACCGACAAGGTGTTTCAGGACGAAGCGATGCTGCGATACGCTCTGTCGGGGTTTACCATGATGGTCGGGCCGGTGATCCTGTTCCTGATCCTCAGCGCGGTGAAACCCTATGCGCGGGCTTACGAGCGCATGCAGGCTGGCGGCTCGACATGAGCGGCCAGAAAATAACCGCCGGCAACAGGCGGGGAACAATGATAACGGCGAAATCGTCGAACCGGAGGGAAACATGTTTCGCAAGAAATTGGCGGCGGCTGTCTTGATATGCGGCTTGGTCGGAAGCCCGGCTCATGCGCAGAACGCCGCGACGCCGCAAAAGACCGTGCGCTTCGGCTGGCAGGCGGCAACGCCCGTAACCACTTTCTGGGCCGGCTTTGAACTGAAGACATTCGAAGCCCAGGGGCTGAAGCTCGAGCCTTCCAGCTTCAACGACAATGCGCCGGAACTCGAAGCGGTGGTGGCGCGCCAAGTCGATCTCGCAGCGACCGCGCCGGCGCCGACGCTGCAGGCGATTTCGTTCGGCGCGCCGCTCAAGATCATCTCGTCGGTGGAATATTCTTTCACCGACAAAGCCGGCAACCACTGGTCCTCGGTCAATTTGATCGCGCGCAAGGATGCCGGAATTCAATCGCTGAAAGAGCTGGTCGGCAAGCGCGTCGCCGTGTTCGGCCTGTCATCCAACTGGTATCTCGCGCTGTGCGACCGGTTGCAGGAGGCGGGAATCGATCCCAAGTCGGTGAAATTCCTGAGCATGCCGTATCCGCAGATGGAAGGCGCGCTCGCTCACAACGAAGTGGACGCCGCGGTGATGACGTCGATCGGCGCCTACCATGCGTCCCGGCGTGTGCCGGTCACTTTCCTGATGGCGAGCGACCAGATCACCAAAATTCCGATCGACATGTCGCAAGTCATCGTTGCCCGGGGGGACTGGCTGAAAGACCATGAGGACGAGGCGGTGCGCTTCCTGATGGGAATGCTGACGACACGAAAATTCATCGAGGACGACGTCGCTCTTAATGATGGCGCCAAGATCAAGGCGATCACGGCGAAGACCTTGAAATACGACCCCGATACCAATGAGGCGTTTTACAAGCTGCGCGTCGCCTCGGCCGGGAAGGAACTCGTTCTGCTCAATTCGCTCGATCTACCCAAGCAGACCGTTGTGGCTTACGGCAAGATGCTGGTGGATGCCGGCCAGCTTCGCGGCAAGCCGGCGGCGACCTATGAACAGGCCATCGATACCAGCTACCTTCGCAAGGCGTTCACCAGGCTTGGGATGACATGGGACGATGCCAAAGGGTCCAGCCAATGAACGGCGCGACCGAGGAAAATGGCGTCCACGTTGATGTGCGGCGGATCAGCCAGCGCTTTCGTTCCGGCCGGGGGGCGGACCTGCTTGCGCTCGATCGGGTCGATCTGCAGGCCCGGCGCGGCGAGTTCGTCAGCATCGTCGGGCCTAGCGGCTGCGGCAAATCGACCTTGCTCTACATCGTTGCTGGCCTGCTGAAGGCCAGCGACGGGCAGGTGCTGGTGGATGGCCGGCCGATCGACGGGCCCGATCCGGACCGTGGCCTGGTGCTGCAGAATTCCAGTATTTTTCCTTGGCGGACCGTGGAGGAGAATGTCGCCTTCGGTCCGCAGATGAGCGGGGTGCCGCAAAGCGAACGCCGAACGCTTGTGGCGCATTATCTCGACATGGTCGGGCTGACCAAATTCGCGGGCTTTTATCCACGCGAACTCTCCGGCGGAATGAAGCAGCGCATAGCGATCGCCCAGATGCTGGCGTGTGGTCCAAGCGTGTTCCTGATGGATGAGCCGTTCGGGGCACTGGATTCGTTGTCGCGCGAGGTTCTGCAGGATCAATTGCTGCAGCTATGGGAGCGGGACCGCAAGACCGTTCTGTTCGTCACCCACAGCATCGACGAAGCGGTGCTGCTTTCCGATCGTATCGTCGTCATGTCGCCGCTTCCCGGACGGGTGAAGGAGGTCGTCGAGGTCGATTTGCCGCGTCCGAGGCAGGAGACGCGCGCGTTGCCAGACTTCGGACGATTGCGCAACCATATCTGGTCGGCCATTCGTCAGGAAACCATGGAGGCTATCGGATGACGATAGTGACCGCGTCCGATCAATCTCCGCACACGGAACCTGAGGGGCAGGGCGCCACCGTACATTCCCCGGCGCGCGCGACGGTGTCCGCCGGCCAGGCGGCGTGGAACAGGTTCACGGCGATCGCCCGTTATTATCCGGTGTTTCTGATCTTTCTTATCTGGGAAATTCTTTCACGGCTGAACCTGCTCGACCCCATGTTCATGCCGCCGCTGGAGGACGTGGCGCGGACCTTTTACCGGGAGGTCTTCGTCACCCACGAACTGCTTGAACATATCGAGGTCAGCTTCATGCGGGCGGGAGCGGGGCTCGCACTTGCCGCAATCGTCGGCATCGCCGCGGGCATCCTCATGGGCCGCGTCCGCGCGGTCGAAAGCTTTCTCGACCCGCTGATCTCCGCGCTGTTTCCGACGCCAAAACTTGCGCTGTTTCCGCTGATGATGATTTTTCTCGGAATCGGTGACGCCTCCAAGATCGCGCTGATTTTCCTCGGGTGTTTCTTTCCGATCGTCATCAACACCTACACTGGCGTTAAGAACGTCGACAAGTTTTTCGTCTGGAATGCACTGACGAAAGGCGCCAGCCATCGTCAACTGATCTGGCACGTCATCATACCGGCCTCGCTTCCATTCGTGTTCGCGGGCCTCCGGGTCGCGACATCGACGGCGTTCCTGCTGATCGTCGCTTCCGAACTGATCGCGGCCAATGATGGCCTTGGCTATCTCATCATGTTTGCCGAACGCTCGTTCGATCCTGCACTGATGTGGTGCGGCATACTGGTGATCGCCGGGATGGGATTTACCGTCGATCGCCTTCTGCTCGCGCTCGGCGCCCGTTTGTTCGTCTGGCAGGACAAGTAAAAAGAAGAAATGAGAGGACCCTATGGCTGAAGGCAAGTCCGTAACAATGCAAGCAAGCGGCCAAGTTACCGCAATTGGGTTGGAAATAAGGAATACCGGGGGGATGAAGTATCGCAGGGTCGGAAAATCCGGACTGACCGTATCGGAGATGGGCATTGGCTGTTTCTCCTTCGGCGATTTTATCGATGCGAAGGCTGCGGAGGCGGTCGTGCATAGCGCGCTGGGGCTCGGCATCAACTACTTCGACACCGCCGACAGCTATGGCATCGGCGTATCCGAAGAAAAGCTTGGTGCGGCGCTGGTAGGCCGCCGCGACAAGGCGGTCATCGCCACCAAATTCAGCAACCGGATGGACCATGGCCCGAACGATATCGGAACCTCCCGTCTGCATATTGTGAAGGCCTGTGAGGCGAGTCTGCGGCGACTCAAGACGGACTACATCGATCTCTATCAGGTGCACTGGCCGGACCGGCTGACCCCGATCGAGGAGACGCTGCGGGCGCTGGACGATCTGGTGCGCGTCGGCAAGGTTCGATATCTCGGTGTCGCCAACTTCTTCGAGTGGGAGATCTGCGAGGCGCAGTGGACCGCCGAGAAGTGCAATTTGCAAAAATTCATCTCGGCGCAGGATCACTACAGTCTGCTGTATCGTGACATCGAAAAGCGCATGGAGCCGTTCTGCGTCAAGTATGGGATCGGCATGAATTCGTATTTTCCGCTGGCCGGCGGGCTGCTGACCGGCATGTACAAGCGCGACGCGGCGGCGGTCCCCGGCACCCGTGCCGCTGCCAGCCCGAACTATGCGGCGTGGAACAGCAAACGGAACTGGGATGTTCAGGAGAATCTCAAGGCGTTTGCGGAAGCGAGGGGATGGACACTGCCGCAGATGTCGCTGGCGTGGCTGTTGTCGCGGCCGGCGATGTCAACGATCATTGCCGGCGCTGACAAGCCCGAACACATCGCCGAGAACATCAAGGCGATGGAGATCAACTTTACGCCGGAGGATTTGATGGAGATCGACCGCCTGACGCTGGTGGACGAGGATCGGAGCGTGGCGCCAGTCTATCGTAAGCTCCGGCCTGAAAAGGTCCACGAATTCGGGGCGATGCAGGCCGCAAGAGACAAGAGACGGCAATAAAAGCGGCGGCAACTCTCACGATGTTTACTGCGACCCCCTGCAATTCAGCGATTGCGGGATCGGTACTAAGGCGATCAGCGGAATACTGTGCTGCTGTTTATTCGCGGACTGGATGGCTATGGAATGACCGGTCATGGCGGATATTGTTGAAAAAGTCGAAAATCGAACGGCGTCAAAAATCTCGCCGAACCGCATTCGAAGTCGATTCTAACTTTGCAACACCTTTCTGCGCCGATGCGAAGGTCGGAGGTCGTTTTTACGTGAGACGATGTGACCCCTCAGGTGGGCATGCGCGAAACGCACCAGCGGCTCTTAAAAATTTTGGGTCTTCGTGGAATCGAGTGGGCAAGTTTGAGGGCCTGAAGGGCCTCAAAGCAAGCTATTTCAGGGATATTTTGTATTTCTGTGGGGTTTTAAAATCTGGCACAAAAGCTGGATGACAAGAATATCGAAACGTCTTCGGCGGCTTTGGGATACGTATTCATTTGAGGGGTTTCGCGCGGAGCCTCGGGTGCGCGGGGTCTTTGGCGATCCGAGGGTGCGCATAGTCACTTTGAAACGGCGCTCAAAAAAACATCGTGTGGCTGCTGTGGCCGCGTCCAGATGGGTTGGTACGACCGCAAAATCCGGCAGGTGCGTGACCTGTCCTGTGGGGACGTGCGAATATTGCTTGAGCTGGAGGTGCGGCGCATCGATTGCCGTAGCTGCGGCAAGGTGAAACAGGAACGGCTCGACTTTCTGGCAGACAACCCGTTCTACACCAAGCGCTTTGCATATTTTGTCGGCCGCCGTTGTCGACAGGCGTCGATCTCGGATGTTGCGAAGGAATTGGCGCTTGATTGGCACACCGTCAAGTCGCTGGAGATGCAATACATGAAGGCGCAGCTTGCACGCGCGGGCACGCCGGGGCCCCTGGTCATCGGGATCGACGAGATTGCGATCCGCAAGGGTCATACCTATCGGATCGTGGTCAGCGATCTTCTGCGGCGTCGACCGATCTGGTTTGGCGGGGAGGATCGATCGGAAGCCAGCATGGCGCAGTTCTACGCCTGGCTTGGTAAGAAGAAGAGCGCGCGTATTCGCCTTGCGGTGATGGACATGTGGAAGCCGTTCCGGGTGGCGACGGCCGCGCATGCGCCGAAAGCCGCGATTTTATTCGACAAGTTCCACATCATGCGTCATCTCGGCGAGGCGCTTGATACCGTCCGCAAGAGTGAATATGGGCGGCTTGCGGGCCGCGACCGACGCTATATCAAGGGCCAGAAGTACACTTTGCTCTCGCGGCGGGAAAACCTCA
Organism: uncultured Alphaproteobacteria bacterium; assembly: GCA_963823115.1. Lineage (GTDB taxonomy): Bacteria > Pseudomonadota > Alphaproteobacteria > Rhizobiales > Xanthobacteraceae > Bradyrhizobium. The sequence goes on along the minus strand of CAWGKJ010000003.1, from coordinate 206,389 downwards.
CGCTCGACGGCAAGAAGGCCTTGAAGACCTTGCTCGCCGCCAACAAGCGGCTCAGCACCGCCTATCTGCTCAAGGAGAGTTTCGGCCAGCTTTGGGACTATGAGCGCGAAGCTTGGGCGCGGCGCTTCTTCGAGAATTGGCGCTCAAGCCTGAAGTGGCAGCGGCTCAAGCCCTATGAGAAGTTTGCAGCCATGATCGAGCGCCATTGGGATGGCATCGCTGCCTATTGCCGGCCTGAGAACAAGGTATCTCTCGGTTTTGTCGAGGGCCTCAACAACAAGATTTCGCGTTATCCAGCGGCGCGCCTATGGCCTCAGAAACGAGGAATACTTCCGCCTCAAAGTCCTCACCTGTATGTTGCCGGAACTATAGCGACCCTGGCGGATCGGTTACCCGACACCCTCTATCATGCCGTCGTGCTCGCAGCCGTCAATGACGCTTCGCGCCGCTGAAGCGGTGGCCCGAAGGCGGGCCATCCTTGACCGCCGCTGCGCGCGCCGGCAAATCGCTTGTGTAGGTCGGGATGGAAGGATGGTGCCAATCGAACAGAAGGATTGGACCGAAGCAGACAGAGCCTCGAAACTAGGCCAAAATCACCCACTCGATTCCACGAAGAGGCAAAATTTTGTTCGCCGCCCCAAAAAGACTTTTTCAACACTATCGGCGCGAAGCGGACGTTGGCGAAACCCGAACGTCAAGAACTGAATTCGCAAACCAGCTGAATTGCTGTGCCAGCCTCGCGTCCTTATCGCATTGATCGTGTGCTGCGATGTTCTGGATCCGTCCTATTCCTTCAACGAGACGTAAAACAAAGTCTCTGCATCGACATGACTGATCGTGCTGTGCTGTTCGAAAGCCTTTCTTGATGATCCGGCGCCACTTATCAATTTCCTTCTTGAGATGGTGTTCGCACGCCGTTAAGCGATCGGTCCGCATAAGTGCCCGATGGGAACGGAAGCGAAGGCGGCGTATACACCCTCGGTGGTTTGGCCGACCTAAACGGACCGATCGCGGGAATCTGGGCTGCCTCCTAGATCGTACTGCCGGCGGGCAACACAATTTGAGTTTCCTGCAATCTGAAGTAAGGTCGCTCAAATCTCACCATGCAATGGTTTAAGTCGACGTTATGAGTCTTGGCGAAAACGCCGGTGCTCCATGGCGCGTAGGGGTGCTCTTCTCCCAGACGGGGGTTACTTCCGCGATCGAGCAATGTCAGCTGAATGCGACGCTTATGGCAATTGAGGAGATCAATTCCAGAAGAGGTGTGCTCGATCGCTTGATAGAGCCGCTCATCTACGATCCGGCGTCCGACCCCAAGCAGTTTCGTGCGCTGGCGAAATTCCCGCTATCAAAAATGGGAGACTCACGAGACTGCCCGCGTGTGGTGAATTGTGTTGAAAAGTCCTTTTGGTTGATGACTGAAAATTCTTAGGACCGCTCGTGCGTCTCACGCTCGGCGACGTGAGGGACCACATCGATTAACTCAAAGACGAACACCGACGCCGGTATCGGTTCTGTAGAGCCTTGCAGCGGCTGAGATAACCAACATTCGACATTCGCGAAATGTTTTGAAGGTTCACGATTTTCAAATTTTTCAACAGTATCGGCTCGAAGCGGTCATTCGCCCAGACGTTCTGACCGCCCACAGGTCACTTCCGATCTGCGCTAATGAACTGACATCGACAGATCGGCGCGGCATGTCTCAATAGTGCCGCCAAAAGGCGACATCCTCACATTTCAAAAGATTGAAAGACATCGCAAAATGGGGGGGCAGCCCGATCACGCCGTCTCGGACAAAGACGATGCCATATCGGTAAGAGCTTTGCTCAAATGATGAGCAAATCCGATTCGACGCTGCTTCTCCCCGACATCGCAAGCGGCCCGTAACGCGGTCCAAGCATTTGATAGTATGAAGCCATTTTCGCATCGCGGTTTCGTACGATCGCTGTGCACAATGGCACAACGTTTGCTTCGGTCCGGGCAGGGTTACCACCTCCCGGAACGCAACCGGCAATGGAAAGTCTTGGCCCAGCCCCGACCAGCCTGCTCGCCGCGGAACCCTTTCCGATCGAACTCGACTGGACGGCCACCGCGCTGGTCATCATCGACATGCAGCGTGATTTCATGGAGCCCGGCGGCTTCGGCGAAACCCTCGGCAACGACGTCTCACACCTCGCGCGCGCGGTAAAGCCGATCGCGGCAGTGCTGGCCGCGGCGCGCAACGCCAGGATGCTCGTCGTGCACACCCGCGAAGGCCATTTGCCTGACCTTTCCGACGCGCCGCCGGCAAAGATCGAACGCGGCGCACCGAGCCTGCGCATCGGCGACCCCGGGCCGATGGGGCGGATTCTGATCCGCGGCGAGGCCGGCCACGACATCATTCCCGCGCTCTATCCGCTCGACAGCGAGATCGTGATCGACAAGCCCGGCAAGGGCGCGTTCTACGCCACCGCGCTCGGCGAGATCCTGAAAAAGTACGGTATCGAGAATCTGCTGGTGTGCGGCGTCACCACCGAAGTCTGCGTCAACACCACGGTACGCGAGGCCAACGACCGCGGCTATCGCTGCGTCGTGTTGGCCGATGGTTGCGCATCCTATTTCCCTGAATTCCACGAGATGGGCCTGAAGATGATCAAGGCCCAGGGCGGCATCTTTGGCTGGGTCAGCAACTCTGCGGCGGTACTTCAGGCCATGGCAACGGAGTCTTCGAACAGCTTAGCAGCGGGAGGGGCACGATGAGCACGAGTACCACGGGAACTGTCGGAAATCTCCGATTTCAAGCCCGATCTTGTGGACGCCGGGCGACTGGAACGCGTTCTTCGGATTCGGCACCAATATCCTCGTCAACATGCTGGTGCTGACCGGGCTGCTGCGATTCGTGCTGAAGATGCCGGACCAGCTGGTGTTCGGCCGCATCCTGCCGGCGCTCGGCCTGATGATGTGCCTGTCCACATTCTACTATGCGTTCCTCGCCTATCGGCTGGCGCAAAAGACTGGCCGTACCGACGTCTGCGCGCTGCCCTCCGGCGTCAGCGTGCCGCACATGTTCATCGTCACCTTCGTGATCATGCTGCCGATCACGATCAAGACCGGCGATCCGATGAAGGGCTGGTCCGCCGGCCTCGTCTGGGTGTTCTTCCAGAGCTTCATCCTGATGATCGGCGGATTCATCGCGCCGTATATCCGAAAAATCACGCCGCGCGCCGCGCTGCTCGGCACGCTGGCCGGCGTCTCCGTGACATTCATCTCGATGCGGCCGGCGTTGGAAATGTACATCACGCCGCAGATCGGGCTGATCTGTTTCGCTATCATCCTGGCCAGCTGGTTCGGCGGCGTGAAATATCCCAAGGGATTCCCGCTGGCCTCGTCGCCATCGCGGTCGGCATGATCATCGCGTGGGGCTCGAATCTGCTCGGCCTCGAACTTGGCGGATTGAGCCTCAAGGGCGTCGGCGATGCTTTCGCGAGCTTCGGCTTCTCGGTACCGATCCCCGCGGTTGGCCACGTATTCTCCGGTTTTGAATTCCTCGGTGTGATTCTGGTAACCGCGATCCCGTTCGGCATCTACGATCTGGTCGAGGCGATGGACAATGTCGAAAGCGCGGAGGCCGCTGGCGACGACTATCCGACCACGCGGGTGCTGACCGCCGACGGCGTCGTCAGCCTGATCGGCTGCCTGATGGGAAATCCGTTCATCAATGCGGTCTATATCGGCCATCCCGGCTGGAAGGCGATGGGCGGCCGGATCGGCTATTCTGCCGCGACCGGAATCATGGTCGTGCTGCTGTCCTGGTTCGGCATCATCTCGGTGCTGCTGGCGCTGGTGCCAGTGGTCGCGATCTCGCCGATCCTGCTCTATATCGGCATGCTGATCGGCGCGCAGGCTTTCCAGACCACGCCGGTCAGGCATGCGCCAGCGATCGTGCTGGCCCTGACGCCCCACCTTGCGGCCTGGGCCAAGCTTCAGATCGACACCATGCTGGGATCGACACTCGATGCCGCCCAGAAGGTCGGCGGTCTTGCCGCCGACAAGGTCGGCGACGTCAAGACCGCCGCGCTTCGCCGCCTGCCTCAGCAGGGAGTTCTCTATCGCGGGCTGGAAGTGATGGGTGGCGGCTCGATCCTTGCCGGCCTTGTACTCGGGGCGATCGCGGTCTTTGTGATCGAGCGCGAATTCGTGAAGGCTTCGGCGTTCGCGCTGTCGGGAGCAGTGCTGACTTATTTCGGCTTCATGCATGGCGAGGCGGTGGGGTTTGGTGACGGATTAGGCGTGACGCCGGGTGTCGCGCTGGCTTATGCTGTCGTGGCGGCCGGACTTCTTCGCGGTGGGGAAATTCGGCATCAGCACTACTTCCGTTTCGACCCCGGAGATGCCTCTTGCCGCACCCGCGGAATAGTACCAATGCCGGATCGACAGCGGGCCGATCCGGCTCGGACGGCGTGTGTGACTGAAACCGTTGCTGCGATTGTCGCCGCGCACCGCGCGGGCAGGTGTCGCCGGCGCAAACCGTCGCGCGCAGTTTCCAGCGCATTCGCGACTATAACGATCCCGCCATCTTCATTAGCCTGCGCGATGAGAACCAAGCGGTGGCGGAAGCGGACGCCCTGACTGCCAAAGATGCGGCGCAGCTTCCTCTCTATGGCATTCCGGTTGCGGTAAAGGACAATATCGACGTCGCCGGCCTGCCTACTACCGCCGGCTGCCCGGCTTTCTCCTATTTGCCATCGCACGACGCGACTTGCGTGGCGCGGTTGCGCGCCGCTGGCGCCATCATGATCGGCAAGACCAATCTCGATCAGTTCGCCACCGGCCTCGTCGGCGTGCGCTCACCCTATGGCATCCCGAACAATCCGATGCGCGGCGATTTGATTCCGGGCGGATCGAGTTCGGGCTCGGCGGTAGCGGTATCGGCCGGACTGGTGCCGCTGGCTTTGGGCACCGATACCGCGGGCTCCGGCCGCGTGCCCGCCATGCTCAACAACATCGTCGGGCTGAAGCCGAGCCTCGGACTGATCTCTACCGCAGGCGTCGTGCCGGCATGCCGGACGCTAGACTGTGTGTCGGTGTTCTCGCTCACTGTCGACGACGCGATAACGGCACTGACCGCAATGGCCGGGCCCGATGGCGCCGATCCTTTTTCCCGCTATCAACCGCTGACCAGGATGACCCCGTTTCCTGCCGGTCTCAGGCTGGGCGTGCCGCGCAGCGGCCAGTTGATCTTCTTCGGCGACAAGGCTTCGGAGACGGCGTACGGCGACGCGCTGAAACGCTGGAGCGCGCTCAGCGCCCAACTCATCGAGTTCGATCTCGAACCGTTCTACGAAACTGCGCGGCTGCTTTATGAAGGTCCGTGGGTCGCAGAGCGCTATCTGGTGATCCGCGACCTGCTGGCGTCGACGCCGGATGCGATCCACCCGGTGACACGCGAGATCACGATCGCAGGCGCCCGGCTCACCGCCGCCGACACCTTTGCCGCGCTGTATCGGCTGCAGGCGCTGCGCAAGGTAGCCGAGCGCGTCTTCGCTGGCCTCGACGCGCTGGTGCTGCCGACGGCGCCGACCGCGTACTCTACGGCGCAGGTGCTGGCCAATCCGCTTGAGCTCAATAGCCGGCTCGGCACCTATACCAATTTCGTCAACCTGCTCGACCTCTGCGGCCTCGCCCTGCCGGCAGCGATAAGGCCGGATGATATCCCGTTCGGCATTACGCTGCTGGCGCCCGCCGGACAGGACGCTCAACTCGCTAGTATCGGCCGCGTCTTTCATGCCGACACCAAGCTGCCGCTGGGCGCCGGGCGCTTGCCGCAGCCGCCGCTTGCGACGGTGCCGGCGGGCGGGCAGGGCGACGAAATCGCCATCGCGGTGGTTGGCGCGCATCTCTCCGGCATGGCGCTCAACGGCGAATTGAAAACGCTCGGCGGACGATTGCTGGAAGCCACCACGACCGCGCCGGACTACAAGCTCTATGCGCTTGCCACCACGCCGCCGAAACCCGGCATGCTGCGCGTGGAGGCGGGAACGGGATCCTCGATCGAGCTGGAGGTCTGGGCGCTTGCAGTGGCGGCGTTCGGGAAATTTGTAGCCGCGGTCCCGCCGCCGCTGTCGATCGGCACCGTGCGTCTTGCCGATGGCCGCGGCGTCAAGGGTTTTATTGTCGAAGCCGCCGATGTCGACGGCGCCCGAGAGATTTCCGCGTTCGGGGGCTGGCGCGCATTCGTGGCGGAAGCCGCGGCGAAGTGAGAAAGTGATAACCCCAAGTTCGTCACGCCCGGCGTTGTACCAAACGTCACACTTGACATCATCTACAATCAAACGTTGTCTCTCTGAGGCACACATCCGCTTGTGACGGGCTTTGCTGTTATGGCTTCGCCCTTATTCGATCGGTACCCTGAACTAACGCGAAAATCACTCGTCCTGAACGACGTCCTAAAGAACTGGGGTCTGGCAATGACCACCATTAGAAAACTCTGGCGAGGTGAGTATTCTTTGCTCATCACCTTCTGGGTTTTCTACGTACTTGGTTATTTCGCGTCGACCTTTCTAACAATAGTTGTAAGTCCGATCTTTAATACGCAGCCATGGCGATGGCTGAGCGTGGCGCTCCTGATTTTGCCGTACAATGTCTTGTCCACCGTAGGCGTGTTCCGGAGCGCCGATGCGTATCCATGGTCGCGGTGGTGGCCTATTTTTGCTAAGATCGCCGTCTATCTCTGGGAAGCCCGAATTATCTGGTCTTTCGCCCAAGCCACCTTGCGCGCATTAGAATAATCAGATCGCAAAAATAGTACCAACGCGCGCTACACCGACACCGCGTAGATCTCGTATTCGCCGCGCACCAGTTCGATGTGGGCGCGCATCGCGGCTGCAGCGCCGGCGTGGTCGCCGCGCATGATCGCCTCCACGACGCGGTCGTGCTCGGCGTGAGATTTTGCCAGACGGCCGAGATTGCGAAATTGCGCGCGGCGGAACGGCTGCACCCGCACCCGCGTCGCCAGCGTGATTTCGGCGATATAGGTGTTCTGCGAACCGGCATAGATCGCGTTGTGAAAGCGTTCATTGACTTCATGAAAGCGGTCAGGATTGCCGGCGTAGCTCAACACCCGCAATTCCTCATGTATCGCCTCGAGCCGCTGGCGCTCCGTGGGAGACATCCGCTCTGCGGCGAGGCCGGCGCACAATGCTTCGAGCTCCGCCATTGCCTCGAACATCCCGGTCAGCCTTTCGATCGAAGGCCGCGCCACCACCGCGCCGCGATGCGCCCTCGCGCTGACCAGGCCGCTGGCCGCGAGCTGGCGCAGCGCTTCGCGCACCGGCGTGCGCGACACATGAAAGCGACGAGCGATCTCGGTCTCGTCGAGCGAAGCTCCCGGTGGCAGCGCGCCGCGCACGATTTCGTCCGCTAGCTGCAGGCGCAGTTCCTCCGCGCGCGTGATCTTGTCCGCATACGGTGAAGCGCGGTCCACGCGCCGAACCATCGTCTCGGCCTCGCCAGCCGAACGTGGAAGAGCACCGCCCGCATGATCGTCGAGACTCATGTTCTTCTGATCCCGCGGTTCGTCGATAATGCTGACATGGGCGGCGACGATTTTCCACCCTTCGGTAAATCGCACCCATGTCTGCATCTGCCGGCCCACTTTGCCAGGCGCGCTGTCGCGATAAAACAGCGTCGATGCCACCGCGGTGTCGCGGCCATAGGTGGTGATGACAGTTTTAGCGGTCCTGCGCATCAGGCCCGCCGGCGAGCGAGCCGCACGAAAGGCTGTGATCGCATCATAGCCGTAGAGATTTTCGCCAATGCCGTAGCGAAGCGTGCGGCTGTCTGCTCGGAACAATTGATCGAGAACTGCGACGTCGTTGATCCACCAGCGCCTTCTCGTAGCGCGCGAATTGCACGGTCACTTCGAGCGAGCACCTCGGGAAGATCGACTTCCATCTACAATCCTCTCGGCGAGGCTGCGGAAACCACGCCGGTTCGCTCCAGCGCGTAAGCCACACGCAGCGCAATATCCTCCCGCCAGGGGGCCGCGATGATTTGCACGCCGATCGGCATCGGCTCGAGCGGAACGGGCACAGCGACCACGGGAAGGCCGATAAACGAAATCGGCTGGGTGTGGATGCCGATATTGGCGCGCACCGGCAGTTCGACGCCATCGAGCACGAACGTCGCCTGTCCCAGCTTCGGCGCGACGCAGGGCGTTGCCGGCGCGATGATCACATCGACCGACTTGAACAGCTCCAGCACCTGGCCGCGATACCAGCGGCGGAATTTCTGCGCGCGGTCGACCAGCGGCGCCGGGATCATCGCGCCCGCCAGTAACCGGTCGCGTACCGCCGGATCGAAATCGTTCGGCCGCTGGCGCAGACGATCGAGATGCAGCGACGCGCCTTCGGCCGTGGTGATGACATAGGCTGCGGCGCGGGCGCGCCCGGCTTCCGGAATTTCCACGACGCGCGTGGTCCCGAGCACCCCTGCGACGCGGGCCACCGCCTCGACGGCTTCGGGGAAGACATTCTTCTGAAAATATCCGCCAGCGATCGCGATCCGCAGAGCCCCGATGTCCTGCGCCAATAGCGGCGCGACCGGCTCGGCGGGACGCGTCGCGCACGCCGCATCCTCCGGGTCAGGTCCCTGCATCGCATCATAAGCCAGCGCGAGATCACCGACGCTGCGCGCGAACGGGCCGAGATGATCGAAGCTGAACGACGAACGGAAACGAACGTGCACGCGACAATCGGCCGTAGGTCGGCTTCAATCCAAATATTCCGCAGAACGACGACGGCACCCGGATCGACCCGTTGGTGTCCGATCCCAGCGCCAACGGCACCAGGCCGCCGCCAACGGCGCCGCCGGAACCACCCGACGAGCCGCCGGTCATCCGCGTCACGTCGTGCGGATTGCGCGACGGCCCGTCATGCACATTTTCGCCGGTGAAGTCGTAGGCGTATTCGCCCATGTTCAGCGCGCCGACCAGCACCGCACCGGCCGCCTCCATGCGCTCGATCAGCGTGGCGTCGCGCAGCGACGGCTTGCGGTCGCGGTTGATCTTCGATCCGGCCCGGGTCGGCAGACCCTGCACGTCGAACAGGTTCTTGACCGCGAACGGCACGCCGGCGAGCGGGCCGACATTATTCCCGGCGGCGATTGCGGCATCGATGCTGCGGGCCTTCGCCCGTGCACGATCGCCGGTCACATCGGTGAAGGAATTCAGGACGGAATCGTGCATGGCGACCCGCGCCAGCGCCGCCTCGGTCACACCGAGCGCGGATATCCTGCGGCCCGCCACGGCTGTTGCGATTTCCGCGGCCGTCGACCCGCGTTGCGGTCATGGCGGGATCAGGCTGCAAAGACACTGGCCGGCTCGGTTTCATCTGGCAGCGGGAATTCATCGACCAGCCGCGCCAGCCTCAGCGACACTTCGAGATTGGCTTTCACCGCTGGCTTCCAGGCATCGTCGACCGGCAGGCCCAAGGCTTTCGAGACAGCGTCGATATAGTCATCAAGCGGATCAGCGGCCATCACTCCCTCAAGCGGTTGGTGCGTTCAGTGAAACCGGCGACGGCGAATGTGGAATCGCCGCCAGCAGTTCTCTCGTATAGGCTTCCTGCGGGTCGCCCAACACGCGCTCGGACGATCCCTGCTCCACCATTCGCCCCGCCCGCATTACAATGACACGATCGCACAACAGGCGCACCACATTCAAATCGTGCGACACGAACAAATAACTCATGCCCATCGACTGCTTTAGATCCTGCAGCAGATTCAAGACGACCGCCTGGACCGAGACATCGAGCGCAGCTGTCGGCTCGTCGAGAATGACAAGCTTGGGGTGCAGCGCGATGGCGCGCGCGATCCCGACACGGGCCTTCTGTCCGCCTGATAGTTGATGGGGGAAACGATCCAGCAGGTCGAGCGGCAGTCCCACCAGACCGGCCAGTTCCTCGCAGCGGGCGCGCAAGGCGCCGCGGCCTCTGATGTCGCCGAGCTGCATGATCGGGTCGGCGATGGCGCGCGCCGCCGTGAAGCGCGGATTGAGGCTGTCGGTCGGGTCCTGAAACACCATCTGGATACTTTTGCGCAGCGGCAGCCGCGCAAACGCATTGGGCATGATGCTGCCGATCTCGCCGCCGTCGAACATGATGCGGCCGGAAGTCTGGTCGAGCAGCCGCATTACCATCATCGAGGTGGTGGATTTGCCGCAGCCGGATTCGCCGACCAGACCGACGCTCTCGCCATGCCCGACGGTAAAGCTGATGCCGTCGACCGCGCGAAATTGCTCGGGCTCGACCGGAGGCTTGCGCGCGAACAGTTTTGAAAGCGTCGCAGTGGCGCCCTGGCGCGGGTATTCCTTTACGAGTTTTTCAACCAGAAGAAGGGGCTTCGAGTCGTCACCTGCCGAAGGCACCATCGCCGTAGCTGGCACCACCGGCGTGGTCGCCTGCTCTTCTTCCGGCAGCAGGTCGCGCAAGGAGACGCCGAGCCGCGGCGTCGCGCGCATCAGCTTTTTGGTATAGGCGTGCTGCGGCCTGGCGAATATATCGGCCGACGACGCAGTCTCGACGACGCGTCCTTTCTCCATCACCACGACGCGGTCGCAATAGGCCGCGGCCAGCCCAAGATCGTGCGTGATCAGGATAGTCGACATGCTGCTCCGTTTGGTCAGTTCGACGATCAGGTCCATCACCGCTTTTTGCGTGGTGACGTCGAGACCAGTTGTCGGTTCGTCCGCGATCAGAAGCTGGGGATTGCAGGCCAGCGCCAGCGCGATCACCACGCGCTGGCACATGCCGCCCGACAGCTCGAAAGGGTAGGCGTGATAGCGTTCGCGGGGACGGGCGATCTTGACCTGCTCCAGCGCCTCGATGGCCTTCTCGCCGCGATCGCTCGCCGCCGACTGCACGTGCTGGCGCAGCACGTCCTCGATCTGGTCGCCGACCTTGCGGATCGGGTTGAGCGCCGCGCGCGGGTTCTGGAAGATCATCGAGATTTCGCGGCCGCGCAGGTCGCGCATTTGGTCTTCGGTGGCGGTCTTGACGTCGATGCCGGAGAACATCACCGAGCCCTCGGCGATCCTGCCGGCGCGATCGAGAATCCGCATCACCGCGTAAGAGGTGACAGACTTGCCGGAGCCGGACTCGCCAACGATCCCGAGCGTCTCGCCCTTGGCCACGGATATGTTGACGTGCTGCACCGCCTTGACGATGCCGCGCCGCGTGGCGAATTCGACCGTAAGATCGTTGACGTCGAGCAGCGGCTTTGCCGTCATCTTCCTGCCTCTCAGGTTCGCCGCTGCGGATCGGCGATGTCGCGCAGGCCGTCGCCGAGCAGGTTGAAGCAAAACACCGCGATCATCAGCGCCAAGCCTGGAAACAACGCGATCCACCATTCGCCCGACACCATGAAGCCCGCGCCTTCCGCCACCATGATGCCCCATTCCGCTGTCGGCGGCCGCACCCCGAGCCCGATGAACGACAGACCGGCAGCATTGAGGATCGCGTAGCCCATGGTCAGCGACATCTGCACGATCATGATCGGCATGATGTTCGGCAAGATATGCACCAGCAGGATGCGAAACTCGCCATTGCCCGACAAACGTGCCGCCTGCACGAAGCCGGCATCACGCCGCACATTGGCCTCGGCACGGGCGACGCGGGCGTAAAGCGGAAAATTGACGATGGCGGTGGCGATGACAATGTTCTGCACGGTGTTGCCGAGCGCCGCCACAATACCCATCGCCAGCACGAACAGTGGAAACGCCATGATGGTGTCGGCGATGCGACCGACGATGCGATCGGTCCAGCCGCCGAAATAGCCCGCGGCGATGCCGGCGAGGCCGCCCATCAAAAACACCAGCGCCACCGAGGCCACCGCGATCAAGGTATCGAGCCGCGTCGCCACGATGACGCGGCTGAAGATGTCGCGGCCCAACTGGTCGGTGCCGAACCAGTGCGCCGACGACGGCGGCTTCAATGCCGCCGCGGTGTCGGACGCCAGCGGATCATGCGGAACCACATGTGGGCCGAACAGCGCCGCGAAAACGATGACGATCAACAGACCGAACGCAAACGCGGTCACGCGATTTCCACCGAGCACATAGCGAGTATGCTCGAACATCGCCGCAAGTCCCGACGTACGCGCAGGGGTGGCTGGTTCAGCGGCAGGCGCAACGCTACTCATCCCCGTCTCTCACCCTTCGAGCCTGACTCTCGGGTCGATCACGCCGTAGAGAATGTCGATTGTCAGATTGAGCAGCACGTACATGACCGCCATGGTCAGCACGAAGCCCTGCACCGGGGCGAAGTCCGACGAGATCAGGGCTTCCACCGCGTAGGAGCCTATGCCGGGCCAGGCGAACACTTTTTCCACCAGCACGTTGGCGCCGAGCAGGAACGAGAACACCATGCTGAGCGTGGTGATGACCGGCAGCATGGCGTTGCGGAAAGCATAGGTGACGATGACCGTGCCCGGCGAAAGGCCGCTGGCGCGCGCGGTGCGTACGAAATCCGACGACAGCACCGCCAGCATCGAGGCCCGCGTCATGCGCGCGATCGGCGCCAGCGAGAAGATCGCGAGCGTCAGCGCCGGCAGGATCAACTGGCTCAGGGAAGAACGGAAGGTCTCCGGATCGCGCGCGATCAGGGCGTCGATCAGGTAGAATCCGGTCACGGCCGGCGGCGCACTGTAGAAAACATCCAGCCGTCCGAGCGGCGCTGGCGACCATCCAAGCCTGAAATAAAAAACATAGACCAGTACCAACCCTGTGAAAAACACCGGCAGCGACACGCCTGCCGTCGTCGTCACGCGGCAGAGGTGGTCGATCCACGAGCCCGGCCGGGTGGCGGCGAGCACGCCCAGCGGTAGCGCAATCACGATTGAGATGACGAGACCGAGCAGCGTCAACTCGGCCGAGGCCGGCAGGCGATTGCGGATTTCGGTGGCGACCGGCTGGCCTGTGGTGAGCGAAGTGCCGAAATCGCCGTGCGCCAGATCGGCGGTATAGCGGAAGAACTGCTCGATCAGCGGCTTGTCGAGCCCGAGTTTCTTGCGGATTTGCTCGACCGCATCCTTCGTCGCCGCGGGGCCGGCGAAATACGCCGCTGGATCGCCGGGCAGCGCGCGCGTTAATAGGAACGTGACGATCACGACCCCTATCAGGGAGGGAATCGCAAACATCAGCCGCTTGCCGATCATGGTCAGCATGGCACAATCACGCCTTCACCAGCGCGCGATAATCAAGCCTGCGGTGGAACCAGTATTGATAGCCGGAGATGTTCTTCTGCATCGCGACGTTGACGTAGGGCTGATACAGCGGAATGCGCGGAATATCCTTGAAAGCGAGGTCCACGAAGCCCTTCACGTCCGTATCGTAAGTCGGCTTGTCGCCGACCGCGGCGGCGTCGACGGCGCCATGAATAAGGTCGTCCATCGCCTTTGACTGGTAGCTCATGGTGTTGAAGATCGAATTCTTGCCGTCGTAACACCAGATGAAGAAATACTCGGGATAATCGAGCCAGCCCGAGAATACGTTGGTGTAAAGCGGCAGCACCTTCTTATTGAGCTCGGTGCGCCAGTTGGCGCCGGGGATCTTGTTGATCGTGGTTTTGATTCCGATCTGCGCGAGGCTCTCCTGCACCAGTACGCAGAGCGGTTCGTTGACGCCGGCAAATCCGAGATCGAACGACAGCGTGGTCTCGAAGCCGTTGGGATAGCCGGCCTCCGCCAGTAGCGCCCTGGCCTTGTCGATGTCGGTGCTGAATTTTGTGGGTTGCGGCCACGTCGCCTCGGTCGCCTGACTGGCCGGCGCGCCAAACAAAGGCTTGGCCAGCCCGAACAGCACCGCATCCATGATCTTCTGATAAGGGATCGCACTGGCGACGGCTTCCCGCACCTTGATATTGTCGAACGGCGGGTTCTTGACGTTCATGCCGATGTACTGGATGCCGTTGGAATAGGGCACCGACACGATGTTGAGCTTGCCGTCGCTCTTCAGTTCAACGAAGTCCTTGTTCGGCAGATCGTAGGAGATGTCGGCATCGCCGCGCTCCAGCAGCGCGCGGCGGTTACCGGCCTGCGGCACCATGCGCCAGATCACGCGCTTGACCTTGGGAATCGGGCCGCCAGCCCACTCGTCATTGCGCTCCATGATTACTTCGGAGCCTGCGGTCCATTTCGTCACCTTGTAGGCGCCGGAGCCCGCGGTCTGCTGTTTCGTGTATTCGAGGCCCCAGGGGTCCTTCTCGCTGGCGTTCTTTTTCACCAGTTCGGAATTGATCACGCAGGGCACGATCACGGCGAGATCCGGAATAGTCAGGCGATCCTTCCTGGCAAAGTCGATCCGCACCGTATTGTCATCGACGGTGACGAATTGCTCGGGCTTGGTCAGCGAACCCGCGCCCATCTGGAAGGTCGGGAAACCGCCGACACTGACGGCGCGATCGAGCGACCACTTGACGTCCCTGGCCGTCACCGGCGCGCCGTCGTGAAACTTGGCGTTCTTCTTCAGTTTGAAGGTCACCGACATGTCGCCGACGTTCATGTCCTCGGCGAGTTCCGGCTTGAACTTGTCACGGTCGTAATATGGCACCCCGCCAGGACCGCTTTTCATCTCGTGGGTGATCAGGCGGTCATAGCAATTCCAGGACACCTCATAGCCGGGCACGTTGGTGCCGACGCCGTGAATATCGAGATTGTTGGGACCGCTTTCCGACACGATCAGCAGCGTCTCCGAGCGGGCATCGGCCTTGGCGGAAGACCAGATTGCAGGTGCCGGCACCATGGCGCCTGCCGCGACGCCCGTGACGGATTTGAGAAAATCGCGGCGTTTCATGGCATGCTCCAAACTCACGGGGGACTGTTTTGGAGCGACTTCGCAAGGTTCGTGCCAAATCCTAACGGGGGCCTAAGCCGGGGATAAGAGATTGATTTCCATGTAATTTAGGGAGGCCGGGGGCGCCGCTGGCGGCGATCGTCCATTGCATACAAAGGGGCATGTTTGCCTATCTTAAATGCAGAAAACCATGCCACCCGTTTGTTGGGCGGCATGACGACCTACGACCACAGCGCTATATTCCGACCCTGCCAAAAGGTGGCGACACGGAGGGTCCGCGTCACTTCCGGGTTACCTGCAAAGTGGCCGTTGGTCGACCACTCGATCTTCGTGCTTTTTCACGTTCCCCGGCTAAGGTAACGGCGCCGGCGATTACCGCCTTTTAGCCCGCGTTTCTGGGTTTTGCGGATGGTCTTACGGTAACGGACCTCAACGATTTCAATGGTTCGGCCCAGACTACGAATCTGGGGGTCAGGAGTTCGAATCTCTTCGGGCGCGCCAAATTGCCACCATTCAGAACAAAACAACGAACTCCGGGCCTGCCCCTTGGAGCGCCTGTTCACAGGTTGGGGATGAGATGGACTGGGGTGCACCGAGTGGTCGACATCGCCATTAAACATGGCCAAGACTCGTCGGCATGGCCAAGCAGAACCCGCGCCAGATTCAGTCTGTTGCATCTACCGACGTGCTCGCCGCCCAGGCCGCGGAGGCGCTTCATCTCGGCAAATTCAAGGAGGCCATCGAGTTCTATAAGCAGCTATTAAAGCAGGCGGCTCGGCCCGACTGGCGGGACGCCCTCGCAGCCGCATATGTGGGCCGCGCCAAGACCTTGTCCGCCAAGGGGCTCTTCAAGGAGGCTGAGGTCGTGCTCGGCAACGCGGTGGCGCTCGGCGGCGCCGTCAAGGAGCCGCTGCTCCTGCTCAGCTGCCTGATCCGCCAGGGCCAGATCGAAAAGGCGCTCGCCCAGGCCCTTAGATACATCGGCACCGACATCGCGGAGCCGCACCAGAGACGCCCGTTGTCAGAGTTGACCGCGGCGCTGTTTTTGGCTCGACCGGTTCCGCTTAAGTCGGGCGACGGCGACCCGCCGGCGCGCGCCGAATGGATCGCGGCCGCCAATGCGGCGCGCGCAGCGCTGGCCGCGCTGACTGAGCAGAAGCCCGCTGACGAGATCGAACCGCTGCTTACCAACATCCCGGCGCGCTCGCCGTTCGGGCCGGTGCGGCTGATCGTCAAGGCCATGCTCACCGACGATCCGGCTAAGGCCCGCCGGCTGCTCGACGGCGTGCCGCCCGCTTCGCCATTCGGGTCGCTGCGCCTTGCGGTCGAGGCTGCGCTCCCGGGAGAGCCAGCCGAGGTTATCGGTCAACTGGGCCAGGCGAGCACGGCGCAGCGGGCCTTCGCGCTCGACAGGCTCGGCGGCGGGTCTGCGTCCGGCCCACCGCTACTGGCGCGGCTGCTGGACGCCGAACGCGGCGGGCCAGGGACGCTGTTCAACTTCCTCTCGAAGCAGGCGACAACCCTGCCGGCCGCCGACATCCGGAGCGCTTGCTTGAATTTGCTGCCGTGGCTCCCGGACCGCGTCATCCTCTTTGAGAAAACCTTCGGGAAACTGTCGGAGGCCGAGAAGGCGCGCATCCTCGCGCTCGCGGCCGAGACAAAGCAGGATTGGACTCGCGCCGAGACCTGCTGGCGCGCCGCAGCAGAGCATTTCGCGTGCGACGGCTTGCGCGACGGTAAGCTGTCGGCCGGCATCATCTATCGTCATTTGGCGAGCTTGGCGCTCAAGGAGCCGATGATCGCGGGCGAAGATCCCTTCACCGACCCGGTCGTCTCCTATCTCAAGAAGAGCCTCGACTACGATCCTGACCATCTGCCGGCGGTGCTGCAGCTCATCAAGCGCTATCGCGACGACGGCGACGACAAGGACTGGCATGCCCTCACCGAGGAGGCCGTGCAACGGTTCCCGGCCGAGAGCGCCGTACTGATGCAGGCGATCGAGTTCGGCGGCCACCCGCAAAGCTTACAAGAAGGCGGCCGGCTTCGCGAAGAAGCTTCTGGCGGTCGATCCCATCAACCGGCCGGCGCGCCAGCGCATGATCGAGCTACAGATATCGTACGTCCGCAAACAGATGCGCGCGAAGCGTCCCGACCTCGCCTGGAAGGAGCTGGCCGGAGCCGGCGAGTGGGACCGCTCCGATACGCCGAACGCCGACCTTCGGATCAACCGCGAACTCGTCGGCTTGCGCGGCGGGCTGGACCCGGAGGCGGAGGCGCGACTTCTCGAGGGACTGGATTTGGCCGGTGGCGGCGCGGTCGGCTGGTTCCGCACCGCCTTGCAGGATGCGCTGCTGATGCCGCCGAGGCAGCGTCCGCTATCGCTGATCAGTGACGAACTCGCGCGCATCTTGCGCGAAGTCCCCTCGAAGCCGGATATCACCGCGATCGCCGCGCTCTTCTCGGCGGAAGACGTCCGGGCCGATCCGAAGGCGACGTCCGAGCTTCTTTGGAAGTTCGTGACGTGGCTGCGAAACGCCACGCATACCGTGCTGTCGATCGCGGAATTTCATTCTGTGGCGGACGCGATCGTGCGCGGGCACCTCTTCGAGATACTCCACGCGTTCGCTGCCGTCGGCAAGCGGCGCGAGCCGAACGAGCGGCTGTGGCGCTTCTACGAGATCGTCGCCCGGACCAAGAACAACCCGGACTGGATGTACGTCGGCGAGGAGGACGATATCGATGAGATGTGCCGCTCGCCTGCAATCGACAAGGATCGGCACGGCCGCAGCCGCATCGACCGCTACCTCAACGGTACTGGTGATGACCCCGAGTCGAGGCGACGCGCGCGGCGGCGCGCGGCGAACGACACCCGCAGCTTCGATGTACTCGAAGACATTGTGACGAGTTTCATGGAGACAATTTCGCAGCGCGACGTTCAGAAGCTCGTCAAGTCGCATGGACGGGACGGCGGCGTCGCGGCCCTCGCCGATCGGCTCACCAAGCTGCCGTTGGGAGCCGCATTGCCGCGCCCGCTCCTGGAAATGGTCGCGACGACGATGGTCGCCGCGGCCCTCGGCGAGGCGCCGCCGCCGTTCTGAGCGCCCTGAGGACAGCACATGATGACGGACCCGTTTTCCACCCTCGGCGTCGACGAGAACGCCGGTGACGACGAAATCAAGCGGCGCTACTTGGCGCTGGTGCGGGACTTCCCGCCAGACCGCGAGCCGGAGCGGTTCCAGAGCTACCGTGCGGCCTTTGAGGCTCTGCACACCGAACGCCAACGGCTTGCGGCAAAGCTGCTCGCCACGCACGGCACCGCACTGACGCGGCTCAAGACGGCCAGCCTGCCGTCGCCAGAGGCGCGGCAGCAAGGGCGGATTTTTCAGGCGCAAGTGACGGCGCTGCTGGTCGAGGGTATCGAGCAGGCGATGGCGCGATGGCAAGAGACCTCACGAACCGAGACCCAAACCGGCGCCTCGCGGACCAACGGTACGTGAGTGGCGGGAAGGACGACATGGACCAGTCCATCAAGGAAATGCTGCTCGAGCGTCTGCGCACCTATCTGGAAGAGCTCGATGCGGCGCACGCGCCGGAGGCCGGCGTCTCGCAGACCGCGGACGCGATCCAAATGGTGACCGACCTCGAGAGCGAAGCAGCGACCGATGAGACGCGGGACCTGTTCTCGGTGTTCGTGGAGATCGCCGCCACCCGCAACGAGGTGCGCACCCAGTCGCGCATCGTCAAGGACGCGCTGGACCAGTTCCGCGCCGTGTTCGAGACGCTTCAATCCGGCAACACGGCGCTGGATCGCGAGCTGAAGGAAGCGCATGTGCGCGCCCGCGAGCAGACCCGCTCCGTTCTGCGGCCGCTGTTACTCGATATTATCGATGTGCGGGACCGTCTCGCCGCCGGCCTCGCCGCTGGTCCGCCGGTGCGTGCGCCGGCATGGTGGGCACGATGGCGCCGGACTGCATTCGTTCCCGATCCCATACGCGACCCTTGGCGGGAGGGCCTGGAAATGACGTTGCGGCGGCTCGACCGGGTGCTGGCGGATCGCCGCGTCACCCCGATCGCCACCGTCGGCCACCCGTTCGCGCCAACGGTCGCGCGGGTGGTGGAAACGCGGGACGATCCGTTTGTCGCCGAGGGACTGGTGATCGCCGAATCCCGCACCGGCTTCGAGTGGGAGGGCGAGCTGCTGCGTGCCGCAGAGGTGATCGTGGCGAAACGCACGAGCGTCAAAGATCTGGGCACCAAAGATCGCGCCGATCGGGGAGATAGCGAATGAGCGAGACCATTGTCGGAATCGATCTCGGGACCACCAATTCGGAGATCGCGGTTTATCGCGACGGCCGGCCCGAGGTGCATGCTGATAGCAGCGGGCGCCAAATTCTGCCGTCCGTCGTGGGGCTGGATCAGGACGGCAACCTCCTGGTCGGCGAGGCCGCGCGCAACCAGTACATCCTCCATCCCGAACGCACGGTGCGCTCGATCAAGCGACTGATGGGTAGCGACCGCAAGGTCTCGCTCGGCGACCGAGATTATACGCCGCAGGACATCTCGGCGATTATCCTGCGTCGCCTCAAGGAGATCGCCGAGGAAAGGCTGGGCGCGCCGGTGCGCAAGGCGGTGATCACGGTGCCTGCGTTCTTCTCCGACGCGCAGCGGCAGGCCACCCGCGAAGCCGGCGAGATCGCCGGGCTCGAGGTGGCTCGCATTGTCAACGAGCCGACCGCTGCTGCGCTGGTCTACGAGGCCGCGCAGCAGCAGGGCAAGCGGGTGCTGGTTTACGATCTCGGCGGCGGCACCTTCGACGTCTCGGTCGTGCGCATCGAAGACGGCGTGGTCGAAGTGATCGCCAGCCACGGCAACAACCATCTCGGCGGCGATGATTTCGACCACAAGATCGTCGAACACCTGCTCGACCACCTCAAGATCGAGCACAAGGTGGACGTCAGCGACAATCCGCAGGCAACGGCGCGGATCCATCGCGCCGCCGAGAATGCCAAAAAGCATCTCTCCGACCATCCGTTCGCGCGGATCGAGGAGGAATACCTCGCCGAGGTCGACGGCAAGCCGATCCATCTCGCTTTGGAACTCGCCCGCACCGACTACGAGGAGATGATCGCGCCGTTCATCGAGGAGACACTGAGCGCGATCCACATCGCGCTCGAATCGGCCGCCCTGACCGCTTCGCAGATCGACGAAGTCCTCCTGGTCGGCGGCGCAACCCGCACCCCGCTGATCCGCAACCGACTGATCGAGGTCTTCGACCGGCCGGCTCGGGGCGAGGTCGATCCCGACCTGTGCGTCGCGATGGGAGCTGCCATCCAGGGCGCATCCATGGCTGGCGAGAAGGTGTCGGCCGTGCTGGTCGACGTGACCCCTTATACGTTCGGTACCGGCGCGCTCGGCGAACTGGGCGGCACCCTCTATCCCAATTGCTTCATCCCGATCATTCCCAAGAACACGCCGATCCCGGTGCGCAAGAGCGAGGCGTTCGCGACCATCAACGACAATCAGAAAGTCGTCGAAGTCCGCATCTATCAGGGCGAGAACGAGGACGCCCTGGAGAACATCCAGATCGGCGAGTTTCGCGTCGAGGACCTCGCCGACGTGCCTGCCGGCAACACCATCATCCTCGACCTCGCGCTGGACCGTGACGGCATCCTGCACGTGTCCGCCAAGGAGAAGGCGACCGGTCTCGAACGGCGGATCACCATCAACAAGGCGATGTCGCGCTATGACAATGCGGAGATCGAGGAAGCCCGTCAGCACATCGATCATCTGTTCGGCGAGGCCGTTGACGAGACGGCGACGGCCGACGACGTCGAGGGGGCCGCTCCGGCCGACCCGAAACTCGAGGCCCTGCTCGCCAAGGCGCGCGCCATGCTCGACGGCGCCATCGCGGAGGACCGCACCGAGATCGTCGATTTGATCGAGACCATCGAGGATAGCCGGGCGAGCAACGACGCGGCCGGGCTCTCCGACGCAGCGCGGCGGCTTGATGATCTCCTCTTCTATCTCGAGACTTGATCCGGGGCGGCGCGGCATGATCACAGGGATTTTGGACCAGTGCCCGATCTGCGGTGCGCGGCTCGGCGGCAGCGATACCTGTCGGCGCTGCCGGGCGGAGCTTGAAACTGTTCACAGCATAGCGCAGCAGGGCGCGGCGTTGGCGGGTGCCGGCCTTCAACGCCTTGCCGCAGGCGACAGTGCCGCCGCCATCCGCCTGCTCCGCCGCGCCAGCACATTGCGGACAACCCCCGATCTCGCCTGGATCCTGTCGGCGCTTGCCGGCGGCGAGACGCCCAATCGCAGACGAACTGAGCCCGATCCAACCGAGAAAGCGGCATGGCGATAGCGCGCTTTGACCGCGCCGGGATCGTCGCCGCGCGGCACCGGCATTCATCTTCCTGATCGACGCTGGCTCCGGCGTGCTCCGATAGTGCGCCTCACTATCCTGGACTACGGGGTCGCAGATCGCGGCTGCTCGAAGCGCCGGCCCGGCGGACTGATCGGAGTGGATCGGTCTAGCTTTCATTATCGGCGCAAAACGGGCGTTTATGCGGTTGTCGCTGCCCGTCTGCGGGTAGCTACGATCTCGACGAGTTCGGATATCTCTTCGTGCCCATGATGGGACCTCCACTCCACCCCGCAGCGGAACACCCCAACGATCACGCCCAGACGGGCCTCGAGCTGGACGATGCACTTTCCCGAACCCTGCAGAGTAGCCGTGTGCAGCCCTCAGGCTGCATTCAGTCTGAAATTATATCGTAATTTCAATAACATATGAGTTCGCAGTTTTATTCTGAATGGCGCGCCAATTTGCCACCATTCAGAATAAAACTGCGAACTCGGGGATCTTGGATCGGCCGATTGCGATCGGCCCCTTTTTGCGCAGCTATCGGGCAAAGCAAAATTGCGTCAAGCTGATATTGGATAATATCGGCGCTAACCAATCTTCACGATGACGCAATTGGACGCCAGAATTACCGAACTCGTGGCGCGGCTCACGGCGCTGGAACGCGAGCGCGCGGAGATCTTAGCCGAGATCAACACCCTGCGATCGGTGCGGAGTGAAGAGGCCGCGGCTATCAGAGCCATCCGGATGATGGCCGAGCGCGGACGGAATACATTGATCCTCGTTCACCGCCGTCAGCTGATGGATCAATGGATCGAGAGGCTAACGACGTTTGGTTACAAGGTATTGGGTACGAGCGATTTGTTTTCCGGCCAGGTGGTCGCATCGAACGAACCCGCGGAAGCTACGCAATAATCAAGCGATCAAATAATAATAACTTTGACGATATATATGTCTCGTTACAGCTCATGCCCCCTTGGTTCTCGGAGACGTTGCCAGTCCAAGGAATACGAGCACGGCCTGATTGAGGCGCAGGATATCCTCGTCGTCCAGGCGCCCGATATGCGCACCGACCTTGGATTTCGGGACGGTAGTCACCTTGTCCACCATGAGGTGGCATGGGATGCGTAATCCATTGCGCTCGTTCGGCTCGACAGCAAGCCGGAACAGAGGTGCGTCCGTGTCGTCGGTTGTGAACGCGCAGATCGTAATGGATTCGGTTCCATCGAAACTGTCATCCTGAAGGATGACGACGGGCCGCGCCTTGCCCGCATAGTCCTTGCCGCCGGCCACGGTCCAGATGTCGCCGCGTTTCATTCATGCCCATCCGCTTCGTCAATGGATGTCGATACGGCGTCGATGAACGCCTGATCCTCATGTGCACGGGAGCTTGCGGCCACGGCCAGCGACTGACGACGCGCCTCCGAGCGGAACGCAGGCGCGCGCACATCCGGGACCCAAATCTGGATGGGACGCAGTCCTTGCCGGCGGAGCCGTTCGCGATGCTCGCGAACTTTCACACGCGAGGGCTTTGGCTTCGGTGCGGACGCCATGGCAATTCTCCCAGACTGGTTACATGTAACCTAATATGAGTGGGGCGATTGGCCAAGCCCCCTTTAGTCGGGTTGCGTGGTTATTATAATTATCTAATAATTTCAATTACATAAGAGTTCGTAGTCTTATTCTGAATGGCGCGCCAAAATGCCACCATTCAGAATAAGACTGCGAACCCAGTTCCTATACGGCCCTAAGATCTATCAACAATGAAGCGGCTAGAGCTTCTTCGGCTATGGAGAGTTCATGCTGCTGCATGGCCGTCATCAACCCTTCGTCCCAAAATGCGCGGGCAGCCTTTCCCGTGAGAGCCTGTCCAAGACTTGAGGCCCCTTCGACGGCGGCCTCGTAGTCGCTCGCCCCAAAGCGCCAGGGTTGGGCACCGTGCTCGCGCATGACGTGGTTGCCGATCCGCACTCCCGGCCAATCGAAATCGCCATGATAGACAAGCTGCGCCCGCGCTTTAGCCAACTGCGACAGCAGGCATCGCTGTGCGGCGGCGGGCATGCCGTCAGTGCAGACTAGCGGCGCGCAATCGGAGCCCCAGTGATCCGCGGCGATCGCGACCAGGTTGGGATTCTCACAGACATAGACCCTGCAATCCGCCACGTCCCACGACGGTGGAGAGCGCAACAGCGACCGCAGCGAAGCGTAAACAGGTTCTCCCAGCGACTGACTGTAATTTCCTGCGTCGCGCACGGGAAGGTTCAGGAACAGCACCGGGCGCGCCAATTCATTGACCAACACGCCGGCCTTGGCCCAGACGTCGCGATCGCGCTCCGTACCACCGCCCAGCTCCGGTTCGTCGTCTCCCGTCGGCTCGCTATCGACGTCCTCATTGCTGTAATCAGTCCGAGCGATTACCTGACGCCAGACCGTCAGTGCCAAGGTTGCCGTGGGCTGTCCGCTGTCGAGCGCGTGGGCGTCGCCCAGCACGTCGGCGGCCAATTGTGAACGTGTGATGCCGCTCGCGGGCAGGCGCTGCAATACTGCTTCAACACGGCGACAGAGTTGGAGCGCCGCCGGTGGGCTCTGTCGTGCGAGGCGCTTGAGAAGCCCGATGCCCGCAGGGGCCTGGAGCAGTCCGATCAGTTCGCGGTGAGTGCAGCCGCCCAGCACATCCGACCACATCGTTTGCAGCTCAAGGCGCGTCGCGGCGAGATTCGTAATCGGGCCATCGAGTTGTTCAAGCGCGTCTCGCAGCGAAGCGGCGATGCCGGCATTCTGGAAGGCGGTATCGATGAGGCGAACGTCGACCTGTAAGGAATTGGTGTAACGGAGCGGACGACCGAGTAGCGAAACCAGTGCGGCATGTTCCTCCGCGCTAAGCTTGCCGATACGAAAGCTTTCAACCGTGGCGTCGAGCGGTGCCCGTTCGAAACGCTGACGCAGGCGCTTGCGCAGCAAGGAGTTATGCTCGCCGCCGAGTAGGCGCTGCAGACGTGGATCGAGCGACGGACTCATGTCGGCGCGAACCTACGGTCCGGATCGTTTTCTCGAGTCTTGGCGCGCCCGTCCCAGCTCCAGCGCGAGACGAACACCGCGTCGATGCCTTCGCGCCGCTGCAGATGGCAGATGGCGACGCCGGGCAGTGCGGCGTAACAGCCCCATTCACGCTCGCTGGTAATGACGAAGTCGAGGTCGAACTCGCGGATCAGCCCCATACAATGAGCGCGCGCGGTATCGTCGATACCGGCGAACGCTTCATCGAGCAGCATCAGGCGCGGCGCCAGCGCGTAGCTCCCCTGACTGTAGAAACTCGAGATCGCCGCGAACAATGGCACGGTGAGGCCGAGCGCCCGCTCTCCGCTCGAGGCCGGACCGGAGAGCTTGCGCCATTGCCCGTCCTGCCAGCGCTCGACGCGAAAGCGGTGCCAGCGGCGATAGTCCAGCGCGCGGGCCAGCTGCTCTATCAAGCTCCCCGCATCTTTTCCGGCGCCTGAATCTGCCCGCTCGCGTTCGGCGGCGATGCGCTGCTGCAACATGCCGCCGACCACCCTCCGGTCCTCGGCCGACCAAAGATCCGCGCTGGTGTTGAGCAGGCGCTTGCGTGCGACGTCGAGGCCGACCGGAGCGCCTTCCTCTTCCGTGAGCGGCGGCCACAACAGGCGGTAGCGTACCCCGGTAGAGGTCGGGCGTTGGTGCAGTTCCTTGTTGATTGCATCGCGCTGGGCTTCGGCCGATTGGAGCAGGCGCTGAACCTCAGAGGCGATTTCGGCCTGAAGATGGTTCTCCAGCACGGCGCGCTCGTTCGCCGTCAACAGTTCGCTGCGCTGGGCGATCTCCTCGGCCAAGCGCGCGGCAAGGCGTTCCGGCGGTTCGGGCCGGTTCTGATAGACGATGCGGACGACAAGTCCCCAGTCGCTCTGTTCCGCATGCGCTTGATGGCCGAGCGAACTAAGGGCGCGCTGCAGCTCCGTCAAGTCTTCGCCGATCTGCCGCTGCAGGCGCGTCCAGGCTTCGTCGTCGTCTTTGAGTTCGGACAACGCCTGTTCGGCGCGGCGAGCCAAAGTGAGCGCCGGATCGATCGTCCACGGGCCGCCCATGTCGGGCAGATCGGCCTGCGGCAGCGCGGCCGCCAGCAGGCCGGTGGACGCGAAGTGCTGAAACTTCGAGATTGCTTCGGCGCGCGCGTCGCTGCGTTCTCGGAACGCTAAGTTCGCAGTCGCCGACTTTTCACCCGCGACCGCGCGGGCCTCGCCGGATTTGCCCAAGACATCCCGCGCAGTGCTCAGCGCCTTGTCGCGGGCCTCCACGGCCGCGCGCGCTTCGGCCAAACGCCGTTGCAGCTCTTCGACCTTAGCGCCGACGGACGCGCGCAGCACGTCGAGCCGGACGGCGGCTTCTTCCGCCTCGATGCGGGCGAGCATGAATTGGTCGTGCCGTTTATTCAGATCGTCGCGGGTTTCGTTCTCGCGGCTGCGCTGCCGCTGCAACTCGGGCAGCGCAAGACGCACCTCGTGAACAGCCTGCGCAAGGCTGGATTGGGCATCGTGATAGTGGCTCAACGCCGTCTCGACGGCTGGCAAATCGGTCGATGATGCGGGCAAGCGCAAATCGGAGGCATCGGTGGCGAGTCGTTGCCTCACCGTCTGGAGGGCCTGCTCGGCAGCCTGGTATTGACTGTCTGCCTCGGTCAATTGCTGGCGGGCGATCTGAACCTCGCGCGCGCTGGCTACGGCCGCGAGGTGAGCGTTCCGCAACGCCACCTCGGCGGGAGCGAGACGCCATTCGTCGGCAGCCTGATCCTGGTCGCGCGCGAGTTGCGCGTCCTGCGCTTGGACGGCGGTGAGTTCGTCCGCGATTTCTCTGAGGCGCCCGGCGATATCGGCCAGTCGCTGCACCCGCGCCGCGGCGCGGGCCGCATGGCCGATATAGACGGCCGTCGGTTTGGTCCAGGCGCCGGCGAGCGAGGCGAGCCGGAATCGACCGTCCGGGGCGACCCATGCTTCGCAGTCCACGGGATCGCGGTCGGCGCACCCAATGCCTGACAGAAGGCGCTCGACGAACGCGGACGGTACCGCGCCGTCGGCGGCACCGTCGGCCTGCAGCCAACCGGCGAGCGATTGCGCATGCGGCGGTCGCTGCACCATTTGGACGTCGTGCAGCAGTTCCGCTCCGTCGCCGGCTTCCAGACGGCCGTCTGACGAGACCCATGCATCGAGCAGGCCGGACGCCTCTAGCGCGGCCTCGAGGCCTGCGCGCTGCCCGGCCATTAGTCCGGCGCGAAAATCCACCAATTGCCAGAGCGGCGCGCCCTCGCGCGCGCTTCTGGCATCGGCGGCACGCGTATGCGGGTGGGGCGGTGCCGCATCCACGCCCGCTTCGAGACGGTCGCGTTCCTGTTCAAGCGCATCGCGCTCCGTCTCCAGCGTCAGGCGCTGGCCGTCGAGTACCACGCGCCGCTGCGCTAGACCCAAGCTGGCGCGCTGCTGTGCGGTTTTCAGAGAATGCAGCGCCGGGTTTTCATCATCCAGCCCGCCAACCCAGTCGGCGAGGGCCGCGAGCGCTGCGCGCCCTTCATCTGGGCTGACCTGCAGTTGCTTCAGGCTGGCGAAATGGCGATCCCAGGCGTGTACCAGGTTGCGACCCTCGTGATCAACCGCCTCATCAGCTTTCTCGCGTCGATCTGCCGCGGCATCGAGCGTGCTCTGTCTTTCGTCGCGGGTTTTCCGATATTGTGCATGCAGGGCTTCGGCCGCCGTCACGTCGGCATGACGTCGCCGCAACAACGCGATTTGTTCGCGCCGCTCAACGCTCAGGCCGCGAAGCTCGGCGCACGCGTTGTCGAACGCCTGTTGCGTCAATGCGGCCAGATTGGCGGCATTGAATGTTGCGAGCGGGCTGCTGCCGTGCAGGCTGGCGATACCGGCAGCCTCGGCGTGCGTCGCGCTGTCCTGACGCAGCTTCGCCAGCCGACGTTCGGCCTGCGTCATGCGCTGATCGGTGTGCGCGGTCTCGTCGGTGCTGCGTGTCAGTCGCCGTTTGGCCTCATCGACCGCCGCGGATGCGGCTTGCAACGCACTCTGTCGCGCCAAAGCGTCGCGCTCTGCGGATTCGAGCCGATTGGCGTCCTGCATTGTCGGGTGGTCCCGCAAAACATCAAGCCGGGCTTGCTCACGCTTGAGCGTGATTTCCGCGCCGTCGTGATCGGTCCGGGCTATTTCTTCCTCGGCTTCGGCCGTCTCAAGCTTTGCCTGCGCGTCGGCGCGCGCCCGACTGGCGTTGTCGAACTCCGTCTGGGCCTGACGCAGCGCGCGCGCCTGCCGTCGGCTTTGGGTGCCGGCGTAGATCCGGTAGCGCTGTTCGAAGCGAACAACGGCTTTTGCCAGCGCCTGATAGTCCTCGAGTTGACGACGATCTTCCTCTAATTGGCCGAGAGCTTGGGCGACGTCGCCGAGCAGCTCAGGCGCAAGCGGCGGCAACGCCTCGGTTAGCGCGTTCGAGAGAGCGGTTTCGTCGGGCTTTTTTGACAATTGCGGCTGGCGCAACTGGATCAGTGTGTCCATCAGGGCGTCGTAGCGCCTTGTGCCGAGGTGGAACAATCGCTCGTCGACCGCGCGCCTGTAGCTGACGGCGGTGTCGAATACCTGGCCTCGGCCCTGGAGCGCATCGCGCAGGCGTTCCCGGGTCAACACAACTCGCTGCTCACTCATCAGCCAGAGACCCTGATTGATGCGCTGGCCGCCTTCGGAATCCTCCACCACGAAGAACCAGCTTTCGACTTGGGGACGCGCAGCGACTGCTGCAAGCCCGGCGCCGAGCGTAAGATAATGCGGCGTACCGTCCTCGGCGAGGCGGCCGAATTCGATCCAGGCATAACCGATCCGCCGATCGTAGTCGTTCATCAGCAGATTCCAGGACATCCTCTTCCCGATGTCGCCGTCGGGTTCGATGCGTGAAGATTTGAGCTGCGCGTCGAACAGGAAGGGCAGCGTCAGTGACAGCACCTTTGACTTACCGGTGCCGTTGTTGCCGCGCAGCAGAAGGTGGCCGTCGCGGAACCAGAATTCCTCGCTGTCGTAACGGAACAGTTCCACCAGTCCAAGCCGCAGCGGCTGCCAGCGTTGACGCGTCGGGACCGGCAATGCTGGTTTCTCCGATAGCGCGGTGAATAACGCTGGTCGGTCGTTCATGACGGACCAAACAAGGTGTCGGCAACGGCCCTCGGCGCGTCACGCTCACGAAACGCTCGGACTTCGGCATCGCCAAGCGCGAACCGGGCGATTGCGGGGCGCGGATAGAGCGTGTCGGCTTCACGCACGATCAGTTGAAGCTTCTCCAGTCGCTCGATCGCGATCTCTGCAAGCTCGCGCTCGGCGCCGGGTTCTCGCGCCGACTTGCGCCAGTATTTACCATATCGGTGCTTGCTCTCGCGCAGGTAGTCTACGACGTCCTGGTGCCGGATCAATCCAGCCCGCGGCCCGGGTGCGCCGGCGGGACCGGTCTGCTGCCTGTAGACTGAAGCCAGGAACTCGGCGACCAGGAGAGTGGCATGGGCGTCGGTGCCTTCGGCGGGCATCGCCACATCCGTAAGCGAGCCGGCCTCGTCTGCCAACGCCAGACCTTCAGCGCGTTGCTCCGCGATCAACCCGGTCGCGTCGCACAGGCGAGCCGCCATGGCGCCGCGTTGATTGACGAAATAGGCTCGGGAATCCGCGTCTAATGTGTCGATGTAGACCACCGGATCGTCAAGCAGCCGGCGCGCCATTTGGCGGCGCAAAACGGTTCGTCGGCCCTCATCGCTGTCGGCTACATGCTCGTCGACCAAGGCACGCAGCCGTTGCTCGAGCGTTAGCGGCGCGTCTTCCGGACGGAAGGTCGACGGCCCGCGTACGGCCGCCAGCATGCCGGCGAGCACATGGCGCTGCACGTCGTATAGCGCGTCCGCCTGCTCGCCGCCGGAATGCACGAACGCGTCTTCGTCGCCTGCGACCCGCTGCACCACGCCCAATTCGAGCAGGGTGCGGCACACCGCCACCAATTCACGCCGTTCGTGCGGCGAGCCGAGGGTGAAGCTGAAGCCGGAAGCCGCCAGCGTCGGTTCCGCGGCGAACTGCAGCAGGCGTTCGCCCAGCAGCCGCAACGTGATCTGCGGGTCGGCGCGTTCGAGCACGGCGCAGGCCAGACAGAGCAGCACGTAACGGCGGCGATCATAGAAGGGCAGGCCGCGCGTGGTGCTGGCGAGATCCGCCGGCCGTTTATAAAGTCGCGCGCCCTCGTGTTCGATCTGGAGCGTCCAGCCGGTTTCCCGCCCGAACCAGTCGCGCAACGCGTCGGCCTGGCGGCGGACTGCGGGGAAATCGTCGTGATCCGAACTCATTAGCGGAGTCGATCAGCAGGGCCCGCACGGCGGCACGCAATTCCTCCTTCTGGAATTGCCGCTGTTGCTGGCCGATGTTGCGGCTGTCTGTACCAGCGATGGCCATTATGGGCTGCCTTGCGTTGGCGTGATGGTGATCAAGTGGTCGCGCCCAGCAAATACGCCCTGCGGCGTCTTGATCGCGGCGCGGCTGCCGACGGCGAGCGGAACGAGGGTAATCTGCAATAATCCGTCGCCGGTCTGCCGTTCCGCAAGGGTATCCGGACCGGCTTGTTCGGTGAGCACTTCACCGAGAAGTCCGAGGAACAGACCGAAGGCATTGCCGTCGAGTTCGCCGAGATCCGAAAGGCGTGTAGGCTGACCGGTGGCGAGGCGCGCACGCGCCGCCTCGACCTGCCGCGACTCCTGAGTGAGTTCATTGGCCAGACGCGCGCGGGCTTCGGCACGATCACGTACGCGGGGCAGTGGTCCGCGCGGCGCGGCCTCGCCGTATTCGCGCAGTCGGGGATGAATCATGAGGGGTGGCGCGTCGGCCCAGCGCGTAGAGGCGGGTAAATCCGCGGCGGCGTCTAGGTTCAGCGAAAAATGGCGTGCCGGGTTGAGTGCGAAGGCGGCGCGCGCCAATCGGTGCGCCTCGCCATCGTTGCCGCAGTCGGCGAACCAGCCGGCGAGCATGCGGAAGTCCGCGGAACGGTCGCTGCGCCCGCTGCGCCGTTCGTTGAGCGCGGCGATCGCTCCCAGCAACTGCGGGATCGCCGATCGTGCCCTCGCTCGCAACAATTCGGCCTGCGAGGGTTCGTGGCCGGTACGGAAGAACCAGCCCCGAAGGCCTCTCCAGCGTTCGCGCCATGCATCAAAATGAAGGGTCTGAGCGTCGGCCCGTTCCTCCGCATCGCCGGGGGCGGCGTCGCGTGCATCGCGCGCCGCCACCTGCGTCAGCAACGCGTCGATGCTCGGCTCCAAGGCAAGAATGTGACTTGCGATGGTGTCGGAGGAGCGCACCAGATCGCCCATGAACCGCTCCAGATAGTCGATCAAGCGGCGTTTGTAGTTCGCGACCGCAATGGCTTCGGCCTGCTGCAACTCGATGCTGCGCGCGACGCCGGCCATGAATGCCTGCGCATTTTCTGCCAAGCCTTCGAAAACGCGCACCAAATCCCGTAGCGTTTCGTGGATTTTCGCAACGTCGGCGTTGGCCTCGCCGGCCAGTGCCAGAAGCGCCTGCAGACGGCTGGCGATGTCTTCCAACGCCACTGTTTGCAGTTCTGCGCGCCGTTGCAGCGTCTGCAGGAAGAGCGCCAGCGCCGCTTCGACGGCTTCGCCGCCCTGCGACAGACGGTACAGGAAGCGCGCGCGGTAGAAGTCGCTGAGACTGGAAACCCGGGCCGTGTCCGGATGAGATTCAAGGTTGCCCCAAGCGGCGAGCTGGGTGAGCGCGGCATTGACGTCCTCGATCCGCGGCGGTTCGCCCGACCAATCGGCCTCGCCCAGCACTTCGTCGGGTCTTAATTGCAGACGGTATTGGCGTTTCGCTGCCGCGAAGACGTCCATGATGCAGCGGTAAAATTCAGATTTCTCTACACTTACATGCCTGAACAACGCGGCTGAATTGCTCACGGCTCGTATGGGGCTTTTTACCAAAGGTCTTCCACCATAGTTGCGAGGTTCGCGCGATACGTTAATGCATTTACCTGTCGGTTGCAGCCGAATTGGGTTCCGTCCACGGTTCGTGGATCGGCCGCGGCCTCGATTCCCTCCATGAACCGCGGTTATTCCTGGGTAGATGGTCAGGCTTTCACCTGAGGCGTCGCAAATTATATAGCAATTTCAATTACATAATAGTTCGCAGTTTTATTCTGAGTGGCGCGCCATTCGAATCAAGCATTTACGGAAAACCACCGTTTGAGAAGCCGCAACTAGTACCGTTCCACAGAGATTATGACTCCTTGACGGGATAGGCTTTGCGGAGTTTTTCGCGAGCCTTCTCGGTGGTGAACATCCACTGGATCTGAGCGCCTTCGGCGTTGCGCCGCTGTTGCCAAGCGGCGACCTCGGCGAGGATAGTTTCCTTGTCGTCGATGCGGCGGTCGAGGCACTGGCTGCGCAGGACGCCGATTTCGATTTCCACCATATTGAGCCAGCTGGCGTGTTTCGGGGTGTGGTGGAACTGAAGCCGCTTCAGCACCCGGCGAGCCTCCGGTGCGGGGAAGGCGTCGTAAAGCGCCCCAGCTGAATGGGTGGAGAGGTTGTCCATCACCACCCGGATGATCGGGGCGTCGGGATAGTCGACGTCGACCAGTTCACGCATGCACTCGGCGAAGTCTTGGTTGGTGCGCCGGTCGGTGACCTTCACCCGGCGCCAGGGGCGGTGGGCGTCGAGGAATACGAACAGGTTGACGGTACCGTTGCGGCGATATTCGCAGTCGTAGCGCTCAAGCTGGCCCGGCTTGGCGGGAATGGGCTCACGCACCTCGCCGATGAGTTGGGTCGGGCTCTCGTCGAAGCAGACCACAGGTCTTTGGGGATCGGGCGCCTCGGCATAGAGGTCGAGCACATCCTCCATACCGGCGACGTATTCCCCGTCGAGCTTGGGGATGCACCACATGTCTTTGCGCCAGGGCTTCAGATGGTTCTCCGCCAGCCGTCGACGGACAGTCTCGGAAGACAGCTCTTCATGGTCGGTGAGCCGGACCATCTCATCGGCCAGCAGTTCGAGGGTCCAGCGGGCCCGTCCCGGTGGCGGCTTTGAGCAGGCGGTTGCCACCAAAAGCGCCTCCTCCTTGCTCGATAGTTTGCGCTCAACACCGGGGCGCGGCTCCTCGGTGAGCGCGCCCTCCAGGTTCGCTTCCACAAAGCGGCGCCGGGTCCGATAAATCGTCGATCCTGAGACCTTCAAGGTTGCGGCGATCACCTCGTCGCTCACGCCGTCGTTCGCGGCCAAGAGGATCTGCGCCCGCTTTATTTTGCGCGTCGCGTGGCGCCCCCCGCTCAACAGCGCGTCAAGTTGATCACGTTCCGATTGGCTAAGGTCGACACGAAACTTTATATTCAACTGCACCTCCTTCAGCGTCGAGGCGCGGATGAATCGGAAATAAGTCAATCACTTGACGAAAGCCCCGCGGCGGCGGCGGCCCGCTTTACGCAGACCCAAGGCCAGTACTTGGCCTTCATCTACGCTTATAGCCGGATCTTCAAACGGCCCCCGGCCGAAGCCGACATGCGTCGCCATTTCGAGGTCACCGCTCCAACCGTCCACCAGATGGTGCTGACCTTGGAAAAAGCCGGCCTCATCGCGCGGACGCCCGGAGCCGCCCGGAGCATCCAACTTCTGGTTCCTCCGGAAGCGCTTCCGATTTTGCGCTAAAACAGCCCGTCATAATCTCTGTGGAACGGTACTAGAACGGTTTTTCAAACGGTTTCGCTGGGCTTTAGCTCTCCAAAACGTGAAGAACGGCATAGCGCTGTTAATCGACGCGGGTCTCGACGCCGATCGGCGAGGTAAGCAATTGATCTACCGAGTGGTGGTGGGGTCAATCTTGGACGCTTATTCGCATCGGAGGGCCATTGCGTCGGCCTGGCGAATGTTCAAAAGCGAGGTGCTGGACGCCGTGCACGAATCCGGGGAGCAACCGCCGAAACGCCGCCGTGGCAAGTTTGAGGTCGAGGGCCAGCGCTCCGAACCGATTGAAGGAGAGCGGCTTCGAGAAGGGGCGTTTGCGAATGCGCCACGACCCGATGACAGACCTTAGCGAAAGCCCGAATGACGGCTTCTGGCGGCGGGCTCAACTGGTCAGCGCAACAGGGCACCTGCGCTCGCGACTGGTGAGGATCGGCCAAAAACTATCCGGCATCCAGCAGGCCAAACAAACAGACAAGAGCCTATCAGTCTGCGGCCACTACGTTGGCGTTTCGGGCCGGGTCGTTTTCGGGTGCCGAATATGCTCCGCTTTGGGTTTTCGGTACAAACGTCGCGGAAAATAGCGCGTCTCGCCTCAGGTCGCTTCGGCTAATCTCTCCATATATCAACCATCACATCTATGATGATTTTGGGGCTTCTAGCGGGGGGCCTCCTGAGTGCATGCTTTCACTATACAATCCCGCTCTACAATCAGGAAAATATGGGTGCGAAAATGCCGAACCTGACGTTGAAACTGGCGCGTCATAGTGTCGGCTACAGAGATGCTCAACTCGAGGCACCTGCGATCACAGTCGCCAAGCAGTGCATGCTGGATTGGTACGGCGTCACCCTTGCCGGATTGGATGAGCCTGTCGCCCGGATTCTGCGCGATGAAATCGCGGAAAACTCGCGCGGTCGATCGTCAATTGTCGGATCAACACTCAGGTGCGCGCCCGTCGATGCTGCGCTGGTCAATGGCGCAACCTCGCATGCTCTCGACTATGATGACGTTCATCCTCTGGTCGGGCACCCAACCGCGGCTATTCTGCCGGCCGCTCTGGCCGTCGGAGAGGCAGAAGGCCGCACCGGGATGGAAATCCTTCGCGCGTTTATCGCCGGTTACGAGGCCGCGGCTTTCGTGGGATCGCTGGTGATGCGCTCACACTACGGCCGCGGTTTTCATTCGACTGGAACGCTGGGGTCGTTTGGCGCTGCGGCTGCGGCCGGCCTGCTGATGAACCTCGACGATGCGCAGATGGCGATCGCGTTTGGCCTCGCCGGCACCCAGGCGGCTGGATTGAAATCGATGTTCGGCACCATGGCGAAGCCGTTCCATGCGGGCCGGGCAGCGGCGAATGGCGTGCTCGCGGCCCGTCTCGCGGCGCGTGGGTTCACTGCCAACCCGCGGGTACTGGAAGTCGAGCAAGGTTTTATTGCAACGCAAAGCGACGGCCTTGATACGGCTGATCCGCAGTTGCGGCGTCCAGGAAGTGTAATTGTCGAAACGCTCTTCAAGTATCATGCCGCGTGTTATCTCACCCATTCCGCCATCGAAGCCGTCACTGCTTTGCGTCACCAACTCTCTCTAGGTGGGGAGGATGTCGCCGCGATCGACGTGCATGTGCCGTCCGGGCATCTGTCGGTTTGCAATATTCCCGCGCCGCGGACTGGACTAGAGACCAAGTTCAGCCTGCGCCACACGGCCGCCCTTGCCGTATGCGGCGAGGACACGGCTGCGATCCGAACCTATTCGGACGAAAATGCCGTCAATTCGAGGCTGACGGCGGTCAGAGACCGCGTCACAGTTCACGGCGACCGGCAGTCGGGCCACGATGCGCGTGTCGTCATCAAAACCCGAGCTGGCAAAATTGCCGAAACCAGCCTGGATGTCGGCGTTCCCGACACGGATCTGGTCCGCCAAGGTGAGCGTCTCGCGGCCAAGTTTCGCAGCCTTGCGGTGCCTGTGGTCGGTGTTGAACGGGCAGACAAGCTTCGGCGCAATATCGCTACATTCGACACCTTGCAAAATATCGACGCTTTGATGGTCTGAACCATGAAGCTTCATGTCGAAGTGGAGCCAGGCGGCAGAGGGCCCCACCTTCTTCTCGTTCATGGCTTTCTGTCGAGCCGCGCGCAATGGCGGCCAAATCTAGCTGCTCTGAAGCAACACGTTCGACCGGTCGTCGTTGAGCTTTGGGGGCATGGTCGTTCGCCAGCACCGGTGGATCCGGCAGCGTATCGGGTGACGAGCTACATCGACGCCTTCGAGGCGATCCGTCGCGACCTCGGTGTCGATCGCTGGCTGGTGTGCGGTCAGTCTTTCGGGGCCGGTCTGACGATTCGATATGCGCACAGCCATCCGGCGCAGGTCATCGGCCAGATCTTCACCAATTCGGTATCCGCGTTGTCCGCACCGGGCGAGCGGGAAGACGGTGCAGACCGGATGGTTCGCGCCGATGCGCTAGAGAGGGGCGGCCGTGCCGCCATAGAGGCGCTCCGCTTTCACCCCCGCTTCTCGACCCGCTTTGCGAGCGAAGTGAAGCGGGCGATGCTGGAGGATGCTGCGCTACTCCAGCCGGCCGGCATCGCCAACGCTATTCGCTACACAACCCCGCAACTCTCCGTGCTCGATTGCCTCGGTGAGCTGATGGCTCCCGGCTTACTGGTCAATGGTCTCTGGGAGCGGCCATTCCAACCGCTGCGCGACCGAGCTGCAAAATTGCTGCCGTCGCTTGCGATCGAGGATCTCGAGGGTGGGCATTCCATCAATGTCGAAGCGCCCGCGCTGTTCAACGACGCCGTCGCGCGGTTCACTGCCAAGCATACGTAAGCTAGCCTTTCCGTTTGACTTGAATCGATTTTAGCTTGGGGGATTCCCTTACGCCAGCAAATCAGATTCGAATGTGCCCTTGGCAACGGCTGGAGGCGCGATGGCAAGGGGATATTCGACGGACCTGCGGATGCGCGTGGTGGCGCTGGTGGAGAACGGTGAGAGCGCGCGTGAAGCCGCGCGGCAGTTGGAGGTCGGGGCATCGTCTGCGATCCGCTGGGCGGACCAGTGGTCCAGGACGGGGAGCGTCACGGCGAAGCCCGGAACGGGTCACTGCCGCTCGCCGCTGGAAGCCCACCGGCAGTGGTTGCTCGATCTCGTGGCGGCCGAACCCGACCTGACCCTTGAGGAAATCCGCGCGCGGCTTGCCGTGCGCAGAAGCTCAAAATTGGTACCACCTCGATCTGGCGCTTCTACGACCGTCACGCAATCACCTTCAAAAAAAACTCTGCACGCAGCCGAGCAGGATCGGCCTGACGTTGTCGCAGCACGCGCGGCATTGAAGGCCGACCAGCCTTCGTTCAATGTAAAGCGCGTGGTATTCCTCGACGAAACCGCGGTCACCACGAAGATGTACGTTGCGCTGGCTGCGTGGGGCAATCAAACCATCACATATATGATGATGTTCTTGGCGTTGCTCATTGAGGTGGACGAACTGTCACGAGGTTGCCACTGTCAGCCAACTGCAACGCGGCATGCTTCCGACGTTTTGGAATCGGGCACGCGAAAGAAATCAAGGTGAGGAGGGACCGAGATGACCGCCGACCCCGTCGCGGATTTGAAAGCAAGGGCAAAGCCATGGCCCCGCGGCAACCGGTTTGAGGACTTCACGGTTGGGCGTATCTTCCGGCATCACTGGGGCCGCACGCTGACCGCCGGTGACAACACGCTGTTTACGACCCTGACCCTACACTACAACCCACTTTATACCAACGTCGATTATGCGCGGGCACATGGCTACGCCGATCTGGTGGTCTGTCCGTTGCTGCTGTTCAACACAGTTTTCGGATTGACGGTCGAAGATCTCAGCGAAGGCGGCGGTCCGTTCCTGGGCGTAGATAAGCTGACCTATCATCGCCCGGTCATCGTCGGCGAGACCGTTTACGCGGAAAGCGTGGTCGTGGCCCGCCGTGAGACCGAGAGCCGTCCCGATTTTGGGATCGTTACCTGGCATACCAAAGGCTTCGATGCGCAGGGCGTCCTGGTGATCGACTATCAGCGCAGCAATCTCGTGAGGAAGCGCAAATGACGACGTTATCCAGCAACGCTACCGGCGCAGGCGACGGCAAGGGTTATATGACCGATGAGCGCAAGCTGATCCGCGACTCGGCGCGCGAATTCACCATGAAAGAGGTGCTGCCGGTCGCCAACCGACTAGATCCGCAGCAAGGTATGATCCCCATGGAACTCCGCCAGAAAATGGCAGACATGGGTTATTTCGGAATCAGGATTCCGGAAGAGTACGGCGGCCTCGGCCTGGGCGCCTTCGAATACTGCCTGGTCGCCGAACAACTGGCGCGCGGATGGATGTCGGTCGCCTCAATCATGGCGCGAGGCCAGGCGGGTTGGCTGCGGTTGGGTGGTTCGGTATCGCCAAAGAATGCCGATCGGATGCGGCGTGCGGCGCGGGGCGAGTTTCTGCAGGCGGCCGCATTGTCGGAGCCTGGCACCGGCTCGGATCTGGCGTCAATTTCGTGCCGTGCCGTTCGCGACGGCGACGAGTGGGTGATCACCGGCAACAAATACTGGTGCACATTCGCCGATGGCTCCGACTACATCACGGTGTTCGCACGCACCTCGCCGTCACCCTCGGCCGACAAGCGCCACCTCGGAATATCCGCCTTCATGATCGAGAAGCCGCGTGGCTCGTTGCCGCAAAACTGCGAAGGCAACCCTATTCCGAAGATCGGCTACTTCGGCTGGAACACCTACGAACTGTCATTCCAGGGCACGCGTGTGCCGGCCGACTCGCTGATTGGCGATGAGGGCAAGGCGTTCTATCTGATGGCCTCCGGCCTTGAGACGGCGCGGGCTCATACCGCGGCGCGCTCGATCGGGTTGGCGCAAGGGGCGCTCGAAGATTCCATCGCTTACGCCCAGGAGCGAAAGCAGTTCGGCATGCCCATCAGCGAATTCCAGGTGATCCGCTTCAAGATAGCGACCATGGCGACCAAGATCGAGGCGGCCCGCCAGTTGCTCTACTACGTCTGCAACGAGATCGATCAGAAGCGGCGCTGCGACTCGGAGGCGTCGATGGTGAAGTATTTTGCCTCGGAAATGGCCGAGGAAGTGACCTCGGAGGCCATCCAGATCCACGGCGGTGCCGGCTACACCAAGCTGCATGCCGTCGAACGCTATTGGCGCGATGCGCGGCTTACCAAGATCTTCGAGGGCACTTCGGAAATCCAGCAACGCATCATTTCCGATAACTTGCTCGGCCGTTCGATGACCGACCGCCGCATGATCGAGCAGGCTTTCGTCGAGCATTTGGCGTGAGGGACCAATGAACAATATCAGCAGTAGAACATCGCCAAACAACTATTTCGAGAATTTTGAAGTAGGCCAAACCATCGCTCACGCCCGCGGCAAAACCGTGACTGAGATGGACAATGTCCTGATCACGAACATGGTGATGAATACCGCGCAAGGTCATTTCAACGAGCATTTGATGAAACAAGCGTCGGGCATTGCCGGCTTCGACACCCGCATCGTCTACGGCGGAATCAATTTTTCCATGGTGATCGGTCTCGCCGCGCAGGACACAGGCGAACAGGTGCTCCAGGAATTGGGGATGGACAAGATTCGTTTGAAGACGCCGGTCCACCACGGGGACACGCTGTATGCCTTTACCGAGGTGCTCGAGAAGACTGATGCCGATCGAACGGACGCAGGCATTGTTCGGTTCAAGCACTTCGGCATCAACCAACACGACAAGCTTGTATACGAGGGCGAGCGTACCGTCCTGATGAAGCGGCGCAGTGCCTGGGGCGATCGGTAGAGGCAGGGCCTTCCGCCCCGGACATCGGCGCGCTGTTGCAGACAACTCAATTCAACATTGGGAGACCATTCCATGACCAAGCATATCCACCCCAAACGCCTGCGCCGCTGCCAGCTCTCGGTGCCCGGCAGTTCGGAAAAAATGATGGCGAAGGCGGCCGCACTGGATCTCGACTATGTGTTCTTTGACCTCGAGGACGCCGTCGCGCCCGATCAGAAGAAGGCGGCGCGCGGCAACATCGTCAAGGCCCTCAATACGCTGGATTTTGGCCGCACCGTTCGCTGCGTCCGCATCAACGATACGACGACGCGGTTCTGTTACGGCGACATCATCGAAGTGGTGCAGGGGGCAGGGGAGAAACTTGATCTGATTATGATTCCGAAAGTGCTCGATTCCGACGACGTCCTGTTTGTCGACAAACTTATTACCCAGTTGGAAAAGGATCTCGGGATCAAGAACCGGATTGGCCTCGAGTGCCTGATCGAGGAGGTCGAGGGCATGATGAACATCGAGCGTATCGCCGCCTCGACGCCGCGGCTCGAAGCGTTGATCTTCGGCATGGGCGACTATTCCGCGAGCCAGGGCATTGCCGTGGCGGCGATCGGCGGCTCAGGCGGATATCCAGGCGACATCTGGCACTATCAGCGGCATCGGCTTGCGATTGCGTGCAAGTCGTTTGGAATCGATCCAGTCGATGGTCCCTACGGCGACATCCGAAATCCCGAAGGTTACCGGGAAGAGTGCCGGCGAGCGATGACGCTCGGGCTGGTCGGCAAATGGGCGATCCACCCCTCGCAGGTCGATATCGCCCAGGAGGTGTTCTCGCCGACACGAAACGAAGTCGATCGTGCCCGCGCCATGAAAGCCGCTTTTGAAGACGCCTTGTCCAAAGGATTGGGAGCGGTGATGTACGAGGGCAAGATGATCGACATCGCATCGATCCGGATCGTCAACAATGTGGTCGAGCGCGCCAATTTGATCGGCATGTGAAAGGATTCTCGCGCCCTTCTGGGTGAACATTACTCTTATCAGGTGACACAATGATGGGGACCACATCGACAGGAGCGCTAGACGGCATCCGCATCATTGATCTGACCCAGATGCTGGCCGGTCCGTATTGCACGATGATGCTTGCCGACCAGGGCGCAGAGGTCATCAAGGTCGAACCCATCGAGGGCGATGCCACCCGCGCGGGAGGCCCTTTCCGGGCCGACGACACGCTTCATCTGTTCGGCGGGTATTTTGCGAGCATCAATCGCAACAAGAAGAGCATCGCGCTTGATTTGAAAAGCGCCGAGGGCAAGGATATCCTTATTCGTCTGTGCAAAAGCGCGGATGCTGTC
Organism: uncultured Alphaproteobacteria bacterium; assembly: GCA_963823115.1. Classification (GTDB taxonomy): domain Bacteria; phylum Pseudomonadota; class Alphaproteobacteria; order Rhizobiales; family Xanthobacteraceae; genus Bradyrhizobium. The sequence continues at coordinate 166,256 of CAWGKJ010000003.1, read as the reverse complement.
GTGGAGAATTTTCGCGCCGGCGTGATGGAGCGGCTCGGCTTGTCTTATGAAATGCTGCGCCGGGAAAATCCGCGTTTGGTCTATGCGTCGATTCGCGGCTTCGGCGATCCGCGGACCGGACGCAGCCCTTATACGGATTGGCCGGCCTATGACCCGGTGGCTCAGGCCATGGGTGGCATCATGGGCATCACCGGCTCTGATGCGGATACGCCGATCAAGGTAGGACCTGGAGTTGGCGATCTGGTGCCAGCGGTGATGGCCGCTTACGGCGTGGTCTGCGCCATTCTGCGCGCGGGAAAAACCGGCGAGGGACAATATGTCGACGTTTCCATGGTCGACGTCGTGTTGTCGATCTGCGAGCGCATCGTGCATCAGCGCGCCTTCCAGGGGCTCAATCCGCATCCGGAAGGTAACCGGCACCCACTACTGGCGCCGTTCGGGATGCTACAGGCGCGCGATGGTTGGGTGACGATCGCCGCGCACACCGACGAATTCTGGAAGAACCTCTGCGGACTGATCGGGCGTGAGGATATGATCGACGATCCGCGCACGGCCACGCGACAGGCCCGGGTCGCCAACCAGGATCTGGTCTATGGGGCACTCGAACAATTTGTTGGCCGACATACCAAGCAGCAACTCATGGAACTGCTTGGCGGGAAGATACCGTTCGGGCCGGTCTATCACATCGACGAAATTGCCAAGGATCCGCATTTCGCGATCCGCGAGATGATTGTCGAGGTCGAACAGCCTGGCTGTAGCACGCCGGTCACCATTGCCGGGGTGCCCATTCGCATGACCGAAACGCCCGGATCCATCCGTCGTCGCGCGCCGCTGCTTGGCGAGGATACAGATGAAATCCTTGGTACGATTGGCTGCGGGCCCAGCGAGATTGCTACTTGGCGGCAAGCTGATGTTTTGAGATAGCGGACTTCATTTTCCGCGTAAATGTCGCCTCATCACCTGAAGGATTTCGTCGCGCCGCTCCTCCATGCGCATCATTGGACCGCCGACGCCGATCGCCAGCGGCGCGGTGTCGGGCTGATCCGGAACCAGCATTGCGATAACGTTGGCCCCGGGTGTCATCTTGCCCCGGCTCTCGGCAAAGCCCTGACTTCGGATCGATTCGATCTCCGTCATGAATTGCTGCTCTTGAACGCGGTGGGCGCTATCCTCAGCGTCGGCATTGTTGCGGCGGACGATCGCCCTGATCTGATCATCGGTTTTTCGGGTCAGCAACATGCGGCCAAGTGCCGAGCAGGTCATGGGCCGGAGTATCCCGACGTGCACCGTCAGCAGGACACCCTCGCCGGGAACCACGATATGGACGTATTGCATGTGCGGACCGTTCTGCAGTCCCAGCAGCACGGTTTCGCCGATCGCGTTTCCGATCGCATCCATGGTGTCGGTGAGCGGGCCGCTCTCGAACAGGCTGCGCTGGATCCAGCTTCCGAGCACCGCAACACGATAGGTGGGCCGAAACTTCCTTGATAGAGGCGCATAATCCAGATAACCGAGCTTCAGCAGGCTTTTGAGCAGCATCGTGGTGCTAGACTGCGGCAATCCCAGTGCGCCCGCGATCTCTGTGACCGTCGCGGAGCGTTTGTTCTCCCGGAAGTATTCCAGAATAGCCAAGGCGCGCTCCGCGGATTTGATCGCCGCGCCGGCCGCTGGTTTCGATTTTGCCGACATGCCCCAATCGCATCAATTGACCAACCTCATCTTGCTCGTCTGATGTTCAGAAGTCTACGATCGGAGCGCCGGTTTCTCGGGGGGGCGCCGCTCAAACGGGCATTCACGCGTCGACCCGCACCTGCACCAGCAATGCGGCGGGGCCCGTGCCGTCGCTGAGTGGCCATAACCGAGGCAAAGCGCACCGGCCGTGACGCCAATCAGCCGGTCGGCTGATTGGCGTATCCGGATCCCTACTGCGGTTGTCCGCTTCCGATCTCACCTACAATGACCGATCCAAATAGATGCCAGCTTTCACCTTCAAAGCGCATTGTCTGCATCTGCTCGATTGGAAAGAAATCAGTAGCGCTGGTGTTGATCCTGATGCCGGGCAGCAGCATCCCGAGTTCGATATCCTTCAAGTTTGCCGCCTGCTTCATGATATTCGCGTGGGTAAGGTCGTCGCCGCACTGCGTGAGGACCTGCACGAGCGTCTGCGCAGCGAGGTAGCCGTAAACGCTCAAGCTGTTGGACTTGTCGCCGTCCGGATAGTACTTGTCCATAAAGGCGAGCCACACCTTTGTGGCCGGATCGTCCTTCCAGGCCAAATCGGTCGGATCTTTGATATAGGCGTTGGAAATAATACCCTGCGCATGCTCAAAGCCGGCAGGTTTTATTACCGAACCCACAGAGCTGGAGATGTTGGCGAGGAAGTGGACTGGTGTCCAGCCGATCTCGGCGATCTTCTTGATGGCTTGGGAAGCGGCCTTTGGCGTTGCGAAAGTCATCATAATATCGGCGCCGGAAGCCTTCAAAGCGACGATCTGTGAATTGATCGTCGGATCGGTCGCCTCGTAGGTTTTCTCGGCGACGATCATGGATTGGGCCTTGTCACCAAGACCGTCCTTGAGTCCCTTCAGATAATCTTTGCCGAAATCCTCATTCTGGAAAAGCACGGCGATTTTGCCGTTTGGGAGATTCTGAAGGACATATTTGGCGAAGATGCGTCCTTCGCTCTGGTAGGTCGGCTGCCAGCCGATCGTCCAGGGAAAGTTCCTGGGGTTGCCCCATTTCGTTGCTCCGGTTCCGACGAAGAGCTGCGGCACCTGCTTCGCGTTCAGATACTTCTGGACCGCGGTATTCGATCCCGTGCCAACGGCGTTGAATATCAACAGCACTTCATCGCCTTCCACCAGCTTGCGCGTTTGTTCGACCGCTTTTGGGGGGCTATTGGCATCATCGTAGGAAATGAAGTTGATCTTGCGGCCGTTGATGCCGCCCTCGTCATTGATTTTCTTGAAATAGGCGGCCTCGGTTCTGCCAATCGTTCCATAAGACGAAGCCGGTCCACTATAGGCCACGACGTTACCGATCTTGATCTCGGTGTCGCTGGCGCCAGGATCATATTTCGACTGAGCGAGGCTTGGCGTGCTGAAGCAGGTGGCGGCCGACACAGCCGTTAAACACACAAGATATAGGAATCTCGATACCATCATCTCCCCCGATGTTCGCTGGACATCCAAATTTTCTCTCTCCGCTCGTGTTCTCGAAAGGCAGTTGTCGCAAGTCGCAATCCCTATCCGGCCCCCCGCTTGCGGCAACATGCTCACGGCGCTCAGAACATGAACTCGCCGCCATTGACGTGGATCACTTGACCCGTGACGTATTTCCCGCTGTCGGCCGCGAGATAGAGGCAAGCCTCGGCGATGTCGTCCGCTTCGCCGGGATGCTTGATGGCAAGCCGTGCCAGAACGTGCTCCACGTTGACGTGCTTGTACTGGGCAGGATCCCGTTTGGTTGCGATCGCGCCTGGTGCGACGGTGTTACTGGTAATGCCGAAAATGCCGTATTCGCGCGCGATCGCCTTCGTAAGTCCGTGCATTCCGGCCTTCGCGGTGACGTTGTGGGCGCGCTGGTCCATATGGCCCGTGAAACCATCATAGCCGGAGATATTGATGATCCTTCCCCAGCCTCGCTCTCGCATTTTCGGCAGCACAAAGTGGGCTAGGTAAAACACCGAGTTCAAATTGTGATTTATGGTGTCGCACCAGTCGGCAATCGTAATTTCCTCGAAGGTCTGGCGCAGTCGTCGGCCGACATTGTTGACCGCGATATCTATAGATCCGAACGCTCGCTCGGCGTCGGCTACGAGGTGTTCGACCTGTTTGGGATCGGACACGTCTGCCATAATGCCAACCGCGCGTCCGCCATCGTTGATGATTTCCTGAACGACGGCATCGACATTGGAGCGGTTCGAGTGCCCATTGATCACGACGGCCGCACCCTCACGGGCGAAGAGACGGGCAATTGCACGCCCAATGTTCTGTCCGGAACCCGTGACAATGGCGGTGCGGCCAGCAAGACGCCCGGTTGCCATCCCTTATCCTCCTTGCTGATAACCGAACGGACGCTGCATCAGTTGTTGCCGCCGACCTCTCCTGTCAGCACACCATCCATCAATCGATAGGTCTGCCCGTCGAACTGCATCAGTTGGAGTTGTTCGATCGGAAAAAAATCGTTTGCGCTAGTATTGATGGTAATGCCGGGCAGCAGCATTCCTAATTTCAGATCCTTTAGATTGGCGGCCTGCTTCATGACATTGGCCCGAGTTAGGTCATCACCGCATTGCGTCAGGACCTGTACTAACGTTTGGGCAACGGCATATCCGTAGACAGTACTGGTGTCCGACTTGTCGCCCCCAGGAAGATACTTGTTCATAAAGGCAGTCCACTCCCTCACCCCCGCATCCTCCTTCCACGTCGGATCGGACGGGTCTTTAAGATAGGCGCTCGAGATGATTCCCTTCGCATTCTCGAAGCCCGCTGGCCTCAACACGCTTGCTACTGCACTGGACGTATTGCCGATGAAATAGACTGGCTTCCAGCCCAGCTCGGCGATTTTCCGGATTGCCTGAGCGGCAGCTTTTGGCGTGGTCCAGGACATGAATATATCGGCACCGGAATCCTTAAGCCGTGCAATCTGGGAATCGAGCGTAGGGTCCGAAACTTCATAGGACGCATCGGCAATGATCATGTTGGCCTTATCGCCAAGACCGTCGCGCGTACCCTTGATCTGGTCCTTGCCGGCATCGTCGTTCTGCCAAAGAACTGCGATTTTGCCATTTGGGTAATGCTCACGGATGTATTTCGCGTAGATGCGGCCCTCGCTTTGATAATTGGGCTGCCAACCCATCGTCCATGGAAACCTTTGTGGATCGCCCCACTTGGTGGCGCCGCTTGAAACGAACAATTGCGGTACCTTCTTGCCATTCATGTACTTTTGGATAGCCGAGTTGGATTGGGTGCCGAGTGGCTGAAAAATGAGAAGAACCTCATCGCCTTCGACCAGCTTTCGCGCCTGTTCGACCGCCTTCGGCGGACTGAAACTATCGTCGTAACTAATGAAGGTGATCTTCCGACCGTTGATGCCACCCTCGTCGTTGATCTTTCGGAAATAGGCTTCCTCCACCCGGCCAATTATGCCGTAGGCGGATGCCGGCCCACTGTAGGGCATGATATTGCCGATCTTGATTTCGGTGTCGCTCGCGCCTGGATCATATTTCTTTTGCGCAAGACTCGGCGTGCTGAAGCCTATGGCACTCGATAAAAGCGCAAGGCATGCCAGATGCAATAATTTTGATGACATGATTTCTCCCTGACGTCCGGACACGGGCGCACTCTAAGGTCCTCGGAGAGGAGGTGGCTTGTCGTGAGGCTGACGCGGCCAGACTTGCGCTGCCAGGAGGTAAGATCAAGCTGCTTTGGGAGTAAGTCTCGAAGCATCATGGATGTGATGGCTAAATGGCGTCCCCCGGCGCATTCGCCGCTCGCCTTGCCTGTGCAACGCCCGCCATCACATTCGTGATTTCTGGTGACAAGGCACCCGGCTGCACTGGACGAAGAACTCAAGGGTTTGTCAGTCTGGCCCGCAACGATATCACGATAATAACAGGGAGTGGTTCGGGGCCTTCCCCGACGAGGGAAACGACATGATCCGGCGATCGACGATCCGTCTAGATCTCAATCAGATTCATGACTAAGGCCACTGTACCCATCGCTGCGGGTGACAACACCCTGCCGCTCGCTGGCCTGGTGATTCTGGAGATCGGTAACAAGCTGGCGCCGGTCTGCGTTCGGCTGGCAACGTCGCTCGCGGGCAAGATTGTGAGCGATCTTGGTGCCCGGGTGATCAAGCTGGAACCACCGGGTGGCGATCCCGTCCGGCACAAGCCGCCATTTCTGTCGCGCGGCTCCATAGCGACGACGCGCAGCGCACTATTCGAATTTCTCAACGCCGGGAAGACCTCGCTGGTGCTGCCGGAGGACCCGAGCGCGGCGCGCGCGTCAGTTGAGGTATTGCTGGGTAAGCGGATCGACGCCGCCTTATTGGAAGACGCCGATGAGATGTGCGCCGCCGTCATGGACCGTGGTATCTCAGTCGTCGAAGTCGCCGGATGGCCAGCGACGATGCCGGCACCGGGGCCGCGGCTGTCGGAATTTACTGTGCTCGCTCTCGGCGGTTTGCTGGACATGGTGGGAGATCCGGATCGCGAGCCGCTGAAGCTCGGTGGACATCAGGCGTCCTATTCCGCAGGCTTGTCTGCGTTCACCGCGCTGATGGCGCTGCTCGCCGAACGGGACGCCGGCCGCACGCCGCTCCCCGCCCGCGTGTCTCTGATCGAAACCATAATGTGGGTCAACTGGAAGGCAGTCGCCAGCGGCGACGGCAACGCCCCGACCCGCCAGGGTGCGGATTTCGGAATTTCAGGTGGTGCGTTGCCTCGATGGCTGGATCGCGGTGGTGTTTGCCCCGACGCAGTTTGAGAATCTGCGCGATCTTGTCGGTTGTCCGCCCCTGCATGAAGGAAGATTCTCCACACGTCAGGGCCGCATCGAACACATCCGCGAACTCTACGAGCAATTGTCGCCATGGTTCGCGCCGCGGACGCGTGCGCAGATCTACGCCGAAGCGCAAGCTCGTGGCGTGCCCCTTGGGCCGGTCTGCAGACCGGTCGATTTGCACGACGATCCGCAATATGTGGCGCGCAACTTCATCGTTCCGGTGGCCGATCCATCATTGGGCGCGTTGCGTTCGCCAAGACTGCCGGTGCTTTGGAATGGCCGGGCCTTCGGTCCGTCGGCAACCGCACCCCAATCGATGCTCGAACCGGTGCTGCCATGAAGCCGCTTGTCGGTGTCCGTGTCGTCGATTTCGGCCAATTGACGGCCGGCGCCAATACTTCGGCGATGCTGGCGGATCTTGGGGCCGAAGTCATCAAGGTTGAATCGGCTAGTTTCATGGACCTGTTCCGCTCGATGGGCAGCGGTCCCGCAACCAAGCCGGGATGGTGGAACCGGTCGCCGCAATTTCGTTTCACCAATCGCAACAAGCGGGGAGTGGCACTGGACACGAAGATTCCGGAAGGCCGGCGTGTCGTGCAGGATCTGATTGCCAAGTCGGATGTCGTTGTCGAAAATTTCCGCCGCGGAGTCCTGGAGCGTTTGGGGCTCGACTATGCCACCGTCGTGGCTCGAAATCCCCGTATCGTCTTTGCATCGATATCGAGCCAGGGCGAGACCGGCCCCTATCGGCTTCACGGCTCATTCGGCTCGACGCTCGATGCGACGGGTGGTATTGCGGCGTTGACCGGCTACGAGGGCGACAAGCCCGTCATTAGCGGATCGCACGTCAACTATCCGGATCAGGTGGTCTCACTCTTTGCCACCGGGATGATCATTGCGGCCCTTCGCGAGGCTCGGCGCACCGGAAAGGGCGCACTTCTCGATATCTCGCAACGAGAGGTGACGAGCTTTCTGATCGGGGAAGAGATACTCGCCAGCTCCGCTGATCCTGAGCGCGCGGAGATGCGTCGGAGCGGCAATGCCGAGGAGGGAGTGATCCTGCAGGATTGTTTTCTGACGTCGGATCGGTGCTGGATTGCCCTGACGCTAGAGGATGAAGCCGATATAGCGCGGTGCCGTGCGATTATCGGCGGTGAATCGGATCTGCGAGCTGCATTGGCTTCATGGTGCGCGGCGCGTTCGGTAGCCGAAGCCGTGGCGGTATTGGCCGCAACCGGACTCGCTGCGGCGCCAGTGCATGATGGTGCTGCGCTGAAACGGGAGCGGCAACTCGCCGGCCATACGCTGGTTTGGCGTCAGAACGGTGAAGTCGTCAAGGGCATACCTTACTGCTTTGGCGGCAAGGGCCTGGCCATCGAATGCGACGCTCCTGATCTCGGCGAGCATACCGAAGAAGTCTTGAGAGACATCGTCGGACTTGATGAAGCATCGATCCGGCGTCTTGTGGCGCTTGGCGTCACGCGTTCGGAGCCCGGCGCGTGATGATGGAATAAGTCTTGGAGACTGCAATGAATGTTCAGGAGATAGCCAGCAAGCTTGAAATTCCCGTCATTTTGGCGCCGATGTTCTTGGTATCGACACCGGCGATGACGCTCGCCGCTTGCTCTGAAGGCTTGATGGGAAGTTTCCCCGCGCATGGCACCCGCTCGCGCGAGGTATTCGAAGAATGGCTGGTCGAGACGACGGGCGGCCTGAAACGTCTTCATGACCAGGCTGGCGGCAAGAAGATCGCGCCCTTTGCGGTCAATCTGGTTGTCCACCCGTCCAATACCCGGATGGAGGGCGATCTGGAATTATGCATCAAGTATCGGGTACCGGTGGTGCTGACCTCCAAGGGCGCGCCCACCAATTTGATCGCACGAATTCACGACTATGGCGGCGTGGTGCTGCACGACATAGCCAACCAGCGTCACGCCGAGAAAGCACTGGCGGCGGGGGTCGATGGCGTGATCGCGGTGGCGGGCGGCGCGGGCGGGCACACCGGCACCATCAACCCGTTTGCGCTAATGAATGAGGTGCGCCGCATCCATCGCGGCCCGGTCGTGCTGGCTGGCGGCATGACGACCGGCCGCGACGTGCTTGCGGCGCAGGCGATGGGAGCTGACTTCGCCTACATCGGTACCCGCTTCATCGCCACTACGAAGTCATCGGCGACGGCCTGCCAGAAGCAAATGATTGTCGAATCGAACGCGACAGATGTGTTTTTCAGTGCGTCGATCGACGGCGCCCCAGCCAACTGGCTGACCAAGAGCTTGCTCAAGGCCGGCATTGATCTCGACGAGCTGCGCACGACGCTGCCAGGGAAAATAGTTGCGGCGGATGATCCGACGCGCAAGCGCTGGAAGGACATCTGGACTGCAGGTCACGGAGTCGGCAACATCGACGACATTCCGTCGACGGTGGAACTGTGCCAGCGCCTGAAGGCCGAGTATCGGGCGGCTGCGGCAGCGCTGAGTCCGGTGCTTGCTGCCATCCCAGCTGGGGCCTCGGCAAATGGCGGCAGGAGCACTCGCGCGCCCGCGTGATCAGGCCGAACCGTCGAGGGCACCGGATCGACATTCCAGTATTGCGATCGCGGACGAGGTGGCCCACAATGTTCGATGACTAGAGTTCGATCTGCTCGGCGATGTGTAGGGCATTGTCTATCTCGATCCCGAGCTATCGCACGACGCTCTCCAGCTTCGTATGGCCGAGGAGGGGCTGGATGTTACCCGTCCTGCGGTAGATCTGGATGGCCTTCGTGCGTCGCAGCGAATACGTGCCATAAGAGATCAATTCCAAACCAACGCTGTCAACCCAGCGATTGCAAATATCGATCTTGAATCTGATGGACGAGGACAACCCGATCGACGAGGTTTCACGGATCGAAGCACAGCTCGATGAGCTTGCCGAGGTCTCCGAGCGATGCCGAAAAATCATATTGGTTTCCAAGGCGGCAATCGCTGGTGGCGCTGCATTGCTACTCGTTACGATGCTCGGCCTGTTCGGATCCAATCAGGTCACTGCCATCGGATCGATCGCAGTGGTGATAGGCGGAATCGTGTCGCTCGGATCGAACGTCAGTACGTTGCGAGAGACGATGGCCGCTATGAGCGCCGCCGAGATGCTTCGTTCGGATCTGATCAGCAGGATCAATCTTCGATTGGTTGGTGACGGGACTACGAAACGGTTTTGACGTGGCGCGCGAGCTGCGCCTGCCGATGTTTGATTTCGAGGTGAGAAAAGACACGGGCAGGACGCCAGCGGATGGATGGCTGGCTGGGCCTTGCCGTGCTCGCCTGGATTTCCGCGATATTCGCTTGCCGGGGCCGCGAGTTCGCGGGAAGCCGCACGGATACCAACGACTACGAGGAGGACTGAATGAAACGCCGCAGGATGCGTGTGCTGAAGACGATTGGATTTGCTGGAGCGTTGCTGGCTGCGGCTTCGGCCTCAGCGCTTGCCCAGAAGAAGTACGATGCCGGCGTCACCGATAGCGAAATCAAGATCGGCAACACCATGCCCTACAGCGGGCCCGCCTCGTCTTGGGGCATCATCGGCAGGACGCTCTCCGCCTTTTTCAGGATGGTCGACGATCAAGGTGCTATAAACAGCCGCAAGATCACCTTCATTTCCTATGATGATGCCTATTCGCCGCCGAAGACTGTGGAGCAGACGCGCAGGCTGGTCGAGAGCGACGAGGTTTTTCTCGATTTTGCTCCGCTCGGGACCGCAACCAATGCCGCAACCCAGAAATATCTCAATCACAAGGGGGTACCCCAGCTATTTGTCGGCTCGGGCGCATCGCGCTGGGGCGATCCCGAACATTTCCCGTGGACCATCGGATTGCAACCGAGCTATCGCAGCGAAGCGCGTATCTATGCGACATTCATCCTGCAGAACCATCCGGGCCAAACGATCGGCATCCTCTATCAGAACGACGACTTCGGCAAAGATTACATCCTGGGTTTGAAGGACGTGCTGCGCGATCAGTATCCCAGGCTCGTGGTCAGCGAGATTCCGTTCGAGATCAGTGCGTCAACGGTGAATTCACAGGTTGCATCGATCAAGAGCGCCAATCCTGGCGTCTTCATCAATATCGCATCGCCGAAGTTTGCGGCACAGGCGATCAAGAAGGTGGCCGAACTCGATTGGCACCCGGTCCACATCATGACCACCATATCGGCGTCGCCGGGCGCCGTGCTGAAACCGGCCGGCTACGAGAACTCCCAAGGCGTTATCAGCGCCGCCTATCAGATGATCGTAACGGATCCGGCATTCGAGGCTGCGCCCGGCATGATCAAGTTCCGGGACTTCATGGCGAAGTATTTTCCGGAAGCCGATAGATCGGAGAGTGGACCGTTGACGGCATGGAATGCCGCGCAAGTGCTGATCGAGGTGCTCAAGAAGTGCGATGACGATCTTACGCGCGAGAACGTGATGAAGCATGTCGCGAACCTCGACATGCAGCTGGACACCTATCTGCCGGGGATCCGCATCAAGACCTCGTCGACCGACTTCCATCCAGTCGAGCAACTTCAGATGATGAAGTTTACTGGCCAGAAGTGGGAGCTGTTCGGGCCCATCATCGATAGTCACCAGGAGTAATTGTTCGGATTCGTCGGTTCGTCATCAAGAGGATGAGGTACGTCGCAGGTCATCTGACGTCGGCTGGCGAGAAGGGCGACCGACCGAACTGGAACAGGAACTGTGCGCCGGGCTCAGTGGCAACCCGCGCCGCAGGCGCGACGCGGGACGATCCTGACGTTCACCACGCCAATTCCAAAATCTCCAGCACATCCTCCTGCGAAGCGATGCGGCGCGGGTTCTGCTGCGTCGAGCGATCCTGCATGGCCCGCTTGGCGACGGGCTCAAACTGATCGCGCTTAACTCCCACGTCCCGCAGTCTTGCCGGCAAGCCGATACCAGTGACCAGGTCGCGGACGGCCTTCCATGCGGGACCGTCGAAGTTCATGGCGCGCGACACAAGTTGCTGACGCCCGTCGCCGTCCTTCTCGTTCCATTGGAGTACGGCTGGGAGAAGGACGCAGGACGTCAGTCCATGTGGCACCCCGCAATACGCGCCCAGCTGATGGCCGATGCCGTGGCTGGCCCCGGTCGGAACGCCGGCTGCCGATCCGGAGGTCGAGAACCACATCCCGATCTGAGCAGCCGCCAACGCATCCTGATCCGATCGGTCCTTCGCGATGGTGGGAAGCGATGCGGACAGCAGATGGAGGGCTTTCTCCGACAAGGTGTCGCTGAACAAGTTGGCGGATTTCGAACACAACCGCTCGACGGCGTGGTCGACCGCCTTCAGCCCGGTCGACAGGAGGAGCTTCAGCGGGGTGGCTGCGGTCGCCGCGGGATCGAGGACTACCGTTCTCGGCACGAAATACGGGTGCGAGTAGCCGTGTTTTGCGGAACGCTGTGGGTCGGTGCAGCCGGCATACCAGTTAAATTCGGCCGCCGAAAACGTCGTCGGTACCGCAATCGCCCGGAGCTTGTGCGCGACGGTCTCCGGGCGCGTGCTCGGGTCGGCGCGCGCAGCTGCCGAGAAGCGGTCGAAATCATTGTAGCTTCTGATTTCGTTCCACACGCAGAGCTGGATCATCTTGACGGCATCGATCACGGAGCCGCCGCCTAACGCGACGAGGACATCGGCCCCGGATAATCTCACTTCCTCCGCCGCCTGAAGTACGTCCGGCCGAGGCGTGTGCGCCGGTATGCCAGCAGACACGCCCGCAAGACGGTTACCCAGACCGGACACCAAAGACGCAAAGAGCGGCGTGCGACTGAGGGATCGGCCCGTCACCACATGCACTTTCGAATAGCCGTAGTGATCCAGTTCTGCGAGGACGGCATCGACGTACGGCACGCCCTGCACGATCCTCTCGATCGCCGTCGCGCGATAGGAAATCTGCTCCTGCTTTCTTGTCAACAAACCGTTCATGATTCTTGTCCCTCAACCCGCGTGCGAGTTTCGTGCGCACAACAGGATAGCTGTGGGCACGCGCGGTTCAAGCACGCGCCGGCGTTTCCATAAGGAAGAAAACAAAGCTTCCTGCGCTTTTCGGGTTTGGTGACCGGCACATCTACTCGTATCACGGGAGCGAGCATCGTCGGCGCGGGAGAATCGACGGACGACGTCTTGGCCAAAGGAGCGCCGGCGACAATTGAGGCGGGGGGACTTGCCGGACCGCACTCACGCGAGCTTCCGCTCGACGGCGAGGTCGTAAACTTTGCGGCGGAGTGATCGCGATTGAGGCGTCCGCAACATCGGAAAACTGCCCCCCGTGGGCGCAGCGCTAGATCGCAGGCGGTCGCGTTTTCTCGGGTTCTGGCGCGTGTCAGGCTGCGGCGTCATCGCGCTATGGGAAACAATATTGCCCATCTTCATCGGCCGTGGCGCGCCATTTCTTAGCAGCGTTTTAAATTCATCGTTTTACAAAATCTGTTAGAACACACTGCATGTTACGGATGCCCGAGGCGCGCCAGTGGCTAGCCAGCTCGCCGCCTCCTACATTCCCTCATTCTAACGCTTGATCGCAGTCATGGTTTGACAGAAATCAACTGGCCTCCGGATGATTCATGCCAACCTTTCTTTCGAGATGTGATGTAGACACCACGTATGGCCGCCGAGTCCCGGGCGGCCGATCGGTTGATGACAACGGTGACTGCGTTGAATAGACTTGGTGCTTGTTGAACATCGGTTGGCGGGTCTTGTTCGTCGTTGGTTTCTATGTCCCGGAGATTTCCATTATCTCGATATCCCATGCTCGAAGAAGGGTTGATCGATGACAGGCGACGTTCATAGCTATTCTCTTCCCGACGAACTTGAACCAGATCTCAGTCGCATTCAGGCGTACTGGAATGGCTTGAAGCGCGGCGCAAACGACGTTCCGTTTTGGGACGACGTCAAGTTTTCGCTGCGATCGCGGCTTGGGCGGGAATCAATGCTGATCTACGTCTTTGAAAGTCCGCTTCGGTTCCGCTTCGATCTCATGGGAGCGGATCTGATCGACTGGTACGGCGAAACGATTGGCAACAGGTTTCTTGACGAAATCGATCTTCACGCACCGTTCGATGAGCTGACCTTGCAATGCAGCGGCGACTGTCGAGGGCAGCGCTCCCACTTATTATCGTCAAACAGCAGTCAGAAAAGGAGATGCCGAGCATCCGAGCGGCTACGCGCGCCTCTTGCTCCCGCTGTGGGGTAATGGTCGCGATCGAGATGCTGCTCGGTGCCGTCGTTCCCGACAAGGCGGCGAGAAAAAGTTCGGGCTAGACTTGGGAAGGCAAGATCGTGATGACAGTGCGATGAGACTTACCGCTCCCTGCATGCAGAATTCCAACGGATCGCGGTGATCCAGAGAAGTGCATCCAGTTCAAGTCGCTTTCCCAGCTAACGAGGATTGCGAGCAATCGGCGTTACAATCACCTCGGAAGCAAGGCGGTGGACGTCCTCGGGGCGGCAAAGTTCTGTCCCGGGATTGAGCAGCGCGGCAGAACCGCCGGCAACCCCGTAGCGCAGGGCGATCTCGAGACTGTTACTGTTCACAAGACTCCATACCATCGCCCCCAGAAAGCTGTCGCCGGCACCGGATACGCTAACCGGCTCGATAGGCAGACCATTCGCACGCAAAGCCATATCGCGAGTTATGAGAAGGGCGCCATCTGGCCCCATTGAGAGAGCAATGACCTCGATGCGATAGCGGTCGAAGAGACGACGTCCCGCTTCGATCGAGCGTGGCTTCGTCGGTGGAGGAAATTCCTGCCAGTTCCTGAAACTCGCGAAGGTTGGGCTTGATGAGATAAACGCCTGCTTCCAAGGCTGCCTTCAGGAAGGGGCCGGACGTATCGACGATGGTCTTGCTATGCGCTTTCGAAGCCTGCGCAACTCTGCCGAAAAAATCATGCGGTACGCCGGCAGGCAAGCTGCCGCTCGCAATCACAAACGCAGGCGGAGGCGTAATGCGCGCAATCGCCCCCAAACATTCCTGCCATTCAATGTCGCTGAGCGGAGCACCCGGGAAGACAAGGCGAAATTGCTCCCGGGTCGTCTCGTCAAAGATCGTAATATCCTCCCGCGTGTCGTTCAACGTCGGGATCACAATGCTTGGCACGCCTTCGCGCTCAACCAGGGTCGCAAGCAACTGTCCGGTGGCGCCGCCGGCCGGGTAAATTGCGGTCGCTTCGATGCCGAGCCGCTTAAGAACCCGAGCCACGTTGATTCCACCTCCCCCTGGATCACGGTGGGCCTGCGCACACCGCATTTTGGTGAAAGGCACCATTTTTTTCACCGACGTCGAGACGTCGACGGCGGGGTTTATGGTGAGGGTGACGATTTGAGTCGGCGGGATTTCAGCCAATGCCTTCGACCTCCGCCAAAGTACGCAAGCCGACGAAAGCGGCATCCTCGTCCAGAATAAGATAGGCTGGAATCGGTTCGAGGTATTTGCGAGCCGCCCTTTTTCCTCAAAACGCGCGCGAAACTGCGGAGCCGACAAGATATTCGGGCATTTGACGCAGAATGCCTCCGGCAACGAATATTCCGCCCCTCGCACCGAGCGTGAGCGCGAGATTGCCGGCGACAGTCCCGAGCATGGCGCAAAACATATCGACGGCGGCGCGGCTCGTCGGACAGCTACCCTCGATCCCGGCCCGGGTGATCTCGGCGGCGCGGCGCCTTGGCAGCATCAACGTTGTCCAGGGCAGCGAGAGCCTCGTGAAGATTTTCCAGCCCATTGCCCGAAAGAACGCGTTCTGCCGAGACATGTCCAAACCGTCGCCGCAGATAGGCGATCACGGCGTCCTCCCGCAACGAGCTGCCAGGCCATTGTCGAATGGCCACCTTCGCTCGAAAGCACGAGGTGACCGGCTGCGTGCGGTATGCTGACCGCCATTCCAAGGCCGGTGCCCGGGCCAAGCGCCGCGAGAGGCGCCCCCGCGACCGGTCGGCCCGCCGCCTACCTGGAGGAGCTTGTCACGCGAAAGGACGGGCAGGGACCACGCAACCGCTTCAAAATCATTGATCAGACGCACGGTGGAAAATCCGTAGGCAGCGCGCAACTCGGCGGCATCGATCACCCAGGAATTGTTTGTAAGCGCACTGTGGCCGTTCTGGACCACGCCGGAGACAGCAAGAATTGCGGCGCGCGATCTTGCCAGCTTCCGGCAGACGGCCAAGATACACGCCGAGTGCCTCGCGAAAGCTGCCGTAGTCGCTGACGGCCATATGGGCAACCATGCCCACTGTTCCGTCGGCCAAGAGAGCAAAGCGCGCATTGGTCCCGCCGATGTCCGCAAGCAACACCTTCTGAATGGTTGGTCCTGAGGAGCTCGCTTTCATCGCCGTCGTGCCGTCTTGATCAGATCCGCGTACCAGCCAAACGATGATTTCGGAATTCGCCGCAGCGACGGATAATCGACGTAGGTCAGACCGAACCGGATGCTGTACCCAGAGTCCCATTCGAAATTGTCCAGCAGCGACCAGATGAAATAGCCGCGAACATCGACGCCGCTGGAAGCGGCGGCATTCATCGCCCCGATATAGGCCCGCAGGAACTCAATCCGATCCTGTGTCAATCACAGCTCCCGTCTCGTCGGGCTTGTCGAAATTGCCTAGTCCGTTTTCGAGAACGTAAATCGGCAGGCCGTAGCTCTCATGGACGGTCCGCAGCGTTTCGCTGAAGGCTTCCGGGATCAATCGGCCATTCGATCGGCGTCAGCGGAACGCCGGCCGGTTTATCGCCGAAGTCGAACCCCAGCATCGAATCCGCCTGCGCCTTTACGTAGACCGGGCTGTAGTGATTGAGTCCGAACCAGTCGACCGGACGGCAAATGCGCGCCAGGTCGCCGGGCTGGATGTGCGGATCGATGGCAGGCCGCATGAGCGACGGATACTCGCCGCGACATTGCGGATCGGGAAACGCCTTGTTCCAGTAGGTGCCCAGGCGCGCGGCCGCCGCTGCGTCGGCTTCGCTCCCGCTGGAGGGCCAGCAGGGCTGATAATTATGAATACATCCGATCGAGGCGCCGGGGACCTTTTCGCGCAGCACATCCACAGCCGCGCCGTGCGCGAGGTTTACGTGATGTATCGTGCGGTGGAGATTGTCTTCGCTGCTTCGATCCCGCTTGCCTCAGGGAGCGGCCGAACAGGCTGAAGATCGATGGCTCGTTGAATGTCGCGAAACGCTTGACGCGATCTCCGAAACGCGTGGCAACCAGCGTTGTATAGTCGGCAAACCATGCCACCGACTCCCGGTTCATCCAGCCGCCAAGATCCTCCAGAGCCTGCGGCAGATCCCAATGATACAGGCATAGCCACGGTTCGATGCCGGCGGCCAGCAACTCATCGATCAGCCGGTCGTAGAATGCGAGGCCCGGTTCATTTGCGGATCCTCGCCCCTGTGGCAACACGCGCGGCCAGGCTACCGAGAACCGATACGCCTGAACGCCCAGCCGTTTCATCAGGGCGACATCCTCCCGGTAGCGATGGTAGTGGTCGCACGCGATATCGCCGGTATCGTGGTTCTTTACTTCACCGCTTTGACAGTAGACGTCCCAGATACTTGGTCCCCGGCCGTCTTCTTTCGTTGCGCCCTCGATCTGGAAACTTGAGGTGGAGACCCCCCAGATGAAATCCGGACGCAGGCTGGCGGTGGATGGCAACTCCGATACCGGCATAAAATGCCCCGCCTGATCGCCGGCCGAATTTCCGTTCGAATTCACTGTTCACCCTTCCGCCCAGGCAGAGTGGAAGGCGCAATAAGGATAGTCCGGATGATGACCGGGCAATCTTGAGATATATCAAGAGTTTCTGGCCGGCGATGCGATAAATAGGAATTGTTACTCGGCCGTTGAGGTATCCGATTGCAAAGAACCAAATGGGGTGGAATTGCTGATAGCCGCTTCCGCGGAAGCGGCTTTTTTCGCGTTGACGAGCGTGACGGCGTGTTCTGGCTTGTCGATCCTGATGGCGGCCGCTTTCTTTCCAAGGGCGTGAATACGGTCCGCTTCGATCAGGATCATGTCGGAAATACCGATCGCGTGCCATACGCCGACACGTGTCGGGAAAAATACGGTAGCCAGCATATCTGGCGCGCGGCAGTCGCAAACCGGCTGGCGAGCTGGAATTTCAACACGCTTGGCTGCTGGTCTGATGAACTTGTCGCCAGTGCAGGATCGTCGCTGCTTGCGACCACGCCTACGGCCGCGCTTGGTGCCTCCTTCCGGCTGCACCGGCGCGACGAGATCTTTCCCGATGTCTTTGATCCCGCATTTCTAGATCACATCCGCGAAAGCGCAAAAAATCATTGCACGAAGCGGCGCAACGAGGCCGGATTGCTCGGCACGTTTATCGACAACGAGCTGTACTGGTCGCCGGATTGGCGAGGGGCTGACGAACTTCTGACGCTGTTTCTGAACTTGCCCGCTCACCGTCCTGGCCGCGTCGCAGCCATCATAAGGTTGGAAGAGCGCTATCGGGAATTTTCGCAATTCAACGCGGTCTGGCGCACGCCGGCGCGATCATGGGAGGAATTCGGCACGATCGGACATGTCGAGGCACCGTTCTTCAGAATGCCGCCCGGCGGCCTGAATGACGCACTTGAGACCAAAGCTAACCTGGCCAATCCCACCCGCGCGGCATTTTCCGCGGATTGCGATGCCTTTGTTGCGGTTGTCGCCGAGCAATATTTCGAGTTGTGCGCCTCGGCCATCAAGGCTGCCGACCCCAATCATCTCGTGATTGGCTCCCGGTTCGGCTATCAGCCGCAGGCAAATGTGATTGCCGCCGCCGGCCGCTATCTCGATGTGATCTCGTTCAATTGCTACGACTTCGACGCCAGTCCCGTTATCGATGCTTATGCGGCAAGCGGGAAACCGTGCCTGATTTCCGAATTTTCCTTCCGCGGTGACAATTCCGGCCTGCCCAATACCCGCGGCGCCGGACCGCGGGTGGCCAGCCAGATCGAGCGCGCCCAATGCTTCGAACGCTACGTCACGGCAGCCCTGCGGAAGCCGGCCGTGGTTGGCTATCACTGGTTCGAGCATGCCGACCAGCCGGCTGAAGGACGTTTTGACGGCGAAAATTCCAATTTCGGAACGGTGACGATCGAAGACGAAGTCTATGCAGAGCTGACCGAGACGATGACCAGGGTCAATGCCGCGGCGGAACAAATTCATGCGGAAGCGGAAGCCGCCCGAGCCCGCTAGCGGCCGTCAGGCCTTGATTTTCGCCTGGCCAGTTTCGGCCTCGAGAACCGCAGCCATGGTGCGAAACACGCTTGCGGGATTGACGCTGATCGAATTGATACCAAGCCGCGTCAGGTAACGTGCAATCTCCGGATAATTCGCAGGCGCCTCTCCGCAGATGCCGACATGACGTCCGTTACGCTTGGCGCCCACCACAGCCTGTCTGAACATCTCCAGCATCCCCGGATCGCGTTCGTCAAAATCGAAAGCGACAATGTCGGAATCCCGGTCAACTCCCAGCGTGAGCTGCGTGAGATCGTTTGAGCCAATCGAAAAGCCATCGAACAACTCCGAAAACGCGTCGATCTGAATGACGTTGTTCGGAATCTCGCACATGACATAGATCTCAAGCCCGCCTTCACCGCGCTTGAGCCCATTGGCCGCCATCGTCGCGATCACGCGCCGTCCTTCCTCGACGGTTCGGCAGAACGGCACCATGATGCGCAAATTGGAAAGACCCATTTTCTCGCGCACCCGGCGGAGCGCCGCGCACTCCAGCGCGAATCCCTCGGCGTAGGCCGGGTGGCTGTAACGGGAGGCCCCCCGGAATCCCGAGCATCGGATTCTCTTCCTTGGGCTCGAACGCCTCGCCACCGAGCAGGCTGGCGTATTCGTTGGTCTTGAAGTCGGACAGCCGCACAATCACCGGCTTGGGATAGAATGCCGCGGCAATTGTGCCGACGCCTTCCGCCAGCCTCTCGATGAAGAAATCGGAGGGACTTTGATAGCCTCTGACCAGATGCGCGATCGCGGTCCGCGCCTTGGCCGAGGCGACCTTCTCCGGCTTGAGAAGCGCCATCGGGTGCACACCGATATGCTCGCTGATGATGAACTCCATGCGCGCGAGGCCGACCCCGGCCTGCGGTTGCATGGCTACCCGGAACGCCATTTCTGGGGTGCCGACATTCACCATGATTGCCGTATGAGGTTGCCTGAGCTCGCTCACCGGCGTTCGCGTGACGTCGAAGGCGACCGTTCCCTGATAAACGCTGCCAATGTCGCCTTCGGCGCAGGAGATCGTGACATTTGCCCCGGTCTTGATCTTCTCGGTCGAGTGCGTCGCGCCCACCACGGCGGGTATGCCCAGTTCGCGCGCGACGATGGCCGCGTGGCAGGTCCGGCCGCCCTTGTCGGTAATGACACCGGCCGCGATCTTCATGACCGGCTCCCAATCCGGACTGGTAGCCGGCGCAACCAGAATCTCGCCCGGTTTGAAGGCCGCGAGATCTCGCGCCGTGGCAATGCGGCGCGCGCGCCCGGAGGCAATCTTCTCACCTACCGCGCGGCCGGTGACGATGACCGGTCCGCGCTCCCGGAGATTGTAGGTCTCGTAAACATCGGGCGAACGCTGCGAGGCCACCGTCTCGGGCCGCGCCTGAATAATATAGATCCTGCCGTCGGAGCCATCCTTTGCCCATTCGATATCCATGGGCATGGGAATGCCGGCTTCTTTCGAATAGTGCGCCTCGATCCGCACGGCGATTTCCGCAAGGCCCAATACCTCCGCATCGGAAATGCAGAACCGCTCCCTTTCGGCACTCGGCACGGCGCGAATGCGCGTTGCACGGCTGCCGCCGCCCTTGCCGTAAGTCATGCGTATTTGCTTGCCGCCGAGCCGGCGGCGCAGGACGCAGCGAAACCCCTGGCTCAAGGTCGGTTTGTGAACGTAGAACTCGTCTGGGTCGACCTTGCCCTGGACGATGGTTTCGCCCAGACCGTAACAACCCGTGACAAAAACCACATCGCGAAATCCCGATTCGGTATCGAGCGTGAAGACGACGCCACTGGCCGCGAGATCCGAGCGGACCATCTTCATCACCGCGACGGAGAGCGCGACTTTGAAGTGATCGAAGCCATTGTCGATGCGATAGGAAATCGCCCGATCGGTGAAGATCGAGGCAAAGCAGCGGCGGCAGGCCTCGAACAAATCCTTCGCGCCGCGCACGTTGAGGAAGCTTTCATGCTGGCCTGCAAAACTCGCCGTCGGCAGATCTTCTGCCGTCGCAGAACTTCGCACGGCGACAGCGACGCCGGTGCCGTACTCCCGTTCAAGCTGCCGATAGGCTTCCACGATCTGTTCGCGGAGCGGCCCCGTATCCATCGCCCTGTAGATGACTTCGCGGGCCTTGGCGGCTCTGGCCGCAAGCTGCCTGATCTTGCGCTTGTCGAAATCGTCGAGAAGCCGATGAAGTTCATCGGCGATGCCGCCCTGCGACAGCGCATCGCGATAGGCATCCGCCGTGATGGCAAAGCCATTGGGAACAGCGACCCCTTCAGACGAAAGAACGGAGTACAGCTCACCCAGCGACGCGGTCTTGCCGCCAACCAGTCCGACGTCGTGCAGTCCGATTTCAAGGAATGATCTGATGTAGGCTGACATGCAGGCAATAAATCACGTCGAATTCGTCCCGTATTGAGGAAGGTCAAACCTGTCCCCCCGAAGCAAACCCGATCGGGAGAGGGGCGGGGCCGCTGTCTGCAGGCATCGTTCGAACGCAGCGCGGCTTGATCCGCGCCGCTAGCGGTTGAGTCCGGCGAGTAGGCCGGCGTAGATAGCGCAAGCTTGCGCCGACCGCCTCGATCGCCTGGCGCACGCCATCGATCTTGTGGGTGCGCAAATTATCCATGAAGACGATATCGCCCTTTTTCAGGGTCGGCGTGAGAACCTGCTCGACATATGCAATAAATGTTGGCCCATCCATCGCGCCATCGATGACATAGGGCGCGGTCATGCCATCGAACCGCAAGGCAGCGATGAACGTCAGCGTCTTCCAGTGACCGTGTGGCACGCTTGCGACCAGCCGCTCGCCGCGCGGGCTGCGGCCGTAGTGACGGACCATTTTCGTCGTGACCGCGGTCTCGTCAATGAACACCAAGCGCGGCGCCTTAACGAAGGCTGCTCGGCTTTCAGCGCGGCGCGCGCTGCCGCAACGTCAGGACGATCCTGCTCGGCTGCGTGCAGAGTTTTTTTTGAAGGTGATCTGCGTGACGATCGTAGAAGCGCCAGATCGAGGTCGTTCCAACCTTGAGCTTCTTCGCGCACGGCTAAGCCGCAAGCGGATGTCCTCGAGCGTCAGGTCAGGTTCGGCGGCCACGAGATCGAGCAACCATTGCTCAGTGGCTTGCTCAGCGGCGAGCGGCTAGTGACCCGTTCCGGGCTTCGCCGTCGACGCTGCCCGTCCTCGACCAGCTGCTCCGATCCAGCGGATCACGCAGGCGACTGCACAGGCGAAGAGGCGCCCTTCGATCAATAGGACCGCGGCAGGCCCAGCACGTGCTGCGCCACGTAGGCCAGCACCATGTTGGTCGAGATCGGTGCGATCTGGTAAAGTCGGCATTCCCGCCACTTACGCTCGACGTCGTATTCGCGCGCGTAGCTGAACCCGCCGTGGGTCTGCATCGCCGCTTCGGCCGCGTGCCAGGTGGCTTCGGAAGCGAGCAGCTTGGCCATATTCGCGTCGGCGCCGCAATCGCGGCCGGCGGCGAACAGGGCGGCTGCCTTGCGGCACATCAGGTCGGCGGCCTCGAGTTCCGCATGGGCCCGTGCAATCGGGAACTGCACGCCCTGGTTCTGGCCGATCGGCCGGTCGAAGACGCGGCGATCGTTGGCGTAGGCCGCGCCTTTGCGGATGAACCAGCGCCCGTCGCCGACGCATTCGGACGCGACGAGAATGCGCTCGGCGTTCATGCCGTCGAGAATGTAGCGAAAGCCCTGGCCTTCCTCGCCGATCAGGTTTTCTGCGGGGACTTCCATGCCGTCCATGAACACTTCGGTGGCGTTGTGGTTGATCATGGCGTCGATCGGCCGGATCTCGAGGCCTTTGCCGCGGCATTGGTTGAGGTCGACCAGGAACACCGACAGGCCATCGGTCTTCCTCTTGACCTGGTCCAGGGGCGTGGTGCGCGCGAGCAGCAGCATCATGTCCGAGTAGAGCGCGCGCGAGGTCCAGACCTTCTGCCCCGTCACCACATACTTGTCGCCGCGCCGTTCCGCGCGCGTCTTCAGCTTCGTGGTGTCGGAGCCGGTGGTTGGCTCGGTGACGCCGAACGCCTGCAGACGGATCTCGCCGCGCGCGATCTTGGGCAGGTACTTTTGCTTCTGCTCGGGCGAGCTACGCGACGCGCCGGGCCATCGACGGCGCCCTTGGCCTGGTATTGAAGTACGACCTCAAGCCGGGCGATATCGACCGGATCAACGTATCGACCGGCGAGACCCAGATGCTCATGCTGCGTAACCACAAGCCCCAGACCGGGCTCGAGGCGAAGTTCAGCATGAACTTTGCCATGGCCTCGTCGATCGTGGCCCGGAATGTCGGCCTTGCCGAGTTGACGGACGACTTCGTTCGCAAGCCGGAGGTGCAGGCGCTGATGGGTCGGGTCACTTTCGAGACCACGCCGGAAATGATGGCGGGTCTGTCGTTCGCGCCCTTCGATGCGGTCGCGATCCGCACCGTCTCGGGTGAGATGCTCGAGAGCGGCCCGGTGGAGCGAGCCAAGGGCAGCCACCAGAAGCCGCTCTCTGAACAGGAGTTGTGGACGAAGTTCGCCGATTGCATGACCATGGGGAACTCCGCCCCCGTTGCATCGCGCGCGTTCGAACGGTTGTTGTCGCTCGAACATCTGAACAGCGTGACCCATCTGGTCAGGCCTTGACTGGGTTTGAAGCCGAACCAGGCTTGTTTGCCCGGGGAGAATGCAGTCGATCGCCGGAAGCTTTCGAACGACTTTGGACCTGACGTTCGAACTCAAGAAAGTCGAGGATTCTCTTGCGTTGAAGGCGCTCGCAGCCGAACTCCGGGAGCGAATAGCTCCCTAGTTTTGAAACCGTTTCTGCCGCCTTGAAGAGAAAACAACGTCGGTCTCCTGGTGTTCCGCATAGAAATCGCGACAGCCAACCAGCTGCACCATTTTTTGCGGATGCAAATCGTAATTGCCGAAACCATAGGCATTTTGCTGGGACATGGGGCCCTGATGCCCAAGATTGGCGCTAACGTCTCGACTTGATGAGGGTTTTGTGGCGACCGATTTGTGAGAAATCATGAGATCTCCTTCGCCCCGCGGGACTACAAGCCGAATGAATTCCGAAAGCAAGTGAGGGGTGCTGCCGTATCGTCACGAACGCGGCGTTGGTGGCGGCAGTTCGTAGTTCTGTTCTGAATGGCCGCTACGCATGATAGGTTATCGTTGGCTGAACGGTTCGTTCCGTGCGCGATGACGGATGCACCGCCGAAACCAGAATTCGAAATGGTTCCTTGGCCACCGGCGTCCACAACAGTGTAAAGATAGCCACAATTCTCACCCAGACATCCAGACCTGCCGTTCATGACCGCACCAACCGTGACTCCCTCGCAAGTCCGCTGCGCGCTGCTGCTGCGCGATGAAATCGCACTGCTCGATTTGCGGCACGAGGCCGACTATGCCACGGGCCATCCGCTGTTCGCCGCCAACATGGCGGCCGACAGGATAGCGCTCGAAGCCGAGACGAGACTGCCGCGCAAGGATGTGCCGATCGTTGTCTACGACGCTGGCGAAGGCCTTGTTTCCTCGGCGACGGATCGCCTCGAAGACATTGGGATACAGCAGACGTTCGTCAGCTCGATGGGGGACTTCATGCCTGGCAGAGCGCGGGCTACGAACTGTTTAGGGACGTGAATTCCTACGCCAAGGCATTCGGCGAACTGGTCGAGTCCCGCCGGCACACGCCCTCGTTGCCTGCGGAAGAAGTCGCCGCGCTGATTGCGAGCAAAGCCGAATATCGCGGATGCTCGATGTTCGGCGCTTCGACGAATATGCGACCATGAACATCCCCGGCTCCGTCAGCGTGCCCGGCGCAGAACTGGTGCTCCGCGCGGGCCGCGTCGCGCCGGATCCCGAGACGACCATCATCGTGAATTGCGCCGGCCGCACCCGATCGATCATCGGCACCCAGTCGCTGATCAACGCCGGCGTCGCGAACAAGGTGCTGGCGCTGCGAAACGGGACGATCGGCTGGACTATCGCAAGGCAGGACCTCGAGCATGGCGCGGATCGCAAGATCGGGATCGGCCTCGTTCGAGGGCGCAAAAGCCAACGCCCGTGAAGTGGCGTATCGCGCCGGCGTTCGGCACGTCAGTCCGCAAGAGGCGATGGCGCTGCAGGCGCAGACCCATCGCACGCTCTATCGCTTCGACGTTCGCGCGGGCGAGGATTATGCGGCCGGTCACATCTCCGGTTTTCGCCATTATCCGGGAGGGCAGCTCGTCCAGGAGATCGACATGGCGGCCCCGGTGCGCGGGGCGCGCATCCTCCTGACCGACGATATTGGTGTCCGCGCCGACATGACCGCGTCGTGGCTCGCGCAAATGGGATGGGAGACCTATGTGCTCGAGGGCGGCTATGACCGCGCGCTGGAAGTGGGGCCGCCGGAAGTTTTGCCGAAGCCCGATCCGTCACACCGCTACCGGCGTCCCTACGAGGGCACCGATGTCACTACCGGCGCGATGCAGGCCTATCTCGATTGGGAATATGGCCTGGTCGAACAGCTGCGGCGCGACGCAACCCATGGGTTCTTCGTGATTTGAGGCCGAACCGGCAGCGACAGCAGGGCGAACCCGGGCCTCACTCCTTGCCACTGGCGTAACGCGCCAGCGTGTCGGTGCCGTAGTTTTCGCCGATCGACATCGCGCAGATGCGCGACAGGTGCGTGTAGGGCAGGCCCGTCTCCTCGGCCCAGGCGTTGAACTGCGCCTGCACCTTGGCGAGGTCGCGCTTCGAGGTGATTGTCTCGGCGACGTCCAGACCGGCATCGCGCAGGCACGCGACCGTGTCTTTCGATGTTACGAAGCCGTCCCAGCCGAGGAAGCGCAGCAGCATCTGGCCGGTGTTGCCACCGAGCCGGCTGCCGCGCTTGGCGAGTAATTCGAGCAACCCGACCTCATCGGAGGATGGCCACTTGGCAAGCAGTTTGCCGAAGCTGCCATGTTCCTTCGCGACTTCCCTGACGAAGCCGGCGTTGGCGCGCACCGACATGATCTTGGCGCCGTTGCGGACAATCCGCGTATCCTTGATCAATCCGTCCCAGAACTCGTCGGGCTGCAGCGAAAGTCGGCCAGGCTCGAATTTGAGAAACGCCTGCTTCGAATCCGGGCCATTTTGCCTCGATGACGCTCCAGGCAAAGCCGGCGGAAAACGCCCGTCGGGTCATTTCCGCCAGCACGCGGTCGTCGCCAAGTTTGGCGAGTGCCTTCGGGCCGGGTATCTGCGGCAACAGCCGGTTCAATACTTTCGCCCCGCCTTTGCGCTTCTCGGCGCGGGCCCGGATCGTTTTGAAAGGGACGGTCATGCACAAATCCTGCGGGGCTATCGTTGCTCGTCCTGCTTACTTGCTGCCCGGCTTTTCGGGTGTCCAGTCCCGTTCCACGAGAGTCTCCGCGGTAAAGTCATCCCGCCACCATTTCCTGAGCGCCGCCCAGCAGCTTGACGTTGAGCTTGCCGCCGGCAAACAACATGTCGTCCAGCGCCTCGCTGATATCGCCGGTCTCGACCGTCGTGCCGCCGTCGCGAGCGATGCTTGCCTGCGCGATGCGCCGCATCAGCTCCTTGATGAACGCGGCGCTGACGCCCTTCGTCCGCTGCGCGGCTTCGCCCACGACGGTATCGCCGAGCGGCAGACCCCTGCCATAGAGCTGGACGAGCTTCTTGCGGCCGATGTCGTCCGGAAGCGTCACCTCGATCGCATGGTCGATGCGGCCGGGACGGCTCGCCAGGGCGGCCTCGAGCTGCTCCGGCCGGTTGGTGGTGAGGATGAACAGGATATCCGCATCCTGCTTGAGCCCGTCCATCTCGTTGAGAAGGGCGTTGAGCAACGATTCCTCGCAAGGCCCCATCGCGTCGCGGTTGCGCGCGATGAGATCGACATCCTCGATCACGACCATCGCGGGCTGCAGCAGGCGGGCAAGACTCATGTATTGGGCCAGCAAGGTGACCTGCGCTGCCGTGATGATCAGTGTCGTGTGACCGGGCAGGTTGCTTGCCAGATAGCGGATGGTATGGGTCTTGCCGGTTCCAGGCGGTCCGTAAAGCAGGATACCTTTGCGGGTCGATTGTCCCAGCCGGCGCAACTGCGCGCGGTTCCCGACGAAGCTCAGGATGTTGCGGTCGAGCAGCTTCAGTGTGGATTCGGGCAGGATCACGTCGTCGCGTTGAACCGGCGGCAGCTTGTGGACCAATGCCAGGCCAGCGCGTCGCAGGCATAGTCGAATTGCTTCTTGCGAGCGACTTCGGGCAGGTTGATCGCGACTTCGTGCATGCAGTCATCGCAGACGAGCGCCGCCGTGCCTTTCAGGGAAAGCTGGCTCGTGCCGAAAAGCTCGCCGCAGAGTTTGCAGCAGTCATCAGGCATTTCATCGCCCTCCGCAGACGCCTTGGTCGTGATCAGGAGCGGATAACCTGAGGTCCGGACACGTTGCCGGGCGGCTTCAAGCAACTCGTCGGCAACGTCGCGCGGATAGATCCGCAAGTTGCCCGCCCGTATTTGTCGACTGACTCGGTGAACCTGAACGCGTCGGCCAACTGCTTCCCGAACACCGAATGCAGGAGCTCAAGGACGAATTCCACCGGAGTTTTATCGTCTTTGTGAAAGATTACCTGGAGATGGCCGGCCTCGGGCCTGAACATCGCGCATGGAGGGTAATGTCCTTTGATGAGTTGTCATTTCGGCATGTCGTTCTGAGTTGCGGCGGCGACGTTAGAACGAAGCAGGAACAAAGTCACTACCCTGGCGTGTAAGAAAATGAAAGCCAAGCGGGCGGCGAAGCGCCGGCAGGGTCATGCCGGCGCATGCTCGAATTACAGTGCAGTTTCAACGGCATAAATGTTCGCCGTTTGATTCTGCGCCACTCAGTGGCTTTTCAGCAAATCCGGAGCGGCCCCGTCTCGGCTGGCCGGCGCGCGGCCGGGCACGTTCTTATTACCCGTGATGCCGTTTGGTTTGTCGCCGATTTCGATCAATTCGTCGCGGAATCGCATCGGCTATAATGACCCTCGCCAACAGAAGCCATCGGAGGAGTGAATGAGCAATGTGAAGTCGCGGTTGCGTGCAGCCGTCATCCAGGCCGGTGCAGCCATGTTCAACACCGAAAAGACGCTGGACAAGGTTGCATCGCTTGCCGCGGAGGCGGCGGCAAAAGGCGCCGAACTGATCGTCTTCCCGGAAGCCTTTGTTGGCGGCTATCCCAAGGGACTGGATTTTGGGGCGGTTATCGGCGGGCGCACACCCGCAGGGCGGGAAGACTTTCGTCGCTATTTCGAGGCTGCGATCGACGTTCCCGGACCCGCAACCGCGTGGATCGGCGAGGTGGCGGCGCTGCACGAGCTATACATTGTCATCGGCGTGATCGAGCGGGACGGCGGGACGCTCTATTGCACGGCGCTGTTCTTCGCGCCGGATGGCTCGCTGCTGGGCAAGCACAGAAAGCTCATGCCTACCGCGTCTGAGCGACTGGTCTGGGGCTTTGGAGATGGTTCGACGCTTCCCGTGTTCGACACGCCGTTCGGGAAGCTCGGTGCCGTCATCTGCTGGGAAAACTATATGCCGTTGCTGCGGATGGCGATGTTCGCAAAGGGGATACAGATCTATTGCGCGCCAACCGCGGACAATCGTCCGACCTGGCTTCCTTCGATGCAGCATATCGCCCTTGAGGGAAGATGCTTCGTACTTTCCGCATGCCAGCATCTCGTCCGGTCCGACTGTCCGGCCGATTACGCAGCCATTCAGGGCAACGATCCCGAAACGATCCTGATGCGCGGGGGGAGCTGCATCATAAATCCGCTCGGCGAAATCCTCGCCGGCCCGTCGTTTGACACGGACGACATTCTTGTCGCCGATCTCGATCTTGGCGATTTGGCGCGCGGGAAATACGACTTTGATGTCGCAGGTCACTATGCGCGCCCCGATGTGTTCCGGCTGGAAGTCAACGAATCGGAAACTCCCGGCGTCGTTTTCATGAAAGAGCGCCGCCTCTCGACGGAAACTCGCAAGACAACGGGGCCGGAATGACGGGCATCTGGACTTACCAAATGAGCGTGGTTTTTCGCGCTGCAAGCCCCATCGTGACGCCGCCCTTGCGCACGTTTGCCTCTTCCACAGTTCCGGATCACGGCATATGGCAGGAAGGATCGGGTAGAAAGGGTGGGGCACGGCGTGATCGGACACTCGAGTAACCTGCTGGGGGTGCCGATGGAACTCCTGGTCCATCGCAACTTCAATGACCACCCGATGCCGCTGCATATCTCCGGCGTGCGGGAAATGAACCCGAATCTGTTTGAAATGCTCGAGCAGGCCTCGGATTTGTCCGAGGCCGGCGAAGCATTCACCTGCTACATGATGGCAATGTTCGGCATCGATCGCGAGCAGCGCGAGGATACGCCCGGCCAGGGAACCGGACCGAAGCGCCGCCGCTATCGCGCGTCATTCCTGCGGTTGATCAAGGGCTGGGGATACGACAGCAATGGGCCCGAAGGGGCCGTGCTCAAGGGCTGGGTGGAAAGCCGGTTCGGCATATTCCCCACCTTTCACAAGGAAATCATCGAGCGCATTTCCAGCCGGGCATGGACCACCTATGTCGAAGAAAAGATGTCGAGCCGCTTCCACGGCAATTCCATCTACACCCAGCTCGATCTGCTTTTCGAATTCTGCCAATGGGCGCTGGAGCGCATGGTTGCGCCCGGCCGAACCCACCTGACCCTCTACCGGGGCATCAACGCCTTCGACGAGCATCAGGTCGTGGAGCGGATCGACAAGCGCACGGTCTTGATGCGGCTCAACAACCTCAGCTCCTTTACGTCCGATCGCGACATCGCCGAATGCTTTGGCGATACCATCCTCACCGTTCAGGTTCCGGTATCCAAGGTGGTGTTCTTCAACACCCTGTTGTCGACGCATCCGCTGAAGGGCGAAGGCGAATATCTGGTAATCGGCGGAGAATACCGCGTGACGGCGAGTTACTTTTGACCGCGAAGTGCTGGCGATGACCAACCTCAGTCTGGACAATCGGGCGCTAGCGGCCTTTCTTGGATTCGCCGCCGGCGACGCCCTCGGGGCGACCGTCGAGTTCATGACCAGGGGCGAGATCGCCGCCCGGCACGGCGTTCACCGCGAGATAGTCGGGGGCGGCTGGCTGCGTCTCGCGCCCGGTGCGGTGACGGACGATACCGAAATGGCTTTGGCGCTCGGCCGTTCGCTGGTACGGCGCGGCGGTCTCGATGTTCGCGACGTTTGCGAAGAATTCGCCAGGTGGCTAAAGTCTGGCCCCGTTGACGTCGGCAACACCTGCCGCCGCGGCATTCGCCGCTACGTGACGCAGGGCACGGTCGAGGGCCCCTTCTATGAAGGCGATGCCGGCAATGGCGCCGCCATGCGCATACTTCCGCTGGCACTCGCGACGCTCGGCGACCCCGACAAGGCGGCGGCATGGACGCAAGCCCAAGGCCATATCACCCATAATCATCCGCTTTCGGACGCTGCCGCCCTCGCGCTTGTCCGGATGTTGCACGGCCGTGCTGTCGGGCGGCGGTAAACAGGCGGCGCGCGACATTGCCGAAGCCTTGATCGGCGAGCATCCGGTTTTCCGCTTCGCACCGTATCGCGGCCAGAGTTCGGCTTACGTCGTCGATACCGTGCACACGGTCCTGCATTTCTATTTCACGACGGACTCGTTTTCCGATTGCGTCATCCAGACCGTCAACCAGGGCGGCGACGCCGATACTACCGGCGCCTTGGCGGCGATGCTCGCCGGCGCCACCTATGGCCTGGCCGAGGTACCGAAAAAGTGGCTCGGCAAGCTCGACAGGACAGTGGCCGCCGAAATCCGCCAGCAGGTGCCGGATTTGCTAGCTATTGCCGCGGGTCGGCAGCAACACGTTTGATCGAGCCCTCCGCCAATGCGGAAATTTTTTGGCCGGTTCCCTGATCCGATCGACCCACCACTCGCGCCGGCCCATTTGATCAAGCGCAAGGCACCCCACCCGCCTACCGGCTATTGGGAGCAATGGCCGGGCTGACAGGCCGCGAGGAAACCGCCGATGTTTCAGGTTCGAATTCACGGCCGTGGGGGCCAGGGGGTCGTCACCGGGGCCGAAATGCTCTCGGTTGCCGCGTTTTTTGAAGGGCGGCACGCCCAGGCGTTCCCGAGTTTCGGATCCGAGCGCACCGGCGCGCCCGTGGTGGCGTTTTGCCGAATCGCCGACAAGGAAATCAGGCTGCGTGAACCGATCCTGGAGCCGGACTGCCTGATCGTGCAGGACCCGACGCTGTTCAAGGTAATCGACGTGTTCGCCGGCCTGCGCGGCGACGGCTATCTGCTGGTCAACACCAACAAGACATTCGCCGAACTTCATATCCGGGAGATCGCCGAACGCCTGCCGAAAGGCCATGCCGTCATCGTGCCGGCAACCGAATTTGCGCTGAAGCACGTCGGGCGTCCGGTGCCGAACGCGGCGTTGCTCGGCGCCTTTGCGGCGCTGACCCAATTCGTTCGCCTCGACAGCGTCGAACGCGCGATCGACGAGGCCTTCCCCGGCAAAATCGGCGCCGCCAATATCGCCGCCGCCAGGGCGGCGCACGAATTCGTACTGGCGCAGCAACACGCCGAAAACGCAGCCTGAGGAGCGGTCCGATGCTGAAGCAAACCGAAGGGTCGCACGCCATGGCTGAAGCCATCGCGCTGTGCCGTCCCGAAGTGATCTGCGCCTATCCGATCACGCCCCAGACCCACATCGTGGAAGGCCTCGGCGAACTGGTGAAGGACGGCACCCTCGTCGACTGCGAATATATCAACGTCGAAAGCGAGTTCGCCGCGTTGTCGGTTGCGATCGGCGCTTCCGCCGCGGGCGCCCGCGCCTACACCGCGACCGCGTCGCAAGGCCTGCTGTTCATGGCGGAGGCGGTCTACAACGCCTCCGGCCTCGGCCTGCCCATCGTGATGACGCTGGGTAACCGCGCGATCGGCGCGCCCGATCAACATCTGGAACGATCATTCCGACGCCATGTCGATGCGCGACGCCGGATGGCTGCAATTATTTGCCGAGACCAACCAGGAAGCGGTCGATCTGCACATTCAGGCATTCAAGCTCGCCGAAGAATTGTCGATGCCGGTCATGGTCTGCGTCGATGGTTTCATCCTGACGCATGCGGTGGAGCGCATCGACATCCCCGATCAGGCAGCAAGTCGACGCCTATCTGCCGCCCTATGATCCGGTACAGGTGCTCGACCCCGCCGAGCCCGCCTCGATCGGCGCGATGGTCGGGCCGGAAGCCTTTACCGAGGTGCGCTTCCTGGCGCACTACAAGCAGACCCTGGCGCTGAAGCTCATTCCGGAATTTTCCGAGGAATTCAGGAAAGCGTTCGGCCGCGAACTCCGGCGGATTGCTGCGAACCTATCGCGCCGAGGACGCCGACATGCTGGTGGTCGCGATGGGCTCGGTCTGCGGCACGATCAAGGACACGATCGACGAGATGCGCGAAGACGGCATCCGCATCGGCCTCGTCGTCATCGTTTCCTTCCGGCCGTTCCCGGTCGACGCGTTGCGCAGCGCGCTTGCCGGCGCCAAGGATGTCGTCGTGGTGGAGAAGAGCATCGCGGTCGGCATGGGCGGGCAGCTCGCCAACAATGTCGACGTCGCGCTGCGCAACCTGCCGAGAGCGCCGCGGCTGCACTCCTCGGTCGCCGGCCTCGGCGGCCGCCCGATCACCCGTGCCTCGCTGGACCGCCTGTTCCGGCAGGCCAGCGTGCAGCCCTGGGAAGGCACGAATTTTCTCGACCTGAACGAACGTGTTGTCGGCCGCGAGATTCATCGCACCCGCAAGACCCGGCGCTCCGGGCCGACGGCCGAGAACATCCTGCGCCAGCTGGCCAAATCCGTGCCGCCTGCGGCCGAGTAAGGAACGCGCCATGGTTGACCCAGCCGCAGCGCCTGCATCCGAGGAAGTCGTGCAGAAGCTGAAATATTATCAGAAGGGAACCTTCACCGTCGGTAATCGGCTGGTGGCGGAAGAGGAGCGGGCGGTCCAGGCGTCGCAGGACCGGTCGAACGCGCTGACCTGCGGTCACCGCGCCTGCCAGGGATGCGGCGAGGCGCTGGGAGCGCGCTACGCGATCGATGCGGCGATGCGCGCCACCAACAATAACCTGATCGCGGTCAATGCGACCGGGTGCCTCGAGGTCTTCACGACGCCTTACCCGGAAACATCGTGGCAACTGCCGTGGCTGCATTCGTTGTTCGGCA
Organism: uncultured Alphaproteobacteria bacterium; assembly: GCA_963823115.1. Taxonomy (GTDB): domain Bacteria; phylum Pseudomonadota; class Alphaproteobacteria; order Rhizobiales; family Xanthobacteraceae; genus Bradyrhizobium. The sequence continues at coordinate 133,226 of CAWGKJ010000003.1, read as the reverse complement.
ATGCGGCGGCGGTCGCCACCGGCGTCGCCGCCGCGATGCGCGTCAAGAAGCGGCCGGAGGTGCGCGTGATCGCGCAAGGAGGCGACGGCGGAACTACCGACATCGGCTTCCAGTGCCTGTCCGGCATGTTCGAGCGCAACGATGACGTGCTGTACATCTGCTACGATAACGAAGGTTACATGAATACCGGGGTGCAGCGATCGTCCGCAACGCCGCCGACGGCGCGCACCGCGACCACGCCGCCCGTCGGTCCGGAACCGGGCAACGTATTCGGCACCGGCAAGTCGGTGCCGAAAATCGCGGTCGCCCACAACATTCCCTATGTCGCCACCGCGACCGTGGCCGACCTGCACGATCTCGAGCGCAAGGTGACGAAGGCGATGTCAATTCATGGCGCCCGCTACATCCAGATCAACGTGCCCTGCCCGCTCGGCTGGGGATCCGCTTCGCACGACACGATCCGGCTTGCCCGCCTTGCGGTCGAGTGCGGGCTCTATCCGATTTTCGAGGCCGAGCACGGCAAGGTCACGCAGGTGCGCAAGATCCGCCGCAAGGTTCCGGTGCAGGATTATCTGAAACTGCAGCGCCGCTTCGCTCACCTGTTCAAGGGCGGCCATGAAGACCCGCGCATCGCGCGGCTGCAGGCGATGTGCGACGCCAACATAGAAGAATACGGGCTGGTCGACGCGACCGGCAGGGATGCGTGAGGGGTTCGACCATGGAGCATCCGTTCGCCATCACCCTTGAGGTCGGCACCTCGCTCATCAATCACACCGGTTCCTGGCGCACGCTGAGGCCCGAATATGTGCACCGCCTGCCGCCGTGCAATCATGCGTGTCCCGCGGGCGAGGACATCCAGGGCTGGCTGGCGCACGCCGAGAGCGGCGATTACGAAGCGGCCTGGCGCGCGCTGACGCAAAACAATCCGTTGCCTGCCGTCATGGGCCGGGTCTGCTATCATCCCTGCGAGGGCGCCTGCAATCGCGCCGAACTCGACTCCTCGGTCGGCATCAATTCGGTGGAGCGGTTTCTCGGCGATCTCGCCATCAGGAACGGCTGGCGTTTTGCCTCGCCGGCCGCGGCGTCGGGCAAGAAGGTGCTGGTGGTCGGCGCCGGACCGTCAGGCCTTTCGGCCGCCTATCACCTGGCGCGGCTCGGCCATGCCGTGACGATCAACGAAGCCGGACCAGCGCCGGGCGGCATGATGCGTTTCGGCATTCCGAAATATCGCCTGCCGCGCGATGTGCTGGATGCGGAGGTCAAGCGGATCACCGACCTCGGCGTTGCCATCAACTACAACGCAAAGGTCGCGAATATCGGGGAAGCCATGGCGGATGGCGGCTTCGATGCGGCGTTTCTGGCGGTCGGCGCTCACATCGCCAAGCGCACCTATATTCCGGCGGGTGGCGCGGCAAAAGTGCTGGACGCGGTGCAGGTGCTGCGCTCGATGGAGGGCGAAGAAAAGCCGCTGCTCGGGCGACGGGTCGTTGTCTACGGCGGCGGCAATACCGCGCTTGACGTCGCGCGCACGGCAAAGAGGCTCGGCGCGGAGGAGGCCGTGATCGTTTATCGCCGCACCCGCGACCGGATGCCGGCGCATGACTTCGAGGTCGAGGAGGCGATCGAAGAGGGCGTGATGATGAAATGGCTGTCGACGATCAAGAACGTCGAGGCCGGATCGATCACGGTCGAGAAAATGGCGCTCGACGAAAAGGGCTTTCCGCAGCCGACCGGCGAGTTCGAGACCCTGCAGGCCGACTCCGTCGTGCTCGCGCTCGGCCAGGATGTCGATCTGTCACTGCTCGAGGGCGTCCCGGGTCTCGAAGTCAAGGACGGCGTCGTCCAGGTCGCCCCCAATATGATGACCGGCGTTGCCGGCATCTTCGCTGGCGGCGACATGGTGCCGTCCGAGCGCACCGTGACGGTTGCCGTGGGACATGGCAAGAAGGCCGCCCGCCATATCGATGCATGGTTGCGCGGCGAAACCTATGCGCCGGCGCCGAAGCACGAGATCGCCTCCGCGGACAAGCTCAACACCTGGTACTACGGCGAAGCGCCCAAGACGCTGCGGCCGATCCTGGAAACGGTGCGCCGCACCTCGACCTTCGAGGAGGTCGTCCAGGGCCTCGACGAGAGCAATGCACTCTATGAGGCGCGACGCTGCCTGTCCTGCGGCAATTGCTTCGAATGCGACAATTGCTACGGCGTCTGTCCCGACAACGCCGTGATCAAGCTCGGGCCGGGCAACGGTTTCGAGTTTAAACTGGACTATTGCAAGGGTTGCGGCATCTGCGCCCAGGAATGCCCGTGCGGTGCCATCCAGATGATCCCGGAAGTGATTTAAGACGGTATATTCCGGATTTGCCGGCGGATCGCCAGGTGCGATCCGCCGAAGCGCGTTCGTCCACACTTCAAGGCCATCGATTCACCCCAGTCGCGCCGCAGGCTGCGTGCGAGCTGGTTGGGAGAATTGCGGCAGCTCGCCTGCGGCCAAGGTCCATCCACAGATCAATTTGTATCGGCACGTGGGTTGCTGAACCCTTCGGCGATGGTCCATAAGCGTCGTCCCGCGGGGTGCACTGTTCATCCGCCGCGATGGTTTTGAGGAAGATTGCGCGTGGCAAACATCAATCGGCAGATTGCGGAAGAACTCGGCGTTCGTGAACAGCAGGTCGAGGCGACGGTGGCACTGCTCGACGGCGGCGCCACCGTGCCGTTCGTTGCGCGGTACCGCAAGGAAATCACCGGCGCCCTCGACGATGCGCAATTGCGCACGCTGGAAGAGCGCCTGAATTATCTGCGGGAACTCGAAGAGCGCCGGGTCGCGATTCTGAATTCCGTCCGCGAGCAGGGCAAGCTGGACGCCGCGCTGGAGGCGGCCATTCTGGCGGCCGACAGCAAGGGCCGCCTGGAAGACATCTATCTGCCGTTCAAGCCGAAGCGCCGCACCAAGGCCGAGATCGCCAAAGAGGCAGGCCTGGAGCCGCTGGCCGACTTGCTGCTCTCTCAGCCTGAGGGCGAGCCGCAGGCCGTGGCCGCGCCGTTCGTCGATGCCGACAAGCAAGTGGCCGACGTCGAGGCCGCGCTCGAAGGCGCGCGCGCCATTCTGGTCGAGCGCTTCGCCGAGCACGCCGACCTGATCGGGGGCTTGCGCGAACAGATGTGGTCGAGCGGCCTGATGACGGCCAGGGTGCGGACCGGCAAGAAAACCGAGGGCGAGAAGTTCAAGGACTATTTCGACTTCAGCGAGCCGCTCACCAAATTGCCGTCGCACCGTATTCTCGCGATGTTCCGCGGCGAAAAGGAAGAAATCCTCGATTTGCAGATGCTGCCCGAGCCGCCCAGCGCGACGCCGGCGGCCTTCAGTCCGTACGAACTCAAGATCATGCAGCGCTTCGCGATCGCCGAACGCGGCCGGCCGGGCGACCGCTGGCTGACGGAGACCGTGCGATGGGCATGGCGCACCAAGATCCAGGTTCATCTCAACGTCGACTTGCGGATGCGGTTGTGGGCCGCGGCCGAGCAGGAAGCCATCCGCGTGTTCGCGTCCAACCTGCGCGACCTGCTGCTGGCGGCACCAGCCGGCGCGCGCGTCACCATGGGGCTCGATCCCGGTTTTCGCTCCGGCGTCAAGGTCGCGGTCGCGGACGCGACCGGCAAGGTGGTTGCCACCGCCACGATCTATCCGCACGAGCCGGCGCGGCGCTGGGACGAAGCCCTGGCCGTGCTGGGCAAGCTCGCGCGGGAGCATCGCGTCGACTTGATCGCGATCGGCAACGGCACCGCGTCGCGCGAGACCGACAAGCTCGCGATCGACCTGGTGAAACTGTTGCCGGACCTGAAGATGTCGAAGATCGTTGTGTCGGAAGCCGGGGCCTCGGTCTATTCCGCCTCGGCCTTTGCTTCCGAGGAATTGCCGGATCTGGATGTCACCCTGCGCGGCGCGGCGTCGATCGCGCGACGGCTGCAGGATCCCCTGGCGGAGCTGGTCAAGATCGATCCGAAGGCGATCGGGGTCGGGCAGTATCAGCACGACCTCGGCGAAAGCAAGCTCGCCCGCTCGCTCGACGCCGTCGTCGAGGACTGCGTGAATGCCGTAGGGGTCGACGCCAACACCGCCTCCGCGCCGCTGCTGGCGCGGGTGTCGGGCATCGGCTCCGGGCTGGCGCAGAGTATCGTTCAGCACCGCGACGCCAACGGTCCGTTCAAATCACGCAAGGAGCTGAAGAAGGTGCCGCGGCTGGGGCCGAAGGCGTTCGAGCAATGCGCCGGATTCCTGCGCATCACGGGGGGCGAGGATCCGCTCGACGCTTCCGGCGTCCATCCGGAATCCTATCCCGTGGTGCGCCGGATTCTCGCGGCAACCAAGAGCGACATCAAGGCGCTGATCGGCAACGCGGAGATCCTCCGCCAAGTCAGGCCGCAGAGTTTCGTCGACGACACTTTTGGCTTGCCGACGGTGACCGACATCCTGCGCGAGCTGGAAAAGCCCGGCCGCGATCCGCGCCCGGCGTTCAAGGCCGCGGTGTTCAAGGAGGGGGTCGAGACGCTGAAGGATCTCAAGCGCGGCATGATCCTCGAAGGCACGGTGACCAACGTCGCGGCGTTCGGCGCCTTTGTCGATATCGGCGTGCATCAGGATGGGCTGGTGCATATCTCGGCGATGTCGAAGAACTTCATCAAGGATCCGCGCGAGGTGGTGAAGTCGGGCGACATCGTCAAGGTGAAGGTGCTGGAGATCGAGGTCGACCGCAAGCGCATTGCACTGACGTTGCGCCTCGACGATGAGCCCGCCGGCAAGGGCGATCGTTCGGCCCAAGGCAAGCCGCGCGATATTCCGCGCGCCTCGATGACGTCATCAGCGCCACGTAAGCCGCAACAGCCGTCCGGCGGTGGGGCGCTGGCCGAAGCCCTGCGCCGCGCCGCTGAGAAAAACGGGGGACCCAAGACTTGAGGGGGGCATCGGCGGAATGCGTCAGGCAAGGTCCGGGTTCGAGAAGGCGTAACCCGCCATCTTGCGCCCGATCCCGCCACGGGCGGCAACGGTTCTCGTGATCGAGCACAATGCCGATCGGGCTTCCGGTCAATTAAAGATCAATAGCGCCTGTATCGCGAGGGATCATCCGCTGCTGACTTCCGCGGCAAAGACAAATACCGCCAGCAAGGCGACCGCGGCTGGATTTGCGAGCGGGGCGTCCAGCCGGTCGATAAGCCAAGACCTTTCGTGAACTTGTAGTTATAAACAGTGGCAGCAGCCCCCGCTATCAGGGGCACGCACGCAATACTAATGACCATTACGATGTCGCTGATTGCCTGTGTTGGAAATGATAACAGTATATTCATTGTCGCCATCCATTGATGTCAAATTTCGTCCTACGCGCCTTTCGTTTGAAAATGAGCTTCGACAACTAATCTGCGGGCTGATAATTGATTTGATTTAAGGCGATTCGGTAAGAGGGGTTATTGCGCCGGTATGTCAGGACAAACCTTACACGCGACAGAGCGTGGCTCTCGGAGGTTTGATGAGGCGACCTACCCCGATTTCAAAGGCTACATTGTTGCAGCTCGCAGCCCGCAGGGCGGGTTGGAGTTGAAGGCGTAACCCGCCATCTTGTCGGTTCGTGACGGCGGATCATGATCCTACGGGCTTTAGGATCGGCATCCATGTTGGCGATGTCATGATCATGCCGACGTCCTGATGAACCATTGGGGATCTCATTGTCGAAGTCGACGAAGCGGCGTGTCGTACATCCAGTCTTGTTGGCGGCGTTTTTGATTTTTATCTTCTCGCTCGCCCTTTTGGTCATCCTCCTCCCCATTTATGGAGTCCCCTAGCCCGCAGGGCTGCGTTGGAGCCGAAGGCGCAACCCGGCGTCTTGTCGATTTATGATCCGCCCCACGATCTCGGATTTGAATGGCGTTCCCGCAGCCGATTGTCTATGGTGTGCTCATGTCGCGCCTCGTGTGTCTATCAATTGCTGTCGTTCTGTCGCTGCTGTCGGCAGTCGCGCTCGCTGCGCCAGTTCATAAGCCGCCGCCGCCACGCTGGCATGGCTACGGCTTCCTGCCGGGCTACCATCAGCCGCTGAACAACAGCCTTCCACTTTACGCCCAGAAAGATGCGACGCGGCGTTTGGCGAGCCGCGACACGGCGCCCTTGGTATATCGACCCGGTCCCTCGTTATTATGGGTATGATGGCGACTGGCACTATTTCGGCCGGCCCGGCTTTTACGGCGGCCGCTACAATGGCGGCAGCTTCGGACCGTGCTGGACGCGGACCCCCATCGGGCCGGTCTGGAATTGCGGCTGATTAGCCTGTCGCCCAAGGAGCACGCTTCATCGATCTGACGGCCTGCGTCGCCGCTTTAGCGACTATACATGCCATCGATTGACGCAGCGCGTAGGGCGGGGTTGGAGCCGAAGGCGTAACCCGCCACCGTGTCGATTTATGAGCGCGGATCATGATCTGCCCTGCGATCTGGATTTCGATTCCGCGCGCGGCACGTCAGCCCCTCTGCACGAGGGCCACGCCGAGCGCCGCAGCAGCCATGCCGGCGAGCGCCACCGGGCCCAGATGCTCGCCAAACATCGCCCAGGCGATCAGGGCCGTCGTCGGCGCGACCAGGAAGAAATAGCTCGCGAGCTTTGAGACGGCGCCGCGCCGGATCAGCAAATACAGTAGACTGATCGCACCGACGGACAGTCCCAGGACAAGCCAGGCCAATGCGGCGACGAAGGGGCCCGACCACATGATCTCCATTGTCTCGAAGCGGGCGGCCAAAAGCGTCATCGGCACCGCCGCCGCCGCGTACTGGACGACGGCCGCGGTCCACAGATTCGCATCAGCACAATAGCGCTTCTGGTAGAGCGTCCCGGCGGTGCCGCCGACCAAGCCACACACGGCGAGTGCCGTGTGCGACGAGGCCCGTTGGTCCGGCGGACAATCCGTAGCGCTCGCTCAGCACCAGGGCTGCACCCGCAAAGCCCAGAACGAACCCCATCCATTGACGGATGCGGACCCGTTCGCCCAGCAGCGGTCCTACCACGGCGGCGATCAGAATCGGCTGTAGACTAACGATCAGTGCTGCGAGTCCCGCCGGCAGACCGATCTGGATCGCCGAAAACAGCCCGCCTAGCTGGAGGCTGTGCATCAGGAGCCCGACCACGGCGAGATGGGTGATCATGATGCCCTTCGGCCAAGCGGCGCGCGCCAACAGGGCGGCGATCAGCATGACGACTGTGACGATCGCGAAGCGGACGCTGAGGAAGGTCAACGGCTCGGCGTAGCGTAGCCCTGCCTTGCCGCCAATGAAACCGGACGACCACAGCACGACGAAGACGGCCGGCGCCACCGCGGTCCAGGCAAAGGACGCCGCATAGGAAGCGGGAAAGGCGGAGCGACGGGAGTCCATGTGCAGAAGCAGTCGGGTTAGCCGCGAACACGAATGAAAGCTGCCGCGAGTGGCGCCGCGGAAAGGTGCCTGTCTCGGACAGCGAGCTACGCCTCGCCGGCGGCTTCGACATCCTTGAGGTGCTGCCAGAAGCTATAAGCGGGCTACGCTGCACAATCAATGGCCCGACCTCTCACATGCCGAGGTGATGCAGCACGTAGGGCGGTTTGGAGCCGCGTAACCCGCCATCTTGTCGGTTCATGACGGCGGATCATGATCCGCCCTACGAACTGCCATCATAGACAGGACCGCATTGATTGACGGCAGTCGGTTGACCTGAAACGCTTGCCGCTTCCGGGGTGCTCGCGCGGGCTGAGATCACACCCGTCGAACCTGTCTGGGTAATGCCAGCGAACGGAGCAGGTCATGAGCGTGATTGCTGACCCACAATTGCGGCACCTGCTTGAGGCGTTGCACGCGAAGAGCGACGAGCAGGCTGCATCGGTAAGAGCCTTCGAGGCCCAACGGGACAGCGCCGAGCATCCGCCAAGTGCGGACGAGATCAGAGCCTTTCGAAGCGACAAGCTCGTCGCACTGGATCGCGTCAAAGCGGAGTTCTGCTTCCAGCTGTGCCGAGCAAAGAAAGCTCTCAGGATCGTGGAAGTTGGCACGTCGTATGGTGTGTCGACAATCTATCTTGCGGCGGCCGTGCGCGACAACGTGCAAGCCTTTGGCGGCGACGGAGTGGTGATCGCAACCGAATATGAGGCAAGCAAAGCGGGTGCAGCACGGGCGCACTTCGCGCAAGCGGGCGTGAGCAGTTTCGTTGATCTGCGCGAAGGTGATCTCCGAGCGACACTCAAGCAGATTAGTGGGTCAATAGACTTCGTGCTCGTCGATATTTGGATCGCTATGGCGCGACCGGCTGGAACTGGTTGCGCCACATCTTGCACCCGGTGCAGTTGTGGTGTGCGATAACACGCAAGTTCACCGAACTGACTACACCGACTATTTCGCATTTCTCAACGATCCCGCCAACCGCTTCCGGACCATGACATTGCCATTCCAAGGTGGTTTGGAATTGTCGGTTCGCTGCTGAGCAACAACATTGGTGTTGATCGGTCAGGCCGGACGCTCGGCTCGTGCCCTGAGCCGCATGTCTGGGTTTCACCCAAAGCAGAAATCGGCGGCGCTGAGAAAATAATGTGAAGTGGTGATTTGCCCGACGGGCCGTCTTGCGACGTCGCTGTCCAGCCCCCTGCGCAAAAATATTCCGCTTCGCGCATCCCCCAAATCAGCCTGCGTTTCGAAAGGCGCTACCATTTGGAAAGTGACGCGGGAAGGCGGACACTTTTGTCATTGCCAGCAAAGCGAAGCAATCCACTCTTTCTTTGTTGCAACATGGATTGCTTCGCTTCGCTCGCAATGACGATCAAAACCTCCTAAATTGAACCAGACTAAATATTTCGCATCGAGTTGAACCGGCAGGCGCAACCGTGCAAGGTTAGCCACCATTCTCATCGAGCCCTGCCATCCATGCCCGCTTTCCCCACCTCCACGACCGTCCTCGACTCCATTCTGTTCCGCGACGCCTTCGGCACGCCCGCCATGCGCGAAGTGTTTTCCGACTTCAGCCTGATCTCCCGCTATGCCGAGATCGAGATTGCGCTGGCCAGGGCCGAGGCGCATTGCGGCGTGATCCCGGCGGAGGCCGCCGAGGAGATCGCCAGACGCACGAACGTCCCGGCGCTCGATTTCGATCTCTTGCGCCGCGAGACCGATCTCGTCGGCTATCCCATCCTGCCGCTGGTCCAGCAGATGGTGAAGCAATGCGGCGAGGCCGGCCGCTACGTCCATTGGGGCGCGACCACGCAGGACATCATGGACACCGCGGTCATCCTGCAGGTGCGCGACGGCCTCAAGATCATCGAAGATGATATCGCAACGCTGCGCGGCATCCTCGCCGACCTGTCCCGGCGTTACCGCGACACGCCGATGGCGGGCCGCACCCATCTGCAGCAAGCCTTGCCGGTGACGTTCGGCTACAAGACGGCGATCTGGCTGGCGATGTTCGACCGCCACGCCGAACGCCTCGAACAATTGAAGCCGCGCGTCCTTGTCGGCCAGTTCGCCGGCGCCGCCGGCACGCTGGCTTCCCTCGGCGACAAGGGTTTTGAAGTCCAGAAAGCGCTCTGCGAACAACTCGGCCTCGGCATTCCCGTTTCCACATGGCATGTCGCGCGCGACGGGCTGGCGGAGGTCGTGAATTTCTTTGGCCTCGTGACCGGGTCGCTCGGGAAGATCGCGCTCGACATCATGATCATGGCCTCGACGGAATTCGCCGAGCTCTATGAGCCGTTCGTGAAAGGGCGCGGCGCGTCCTCGACCATGCCGCAGAAGCGCAATCCGATCTCATCTGAACTGATGCTGGCGGCCTCGAAGGCTGTGCGTCAACACGCCGGCCTGATGATGGACGCGATGGTTCAGGATTTCGAACGCGCCACCGGGCCGTGGCATGCCGAGTGGATGGCGATCCCGGAGAGTTTTGTGCTCACCGCCGGCGCGCTGCATCAGGCGAAATTCGCGCTCGGCGGGCTGGTCGTCGACGAGAAAAAGATGGCTGATAATCTTGGCATCAGCCGCGGCCTGATCGTCGCCGAGGCCGTCATGATGGGGCTTGCGCGGCAGATCGGCCGGCAGGAGGCGCATGACGTCGTCTACGACGCGTGCCGGCTCGCCAACGAGAAGAACATGACGCTCGCGGACGCGCTGTCGGCGGACCCGCAGGTGTCCGCGCGCATCGATCGCGCAACGATCGATCGCCTGACGTCGCCAAAAAACTATCTCGGTCTCGCGCCCGAAATGGTGGATCGGGTACTTAAAGCCTCGAGGCGTTGAGGTATCGGCGGGCTTATGTCCGATGGGATGAAATGCTTTGATGTGGAGGCATTGTTTCGCCAAGCGACCGCAATCCGGGTTCCCAAGCACCGTCAGACAGTCGAATCCGACGTTTTGTGACGCGGAGGAGCGGTTGCGGCGGAGTCCGGCCGATTTTTGCGCGAAATCGCCAGCAAACGATGGCGTTTTGGTTGCTCTTGGCCTAAAGCATGCCCACCTCACTTAAATCCGTCGGGCCAGCGGCTGCGCATCTCTTTGGGCGGCTGCCTCCATCCTTTGGGTTCGAGGCCCCATTCAATTTTCCCGGCCGTAAACGCCAACCAAGGTCCGCCATCCCGTGACATTCTTGACCACAAGTCCGCCGCTCGCCCGAGCCCTGGCGGCACGCAATTACGATCAGCCGACCCCCGTCCAGACGGCCGTGCTCGCGGACGATGCTTCCGGCCGCGACCTTCTGGTCTCGGCGCAAACCGGCTCCGGCAAGACGGTCGCCTATGGGTTGGCCATCGCCAGCAATCTTCTGGGCGATGCCGAGCGGTTCGAGCGGGCCGCCGCACCGCTCGCGCTGATCGTCGCGCCAACGCGGGAACTCGCACTGCAGGTGCAGCGCGAACTGGCATGGCTCTATCAATATGCGGATGCGCGCGTCGTTTCCTGCGTCGGCGGCATGGATCCGCGCCGCGAGCAGCGCGAGCTTGCCGCGGGCGCGCACATCGTGGTCGGCACGCCGGGACGGCTGTGCGATCATTTGCGGCGCGGCCGTCTCGACGTCTCGGAATTGAAGGCTGTCGTGCTCGACGAGGCCGACGAGATGCTCAATCTGGGCTTTCGCGAGGATATGGAATTCATCCTCAAGACCACGCCGGACAGCCGCCGCACGCTGTTGTTCTCGGCAACCTTGCCGCGCGGCATCGTCGCGCTGGCGAAGCAGTATCAGCAGCAGGCGTTTCGCGTCGAGGTCGCCGGCGACGAAGGCGGCCACGCCGATATCGAGTACCGCGCCATCCGGATCGCCGCCGGCGATGTCGAACACGCGGTCGTCAACGTGCTGCGGTTTTTCGAATCGCCGAGCGCGCTGGTGTTTTGCAACACGCGCGATGCCGTCCGGCATTTGCAGGCGATGCTGCTGGAGCGCGGCTTCTCCGTGGTCGCGCTGTCGGGCGAATTGACCCAGAACGAGCGAACCCAGGCGCTGCAGGCGTTGCGGGACGGACGGGCCCGCGTCTGCGTCGCCACCGACGTGGCGGCGCGCGGCATCGACCTGCCGAACCTCGACCTCGTCATCCACGCCGACCTGCCGAATGACGCGGAGGTCATGCAGCATCGTTCCGGCCGCACCGGCCGTGCGGGCCGCAAGGGCGTCAGCGTCCTGCTGGTGCCGCCGGCGCGAAAGCGGCGCGCGGAATTGCTGCTCAACCTGGCGGGCATCGATGCGGTCTGGGGCACGGCTCCCACCGCGGATGAAATCCGCAAGCTCGATCAGGAGCGCATGCTGCAGGATGCCCTGTTCGCGGAGGAGACGACCGCCGACGATCTGGTCCTGGCGCGGGCCTTGCTGGCCGAGCGGTCGCCCGAGGATATCGCCGCGGCGCTGGCGCGGCTTTATCGGGCGCGGCTGCCGTCGCCGGAGGATATTCTCGATCCCGGCCAGGGCGCGGGCCGCTCGCGCGACGATCGCGGCCGGGAAAAAGACGGCCGAGCGCCGCGCGGCGACGATCGCGCTGCCGGACCGCGACCGAAGCCGGGAAAATCATCGCCGCGTCACGGCATGGCGGAAGGCAGCGTCTGGTTTCGCGCCGCCATCGGACGCAGGAAGAACGCGGAAGCGCGCTGGCTGCTGCCGATGATCTGCCGACGCGGCGGCATCGACAAGCATGACATCGGCGCCATCCGCATCATGGACACCACCACCGAGTTCGAGATTTCCGAGCGGGTCGCCGAATCCTTCGCCGCCAAGATCAGTCGCCCCGACAAGGAAGACAACATCCGCATCGAGCCGCTGCCGGATGCGCCCCAGGGCCAGGCGCCGGCGGAAAGTCGGGTGCACGCGCCCAGGCCCGGCAGGTCTCACGGCGAAGGCGGGCCGGAGATTTGACGGCGACGCGAGTTCCCGGAAGAAAAAGCGACACCAGGACAAGCCGGCCCGCGCAGGAGCGCCGACATCTGCCGGCGCGCCGTTTACAAAACCTGCATTCGGAAAGAAGCCGAAGAAGTCGAAGAAGAATCGCTACGGCTGACGGGTTAAACGGTCGGGGGTTAATTTGGGTCCAGCGGCGACCTTGATCTATCCTGAATAAGGCACTTTATATTCGTGCAGCCACGAACAGCAGGCCAGACCTTCATGACCGTCCACGAGCGCAACATCTCCGCACCGATCGATCCCGTCAAACTCGACCGTCTGGCCGAGGTGGCCATCAAGGTCGGGCTGACGCTCAGCCCGGGGCAGGATCTGTTGCTGACGGCGCCATCCGCGGCGCTGCCGCTGGTGCGGAAGGTCGCCGAACATGCCTACAAGGCCGGGGCGGGTCTGGTGACACCCATCCTGTCCGACGAGGCAGTCACGCTGTCGCGCTATCGGTTCGGCCACGACGACGGTTTCGACCGCGCCGCCGGCTGGCTCTATGAGGGAATGGCGAAGGCATTTGCCGCCAACACCGCGCGGCTCGCCATCGTCGGCGACAATCCGATGCTGTTGTCCGGCGAAGATCCCGCCAGGGTCTCGCGCGCCAGCAAGGCCAATTCGATCGCCTATCAGCCGGCGCTGGAAAAGATCGTCAATTTCGAGACCAACTGGAACATCATCGCCTATCCGAGCCCGTCATGGGCGAAGCAGGTCTTTCCCGAAGACGAAGAGGATGTCGCGGTCGCAAAACTGGCCGACGCGATCTTCGCGGCCTCGCGCGTCGATAATGATAACCCCGTTGCGGCCTGGGAAAAGCACAACGCCGTGCTGCGCAGCCGGACCGACTGGCTGAACGGCCAGCGCTTCCACGCGCTGCATTTTACCGGACCCGGCACCGACCTCACGGTCGGGCTCGCCGATGGCCACGAATGGGAGGGCGGCGCCTCCATGGCCAAGAACGGCATCATCTGCAACGCGAATATCCCGACCGAGGAAGTGTTCACTACCCCGCATGCAAGGCGGGTGAGCGGGCATGTCGTCAGCTCCAAGCCGCTATCGTATCAGGGCTCGCTGATCGACGGCATCGCGGTGCGGTTCGAGGAAGGACGCATCGTCGAGGCCAGGGCCTCCAGCGGCGCAGAGGTGCTCAACAAGATACTCGATACCGACGAGGGCGCGCGCCGGATCGGCGAAGTGGCGCTGGTACCGCATTCCTCGCCGATCTCCAGAAGCGGGCTGTTGTTCTTCAACACCCTGTTCGACGAGAACGCCGCCTGTCACATCGCGCTCGGCCAGTGCTATTCGAAATGCTTCATCGACGGCGGCAAGCTGACGGCGGAGCAGATCGCAGCCCAAGGCGGCAACAAGAGCCTGATCCATATCGACTGGATGATCGGCTCGGGAAAGGTCGACATCGACGGCGTTCACGCCGACGGGCGACGCGTCCCCGTCTTCCGCAAGGGCGAGTGGGCGTGAACAGAACTCAAGTGGGGCCGGCGGCCCCGTTTGAATTTTGCCAGCAAGACACACATTATTATATCAGGCTTTCCCCCTTGCGACTGATGCGAGACCGACGATGACGACGGATACGATTGCCGAGCACAAACCGTTTCAGGCCGAGGTTGCCGAGCTGTTGCACCTGATGGTGCACTCGGTCTATTCGGAGACCGATATCTTCCTTCGCGAGCTGATCTCGAACGCGTCGGATGCCCTTGACAAGCTGCGCTACGAGGCCATTGCCGCGCCCGCGCTGGTCGCCGACGGCGAGCCGGCGAGAATCCGGATCGTGCCTGACAAGAAGGCCGGTACGCTCGCGGTGGTCGACAACGGCATCGGCATGGACCGACAGGAGCTGATCGACAATCTCGGCACCATCGCGCGGTCCGGCACCAAATCCTTCCTTTCCCGCCTGACCGAGGCCAAGGACGGTGCCGGGCTGATCGGCCAGTTCGGGGTCGGCTTTTACGCGGCCTTCATGGTCGCCGATCGCATCGTCGTCACCAGCCGCCGCGCCGGAGTGGACGAGGCCTGGACATGGTCATCGACCGGCGGAAACGGGTTCGATATCGCCCCGGCGAGCGAAGAGGACCCCAGGCGCATCGCGCGCGGCACGGAAATTGTCCTGCATCTGAAAAAGGACGCGACAAAATATCTTGAAGCCTACGAGATCGAGCGAATTGTCGGCGCCTATTCCGACAACATCCAGTTTCCGATCGAACTCAAGCTTGAAGAGGGCGAGCCGCGGCAGATCAACTCGGCGAGCGCGCTGTGGCAGCGGCCGAAATCGGAGCTGAAGCCGGAGGATTATACGCAAGCCTATCGCTCGATCGCCGGCGCTTTCGATGATCCCGCCATGACGCTGCATTATCGCGCCGAAGGCCGTCAGTCCTACGCCGTGCTGCTGTTCGCGCCTTCGACCAAGCCGTTTGACCTCTTCGAGCCGACACGAAAGGGGCACGTTAAACTCTATGTGCGCCGCGTCTTCATTGCCGACGATGCCGATCTGCTGCCCGGTTACCTCCGCTTCATCCGCGGCGTGATCGACAGCGAGGATCTGCCGCTCAATCTTTCCCGGGAGATGCTGCAGAACAATCCGCAGCTTGGCCAAATCCGGAAAGCCGTGACCGGCCGGGTGATCGGCGAACTGGAAAGCCTGAGCGAGAAGGAGCCGGAAACCTTCGCGAAGATCTGGGACGCGTTCGGTCCGGTGGTCAAGGAAGGAATCTGGGAGGATTTCGAGCGGCGCGAGAAGCTGCTGGCGCTGTCGCGCTTCACCACTACCGCGGGCGAGAAGCGCTCGCTCAAGCAATATGCGGAGAACCTGAAGCCGAACCAGACCGAGATCTATTATCTGGTCGGCGACAGCACCGAGCGGCTGAAATCAAACCCCAAGCTGGAGTTGGCGGCCGCCCGCGGCATCGAGGTGTTGCTGCTGACCGACCCTGTTGACGCCTTCTGGACTTCGGCGCCGCTCGATTTCGGCGGCAAACCGCTGAAATCGCTGAGCCAGGGCGACGTCGACTTCGGATTGATCCCGCTCATTGACGATAAAGCCGGCGACAAGGAGAACCCGGGGGCCGATGAGGCTATGACCATCGCCGTGATCAAGGATGTTCTTGGCGATCGGGTCTCCGACGTGCGCGCGTCGCAGCGGCTCACGACCAGCGCCTCATGCCTGGTGGCGGGCGGCGCGGGCCGCGACCGCCAGCTCGAGCGCCTGCTGGCGCAGCAGAACAGGGGGGCTGCTACGAAGTCGATCCTCGAGATCAACATGCGTCATCCCCTCGTTGCCGCCATCGCTGATCAGAAAGATGCGGCCCGCGACCTGTCGTTCCTGCTGCTGGAGCAGGCGCAAATCCTCGACGGCGAGTTGCCGGAGGATCCGGCGGCGTTTGCAAGCCGGCTCAATCAGCTGGTGCTGCGCGGATTGGCGAAGGAAAACACCTAGAGGTTTTCCTTCGCGGGCGGCGCGCGGTCGCTCCGATTGAGCAGGTGGCGGTAAGGAGAGTTTAAAGAATTGTTATTAGTCTGGCGCCGAACTTCGCCGAGCTGCACCCTTTGCACCTTAAGCCCATTTCGATCGCATCGTTCGAGGTCCTTGATGTCGCGCGCACTCATTGAAACCGGCAACCTCGTCGTAAACCTGACGCCGCGACCGATCGAGCGGTCCTGGATCATCGAAGGCAATCCGGTTGCGGAATGGTGCGTTCTGTCGCAAAGCGCCGACGGGCTGGCCTCGACCATGATCTGGCATTGCACCGAAGGCAAGTTCAACTGGTACTACGATTTCGACGAGACCATCCTGATCCTCGAGGGCTCGATCGTTCTTGAAAACGATGCGATGTCTCCGACCCGCTACGGCCCCGGCGACGTCATCTTCTTCAAGGACGGTGCCCACGCCAGATGGCATGTCGAAGGCCACGTCAGGAAGCTTGCATTCTGCCGCAAGACCCAGCCGGTTCTGTTTGGTTTGGCACTCCGGGTATTCCTGAAGATCAAGCGAATCCTGATGCCGTCGGGCAAGCGGCAGCCCGCGAGCCTGATGGGCGCCGGTTAGCGCCCGATCATGCCGGCGACCTGGGAAGCCAGTTGCTCCGCAATCATGCGGTAGCCTTCAGGTGTCAGATGTTCGCCGTCGGGCTGGTGCGGCAATCCCTTGAAGACGTTGTTCGGCAACATTATTACCGAAATGCCGCGGGCGCTCAGGCGACTTAGAATTTCTGCGGTGCGGTCCGGGCTGCTCTTGCGCCCGTCGTTTCCGCCGGGCTGCAGGATAACGGCGCTGGCTCCGTTTGGCGCCACGCGGTCCAGGCGCCCGAGCATCCCCGCCGTGGTGTCGCCGTTGATGCCGGCGTTGATCACGTGGCAATTGACTCCCTTCGCCCGCAAGATCGCCTCGAGCTGAGCCGGGAAGGCCTGATTGCGCGCAACACCCTTGCCGTACGTATTGCTGGCACCCAGCGCCACGACGGTTGCCGCGCTGACCGGTGCAATCGCGAAATTCGATAGCCCAGCCAAAATCGCAAGGCATCCCAGAACTCTTCAGCCCAAGCTTCCGCAGCTTCATTCCTGTTTCCCCAGCGATTGCCAAAAACATGCCATATGGCCGACATTGCCCACAGCGATAGCCGTCAGCCGAGCTTCAGCCGGTAGAAATCCGCAGCCGTCTTCGAGAACAACGCGGTCTTTTCGGCTTCGCTGTATTGGGCTGCGATACGCTTGAAGGCGTTGAAGATCACCTGATAGCTGCACTGACCCTTGTCCGGCGGAAAATTGCTCTCGAACATTGCTCGCGCGGGGCCGAAGGCCTCGATGCAGGTTTCGATATAGGGACGCCACGCGCTAGCTGCCTCTTCCGATGATGGCGGCATCGGGCGCTCGTGGAAATCGTAGCCCAGCAACTGCATCGCCAGCCCACCGAGTTTCACAACGACGTTGGGACATTTGGCGATTTCCTGGATCGAAGCCTTCCACAGCGGGAAAGTCTCCTCGCGTCGGCCCGAAAAGCGGCCAATGCCGACCGGGCCGCCACAATGATCGAGCACGATCCTAGTGTCCGGAAAGGCGCGGGCGAGATCCGCCAGCTCGCCGATCTGCGGGTGAAACAACCAGGCGTCGAAGCTCAAGCCGAGCGGCGCGAGACAGGCAAAGCCCTTGCGAAAGGTGGGATCGAGCAAGAGGCCTTTCGGGCGCGACGCATACATGCCGGCGACGTTGGGGTCGGCGTCCCATGCGGTAGAATGCCGGATACCGCGGAAGCGGCCTTGGCCGGCGGCGATTTCCGCTTCCAGCACGGGGCGCGCTGCTTCGCCCAGCAGCAGATTGACGTGGCTGACGATACCGGCGCAGATCGCCGCGGGACCGTAGCCGCCGCTCGCGCTCATCGCCGCGACGCCGTTGGCGAACTCGACCTCGCCTACGGGGCGGAACGGCTCCGGTCCGTGCGCGCGATACATCGAGCGGCAATCGACATAGACGGTTGCAATAATGTTATGGCCGGAGGCGATGTCGGCGGCCATCTCCTCGATCAGGTAGCGCTGGCCGCCGCGATCCCAGAGGTGATGGTGGGGATCGACGATGGGACGCGCCGGATCGATGATCGCCTCCTTGCGCAGCGCCAGCCAGTCTTCGCGTGGATCGGCATAGAGCCCGCTCCTTGATACGGGGGCATTGCTGGCCATGGATCGTCACTCCCTTTTTTGCTTTTTGTTGAACCCGTTTCGAAAAATTCGTCAAACACCCCGCAGAATAATGACCGTCGGCGTGCCCGGCAACGATTGCCGCGAAATGACCAGGGTTCGCTCGCTTCGTTCATCGACGGCGAACTGCTGGCCGATCCTGCGTATGAATTCATCGAGCGGCGTCATGAATCGATGCGCGCCGCCGGGCGTGTCGATATGATAGGTCGAGTGACCGGCATAGGTGATCGCGACCTCGTCGCTCTTCGCGGCGGCGGCGCGAAGGCTGACTGGCGTAACGCGCGGTACAGCATTCGCCATCGCCAGGCATTCGCTGCGCGACGCATCTTGCGCTGCTGCCGGTGCAACCAGCGACGCCAGCAAGGCAAAGACGGCAGGTAAGCAACGCAACATGGTGAAGGTCCGTCCCAGAGAGACGCCAGCACTGTAACGCGCAGTTCCATTGCCGTCATCGCGCCATTTTTTCCATTCGCAGCATCGCGCGCTAAACGATAGGCTTGGAAGAATGATCGATTTATCGAGGGAATTCAAGTTGACGAAATCAGCTTTGGATGAGGCCGGCCAATCCGCAAGCCGGCCGCGTGCATCTTCGTCGCGCGGGCTGGAGCCGCTTCGCCACGTCGATGCCGGCGTTCTCGACGTCGCATATTACGAAGAGGGGCCGGCGGACGGGCCGGTTGTGATGCTGCTGCACGGCTTCCCCTACGACATCCACTCCTATACCGACGTCGCCCCCAAGCTGGCGGCGCAGGGCTGCCGCGTCATCGTTCCCTATTTGCGCGGCTACGGTCCGACCCGTTTCCGCGATCCGGCGACGCCGCGATCGGGGGAGCAGGCCTCGATCGGGGCCGACCTGATCGCGCTGATGGATGCGCTTGGCATCAAGCGCGCCGTTTTTGCCGGTTATGACTGGGGCGGACGCGCCGCCTGCGTGGGCGCGGCGTTGTGGCCGGATCGCTGCATCGGTTTGGTGTCGGTGAACGGTTATCTGATCCAGGATATTGCCAGGGCGATGATTCCGGTGAAGCCGGAGCGCGAGGTCCCGCTCTGGTATCAATATTATTTTCAGCTCGATCGCGGCCGGGCCGGCCTTGCGGCCAACCGGCGCGGCATCGCCCGGATCCTATGGCAGCAATGGTCGCCGAACTGGCATTTCGACGATGAGTGCTTCGAGCGGACGGTTGCGGCGCACGATAACCCGGACTATGTCGACGTCGTGATCCACAGCTACCGTCACCGCTTCGGTTTGGCGGAAGGTGATCCGCAATATGCTGACATCCAGCGTCGGCTGGCGGCGTTGCCGGTCATCACGGTCCCCGCGATCACCTTGGACGGCGATGGCGACGGCGTCGCTCTCGCAACCGACGGCACCGCGCAGGCCGCAAAATTTTCCGGCCGCCGCATCCATCGCGTAATTCCGCGTGCGGGACACAATCTGCCGCAGGAGGAGCCTGAAGCGTTCGCTGCCGCGGTGATGGAGTTGATAAAGGAGCAGTAGGGCGCGAGCGCGCTCACTCCCGCCGCGGGCTGATCTTCCAGGTTGCCGCGACGATGCCGGCGGTCATCAGGCCGCTGATGAGCGCAGCGACGGGAATCGTCAGCACCAGTGCCGCGCTCGCCGCCCATCCGATCGAGGAAAAGGCTTCCGCGAAGGTCGCCAGCCGCGATGATGTCTGGCGGCGGCGAAACTGGCTGCGCCGGGCCTGTACGCGAAACCAGAGCTGGATCGCGGTCGCGGACGCTGCCGCGACGATGATGCCGGAAGCGGTAACTGCCGCCTGCAGCGGCGAGGCAAAGAGCAGTGCCGCGACCAGCGGCGCGAAGATGACGCCGATCGCGATCAGCACCACTTCGATCTTGGCGCGGGTCACGCGCGATGGCGACAACGGCGCAGTCGCCACCAGATCGGCGGCGTCTTCGCCCGAGATCGTCAGCCATGCCAGGCCGCCCGCGAGCTGGCCTGCCGCCATGACGATGACAGGCGTGATCAGCACGATAGCCAAGGTGCTGTCGGCGAAACTCCGCCACAGCATCACGGCCGGCGGCACGAGGTAAAGCAATTGCATCAGGGTCTGCGATATCAGCCAGGGATCGCGACGCAGCAGTACGAATTCCTTCCGCCGCAGCGCCTGTTGCCGCGAACCCGCGCGGAACGTCCTTGTCCGGGAGCCTTGCTGGTTTGACACGACATTGGCCGAAACGCCGACGGCGGTGTCGGCAAATCTGTCTGAGAAGATCAGCCATCACGGCGCCGAGCAGGATAAGTCCGCTGGCCAGGAGAAGCAGCAGCGCCTCGCCGTCGCCGATCGCCGCGCGCGCCGGCCACCAGAAAATGCTCCCGACGTCCGGCGCGAACGCCGCGGCGGCGTCCGAGGTCAGCACCGCGAACCGCGACAGCGTGCCGTAGGACAGTATCGCGGCGATCTGCAGCGCAATGACAAAGCCGGCGCCGATAACCGCGGCGAGAACTTGCGCCACCAATCGCGTCTGGCTCGGGCCGATCAGTCGGAACAGCAGAATCGTGACCGCGATCGCAACCGCCGCGGCTGACAGGCCAATCGCGACCACGACGCCATAAGCCGCGAACCATCTGGCCCCGCCGCCGATCACGAGAACGTCGACGAATGGCGTCGACAACAACAGCGCCATTGCGATCACCGACAGCGCGATTGCGGCGATGCGAACCGAAAAAACGTTGGTCAGGCGGACCGGCGACGACATGATCAGGTCGAGATCGGCGCGGGCATAAAACACCCGCGTCACGGATTTCGATCGCCTGCGACAGCATCAAGGCCCAGGCCAGGATTATGGTCGCCGTGATGACGATGAGCGAGGACTTGTCGAGCGGTGCCTGCAGATCCGCGAACCGGCCGATCACGGCATAGGCCGGCAGGTGCATGATCGCCGCAAAGACGATCAGGCCAATGACCGCGGCGCGTTTGCGCCCGCGCCGGCCGGCTGTCATCATCGCCAGCCATTCGCGCCATGCCAGCCGGATTTCGTGCCGGGCGAACCATGCGAGATCGGCGGCCGAGCTCATGCCGCGGCGGCTTCGGTATTGACCAGCGTGATGAACAAGTCTTCGAGGCTGGTATCGGTATGGCCGTTCTGCTGGCGCAGTTCGGCCAAGCGTGCCCTCGGCGACCAGCCGTCCCGATGGCGATGACGCCGATCCGGTCGGCCATGCGTTCGGCGACTTCGAGAATATGCGTGGTCATGATCACGGTGCAGCCGGCGCGGACGCGATCTGCGAGCAGTCCCTTGACGTGACGCGCGGATACCGCGTCGAGCCCGGTGAGCGGTTCGTCCAGGATGATCAGGCGGGGGTCGTGCACCAGGGCTCCCGCCAGCGCGACCTTCTGGCGCATGCCCTTGGAAAATCCCTCGCAGCGCTCGTGCAGATGCGGCTCGAGTCCGAGCGAGACCAGGAGATCGCGCGCGGACGCTCGCAGAGACGGCGGGATCGATGCCCCAGAGGCCGGCGACGAATTCGAGATATTCCAGCGGCGTCAGCTTGTCGTAGATCATCGGCTCGTCCGAAACCCACGCCATGATCTGCTTGGCGGCGACGGGATCGCGCAGCGCGTCGATGCCGAACACCGCGACCGAACCGGCATCGGGCCGCAACAGCCCGGCCACCATGCGCAGCGTCGTGGTCTTGCCGGCGCCGTTGGGGCCGACCAGCGCATAGAATTCGCTCGCGCGGACGGTGAGATCGAGCGCGTCGACCGCGAGGCGGTCAAAACGCTTTGTTAACCCTCGCACTTGCAGCGCGGACTCTTGCGGCTTCATGTTGTCGGGACAATCTTCTGGTTTCGCGTCTGAAGGGTAGCATGGACCCAAGATATTTCGGCGCGGTGAATCGAGGGTCGCAAATCCCGCCAATGCGCGCCAAACAGACCCAAGGCTGCCGGCTCAAGGATGTGGCATGTGTCCGCAACCCCAGGCATTGGGACGACGACCATCCCTTACTCGACAGGGGCGGCGCTTTCGCATGTGCCTTTCAGATGCGCCACAACTTCGGAAACGACTAAAATTGTTTCCTGAAAGAGCGCCGTCGTCGTCTGGGAAAGACCGCTAAGTTCGGCTTGCCTGACTTGATTTTTGCATAATCATGGAGACAACGGCGTCAAGTATTGCGCTGACGGCTGTGCGCCGATAGGTCCAGCGCTCGTCGGAATCAGGCGGACTGACCACCATTGTCGCGTTGGCTTCGAACAACAACAGATCGCCGGCAGGACCGAGCCCGAAATCAATTCCGGCATAGTCGAGGCCGAGCGTGTCGTGTATCCGCTCCAGCGCTGCGATCGCCTTGTTGCCGAGCGCGGCGGGCATGTCGCCGAGAAAGCTTTCCTCCTCCCGCCGATGGCCCGGTTTGTCGGCCATATCCGAGGTGAAATAGTGCACCTTCCATTTCCGCGATATCGCTAGATGCAGCGGATAGATCCGGCCGTCCGATCATCATCACGCGGTATTTGCGCGCGTTACCGTCCTTGCCGCGCGCATCGAGATACTCGATTACCAGGAGATCGTCGCCGGGAAGGCTGGCTGCCGCGTCAGATAATCCGGCTGGCTGTTCGACAAGGATGAAGTTGCGCCCGGTATGATAGCCGGGAGAACGCAGCAGCAGCGGAAACGCCAATTGATGTCTCGCAATCGAGGCGGCGCCGTCCGGGCCGGCAAGTATGTCGCGCGCGATCGCGATGGTTCGCGGCGTCACCACTCCGGGTACCGCGCGCAGCCGGCGGGCATTGTCGATACGGCCGGTTTTCAACACCGTGCAGGGATCGTTGATAACCGGCGCACCGGTCCGTGCGATCAAACGGGCGGCAGCCTCCAGCGCGGGCTGACACAGATCCGCATCCCCGATGGCGTTGAAAATCAGTTGATGCGGCGGCAGCGGGGCCGACGGATCGAGATGGTCCGCGACAACCACGGAAGTCAGAAAGATGCGGTCATCCAGAAACGAAGCAGTCGGGATGTTGCCTCCGCCTGACGAAACCAGTTGCAGCAACGAGGTCGGCGGCTCGGTCCCGCGATACGGCAAGGTTGAAACGGCATGGTCGCGAAAGCCTTTCTGGAAATGATATAGGGCACCGGCGCGGTCGCCGAGATCCGAGAGCACAGCGCCGAGGCCTTGATGGGCCGACGCCAATTCCGGATTGATCCGCAATGCCGCGTCGTAGTGCTCGCGCGCATCCGCGTATTTGTTGGCGCGAAGCAGCAGGTTGGCGAGGTTGACGTGACCCATCGGATTTGAGGGGTGGTGGGCAATCGCCTCTGAATAGACGCGGCAGGCGGCGTCGATGGCGCCCATATTCGTCAGCAATGTACCGAATTCGTTGAGCGCGCTGAAATTGGCAGGCGCTCTCCGCAAGATATCGATGAAGGCTTGCTGGGCGTCCTGTCGGCGGTTGAGCGCATCGAGGAGCACCGCGCGCTCGATTTCGGTATCGAGAGCGCCACCCTCGGCGGCCTGACGCGCGAGTTCGCTCTCAAGCTGCCTCAGCCGCAATTCCTGCGCCAACCGCGGAGCCCAGCCGCTATTGGTGCTTTGGACGTCGGGCGAGGGTGTCGTGGTCTGCTTCAGTTCGTTCACGATGGAGCTGGCTCGATCTCAATGTGTTTTGAATTTAGCACTGTCTGCTGATTCGTTTTGCACGGAGTTCCGATCATTGCCGGCCGCCGGTCGCGGTTCAGGCGGCCGCCGGTTGCATCTGCTGGCGGACCGGCAACTGAATGCGAACGATCAATCCATGGGGCTGCCCGGTCGTTGAGCGACAGCTCGCCGCCGTGCGCCAGCACGATGGCGCGCGCGATCGAAAGCCCGAGACCGAAGCCCGTGACATCATCCATATTGCGGGCGTCGTCGCCGCGCACGAACGGTTCGAGCATGACATCCTTGCGCGTATCGGAAATGCCGGGACCGTCGTCCTCGACCTCGATCGTCACGGTATCCGGCGACACCCTGAGGCGGATTGTGGCTTCCGCGCCGAACCTGACGGCGTTCTCCACCAGGTTGGTGATGCTGCGATGCAGATCGTCGGGCCGCACCATGGCCATGGCGTGTTCCGGGCCGTCATAGGCCACCTTGTGACCCATATCGGTGAATTGATCGGTGACGAGTTGCAGCGTGCTCGCGACGTCGACCAGTGTCATGGATTCGAGCTTGCGGTCGTTGCGCAGGAAGGAAAGCACGGACTCCAGCATCGATCGCATCTGGTCGAGATCGCGCAACATGCGGCCGCGGTGCGCATCGTCCTCGATGAATTCCGAGCGCAGGCGCATTCGGGTGATTGGGGTCCTCAAGTCGTGGCTGATGGCGGCCAGCATCTTGGTGCGGTCGTCGATCAAGGCCGTGATCCGCTCCCGCATGCGGTTGAGCGCCTTCGCGACCGAGCGGATCTCCTCCGGGCCGCGTTCGGGCAGCGGCGCCGCGGCGCCGTTCAGGCTGAAGCTTTCGGCGGCCTTGGCGAACGACGACAGCGGCGCCGTCAAGGCCCGGGCGGCCCACAGGCCAAGCAGGGTGACGCTGATGACCGCAAACAGCAATGTCATCATCCATGGTCCGCTCCAGAACGGGCGTTGCCGCTGGTCGGGCAGGATCTTTGCGGAGATCATCGCGCCGTCCGGCAGCGCGATGCCGATCTTGCGGTCATCTTCGTCATGCGCGAGCGAGAAGATGCGGTAACCGCTGCCGAGGCGGCGATGCAGATTGCGCAGGTTCGTGCCATCCGGTTCGTTCGCCGCGGGCGCGGAGACCGGCGGAAGGCTTTCGATGTCCAGTTGCGGAAATGCCCGCGCGATATCGGCGAAAAGCTGTGGCCGTCCGGCCGGAGGCGCCGCGCCGAGAAGCTGGACTGCGGCCGCGAGCTGACTGTGTCCGTGGCCGATCGACGGATCGGGCTGATCCGGCCGGTGGATCAGAAAGGTTGCGGCGATGATCAGATGAATGGCGACGATCGAGGCGACCACCAGCGCCGCGATCTGTCCGCTGATGCCCTTCAGATTGAGAAAACCGAGCAGCTTCATGGTCAGCCGTCTGGCGGGATCGCGACCGCGTTTCCACGGTCGGGGGTAAACATGTAACCGCCGGAACGCACCGTCTTGATCATGGTGGCGTCCTGCGGATCGGGTTCGATCTTGCGCCGGATGCGGCTGACCAGCACGTCGATGCTGCGTTCGAACGAGCCGGCGTTGCGGCCTTGCGTGAGATCGAGCAGGCTGTCGCGCGACAGCACGCGGCCGGGCCGTTCGCAGAAGGTTCGCAGCAGGTCGAATTCGGCGCTGGTCATCGCGACCCGCGCGCCCGCCGGATTGCGGAGTTCCCGCAGCCTGAAATCGATCCGCCATCCCTGGAAGGTCAGGGCGGTCGCGCCATTGATGGCGCTGACCGTCTGCGCGGCTGCCTGCCGCCGCAGCACCGCGTTGATCCGGGCCAGCAATTCGCGCGGATTGAACGGCTTGGCGAGATAGTCGTCCGCGCCCATCTCAAGTCCGAGAATGCGATCGACGTCTTCGCCGCGCGCGGTGAGCATGATGATCGGCGTTTGCGATTCCGCGCGCACCTTGCGGCACAGGCTGAGGCCGTCTTCCCCCGGCAGCATGACGTCGAGGATAAGAAGATCGACGCGATGGTCGGTCATGGCCCGGACCATTTCGCGTCCGTCGGTCGCGGTCGTCACATTGCAGGCGTTGGTACGCAGATATTTCGCGATCAGCGCCCGCGTCTCACGGTCGTCTTCAACGACAAGAATGTTCGGCGATGCCATGGCCATGCTGACCTTTGTCTGTGATTCGTGGCCATCGGCGAAGCATTTTTGTTTCTAAATGTTTCTGATGTCCCCCTCGAAACATCAGGCAACATGCCGACCAGGACGATAAAAAGGCCTTGTTAAGGATCATTAACCATAACGTCGAGGCATCTTGCGAGAACCTTTGGAGCCATCATGACCTCAATCTCCGCGACCTCCAGCAGTACCTACTTGTCGCCTCTGCAGAAGCTGCAGGATCAACTGCAATCGGAAGTAAATTCCGGCGCCATCTCCGTCCGATCAGGCGGCGTTGTCGTCCGCGCTGACCGACATCAACTCCTCGCTTCAGGGAAGCCCGGCGAGCGATTCCGGCCAGTGGCACAAACTTTTCGCCCGGCGATCTGAAGTCGAAGATCGACAATCTGATTGCGAGCGAGGTGTCGAGCGGCAAGCTGACCAGCGATCAGGCAACCGAACTGCAGGGCGTCTTCAAGGCAGCGTTCGCCAACGGCGGCGGCGCTGGCGGCGACATCGCGGGTGGTCCGGGCGGCGCTGGCAGCGCGCATCACGGTCACCACGGTGGCCATGGCGGTCCGCCGCCCGCTGACGGTTCATCGTCGACCGACAGCACAAGCAATATCGGCTCCGCCAGCGACATTTTGCAGCAGTTTCTGCAGTCGCTTCAGAATTCGCAGTCCGGTTCGTCATCGACGCCGTACAGCGCGACTGGCAACACCAGCACCGCCAGCGATGGCAGCACGTCATCTCCACCGCTTCTAATCGACTACCAGACCTGAGTTCAAGGTCATGCGCACCGGCCTCGCATTCATCCTGCTCCGAGGAAGGATGATTGCCCATGAGGCCGGTCATCGTCGCCTGCGAAGACGCAACCAGTAACCGTGGAATGTGATGTTCGACACGATCATTCTGCTGGCGGGTGAAGCTGAGCGAGTTGCGCTGCCTGCGCTGTTGCATGCACACAATCCGCTCCTTACGGTGCGATCAGTCGGAACCTCCTCCGATTTGGCCAACTTGAGTTCTGATTTGCTTGAGCGGGCCCGGCTGATTGCATTCGTGACGCCGGAAATCGTTTCGAAGAGCACTCTCGACCGGCTCGGCTATGGCGCGTTCAATTTTCACCCAGGTCCGCCCAGCTACCCCGGCTGGGCGCCTTCCCATTTTGCGCTTTACGAGCGGGCAACGGAATTCGGCGCCACAGTGCATGTCATGGTCGAACAGGTCGATGCCGGCCCGATCGTTGACGTCGCGCTGTTTCCCGTTCCGGCTGGCATTACCGTCCTTGGTCTGGAGGGGCTGGCCTATGCTCACCTCGCGCAATTGTTCTGGCGCATGGCAAAATCGCTCGCGACGGGCCCGAAGCCGCCGCCGACGCTCCCGATCAAATGGGGCAGCAAGAAGTATTCCCGCCGTGTCTATCGCGCAATCTGCGACATTCCACTCGACATTCCCAAGGATGAACTTGATCGGCGCCTCAGGGTGTTCGGCGGCAACCACTTCGGAATGTGCCCGACGATCAATCTGCATGGTATCGAGTTTCGAGCCGTGCTGCCGCATTTTCGGCAAAGCGCCTCATAGCTGGCCCCCCGGATTACGGACCAAAGGGAAGCCGGCGCGATGTCTCACCTGAACCTGAGAGTCTGCGTCCTTGAGGCCCGCGCAGCGCAACGCCGAAGCGTACCGGTTGGAGTGACGTCGTATTGCGGCGACAGCCGCCGGCATCGACCTTCTGGAACGCGAGCGCCTTCTTGATCCTCAGTTGGCGCGCCATCGAAATACAATCTCGGTTTCCCGGCGCAGGTTTTGGTTTGCCCGATTTCGAATCCCGGCACGTTCCCGCGCAGCTGGATGCGACCGGGCTGCAGGCTGCAAATGGCGACAACACAACAGCTCGCAGCAGGACATTCAGTTCGCGGGCGAAATCAAGCCGGGCTGCGCGGCCAAATTCAACGCGGCCGACCGCGCATCATCGTGACCCGGCATGTTCGCCTGCAGCGGTGCCGCGGCAACCTGCATGACGCCGCCTTGACCGATAACGAACAGGGGCCGGTAGTTTCTGAGATCGGCGTCCTCCACCATCGCCATGCGGCGATTGTCCAGCGTGAGCCAATGCCCGTCGAGCCGTGCCGCGGCGACGGCGTGGTCCTCGCCGCGGAGGATGTCGCGCAGGATCACGATCCGCAAGTCGTCGGGCGAGATGCCGGCCTGGCGCAGGGCGACGAACTTGGCGATGGCGTAGTCTTCGCAATCGCCGGCGCCATTGGCGAACGTCACCAGCGGCGAACTCCACACGTCGATTTTGCCGTATTGGGCCAGATCGCTCATCGGCCGGATGGCGAGATTGATCGCGCGATTGATCTCGCCGAGGCGGGCGCGTCCCTCGCGGGCTCTCGCGTTGTCTACGATGGCGAGGAGTTGAAGGGCAGCCGGAGACGCGCAGCGATCGCGATCTCCATCGCACAGCGCCAGCTGCACCCTTTCGTCGTCAAGCTTGCGCTCGACGTCGAGCCATTTTTCGCGCAAGGCGCCCCAGGACAAAGTCGAAGCAAAAAGCCCGAACGGCTCGGCGGATTTCCGCATCAGATTAGCGGCGCCCGGAGTAATCAGCGTTCCGGCTGCGAGATCAGGCGCTGGTCCGAGCCAGGCCATGCCCAAGGCCAGTATAACGGCACGCCATGCGTGCGAGTGACCAAGAAATCCCATGTGACACCCTGTGTCCGGGCATCGGTTGGCTTATTAGCAAGCCCGCGCGTGACCGGATGGTTTCACCGGGATGATGAGCGGCGAGGCTTTTGTTCTGCTTAAAGCGAGCCGCCTGGGGGCCGGAAAGTAAGAAACAGGCTGAAATGCTTGTCGCCGGATTGACGAAAATTTTAGGTATCGCCGGCCCCGGGGGCGAAAAGCCGGGGGAGAAACACATGCGATAGTTGCAGCAGCCGCGATTTCCGCATGGATATGGCTAATTCGCGCCGAATCGTGCGCCCTGTGATTCAGATTGCGTTTATAGCCAAGAAGCTGGCGCTGGATGCTGCATGGGAATGCAGGAATAAGATGATCCAAGTATCTGGTGCTGGATTTTATACCTTCACTTACATAGAATATATTGATCGTTTCGCTCCTGCGACCGATTTATACGTATAACCTCCGTTCAGAATACTTTACCGCCCGGCTATTCAACAGAAAAGATGCTTGGAAGCGATTCTGCGGGATCAAATTGCAAAGGACTTGCACAAGCAGGAGATGGTTTCGCGATGTTCTGCGCAGTGATATGCAAGCTTAGACTTTGGAATATTATATAAATATTAACCATTTGCGGTGGCCCATTGAATTACGCCGGCAAATTCGACGCCAAGATTTCCGTCGACGGCTCGGGTCTGCATTCCCATGGGCATGCCCACGTCGAGACTTTTGCGCAGCATGCCACGCACGCGCCTTCCGACGCGATTATCGTCCCGGACGCGCAGCTGCTTTTCAACGGAGACTTCAAGCGTTCCGGCGTCGACCTGATCCTTTCCAGGGACGACCACGAACTGGTCCTGCAGGATTACTTCAAGGGCGAGAAGCGCGCGGCGTTGGCGTCGCCCGATGGCGCGCACCTCACCGGCGATCTCGTCAACGCGCTGGCCGGCCACACCGAATACGCACAGGCGGACGGCAGCGCGAGCGTCGGCCACGTGATCGGCCATGTCACCAAGCTCGCGGGCACCGCGACCGCCATCCGCAACGGCGTTTCGATCATCCTGCACCAGGGCGACAACGTCGAAAAAGGCGACGTCGTCCAGTCCGGTTCGAACTCGACGCTCGGCATCACCTTCATCGACGGCACCGTGTTCGGCCTCTCGTCGAATGCGCGAATGGTGCTCAACGAAATGGTCTACGACCCCAACGGGTCGAACAACTCATCGCTGATCAGCCTGGTAGCGGGGACCATTACCTTCGTCGCCGGCGAGACCGCGAAACACGGCGACATGAAGATCGATACGCCGGTCGCGACCATGGGCATCCGCGGCACCGCGGTGCTGGTCGAGATCGACTTCAACGTCCCCGGCCAGGGCGGCGCGCCCGACGCGAAATTCCAGGTTCTGGTCGAACCGGACGGCACCACCGGTTCCTACATTCTGTTCGACAAGAACACGCTGACGCCGATCGCGACGGTCAATCAGGCCGGGCAGCAGATCAACATCAGCCAGGGCCAGGTCAGCATCACCAATGCCCCGCTGCCGCCCGATGTGCAGAAGCTCATCACCGATGTGTTCTCGCTGAAGTTCTCGGACAACCAACCCCAAGACCTTCGACCATTTCACCGATTCGATCGTTCCGCAGTCGCTGCAGCCGATCCAGCTGGCGAACGGCACGACCGCTACCCCGGTCGTTCTGATCGTGAACACGACCGACAGTGCGGCGCCTTCAGGTCCGAGCGGACCAGCGAACGGCCTGCAGCATATCGACGGGCCGCCGACGCGCTCGCCGCTCGACCAGCAGCTCCGTGCCGAACTCGCCGGCACGACCGGCAATCCGCCGACTCGACACGGTCTCCGGCAAGATCAATTTTGTCGACATCAATGCCGGCGATGTGCCGACGGTGACGGCGAAGTTCATTCGTTCACCTACCAGAACGCCGAGCACCAAGACGTCACCGCGACGCTGAACGCACTGCAGCTTGCGGATATCGCGGCGGTGGAAGCCAAGCTTGCTCGTGGTCCCGGACCCCGGCAACAATAACATCGGTTCGGCGACCTGGACCTACAGCGTCCCGGACAGGCTTTCGACTTCCTCGCCGCCGGCGAGACGCTGACGCTGACCTATATCGCGCGACGGTCGACAACAATTACGCGCCGAACGATCGAGACGACCACCAGTCGTTCACGATCACGATCACCGGCACCAACGACGTGCCGGTCATTACCACCGGGCCGCAAACCATCGCGTTTTCCGGCGGCACCAGCGTGCCCGGCGGCAATCTGACCACAGGCGACCGCCGACTTCGGGAACGCTGTCCGTTCACCGATGCCGATCTGACCGACACCCATACGGTGTCCACGAAGCTGACGAACGCACGCTTCCGGCGGTTTCGGCGATACTTGACGAAACCGCGCTCGACCGCCTGGCGCCCAGCCCGATGGCGGCGTTCGAGACAGGCGCTCATCCGCATCGATTGCGAGCGACAGCACGGGCACCGGGAGCGGAACGTCAACTGGAAGCTCGCCGACCTTCCGGTTTACCTCGCGGATTTCATACCCAAGGGAGAGACGCTCACGCTCACCTATACGGTGACGGTGACGGATTCGCAGGGCGCGACCTCCACCCAGGACGTCACGGTCACGATTGCCGGCACCGACACTCCCGCCGTGGTCTGGATCGCCACCACGCCCCGGGCTCGCCGTCCGGAGGGCTGTGGAGCGATCGCGTCGAACTGGGAAACCGGCACCGTTCCGACCGCAACCGACGATGCCATCATCATCACCGATCAGTTGCATGGCCTGACGCCGTCCTATCCGGTCACGATCGATGCGCCGGCGGTCGCCAAGACTCGTGACGCATGAACGACTTCGGAACGCAACGCCCTCCGGAGTTGACAATAACAGCACGCTGACGATCGGCGGCTGGCTTCAGTCTTAGCGCCGACTCGATCCTCAAGAATTTCGGGACCATCAGCGTCGGCGGCCTGGCGGAGATTCTGAATCAGCAAGCGTTCTGCAGAATTCCGGCATCATTACGCTTGGCCAGGGCGGCGATTTCAAGGATCAAAGCACCATCACGAATTCCGGGACGATCGACGTCATGCCGGCGGCACGCTCAATGTTCAGGTCGATGTCGCCAACTCCGGCGGCATCATTGCGGTCGACGGCACTGCCGAGGCGACGCTTAACGGCGCCACCATCATCGGCGGAACACTCAGCATCAGCGGCACGCTCGATTCGATTGGCATCAGCGCCCTCACCGATGTCGACATCACCAACAACGGCCTGATCGAGGCGACAGGTGGTGCTGACCATCGATCCCGCCGTGCTGGTGACCATCACTAATTTCGGCACGCTGGAGGCGAACGGCGGCGAGCTCGACATTACCGGCGAGCCGGTGACCAACACCGGGACGCTGCAGGCGATTGACGACAGCACGCTGAAACTGACTTCCACAGTGGTCACCAACACTGGCGGCACCGTGTCGGTCGAGAGCGGATCGACGCTGGACCTGGTGGGCGCTACCATCAGCGGCGGAACACTCAGCATCAGCGGCACGTTCGATTTCGACCGGCATCAGCGCCATCACCGATGCCGACATCACCAACAACGGCGTGATCGAGGCGACCGGTGGTGCGCTGACCATCGATCCCTCTGCGGCGTGCAACCCTCATTAATTACGGCACGCTGGAGGCCAACGGCGGCGAGTTCGATATCACCCATGAGCCGGTGACCAACACCGGGACGCTGCAGGCGATCGACGATAGTACGCTGAAACTGACTTCAACGGTGGTCACCAACACGGGCGGCACCGTGTCGGCCGCGAGCGGATCGACGCTGGACCTGGTGGACGCCACCATCAGCGGCGGAACGCTCAGCATCAGCGGCACGTTGGATTTCGACCGGCACCAGCGCAATCGATGGCGCGACCATCCATAATGCCGGAATTCTGAAGTCGACCGGCGGCACGTTGACCATCGATGCCGCCAGTACCGTGGACAACACCGGTACGTTTGAGGTGAACGGCGGGAACCTGATCGTCGACACGGCGCTCTCGGGCGCCGCCAAGATCATGGGCGCTTCGTTGCTGGAGCTGGGTGCCAGTTCCTCAACCGCATATTCGTCCGCCAACATCATTTTCGCGGACGCCGCGACCGGCACTCTCAAGCTTGACCATGCGGAGTCGTTTCACGGAACGGTTTCCGGTCTCGACGATAACACGCTCGATCTAGGCGATATCGCGTACGGAACGCACCCGACGGTCACTTATACAGGGACTGCCGCCGGGGGCACCCTCTCGATCTTCGAGAGCGGGGTCGACGTTGCGGACATCCATCTGTCCGGCAACTATCTCGGCGCGCATTGGGCGCTTGTCGATGACGGGTCATCTCAGCACGGCACCGATGTGGTCGAGGTCCCCGGAGCGGTCACCGGGCTCGACTCGCACGGCAATGCAATCGAAGGCAGTGCGGTTACGGCTATCATCACGGACGGCGGTCAATCCGTGACGAACGTCACCTACCAGTGGCAGGTGGACGGGAACAACATTCTCAACGCCACCGATGCCGTCTACGTGCCGACCGAGAGCGATGAGGGTCACACCCTCACGGTTGAGATTTCCTACATCGACGCACTCAACAATGCCGAGACCAGCACGGCGTCGGCCGGCACGGTGCAGGAAAGCCCGACCGAGACCCTGTCGGTGGTGATCATCGGCGCGCCGGTCGAGGGCGCGGCGATCACCGCGACGGTGACCGACAGCGACGCCGTTGGTGGCGACGCGCCGGGCTCCGGCATTACCTATCAGTGGTACGCCAACGGCCAGCTGGTGCACACCGCGGTCGATAACAACAGCTACACGCCGACCGAGTCCGACGAGGGCAAGGCGCTGACGGTGACGGCGTCGTTCACCGATGCGGCCCACAACTCGGAGAGCGGCACCAGCGCGGCTTCCGCCGCGGTAGCGGAAAGCCCGACCGAAACCCTGTCGGTGGTGATCAACGGCGCGCCGGTCGAGGGCGCGGCGATCACCGCGACGGTGACCGACAGCGACGCCGTTGGTGGCGACGTGCCGGGCTCCGGCATTACCTATCAGTGGTACGCCAACGGCCAGCTGGTGCACACCGCGGTCGACGACAACAGCTACACGCCGACCGAGGCCGACGAGGGCAAGGCGCTGACGGTGACGGCGTCGTTCACCGATGCGGCCCACAATCCCGAGAGCGGCACCAGTGCGCCGTCCGCCGCGGTGGCGGAGAGCCCGACCGAGACCCTGTCGGTGGTGATCAACGGCGCGCCGGTCGAGGGCGCGGCGATCACCGCGACGGTGACCGACAGCGACGCCGTTGGTGGCGACGCGCCGGGCTCCGGCATTACCTATCAGTGGTACGCCAACGGCCAGCTGGTGCACACCGCGGTCGATAACAACAGCTACACGCCGACCGAGTCCGACGAGGGCAAGGCGCTGACGGTGACGGCGTCGTTCACCGATGCGGCCCACAACTCGGAGAGCGGCACCAGCGCGGCTTCCGCCGCGGTAGCGGAAAGCCCGACCGAAACCCTGTCGGTGGTGATCAACGGCGCGCCGGTCGAGGGCGCGGCGATCACGGCGACGGTGACCGACAGCGACGCCGTTGGTGGCGACGTGCCGGGCTCCGGCATTACCTATCAGTGGTACGCCAACGGCCAGCTGGTGCACACCGCGGTCGACGACAACAGCTACACGCCGACCGAGGCCGACGAGGGCAAGGCGCTGACGGTGACGGCGTCGTTCACCGATGCGGCCCACAATCCCGAGAGCGGCACCAGTGCGCCGTCCGCCGCGGTGGCGGAGAGCCCGACCGAGACCCTGTCGGTGGTGATCAACGGCGCGCCGGTCGAGGGCGCGGCGATCACCGCGACGGTGACCGACAGCGACGCCGTTGGTGGCGACGTGCCGGGCTCCGGCATTACCTATCAGTGGTACGTCAACGGCCAGCTGGTGCACACCGCGGTCGACGACAACAGCTACACGCCGACCGAGGCCGACGAGGGCAAGGCGCTGACGGTGACGGCGTCGTTCACCGATGCGGCCCACAATCCCGAGAGCGGCACCAGTGCGCCGTCCGCCGCGGTGGCGGAGAGCCCGACCGAGACCCTGTCGGTGGTGATCAACGGCGCGCCGGTCGAGGGCGCGGCGATCACCGCGACGGTGACCGACAGCGATGCGGTCGGCGGCGACGCGCCGGGCTCCGGCATTACCTATCAGTGGTACGTCAACGGCCAGCTGGTGCACACCGCGGTCGACGACAACAGCTACACGCCGACCGAGGCCGACGAGGGCAAGGCGCTGACGGTGACGGCGTCGTTCACCGATGCGGCCCACAATCCCGAGAGCGGCACCAGTGCGCCGTCCGCCGCGGTGGCGGAGAGCCCGACCGAAACCCTGTCGGTGGTGATCAACGGCGCGCCGGTCGAGGGCGCGGCGATCACGGCGACGGTGACCGACAGCGACGCCGTTGGTGGCGACGTGCCGGGCTCCGGCATTACCTATCAGTGGTACGCCAACGGCCAGCTGGTGCACACCGCGGTCGACGACAACAGCTACACGCCGACCGAGGCCGACGAGGGCAAGGCGCTGACGGTGACGGCGTCGTTCACCGATGCGGCCGGCAATCCCGAGAGCGGCACCAGCGCGGCTTCCGCGGCCGTGGCGGAGAGCCTAAGCAACGATCTGCTCGTGACGCTCAATGCCGCCACCGCGGCTCAGGGTGCGACCATCACCGTCACCGCCGTCACCGATGGTGGCGCCGACGTGCATACGACCGTCAGCTACGCCTGGCAGGTTTCCGACAGCGCCGACGGTCACACCGGCTGGACCACTGTCGGCAGCAATGCCAGCTACACGCCGACCGAAGCCAATGAAGGCAAGTACCTCCAGCTGGTCGTGACCGATGCCAGCGATCCGGCCTCGAACGAGGTCACCACCAAATCGCTCGGCCTGGTCGGCGAGAGCGCGAGCAACGATCTGCTCGTCACACTCAATGCCGCCACCGCGGCTCAGGGTGCGACCATCACCGTCACCGCCGTCACCGATGGTGGCGCCGACGTGCATACGACCGTCAGCTACGCCTGGCAGGTTTCCGATAGCGCCGACGGTCACACCGGCTGGACCACCGTCGGCAGCAATGCGAGCTATACGCCGACCGAAGCCAATGAAGGCAAGTACCTTCAGCTGGTCGTGACCGATGCCAGCGATCCGGCCTCGAACGAGGTCACCACCGAATTGCTTGGCCTGGTCGGCGAGAGTGCGAGCAACGATCTGGTCGCGACGCTCGACAGTACGACGGCGAAAGAGGGTGTGACCATCCACGTCACCGGGGCCACAGACGGTGGTATTCCCGTCTCGTCGGGACTCAGTTACGCTTGGCAGGTTTCCAGTGACAACGGCCAGCACTGGACCACCGTCGGCCGTAATAGCAGCTATACGCCGGGTGAAGCCGACGAAGGCAAGTTGATGCAGCTAATCGTGGCCTACGCGGACGCGACGGGCAGCGAGAGCAGCACCTACAATCTCGGCACGCCGACCGATCTGGTCGCGACGCTCGACAGCACGACGGCAGAGCAGGGTGTGGGGATCCACGTCACCGGGGTAGCCGACGGCGGCAGTGCCGTATCGACGGGTGTCAGTTACGCCTGGCAGGCTTCCAGTGACAACGGCCAGCACTGGACCACCGTCGGCACCAATTCCAGCTTTACGCCCGTCGCGGCCGACGCCGGCGAGTTGCTGCAAGTGGTCGTCACTTACGTGGACTCGGGGGAACACGAGAGTACGATCGATTCCGTCGGCACTGTCGCGCCGGCCAAGGTTTGGAACGGCGGCAGCCATGATTGGCAAACCGGAGGTCAGTGGACGTCTTCCGGCGCCCCCACTTCCAGTGATAACGCCGTCGTCGGCGTCAATGGCACGTATACGGTTAGTATCAGCCAGGATGCCGTTGCACACTCGCTGATCGTGACCGACGCCGGGGCTACGGTCGAGGTCTTCGGCGGCCATACGCTTACCCTTGGGGCCGACCTCACTGTCACTGCAGGTACATTTATGATCGATTCCGGGGGAACGCTGAAAGACATCGCCACTGGAGCAACGATTACTGGAAGCGTTACTGATAACGGAGTGATCGAAGCCGCCGGGGGCACGCTCGAGATTGCAAGCAGTGTCATCTCCGGTACTGGGACGTTAAAAATTGATGCGGGAGCGACCCTGCAGCTTGATCACGCGGACTCGCTCGGCGTGACGTTCGCCGCTGCCTCTGGCGAGCTGATCCTCCTGGATCCCGCGCATTTTACCGGCCAAATCGCCGGGATTACGGGAAGTGGCGATGTGCTCGACCTTCAAGGCTTCGCTGCCGCCCACGATACGGGTGGCCAAGACCGGCGCTGGTAGTTATGATCACGTTACCAACACGACGTCGCTGTCGTGACCGACTTGTCGGACCACCTGATCCGTCACCTTGAAGTTGGCTGGAGATTTTCGGCCTCCACCTGGACCGTGACGGACGACGGCCATGGCGGCGCCGATATCGTCGATCCGCCGGCTTCCCCCAGCCAGGCTGTGGATCCCGTGGTCGTGCATGATCCTGGCCCGGCGGCCAGCGAAACCATCGTTGCAAGCGCTCCGAACCAGACATTGACCGGCTCGGGCGCCAGCGACACCTTTGTTTTCAACTTCGCCGGCGTCGGCCACGATACGGTGACGGACTTCCATCCGGCCACCGATGCGCTTCAGTTCAGCGGCCCGATTTTTGCGAACGCGCAGGCGGCCTTGAACGCAACGCATGATGACGGCCATGGCAATACGGTCGTCGCCCTTGATGCCCACGATACGATCACCTTGACAGGCGTGCTCAAGACGCAACTGCATGCCACCGACTTCCACTTCGTTTAGAGCCTGCCGCCGGCCGGTTCGCCGATCTCGTGAGGTCGCTGCTTGTGAAATCTGTCCGGTGCATTTCGGAAACAAGAAACGTGATCAATCCGCCGGAGCGTGATATCCAAACAGCATGAAGCGACTGAGGATATTACGCGGTGGTTCGCGCGGAAGGTCGGCTATGCGCGGCTGGTTTGCCTGGCGCTCCTGGTCGGCGTGCGGCGCTGCGCATCGCCGATCCCGCTCCGATCGAGGAACTTCGGGTCAGAACCTTCGATACTTTCCAGCGCTATCGATCCCCGCGTGAAGACCGCAAGGCCGGTCACCATTGTCGATATCGACGAAAAGAGCCTGGCAAAACTCGGTCAATGGCCCTGGCCGCGGACACGGATCGCGGACTTCGTCGCCAATCTGACCAGGCTTGGCGCCGTTGTGATCGCCTTCGACATCATCTTCGCGGAGCCCGATCGGCTCAATCCCGACGTCGCGGCCGACACGTTTCCGCAATCTCGATGAGGAAACCCGAGGCAAATTGCGCGCGCTGCCAAGCAACGACCAGATTTTTGCGGACGCGATGCGGCACTCGCGCGTGGTGCTGGGCGAATCCGGACTTCCCCATGCCTCTCGGAACTCGACAAGACGCTGCCGGTGACGGGGCTGGCGAAGCTGGGCGAAGACCCGCAGCGTTTCATGTTCAATTTCCGGGCCTGCTGCGCAACATCGCCGGTTCTGGAAGAGGCAGCCGGCGGGCGTGGCCTGCTCACGATCAAACCCGAGCGCGACGGCATTGTTCGGCGGGTGCCGATGATCATGCAGGCCCAGGGCGACGATCATGCCGTCCCTGAGTTTCGAAATGTTGCGGGTGGCGACCGGGCACCGGCACGATCCTCATTAAATCCGACAAAGCCGGCATCAAGAGCGTGGCGAGTCAGAGGATTTCGAGGTTCCGACCGACCGCAACGGCCAGCTTTGGGTTCATTTCGCGCGTCATGATCCTTCGATCTATGTTTCGGCAACCGACGTGGTTGAAGGGCATGTCCCGCCCGAAAAGATCGCGCGCAAGCTGGTGCTGATCGGAACATCGGCGGCGGGGCTCAACGACATCAAGACTACGCCAGTCGATCCGGCGATGGCCGGCGTCGAAATTCACGCGCAAGTGCTGGAGAGCGCGCTGACCCATGCCGTGCTTGTCGCAGCCGTACTACGGCCCTGCTGTCGAATTCTTTGCCGCTATGGTGCTTGGAATTCTCGTGATCATTTTCGCGCCGATGTTCGGCCCGGTTACCCTCGTTGCCGTCGGTGCGCTTGTTCGCATCGCTGCTGATCGGAACGTCCTGGTATTTCTATGCGCAGTACCGGCTGCTGATCGACTTCACCTATCCGCTGCTGTCGACCACGGCGATCTATCTCACGCTGATTTTCTCCAGCTTCGTCCGGGAGCAGGCGCAGCGGCGGCAAATTCGCTCGGCATTCGGCCAGTACCTGTCGCCGGCGCTGGTCGAACAGCTCGCGCAGTCGCCGGAAAAGCTCGTGCTCGGCGGCGAAGAGCGCGAGATGACCATCATGTTCTCCGACGTCCGCGGCTTCACCACTATTTCGGAATCCTACAAGCGCGATCCGCAGGGGCTGACCGCGCTGATGAACCGCTTCCTGACGCCGCTGACCAATGCGATCCTGGCGCGCAAGGGCACTATCGACAAATATATGGGCGACGCCATCATGGCGTTCTGGAACGCGCCGCTCGACGACAAGCAACATCAGCAAAATGCCTGCGAAGCCGCACTCGACATGCTGGAGCGGATCGAGGTGCTCAACAAGCAACGCGAGATCGAGGCGCAAGAGGGCGGCCCCGCCTACATTCCGATCAATGTCGGCGTCGGCTTGAATACCGGGACCTGCGTCGTCGGCAATATGGGCTCCGACCTGCGCTTCGACTATTCGGTGCTCGGCGACACCGTCAACCTCGCTTCGCGCCTCGAAGGTCAATCCAAGGAATATGGATTCCCGATCATCATCGGCTCCAGGACCGCGCTTGCGGTCAAGGACAAGTTTGCGATTCTCGAGCTCGATTTCATCATGGTCAAAGGCAAGAACGAGCCCGAAGTCATCTATGCCATCGCCGGCCGCGAGGACACCGCGCTGTCCGAGCGCTTTCCAGCATTTGCGCAACCTGACCATCGAGATGCTGGCGTGCTACCGCAGCCGCGACTGGGAGGGCGCGCTCGCGGCGATCGAGCGCGGCCGCAAGACCGATGTTGGCCACGCGCTGGAATATCTTTACAATCTCTACGAGGCGCGAATCCGCAGCTATCAGAAAAACCCGCCGCCGGCCGACTGGAACGGCGCCTTCGCGCTAATGACGAAGTAGGCCACGTCGTTCCGGCCAAGCGAAGCGCAAGCCGGGACCGACAACCACTAATGTCTATGTTGTCCGATGCTGGAGCGACATCTGCTGAAAAACGGATAGCAGTGGTTATGGGTCCCGGCGTTCGCCGGGACGACAGCAAGATATCACTCCACGCTGATCGTTGTCAGGTCCTGGAACCAGTGCTGTGCCTGGGCGAATTTCTTGATCCTCGGCGATAGGGCGTGCGGATTGGTGTCGTGCACCACCCACACCAGCGCGGCATCGTCGACGATCAGCGCATGCGCCTGCGCCAGCAATTCATCCTGTTTGGCGGAATCGAACGTCTGCTTGGCCTCGTCGATCAGTGCATCGACTTTCGGATTCTTGTAACCGCCCCAGTTGACGCCCACGGGTGCGATCTGGCCCGAATGGAAGAAGCGGACGATGGCGTAGAGCGGGTCCGATGTCACATAGGCGATATTGTTGGCGGTGATACCGGCATTCATTTCGTCCGCCGCGCCCTTGCGCCAGTGCGTGTACAGCGTTTCGAGCTCCACGACCTTGAAGTCGATGTCGATGCCGATTTCCTTGAAGCTTTGCTGGAGGAATTCGTTCATCGGCAGCGACAGCATCTGCCCGGTGCCGCCTTGCGCGATGATGAATGTCGTCTTCAGCGGCTTCTGTTTGGAATAGCCGGCCTCCTCGACAAGCTTCTTCGCGGCGGCGAGATCGTATTTGATGTCGAACGTCGGCTTGCCGAACCATGGGCTCGACGGATCGACCTGGCCTTTGGCCGGTTTGGCCAGGCCGTTCATCAGCCCGACCACGGCGTCGCGGTCGATCGCCAGATTAAGCGCCTTGCGCAAGCGGATGTCGGTCCAGGGCGAGCCCGGCAACACGCTGAGATGATAATTCCACACATGCGGCGTGATGTTATCGACGATCCGCATGCCCGCGGATTTGAGCTGCGGCACCGCATCGGGCGCAGGCGTTTCGATCAGATCGACTTGGCCAGCCAGCAGCGCGTTGGTTCTGGTCAGCGCCTCCGGCATCGGAATCAGGATCAGCTTGTCGACTTTCGGAATCCGTTTTTTGTCCCAGTAATCGGCGTTCTTCGTCAGTTCGGCCAGTTCGCGCGGCGCGAGCTTGGTCAATTTGAACGGTCCGGTGCCGGAAGGCTGGCTGGCGAATTTGTCCCAGTCCTTGCCGAGCTTTTCGTATTGCGCAGGGCTGGAGACCAGGAACCAGAGCATCTGGTAGGGAAAGAAGGAATCGACCGTCTTGGTGGTGATCTCAACGGTGGAATCGTCGATCTTGGCGTAGCTCGCCACCGACGGCAGTCGGGTCTTTACCTGCGCGCTCTGCCGTTTGTCGAATTGCGGCGCCTTGTCGTTCAGGACCTTGTCCAGGTTCCAGATTACCGCGTCGGCATTGAAGTCGCTGCCGTCATGGAATTTGACGCCCTTTCGCAGGGTGAAGCGCCACCTGGTCTTGTCCTTGTCGTCGACTTTCCATTCGGTGGCGAGACCGGGCACCAGTTTGCCGGGTCGATCCGACACGTCCATTTCCCAGGCGACCAGCGGGTCGTAAATCGTGTAGGCCGTGAACTGATAGGCGCCCGCGCCACGATCCGGCTGACCC
Source organism: uncultured Alphaproteobacteria bacterium (assembly GCA_963823115.1). Taxonomy (GTDB): domain Bacteria; phylum Pseudomonadota; class Alphaproteobacteria; order Rhizobiales; family Xanthobacteraceae; genus Bradyrhizobium. The sequence goes on along the minus strand of CAWGKJ010000003.1, from coordinate 91,766 downwards.
GTTGTCAGCGGGATATCGGCCATCGAGATGCCGTACCGCACAATCGTTTCGGCTTGCGCCGTTTGGGCGGAGCTGATGGCAATGAAGACTGCCAGGGCAGCGAGAAAGATTGAACCGCGCGCGCGCATGGACCAGGCTCCATTTGAATATTGACTGGAGCTGAACCTGCAAACTTGATGCCATCATAGGCGATGTTGCCTTTTCGTCGTGTATCATCACAATGAGCTGGGCCGCAGGGCCAATAGATGAGAAGAGCGCCCTCCTTTGGCACAGCCGTTGCATGAGATTGCATAAGAAATAGTCATCGGAAGCCGAGAAGGGATTACCGCGATGCGTATCGAACAATCCAGGAAAAGCCGCGCAATGGCAGCGGTCGCGATGCTGGCGATTGCGACCGTGGCAGGCCTGCCGCGAATGGCCGGTGCCGAAACTGTTCTGCGCATCGGCATGACGGCTGCCGATATTCCGCGCACGCTGGGCCAGCCGGATCAGGGTTTTGAGGGCAACCGCTTCACCGGGGTGACGATGTACGACTCGCTGACGATGTGGGACCTCTCCTCCGCCGACAAGGCGAGCGTCGTGATTCCCGGGCTCGCGACCGAGTGGAAGGTCGACGATGCCGACAAGAAGAAATGGACGTTCAAGCTGCGTCCCGGCGTCACCTTCCATGACGGCTCGCCGTTCAAGGCCGACGCCGTGGTCTGGAACGTCGAAAAAGTGCTCAAGCAGGATGCCCCGCAGTTCGACCCGAGCCAGGTCGGCGTGACCGCGTCGCGGATGCCGACGTTGGCCTCGGCGCGCAAGATCGATGACATGACGGTGGAACTGACCACCAAGGAGCCGGACAGCTTCTTGCCAATCAATCTCACCAACCTGTTCATGGCGAGCCCCGCGAAATGGCAGAAGCTGTTCGATAAGGCGGAAGGCGCCGATGCCAAGGTGAAATCCGCGGCCGCGTGGGCCGCGTTCGCGAAGGACGCCTCCGGCACCGGCCCGTGGAAAATGTCGAGCTTCACGCCGCGCGAGCGCCTCGAAGTGGTCAGGAACGAAAATTATTGGGACAAGGCGCGCGTTCCCAAGATCGACAAGATGCTGCTGCTGCCGATGCCCGAGGCCAATGCCCGCACCGCGGCGTTGCTCTCCGGCCAGGTCGACTGGATCGAAGCGCCCGCGCCGGATGCGGTCGCGGAAATCAAGCAGCGCGGGTTTGTCATTCAGACCAACGAGGAACCTCACGTCTGGCCGTGGCAGTTCTCGCGCATCGAAGGTTCGCCCTGGAACGACATTCGGGTTCGCAAGGCCGCCAATCTCTGCGTCGATCGCGAGGGCCTGAAGGACGGATTGCTGGCCGGCCTGATGGTGCCGGCGACCGGCACTTTCGAGCCCGGTCATCCCTGGCGCGGTAACCCGACCTTCCAGATCAAGTATGATAAGCCCGCGGCGCAGAAGCTGATGCAGGAAGCGGGCTTTGGACCGAACAAGAAATTGACGGTCAAGATCCAGACCTCGGCGTCGGGCTCCGGCCAGATGCTGCCGTTGCCGATGAACGAGTATCTGCAGCAGGCGCTGGCCGAATGCTATTTCGACGTCCAGCTCGACGTGATCGAATGGAATACGCTGTTCACCAACTGGCGGCGCGGCGCCAAGGATCCCTCCGCCAACGGCGCCAACGCCACCAACGTCACCTACGCGGCGATGGATCCGTTCTTCGCGCTGGTGCGCTTCCTGCAATCATCGATGGCGCCGCCGGTGTCGAATAACTGGGGCTATGTCAACAACCCGAAATTCGACGAGCTGGTCACCAAGGCGCGCCAGACCTTCGATCCCGCCGAACGGGACAAGGCGCTGGCCGAACTGCATGCGGCTTCCGTCGACGACGCGGCGTTCCTCTATGTCGCCCACGACGTTGCCCCGCGCGCGATGAGCCCGAAGATCAAGGGCTTCGTGCAGCCCAAGAGCTGGTTCGTGGACTTCTCGCCGGTTTCCATGACACCGTAATCGGCGATCTGGTCTTTCTTCGTCATGCCCGGCCTTGACCCGGGCATCCACGCTTTTCTTGCTTTTGGCCGTGACGAGCGAGAAATTCGATCTGACTCATGCAAGGTGAATTGTGCTCGCCTACATCGTCCGCCGCATCGTTTATGTGATCCCGATCGTCCTCAGTGTGGCGCTGGTGTGCTTTCTGCTGGTGCACATCACGCCCGGCGACCCGCTGGTGGCGATCCTGCCGGCGGACGCGTCGCAGGAACTGGCGGCGCAGTTGCGCGTCGCCTATGGCTTCGATCGTCCGCTGCCGGTGCAGTTCGGCCTCTGGCTATGGAAGGCGGTCAATGGCGACCTCGGCCATTCCATTGCCAACGGACGCCCGGTGCTCTCGGAAGTCATGCGCGCGGTCGGCAACACCGTCACGTTGGCGATCGCCGCCGCGATGATCGGATTTACCCTTGGATTGTTCTTCGGCCTGATCGCCGGCTATTTCCGCGACACCTGGATCGACAAGCTTGCGACCTCGATCGCGATCGCCGGCGTTTCCGTTCCGCATTACTGGCTCGGCATGGTGCTGGTGATCATTTTCTCGGTGCAGCTGGGCTGGCTGCCGGCGGTCGGCGCCGGGCCCGGCGGCTCTGGCGCATGGGGATGGGACTGGGAGCATATCCGCTACCTGGTCCTGCCCGCGGTCACCACCTCGGTGATTCCGATGGGCATCGTCACGCGAACGGTGCGGGCGCTGACCGGCGACATCTTGAGCCAGGACTTCGTCGAGGCCCTGCGCGCCAAGGGCCTGCGCGAAACCCATGTTTTCCGTCACGTCATCAAGAACGCCGCGCCGACCGCGATGGCCGTGATGGGACTGCAGCTGGGCTACATGCTCGGCGGTTCGATCCTGATCGAAACCGTATTCTCCTGGCCGGGCTCGGGGCTGCTGCTCAATTCGGCGATCTTCCAGCGCGACCTGCCGTTGTTGCAGGGCACGATCCTGGTGCTGGCGCTGTTCTTCGTGTTCCTGAACCTCATGGTCGACATCGCGCAGGCCGCGATCGATCCGCGCATCAAGCGGAGCTGATGCAGGTGAGTAACAGCCCCACCAACGCGATGTCGGATGCGGCCCTGCAGGCAGGGCCCGCCGCGAAGGCCCGCGGCTACTGGGCCACCGTCGGGCGCCGCATCGTGCGCGACAAGGTCAGCATGGCCTGCGCCTGCATTCTGGCCCTGATTTTTCTCTCCGCGCTGTGTGCGCCATGGCTGGGACTGGCCGACCCCTATCAGGGCTCGATGATCCGCCGGCTCCGTCATATCGGCACGGCAGGCTATCCGCTCGGCACCGACGAACTCGGCCGCGACATGCTGGCGCGGCTGATCTATGGCGGACGCCTGTCGCTGATCGTCGGCATTCTCCCCGTGATCCTTGCCTTCGGCGTCGGCACCTCGCTCGGTCTCGTTGCCGGCTATGTCGGCGGCAGGATCAACACCGCGATCATGCGTACCGTCGACGTGTTCTACGCATTTCCATCGGTCCTGCTGGCGATCGCGATTTCGGGAGCGCTGGGGGCGGGCATCGTCAATTCCATCGTTTCGCTGACCATCGTGTTCGTGCCGCAGATCGCCCGCGTGGCCGAGAGCGTCACCACCGGGGTGCGCAACATGGACTTCGTCGAAGCGGCGCGCGCCTCCGGCGCCGGCTCCTTCACCATCATGCGCGTGCACATGCTCGGCAATGTCCTAGGTCCGATTTTCGTCTACGCCACCGGTCTTATCTCGGTATCGATGATCTTGGCGGCAGGCCTGTCATTCCTGGGCCTGGGAACAAAGCCGCCGGAGCCGGAATGGGGCTTGATGCTCAATACGCTGCGTACCGCGATCTACATCAATCCATGGGTGGCGGCGCTGCCCGGCGCCATGATCTTCGCGGTGTCGATCTGTTTCAACCTGCTCAGCGACGGCATGCGCAGTGCCATGGACATCCGGAACTGACGCCATGAACGAGATCAGCGCACCGGTCGACATGCTTGAGAGGATCGAGGATCGCGGCGGCGCGGCGCAGCCGCTGCTGGAGGTCAACGGGCTGACAAAACATTTCCCGGTGCGCGGCGAGCTGTTCAGCGGGCGCAAGACGGTGCGCGCAGTCGATGATGTGTCGTTCGCGATCGCTAAGGGTGAAACGGTCGGGATCGTCGGCGAATCCGGCTGCGGCAAGTCGACCACCGCGCGGCTGTTGATGCACCTGATGAAGCGCGATGCCGGCGAGATCATCTATGACGGCATGCAGGTCGGTCACGCACTTTCGCTGCGCGAGCTTCGCCGCGCCATGCAGATGGTGTTTCAGGACAGCTACGCCTCGCTCAATCCGCGGCTGACCATCGAGGAATCGATCGCGTTCGGGCCGAAGGTCCACGGCATGGCCGACACGGCGGCGCGCGCGCTGGCGCGCGAACTGCTCGGCAAGGTCGGTTTGCGGCCGGAGACTTTCGCCAACCGCTATCCGCACGAGATTTCCGGCGGACAGCGTCAGCGCGTCAACATCGCGCGCGCGCTGGCCTTGTCGCCGCGTCTGGTGATCCTGGACGAGGCGGTGTCGGCGCTGGACAAGTCGGTCGAGGCGCAGGTGCTCAATCTCCTGGTCGATCTGAAGCGCGAATTCGGGCTGACCTATCTCTTCATCAGCCACGACCTCAACGTGGTGCGCTACATCTCCGACCGCGTTCTGGTGATGTATCTCGGCGAGGTGGTGGAGCTGGGACCGGTCGACCGGGTGTGGGATGCGCCGGCGCATCCCTATACGCGGGCGCTGTTGGCGGCGATGCCGTCCGCCGATCCCGATCGCCGGACGCAGACGCCGCCGATTTCGGGCGATCCGCCCAATCCAATCGACCCGCCTTCGGGCTGCCGGTTTCATACCCGCTGTTCGTTCGCGGAGCCGCTCTGCGCAAATGCCACACCAAAACTCGCCGCGATCGATAAGATGGGTCATCAGGCGGCGTGCTACATGGCCATACCCGGCTCGGGCCATAGCCGCTCGCCAGCAAAGGGAGTAGATGCCGCATGACAAAACCAAGCTCTAATGCGATCAAGGCGATGGCTGACGTGGCGGGCGTGCCCGTCAGTGCTGAAGTTGCTGCGCGCATCGCCAATTCCATCGCTCCGGCATTCGAGGGCTTCGCGGCGGTCGCCGGCACGTTGCCGTTCGATCTCGAGCCCGCCGCCTTTGCCGTCGTGCAAGCCGCCGGGGTAGCGAAATGAACGCGGAACCGGCATTGCTGTCGCTGACTGCGGTCGCGCAGGCGATCGCGCAAAGGCGTTTCTCGTCGCGCGAGGTGACGCAATCCTGCCTCGACAGGATTGCGAAGTGGCAACCCCGTCTCAATGCCTTCATGGCGATCGAAACGGACACCGCACTGGCGGCAGCCGATGCCGCCGACGCGGCGCTGGCAAAAGGCAAGGTCAGTGGGCCGCTGCACGGCGTGCCGCTGGCGCACAAGGATATGTATTACGACGCCGGCAAGGTGGTCACCTGCGGCTCGAAAATCCGGCGCGATTTTGTCGCCACGACAACCTCGACCGCGCTGCAGCGGCTGAAGGATGCCGGCGCGATTCGCCTGGGCTCATTGCAGATGGCGGAATTCGCCTACGGGCCGACCGGCCACAACGCCCATTACGGGCCGGTGCGCAATCCGTGGGGCCTGGATCACATCACCGGCGGCTCGTCGTCGGGATCGGGCGCAGCCGTCGCGGCGTGGTTGACGTTTGCGGCATTGGGTTCGGATACCGGCGGCTCGATCCGGTTGCCCGCGCATTTCTGCGGCGTCACCGGATTGAAGACGACCCACGGCCGGATCAGCCGCGCCGGCGCGATGCCGCTGTCGCAATCGCTCGACACCGTCGGGCCGCTCGCGCGCTCGGCCAAGGATTGCGCCTTGCTGCTGGGGCTGATGGCAGGGGCGGACCCGGAAGACCCCACCGCGATTGCCGGGCCGGTTCCGGATTATACAGCCGCGACGCGGGAATCGATGAAAAGCCTGACCATTGGCGTCCCCTCCGCATTCTACGTCGACGATCTCGACCCCGAAGTCGCGCGGATTCTCGATGCGACCGTCGCGGTCTTGAAACGCGAGGGCGCAAAAATAGTTCAGGTCGAATTGCCCGACCAGAGCCAGCTCACCGCGGCGTGCCAGTTTGTGCTCACCATCGAGGCGGCCGCCTTCCATAAGCGTTGGCTGATCGAGCGCCCCGGGGATTACGGCCCGCAGGTTCTGATGCGGCTGCAGAACGGGCTCGCATTCCCTGGCGTGTCCTATCTCGAAGCGATGCGCTGGCGCGGTCCGGCGCTGGCGGCGCACGCCGCCGCGGTGGCCGGTGTCGATGCAGTGATCGCGCCGGTGGCGCCGGTCCCGGCTCCCACCATCGCCGAGAGCGACGTCGGCAACAGCCCCAACGCCGAGGCTGTAATCCAGCGGCTGACACGGTTCACCCGTCCAATCAATTATCTCGGGGTGCCGTCGCTGGCGCTTCCCGCAGGCTTCACGCGCAGCGGTCTTCCCGTTGCCATGCAGTTGATCGGCCGCTCCTTCGATGAGGCCATGCTGTTGCGGATTGGCGCCGCGTTCCAGCGTGCGACCGATTTTCACGCCAGGGTGCCGAAGTTGGCATGACGAACCTCGTCGAGATCCGCGGCCTCAACGTTCGCTTCACCGGCGAGCGTGCCGTTTATGCGGTGAACGATCTCAGCTTTTCGCTTGGCGAGGGCGAGGTGCTTGGCCTGCTCGGCGAGTCCGGCTCGGGCAAGAGCGTCACCTTGCGCGCGCTGATGCGGCTATTGCCTCGGAAGCGAACGCTGATCTCGGGAAGCGTTCAGGTGCTCGGGCGCGACGTGCTGGCGCTCGACGACGAGGAACTGTCGGCGTTTCGCGGCCAGACCGTCTCGATGATCTTCCAGGAGCCGGCACTGGCGCTCGATCCCGTCTACACCATCGGCCGGCAGATCGCGGAAACGGTGATGCGCCACGAAGGCAAGAGCCACGCCGAGGCAAAAGCACGCGCGCTGGAAATGCTGGAAGTGGTGCGCATTCCCTCTGCCAAACGGAGGCTGGATGCCTATCCGCACGAGATGTCCGGCGGCATGCGGCAGCGCGCGATGATCGCGCTGGCGCTGGCGTGCAAGCCGAAAATTCTTCTCGCCGACGAGCCGACCACGGCGCTGGACGCCACCGTGCAAATCCAGATCCTGCTGCTATTGCGCGAATTGCAGCGCGAGTTCGGCATGTCGGTCATCTTCGTTACCCACGATATCGGGGTTGCCGTGGAAATCTGCGACCGTGTCGCCGTGATGTATGCGGGAGAGATCGTGGAGCAGGGTACGCTCGGCCAGATCGTGCGTTCGCCGATTCATCCTTACGCGCGCGGATTGCTGGCCTCCACCGTTCACGGTGCCAAACGGGGCCAGCGGCTGGAAACCATTCCGGGAACGCCGCCCTCGCTCGACAGGTCGCCAGCCAGTTGTTCCTTCGCGCCCCGCTGCGCTTTCGCGCAGGCGCGTTGCACCGAGCGGTTGCCGCCCAACGTGCGGGTTGGGCAGGACAGGATCGCAAGGTGCATCCTGGCGGAGCGAAGTGAGGTCGCTGCCGCGACCTGAGCTCGTCAGATTGCTGTCGTCACATCGGGCAATTATGGATAGGCTTGCGCGCGCCTCGGAGAAATGGCGCGCGCGAAACAGGGGGAGTTGCTCTTATGCAAATATCCAATGAAGGCATTCTCGTCATTTTATTCGTCGGCCTGGTTGCGGGCTGGCTGGCCGGAAAGATCGTGCGCGGCACCGGCTTCGGGATCATCGGCGATATCCTCGTCGGTATTGCCGGCGCGCTGGTCGCCAGCTTTCTGTTTCCAAAGATCGGCATCCACCTCGGCAGCGGCCTCGTCTCGGAGATCATCTATTCCGCGATCGGCGCCGTCCTGCTGCTCTTCATCGTACGGCTCGTTAGGGGCGGCGGCCGCTTCTAGGGCGCGTGCCCTTAGGCTGATCTCCCTCTCCCCGCAGGCGGGGCGAGGTGACCGGAAGTCGGGCGCCGACGGTCCTCCCAGCCCAGAGGACAGCCAATGGGGTAATTGTCACATTGCCGTGGGCTTCACGGTTCCGAAACCGTTTGGCTTAACCTGACTTCAATGGACGGTAGGTACAAGAATCGTTAAGATCAGGCCCGCAAACCCTGCAAATCAGGGGTCGCGCACCCCTCTGGAGAGATCAGGATTGATGGCAGCCGCTCCCGGTGTCCGGCACTCCGAACTCGGTGATGCGCTGCGCGCCTGCCGCACTGCGTTCATCGGCGTCGGCGCCATGAGTTGCATGATCAACCTGCTGTATCTGACCGGCTCGCTCTTCATGCTGGAAGTTTACGACCGGGTGCTGCCGGGCCGGAGCGTGCCGACCCTTGTAGGTTTGGCGATTCTGGCGGGCGGATTGTACATCGCCCAGGGCGTTCTCGACCTGATCCGGGGACGAATCCTCGGGCGGATCGGAACTTCGCTCGACGAAGCCCTCAATGCCCGGGTGTTCGAAACCGTTGTGCGCCTGCCGCTGATGGTCGGCGGACGCAATGAGGGTCTTCAGCCCTTGCGCGATCTGGACAACGTTCGCTCGTTCCTCTCGAGCATGGGGCCCGGCGCGTTCTTCGACTTGCCGTGGCTGCCGTTCTATCTGGCGATCTGTTTTGCCTTCCACGTCATGATCGGCCTGACGGCGCTGGTCGGCGCGGTCATCCTGGTCTCTCTCACCGTCATCACCGAATACATGTCGCGCACGCCGGCGCGTGAGGCCACGGGCCTGGCGGCGCGCCGCAACGATCTGGCCGCCACCAGCCGGCGAAACGCCGAAGTGCTGGTCGCGATGGGAATGGCCGGACGCATGACCAGCCGCTGGAGCGAGGCTAACCAGAAGTACCTCGCGGGCAATCAGCGCGCCAGCGACGTCACCGGCGGTCTCGGCGCGGTCGCCAAGGTCCTGCGCATGACCCTGCAGTCGGCGGTGCTCGCCGTCGGCGCCTATCTGGTGATTCATCAGGAGGCGACCGCGGGCATTATCATTGCGGGCTCGATCCTGAGTGCGCGGGCGTTGGCGCCGGTCGATCTGGCCATCGCGCATTGGAGGGGTTTTGTTGCCGCGCGGCAGAGCTGGCACCGTCTCAACCGGCTGCTCGACCAGTTGCCGGCGCAAGCCAAACAGATGTTGTTGCAAAGCCCGTCGAGCCGCCTTTCCGTCGAAGGTGTCAGCATCGTGCCGCCGGGCGATCAGAAGCTCATCGTTCAGGATGTAACCTTCGCACTTCAGGCCGGCAATGGCCTCGGCATCATCGGGCCGAGCGGATCGGGCAAGTCTTCGCTGGTGCGCGTGCTGGTCGGCGTATGGCAGCCGGTGCGCGGCAAGGTGCGGCTCGATGGCGCGGCGCTCGATCAATGGTCGTCCGACGTGCTCGGCCGTCACGTCGGTTATCTGCCGCAGGACGTCGAACTGTTTGCAGGCACGGTCGCCCAGAATATTTCCCGCTTCGATCCGGAAGCCTCTTCCGAGTCCATCATCGCGGCCGCGAAGGAGGCGGGTGTCCACGAGATGATCATCAGGATGCGCGAGGGCTACGACACCCAGATCGGCGAGCAGGGCACCGCGCTTTCGGCCGGCCAGGCGCAGCGCGTGGCGCTGGCGCGGGCGCTCTACGGCAATCCGTTCCTCATCGTTCTGGACGAGCCGAACTCCAATCTCGATACCGAGGGCGATGAGGCGCTGACGCGGGCGGTTCGCGGCGCACGCGAGCGCGGCGCCATCGTGGTGGTCGTTGCGCACCGGCCGATCGGGATCGAGGCGGTCGATCAGCTTCTGGTCCTGAAGGACGGTCGCATGCAGGCCTTCGGTCCCAAGGAAACCGTTCTCGGGCAGGTGCTGCAGCGGGTTGCGCCGCCCACGCCGATCAAGATCGTATCCGAAAGCGGAGTCGCCAAATCGTGAGCGGCAACCAAAAGCAGGGAGCGCAGGCGTCGATACGGCTGCATCTGATCGTGGGCCTGGCGATCGTCGTCGTTCTGGCCGGCGGGCTTGGCGGCTGGGCGTCGACCGCCGAAATTTCGGGCGCGCTGATCGCGCCGGGATCGATCGTTGTCGAATCGAACGTGAAGAAAGTGCAGCATCCGACCGGCGGCGTCGTCGGCGAGGTGCTCGCGCGCGACGGCGACCTCGTCAAGGCCGGCCAGGTGGTGGTGCGGCTCGACGACACCGTCACCAAGGCGAGCCTTGCGATCGTCACCAAGAACCTCGACGGGTTGTGGGCGCGGGCCGCGCGGCTGCAGGCCGAACAACAGGGCCTCGACAAGATCGTGTTTCCCAGGATGTTGCTCGACCGCGCCGAGGACCCCGACGTCAAGACCATCATCGCAAGCGAGACCAAACTGTTCGAGGTTCGCGTCTACGGCAGGATCGGACAAAAGGCGCAATTGCGCGAGCGAGTCGCGCAATTGAACGAGGAGATCGCCGGACTGATCGCGCAGGAGAAGGCCAAGGATCAGGAAATAGGGCTGGTGGAAAAGGAACTGGCCGGGGTTCGCGATCTCTACGACAAGCACCTGGTGCAGATTTCGCGCCTCACCACGCTCGAGCGCGACGCGGCGCGGCTCAACGGCGAGCGGGCGCAATACATTGCGTCGCGGGCGCAGGCCAAGGGCAAGATTACCGAAACCGAGCTGCAGATCATCCAGGTCGACAAGGACATGGTCAGCGACGTCTCCAAGGATTTGCGCGAGACCAACGACAAGATCGGCGAATTCGTCGAACGCAAGGTCACGGCCGAGGACCAGTTGCGGCGAACCGACATCCGCGCCCCGCAGGACGGCATGGTGCTGCAGTCCACGGTGCACACGGTAGGCGGCGTCATCACCGCCGGCGACGCCATCATGATGATCGTTCCGCAGACCGATGACCTTCGGGTCGAGGCCAAGGTCAACCCGCAGGATATCGACAAGCTGCAGATCGGCCAGAAGACCCTGCTGCGGCTGTCGGCCTTCAACCAGCGCACCACGCCGGAATTGAACGGCGTCGTCACCCGCGTTTCGCCCGACGTCACCACCGACCAGCGCACCGGGCAGAGCTATTACACGATCCGCGTCTCGATGCCGCCGGAAGAAATCGCGCGCCTCGGCGACGCCAAGCTGATCCCCGGCATGCCCGTCGAAGCCTTCGTCCAGACCGGCGACCGGACCCTGCTGTCCTATTTGATCAAGCCGCTCAGCGACCAGCTGATGCGGGCGTTCCGGGAGAAGTGATTCTCACCCGTCGTAGCCGCAGCTTGCAGCGGTCCCATTTTGGTCTCAAATTCGCCCGCGACTCAATCGAGATTGCCGGGATTGGATGGGGGGTACGTCCGAAATTAAGGGACTTGTCATGGGTATCGGACATCCGCCGGGCAACAAGAAAGATCGTCGCCCCGGTGACAACGTTGTGTCTCTGCGACATCCCGGTGACGAATTTTTCGACTTGTTATCGCCGCTGCTTGAAGAGGCTGCGACCCTGAAAGACAATGAACCGCCGCGTCGGGAAATCCACGACGCCCTGTCGCTCGCGAAGGAGAATGCGCGACTTCGCGCGCTTGCGGTCGAGCTATCGAACCTCCTGGGGGATCTCCCCGCTCGGGAGTGGGAGGATGCCGCGCGTTCGTGATGCCATGTGCGGTCGTTGTCAGGGTGACGGCCTGTAGCGGCTCCACGACAGCGTAATCCGTCGTTAACGCGTTGAGATGGCGGATTACGCCTTCCACCTTCGCTCTTCGAGCTACGGCGGACAGGTCGGGTGATTTGCCCGACAGGCTGTTTTGCAACACCGCGGTCGAGTCCCTTTTGCAAAAATATTTCGCTTCGCGCCTGACCCAAATCAGTTCCATGTTTCGCGCCGTCCCGTCCCACAAGGGGCGTTGCGCACGTCACGGACGTTGGGGCGGGATGCGGTGGACGTTGACGGTGCTTCTGACGAGGGCACCTGACGCGGACGGCGAAGTCGTGTGGTCCTGACGCCCCGACGCTGGCGTCAAGTTCTGCGGAGATGATCCGCGAAGCGACGGTGGCAAAAGAGCCCGGTCACCGGGGAGAGCGCGAAGGAAACCGTTAAAACCATTGCGCGGGGAATGCCGGACGTTTCCGGCGTGACCGTGGTGACTAACGCGTGTGCTTTCTACCACTGCGCACGCGGCTGCGGACGCGCCGAGCGTCCGGCATTCCCTGCGCCCTCTGACCAAGAGGGTAAGGAAATACAGAGCAAACCTCGGGCGAAATGCGCCGCGAGATCGCGAAGGCGCGACTCCGAGATCGCGAAGCTGTATCCAGTCGTCATTGCCTGCGACAAACGCGAAGCGTTTGCGCATGCGAAGCGAAGCAATCCACTCTTTCTTTGTTGTTGCGCGATAGATTGCTTCGCTTCGCTCGCAATGACGGCTCAAGGCTGTTTGAAAATAGAATTGGAAATCGTTGCCGGGCGACAGCTCTATCCACGTCGTCCCGGGCAAGCGAACGCAGTGAGCGCGACCCGGGACCCATAACCACGAATGTTCGTGTTGCGCGAAGCTGGGCAACAGCTTGGTCTACGACAGGCACTGGTGGTTATGGGTCCCTGCGTTCGCAGGGACGACCAAGAGTGGAAGCCTGCACGACGGCCGTTACGCCCTTGCTGACTTCTTTCGCCAGGCCAGATGCACCGCGCAGTTGCAGCCCGGCGGGTGCGAGGCGATATCGTTGGCGGGCGCGGTGGATGACGGCGCCAATGTCAGCATCGCTTCCTTCACGCTGCGATCTTGCGCGGGCCGGTCCTGCGCTGGGATGTAGTTCAGCACCGGCGCCAGCCAGCGCTCGGCTTCGGCTACGCTCCAGCCCTTGCGCGCGGCGTAGTCCTCGACCTGGTCGCGCTCGATCTTGCCGACGCCGAAATAGAAGCTTTCGGCATGGCTGAAATAAAGCCCCGACACCGACGAGCCCGGCCACATCGCGTAGCTCTCGGTTAGCTTCACGCCGGCGGTGTTTTCGGCATCGAGCAGAGCAAACAGCGTCGCCTTCTCGGTGTGATCGGGCTGCGCGGGATAGCCGGGCGCGGGGCGAATGCCCTGGTATTGCTCGAGGATGAGGTGTTCAGGCGTGAGCGCCTCGTCCGGCGCGTAGCCCCAGAATTCCCGGCGCACGCGGGCGTGCATGCGCTCGGCGAAGGCTTCCGCCAGGCGATCGGCCAGGGCCTTGCACAGGATCGAGGAGTAATCGTCGTTGGCGTTCTTGAAGCGGTCGGCGACGACGTCCTCGCCGATGCCCGCCGTGACCACGAACGCGCCGATATAATCGGGGACGCCCGAGGCGCGAGGCGCGATGAAATCGGACAGCGCGGCGTTGAAGCGGCCTTCGCGCTTCGCCAGCTGCTGGCGCAGCGTGTGCAAGGTGGCGATCTGTTTGCTGCGGCCATCGTCGCTGTAGATGACGATGTCGTCGCCTTCCGCATTGGCCGGCCAGAAGCCGATCGTCGCCTGCGCCTTGAACCAGTTCTCCTTCACGATGCGGTCGAGCATCTTGCGGGCGTCGTCGTACAGCGAGCGCGCGACTTCGCCCACCTTGGGATCGTCGAGAATGGCGGGGAAGCGCCCGGTCAGCTCCCAGGTCTGGAAGAACGGCGTCCAGTCGATGTACCCGGCGAGTTCGGCGAGGTCGTAGTCATGGAAGGTCCTGATGCCCAGAAACGCCGGCTTCTTCGGCGGCGTCCTGGCAAAGTCGATCGCAGCCGCGTTGGCGCGGGCATCGGCCAGCTTGAGACGCTTCTTGTCGGCCTGCGCGCGGAAATGCGCCGCGGAAATCTTGGCGTACTCGGCGCGGACGTCGGCGGCATAGGCTTCGCGCCGCTCCGGCGACAACAGCGACGAAGCCACGCCGACGGCGCGGCTGGCGTCGTGGACATGCACCACCGGGCCGCTGCGATAATTCGGGTCGATCTTGACGGCGGTATGGACGCGGCTCGTGGTGGCGCCGCCGATCAAGAGCGGCACCTTGAGCCCCTCGCGCTCCAGCTCGCCGGCGAGGAAACTCATCTCGTCGAGCGACGGCGTGATCAGGCCGGACAGGCCGATGATGTCGGCGCCCTCGGCCTTCGCGGTCTCGATGATCTTCGCCGCCGGCACCATGACGCCGAGGTCGATCACCTCGAAATTGTTACATTGCAGGACGATGCCGACGATGTTCTTGCCGATGTCGTGCACGTCGCCCTTCACGGTGGCGAGCACGATCTTGCCGGCGCAATTGCGGCCGTCGCCCTTGATGCCGGCGGCGAGGTTGCGCGCCTTCTCCTCCTCCATGAACGGCATCAGGTACGCCACCGCCTGCTTCATCACGCGGGCGGATTTCACCACCTGCGGCAGGAACATCTTGCCGTCGCCGAAGAGGTCGCCGACGATGTTCATGCCGGCCATCAGCGGGCCTTCGATGACGTCGAGCGGACGGGTGGAAAGCTTGCGCGCGTCCTCGGTATCGGCCTCGATATATTCGGTGATGCCGTGCACCAGCGCGTGGCTCAGCCGCTTGTCGACCGGCCATTCGCGCCAGGCCAGGTCCTGCTCTTTGGTCTGCTTCTCCTTGCCGCGGAATTTTTCGGCCAGCTGCAGCAGGCGCTCGGAGGCGCCCGCGTCGCGGTTGAGGATGACGTCCTCGCAAACCTGGCGCAGTTCGGGATCGATGTCGTCATAGACGATCATCTGCCCGGCATTGACGATGCCCATATCCATACCGGCCTTGATGGCATGATACAGGAACACCGAATGCATGGCCTCGCGCACCGGCTCGTTGCCGCGGAACGAGAACGACAGGTTCGACACGCCGCCGGAGACATGCGCGTGCGGCAGGTTCTTGCGGATCCATCGCGTCGCCTCGATGAAGTCGAGGCCGTAATTGTTGTGCTCCTCGATTCCGGTGGCGATCGCGAAAATATTGGGATCGAAGATGATGTCTTCCGGCGGAAAATCGAGTTGCCCGACCAGGATGTCGTAGGCGCGCTTGCAGATCGCAGTCTTGCGCGCGAACGTGTCGGCCTGTCCGGCTTCGTCGAACGCCATCACCACCACGGCGGCGCCATGACGCCGCGCGATTTGCGCCTCGTGGATGAATTTCGCCTCGCCTTCCTTCATCGAGATCGAATTCACCACCGGCTTGCCCTGAATACATTTCAGGCCGGCTTCGATCACGGCGAATTTCGAGGAATCGACCATGATGGGCACGCGGGCGATGTCCGGCTCGGCGGCGACGAGGTTGAGGAACGTCACCATCGCCTTCTCGGAATCGAGCAGCCCCTCGTCCATATTGATGTCGATAATCTGGGCACCGTTCTCGACCTGGTCGCGCGCCACCTGCAGCGCGGCGGTGTAGTCGCCCGCCGTGATCAGCTTGCGGAATTTGGCCGAACCGGTGACGTTGGTGCGTTCGCCGACATTGACGAAGGGGATCGCCGGCGTCAGCTCGAACGGCTCCAGGCCCGAGAGCCTGAGCCGCGGCTCGATTTCGGGAACGGCGCGGGGCCGGTGCGGCGCGACGGCATCCGCAATCGCGGCGATATGGTCGGGCGTGGTGCCGCAGCAGCCGCCGACGATGTTGACAAGGCCGTCGCGCGCGAATTCGCCGATCAGGCGCGCCATGTATTCCGGGCTCTCGTCGTACTGGCCGAATTCGTTGGGCAATCCGGCGTTCGGATAGGCGCACACCAGCGTGTCGGCGATGCGGCCGATGTCGGCGATATGCGCGCGCAGGTCTTCGGCGCCGAGCGCGCAGTTGAAGCCGATCGTGATCGGTCGCGCGTGACGCACCGAATTCCAGAACGCTTCCGGCAATTGGCCCGACAGCAGCCGCCCCGATTTGTCGGTAATGGTGCCCGAGATCATCACGGGCAGGTCGAGGCCGCGGGCTTCCGTGATTTCGGCGATGGCGTACAGCGCGGCCTTGGCGTTGAGAGTGTCGAAGATGGTTTCGACCAGGAGCAGGTCGACACCGCCGTCCAGCAGTCCCTTGATCTGCTCGCCATAGGCGGCGCGCAGATCGTCGAAGGTGACGGTGCGAAAGCCGGGGTTCGACACATCGGGCGAGATCGACGCGGTGCGGTTGGTCGGGCCGATCGCGCCGGCGACAAAGCGCGGCTTGCCGTCCTCGGCGCTGACGCGCGCCGCCGCGGCGCAGGCGAGTTTCGCGCCTTCGAGGTTCATCTCATAGACGACACTGGCGAGATCGTAGTCGGCCTGCGCGATCGAGGTCGAGGAAAACGTGTTGGTGGCGACGATATCGGCGCCGGCGCGCAGGTATTGCGCGTGGATGTCCTCGATCGCCTTCGGCTGCGTCAGGATCAACAGGTCGTTGTTGCCCCTGAGATCGCGGTGAAAACCCTCAAAGCGCGCGCCGCGAAACGCGGCTTCGTCGTATGCGAGGGCCTGGATCATGGTGCCCATGGCGCCGTCGAGCACCAGGATGCGCTCGCGGGCAGCCGCGAGCAGGGCGGTTCGCTTGGGAGAGACAGGCACGGTCATCGGATCATGCGGCTTTCTGTGCGTCCCGGGGGCGAATGCCGAGCAAATGGCAGATGGCGAACACGAGGTCCGCGCGGTTCATGGTGTAGAAGTGGAAGGTATTGACGCCGTGCTTGGTGAGCTTGCGAACCTGGTCCGCCACGACGGTGGCCGCCACCAGCTTGCGGGTTTCGGCGTCGTCGTCGAGGCCTTCGAACTTTTCCGCGAGCCAGTCCGGCACGGTCGTGCCCGCGCGGGTGACGAAGCCGCGGGCCTGCTTGAAATTGTGCATCGGCATGATGCCGGGCACGATCGGAATGACAATGCCGCGCGCCCGAACCCGGTCGAGATAGCGAAGGTAGAGGTCGTTGTCGAAGAAGACCTGGGTGATGGCGCGGGTCGCGCCGGCATCGACCTTGGCCTTGAGCATGTCGATGTCGGCATCGAAGTCGCGGCTTTCCGGATGCTTTTCCGGATAGGCGGAGACGGAAACCTCGATGTCGGGATGCCGCCTCCTGATGCTGGCGACGAGCTCGGCCGAGGTCTGATAGCCATCCGGGTGCGCGGTATAGACGGTGCCGATGCCGCCAGCCGGGTCGCCGCGCAACGCGACGATATGGCGGACGCCGACATCGTGATAGCGGTCGACGATTTCGTCGATCTCGCCGCGGGCGGCGCTGACACAGGTGAGATGCGCGGCCGGGGTCAGGCTGGTCTCGGCGAGGATACGGGCGATGGTGGAATGGGTGCGCTCGCGGGTCGAGCCGCCGGCGCCATAGGTCACCGAGACGAATTTGGGCGCCAGCGGTGCAAGACGCTTGATGGTCTCCCACAGGCTGCGCTCCATCTCCTCGGTCTTCGGCGGGAAGAACTCGAAGGAGATCGCAGGCGTGCGGTGCCCATCTGTCAGCGGGGGGCGTAGCCTCGGTCATGGCACCACAAACTCCACTCATTCCGGACGGACATCAGGTCTAGCTGCAGAGCGCTAAAATAAGCCAAACGGCGCAGCCCCAACAGCCCATCGGCTATGGGAAGTTGCCCAATATAATGGATAGCACCTAGATAAAAAGTCAGAAATATCTATGAGTGGGCAACGAGCCTCAAAGCGCTTTGTCCACAAATTACGCAGAAAAGTGTCAATTTATGGTCGTATCCTTAGGAATTCATCAATCTATAGCTCGATCAACGGCTATGCCATGCGTGGGTAGTTTGTAATCAACGGATTTTTTATGGCTGGTATCCCACCATACTCTCCTAAGGGAGTGCCGGCGCCTCCCACCGATGCGCGCCTGATCTGTGCGGCAGGACTCTTTGTGGGCCTGATCCGGCGCGCTAGGTTAGCGCCATGATTCCGCTTTCCATCCTCGACCTCTCCGTCGTCACCACGGGCACCAAACCTGCCGCGGCGCTGCGCAACAGCATCGATCTGGCGCGCCACGCGGACCAGCTCGGCTATGTCCGCTACTGGCTGGCCGAGCACCACAATCTCGCCTCGGTGGCGAGCCCGGCGCCCGACATCATGATCGGTCAGATCGCCGCGGTGACCAGCCGCATCCGGGTCGGCGCCGGCGGCGTGATGCTGCCGAACCATGCGCCGCTGATGGTGGCCGAGCGTTTCAAGATGCTGGAGGCGCTGTTTCCCGGCCGGATCGACCTCGGCCTCGGCCGCGCGCCAGGCACCGATGGTGCCACCGCCTATGCGCTGCGCAGCCGGCTCGACCGCCGCGAGGGCGACGATTTTCTCGAGCGGCTGCACGAACTAACGTTGTGGGAGAGCCGCGATTTTCCGCCCGGCCATCCCTTCAACAACGTGGTGGCGATGCCGAACGACACGCCGTTGCCGCCGATCTGGCTGCTCGGCTCCAGCAATTATAGCTGCGAACTCGCCGCCCAGGTCGGAATGGGCTTCGCGTTTGCCCATCATTTTGCGACCTATGACGCGGTCGACGCGTTGACGCATTACCGCGCGCATTACAAGCCGTCGGGCTGGCGCCCGGCGCCGCACGCCATCCTCGCTGTCGCCGTGGTCGCCGCTGAAACCGACGCGGAGGCCGAGCGGCTGGCATCGTCGATGGATCTCAACCGGCTGCGCAGGGATCGCGGCGAGTACCTGGTGCTGCCCAGCGTCGAAGAGGCGCTCGCCTATCCCTATACGGAGAGCGAGCGCGCCTCGATCGCGCGCAACCGCTCGCGGCTGTTTGTCGGCAGCCCGGCGACCGTGATGGCGAAGCTGCAGCTGCTGATTACGGCAAGTCAGGCCGACGAATTGATGATCATCACCGCCGTCTACGACCACGACGCGCGCAAGAAGTCCTATAGCCTGCTGGCGGACGCGTTCGGTTTGGAGAGACGGGTGGCGGCGTGACCGAGGGCCGAAATCACTCCGCCTTCTCGCTGAACATCGCCCGGAAGGGATGGCCGGGATAAACCCCGACAATACGGAATTCGCGCGAGAAGAATTTCAATTCCTCCAGCGCAAACGCCAGATTCCTGTCCTCGGGATGGCCGTCGACGTCGGCGTAGAATTGGGTCGCAAAGAAATTTCCGTCGACCATGTAGCTTTCGAGCTTCGTCATGTTGACGCTGTTGGTGGCAAAGCCCCCCATCGCCTTGTAGAGCGCGGCGGGCAGGTTGCGCACCCGGAAAACAAAAGAGGTGACCAGCGGCCCCGATCCCTGCTCGGCCCACTTCGCCTCGCGCGCCAGCACCACAAAGCGCGTGGTGTTGTGGGTCTCGTCCTCGACGTCCTCGGCCAGGATGTCGAGGCCGTAAATTTCGGCAGCGAGCCGCGAGGCAATCGCAGCGCAGCTCTTCTCGCCGCGTTCGGCGATGAGGCGGGCGGCGCCTGCCGTATCGCCCGACACGACCGGCTTGATCCCGCGCTCGCGGATGATGCGGCGGCACTGCCCGAGCGCATGGACGTGGCTCTCGACGGTCTTGATGTCGGCCAGTTTGGCGCCGCGTGGCGCCATCAGCTGATGATGGACCGGCAGAAACCATTCGCCGACGATGAACAGGCCGGATTGCGGCAACAGGTGATGGATATCGGCGACCCGGCCGGCGACCGAATTCTCGATCGGGATCATGCCGAGGTCGGCCTCGCCCGAGGCGATCGCGGCGAGCGCGTCCTCGAAGGTTGGGCAGGGCATCGGCTCGGCGTCGGGATAGGCCTCGACGATGGCGATATGGGAATTTGCCCCGGGCTCGCCCTGGAAGGCAATTTTCATTTTCTGGGTCATGGCGCCTTGTACCAGCCGCTCAGGCTTTTGCCAGTATCTGGCGGGCGGTTTCGAGATCGGCCGGCGTGTCGACACCGCGCGGCACGGTGTCCACGATCATGAGGTCGATCCGCATCCCGGCCTCGAGCGCCCGGAGTTGTTCGAGTTTCTCCCGCCGCTCCAGCGGGGAGGGGGGAAGCGCCACGAAGCGCTCCAGCGCCGCGCGGCGATAGGCATAGAGGCCGATGTGATGGTAGCGCGGCCCCTCGCCCCACGGAGCCGTAGCCCGCGTGAAGTAAAGCGCGCGCAGCCGCCGCGCGCCTATTGGCGAGCCGACCGCCTTCACCACGTTCGGATTGGTGCTCTCTTCCTCGGTATGGATTTCGGCGGCAAGCGTCGCGATATCGACCACTGGGTCGGCCAGCGGGGCGAGCACGCTGCGGATGTTGTCAGGGCTGATGGTTGGAAAGTCGCCCTGCAGATTGACGACGATTTCGGCCTCACGCGCGGGGTCGAGCTTGCAAAGCGCCTCATAGACCCGGTCTGATCCGGAAGGGTGTTCGGGGCTCGTCATCACCGCTTCGCCGCCATGGGACGTCACCACCGCTGCGATCTCCGGCGTGTCGGTGGCGACCGCCACCCGGCCGATTCCTGCCGCCTCGGCACGGCGCAGCACATGGACGATCATCGGCAGGCCGGCGATGTCCAGGAGCGGCTTGCCAGGCAGGCGGGTAGCGGCCATGCGGGCGGGAATCAGCACCAAAGTGCGAGTTTCGGTCATCGGGGCGAGGTCTGGATCCGGTTGATAACAAGCCGGAAATGATGGGGATGGGTCGAAAGCGCTTGCGTTTATACGGGTTGCCAGAGCACAGGCAAACCGATATCTCATCGTCCCTCAGGGGGCGGTGCGAAAGCCTGGTTCCTGATGCATCCGCGGCCGATTTTCGCCGGCCAACAGTCGACATTTCCGGCCTGGAGCCTGACCCAAAATGGACTCCTTCGAAATCAACAAGATTATCGGTGCCGTTCTGGCCACCTGCCTCATTCTGCTGGTCACGAGCTTCACCGCCGACGCGCTGTTCGCGCCCGTGATGCCGGAAAAGCCGGGTTACCAAATCACCGTGAAGGTGGAGGGAGAGCCGGAGGGGGGTAGCAGCAAGCAAGCCGCGGCCGCGCCGTCCGAGCCGATCGAGAAGCTGTTGCAGGCCGCTTCCGTCGAGAGGGGCGCAGCCGGCGCGAAGAAATGCGCCGCCTGCCACACCTTCGAAAAGGGCGGCCCCAATCGCGTCGGCCCGAATCTTTACGGCGTCGTCGGCCGCGATCGCGCGACAGAGCCCGGCTTCAACTATTCGACTGCCATGAAGGCCAAGGGCGGCAAGTGGACCTTCGACGAGCTCAACAAGTTCGTCGCCAACCCGAAGGGTTATATCCCCGGCACCGCGATGGGCTTTGCCGGCTTGCCGAAGGACAGCGAGCGCGCCGACGTGATTGATTACCTGCACACCCTTTCGGATAGCCCGGTTCCGCTCCCGACGGCGGCGAAGTAACGGCGTTCGGCCCAAATGAACATCTTGCTGCAAACGACGGCTGGGCATCGCCTGGCCGTTTTCCTTTGATAGCCTAAGGGCGTGTCATCGGGGCGTTTCGCCGCAGAGAAGCGGGCGGTAGGGTGCTAACATGAGGAAAAAGCAACATCATCTGTCGAAACCTTGCCTTATATTGCGCATCTAACAGTGATGTTTGGCAGCTACAGGAATTCTTCATTGGCAATTACCCGACGACATCTTTTGCAGAGCGGAGCTCTTGCCGCGATCGCTCCGGCCCTGGGAGCCGCAACCGGCCTCCCGGCGG
The DNA here is from genome assembly GCA_963823115.1 of uncultured Alphaproteobacteria bacterium. Taxonomy (GTDB): domain Bacteria; phylum Pseudomonadota; class Alphaproteobacteria; order Rhizobiales; family Xanthobacteraceae; genus Bradyrhizobium. The sequence goes on along the minus strand of CAWGKJ010000003.1, from coordinate 70,165 downwards.
TGAGCCTGGCGCAAGCGCAACCGGCAACCGGCGAGCCGACCTGGCGACACGCACTGTCGCTGTTCGGCGACATCAAATATCCGGCCGGCTTCAAACATTTCGATTACGTCAATCCGGATGCACCCAAGGGCGGCGTCGCCCGCATGATATCGATCGGCACCTTCGACAATTTCAACATTGCCGTTGCCGGCATCAAGGGTTCGATCGCGCCGGCGGCGACGCTGATTTACGAAACGCTGATGACGCGGGCGCAGGACGAGGTCGCCACCGAGTACGGATTGCTCGCCGAAGCAGCGTCGCATCCCGACGATTATGGGTGGGTGATCTATCGCCTTCGCCAGGAGGCCCGCTGGCATGATGGCAAGCCGGTGACGCCGGAGGACGTGATTTTTTCGCTCGACGTGCTGAAGAAATACAGCCCGATGTATGCCTCTTACTATCGTCACGTCTTGAAAACCGAAAAGACCGGCGAGCGCGACGTCAAATTCACGTTCGATTCCCCGGGAAATCGTGAATTGCCGACCATTGTCGGAGAGTTGATCGTATTGCCGAAGCATTATTGGGAAGGCACCGACAGCCAGGGCCGCAAGCGCGACATCTCGGCGACGACGCTGGAAACGCCGCTGGGTTCCGGTCCCTACCGCATCAAGGAATTTGTCGCCGGCCGCTCGGTCAAGCTGGAGCGCGTCAGGGATTATTGGGGCGCCAACCTGCCAACGCAGCTGGGTCAGAATAATTTCGACGAAATGCGTTTTGAGTTTTTCCGCGACAATCTGGTAGCGCTGGAAGCCTTCAAGGCCGATCAGGCAGACTGGATCGTCGAAAATTCGGCGAAGCAATGGGCGACCGCCTATGATTTTCCGGCGATCGCGGAAAAGCGCGTGGTCAAGGAGGAATTCCCGATCAACGATTCCGGTCGGATGCAGGGCTTCGTTCTCAATCTGCGCCGGGACCAGTTCAAGGACGCGCGGTTGCGCCGGGCGTTCAACTACGCCTATGATTTCGAGGAGATGAACAAGCAGCTGTTCTATGGGCAGTACACGCGGATCAACAGTTACTTCGACGGAACGGAGCTTGCTTCGTCAGGGTTGCCGGAAGGACAGGAACTCGAGATTCTTGAGACGGTGCGGGACAAGGTGCCGGCCGAAGTGTTCACGACGCCCTATCAAAATCCGGTCGGCGGCAATCCAGAAGCGGTGCGAGCCAATTTGCGGGAGAGTGCGCGGCTTTTGAAGGAAGCCGGATTCGAGATACGCGACCGCAAGCTCGTGGATGCCGCAGGCAAGCCCTTCGCGGTCGAGATTCTGGTCCAGGATCCGTCCGCTGAGCGGATCGCGCTGTTCTACAAGCCGTCGCTGGAACGCATCGGTTTGACGACCTCCATCCGCGTCGTCGACGATGCGCAGTACCAGAATCGGCTCCGCAGCTTCGATTTCGATATCATCATCGACCAATGGGGAGAATCGCTTTCACCTGGCAATGAGCAGCGGGAATTCTGGGGATCGCTGGCCGCGGATCAACCCGGCTCAAGAAATACCATCGGTATCAAAAATCCGGCTGTCGATGCGTTGATCGACAAGGTGATCTTCGCCAAGGATCGCGCAGGCCTCGTGGCTGCAACAAGGGCGCTCGATCGCGTGCTGCTGTGGAATTTCTACGTCGTGCCGCAATTCACTTACGGTTTCTCGCGTTACGCGCGCTGGGATCGCTTCAGCCACGCCGAGCCGTTGCCGAAATACGCTCGCTCGGGGCTGCCGTCGTTGTGGTGGTACGATGCCGACAAGGCCGCCAGGATCGGCAAGCGGTCTTGAGGGATTTTCCGCGCATGGCGATCTTCTCCCGCCGGCATCTACTCGGTATCGGCGTTGCGGCGTTGAGCGCACCGCTGTTGCGGCCGGCGACGGCGGCCGATGCCGGCGCGGAGGCTCACGGCATTTCGGTATTCGGCGATCTCAAATACCCGGCCGACTTTCGTTATTTCGACTACGTCAATCCGGCGGCGCCGAAGGGCGGGATGTTTTCGCTGATTTCCTCGGTTCGCGCCTACAATCAGGCGTACCAGACCTTCAACTCGCTCAACGCCTACATCCTGAAGGGCGACGGCGCCCAGGGCATGGATATGACGTTTGCGCCGCTGATGGTGCGCGCCAGCGATGAGCCCGATGCGGTGTACGGGCTGGTTGCAAAATCGGTGCAGACTTCGGCCGATAAGCTGACGTATCATTTCACGCTGCGGCCGGAGGCCAGATTTCACGATGGCTCGAAACTGACCGCGCATGACGCCGCCTTCTCGCTGACCACCTTGAAGACCAAGGGCCATCCGCTGATCGTGGTGCAGATGCGCGACATGGTGAAGGCGGAAGCGCCCGACGACGCAACCCTGATCGTCACCTTCGCCGAAAAGCGCGCGCGTGACGTGCCGCTCTATGTCGCTGGCCTGCCGATCTTCTCGAAGGCCTATTACACGACCAGGCCGTTCGACGAATCGACGCTCGATATCCCCTTGGGCTCGGGGCCGTACAACGTCGGGAAGTTCGAAGTCAACCGCTACATTGAATTCGAGCGGGTCAGGGATTGGTGGGGCGCTGAGCTGCCGGTCGTGCGCGGCAGCTATAATTTTGACACCGTACGTTATGAATTTTATCGCGATCGCGACGTCGCGTTCGAGGGATTTACCGCGAGGAGCTATCTGTTCCGCGAGGAATTTACCGCGCGGGTATGGGCGACGCGCTATGATTTTCCCGCAGTGAAGGATGGGCGCGTCAAACGGGAGACCTTGCCAGACGAAACGCCATCAGGCGCGCAGGGCTGGTTCATCAATACCCGCCGAGAGAAATTCAGGGATCCGCGGGTGCGTGAAGCGCTGATCCAGGCGTTCGACTTCGAATGGACCAACAAGACCATCATGTACGGCGCCTATGCACGTACCCATTCGCCGTTCCAGAACTCGGACATGATGGTGAACGGACCGCCGTCACCGGAAGAACTCGAACTGCTCGAGCCGTTCCGCGGCCAGGTGCCGGACGAGGTGTTCGGTCAGCCGTTCGTGCCGCCCGTATCGGATGGTTCCGGACAGGACAGGATGCTGCTGCGCAAGGCTTCGCAATTGCTCGCCGACGCCGGTCTTGTCATCAAGGACGGCAAGCGGCTCTTGCCGAACGGCGAGGTCTTCAAAATCGAATTTCTGGTCGACGAGCCGTCGTTGCAGCCGCACCACGCACCTTACATCAAGAATCTCGGTACGCTCGGGATCGAGGCCACCTTACGGGTCGTCGATGCCGTGCAGTACCGCGCCCGGGTGGAAGATTTCGATTTCGACATGACCATCGAGCGCTTCAGCATGTCGGCGACCCCGGGAGATGGCATGCGTCCGTTTTTCTCGTCGCAGGCGGCCGCGACCAAGGGGTCGTACAATCTCGCCGGCATCGCCAGTCCCGTCATCGACGCGCTGATCGAAAGGATTCTCGGTGCAAACACCCGGGCCGATCTGACGATCGCGTGCCGCGCCTTCGACCGGGTGTTTCGGGCCGGACGCTACTGGGTGCCGCAATGGTATCGCACCAGCCACCCGATCGCCTATTGGGATGTATTCGATCATCCCGCGAAGCCGCCGCGTTATGCGCAAGGCGTCGGCGCGCCGGAGAACTGGTGGTTTGACGCCAACAAGGCCGCCAAGCTTGAGCAGGCGAAATAGCCCATGAGCGCCTATATCGCCCGCCGCATTCTTCTGATGATCCCAACCCTGTTGGGGATCCTGTTCGTGTCCTTTGTCGTGGTGCAATTTGCGCCGGGCGGGCCGGTGGAGCGCATCATCGCGCAGCTCTCTGGCGCCGACACCGGCGGCACCTCCCGGATTTCCGGCTCCTCCGGCGGCGATTTCGGCGCCCGCAGCCAGGTCGGCGCTGCCGCCGACGCGGTCGGCTCGAAGTACCGCGGCGCGCAGGGGCTGGATCCGGATTTCATCAAGAGCCTGGAAAAGCAGTTCGGCTTCGACAAGCCGGCTCCGGAACGTTTTGCGCTGATGGTGTGGAATTTCTCGCGTTTCGATTTCGGCAAGAGCTATTTCCGCGATGTCAGCGTGCTGCAACTGATCAAGGAGAAGCTGCCGGTCTCGATGTCGCTCGGGATATGGATGACGCTTCTGACCTATCTGATCTCGATCCCGCTCGGTATCCGCAAGGCTGTCATGGACGGTTCGAAGTTCGACACCTGGACGTCGGCGGTGATTATCGTCGGATTCGCGATACCGGGATTTCTGTTTGCGATTTTGCTGATCATCCTGTTCGCCGGCGGATCGTTCTTCAATATTTTCCCGTTGCGCGGGCTCACCTCGGACGGCTGGTCGCAATTCCCCTGGTACTGGAAAATCATTGACTATTTCTGGCACATCACGCTGCCTTTGATCTCGATGGCGCTGGGGGCCTTCGCCACCATGACCCTGCTGACCAAGAATTCGTTCCTCGATGAAATCCGCAAGCAATACGTGATGACGGCGCGTGCCAAGGGCTGCAGCGAGCGGCAGGTGCTCTACAATCACATCTTCCGCAACGCCATGCTGATCGTTATTGCCGGCTTTCCCGGCGCGTTCATTCATGCCTTCTTCTCGGGCTCGCTTTTGATAGAAACCATCTTCTCGCTGGATGGACTGGGCCTGCTCGGATTCGAGAGCGTGCTGAACCGCGATTATCCTGTTGTGTTCGGGACACTGTTCATTTTCTCTCTGGTTGGTCTTGTGGTCAATCTGATCTCCGACCTCGCGTACATGTGGATCGATCCGCGGATCGATTTCGAGGCGCGGGAGGTCTGATGACGATCACAGCGCCATCGCCGGTTGAAGCCACCACGCAGCCGCCGCCCGGTGAAGTCGTGCCGGCGGCGCGCCGCTGGTTCAGCCCATCTCCGCTCAACCGCCGCCGCTGGCAGAATTTCAGGTCGAACCGCAGGGGTTACTGGTCGTTCTGGATCTTCCTGGTGCTGTTCTTCGTCTCATTGTTCGCCGAACTGATCGCCAACGATCGGCCGTTCCTCGTCAAGTTCGACGGCCATCTGTATTGGCCGGCATTCGTCAGCTATTCCGAGACCACCTTCGGCGGCGACTTCGAAACCGCGGCCGACTATCGCGATCCCTTTCTGCAGAAGCTGATCGCCGATAAGGGCGGCACCATCGTCTGGCCGCTGATCCGCTATTCCTACGACACGCACAATCTTGATCTGCCGACGCCCGCACCGTCAAAGCCGACCTGGATGCTGACGGAAGCACAGTGCAGGGAGGTGGTGCAGAAGAAGGGCCTGCAGAGCTGCCGCGACCTCGAATATAACTGGCTCGGTACCGACGATCAGGGCCGCGACGTGGTTGCGCGCCTGATCTATGGTTTCCGCATCTCGGTGCTGTTCGGCCTCAGCCTGACGATCATCTCGTCGATCATCGGCATCGCCGCCGGTGGTGTGCAAGGCTATTTCGGCGGCTGGATCGATCTTGGCTTCCAGCGCTTCATCGAGGTCTGGACCGCCATTCCCTCGCTCTATCTCCTGCTGATCCTGTCGTCGGTGCTGGTGCCGGGCTTCTTCGTCCTGCTCGGCATTCTGCTGTTGTTCTCCTGGGTATCGCTGGTTGGCCTCGTGCGTGCGGAATTCTTGCGCGGGCGTAATTTCGAATACATCATGGCGGCCCGCGCGCTCGGCGTCTCCAATGCCGTGATCATGTTCCGGCATCTATTGCCCAACGCCATGGTCGCAACCATGACGTTCCTGCCGTTCATTGTGTCGTCATCGGTGATGACGCTGACAGCGCTCGACTTCCTCGGCTTCGGATTGCCGCCGGGCTCCCCGTCGTTGGGTGAATTGCTGTCGCAGGGAAAGGCCAACGTCCAGGCGCCTTGGCTCGGCTTTACTGGTTTCTTCGCAGTCGCGATCATGCTGTCGCTCCTGATCTTCATCGGCGAAGCCGTGCGCGACGCGTTCGATCCGCGCAAGACGTTCAGATAGGCCGCAACGATGGACGCCATCAATCAGCCGTTGCTCGACATCCGCGATTTGTCGGTGGCATTTCATCAGCCCAGCGGCACCTCGGTCGCGGTGGATCATATCTCCTACGAGATCAGGCGCGGCGAGTGCGTGGCGCTGGTCGGAGAATCCGGTTCCGGAAAATCCGTCAGCGCGCTGTCGATCCTGAAGCTGTTGCCGTATCCGACCGCTTCGCATCCGTCGGGCAACATTCGCTTCAAAGGCCGCGAACTGCTGGAGCTGTCGGAGCGCGAGATACGCGGCATTCGCGGCAACGACATTTCGATCATCTTCCAGGAACCGATGACATCGCTCAATCCGTTGCACACGATTGAGTCCCAGATCGGTGAAATCCTGCAGCTTCACAGCGGGATCACGGGGACGAAGGCGCGGGCGCGGACGCTCGAACTGCTCATGCAAGTGGGCATTCCCGAGCCGGAAACGCGACTTGCCAGCTATCCGCATCAATTGTCCGGCGGCCAGCGCCAGCGCGTCATGATCGCGATGGCGCTCGCCAACGAGCCCGATCTGTTGATCGCGGATGAGCCGACCACGGCGCTGGACGTCACCGTGCAGGCGCAGATCCTGGCGCTGCTCGCGGAAATTCGTGCCCGGCTCGGCATGAGCCTGTTGTTCATCACCCACGATCTCGGCATCGTGCGCCGCATCGCGGATGTTGTCTGCGTCATGAATGGCGGCAAGATCGTCGAGCAGGGGCCGGTGGAGCAGGTCTTCACCGCACCGAAACATCCCTACACCCGAGCATTGCTGGCAGCCGAACCAAAGCCAGACCCGGCGCCGCCACGGCCCGAATCTCCGGTCGTGATATCGGCCGACGATCTGAAAGTCTGGTTTCCGGTCAAGCGCGGGCTGATGCGCTCCACGGTCGGACATATCAAGGCAGTCGACGGCGTTACGCTCTCGGTGCGCAAGGGCGAAACGCTCGGCGTCGTCGGCGAATCCGGCTCCGGCAAGACCACGCTGGGGCTGGCGCTGCTGCGGCTGATCTCCTCCGACGGCCCGATCGTATTTTTAGGGCACGATATTCAGGGGCTGCGCTTCAAGGCGATGCGGCCGTTGCGCCGCGACATGCAGATCGTGTTTCAGGACCCGTTCGGTGCGCTGAGCCCGCGCATGTCGGTCGGCGACATCGTGGCCGAAGGCCTCAGCGTGCATCAGCGAGCGCTCTCGCAAGCCGAGCGCGACGCGCGCGTGATCAAGGCGCTGCGGGATGTCGGCATGGATCCGGCGACGAGATTCCGCTATCCGCACGAATTCTCCGGCGGTCAGCGCCAGCGCATCAGCATTGCCCGCGCCGCAGTGCTGGAGCCGAATTTTGTCGTGCTGGATGAACCGACGAGCGCGCTTGATATGCTGTTTCAGGCCCAGATGGTCGATCTGCTGCGCGAACTGCAGCGCAAGCGCGACCTGACCTACATGTTCATTTCACATGATCTGCGCGTGGTCGCGTCGCTGGCGAGCCATCTGATCGTGATGCGGCAGGGCAAGGTGGTGGAGGAGGGGCCGGCGTCGGAGCTGTTCAAGTCGCCGAAGTCCGACTACACGCGCGCGCTGTTCGCCGCGGCGTTCCGGCTGGAAACCGCGAATGGCGGTGCGGTCGGGATTTGAAAGCTGTTCAGGTCAGCCGCTTGATGGCGGTGATCTCGCCGCCTGCGGCCTTGATACGCGTGATCGCCTCGCGGGTGTCTTCGATGACCGTCGCCATGTGATGCGCGTTGGCGTGGACGATGCTGTCGGCGTCGCGCACAACAGCCACATGACCTTTCCAGAAGATCAGGTCGCCTCGCCGCAGTTTGCCGGATTCCGCCAGCCCCAATACTCCGCCGATACCCTCCTGCTGCATGTAGCTGTCGCGCGGGCAGCCGGTGCCTGCGGCGTTCAGCGACACCTGGACGAGGCCGGAGCAATCGATGCCGAGGCTGCTCTTGCCGCCCCACAGATACGGCGTGCCGACGAAGCGTTCAGCCACCGCAACAAAGTCCTCTTCGTAGCAGTCGATAGTGCCGATATGCTGGCGCGGCAGGTACCAGCCATCGCGCGTCACGGCAAAAGCACCGTCTTCGCGTATCACCGTTACTGCGGCCCCCATCACCAACGTTTCGGCCGGCGGCAATTTGATCGAGGGGCCGGGAAAGGCGAATGTCCGCAGGCTCGTGACCTTGTGGGTCGGTGCCGCGGCGGGCTTCGCCAGCGCTCGATCGGGAAGCCAGCCGACATAGCCGTCCCTGTTCAATTGGCCCCAAGCAAACCCTTCGCTGTTGCGGTCGTAGATGGTGATGCGCTCTCCCTTCAGCGCCTGCGTCAAAAGCGCGGCATCGGAGGATGGCGCCTCACGCAGCGGCGCGAGGGCATCCGAAATCTCGAACTCTTCGCCACTGACAAAACGCGCCGCCTTGACCTTGCCTTCGAGATATTTCGCGGCGAGGTCGGGCCGCGCCGGGGTCAGGCGGGGATCATCCATAACGGTTGCTCAGCAATTTGTAGATCGCGCGGGCGGCCTGGCACTCGCCGCCCTCCGGCCGCGCCGGTTTGGCCTGTGGTGTCCAGCCGTAGATGTCGACATGCAGCCAGCTCTTCGCATCCTCGACGAAACGCTGCAGGAATAGCGCGCAGGTGATGGAGCCGGCGAACGTTCCCGATGGCGCGTTGTTGACGTCGGCGACTTTCGAATCGAGCCAGCCATCGTAGGGTGGCCATAGCGGCAATCGCCACAACGGATCGTTCTCCTCCTTGGCGCAGGTCGCGAGGTCCCGCGCCAGCTTCTCGTCATTGGTGTAAAAGGGCGGTAAATCCGGACCCAGCGCCACCCGCGCCGCACCAGTCAAGGTGCCCAGATCGATCAGCAGATCCGGTTTTTCCTCGTCGGCCAGCGCCAGGGCATCGGCCAGGATCAACCGGCCTTCGGCATCCGTATTGCCGATTTCCACGGTGATGCCCTTGCGTGACGGGAAGATATCGAGTGGCCGGAAAGCGTTGCCGGCGACCGCGTTTTCGACCGCCGGGATCAGAACCCGCAGCCGAACCTTGAGCTTCGCGTCCATTACCATTTGCGCCAGCGCCAGCACGTTGGCGGCTCCACCCATATCCTTTTTCATGAGCAGCATACCGGCGGACGGCTTCAGATCTAGCCCGCCGGAATCGAAGCACACGCCCTTGCCGACCAGCGTCACCTTGGGGTGGGCCGGATCGCCCCAGCTCACATCGATCAGCCGCGGCGCGCGCGACGACGCCATTCCCACCGCATGGATCAGCGGGAAATTCTGTCGCGTCAGTTCCTCGCCGACAACGCAATTGAAATCGGCGCCGAAGCGCTCGGCAAGATACTGTGCCGCCCGCGCCAGCTCTTCCGGCCCCATGTCGTTCGACGGCGTGTTGATGAGATCGCGGGCAAGGCATGCCGCGTCGGCTATTCGACTGATGGCGGCAACGTCAACGCCGTCGGGCGGCACCAGCCTGACGGCGGGCGTATCCGCCTTGCGGTAGCGGCCGAAGCGATAGCTGCCGAGCGCGTAGGCCAGCGTGGCGAGACGGGCGTCGTGCGGCGCGTTGGCAAAGCTATAGACGCCCGGCGGCAGCAGGCCCGGCAACTGGCCAGGCCTGAACAAATCGCGATATTTGGCGGTCTCATCCTCCAGGCCGAACACGACGTGGGCGATTTTCCCGTCCGCGGCGGGAAGCGTGAGGCAAGCTCCGGGTTTGGCCGCAAAGCCATTGGCCAGCGCGAACTGCCGGGCCTCGCCGGGAAGCCCGGCGCAGATTGCCTCCCATGTCGCCTTGGTCGCGAAGGTGATCGGAACGGCTGATGCGGCGGGGGCGGTCTCGAACACAGAATGCATGCTGTTCTCGCGGTTCGGAGCAGGCCGGAAGGATCAATGACCCTGACCTTGCAGGCTTTTTGTGCCTCTGCAATGGCCTGTAACGTCAAGCCAGCCTGAACGGGGCATTTGATTTATTCCGGAGGTTTCTCGTCTTGGGACATTTCGGCTGCGCCTTGCGCTTGGCGACAATGACGCCGAGGTGATTTGACCTAAAGCAAAGCACAAATCTACGCTGTTGATAACAACGGTCGCCTGTGCGTGAACAGGCTACGCAGCAGGAGAATCACATGGCCCCCAGCCGAACCGGCTTTCGCAAGATCCTGACGCGCGGCATGGCCGTGATGGCCTTATTTGGTATTTATGGCTTTAGTTTCGTCGGTGCTTCGGCGCTGTTATTGGGAGCATCCAGCACGTCTGCCTTTGCCCGTGGCGGACACGGTGGCGGTGGTTTCCACGGTGGCGGTGGCTTCCATGGCGGCGGCTTTCGCGGTGGGGGATTTGGGCTTGGCTGGGGTATGGGCGTTTATCCGTACGGCTACTATGACGGATACTATCCCCCCTATTATGGCGACGAGGGCGTTTGCTATGTGGTTCGGCAGCGTGTCAAGACGCGCTACGGCTGGCGAATACGTCGTGTCTCGATCTGCGAGTGATTGCGGTATTCGGCACTCAGCCTGAATGGTCACGGGCCGAATTGCAGATGCACACGACGATACCAGTATCGCCCGGCCTCAGTGTCCTCAACTGAGGCCGTTTCTTTGCAGCAAGCTGAGCGGCTCACAGTCCTGATTTTGGTCGCGATCCATGATCGACCGCAGTTCCACACATTCCCGATCGGGGTCTGGGTCCAGCACGGGCCGAAGCCGCCGCCGTTCCAGCGGCCTCGATAGAAGCCCGGGCCGCCATACCAATTGACCGCGCCTGCTCCCATTAGATTCGCTCGGGTGAGCGTTAGCCGGGCAAGAAGCCGTAACCGTGCCAGTGACGCTGCACATGCCGTTTTCCGTGCACCGGCGCAGCCAGGGTTGCTGTGGCTGACAACAGCAAAGCTGCAATCGCGATCGGACCGAAGAGATTTCGTAACATCGAGGACGTCCTTCACATTCAACCCAGAGCAGGACATCACTTAACGGAGTTTAGCGATCGTGGTAGGCTGTGTCCTTCAGAAACTCGGGGAGGGTCAGATGGGCCGGCGCCTCGCCAGTCAAATCAGGTCTTCCAATCTCGGAATTTCATTTTCTGTGAACGGGGAATGCGATGGATGTTTTGTGGGACATTGTCGTCTTTGTCGGCCATGCGATCGAGCAGGTGATGGTCTACGTCGAAAGTCACCACTGGATCTTCGGATTTCTGGCCGTGGGATATATATTTTACCTGCACGACAGAGGCCTTCACGCCCGTTTCGAATGCACTTGACAAGCGGCTCGATGAAATCAGGAAGCGTCTCGCCGTCGAATATTGATCGTTTGCGCTGAAATCGGCAGGCCGCGAGAACGGCTCTCGTCGGAAGCGTCGATTGTCATCGACGCACATTTCAATCCAAAGCTCTGGCCCAAACCGGAAGACGGTCCGCCCGAATTCAGGCGGCCCGGCTTTCGTGCGGAAGGCCGTTAACCGGCCGTTAGGGTTAACAGTCTATTGCTGGCACGTTCGGCTCGATCAATTCGACTGATATCGTGAGTTAAGTACCATGCGTCTGCACTGCAGTCTTGCCCGGCTTCTAGCGTCCGCGGCCATGACGGCGATTTTGGCCGCAGGCCTCGGCGGCTGTCAGACCATGTCCGACATCACGGGGTCCGTGACGTCAAAAGCCGAGGGCAGCCCGGGCCCCGATGCCGACCCGCGACGCTCGGTAGAGGTCTACGGCGAACGCTACCGGGCCAATCCCAGGGATGCCGATGCCGCGCTCGCCTATGGCCAGGCGCTCCGGGCCACCGGGCAGCGCGCCCAGGCCGTCGCCGTGCTCGAGCAGGCCACCATCGCCCATTCTGGCAACAAGGCGCTGCTCGCAGCGTTTGGCCGGGCGCTCGCCGACAACGGTAATTTCCAGCAGGCGTTCGATGTCCTCAGCCGCGCCCATACACCGGATAATCCCGACTGGCGAATCTTGTCGGTGCAGGGAACGGCGCTCGATCAACTCGGCCGCCATGACGAAGCCCGCCGCTATTATGCCAGCGCCTTGAAAATCGTGCCCGACGAACCGTCGGTGCTGTCGAACCTCGGCCTCTCCTACGTTCTTTCCAGGGAACTGCCGAAGGCGGAAGAAATTCTTCGCCGCGCCTATGCGAACGGCGGGGCAGACGCGCGGGTACGGCAGAATCTGGGTCTCGTGGTCGGCCTGCAGGGTCGCTTTGCCGAAGCCGAAAGCATCGTGAAGGCCGATCTGCCGGCAGACGAGGCAGCGGCGAATGTCGCCTACCTCAAAGAAATGCTGAGCCGGAAGGACAATCCCCGCGCCGGCGCCGGGACGGTCCCGGTGGCGTCTCTCAACCGGCCGGGCTGACAAAGCCGCCATCATCTGCGAAAGCGGATGATCCAGTAATCGTCGGAGTTTACTGGATCGCCGGTTAAGCCGGGCGACAAACAATCCTAATTAAAGCGGCTTGTCCGCGGCGCGGCCAAGCTTACTGCATCGCTGCGACCTTGATGCCGGTCGGCCCCAGAATGACGACAAACAAGACCGGCAGGAAGAACAGGATCATCGGCACGGTCAGTTTCGGCGGCAGTGCCGCCGCTTTCTTCTCGGCTTCATTCATGCGCATGTCGCGGTTTTCCTGCGCCATCACGCGCAGGCTCTGACCGAGCGGCGTTCCGTAACGTTCCGACTGCTGCAAGGACAGACAGACCGACTTCACGCCCTCAAGACCGGTGCGCTTCGCCAGATTTTCGTATGCCACCTTGCGATCCTGCAGATAGGAAAGCTCGGCCGTGGTCAGGGTGAATTCCTCGGAAAGCGCGATCGACTGGGTCACGATCTCGGCCGAGACCTTGCGGAAGGCTACCTCGATCGACATGCCGGACTCGATGCAGATCAAGAGCAGGTCGAGCGCATCGGGAAACGCGCGCTTGATCGAGAGCTGACGCTTGCTGATCGCGTTATTCAAGAACAGCATCGGCGCCTGCAATCCGAGATAGGCGGTGCCGATGCAAATGCCGATCTTGATCGGCAGCGACTTCTCCAGATGAGAGATTACGAAGACATATAACACCGACGCCACGAAGAGCACGATAGGCGTTACCAGCCGGAAGAACAGGAATGTGATGTAAGGTGCGTGCCCACGGTAGCCGGCCATGTTGAGCTTTTCGCGCGCGGTCTCCTGGGCCAGCCATTTCCCGAGGTTGAAGTCTTCCACCACCCTGGAGACAAGCTGCTTCGGCGACTGCCGCAGCGACACCTTTTCAGTCTTGGAGAGGCGTTCGCGTTCCCGCTGCCGGATCCTCTCGCGTTCGCTGGCGACGGCCTTCATGCGCTTTTGCAGACCCTCGCCCGCGAACAGCGGCATGATCAGCGTGTACGCCGTCGCGCTCACGGCGATGGCGGCAAGCAGCATCGTCATGAAATGCGCGTCGTGGAGTTTGGTGACTAGGAAATCAATCATTGCTGCACCGTCAGAAGTCGAAGTTGATCATTCGTTTCATTACCAAGATGCCAATCGACATCCAGATCGCGCAGCCAACGAGCATCAATTGACCGGTTGGATGCGTCCACAGCAGCGAGATGTAGCCGGGTGTCGAAAGGTAAACGAGCAGCATGACGATCGGTGGCAGCGAGCCGATGATGGCTGCGGACGCCTTGGCTTCCATCGACATCGCCTGGATCTTCTCGGCCATTTTCTTTCGATCGCGCAGAACCTTGGAAAGGTTGCCCAAAGCCTCCGACAGGTTGCCGCCCGACTTTTGCTGGATCGAGATGACGATTCCGAAGAAGTTGGCCTCAGGCACCGGCATCCGCTCGAACAAGCGCGCACATGCATCGCCTAGCGGCATGCCGATCGCCTGGGTTTCGATGATGGCGAGGAACTCGCCCTTGAGCGGTTCGGGTGCATCGGCGGCGACGACTTTGATTGACTCAAACAGCGGCAGGCCTGCCTTGATACCACGGACGATGACGTCGACGGCATCCGGCAGCGCCTTGAGGAAGTTCGCTTCGCGGCGTTTCTTGAGATAGCCCAAGCCCCAGCGCGGCAGGCCGAGGCCGGCGGCGAACGCCAGGCCGAGGGCGCCAAGCAATCCCCCCCCAAACAGCATCGCCAACGCGAAGCAGACGGCCGCGAGGACAGCGGAAACGATCATGAATTTCTGCGTCGACCAGTTCAGGCCGGCCTGGGTTAGACGGCGGCTCAGCGGCAGCTTGCTTTCCTTCTGGCGGCGCGTCTCGAGATCCTTCAGCGTGGTTTCGACCTGCTCGCGGCGTGAGCGCTGGGTTTTCTCGGCATTGCGAGTGGCCGGTTCCGACTTGGCCAATGACGCCCGGCGGCTCTCGGCCTGCTTCTGCCCCGACAGAAGAGGATAGACGAAGACCCATGCGGCGCCGCCGACGGCGGTAGCGGCGAGAAAGGCCAGTGCGAGCGTTTGTATTTTCATGGCGCGTTCCCTAGGCGTCCGCCGCGACTTCGGCGGCGTCAAGGGCCGCGGCAAGCCGCTTCTCTTCGCCGTAATATCGCGCGCGTTCCCAAAAGCGTGGCCGCCCGATGCCGGTTGAGCGATGCCTTCCGACGATCTTGCCGTTGGCATCCTCGCCGATCAGGTCGTAAAGGAACAGGTCCTGGGTAATGATGGTATCGCCTTCCATGCCCATGACCTCGGTGATGTGCGTGATGCGCCGGGAGCCGTCGCGCAAGCGGGCAGCCTGGATGATCACGTCGATCGAGGCGCAGATCATCTCGCGAATGGTCCGCGACGGCAGCGAAAATCCGCCCATCGTGATCATCAATTCGCAGCGTGACAGGGCCTCACGGGGATTGTTGGCGTGCAGCGTTCCCATCGATCCGTCGTGACCGGTATTCATGGCCTGCAGGAGGTCGAATGCTTCCGGTCCGCGGACTTCACCGACGATGATGCGCTCGGGGCGCATGCGCAGGCAGTTCCGAACCAGCTCGCGCATGGTGATCTGGCCTTCACCCTCGATGTTGGGCGGACGGGTTTCCAGCCGCACCACATGCGGCTGCTGCAGTTGAAGTTCGGCGGCATCTTCGCAGGTGATGATGCGCTCGTCGTCGTCGATGTAATTGGTAAGACAATTCAGCAACGTCGTCTTGCCCGAGCCGGTGCCGCCCGAAATCAGAACGTTCGCCCGGCAGCGTCCGATGATTTGCAAAATCTCGGCGCCGTGCGGCGAGATCGCTCCGAATTTGACCAGCTGGTCCAGGGTCAGCTTGTCTTTTTTGAACTTGCGGATCGTCAATGCCGGGCCATCGAGTGCCAGAGGCGGAACGATGGCGTTGACGCGTGAGCCGTCGGCAAGGCGCGCGTCGCAGATCGGCGAAGATTCGTCGACGCGCCGCCCGACCTGGCTGACGATTCGCTGGCAGATATTCAGCAGTTGCTGGTTGTCGCGGAAGCGGATTCCGGTGCGCTGAATCCGGCCCCCGACTTCGATGAACACCGTCCCGGCGCCGTTGACCATGATGTCGGAGATGTCGTCGCGCGACAAAAGCGGTTCCAGCGGGCCGTAGCCGAGAACGTCGTTGCAGATATCGTCGAGCAGTTCCTCCTGCTCGGCGATCGACATGACGATGTTCTTGATCGCGATGATCTCGTTGACGATATCGCGGATTTCCTCGCGCGCCAACTCGCCGTCGAGTTTGGCAAGCTGGGCAAGGTCGATGGCCTCGATCAGAGCGCCGAAGATTGTCGCTTTGACCTGATAATACGTATCCGACCGCCGCGATTCGATTGCGGGGGCGGGCGGTGCCGCTCTGGCCGGCGCGAGTGGCGGGGAGGAAACGGTCGGCGCGGGCACGCTGCGGGCCACGGCCGGCGCCGCCGCGGCGGCAGTCGGTTCCGGCACGCCGACGGCGGGCTTCATCGCCCGGGGTTCGGTCTCAGGTCCGCTACGCTTACCAAACACGACAGTACTCCACGCGGGTGGCTTACTTTGCCCGCAGCTTCTCGATCAGGGGTGACAGGAACGAACTGCGCGGCTTTTTGGTTTCGCCGCGGCCGGTCAGCCGTTGGGCGATCTGCAAGAACATTTCGGTGGTGCGATGGTTCGCGGAGATCTCCGCGATCATCTGGCCGTTGTTAGCCGCCGAGCCGAATATTTGCGGTTCGAATGGAATGGACGCGATCGGCTCGCTCTCGATTGCCTTCGCGAATTCGCTCGCGTTGATTTCCGGCCGTTTGGGCACGCCGACTTGGTTGAGACAATACAGCGGCGACCGGTCGTTGGGCCGCGCTGCCTTCAGAAGGTCGAATATGTTCTTGGTATTGCGCAGGTTGGCGAGGTCAGGCGCCGCAACGATCAGGATATCATCCGCGCCCACCAGGGCGCGCTTGGTCCAGCCTGACCATTGGTGGGGAACGTCGAGCACGATGCACGGCATCGTCGTGCGAAGCGTGTCGAAAATCGAGTCGAACGCGTCGGCGCCGAAGTCGTAGACCCGATCGAGCGTCGCCGGCGCCGCCAGCAGGCTGAGATGATCGGTGCATTTCGACAACAGGCGGTCGATGAACGCCGTATCGACGCGATCCGGCGAGAATACCGCGTCGGCGATGCCTTGCGGGGGGTCCTGATTGTAGTCGAGACCGGCGGTACCGAAGGCGAGGTCGAGATCGGCGACGACGGAATCCAGCGCGAGATCGCGCGCAATCGCCCAGGCGACGTTGTGTGCGATCGTGGAGGCGCCGACGCCGCCTTTTGCCCCGACGATCGCGATGATCCGGCCGACGGCTTTGGCCTCCGGCGCTGAGAACAGCCCGCAGATCGAACGCACTACGTCAAGCGCGGTGATCGGCGTAATGACGTAGTCGCTCACGCCGCGACGCACGAGTTCGCGATAGAGCGTGACATCGTTGACCCGGCCGATCACGACAACGCGGGTACCGGCGTCGCAGACGGTTGCGAGTTGATCGAGGCCCGTAAGGATATCGCTGCCGCCTTCGGTCTCCAGGATGATCACGTTCGGCGTGGGAGCCATGCGGTAGGCTTCGATCGCGGCTGCCATGCCACCCATCTGAATCTTGAGATGAGCCTTGGCGAGGCGCCGGTCTTCGCCCGCCGATTGGACGGCGGCTGCGGTTTCCACGGTGTCGCAAAAAGCCTGCACGGACACGCGCGGCGCCGGGGCGATGTGATCGTCCAAAGGCGGCGGCGTAACCTCCGGCTGCGCTTCGGGATTCTGACGGGCGTAGCTGATCATTTGCCTGTATCGCTGAGTTTGGCCTTGTCGGCTTCGGGATAAACGGTCGTCGTCGCGGCGCCCTTGCGATATTTCTCGAAGGCGGCATTGCGCCGCTCCTCATAGGGGGGCGTTTCAGGCCGCGGCTGCACGAGGTCGGACGGATTGTCGACCATCGCCGCCATGTTGCGCTGAAAGGCGCAGCCGAAATTGTAATAGGGTTTGTTGTCGTAATAGCCCTTGTTCTTGATCGAGGGGCCGAGATCATCAGGCCACACGCCACAGGGACCGGCGACCGCCGAAATCCTCGGATAGTTCAACCGGATCGCCGCCATCTGGCGCGGATCTTGCGGGTGATATCGGTGGATGGTGAGGCCGCGCGGCGGTACGCCGGCAGCAGCGAGCAGCGCCTGAATTTCCCGGAGTGCTTCCGCAGCCGCGCGCGCATTGGGCGTGTCGACCGGTATATCGGCGCTGATCGCGCCGGTTCCCTCACGAAGCCAGGTTTGCGCCAGACCCGTCACATCGACGCGCTGGGAAGCGGAAAGACCGCCGCGTGCATGGCCGACGAAGATGACGACGGACTGGTTGGCTTCCTGAATCGCAATCGGATGACGCTGGCGATAATCGTCGGGAATGCTCGCCGTCACCACTTCGCTGGTATGGGTGCAAGCTCCGAGCGCGGCGGCAAGACCGGCAAGCGCTCCCGCCAGGCGGAAGGCGCGATTGCGATCGACGGGTAATTTGGCTGTCATCGGTTTGTCCTCGCCCCGCCTCAATCGGTAATAAAGCCGTAGGTGCCGCGATAATTCCGGGCCGGTTCGACGCGGCCCGGAACGCCATAGATGCGATTGATGCTGCCCAGCAGGTCGGATTGCGGATCCGACGCGGCCGCAAATCCATCATCCGGGCGCGACAGGTCCTTCTGCGCGACGGCGCGCACGACGTAAGGCGTCACCAGCACCATCAGCTCGGTCTGGTTGTTGACGTAGTCCCGGCTGCGGAACAGCGACCCGAGAACCGGCAATTGCGCCAGGCCGGGCAGGCCGTTGACGGCCTGCTTGGTCTGTTCCGCGATCAGGCCAGCCATCGCCATCGCGCCGCCGGAGGGAATTTCCAGGGTTGTTTCTGCGCGGCGGGTCTTGACCGAGGGAATAGTCAGTGAATTGCCGGACCCTATGGTCAACGTGATGGCATTGTCGTTCGACAGTTCGGAGACCTCGGTCATCACCCGCAGGCTGATCCGTCCCTCCGTCAGCACGACCGGGGTGAAATTGAGCGAAATACCGAACTTCTTGAAGCTGATCTGGGTATTGCAGACATGCGTGACGGGATCGCAGGAATAGCCGGCGGGAACCGGAAACTCGCCACCGGCGATGAACGTCGCGGACTCGCCTGAGATCGCCGTCAGATTGGGCTCGGCCAGGGTCCGCACCACGCCTGCGCTTTCCATCGCTCGTATGGTGGCCTGGACCGACGGGGTGCTGCCGAAAGAACCCTGGACGGAGTTGCCGGGGACAAGCGCGCGGCCATAGGCCGTGAAGGGATTGGAATTGTTGAAATTCACGACGGCAGTGCCGTAATTCAGGCTGCCGCTGAGGTCGATGCCCAGCTGCTTGACGATCGAGCGCGCGACCTCGGCGACCGTAACCTTCAACATCACCTGGTCGCGGCCCCGGACTGCGATCGAGTTGACCACCTTGTCGGCTCCGCCAGCCAGCCGTGCGGCCAGGTCGCCCGCCTGCTGCGCCTCGATCGGGCTCGCCGCTGTGCCGGTCAGCATCACGCTGTCGCCGAGGCCCTCGATCTGAATGTCGGAATTCGGCAGCGTCTGCTTCAGCGCGGCGCGCACGCCATTGAGGTCTCGCTTGACGGCGATGTCGTAGGCGGCGATTTGCTGGCCCGTGGAATCGAAGAACACGATGTTGGTCTGACCGACTGCCGCACCGATGATGTAGGCGCGCTGCGCCGAGCGGACGACGGCATTTGCGATCTTCGGATCGGCTACCAGCACATCCTTGATGTCGCGTGGCAGATCGACCACGACGGATTTGCCGATGCCGAGTGAAAGAAAGCGCGCGTTCAACTGTCCGTCAGCGGCAACCGGTGCCGCGGCGCGATAGTCGCTTGCCACCACGGGCGTCAGGGCTGGATTAAGCGTCAGCGCGGCGGCGGCTGAAAACGACAGGGCGCGGACCAGGAAGGTCCGCATCGCCGGCTGATTTCCCCTGCGTTTCATATCTGAAGTCCTTT
This sequence comes from uncultured Alphaproteobacteria bacterium, assembly GCA_963823115.1. Taxonomy (GTDB): domain Bacteria; phylum Pseudomonadota; class Alphaproteobacteria; order Rhizobiales; family Xanthobacteraceae; genus Bradyrhizobium. The sequence continues at coordinate 50,730 of CAWGKJ010000003.1, read as the reverse complement.
CGGTCACTTCTTTATCGTCATCGAGCTTGCGACGCCGTAGCGGACAACGGCGACGCTCCCGCCCGGTCTGAAGGCTTGATCGTCGGATGTGTTCTCGGCCGCGTTCTGCCCGTCCTTCCGGGTTGTCGCGTCGGGGCATTCGTTTTGGCGAATGAAAGTGTTGCTTGCGGTCGTCGCCGGCCGGGTTTGCCGATGCAGGTCCTCAGGCGTGGCCGCCTGGCCAAGGCCGATGTCGGACTCGCTCGCGAGATATGCGGCAACGCCGCCGGCACCGACAGCGTTGGTCAGGACGACAATGCGTGCGGTATTCATACGCTTCACTTTCCACATTACGCTGCGACGCTTCCGCCGCTGTGATGGGAGTTGACCAGCTATTCGTCAAAGCATGGTTAATGAGGCGTATCTAAATCAACTTAACACTGGGTTTACTTGGCCCGCGGTCAGCGAATGGCGAGGTGGGCGAGGTCGACCGCCTTGATCCATTGCGTCTCCGGGTAGACCACCAGCGCGCCGATCGCGAGCGCGATGCCATAGGGAATGCCGCTCTCCTTGGCGTGCAGCCTCAGCAGCCAGGCCTGCCCGGCGAACGGGTAGGGTAGCGGCCATTGCCGGAACTGGAGCAGCAGCAGCGTCAAGGCGCCGCCGAACAGGGAGGCATAGACGAGATAGTTCAAGAGATGGCCAAAGCCGAACCACAGCGCCGCACCGGCCGCCAGCTTGGCATCGCCACCGCCGACCCAGCCCATCGCAAAGCAGGCAAAGGCCACCGCAAGCACGGCCGCGCCGGCCTCCGACGTGCGAGAGGATGTCGTAAAATCCCATACCGCTCAGCAGTGCGAGTGCCAGGAAGCCTGCCGCCAGCCCCAGCGACACCCGGTTCGAGATTGTCATGGTGAAAAGGTCACTCGCGGCTGCGAACGCGATCAGGGACGGAAATAGCAGAAGGCGCGCGATGTCGAGAATCATGGGTTTATGCAGCCCGTGCTGTTGACGCGAGGGTCGAAGGATCGCCGGATTCTAGCCGCGAGAGATGAACAATCGGGAAACGGCCGGACGGATCACCAGATACTGGCAATCCGGGCGGCAAGAACGACAAGCGCCAGCGCCAGCGCCAGGCAGACCAGTTCCTCGGGGGCATCGCCTTTGCGGCCGGCCGCTAGCGAAGGTTTCCTTGCCGCAACAGGGGCAGCCTCGGGGTTCCGCATGTTTACGCCACTACTACGTCACTACATTGAGCAGAAAAAAACAAAGGCCCCGGAACACCGGGGCCTTTGATGCTTGCCAGCAACAGACGCTTAGTGCAGCGAGCTGTTGATCGAGGTGAACTTGGTGTTCAGGGTGGTGCCGAGGCCGTTGACCACAGCAATGATCGCGAGCGAAATGCCGGCTGCAATCAGGCCGTATTCGATAGCGGTGGCGCCGGACACATCCTTCACGAAACGCGCAATCAGCTTTTTCATAGGTAACTCCATGTACACGTGGGCTGGTCGAACTAACATTTGGTCTCGCCGGCGTTCTCAGCACCGTGACCATGGCGGGACCCTAAAGTCTGGAAATTGCGGTGCGGTTAATTCGGTCGCGTAAATATTCACGAAAAGGGCTGTTCTTACGCAGAGTAAATCCGGGGTTAATGAAGTCATGAAAATTTCGCGTTGGTTCGAGGCGCGCCGGTTATAGAGACATGCTTGGCGCCGGCCGCCCAGGATTTACGGCTCCTTAAGCGCGGCGGAGTACCGCTAGAGAGCAACCTGATCAGATGAGGTGGGCATGCCCATTTTGCTCGTGCAAGTTCTAGAAGCGCTCGGCCAGACGATCGTCAAGGTGGTACCGATCACGATCGTGCTGGCTCTGGCGTTCTCGGTGCTGACCCATTTCTGGGCCTGCAACCCCGGAACGCCCTGGTGGCGCAAGCGCGAGCTGGTCACCGACGTCTGCTACTGGTTCTTCGTTCCGGTGTTCGCGCGCGTGTTGCGGATCGGGTTCCTCGTGCTCGGCGCCGCCGTAGTCTTCAATATTTACGACGCCGACGAACTGATTGCCTTCTACGACAATGGCCATGGCCCTCTGTCCGAGCTGCCGCTGTGGTTCCAGGCGGTATTGTTCGTCGTTCTGTCGGACTTCATGCTGTACTGGCTGCACCGCCTGTTTCACGGCGGCGCCTTCTGGAAATATCACGCGGTCCACCATTCCTCGGAAGAACTGGACTGGATTTCGGCTGCGCGCTTTCATCCGGTGAACCTGTTCCTTGGAACCATCATGGTCGACGTCATTCTGTTGATGGCGGGAATCTCGCCGAACACCATGATCTGGGTCGGGACCCTTCACGACGTTCCACTCGGCCTTCGTTCACGCCAACCTGAACTGGACGCTTGGCCCGTTCAAATACGTGCTGGCGACGCCGATCTTCCACCGCTGGCATCACGCCCCGCTCGAAGACGGCGGCAATACCAACTTCGCCGGGACGTTCCCGATCTGGGATTTGCTGTTTGGAACCTTCCGGATGCCGGAGAACAGGCTCCCCGATAATTACGGCACGGACGAACCGGCCATGCCGCACGAGATTGCCGGTCAATTGGCTTATCCCGTTCCGGCAATAGATTCCGAGGCGATAACGGATATGCATCCCTGTCGCCTCAAGGTTTGCAGTTCGTTCATCTATTAAGGTCAGATTAGTCGAGTCTTGAGCGGTCAAATCTCGAATGGCCGGTTCAGCCGATTGTTTACGGCTACGAATTGGTCAGTATCGAACCGGATTTGCAGGAGTTCGAAGTCAGTAGAGTAGCGTGTAAAGAGTAGAGCGTATGAAAACCGCGCGCATTGTCGTTCTGGCCATCGCTTTGTCTGCGGGCGGCGTTGCCGCCTATCTTGCAAGCAGCTCTGACACCAAGACGGTTGTGGCCGAGCCGACGGCACAATTGCCGACGGTCGATGTTCTGGTGGCGAAATCCGATATCGCGCTCGGGCAATCCGTCGGCCCGGACGACGTGCAATGGCAGACATGGCCGTCTGCGACGGCGAGCAACAACTTCATTCGCCGCAGTGATCGCCCGGATGCGACCTCCCAGATTGCCGGATCGATCGCGCGGTCGCCGTTCATCGCCGGCGAACCGATCCGCGAACCGAAGCTGGTCAAGGCTAATGGCTCAGGATTCATGGCGGCGGTATTGCCGGGCGGCATGCGCGCGGTTTCGACCGAGATTTCCCCTGAAACAGGTGCCGGCGGCTTTATCCTGCCCAACGACCGCGTCGATGTAATCCTGTCGAAACGAGAGAAGAGCACGACTGGCATGACTTCGTCACGTCCGAAGTCATTCTGGGCAATATCCGCGTCCTTGCCATCGATCAGGCCCCGAAGGAAAAGGATGGCCAGAATTCGGTCGTCGGCAAGACCGCCACGCTCGAATTGAAGCCCGGCGCAGGCCGAGGCTCTCGCCCGGGCACGCCAGACCGGCACGATCTCGCTGGCGTTGCGCAGCCTGGTCGATGCCAACGTGCCGAGACGCTCCGCGCAGCGAGGAATCGGGCGACGGGCTCGTTACCGTGTTTCGTGGCAGGAGACGCGAGGTTCTCTCCTGTACGCCGCTATGCAAGCGGGGCGGCGGTTAACCCGTCCCTCGCCGCCGCGCTGGTTAATGATCGGTTAATGCGGACGGGCGGTTTGTTCTGACCGGGCACAAGCTTTCGACAATGAATTTCTCCTAATATCGACGGTGACTTCGTTCCTGCCGCTCCGGGGATTTTTCGATGCCGTCGCCCGCTGCTTCAACAGCCTCCTTCCGGAACATCTTGCGCCGGTTTCGCCGCAACCGTCGCGGCTCGGCCGCCGTCGAGTTCGCCCTGGTCGCGCCGGTGTTCTTCGCCCTGTTGTTCGCGATCATCGAGACCGCGTTCGTGTTCTTCGCCGGCCAGGTGCTTGAAACCATCACCCAGAATTCCGCGCGCATGGTCCTGACCGGGCAGGCGCAGACCGCGGGCTACACCCAGGCGCAGTTTCAAGACCTATGTCTGCAGCCAGATTCCGGCTGCTGTTCACCTGCGCCAATGTTTACGTCGACGTCGAGAGCTATCCGTCGTTCGCGAATGTGAGCCATCAACAGCCAGATCGACGCCAACAACAATTTCATCAACAACATGCAGTACAACCCCGGAGGCGCCGGGCGACATCGTTGTCGTGAGGCTGTTCTATCAATGGCCGCTGTTCGTCACCGGGCTTGGCTACAACATTTCGAATTTGTCGGGCAGCAAGCGGTTGCTGTCGCCACCGCCGCGTTCCGAACGAGCCTTATTAGGGCCGAACAAGTGGAAACGATGTCAATGCCACGGATCTGGCGTCGCGCTGCGGCATGCTCCGTCGCGTCTGCTGAGGATTCGTCAGCGGCATCGCGGCGACCGAATTCGCCGTGATCGTACCGATCATGCTGGTGATGTTCTTTGGCACGGTCGAGTTTTCGTCCGGCGTGGCGGTCGACCGCAAGGTGACGCTGATGGCGCGAACGCTTTCCGATCTGACCTCGCAATCGCCGCCGACGACATCCAATTCGCCGTCGTCGGTGGTGAATGATACCAATCTACAGAATTCTTCACCGCCAGCTCGCAATTATGAGCCGTATTCCGCAACGCCGTACGCAGGCCACGATTTCGGAATTCTATGTCGACCCGCAACGCTCAGGTCGCCGTTCAATGGAGCAAGGCGGCGACGGTTGCGACCTGCACCTCGCCGGCGACGCTGACGGCGTCGGCCCACAACGCGGGCGATATCGTTACAGTGCCGCCAGCGCTCTTGGTCGAGCAAACCTATCTGATCTTCAGCGAAGTCAGCTATCTCTACACGCCCACGGTCGGCTATGTGATGGGAAAGGCCGGCGTGACCCTGAGCGATGTCGCCTATACGCGGCCGCGTCAGTCGTCTGCGTGTTTATAACAGTACGCCAGACAGCACTTGTCCGACGCCCTGATGCCTGGTTGCCTAGCCGAACTTCGCGCGATAGAAAAAGGCCGCGCGGTCGAGCACGGCCTTTCTTGTTTGTTCAGAATTTTCGCGCCCGGCTCTCGCGAGCCGGACCGGATGAAATTCGCTCAGCCGGCGGCGCGCAGATTGTCGGCCGAAGACTTGCCAGAGCGGCGATCTGCCACGATTTCGTAGCTGATCTTCTGGCCTTCACGCAGCGTTCCAAGGCCGGCGCGCTCTACGGCGCTGATGTGCACGAACACGTCGTTGCCACCGTCATCCGGTTGAATGAAGCCGAAGCCCTTGGTCGCGTTAAACCACTTCACGGTTCCCATGCTCACGGGATAGTCCCTTCTCAAGATAGATATAGTAAAGCCCACTTTGATGGGCTGGTGAGATCGAATTTTTGGAAGGGTCGTCAGCGTCTAAACCGGCTGTACCGGTGGATAGCTAATGTCGTCCGGCCGAAAATCGATAAGCCCATATTATGCGAAACCAGCCCCCAAAACAATCCTGAGGTGCGCGATTTTTTGATTTGAGCAGGTTGGCAAGTCGCAAATCCGTTACCGCGCACGACACGATGTCGGCATGCGCGGTACCGGACCGTTGGCGAGCGGCGCTTATCTGCGGCGGAATTGGCCGCGCGGCGGTGCACCACGCGGAGCTCCGCCGCCCGGACGCTCGTCCTTGTGACGGAAGATGAGCCGGCCCTTTTCCAGGTCATATGGCGACATCTCGATCGTCACCCGATCGCCTGCCAGCGTCTTGATCCGGTTCTTCTTCATCTTGCCCGCGGTGTAGGCCACGATCTCGTGTCCTGCATCGAGTTGCACGCGGTAACGTGCGTCGGGGAGGATTTCGGTCACCAGTCCTTCGAACTGGATCAGCTCTTCCTTAGCCATGGTTATCTCCAGATCGATCGACGGCTAGCGTGGTCGTTGGGTGCGGTTGGGTCGGGTATTCGGACGGCTTTCGCGATGCAAAAAGGCAACGCCCTGCATCCCTTCAGCCTTGCCGCCGCCTTGCGACGACGATGGACGTATCGGCTCATGCCGGTTGGCCTCGTGCCGGTTGGTTTGCGGAGCGCCACTATTACCACCGGGACGGTGGTGACGGCGAGGCCCTTTCGACCCCGGCGCGGCATCATTTGCGCGGGCCCCGTGCAGCGCGCGGAGCGGAGCGCGCGCCGCGGTGTTGCGACGGCGCCGGCGCCGCCGTCGCGGTGACCCGGCGTGCGGCGGTCTTCCCTGGGCAACGCGATGCGGATCAGCTTTTCGATGTCGCGCAGATACGCCATTTCTTCGCCTCCCGCGACCAGCGAGATCGCAATGCCGTCGGCGCCGGCGCGCGCGGTGCGGCCGATGCGATGGACATAGGTCTCGGGTATGTTGGGAAGATCGAAATTCACCACATGGCTGATGCCGTCGACGTCGATGCCGCGGGCGGCGATGTCGGTGGCGACCAGCGTGCGGATCTCGCCGGAGCGGAATGCCGCCAGCACCCGCTCGCGGTGATTCTGCGACTTGTTGCCGTGAATGGCGTCGGCGGCAATGCCGGCCCTTGCGAGGCCCTTCACCACCTTGTCCGCACCATGCTTGGTCCGGGTAAAGATCAGCGCGCGATCGACCGCTTCCTGCTGCAGCAGCTGCGCCAGCAGGGCGGGCTTGGCCGAATGATCGACCTGAATGATGCGCTGGGTGATGCGCTCGACCGTCGAAGCGACTGGGGTCACCGCCACCCGCGCCGGATCGCGCAGCATCTGTTCGGCCAGCTCGGCGATATCCTTCGGCATCGTCGCCGAAAAGAACAGCGTCTGCCGCTTGACCGGCAATTTGGCGACGATCTTCCGGATGTCGTTGATGAAGCCCATGTCGAGCATGCGGTCGGCCTCGTCGAGCACGAGAAACTCGACCTGTCCGAGCTTCAGTCCATTGCTTTGCACCAGGTCGAGCAGGCGGCCGGGCGTGGCTACCATGACTTCGACGCCCTGCATGATCGAGCGGACCTGACGTCCCATCGGTACGCCGCCGATCGCCAGCGCTGAAGTCAGGCGGATATGGCGGCCATAGGCGTTGAAGCTTTCGAGAATCTGTCCCGACAATTCGCGGGTCGGGCTCAGCACCAGCACGCGGCAGGCCTTGGGCTGCGGTTTGATGCGATTTTCCAGAATACGGTGCAGGATGGGGAGCGCGAAGGCAGCGGTCTTGCCGGTGCCGGTCTGCGCGATGCCGACGACGTCACGACCGGCAAGTGCAAGGGGAATGGTTTGAGCCTGGATGGGCGTGGGCGTGTGATAATTCTCTTCCTTGAGCGCACGCGAGATTGGATCGGCGAGGCCGAAATCCTGAAAGGAGGTCAAAAGGTGGGTACTTTCCATCATAAAAGGCAGGCGCCCGGCGGTATTAGCCAGGAGCGCGCGAGGGTGTCAGAGACACCCGCGTGTTTGGGGCGTCGGTTTTGGTTAGCTGAAGGGGCAAGCCAGAAACCGTTGGACGGGCTCAGAACACGCGGCTCGCAAAGACCCGGTGATTCCCTGGGTCGTGCCCCTCATATGGAACACGAACGCGGCGCTTTCAAGGTCGATCGCCAAATGAAGCTGACGCGCGGTTAAGAAACGCCGGAAAAGGTGCTTCTGCGGACTCGATCGGGGTTCCCTAGTGCACTGCATCGCAAAAAATCCTCTGCCGTAAATTTAGACACGATGTCTTTCCAGATTATAAAATAGGCTATTTGCCGATTAGGCATACATTTATCCTGTCTAAATATTAGGCAGAAATTCGCCAAGTTTCCCGAAAGAAGCCAGATAACTCAACGATACCAATTTATTAAGCCAATTTGGCGCCGTGGCACGGTTCTTGCGATTCCATTAACGCAGGCGGCCGTGGGGCCGTTTCGCAGCGTTTAACGTCTGCGTCAGGGAGATCTACCTCATGCTTACTTTTAATCACGATATAGCCTCATCAATGAGCCGCCGTCGCTGGCTGGCGGCAACCGCCGGGCTGGTCCTGGGCTTGGCCGCATTTACTTCGGCGAAAGCGGCAGACGACACCATCAAGGTGGGCGTTCTTCACTCGCTGTCAGGCACGATGGCCATCAGCGAAACCACGCTGAAGGATACCATTCTTTTCCTGATCGACGAGCAGAACAAGAAGGGCGGCGTTCTCGGCAAGAAGCTCGAGGCCGTGGTCGTCGACCCCGCGTCGAACTGGCCGCTGTTCGCGGAAAAAGCCCGTGAGTTGATCACCAAGGACAAGGTAGCCGTCGTGTTCGGCTGCTGGACCTCGGTGTCGCGCAAGTCCGTGCTGCCGGTGTTCAAGGAGTTGAACAACATCCTGTTCTATCCGGTGCAGTACGAGGGCGAAGAGAGCGAGCGCAACGTGTTCTACACCGGTGCGGCGCCGAACCAGCAGGCGATCCCTGCCGTTGACTACCTCATGAAGGACGAGAAGGTGAAGCGTTGGGTGCTGGCCGGCACCGACTATGTCTATCCGCGCACCACCAACAAGATCCTGGAAGCCTACTTGAAGTCGAAGGGCGTCAAGCAGGAAGACATCATGATCAACTACACGCCGTTCGGTCACTCCGACTGGCAGACGATCGTGGCCGACATCAAGAAGTTCGGCTCGGCCGGCAAGAAGACCGCGGTGGTCTCGACCATTAACGGCGACGCCAACGTTCCCTTCTACAAGGAACTCGGCAACCAGGGCATCAAGGCGACCGACATTCCGGTTGTCGCATTCTCGGTGGGCGAAGAAGAACTCGCCGGCCTCGACACCAAGCCGCTGGTCGGCCATCTCGCCGCCTGGAACTACTTCGAAGTCGATCAAGACGCCGGCGAACGAGAAGTTCATCAAGGACTGGCAGGCCTACACCAAGAACCCGAAGCGCACCACCAACGATCCGATGGAAGCACACGTCATCGGCTTCAACATGTGGGTCAAAGCGGTGGAGAAGGTGAAGTCGACCGACGCCGACAAGGTGATCGATGCCCTCCCCGGGATCGAAACGCCGAATCTGACGGGCGGCGTCTCGAAGATGCTTCCGAACCATCACATCACCAAGCCGGTGTTCATTGGCGAAATCAAAGCCAATGGCCAGTTCGATGTGGTGTGGAAGACCCCGGGCCTGGTGGCCGGCGATGCATGGTCGAAGGAGCTTGAGGGCTCCAGGGACCTGATCGGCGACTGGGTTGGCAAGAAGTGCGGCAACTTCAACACCAAGACCAACAAGTGCGGCGGTCAGGGCTCCTGATTGAAGTTTGAGTCCCAACAAACAAGGGAGAGCGGCGATGTCCGCCGCCCTCCCACTGCTCCTGCCGGGGTCGTCCAGTGCTAGACAAGGTTTTGCGAAACTTCCGCGCGCTTCCCTTCGCGGCATTGTTTATCATCGCGACGGTCGTGCCCGTTATGGCAGGGGCGTTCGAAGACGCGGTCGGCAAATTCGCAAACGACGAATTTTCCGATACCCAGGAAGCGATCGAGGCGATCACGGCCAGCGGTAATCCGCTCGCCTACACCATCATCAGCGCGCTTCAGGATGGCCGCTTGATGGCCGATCCCGACAGCAAAAAAGTCTATGTCACCCAGCCCGAAGGCAAGAGCATCGATGCCATGACCGGCGCACCGGTGGCCAGTGTTCCCGACGGTGCTGCCGCCGTGCGTCTCAATAACAAGCTGCGCCGCCACGTCGAGGCCGCGCTCGGCAGTTTGACGTTACAGTCGCCCGATCCCTTGAAGCGCATCCAGGCCGCGCAATCGGTTTTCAAGACCCACGACGAGTCCATGCTGCCGGCGATTGACAGTGCGCTATCTAAGGAAATCAACAAGGGCGCGAAACTGGCATTTTCCGAAGCCCGCGCCGCGATCCTGTTGTTCAAGGAAGACGCCACCGATGTCGAGAAGTTTGAAGCCATTGCTACCATCAGGGCGCGCGGCGACCAGGAAGCCCTGGCGCTATTGACCGGGTTGAGCGGAGAGCAGTCGCACGCGATCGCGAGTGCCGCGGCCAATGCGACCTCAGCCATTCAAAGCAATCTCGCGCTATGGTCGATGGTGCAGAATGCGTGGTACGGCCTGTCTCTCGGTTCGGTTCTGTTGCTCGCCGCTATCGGTCTCGCCATCACCTTCGGCGTGATGGGCGTCATCAACATGGCGCATGGCGAGATGGTCATGATCGGGGCCTATACCACCTTTGTGGTGCAGGAGACCATCCGCACCAGTTATCCGGGGCTGTTCGACTATTCGCTGCTCATGGCCGTGCCGCTGGCCTTCATCGTCTCCGGCGCGGTCGGTATCTTGATCGAACGAAGCATCATTCGCTTTCTCTACGGCCGTCCGCTGGAGACGCTGCTGGCGACGTGGGGCCTGTCGCTGGTCCTGCAGCAGGCCGTACGCACCATGTTCGGTCCCACCAACCGCGAAGTCGGCAATCCCTCCTGGATGAGCGGTGCGTTCGAGATCGGACAGATCACGATCACCTACAATCGGCTGTGGATTCTTTGCTTCGCGCTGGCGGTGTTTGCCATCCTGCTCGCGATGCTGCGATACACAGCGCTCGGACTTGAGATGCGCGCGGTGACGCAGAACCGCAGAATGGCGGCGTCGATGGGGATTGCGACCTCACGCGTCGATGCGCTGACCTTCGGTCTCGGCTCGGGTATCGCCGGAATTGCCGGCGTGGCGCTGTCGCAGATCGACAACGTCAGTCCCAATCTCGGCCAGAGTTACATCATCGACTCCTTCATGGTGGTGGTGTTCGGCGGCGTTGGCAATTTGTGGGGCACGCTGGTCGGCGCGTTCACGCTCGGCATCGCCAACAAGTTCCTGGAGCCGGTCGCGGGCGCGGTGCTCGGCAAGATCGCGATTCTCGTCCTCATCATCCTGTTCATTCAAAAACGCCCGCGCGGCCTGTTCGCACTCAAGGGGCGGGCGGTGGAAGCATGATGCCGCACGTGCTCACGCGCTCGCTGGATCGCAGCGCCACGATATTTCTGATCGTGGTCGCTGCGTTCGGCGTTCTGATACCGCTGTCGAATCTGCTGTTGCCGGCCGGCTCGATCTTCCAGGTGCCAACCTATCTGGTGGCGCTGTTCGGAAAGTATGTCTGTTACGCTATCCTGGCGCTCGCGATCGATCTGATCTGGGGCTATTGCGGCATTCTCTCGCTCGGCCATGGCGCGTTTTTCGCGCTCGGCGGCTACGCGATGGGCATGTATCTGATGCGCCAGATCGGCAGCCGCGGCGTCTACGGCAATCCGATATTGCCTGATTTCATGGTGTTCCTGAATTATCCGAAGCTGCCCTGGTACTGGCATGGCTTCGAAATGTTCTGGTTCGCTGCGCTGATGGTCATCCTGGTCCCTGGCCTGCTTGCATTCTGCTTCGGCTGGCTGGCGTTTCGCTCACGCGTCACCGGCGTCTATCTGTCGATCATCACGCAGGCGATGACGTACGCGCTGTTGCTCGGATTCTTCCGCAACGATTTCGGTTTCGGCGGTAACAACGGCCTCACCGATTTCAAGGACATTCTTGGCTTCAACGTGCAGGCCGAGGGCACGCGCGCAACGCTGTTTGCGCTGAGCTGCGCCGCGCTGATCATTGGATTCCTGATCTGCCGCGCGGTGGTGACATCGAAGCTCGGCAAGGTGCTGATCGCGGTGCGCGATGCCGAATCCCGCACGCGGTTCCTCGGCTACCGGGTCGAATCCTACAAACTGTTCGTATTCACGCTGTCGGCGTGCATGGCTGGCGTCGCCGGCGCGCTCTACGTGCCGCAGGTCGGCATCATCAATCCCGGCGAATTCGCGCCGGGCAATTCCATCGAAGCGGTGATCTGGGTCGCCGTCGGCGGCCGCGGCACGCTGATCGGCGCGGCGCTTGGCGCCGTTGTCGTCAACTATGCAAAGACCTTCTTCACCTCCGGCCCGTTGGCGCCGTACTGGCTTTTCATGCTGGGTGCGCTGTTCATCCTGGTCACGCTGCTGCTGCCGAGGGGGATCGTCGGCACTTTCAATGCATGGTGGGAGCCGTGGAAGGCGCAACGCCTGATGGCAACAGCGAATGTAAAAAGTGCCGGGCGCGAAGACGGCGTCAGCGAACCAGATATGGCGGAGTAAGCGATGAACGTCATGGACTCCCGCGCCACTTCCGCGTTGCTCTATCTCGATGGTGTGCACGTCTCGTTCGACGGTTTTCACGCCATCAACAATCTGTCGCTGACGCTCGCGGCCGGCGAAATGCGCGCCATCATTGGCCCGAACGGCGCCGGCAAGACCACGATGATGGATATTATCACCGGCAAGACCAGGCCGGACGAGGGCGAGGTGTTGTTCGACGGGGTCACCGATTTGACCCGGCTCGATGAAACCAGGATTGCCGAACTCGGGATCGGCCGCAAATTCCAGAAGCCGACGGTATTCGAGAGTCAGACCATCGAGGACAACCTCTTGCTGGCGCTCAATGTCGATCATAGCGTGAAGGGCACACTGTTCTGGCGGGAAACCAGGGCCGAAACCGAGCGCATCGAGCGTGTGCTTGAAACCATCCGCCTGACCGACGCACGCAACCGGCTGGCGGGAAGCCTGTCGCACGGCCAGAAGCAATGGCTGGAGATCGGCATGCTGCTCGCGCAGGATCCGAAATTGCTGCTGGTCGACGAACCGGTTGCCGGCATGACCGACGTCGAAACCCACCAAACCGCCGAACTGCTGAAGGAAATCAACAAGGACAAGACCGTGATGGTCGTCGAGCACGATATGACCTTCGTCCGCGAACTCGGTGTCAAGGTGACTTGCCTGCACGAAGGATCGGTGCTGGCGGAGGGAACCATCGATCAGGTTTCATCGAATGAGCGCGTGATTGAAGTATATCTGGGACGATAGGGCGATGCTGAAGGTCGACAACATCAACCTCTATTACGGCGCCGCCCAGGCGCTGCGTGGCGTTTCGATCTCGGCCGAGCCGGGCAAGGTGACGTGCGTGCTCGGCCGCAACGGCGTCGGCAAGACCAGCCTGTTGCGCGCCATGGTCGGCCAGTACCCGATCGCCTCAGGCTCGATCACATTCGACGGCAGCGACATCACGAGATTAAAACCCTATGAGCGGGCGCGAAAGGGTATCGGTTTCGTGCCGCAGGGCCGCGAGATTTTTCCGCTGCTGACGGTGGAGGAAAACCTCAAGACCGGCTTTGGGCCTTTGAAACGCGACGACCGCAATATTCCCGATGACGTGTTCTCGCTGTTTCCGGTGCTGCAATCGATGCTGGGGCGGCGCGGCGGCGATCTCTCGGGAGGCCAGCAGCAGCAGCTCGCGATCGGGCGCGCGCTGGTGATGCGGCCGAAACTGCTGTTGCTCGACGAACCGACCGAGGGCATTCAGCCGTCGATCATCAAGGACATCGGCCGCGCCATCTCCTATCTTCGCAGCCTCGGCAACATCGCGATCGTGCTCGTCGAACAATATCTCGACTTTGCCTGTGAGCTCGGCGACAATTTCGCGGTCATGGACAGAGGTGCCGTGAAATACGCTTGCGATCGCAGCAATCTCGACGCGAGCGAAATCAGTCGGCAGATGGCGCTATAACGGGGCTTTGTGACGCGATCGGCAGGTCGCGCGCCTGTTGAGGAAAAGCTGGGGCGGATGCGGACCGACACCACAAGCGCGACTTCCGCGATTTTCGCGGCCAACCGTGCCCAGGGCGCGGTGGCCTTCGACGTGCATCAGGTCGAAGGCCTCACCCGCCGCCGTCATCTGCATGAATCCGGCTCGCTGCGTGTCCGCTTTCCCTCGCCCGAGGCGGAGGGCCTGTCGGCGGTTTTCGTGAATACCGCCGGCGGTGTCGCCGGCGGCGATCGTTTCGACATCGAGATTGCGACCGGCGAGGGATCGCGCCTTGCGGCGACGACGGCGGCCGCGGAGAAGATCTATCGGGCGGAGGGTCCGGCCGCGCAGCTCAATATTGCCCTGAAGCTTGCCGCGGGCTCGCATGTCGCCTGGCTACCGCAGGAAACCATTTTGTTCGACCGGGCGCGGGTACGGCGCCGGATCGATATTGACATGGCGGAGAGCGCGTCGCTCCTGCTTTGCGAAATCGTGGTGTTCGGCCGTGCGGCGATGGGCGAGCGAATGCGGCAGGGCGAGTTCGTCGACCGCTGGCGGCTGCGGCGTGGCGGTAGGCTGGTGTTCGCAGAGAATATGCGGCTCGACGGGGATATCGGCGAAAAACTAGCAAAGCCGGCAATCGCGAATGGCGGCGTGGCGATCGGCACGGCGCTGGTCGTGCCGGGCGACGAGGCCTTGGTGGAGCGGATTCGCGAACTCTCCGAATCGTTTGGCGGAGAGGTTGGCATCTCCGCCTGGAATGGGTTTGCAATGGCGCGCTTCTGTGCCCAAGATGCGGCGAAGCTTCGCGCCGATATGATGGCGGTGCTCGGTCGCGCCAGCGGCTCAGCGCTGCCGCGGCTCTGGCTCAACTAGATCGTGGCTTAACTGGATCAGGTCGAAATTATCAGAGTGCTCGCATGAATCTGTCTCCCCGCGAAAAGGACAAGCTTCTGATTTCAATGGCAGCCATGGTGGCGCGCCGGCGGCTGGAGCGCGGCGTCAAGCTCAACCATCCGGAAGCGGTCGCCATTATTTCGGACTTTATCGTCGAGGGCGCGCGCGACGGCCGCACCGTGGCCGATTTGATGCAGGCCGGCGCGCAAGTCCTGACGCGCGCCCAGGTGATGCCGGGCATCGCCGAAATGATCCATGACATTCAGGTGGAAGCCACGTTCCCGGACGGCACCAAGCTCGTCACCGTCCACGAGCCGATAAGGTAGGAGTGTCCCATGATCCCCGGCGAACTCTTCATCAAGGACGGCGAGATCGAGCTCAATGCCGGCCGCAAGACGGTGACGCTGACGGTCGCCAACACCGGCGACCGGCCGATCCAGGTCGGCTCGCACTATCATTTCTTCGAGACCAACCCGGCGCTGAAGTTCGACCGCAAGAAGGCGCGCGGCATGCGGCTCGATATCGCGGCGGGCACCGCGGTGCGGTTCGAGCCGGGGCAAACGCGCGACGTGCAACTTGTGGCGCTCGCCGGCAAACGTGTCGTCTATGGCTTTCGCGGCGACGTAATGGGCAAGCTGTGAGAGCGCTGGAAGCAGCAGGGGCTGAATAATGTCCGTAAAAATAAAGCGTTCCGTCTATGCCGACATGTTCGGGCCGACTACCGGCGACCGGGTGCGGCTGGCGGACACGGATCTCATCATCGAGGTCGAAAAGGATTTCACCGTCTACGGCGAGGAGGTGAAATTCGGCGGCGGCAAGGTGATCCGCGATGGCATGGGTCAGTCGCAGGTCACCAACAAGCAGGGTGCGGCCGATACCGTGATCACCAACGCGCTGATCGTCGATCATTGGGGGATCGTGAAGGCCGATGTCGCCATCAAGGAAGGCTATATCAGCGCCATCGGCAAGGCCGGCAATCCCGATATCCAGCCCGGCGTCACCATCGTCATCGGTCCCGGCACCGACGTCATCGCAGGCGAGGGCAAAATCCTCACCGCAGGCGGGTTCGACAGCCACATCCATTTCATCTGCCCGCAGCAGATCGAGCACGCACTGATGTCGGGCGTCACCTCGATGCTCGGGGGCGGCACCGGCCCGTCGCACGGCACCTATGCCACGACCTGCACGCCCGGCCCCTGGCACATGGCGCGGATGATCCAGTCGTTCGATGCGTTTCCGGTCAACCTCGGCATTTCCGGCAAGGGCAATGCGTCGCGTCCGGCTTCGCTGGTGGAGATGATCAAGGCCGGCGCCTGCGCGCTCAAGCTGCATGAGGATTGGGGCACCACGCCAGCGGCGATCGACAACTGTCTCTCTGTCGCCGACGATTACGACGTCCAGGTGATGATCCACTCCGACACGCTGAATGAATCCGGCTTCGTCGAGGATACCGTCAAGGCGTTCAAGGGCCGTACCATCCACGCGTTCCACACCGAGGGCGCCGGCGGCGGCCACGCACCCGACATCATCAAGATCGCCGGCCTGAAGAACGTGTTGCCGTCCTCGACCAATCCGACACGGCCGTTCACCCGCAACACCATCGACGAGCATCTGGACATGCTGATGGTGTGCCACCATCTCGATCCCTCGATCGCCGAGGATCTCGCTTTTGCCGAAAGCCGCATCCGCAAGGAGACTATCGCGGCGGAAGATATCCTGCACGATCTCGGCGCGCTTTCGATGATGTCCTCGGATTCGCAGGCCATGGGCCGGCTCGGTGAAGTCATCATCCGGACCTGGCAGACCGCCGACAAGATGAAGAAGCAGCGCGGCTCGCTGCCGCAGGACAACGGCAATAACGACAATTTCCGGGTCAAGCGCTATATCGCGAAATACACCATCAACCCCGCGATCGCGCACGGCGTCTCGAAGCTGATCGGCTCGGTGGAGAAGGGCAAGCTCGCCGATCTCGTGCTGTGGTCGCCGGCCTTCTTCGGCGTCAAGCCGGATTGCATCATCAAGGGCGGTTCCATCGTCGCGGCGCCGATGGGCGATCCCAACGCCTCCATTCCCGACGCCGCAGCCGGTGCACTACCAGCCGATGTTCGCAGCCTTCGGCAAGTCGCTGACCGCCTCCTCGGTGGTGTTTTCCTCGAAGGCGGCGGTGGCTTCGGGGCTGGCGAAGAAGCTCGGCATCGACAAGAAGCTCTATGCGGTCGAAAATACCCGCGGCCGCATCTCCAAGAAGAGCATGATCCACAACGACGCCACGCCCAAAATCGAGGTCGATCCCGAAACCTATGAGGTGCGTGCCGATGGCGAATTGCTGACCTGCGCGCCGGCCGAGGTGCTGCCCATGGCGCAGCGCTATTTCATGTTCTAAGCTTGCTCCCGGCACTTGAAGCCACATCAAAAGACCGGGAGGATTGAAGTGATTTACGTTGTTGCCACACTGACCGTGAAGCCTGAAACGCGCGCCGAATTCATTGCCGCCGCGATCGCCTGCATCAAGGAAACCCGCAAAGAAGCCGGCAATATTGCCTATGACTTGCATGAGAGCGTCACCGATCCGGCCAAGATGGTGTTCGTCGAGCAATGGGAAAACGCCGAGGCGCTGGCGCCGCACGGGAAAGCCGACCACATGAAGACCTTTCGGCCGCGTCGCCGTGAAATGCATGTCCGCGCCGCCGAAAATCGAGATCATCACGCCCGCAAAGGTTGACGTCCGCTGATCCAAGAAAAAGCAAAGGGAAAGTCGATCCATGATCTATGTCGTCGCCACCACGCAGGTGAAGCCGGAATCGCGGGACGCTTTCATCAAGGGCGCAAAGGAATGCATCGCCGCCACCCGCAAGGAAAAGGGCTGCATTTCCTATGAAAACCACACCAGCATCAACGATCCCAATCTGTTCGTGGTGGTGGAGCGCTGGGAAAGCCGCGAGGACCTCAATGCGCATGGCCGGGCGCCGCATATGAAGGTCTGGCGCGAATATTCCGCGCCGCTGAAGGCGTCGCCGACCGTGATCGAGATCATCAGCGACGGCAAGGTCGAGAAGCTGTGAGCATGTTCGCATGATCCGCGCCACGCAAGTCCGCGGGCAGCATCGCTGGAGCGAGGCGCCGGCCGATACCGTCGTGCTCGATTTCGACGACCGGCACCGGCGCCGGATGGCGATGACCGGCACGCGCGGCCTTGAGTTCCTGCTCGACCTGGAAAACGCGGTCGCGCTGCGAGGCGGCGATGCGCTGGTGCTCGACGATGGCCGGCTGATCGAGGTGGTCGCGGCGCCGGAGCCGCTGGCCGAGATCCGCTGCAACGATCCGCATCATCTGGTCCGGGTCGCCTGGCATCTCGGCAATCGTCATCTGCCGACGCAGATCATGGCCAAGGGCCTGCGCATCCGGCGCGATCACGTCATCGAGGCGATGGTGAAGGGGTTAGGGGCGCGCGTGATCGAGATCGAGGCGCCGTTCGATCCCGAAGGCGGCGCCTATGCCGACGCCTTCTATGCGCCTGCGCCGGAAAGCGGTCCGCACCGCCACGCGGCGCATGATCATTCGTCGCACGATCATGGTGACCACCGTCATCACCATGACGACCATCATCAACACGATGAGCATTGCGATCACGACCATCACGCACGGCCATTCCCATGCTCATGACCACAAGTAACTCGCCGGCGAGGCCGCGGCGGAGCAAGGCGGAGCGAGCGGACGCGACCAAGTGAAGCCGCGGTAGCGCCGGTCGAGCGTCGGGAGGGGATGGAAGAAAGCGAGGCGGCGGCGCTGTATCGGCTGATGACCTGGCTGTCGCCGTCTTTTCCGGTTGGCGCGTTCTCCTATTCCAGCGGCATCGAATGGGCGGTTGAGGCCGGCGATATCGGCGACGCGGCATCCTTGCGGGATTGGCTGTGCGGCGATGCTCGCGGATGGATCCGGGATTTTGCGACGGCGTGTTTCTGGCCCACGCCCACCGGGCCGCGTCGTTGCACGACGAGGCGGCGCTGCGGGATATCGCGGAACTCGCTGCTGCCTTCGTGCCCTCGCGCGAGCGTCAGCTCGAGACCTCGGCGCAAGGCCGCGCCTTCGTCGATATCGCGCGCGCGGCATGGAATTGCGATGGGCTCGAGCAAATGCTTGCACATTGCGATGGCACCATCGTCTATCCCGTCGCCGTCGGTCTCGTCAGCGCGGCGCATGCGATCCCTCTCGCGCCCACGATGCACGCCTTCCTTCACGCGCTGGCGTCGAACTGGATATCCGCCGGCGCGCGGCTGATCCCTCTGGGGCAAACCGACAGCCAGCGCGTGCTGGCCCTGCTGGAGCCGGTCGTCGTCGCAACGGCCGGGCGGGCGCTGGACGCATCGCTCGACGATCTCGGCAGCGCGACCTTTCGCGCCGACCTCGCCAGCATGCGGCACGAGACGCAGTACACGAGGTTGTTCAGGTCATGACGGGCTCGGACATGCGGCGGGCCAAGCGAACAGCTATGGCATTAGCAGGATTTCTCGCGCTTGCTGGCGCACCGGCTTCGGCGGGCGGAAGTCTCGGCCTCGATGAAGTGCTTGTTGCTGTCGGGAAGGCGCCGAAGCTGGTGGCGGAAATCCAGGCGGAGCTTAGCAAGAATAACCTCAAGCCTTCTGAGGTGATTTGCGGCGCCGCGCGCCACGGCAACCAGTGGACTTATCTCGGTGGTGGCCGCGCTGCGCCGTACGAATGCGAGGTCGGTCAGCGCTCGCTGCAAATCGAAGCCGACCGGGTCTATTTTGATGCACGCGGAAAGCCGCTGGGCGACCTCGAGAAAGCCGATCCGAAGCGAGCAAAGACATTTCAAGAAAATAATTTTCGCTGGACCTGGACACCATGAAGGGGGCCTATGCACCCCGCATATCAATGCGTCGCCCCTGCGAACATAGGGGCCCATACGCTGCGGCCTATCGTTGGGCAGCAATGGCAGAGACCTTGTTTCATCACGAGCGCCGGTGGTTATGGGTCCCTGCGTTCGCAGCGACGACGATAACTGAGGGAACAACTGATATGGCGAAATCCCACGGCCCGCTTCGCGTCGGCATCGGTGGTCCCGTCGGATCGGGAAAAACCGCGCTGATGGACCTGCTCTGCAAGGCGATGCGGGAGCGCTATGACATCGCCGCGATCACCAACGACATTTATACCAAATGGGATGCGGAATTTCTGGTGCGCTCGGGGTCGCTGACGCCTGATCGCATCGCCGGCGTCGAGACCGGCGGCTGTCCGCATACCGCGATCCGCGAGGACGCCTCGATGAATCTCGCCGCGGTCGCCGACATGCGCGCGAAATTTCCCGATCTCGATCTGGTGCTGATCGAATCCGGCGGCGATAATCTCGCCGCCACCTTCTCGCCGGAGCTGGCCGACCTTACGATCTACGTCATCGACGTCGCGGCTGGCGACAAGATCCCTTCGAAAGGCGGGCCCGGCATCACCCGGTCGGACCTTCTCGTCATCAACAAGATCGACCTCGCGCCGCATGTCGGCGCCTCGCTGGAGAAAATGGACACCGACGCCCGGCGGATGCGCGGCGAGCGGCCGTTTGTCATGACCAATCTCAGGAAGAGCGAGGGCCTCGACCGCATCATCGGATTTATCGAGGCCAAGGGCGGTCTCGGTCCGATGGCACAGGCCAAGGCGTGGCTGAACGGATTCGTTAACGCTGTAGCACCGCGAGATGCGTGACGTTAACACTTTGGCCCGAGCCATGTGAGCCGTGTGAAAAACTTTCTCGGCTTCGCCGGAACAATACTCCAGCCGCGGTGATTGGCAAACGCAATTGCGCCCGTGCCCCATATCCTCGATTGCGTACGGATGATCCTGCTTTCTCCGTTGCCGTCCGGAGAGGCCGATGCCTTTTCTTCGCCAACTCCTCATTTTCTGAGTAAGCGAGTGGTTCGGCTGGGTTTCATCATCGGTTTTATCGCGCTTATCGGGGCTCTGCTCTCCGGTCTTGCGGCTTATCGCGTCCACGATCAGGAACTGACGGTCGAGGGATCGCGTTGGCGCGCGCGGTCGACGTTCACGCCAGCCTGGTTCAGGATCGGCTGACCGAGCGTGAGCTGCTCGCCCGTGTCGCCTCCGGCCTGTTCCGCGCGCCTTCGGTGATCAAGGCCAATATGCTGCAGCCGCTGCGGTCCTCGATCTACGCCTTCAAGACCGATTTCGTGGTCGCAAGCTGGATCGCGCGGCTCAAGCCGAACGAACTGGAAGCGGCGCGTGCGGAACTTGCGGGCGCGGGATTTTCGAATCCGACGATCCGCAGTTTCGATGACAAGCCTCTGGATACGCGGTCGCTCGACCAGCCGATTGACGTATTGATGGACGTCGAACCCCGCAATGCAGACACCATGGTTTTTCCTGGCCGCTCCGTCGATCAGCACCCGATTCTGGGACCGATGCTGGCGCAGGCCATGGCCGACGGCAAGCCGGTGGCGTCCGACCCGATACCGCTGTTGCGCCCGGATGGTCCGATCGGCCTCGTTCTTGCCGCGCCCGTGCAGCAGGAGGGCGACGCCCCGCCGGCGGGCTTCGTGACGTTTTCCTATGAATTGGCTCCGCTGATGCTGGCGAATGACGATCTGTCGCTGTTCTCGGTGGTGCTGAAGGACCCGCGCAGCGTGGACGGCGAACTGATCGCGGACGATCAGGGCATCGTCACATCGAGGACGGCAGCCCCGGAAGGGCCCGCACCGTCGATGATGAGAACGGTGACGTTCGGAGGCCGCGACTGGTCGCTCGCCTATTACGCCAAGACCAACGTCGAGATACGCGCCCAGCAAACGGCCGCCATCGTGGCCGCCATCGGACTGGCGCTGACCGCTATCGTTTGCGGACTGTTCGGCTATGTCGCCTATAACAATCTGCGGCTCAGTCGCGAAATCCAGGTGCGGATCGGCTTCGAACGCCGGTTGACCGCGGTCATCGATGAACTCAATCACCGGGTCAAGAACATCCTGGCGGTGATCCAGTCGATCGTGACGCGCACGATGCGCCATGGTTCGGATATCGATGTCGCCCGCGAACTCCTGATCGGCCGTATCCATGCCATGTCGAACGTGGTTTCGCTGCTCAGCGAAAGCCAGTGGCAGGGTGTGAAACTGAGAGGCCTGTTCGAGGCGCGCGCGATCCCTCATGCCGAGAGGATCGCGGTCGACGGTCCCGACGTCGCGGTCAGCGCGCGGGCCGCGCAAAGTCTCTCGCTATTGTTCTTCGAACTGGCCTCGCATTCTGACGAGGGACTTTCGCTGGTCGGAAAGCACCCGCACATCGTAGCGCATTGGGAAGTGACCGGAGAAGAGCCCGACAGCGTTTTCCATTTTCGCTGGGAAGAATTCAACACCAGCGCGGCGACCCGCCGCGAGGACAGCGATTTCGGTGTAATCCTTCTCGACCGAGTCGCGCCGGAGGCGCTCGGCGGCGTGTCGAAACGGTATTTTACCGATGTGAGTTATGTCTACGAACTCACCGCGCCGATGGAGACCGTGGTCGACATGATGGAGCGCGACCGAACCGGACAATTGTCGGGGCTGCCGGGGTCGGGACGTTGATTCCGGCAACATGCCGCCAATAAGCAACTTCGTCCTTCCGGGTCCACGCCAACATGCGTAGTCGACCGTGAAATATTCCGAAGCGATTGACCGGCAATAGAAATCGCCGGAATTGTTGCAATTGGATTTGCCGGAAATCGGGGCTTGGGCATCGATTTTCTTGCAAATTCGCGTTGGGGATTCCCTCGAATCTGAAGCTGTGATTCTCTTCGTTAGGTGGGATCGAGCGGAGGGATTTCGATGCGGCCACGGGAGCGGCGCGAGAGCGGCGAGCAGGATCTGTTTCGGTCGCGGCTCGATCAAGTCATCAACATGGACCACGCGCTGGTGAAGCTGGCGCGGACGATCGACTGGCGGTTTCTGGAAGAAAAATTTGGCACGGTGTACGCCGATGGCTCTGGCCGGCCGCCGCTGCCGACCCGGCTGATGGCGGGGCTTGCGATTCTCAAGCACACCTACAACCTCAGCGACGAGGTGGTGTGCGAGCTGTGGATCGAGAACCCGTATTACCAATACTTCTGCGGGGAAGAGTTTTTCCAGCACCGGCTGCCGCTCGATCGCTCCTCGATGACCCACTGGCGCAACCGCATGGGCGAGGAGCGGCTGCAGGCGCTGTTGCAGGAGAGCCTGGCGGTCGCAACCCGAACTGGCGCGATGAAGCCCGGCGATCTCGCCCGCGTCATTGTCGATACCACGGTGCAGCCGAAGAACATTACCTTCCCGACCGACGCCAAGCTATTGAACCGGGCTCGTGAGAAGCTGGTGAAGCTGGCCAAAAAGCTGGGCGTGGGGCTACGGCAATCATACACGCGGGTCGGCAAGTTCGAGCTGATCCGGCATCAGCGTTACGCCCATGCCAAGCAGTTCAAGCGCGCCAACCGGGCTTTGCGCAAGCTCAGGACCTATCTCGGCCGCATCATCCGGGACATTGCCCGCAAGATCGAAGGCGATCATGGGCTTGAGGCTAAATTTGCTTCGCTGCTCAGCCTCGCCCGGCGTGTCCGCGCTCAGGAGCGCGGACAGCGCGGTCCCAAGGTCTACAGCCTGCACGCGCCCGAGGTGGAGTGCATCGGCAAGGGCAAGCCGCACAAGCCTTACGAGTTCGGCGTCAAGGTCAGCGTTGCCACCACCCTCAAGCACAGCAAGGGCGGCCAGTTCGTCGCCCATGCGCAAGCGCTGCCGGGCAATCCCTATGATGGCCATACGCTGGCAGCCGTCATTCCGGCGATCGAGCAACTCGTCGGCAACACGATCGAACGGCTCCACGCCGATGCCGGTTACCGCGGCCACAATGCGCCGTCCGGGTATAAGTTCAAAATCTACACGTCCAGGCAGAAGCGTCGCGTGACGCCGGCCATCAAACGAGAGATGAAACGGCGCGCCGCCGTCGAGCCCGTCATCGGCCATACCAAGGAGGAGCACCGAATGGGCCGCAACTATCTCGCCGGACGCCACGGCGACGCCAACAACGCCGTCCTCGCCGCAGCCGGTTACAACTTCCGTCGCCTCATCAGGTGGCTGAACGATTTTTTGCGTCTCATTCTGGCGATGCTCCTTCTCTCCGTAGAATGCAGGCAGTCTTGAAAAGCGCGTTCTTCACGGACGATTCCCAGACATGCAACTGCACATCGGGCAATGACGAACGTTGAGTTACCCGATCGGCGTCGATTTAAGGGAAATACTATGAGCCGCCGCTGCCGCCGATCACGGCGCGCACGGTTTTGTCGGGGCCGAAATCGTCCGCACCATCGACATAGAGCAAGGCGCCGAGTTTCGACCGCGCCCGGTTGACGCGGCTCTTGATGGTGCCGACCGCGCAGCCGCAGATCGTCGCGGCGTCCTCATAGGAGAAGCCGGAGGCGCCGACCAGGATCAGGGCTTCGCGCTGGTCCTGGGGAAGTTTGCTCAAGCGCGGCGCGGAATTCCTCGAACTCGAGATGTGCGTTTTGCGCCGGTTGGGTTTTCAGCGTCTTGGCATAGCTGCCGTCGGCGTCCTCCACCTCCCGCCGCCGCTTGCGATAGTCCGAGCGGAACAGGTTGCGCAGGATCGTGAATAGCCAAGCCGGCAGGTTCGAGCCGGGCTGGAACGAGTCGATATTGGCGAGCGCGCGCAGCAGTGTTTCCTGCACCAGATCGTCGGCGCGGTCGCCGTTGCCGCTAAGCGAGATCGCGAACGCGCGAAGACTGGGAACCGCCGCCAGGATGTCGTCGCGCAGCGAATCTGTGAGAGGCATCAGTTCCTCCCGTCATCTTCTGGATCGCCCGTCAATCCCATTTGGGGATCGGGCTCGGGAACATCAAGCTTCCGGATCAGTTCGGCGAACCGGTCCGGTACTCCCTGGCGTACGACGTCGTCGTACATGGCGCGAAGTTGGTGGCCGATTCTGGACTGAATCTCGGCGCTCAGGCTGCCCTGCTTGCCCGTTGCCGCATTCTTGCTGGCTTGAGACTTTACATCCTTCATGACCTGTTCCATGCTTCCCCGAGAGTTAAGTCCCTGTCAGTTTCAAGAATATATCCTTGATTCCGAGCGCCTTCCGCATGAAAGCTAATTCAAAGTCGAGCCGAAAGGTTCCCGCCGGCTCGGGGAACTTTTCTCGCGTTCGGGCGTAATCAGCTATCGGGGAGCCGGGTCACCCCGCAGGATGCTTTGGCCCAAGACACGGATGGAGTGGGGATGTCCCGATCACAGCTTGTTGCTGAACATTTACCGTTGTTGCGCCGCTATGCCCGCGCGTTGACGGGCAATCAGGCGTCGGGCGACGCCTATGTCGGAGCCATGCTTGAAGCCCTGCTTCAGGATCCCTCGCTGCTCGATGAGCAGCACGGGCCCCGCGCGGGGCTGTTCCGGCTGTTCACCCAGATATGGAATTCGGTCGCGCTCAACGACGATCCCGACGTGGCGACCCTGCCGATGCCGCCGGAGCGCCGTCTTTCCAATATCACCCCCTTGCCGCGCCAGGCCTTTCTGCTGCTGTCGCTGGAAGGGTTCTCCGAGGAGGAGGTGGCGTTCATTCTCGCTACCGACGTCGCCGAGACCCGCAAGCTCGCCGATGCCGCGGGCCGCGAAATGGCGGCGGAGATCGCGACCGATGTGCTGATCATCGAGGACGAGACTTTTATTGCGATGGATCTCGAAAGCCTGGTGAAGAACCTCGGTCACCGCGTGATCGGCGTCGCCCGCACCCATTCCGACGCCGTTGCGCTGGCCAAGAACAAGAAGCCGGGCCTGATCCTCGCCGACATCCAGCTGGCCGACGGCAGCTCCGGTCTCGATGCCGTCAACGAGCTGCTGCGCACCTTCGAGGTCCCGGTGGTGTTCATCACCGCCTATCCCGAGCGCTTCCTGACCGGCGAGCGCCCCGAACCGGCGTTCCTGATCTCCAAACCGTTCCAGCCCGCGATGGTTTCCGCAGTCGCCAGCCAGGCGCTGTTCTTCCAGCGCAATTCGCGCAACCGCACGCCGCGCGTGGCGTGATCCGAAGCGTCGCGTCGAAGTGAACTCCGGCGCGCTTCACGGCGCGCTGGATGGGTCGTGGTGGTCGCTGCCGCCAACGGCTGGCTTATGCTAGCGACACTTCATCTTCGGACTGAAATAAGCAGGGCGCGACTGGCATCACCGCAAGCACGCCGTTTATACATCATGGTCCACGCTGATGTGCCGAGATACGCCAAAGCATTGTTGCAACAAGGCTTTATAGCCAATCGGAAGTCCGTTAAAATCCGTGACTATCCGTCGGAAATCGTCGTAATCTGCCGCCTATGGTGGGGCGGTTTGGTGGGGCGGCTATGGTCGGAAGACAGTTGCACAAGCTTTCCGCTCGCAAAGCGGAGACAACCACGGAGCCCGGACGCCATAGCGACGGTGGCGGACTCTATCTCACGATCGAGACGGGCGACCACGCGCGCCGTGCATGGGTGTTCATGTATCGCGAGCGCGGTAGCGGCCGCCGAAGGGAGCTGGGCCTAGGCGCCGCCAAGGGCCCCAAACGACCCGGTCTTACGCTGGCGGAGGCTCGAACGAAGGCGGCAGACGCACGCAAGATGCTTGCGTATGGCCGGGATCCTAAAAAGGAACGGGTTGTCGAGCGTGGTTCAGCTGAGACCTTTGGCGCCTTTGCCGACGCCTATCTGAAATCGATCCTGCCGGGCTTCAAGGGGCGCACCGCGGAAGCCGATTGGAAGCGCGATCTTGATGTACGATGCAAGTCAATCCGTCCAAAGCGTCTCGGAGACATAACCACGAACGATGTCCTGGCTATTTTGTCGCCGCTGTGGACGACGATCAATCGTACGGCGCGAGAAACGCGAAATCATTCAACGACGTTCACGCTCGAACAAATCAGTTCCCCGCAACCACTTTCGTTATAACTCACTCACCGTCCCGGTCTAACCGCCGGGACGGCTTTGGCTTTTCTGAGGAACGCAGCGACGGAGCAGGTCTCGGATGCCCATCCGCCGTACGTCGTCAAAGCAGCACACCGATTGGCAGCAGAAGGCCTGCCGCGCTCGGCGATAGCAGCGCACCTCCGCCTAACCACGTCGGCGGTGTGCGGGATGCTCTGGCGGGCAAGTGAGCATGCCTCGGGCGAAAAGCCGAGGCTACGGCCAACGCACGCCGTATGCGTTCAGGCCAGATTTGCGGGGCGCTACAAGATATGCAGCGCTCCCCGACCGATGGAACCGAATCATTCCCAACAAATCGTTGAGCCATCGCGAGAGCTGCCCGGCTTCCAGCCCTATTCTTCGCGTTTTGATCCAAAGAAGTCATCCTTCAACTGAAGGAGGCAACCTGCCAATTACCTCGAGGCGATGTCGACTTCTCGCAAAAATCAATGGACCCGTTGCCCCGTAAAGCGATCTCGTCCGTGCCAAAACTCGCAAACCGGACACCATTCGCCGTCGTAATCGATCCCTTCTTGGTGAGGGCAGCCAATTATGTCATCGGTCATCGCGACCGATAGCACTCGATGCTTCTCGATAAATTCCAGTATCTCCCGGGCAATGCCGGGGTCAGCACGGATGTCACCACGATCCACTGTCCAGTCACGCAACTCTTCCACGTCTGCATTCTCGGATGGCACGATCCCAACAGCGACCTTTGTCGCTTGGCTCAGGTTCGGACCATAGAACGCAATCGTTGCAATTGGCCAACCCCGCAATCCCTTCCGGGCTTTCTTGCGCAGGCGCTTAAGGAACCGATCTTCCATCATTTTGCTCCCTCAGCGACCGTTGCGCTCACAATCAGTCTTTAAGATCTGTTGGGATGTAGGGAATTAGTCCCTTTGCGAATGCAATTTCTTGGACTTCGCGAGGCATGTCCCGCAAATCGACAAGCAGACCATTCACTTCTGCCATCCACACGAGCGGATTCCTTCCGGCCAGGCTGGGCAGCGTCCATTGCGGATCCAATGGCCGAGTCCCGAGAATCTCCTCGATTACGCGCGCCTTAGCGTGGACCGTGCTCTCACCGACTTCGAATGCGGCACAAAGGTCCGCCGTCGTAATGTGCGGTGGAAACGATCCGTCGGCCAAAAAATTGATTCTCCCGAGAACGTAGACAACACCGCACGCCCACGTTCGCGGTTGCCCAGAAGTGAGTGGGCTCGGGCGCTTCCTGCACAGCGCTCCGGTCATTGCACGCGCTAAGTCCCGGTATTCGGAGTCCAGATGGGTGTCGCAAACGTTGTCGGACAAGCCGACAATCCTCTCGTAGACGGGCAGCATCCCTTTTGGAATCGAGGTCAAGCGAGTAGGACCCATCATTGAAACCTCCCTGATGCGAAAGAACGACGATCCTCGATCGTGACGCGGTCTGTACGACGGTCGTGGCGTCCACGAGAAGGACATTCTCACGTATGAAAGTAAATTGCCAAGCGCGAACCTGTCATTGCTGTTTGGCTCTAGCTCGCTGGGTTGGTATGATCCGAGCAAAGCCGAACAAGAGGCCGCCAAGTAGATCGACAATCAAGAACGCAACCGATTTGCCTGTCGTTTATCACGAAAAGGGAGCAGACCAATGCCAGTGTCGAAAAAGCGGCGGCGGAAGAAATCCAATGCTCCCTCCTCGAGGGGCACGTCTACAGTTGTGACGCTTCCTGATAGGCGCGCCATGGAAGGTTTCATGTTGGGGATCGGCGGGCGTCGAACCAACGATGCGACAGCCAAAGCGCAGGAGGTCATGTACGAAGCATGGGATCAGACCAGCCCGCGCGCCCGCGTCGCTCTCGCCCACAAGGCGCTTACGATTTCGCCGCTCTGCACCGATGCCTATGTTCTGCTCGCCGAAGAAGAGGCCAAATCGGTCGAGGAGGTGTTGGAGTACTATCGCAAGGGCGTCGAGGCGGGAGTGCACGTGCTCGGGCCCAAAGGGTTCAAGGAGTATGCCGGGCACTTCTGGGGCTTCCTCGAAACCAGACCCTACATGCGCGCACGAGCGGGACTGGCCGCGACCCTCAACGCACTCGGCGAGGTTGACGCCGCGATAAGCAACTATCGCGACATGCTGAGACTGAATCCCAACGACAATCAGGGCATCCGTTATGAACTTGCCAGTTGCCTGATGAAGAGCGGCGACACCGAAGCTCTGAAGAAGCTCCTCAAGCAGTATGATGAGGACGGCAGCGCGCTCTGGCTCTATACCCAGGCGCTTGTCGCATTTCGGGAGAATGAAGCCGGCCACAAGAAGGCCGAGGAGTTGGTGAGGAAGGCTTGGAACGCGAATAGTCACGTTCCCGCCGTTCTGCGTGCGCGCCTACCAGGTCGAGGCATCGACTTTCAAAATCGGGATGCGAAAGGGAGGAGAAATCGTAACTCTTCTCGGCAAGAGCGGGTTCGATCTACCGTTTGCGCAACGGTTCTTTGAGCTGGCATCGGCAATTGAGGATTTGAACCTCGGCATCCGAACCGAGTTACTGACGCCTCTGGCTCAGGGTAGCCGACGCACGCCGGATCCCGCGGAGGAATGGCGAGCTCGTGCGTGCGTTGCGCTCGCTCTGGAGGCTTTGATCGGCGCCGGCAGGACAAGGGAAGCAGCGGCGAAAGAAATAGCCAGGCGCTTTCTCGACGTACAAAAATTGATCAACAAAAAACAGTCCGCCGGCGGCGGGCCCGTCACGAAGGCGTCCATCGAATGGCGCAAGAAGTTGCCATCCGTGAAGAATTGGCACGTGACTGACTTCTACGCGCTCGGCAAGGAATGCATTGCTGGGTTCGCGGGTGCCGATCACGCTGGAGACCACCTGGTCGAGTTTGCCAACGACATGGGCGGCCGGGCTTCGCAACTGGCGCGGCTGCCATCAAATCAAACGAAACCCTAGCCGGTGCTGTCCGAAAAATCGCCAGCTTAACCTTTTTGTTGCCTGGAAAAGCCGCGCTCCGCCGAATGCTAGCGGTGAGTTTTTGCGCCGTTTTAATACCCCGTCCGCTCACGTATCCATGCGTCCATCCGTGCACACACAGAGGGACGCACCAAAATGAATACCGACGTGATGCCGACTCCCCTGGCTTACACGATCGAACAGGCCTGCACCGTGGCCTGCGCCGGCCGCTCATCGCTCTATGAAGCGATCAAGGCGGGTCAGCTCCGCGCTGTGAAGCGCGGACGTCGAACGCTGATCCTTGCCACCGATCTCCGAAATTGGGTGAGCGGGCTGCCTGCGGTCGCGACGGCGCCGACCGATTAACCGAGCCAAAGCCCATCTCAAAAAAAAGCCCGGCACCGGGCCGGGCAAAAGGAAAAATTACAATGAGGACACTCGCACAAGACGCGCCGCGGCGCAACAGCACTCGCTCGAATGCCGACGATGTTGAACCGATCCTGATCGCCGAATGGCCTCTCAGCCGCGGCGAGATCGCTCGTGTTTCGATCAGGAGTTTTAAGGGTACATGGCTGATCGACCTTCGGAAGTGGTTTGAGACCGGCGACGGCCAATTGCGCGCAGGTCCCAAGGGCATTTCGCTCAGCGTCAAGCATCTCCGCCGGATCAGCGTCGCAATGGAAGAGGCGATCTCAGTCGCGCGAACGCGCGGCCTGATCCCCGCGGAGGGCGGACAGTGAGCGCTCTCTCAGACGCGTTGCAATCAACCGCTTCATCCTGGGCTGATCTCGATGCAGTTGCGCAACATGCCTGTGTGACCCCGCGGCAAGCGTCGATGGCGCGCGCCGGCAAGCCGATCAATGCAGGCGCACACCTCGCGCTGTGCGCGGCGGCCGGGATCGATCCTGTCGACGGGAAGTCACGTCCGGTGAAAGAGCTCTCGCCGAACGTCGTGTGGTGGCTCCTGTCAGGCGCGCTCTACATCACGCGCTCGCTCAAGAAACTGGACCAGCGTGCCGCGGCGAAGGTCATCGGCGTGTCGCCTGCGACGGTGTGCCGGGTCGAGCGCGGACAGCCGGTCAGCATCGGTGTGCTGCTCAAGGTCTGCGCGTTCATTGGTGTACATCCCGACGGCTATACGGCGCCTCTCGTCTTCATGCCGGAGATAGTTTCACGTGGAACTAGCACTGAAACATCCTGTTTTCGTTCGGAAAAGCTTTCCGACGTTGTCGCGCCGGACCAAGCGACAGCATGATGAAACAGGACGATCGCAGAATTGCCTTTCGGCGCATCGCCGAGGCGTCTCTCAATGCGTCAAGCGAACTCGTGCCGCGCTGGTTGCCTGACGGTCGCCGCGAGGGCGCGGAATGGGTCGCCACAAATCCGACGCGCTCCGACAAGCGCCGCGGCAGCTTCAAGGTCAACCTCAGGACGGGCCGTTGGTCGGATTTCGCGATCGACGCTTCCGGCGGCGACCTGATCTCGCTGGCGGCTTACCTCCACATCTCACGCAGGGACAAGCCGCGGTGAAGATCGCCGGCGCGCTTGGGATCGACGCCTATGAATAATAACGACCCCTTTGCGCCGGTGGATGGAGCCACACGCCGCACATCTAAAAGCGATACGGCGGATTGGGAAATCATTGTCCCGGTGCCGCCCGGAGCAAAGCCGGCGCCCGGCAAAAGCCGTATTCTCGGCAAGCCGACCAAGCTGTGGACCTATACCGATGCGGAAGGACAGCTGCTCGGCTATGTCGCTCGCTTCGACGGACCCGACGGCAAGGAATTTCGGCCGCTGACCTTCTGGCGATCAAGTGCGGATTCCGCGACGTCATGGCGCTGGACGAGCTGGCCAGCTCCGAGGCCTCTGTACGGTCTTCGGCGGCTCGCTGAGCGCCCTTCAGCGCCTGTGATGGTCACTGAAGGGGAAAAGGCCTCCGACGCGGCTGCGCGATTGCTACTTGCCTTTGCGGCGATCACAAGCCCCAACGGCAGCAAGTCTTGTGACAAAGCGGACTGGTCACCGCTGCGCAGCCGGTCGGTGACGATATGGCCCGACGCAGATGCGGCAGGCCTGGCCTTCGCGAAAGCGGTGGCCCGCGCGGCCGCAGAAGCTGGCGCCGCATCGGTAGCGATCATTGCCCCGCCAAAGGGCGTGCCGGTTGGCTGGGACGCGGCCGACGCGGAATCCGCCGGCTGGGATGAAAAGCGGGCCGCCGAG
The DNA here is from genome assembly GCA_963823115.1 of uncultured Alphaproteobacteria bacterium. Classification (GTDB taxonomy): domain Bacteria; phylum Pseudomonadota; class Alphaproteobacteria; order Rhizobiales; family Xanthobacteraceae; genus Bradyrhizobium. The sequence continues at coordinate 19,169 of CAWGKJ010000003.1, read as the reverse complement.
CTCGTTGCATCCGCAGCGCCCGCAAATGGTGAAGCCGGTCCACGCCCTCGCCGAAAGCGGCAACGCGACGACGTGATCGGCGCTGTCATCAACACCGAAGGCGTAGAGCTCTGGCGCGATCCGGGCGGAGCCACATATGCCACGGTGCCGGTGAATGGGCATGCCGAAAATTGGTCCCTTCGGTCGTTCGGCCTCGAGCGCTGGGTATCCGGGCTGTACTACCGCAAGACAGGCGTGGCTCTGCCCGGCCAGGCGCTCGAAGACATCCGGCGTACGCTCGACATCAAGGCTTATGAGGACGGCCACCAATACGAGCCTTTCGTTCGTGTCGGGGAAAGCAACGGCCACATTTATCTGGATCTCTGCGACGACGCATGGCGCGCCGTCGAGATCACCGCCAAGGGCTGGCGCGTTATCGACCGGCCGGCCATCAAATTCCTTCGGTCGGCGTCCGCACGCCCGTTGCCGGAGCCGGAAGCCGGCGACATGATCGAACGGTTGCGCGGGTTCATCAATGTCGCCAACGAAGATGATTTCAAACTGATCGTGTCCTGGCTGGTGGCAGCACTACGGCCTGGAAGCCCGTTCCCGATCCTGATCGTGAACGGCATCCAGGGCACCGGCAAGAGCGTCCTTTGCCGTTTGCTGAGATCGCTGATCGATCCTGACATCGCGATGATCTGCGCAGCGCCGAAAGATGAGCGGGATCTGGTTTTTGCCGCTTCCAACACATGGGTGCAGCGCATTGGACAATTTGAGCGACGTGAACGGGTTTCTTCCCGATGCTCTCTGTCGTCTCGCCAGCGGCGCGGGCTTTCGTACTCGCTCGCTGCACACCAACCGCGACGAGTCGGTGTTTTCGGTGCAGCGGCCGATCTTGCTCAACGGCATTCCGACGCTGACCGAGCAAGCCGACGTCGGCCGCGCTCGCTGGTCATCAACCTGGCCGGCATCCCACCAGAACGACGGCAAGCAGAAAGCGACTTCTGGATGGAGTTCGAGTCGGTCCGCGGCCGGATCCTCGGCTCTCTTCTTGAGGGCGTCTCCCGGGCGCTTTCCGCGATCGACAGCATCAAAGTCGACCGCCCCGGCTCAATGGCCGATTTCGAAAAATGGTCGATGGCCGCGGCGCCGGCGTTCGGATGGAAGGCTGGAGAATTTCAGACGGCGTATCGCAAGAACCAAGCTGTCGTCGTCGACGACACATTCGAGGCCGACGCGGTGGCGGTCGCCATCAAGGATTTCATCATGCGAAATCATCCGGAAGACGGTGGGAAGGAACACCGGCCGCGTTGCAGGTCGAACTGGACGAGGCGACGCCTGAGCGAATCCGCAAATCGAGGTCCTGGCCAAAGACGCCGGCCCAACTCGGCAATCGGATCAAGCGAGCGAAGCCGCTCCTCGAACACAAGGGATTCACGGTCGATCGGCGGCATTCGGGCACGCGCACAATCATCATTGTGCCACCGCGGCAGTCGTGATGTTGCACATAGGAAGGGACGCAATGGGAAAGCCGCTACGCAACCCGAAGCCCGAGCGATTTTGCCGCGCGATCGTGCTCGACGACAAACATCCGCAAGAGGCTTGGCGTCATCGCCGGCTTCGAACCAAACCGAGCGAACCACAACAAGCTCTTGCGTAGGCCGGACATCAAGACAAGGCTCGATGAGTTGAGGCAAGAACGCGATTTGAAGGCGCGCGCCGCCCGCACGCCTATCGCGGACGTGCTGTCAGGCGGGCCGGCCGCGCAGAGGTCGGGAACTCAGGGACTCAACTCCGCCTGGTCGCGGAATCCTACCGGAATGTTTTGGAAGAGCCGATCTAGGACCCTCGGCTCCGGACGCCGCTGGACGGCTTTGGACGGTTTGAGCCCATCGCCGATGTGCTGACTTCTCAGCGGATTGGACGACTTTGGACGGCTTGGACGATCGCTCTCTAACTCAATCGATAAAAATATTCTTTGATCGGGTCGGTTCATGCGCTGTCGTCATTGCAACGGCCCCGGACAACCGTGCATGAAAACGTGAATGAGGGTACGGGGTAAGGTCCAGCAATGCGCGGGAGGGTGCGCCGATATCCGAGAGAGCGCTGCGCTGATCAGCACCAAGGACAAGGATTGAGCTATTTGCGGTCCAGGTCGTCCAAGTCGTCCAGACCGCAAGAAATACGGGTGGTTTCGAGAGAGGCGGCGATCGAAGACCTTGCGTCCTAAGTCGTCCGGTCGACCGCGCGAGCCATGATCGTCGCGCGGAGTGGCGGGTATCTCAAATCGAGGCGCGCAAGCTCGTTCGTCACTTGCGGTTACCACAATCTCGACGGCCGGCATTGCGGTCGAACCGTGGTGTCCCCAGTGACGAACCAAAGGTGGGGCGGTTGGTGGGGCGGTTAAGTAGTTTTTGCGCATATTACGGCAAAAAAGCAGGGCGCGACTGGCATCACCGCAGCCGCGCCCTACGTCGCCGGTCAATGGGGCAGGGGGGATAACCGGCTGCCAATATGACGCGCAAGCTCCCGAACTCGTTCCCGCCACCGTCAAATATTTATTTGCACACGATTAAGTGATGGCGGGTTCAGAGAACCCCGCCGGCTTCGTCGCGTTGTTCCCCCGATCGCCATGGGGCGAGGGACCAACAAACATGTCACAGACATCATGGGCAATTTTCGGTGCGATCGCCATCTCGCTGACCTGTGGCGCCGTCCAGTTTGCGTCGGGCCGCGATCTTTCGGCGGGTCTGCAAGATTCCGCAGGCACGCCCGCAACCTCCATCAATCGCGCAGTCAAGGCGGACCGCGCGGCCAGCGTCGCACGATCCGATGTGCCGACTCGGACGATTTCGCTCAAGCTGGATAGTCTTTCCGATACGTCGGTTCTGGTCCGCGTTCCCTTCGTACAGGCGGTCCGAAATGGCGCTTTCGTTCCCTCATTGATGAGGTCTGGAAATGAAAAGCCAACCGTGGCCTGTGAACCGGTTGTCAGCGTCTTGACCGAGGTCGCCAAGCGGCTTCAGCCGGGACGCTGCGTCACCTGACCATCAACACATGGAAATCATTCCGCCGGCGCTTCATCGTGGGAAGCGTTGCGGCTCGCCAGCAACCCCAAGGCCAATCCACCCAGCGCCAGAATCGGGATCAGCTTCCTGATGCCGATCGCGCGGATCGCCTGAATGCCGGCCGCGACCAGCATCGGATCAGCCAGCGCGGTTTGCACCGCGGACCTCGCAGTCTCTGCGGAGCGGGCCCTGACCTCAGCTGCGTGAGCCTTGAGCCGGTTTTTGCGCACCACGTAGCAGCCAGCCGCGATCAGTGTGACAACAAGGAACACACCGGCGCCGGCGAGGCAGGCTTCGATCAGTCCATATCTCTGGAGCACGTACACGAAGGCCGCGGCGCAAAGAAACGATATCATGACGAACAAGGCCAAACCTGCCGCCGCCGCCAGCGATGTCAGCCACAAGGCCGTGCCGGTCGAGTTCTTGAAGTCATCGATCATGCGCTGAAACATTTGAATGCTCCCTCGGCTACCGGCGCCACGTCGCGCCGATCAGGAAGCCGAGGCCGAGCGCCAGCCCCACGGTTGCCAGCGGGCGCTGCGTAATCACGTCTTGCAGCGTTTCTTCGATCGAATGGGCCGCGTCCTGGGCGGCATCCATCATGGCGCCGCCACGTTCGGACATTTCGTCGACAGTCGAATCGACATTGGCGCGGGCCTGCTTGTAGCTGTGGCGGGTCTGCTTTTTGGCAATGCCGGCGAAACTGTTGAGCGCGTCACCGATCTGGTCGGTCAAAGCAGAGATACCGTTTTTCACGGCAGCTACATCCTTCTCAAGGCGTTCATAAGTAGCTTTATCCGTCTGATTTCCTATTTCGATTTTGCCATCCGCACTCGACATCAAAAGCTCCTGTGTACCAAAGTGTCCCAAGGCACAAACGCCTCGTTTTGCCGGAAGTTCCGTGATGCGAAGCCCCGGATCAGGCCGCTGGCAGCTGCGGCGCTTCCGCCGGCCGCAAATGCTCTTTGAGAATGAGCGCGACGATCAGGAGTGGCGACGACAAGAACCCACCCATCGGTCCCCACAGCCAGGTCCAGAATGCCAGCGCAATGAACACTGCGAGCGCGTTAAGCTCGAGCCGGCGGCCGATAATGGACGGTGTGACAAAATGACCTTCAACGAACGTGAGCCCGACGAAAGCCAGCGGGGCGATCAGGCCGGCGCCGACTGTGGAGAACGCGACGATGCCCACGACCGCTAGGATCACGAACATCGCGACCGGACCGATGATCGGGAAAAAATTCAGCGTCGCGGCCAGCGCGCCTAGTCCGGCGGGATTGGGCATGCCCGTGATGGCGCAAATGATGCCGGTCGCGGTGCCGACGCCGAGATTGATCATCGTCACGGTGAGCAGGTAGCCGCCGAGTTGTCCCTCGATTTCGTTGAGAATCCGCAAGGCTCGCAGCCGCGCGGCATGACCGGCGAAAGTCATGATCAGCGCGCGCCGCAGGTCTCGCCAGCTCGCGACGAACAACACCAGGGTTGCAAAGAACAGCAGAAATTCGGTGAAGGTCGGTGACAGGAATTCGACTGTCGGCTGCACCCATTCGAATTTCGGCATCTGGAACGGCACGGTCGAGAACACGTCGGATCCGCCGAACATGCTCTGGAGTTGCTGCCAGAGCGCGAGCGGCCGATCGAATACATGGAGTTTTTCCCTGAGCAGAGATCCCAGCTCCGGTAGTCGCGTGCTCCATTGCATCACAGCGGAAGAGATCAGGCCGACGATGAAAATGGCGGCGGCGCCAACCGCGGTCACGACCAGAACCGCCGAAACCGCGCGGGGAATCCGATGCCGCTCGAGGAATCCGGCGGCCGGTGACAACATGGTGCCAACCACGAATGCCGCCACAACCGGGAGAAAGAACGCTTTTGCAACGTACAGAACGGCAGTAACGCAGATGATCAGGAGCGCGACCAGCGCAAAGGCAACAATCTCCGCACGGCCGAACAACGGGCGAAAAGTCGCTCGCGCTGTCAGGCAGCGGTGTACCAATCGGCGCATTTGGGAAGGACACGCAATTGGCTCTCCCCGCGCTATGAACCGGACTCTGAAAACAGAACCCGCGTGGCTTCCAAAAGTTCCATTGCAGAATTCGCGTGGGGCGACGGGCTTGACGTGACAGCCAATTCTTTTCGGTTGCGAGGGAACCGCGGAACCCTGGTCGCGTTTCTTTCGAGAGCATCGACGTGATGCGCACCGAACGGGGCAGGTCATGGCACAGATATTCGTAGGCAACCGCAGGTTACCGTTACGCACGACCGGCGCGCTAATCCTTGGCGCGGCATTGGTACTGTCGCCCGCAATCTTCTCCGGCGCGGCGAGTGCGCAAGCCCTCGGCTACGCGCCCGCGCCCCAAAGCGCATTTCCGTCCGATAATCTCATGACCGATGACGGTAGCGGCGTAGTCCCTGAACGGCTGCGGCGCGCCATCGTATCCTTCGATACCCGCGAAGCACCCGGCACCATCATCATCGATACCGGTAATACCGCACTCTACTACGTGCTCGGCCAGGGCCGCGCCGTCCGTTACGGTGTCGGCGTCGGCCGCGAGGGCTTTACCTGGTCCGGCGTGCAGACCATCAGCCGGAAAGCCGAATGGCCGGATTGGCATCCGCCGGCGGAAATGATCGCGCGCCAGCCTTACCTGCCGCGCTTCGTGGCGGGCGGTCCAGGCAATCCGCTGGGAGCGCGCGCCATGTATCTCGGCTCCAGCGAATATCGCATTCATGGCACCAACGATCCCTCGACCATCGGGAAGTTCGTTTCCTCGGGCTGCATCCGCCTGACCAATGAAGACGTCACCGATCTGTTCAGCCGCGTCGACGTCGGCACCAAGGTCGTGGTGATGCCGAAGAATTCGCCGCACCTCGATGCCAGAGGGGTGGAAGCCAGGGGCACGATCACCCTTCGGCCGACCGCAGCGCCGCTACGTCCCGTTGTGACGACATTGCCCTCGGGCCGTCAGGCGACGAGCCTTTCGATGTCGTCGCTGTATTGACGGACGCAACGTCGTCCCGAAAGGACAACATGTTCAGGAAATCGGTCAGACAGGCGGCGTTGGGCGCGGCAGCGGTATTGTGCGCGCTGACCCTGACCCCCGCCGCGCACGCCGAAGACTTTCTCTCCACGCTGTTCGGCGCATTCGGCCGGCCGCAGGCCCCATCAATCCCGCTGCCGTTTGCGAGCGAGGGCGGTCTTGGCGTTCCACAAGACCCGGCGTCGCTTCCACGCCCAAGCTCTTACGGCGGCTCCCAAGCCTATTGCGTGCGCACCTGCGACGGGCGCTACTTCCCGATAGTGGCATCCGACGCGCAAAGCCGGGCGGCGTCCTGCAACAGCTTCTGCCCGGCGAGCGAAACCAGGGTGGTCTACGGCAGCAATATCGACAACGCGGCCACTGAGAGCGGAAAGCCGTATTCCGAGCTGCCGAATGCGTTTCGCTATCGCAACGAACTCGTCGCGGGCTGCACCTGCAACGGCACCGACCAGATTGGTCTTGCGAAGGTCAGAATCGAAAACGACCCGACCCTTCGCAGGGGTGACATCGTTGCCGGTGCCAATGGGCTGATGGTCGCCGGTCGCGGCGCCGACAAACGCGGCGCGTCGTTGAATTTGTCGCCTGCCTCGGAAAAGATCCGCGCGCGCTATCAGCGGGTGCCGGTGGTGGCGGCGGAGTGATTGGGCCGCCGGTAAACAACCGGCCGTCCCGGCAGGCGCCCGGACGCGATAAAAAAGAAGCCCCGGCGATGTCGGGGCTTCTCCATTTTCTGACGGCGCAGACTTATTTCAGCGTCTTGAACCAGTCATCCACATCCCGGTGGATCTGGTCCTTGGCAAAGCCGTAGCGCTGTTGCAGCTTGCCTTCGAGTTGCTCGCGGCGGCCCTCGATGACGTTGAGATCATCGTCGGTGAGCTTGCCCCATTTTTCCTTCGCGACACCCTTGAACTGCTTCCAGTTACCTTCAACCCTGTTCCAATCCATCGCCATCTCCTTTTTGCGTTGAGCTGGATCGTTAACGGACGGGCTGTTTAAACGTTCCGGTGAGCGATCAGCAAAGTGAGTACCAGCACCAACGATTAGCCCGCCGCCTTGGCCTCCCGGCGCCGCGCCGTCAGGATGAATTCGGTGTAGCCGTTCGGCTGCTCGCGTCCCTTGAAGATCAGGTCGCAGGCCGCCTTGAAGGCGACACCGTCGAAGCCGGGCGCCATCGGCCGGTACAGCGGATCGCCCTTGTTCTGGCCATCGACCACGACCGCCATCCGCTTCAGCGATTCCATCACCTGCTCTTTGGTGATGACGTCCTGATGCAGCCAGTTCGCCAAATGCTGGCTCGAGATTCGCAAAGTGGCGCGGTCCTCCATCAGGCCGACATCGTGGATGTCGGGCACCTTGGAGCAGCCGACGCCCTGATCGATCCAGCGCACGACATAGCCGAGGATGCCCTGGCAGTTGTTGTCGATCTCCTGCTTCACATCATCGGGCGCCCAGTTCGATTTCGACACCGGGATGGTGAGGATGTCGGACAGCTTGGCGCGCGGACCGCCCTTGGCCAGTTCCTGCTGGCGCGCCAGCACATTGACCTGATGGTAATGCAGCGCATGCAGCGTCGCCGCGGTCGGCGAAGGCACCCATGCGGTGGTGGCGCCGGCCTGCGGATGCCCGATCTTCTGCACCAGCATGTCCGCCATCTTGTCGGGCGCCGCCCACATGCCCTTGCCGATCTGGGCATGGCCAGGCAGGCCGTCGACCAGGCCGACGTCGACGTTCCAGTCTTCATAGGCCTTGATCCAGGGCTGGGCCTTCATGTCGTTCTTGCGGATCATCGGGCCCGCTTCCATCGAGGTATGGATCTCGTCGCCGGTGCGGTCGAGGAAGCCGGTGTTGATGAACATGATGCGCTTCGAGGCGCTCTGGATGCAGGCCTTGAGATTGACCGTGGTGCGGCGCTCCTCGTCCATGATGCCGACTTTCATGGTGTTTTCCGACAGCCCCAGCATCTTCTCGACCCTGCCGAACAGCTCGCAGGTCAGCGCGACCTCGTCGGGGCCGTGCATCTTCGGCTTCACGATGTAAACCGAGCCGGTGCGGCTGTTGCGCATTTTCGAGTTGCCCTTGAGATCGTGGATCGCGAGCAGGCCGGCGACGGCGGCATCCAGAATGCCTTCCGGAATTTCGGCGCCGCTCGAGTCGAGTACGGCATCGGTGAACATGTGATGGCCGACATTGCGCATCAACAGCAGGCTGCGGCCGTGCAGCGTGAGTCCCTTGCCGTCCGTCGTCTTGTAGATGCGGTCGGGGTTGAGGGCGCGCTTCAGCGTCTTGCCGCCCTTCTCGAAGTCGGCGGACAACGTGCCGTTCATCAGGCCGAGCGTATTGCGATAGACCAGCACCTTGTCTTCGGCATCGACCGCCGCGACGCTGTCTTCCATGTCGAGGATGGTGCAGACCGCCGACTCCAGGATCATGTCGGCAACGCCGGCCGGATCGTCCTTGCCGATCGTGTGGCCGCGGTCGATCTTGATCTCGATATGCATGCCGTTATTGACCAACAGGATCGCGCTCGGCGCCGCGGCATCGCCCTGGAAGCCTGCGAATTGCGCGTCCGATTTCAGCGCGGTGGCGTTGCCGCTCTTCAGTTTGACGGCGAACTGGCCGGCGATAATGCTGTAGGAGGTCACATCGGTGTGGCTTCCGGTCGCCAGCGGGACGGCGGAATCGAGAAAGGCTCTTTGCCTTGGCGATGACTTTGTCGCCTCTCGCCTTGCTGTAGCCCTTGGCACCCTCGCTGGCGTCGTGCGGTATCGCGTCGGTTCCGTAAAATGCATCGTAGAGGCTGCCCCAGCGCGCGTTGGCGGCATTCAGGGCGTAGCGCGCATTGGTGAGGGGAACGACGAGCTGCGGCCCGCAAATCTTGCCGATTTCTTCGTCGACATTCGATGTCTCGACCTTTTGCGTCGCAGGCTCCGGCAGGAGATAGCCGATCTCTTTCAAGAATGCGGTATACGCATTCATGTCGAACGGCTTGCCCTTGTTGGCGCGATGCCAGCCGTCGATTTTCGCCTGCAAGGTGTCGCGCGCCTTGAGCAGTTCATGATTTCTGGGAGCGAGATCGCGGATGATGGCGGCGAGCCCAGCCCAGAAAGCGTCCGGGGAAATTCCGGTTTTGGGCGTCGCTTCCTTGGCGATGAAATCGAACAGAACGGGGGCGATTTTCAATCCGTGGGCGTCGATACGATTCATGTTGGGATTTTTCTCACGAGAGACCGCGGCAAGGCGCAGTTTTCAGGGGGACAACGACAAAAACGGCCCCGTAAAGGGCCTTGTTCGGAGCCCTTTTAGCCCTAAAGCCGGGGCCGTGAGAAGGCCCTTGGCGGCAATGAATTGCCCATTATGAAGGGGCTCGGGAACACTCAGATATTGGCGGCGAGGTCGACCAGTTCGCCGAACAGAACGCCTGATCTCGCCAGCATCCGTTCGATCTCGTCGGTCGCCTCAGCGACGGATCGTGCCGAGGTGTCGAGCGTCAACTCGCTGCCTGTGGGCGGCTGGTAGTCGTTGCCGATACCGGTGAACGCCTGCAATGCGCCGGCGCGCGCCTTGGCATAATGGCCCTTGGGGTCGCGGCTCTCGCACACTTCGGCCGGCGTCGCGACATAGACTTCGCGGAACAGCATGTCGGCGATGCGGCGTGCCGCGGCACGATCCTCGCGCGACGGCGAAACCGCGGCGACGACAGCAATGTGACCGTTGCGGGCGAGATGGGTTGCGACTTCGGCAAGGCGCCGGATGTTCTCGCTGCGATCAGAAGCGGAAAAGCCGAGATCGCTGTTGAGGCCGGCGCGCAGCGTGTCACCGTCGAGCAGCACCGGCGAACCGCCATTTTCGAACAGCCTGCGTTCCAGCGCGCGCGCCAGCGTCGATTTTCCAGCGCCCGGCAGGCCGGTCAGCCAGATCACCGCGCCACCGTGGCGATAGCGCGCCGAATGTTCGTCGAGACGCAATGCGGATTCCACCGGCACGATATCGACGGGGATCGCGCGCTGGCCGGTATCGACCGACAGCACCAGCCCGCCGCCGGCGATGCGACCCTTGACCTCGATTACCAGCCGTCCGGTGCGCGGATTGTCGGTGTAGGGATCGGCAGCAATGGGCTGCGCCATCGAAATGTCGATCTCGCCCACGTGATTGCGCGCAATGGATTTGTTCTCCACGCTCGACAGTTCGCCGGGATCGACGGCTTTCTCGATCGCAACCACCGTGGCGCGGGCTTCCCGTGTGCCGAGGCGGACCAGGATCGAATCGCCCCGGGTTAGCGGCTTGTCATGCAGCCAGAAAATCCGGGCGCGAACTCGACGCGTGTCGCGCGGGCTATCTCCAACGTGGGCGATCACGTCACCGCGTTCGACGAACAGTTCGCGGTCGAGCGTGATGCCGACCGATCGTCCGGCGGTTTGCGTGCCCGTGACCGGAGTCACCGGCCAGCCCTCGACGGTCGTGATTTTCGCGATCTTGCCGGCCGGCATGATGACGATTTCGTCGCCAGCCGAAAGGCTGCCGGATTCTATACGGCCTGCGACGATGCGGCGGTCGTCGAATTTGTAGATCGCCTGCACTGGCAGGCGCAGCGCAAGCTGCTCCAGCGGGCGCGCGGGCTCGAGCGCATCGAGCGCCTCGACCACGGTCGGGCCATCGTACCAGCCGATCCGCGGCGTGCGCTCGGCGACACCGTCGCCATCGCGCGCCGAAATTGGAATCACCGCCGACGGCGTGACACCGAGACCGATCAGATGCGCGGATATCTCGTCGCTGATCTCGCCAAATCGCGCCGCGCTGAAATCGACCCGGTCCATCTTGTTGACGACGACGGCTACCTGTTTGACGCCGAGGAGATGCAGCAGATAACCGTGACGACGGGTCTGGTCGCGCACGCCTTCCAGCGCGTCGATAATCAGAACCGCGCCGTCGGCCTGCGAGGCGCCGGTGATCATGTTACGCAGGAATTCAGCGTGGCCGGGCGCGTCGATCAGCACGATGTCGCGCGAGCCGGTGCGGAACCTGATCTGCGTGGTGTCGATGGTGATGCCCTGGTCACGCTCGGTCTGCAGCGCATCCAGGAGGAACGACCATTCGAACGGCATACCCCGTCGCGCGCTGACGGCTTTGAGCATTTCGAGTTTGCCCTCGGGCAGGCTGCCGGTCTCGTGTAACAGACGTCCAACCAGGGTCGATTTGCCGTGATCGACATGGCCGACAATGACGATGCGGACCTGCGGGCGGGTGGTGCCGTTCGGCGTCGCTGATACGCTTGCGGGGACGATCATGTTCATCGGTGCGCTCAACTCAATGGCGGTTCAGAGATAGCCGGCGACGCGCAGCCGCTCGAAGGCGTCTTCGGTTTCGTGATCCAGTGCGCGCCCGGCGCGCTCCGGCACCTTGGTGCCGTCGAGTTCGATCAGGATTTCCTCGATGCTGGACGCGGTCGAGACCACCGGATTGGTGATGTCGGCGTCGCCCAGCGAGCGATAGCGCTTGCCGTCTTTCGCCAGGTAAAGCGGGATGATCGGGATGTTTTCGCGCCTAGTGTAGGCCCAGATGTCGGCCTCGGTCCAATGCAGGATGGGGTGAATGCGCAGATGCGCTCCGGGCGGCGGCGAGGCGTTGAACTGGTCCCAGAATTCCGGGGGCTGATCGCGCACATCCCATCCACCTTCGGTCCCGCGCGGCGAGAACACCCGCTCCTTGGCGCGTGTCGCCTCTTCGTCGCGCCGAATGCCGGCGATCAATCCATCGAAGCCATATTTGGCTAGTGCGAGCTTCAGCCCATCGGTCTTGCGCGCGGCCGATCGCGCGGCCGGCGGTAAGGTCGGGTCGATGGTCTCCAGCGGGGGGCAGGGCTCTATCCTGAGATCGAGCTCCCACTCCGTGCCGTAGCGATTGCGAAACGCGTACATCTCTGGAAATTTCTTGCCGGTATCAACGTGCAAGGCGGGGAAGGGCACGCGGCCGAAAAAGGCCTTCCGTGCCAGCCAAATCATCACGTTGGAATCCTTGCCGAGCGACCACAACAGCGCCAGCTTCTTCAGCCGCGCGAAGGCTTCCCTGAAGATGTAAATGCTCTGCGCCTCGAGCGCGTCGAGGTGATCCATGCTGGGCTCGAAGGCGCGCTGATGGAGTGAAATTTGCCGGGCCAGAGGTCCCGCATTCGGGCTCGCCTGACCCAACCGGTCTTTTGCGTGATCGCCGTTGAGAAGATGCATCTCTGGCCCTTGGCCTCCGGAGGAGAAAATTCTATAGTCTCATCGCGGCAGAGAAGAAATAATTTTCTCTTTACTGCCATCGAACGAGACATATATAGAAAATAATTCCAGTCAACCCCGAAAGTTGGGGGAGCGAGCATCGCATGCGATTCCTGCCGGTATTTCTCGATCTGCAAGTTGGTTCCGTGCTGCTTGTCGGCGCCGGCGATCTGGCGCGGGCGAAGCTGCGCGTACTGGCGGCGGCGGGTGCGCGCATTCGCTGGTACGTGACCGACGGCAATCATGACGTGAGCGGGTTAGAGGCTGCGGATGCGGCACGCATCGAGCTTGCCCAAGGCGATCCCCTGGCAGCCGACCTCGCAGGCGTGATTGCCATCCTCTGCGCGGGCGCCGGCGACGTCGGGACAGCGATGTCGGCGCGGGCCAAGGCGGTCGGCTTGCCCGTCAATGTGATGGACGATCTCGCGCATTCGACCTTCATCTTTCCCGCCGTCGTCGATCGCGGTGACGTGGTGGTTGCGGTCGGCACCGGCGGCGCCTCGCCGGTGGTGGCGCGCCGCGTGCGCGAGCACATCGAAGCTGCACTGCCCGCTCGAATTGGCGATCTCGCCAGTTTTATCGGCCGCTGGCGCAAGACGATCCATGGCCGCATTCCCGAATTTCCGTTGCGCCGCCGTTTCTGGGAGCGCGTGGTCGATGGCCGGATCGGCGCGCTGGTTCTCGCCGGGCGCGCAGATGAGGCTGAGACAGCGCTGAAAGAGATTCCCGACGCCTCTGCCTTTGCCGGCGCGCTCGCGTCAGGCCAGGCCGAGGGCAGGGTGACGCTGGTCGGTGCGGGGCCGGGCGATCCGGATTTGCTGACCGTCAAGGCGCTGCGCGCGCTGCAGGACGCCGATGTTGTTTTGTACGATGAACTGGTCTCACCCGAGATTCTCGATCGCGCGCGCCGCGACGCTGCGCGCATTCGCGTCGGCCGCCGCGTCGGCAAGCCCGGCATCGGCCAGGACGCGATCAACCGACTGCTGATCGAGGCCGCGAAGTCCGGCCGGCGCGCGGTGCGCCTGAAGGGCGGCGATCCCCTTGTGTTCGGCCGCGGCGGCGAGGAAGTCGAAGCGTTGCGGCAGGCCGGCGTCGCCTATTCGGTGGTGCCCGGAATAACCGCGGGCCTTGGCGCCGCTGCGCAATTCGAAGTGCCGCTGACCCTCCGCCACGAGGCGCTGCGCATCACCTTCCTCACGGCGCACAAGGCCAGGGACGCCGAAGCCGTCGACTGGTCGACGTTGACGGACGAGAAGATGACGGTCGTCGTCTATATGGGAATGACCGCGGCGCCCTCGGTCCGCGCTGGATTGTTAGCCGCGGGACGCTCGCCGCAAACCCCGGTCGGCGTGTTCGCGCGCGTGACGCGGCCGGATGCGCAAGCCGCTGTCGGCGCACTCGGCGAATTGCCCGATCTGATCGAACGGATCGACGGCGGTCCGGCCATTCTCATCATTGGCGACGTGGTCGCTCACTCCGCGCCCTGGCGCGATTCCGAACTTGCTCAACTAGTCTCTCATTTTCAGGTGGCTGCCGAATGACATCTCCGCTGCAACAAAAGATAAAGATAACAGGTCCCTCGATGGTCACCGCCAACCGGACCTGGGATGGCGCCGTGATCTATCGGACCGCCGCACAGGGCTGGTCGACCGATTTGTCCGACGCTGTGGTCGTGCGTGCCGCTGAAGAAGCCCGCGTGCTGCTCGCCGAATTCGACCGCCGACGACGTCGGCGCGGTCGGGGCTTATATTGCGCCGGTCGAAATCAAGGACTCCGGCAAGATCAAGCCCGTCAATCTGCGCGAAAAGATCAGGTTCCAGGGCGTCACCATCGATCTTCCGGTTCCGGCATAAGGCTCCTCTCACATGTACGCATATGATGAACTTGACCACACGCTGATCAACGAGCGTGTTGAGGAATTTCGCGATCAGGTGAAGCGCCGGCTTTCGGGTGAGCTCACCGAGGACGAATTCAAGATGTTGCGGCTGCAGAACGGTGTCTATCTGCAGCTGCACGCCTACATGTTCCGGGTCGCGATCCCCTACGGCACGCTGTCGTCGGAGCAAATGCGGCGGCTGGCACATGTGGCGCGGCGTTACGACCGCGGCTACGGCCACTTCACGACGCGGCAGAATATCCAGTTCAACTGGATCAAGCTCGCCGAGCTGCCTGACGCGCTGGCCGATCTCGCCGAAGTCGGCATCCATGCGATGCAGACCAGCGGCAACTGCACCCGCAACATCACCTCGGATCAATGGGCCGGTGTTGCGCCGGGCGAGATCGAGGATCCCCGGATCTGGTCCGAACTGTTGCGGCAATATTCGACGCTGCATCCGGAATTCTCATTCCTGCCGCGCAAGTTCAAGTTCGCCATCACCGCCTCCGAGCACGATCGCACGGCGATCAAGGTGCACGACATCGGCCTGCGCCTGCACAGGAACGCAGAAGACGAGACCGGCTTCGAGGTGCTGGTCGGCGGCGGACTTGGCCGTACGCCGTTCATCGGCAAGACGATCAAGTCATTCGTGCCGGGCCGCCATCTCCTGAGCTACGTCGAGGCGATCCTGCGCGTCTACAATCAATACGGCCGCCGCGACAACATCTACAAGGCCCGCATCAAGATCCTGGTGCATGAGCTTGGCATCGAGAAATTCGCGCAGGAGGTCGAGCGCGAGTGGCTGCAGATGCGCGACAGCGCGCTGCAGCTGGACGACGCCGTGGTCGAAGACATTCGCTCGCGCTTCACCTATCCGGCGTACGAAAAACTGCCGCACATGCCGGAAGAGTTGAAGAAGGCGGCGCACGATCCGCATTTCGAGGCATGGCGCAGGAACTCGGTCGCGCTTCACAAGGTGCCGGGCTACGCGATCGTGACGCTGTCGCTGAAGCCGGTTGGTGGACCGCCCGGCGACGCCACCGCCGACCAGATGGACGCGATCGCCGGTCTCGCCGACAAATATTCCTTCGGCGAAATTCGCGTCGGTCACGAGCAGAACCTGGTGCTGCCCCATGTTGCGCGACGCGATTTGCCGGCGCTATGGAAGGCGCTCGACAAGATCGGCGTCGCGACGCCAAACGTCAATCTGGTGTCTGATATCATCGCCTGCCCGGGGCTGGATTACTGCTCGCTTGCCAATGCGCGCTCGATCCCGATCGCGCAGGAGTTGACGCGCCGCTTTGCCAACCATGACACCGCCAACCTGATCGGGCGGCTGCACATCAATATCTCCGGCTGCATCAACGCCTGCGGCCATCATCACATCGGCCATATCGGCATTCTCGGCGTCGAGAAGAACGGCGAGGAATTCTACCAGATCACGATCGGCGGCCGCGCCGACGAGAACGCCGCGCTCGGCAACTTGATCGGCCCGGCCGTGCCCTATGGCGAGGTCGCCGATGTGATCGAGGATATCGTCGAAGCCTATCTCGCGCTGCGCGCACGCCCCGATGAGCTGTTCATCGACACGGTGAAGCGGCTCGGCGTCGAGCCTTTCAGGGAGCGGGTCTATGCCACTCGTTAAGAATGCAAGAGTAACGGGCGACGCGTTTGTCCGTGTCGCTGACGATGCCGAAGTTCCGGCGGAGGGCGCGGTCCTGATTTCCGCCGCACGGTTTCTCGCCGATCCGAAGGCGGTTTTGCGCCGCGCCGGAAAGACCGGCGTGATCTGGCCGAACGATCGCGACGTCGATGATCTCGTGGCCTATCTCGGCCGGCTTGCCGTCGTCGCTCTGGTGTTTCCGACCTTCCGCGACGGCCGCGCCTACAGCCAGGCGCGGTTGCTTCGGGAACGTCACGGCTATCGCGGCGAATTGCGCGTGACCGGCCAGGTGCTGCGCGATCAGTTCGTATTCATGCTTCGCGCCGGCTTCGATGCGTTTGAGGTGAAAAAGGAAGCCGACGCGGAGGCTTTCGCGGACACGGCAAAGCGCTACTCGGTGTTTTACCAGCCGACCGGCGATGGCCGCATCACCGCGCTGCATTGGCGGATGCAGTTGCGCCATTCGGAAAGTGCCAGCCAGTGAATGCTCTCGCCGATCAGGTGTCATCCGAACGGTCGGCAGACGACTTGCCGGCGGCCGGCGAGTTTGATCGTGCGCTTCGTAATGCCTCGCCCGCGGAGATCATATCCGCCGCCTTGCGGACCGTCGGCCGCGATCGTCTCGCCGTGGTCTCGTCGTTCGGCACCGAATTGGCCGCGCTGCTCAAGGTCATGGCCGACGTCGATCCCGCCATACCCGTGATCTTTCTCGATACCGGCTGGCTGTTCGAGGAGACGCTGGCCTATCGCGACACGCTGATCGCGACGCTGGGTTTGCGCGATGTTCGCTCGATCGGGCCGCTTGAAGAGACACTATCGCGCGAGGATCGGAATCGCGAATTGTGGTTCGCCGATCCCGACGCCTGCTGCCGCATCCGCAAGGTCGAGCCGCTGGCGCGCGCGCTGGCGCCATTCAGCGCCTGGATCAACGGGCGCAAGCGATTTCAGGGCGGCCTCCGCGCCGCGATTCCCGTCGTCGAGCAAGATGGAGGCAGGCTGAAATTCAATCCGTTTGCGAACGTCTCGCGCGAAGAGATCGAGGCGATCTACGCGCTTGCGAAACTGCCGCCGCATCCGCTCGCCGCATCGGGTTATCTGTCGGTCGGGTGCATGCCCTGCACCAGCCGTACCTCGCCCGACGAGGAGGCGCGCGCGGGCCGCTGGCGCGGCAGCGCCAAAACAGAATGCGGAATCCATACGGTCAAGACCTCATAGCTCGAACCGGAGCATCCGGGATACGCAGGCCCGGAACCCGGACGCCGGAACGACGCCTTAATTTGTCCCTTTGTTCACCATTCAGCCACGGTTGGTATGCAACAACCCGCTGGCAATCTGGGGGAACTTCGAATCATGCGCGTGGCGGTCGCGATTATCGGGCTTTTGCTGTTGGGCGGCTGCGCGGCGGATATTCCCTCGACCGAGCAGCCGACCATGTATCTCAGCATGGCCAATGGCGGAGCCAGGCTCGACCCGCAGGCTGCGGCCTCGATGATTTCGCTTTACCGGCAGAACAATGGCCTCGGTGGCGTGGTGGTCGATCCGGAACTCATGAAGCTGGCGGAATCCCAGTCGCAGGCGATGGCCAGCCACAACAAGCTCGACCACGACGTCAAGGCGCCTCTGGCGCAACGCCTGAATGCGTCCGGCTATCCCGCGACGCTGGCGGTGGAGAATGTGTCGGCCGGGTACCACACCCTGGCGGAGGCGTTTTCGGGCTGGCGCGATTCGCCCCCGCACCGGGCCAATATGCTGAAAAACGGTGTCACAAAATTAGGCATCGCCGCCAGCTATGCTCCGAATACCAAATACAAGGTGTTCTGGACGATGATTCTTGCATCGTCGGACCCGCGATAAACCCGGCGTGATCCCCCCGCCCCGCTGATTGACGCCGTCGCGATCTGCCGCCACGGTGCTTTTCGCTCCTGATAATCGATCGACCGATATGACCGATAGTTCCGATCCAGCACCTGTGAGGACGCCCGCGAAAGCGCAGCGCGTTCTGGTTTTGCAGGGCGGCGGCGCGCTCGGCTCCTACCAGGCCGGCGCCTATCAGGCGCTGTGCCACCATGATTTCGAGCCGGACTGGATTGCGGGTATCTCGATCGGCGCCATCAACGCCGCGATCATCGCCGGCAATCCGCGCGAAAAGCGGGTGCCGCGGCTCAAGGAATTCTGGGAGATGGTTTCCGCACCGGTGCCGTGGCGGCCGATCCCCTCCGGCGACGGCGGCCGCTCCCTGTTCAACGAAACCAGCGCCGCCCTGATCGCGACCTTCGGCGTTCCCGGATTTTTCCGGCCACGAATTCCGCCGGCGCCGCTGTGGCCGCAAGGCACCCCGCAGTCGCAGAGCTATTACGATACCGCGCCGCTTCGCGCGACGCTGGAGCGGCTGGTTGATTTCGACCGGATCAACGATCTCAAGACCCGCTTGAGCGTCGGTGCGGTGGGCGTGACATCAGGCAATTTCAAATATTTCGATAATTTCGAATTCCGGAAGCAGGGCAAGAAAATCGGGCCGGAACATATCATGGCGTCCGGCGCGTTGCCGCCGGGCTTTCCTTCCATCGAAATCGACGGCGAACATTACTGGGACGGCGGCATCGCCTCCAACACGCCGCTCGACTATGTGCTGGATGCGGAAATTGCCAACGATCTCCTGATCTTCCAGGTCGACCTGTTCAGCGCGCGCGGGCCGCTGCCGGTTTCGCTGCTGGAGGCCGCGGAGCGCGAGAAAGACATTCGCTTTTCCAGCCGCACCCGGATGAACACCGACAAGAACAAGCAGGTCCACAACACCCGCAAGGCGCTGCGCGATTTGATCGACAAGCTGCCCGATTATCTCAAGAACGATCCGTCGGTCGAGATTCTTTGCCAGTCCGCCCGGGAAAACACCGTCACGGTGGTACACCTGATCTACCGCAGCAAGAATTACGAATTGTCCTCCAAGGATTATGATTTTTCGCACATCGGTATGGTCGAGCACTGGGGCGCGGGCGAGCGCGACGTGCACCTGTCGATGCGCCACGAGGATTGGCTCGACCGGCCGCAATCCGGCGAGACCATGATGACCTACGATCTCACGGGGGACGGCACCGAACCCCCCTCGATGGCAAACAGGAGCAAATGAAATGGGTACGTTGACAGGCAAGACCGCGGTTGTGACCGGCTCGACCAGCGGCATCGGGTTGGCATATGCACGCGCCTTCGCAGGCGCCGGCGCCAATATCGTTCTCAACGGCATGGGCGCGCCCGCCGATATCGAGAAAGAGCGCTCCGGCA
>CAWGKJ010000002.1:0-8476 GCA_963823115.1 uncultured Alphaproteobacteria bacterium | reverse complement strand
TAGCGGCGCGGTGCGATTCGCCGCTCATGCAGAAGGTTCCCTATATTCGGATGCTCGGCGAGTCACCAGCGCGCAGCGGGTTCTTCGAGGTCGCCGAGTTCAACCGCATCGTCCGCGAACTGCCCGAGCATTTGCGCGTGCCGCTCGAAGTCGCGCGGATGACCGGATGGAGAGTCGCGAGCGAAGTGCTGACGCGCCAGCAACGTCATCTCGATCTCGCGAACGGCTGGCTCAGGTTGGACTCGGGCGAGACCAAGAACGGCGAGGGCCGTGAGTTTCCACTGACTCCGGCGTTGCGCGCGGTGCTGGTCGCCCAGCGCGAGCGGACCCGCGCGTTGGAAAAGGAACGCGGCGAGATCATTCCGTGGCTGTTCCACGACGACAGCGGCAAGCCGATCACCAGCTTCCGCACGGCATGGCTCGGCGCCTGCAAGCGCGCGGGCATCCGTAAGCTGCCGCACGACCTGCGGCGCACGGCGGTGCGCAACCTTGAGCGCGCGGGCGTGCCGCGCAGCGCCGCCATGAAGATGGTCGGACACAAGACGGAATGCATCTACCGGCGATACAGCATCGTCGATGCGAAGGTGCTCGAAGAGGCGGCGGTCAAACTGGCAGTGTTGCAAGCAAGCGAAGTCGAAGAGACGCGGAAGGCCGCGACGGAGAACTGAGCATGCCGTTATTCGACCTCGCAGGGAAGAGACAACCGCGCGTGCATGCGCAAACTTGGAAAGATATTCGCGCGGCGTTGACCGACGCCAAGATTCGCCGCATCAAGCGCGCGCTAGATCGCTGGATCGGCGACCAGTTGGCGAAAGGTATCGAGACCCCGTTCGCCGACAGCACGACGCTGTTCATCGACACGCACTTGCCGCAGAAGCCCTACGACGCGATCTACCACGCGGCGCGTCGCAACCCGCGCGCCGCCGGGATGATGTTCGGCTCGTTCATCTGGCAAGTGATGCGCGAGCGTCGCGAGAAGTGGATGTTCTCGCGTCCCGACCGCAATCCGCCGTCGCGCACGCACCCGATGGGGATGACGTATTTCCGCCCATTCTTCCGGGGCGAGAAAATCAAGGTCGAACTGCCGACCGGGCAGATCATCACGGACGTGTTCGACGGGCGCGCGCCGCACTTTTTGATCCTGCGCAAGCACTGGATGGTGCCGGACAACCTGCGCTACTGGCACGGGCGCTGATCGTTGGGGCGGCAACTGAACAGCCGGGCATCATGCCGGGCTGCCCAGATGTTGCAAGTGATACGCAGGCCGACGAAGCAGTGACAGTCCTCTGACGAGGGAACGGAGGACGCGGAAAGACCGCAAGGGAAGTAGGAGGAGTCTGCCGAAGTTGACACTCAGAGATAATCGGAACCAAAGCGCAGAGTGCGTCTTTACGATTCCTTAGGCAGCGTCCGCAGGATCGCGAAGATGTCTGGCGTCAAGCGAATGATCTCCCGCCGACATATTTCTACGATGGCTACAACCGCAAACGCTTTCCCCACGAGCACAAGTAGATTGCGCTTTTGCGCGTCGCTCGTACCAAATTTCACGGACTCTTTTTTTGTGTCGATCTGACCATACAGGTGCAACACGCCGTGCAAGTTTGGATGCGCGTACTCCGATAGCGCGTCGTATCGCTCTCTCGCTCCCCCTGCTTCCGGCTTGCGCTTGTGCAACTTTCGATCAAACTTGTCGAGCTTGTCTATCAGAGTCAGCACGTTTGCAGCGGGATACCCGGCACCCTTGGCTAAGAGGCTCTCGTCACGGGTTCCAAGGAGCCGCTGATTCACAAGTTCGTCCACAGCCTGAAGATCCTTGTCCGCCACTCGCTTCTTGATGCCTTCGGTCAGATCAAAGGTCAAGGAAGCTGTCTCGATCAAACTACGAGCCATTGTAGCCGCTGTGATCATGTTGCCCGCATCCCATCCGAGACGAATTCCATCAGCAATCTCTACTGTCCTTCTTACAAGACATTGGTAAGTAATTCCCATTTTCCAACATAGTCTGGGTACGTGTTTTCGATGCTCGGTGGAAAATTCCTCTAAGCGAGAATTACGAAGACCTTCGAGCAAGGTCCAAATCGTCTCGAATTGTGCGTCTCGAATAGAGCGGAGTTCGTCCCTGAGCGTATATCGTGCAGTCATTTTGTCACTTTTGGATTCAACCTTGTCCTGATTTCAACTGCGCGATCCCTTGGCACGAGCAATCGCGATCTTCTCGTGATCTTGAAGAAGTTGATCGCACTGGTCACAAAGATAGTAGGTCCACTTACAGTTTTGGGAATGATCCGCGAGCGACCGAACCTTGCCCTCTCGCTCGCACCCGTCGCGCTGACATTTCTGTTGAGCCATTTTATTTCTACCCTTCCTTGAGGCGCGGATCGTCGGTGCCGATGCACTGAGCCTCGTTGTCGGGGTCGTCTATGGGGGTAGCCCCGCTTTTCTCCGTTGGATCGCGCGCAGTTCGGCATGGCCGACGTACCATGCCTTATCGGTGAAGCACTGATCGGCACTGTCATAGTTGCCGACGATTCTCCATTTGGCGATCGGCGCTTGGATGTCCTGCTTCGGCGGCAGCATCAGATACCAGCCGACCAAGGCGAGCGCGGCGGCGTGGGGAAGTTTCATGCGGCCCACCTGACAGACTC
The DNA here is from genome assembly GCA_963823115.1 of uncultured Alphaproteobacteria bacterium. GTDB lineage: Bacteria > Pseudomonadota > Alphaproteobacteria > Rhizobiales > Xanthobacteraceae > Bradyrhizobium. Next base: position 5,831 of record CAWGKJ010000002.1, on the reverse strand, counting down.
CGCCCTGCCTGCCACTTTGTTCAAGGGCCGGGTCGCCGCGCGCTTAAATTGACTTGTCCGCTCCGTCGAGCCATGACGCCGATTCGGCCCCGAAGACTTTCTGCGCCTACTTTTTCCTTCTGCGCCGAGGCACGCGCTTAGAAAAATCTTTCATCCGCTCAGGGTAAATGAATACGCCCTCGATTAGATTTTCCGCGATGTCTAGGAGGAGGTTAAGATCATCGCGCGATGGCGTAAACGCCCGATGGGCTGAGGCGCTCCCCGCGTCGAGCGTGTTTTTTAGGAACTCGACGTGATTCAGGGCGATAAATCCTTTTTGCTCAAACTCTTTTAGGCTCGCACCGAAAGTTCCCTTATCGCCGACCTTCGTGGTCATGGCAGTATCGATGATCGTACGCACACCAGCAGCGGCGAGTGTGCGCAAGTCCTGTTGCAGTGCGGTATATACCTCGACAAGCAGATTATGAAGAACCGGCTGATTGTATTTTACCCAAAGGTCGTGCAACCAGCTTGGCTCTCGCCGAGAGATTTCGGGCGGGTAGTAAGTGAAAATAGGCTCCGGCTCTCCCTCTGGACTGATTGCTTCGCTATCTATAGAAACGGTACGAAAGCCTACGGTTTCACAGCCGCGACATAACAGCATTTGGTAGCGAACCCTACGCCACCTGTCGCCCTCACGGTCTTCCCAAATTCTTTCGCGTTCAAAAAGCAGCTCATTGTTCGTTACGTTCAAACACCTATTGCAATGAGATCTTTCAGTTTTGAGATCCCCCATTTTTGCCCGTTCTCCTCTTTCAGTATTGCCGCTCCCCATGAATGCCGCCGCGCTCAGCTTACTCGAAACTGCGTCCCCTTCTTTTGTCTACCGTAGCCGAATCGAAGATCATCGCGCCCTCCATGTCGGACGCCAACCGCAGGCACTCGTCCTATGGCTAGTCCGCCAGCCCGCGAACTGGCGAATCCTTACTCGTTGATATGCGTTGCAACATGCCGGGCAGGCCGGGCGGTCGATCTGCGCGCGCAGCGCGCGGCCCAATAAATGCCCGTGAAATAAGCGTTTTTGGTGCCGGGGGCGGGACTCGAACCCGCACGGAGCTTTCGCTCCAGGGGATTTTAAGTCCACCCGACAGATAGACGGCAATGCGTCGTGATCTGTCATTATCGAGCAAAATCAAGGGTTATTTCGATCCGGCGGAACGTTCAAAAAGCCCGTTCAAACCGATAGCGCTCGATAGAACAGCCAAAGTCGAGCCAAAGTCAGAGGCGATCCGACTCTCCTCGATCGCCATTAGTTCCGAATCCGAAATTCACTCAATTCCGAGCAGCAATCTCGGCCAGGCGACGATCATCGCTGCGCACGAGCGGGGGCGCCGACGGATCGTCAAGCGCGATCTTGGGACGCCCAATGAGGTGTAGCATGGCCGCAAATCCTTACGTCGAAGCGCGTCGTGAATGGGACGAGCGTTACGCCGATCTCGTTCTCGGCAAACGCAACTGGCAAATAGCGGGCGGCGGGCTGCTGCTGCTCTCGCTGATTCTCGCCAGCGGCATGGTCTGGCTTATCAGCCGAAGCCGCTACATTCCCTACGTCGTTGAAGTCGACAAACTCGGATATGCGCTGACCGTTCCCCAGCCCCTCACTCCCACGTCCGTGCCGGATGTCACCGCGCGAATGCAGCGCTACGAGATCGCGGCATTCATCCACAATGCGCGATCGGTGACCAGTGACCCCCAGGTCGAACATCAGATGCTCAATTCGCTACTCGCGCATGCGCGCGGCGCGGCGGACAGATTCCTCGACGCTTACTACCACTTCGACGGCTTCACTCATAACCCCTTCAAGCTCGCGGAGAAGCAAACCGTTTCGATCCAGATCGATTCGATCCTGCAGCTCTCGCCCAGCAGCTTTCAGGTGCGCTGGTCGGAGCAGCAACGCGACCTGAACGGCGTAGTTATCGGAGCGCCCACGCACTGGGAGGCTGTGCTGCAGACACAGATCGTCCCGCCCAATTCCGACGCCGCGATCATCAGTAATCCACTCGGATTTTACGTGACGCAGATCACCTGGACCGAGCAGCAGGGATAATCCGGCCACAAGGGAGGAAGTGCGATGAAGTCTATAGCCGCTGGCAGTCTGACGTTCGCACTTTTGTTAAGTGCATGTGCGAGTCAACAACAACCGCCCGCACCACCACCGCTGAAACTCGTAACAGAGGCTCCGGCGGAGTCGGCCGCAACGCCACCACTGCCGACCGGAGCGCAACTGCTCGCCCAGCAGCCAGCCGAGGTGCAGGCTGCAATCAAAGAGCATCAGGAAGACGGCAAATGGCCCGTCTACCGAACGGCCGAGCACACGATCTATGCATACAACCAAAAGCCGGAACCGGTGGTTGATTGCGCGCCGCTACGCACCACCGACATTCAGCTTCAGCCGGGCGAGACGATTACCGACGTTGCGCTGGGAGACACGGAGCGCTGGATGGCGACACCGGCCGCCTCTGGCGACCCGCGCAATGCCGTTCCCCACCTTGCGGTGAAGCCGCAGGTTCCGGGGATCGAGACCAACCTGACAATTTACACGACCAAGCACATTTACCATCTCCTGCTTCGGTCGCGTGGACGCGCAATGCAGGAGGTGGAGTTCTACTACCCCGACGAGCTGTCCACGGCGATGAAAACTGCCGAGACAGCAGCAGCGAACGCCAAGCAGGAAGCGGCCGATCCGCCGGGTGATTCCGACAACGTCGTGAAGGTCGCAGCGGTTGATGCGGCACAGCTTAACTTCGCCTACACCGTCGCGGGGCCAAACATTCCGTGGAAGCCCGTTCGTGCCTTCGATGACGGCTCCCATGTGTATGTGCAGATGCCGGCCGGGATGAAGTCGAGCGAGGCTCCCGCGCTGCTCATCAACGCCGGTAGCGGAACGCAGATGGTGAACTACCGGGTCAAAGGAAATTACTACGTCGTCGACCGGCTTTTCAGCGACGCGATTCTGGTATCCGGCGTCGGCCGCGATCAGGACCGCGTGACCATCTCCTATGCAGGCGGAACGAGGTAACGGTCATGGCAACTGCAGACCTAATCCAGGAACAGGAAGAGCAAGAACAGGAGCATCTAGGGGGCGGTCGTTTCAATCGCCTCCTTGGTGTTGTTTTCGTAGTGGTCGCGATGGTCGGAGGAGTGGCGCTTGCACTCGGTGTCCAGTCCTCGGGAAGCAGTCAAAGTTCCGCTTCCCAGAAATTGGCGGACGACCCAAGCTCAGCAGCGCGAGACCGGGGCGAAATCGAGGACCTCGCGGCTCATGGCGCGGTGCCCCACGCGGCGCCGACGGTGATGCCGATACCGGCCCTGCCGATCTCCCAGGCGCCGGTTCAGCCCAGCGCGCCCAAGGGTCCCAGCCGGTATGCGCAATGGGCTGAAGAGAAGTACATGAAGGCGCTCGAATCGCCGGAGATGTTGCAGGCGTTTCATAGCGGCGGAACCCTTGAGATCGCGAGCGCAAAGGGACAGCAAGCCGACTCGTATATTTCCGGTGATCAGAACGACCCGACGATAAGCGTTCATCCCGCGGCTTCGCCTTACACGGTGATGGCGGGCAGCATCCTCCCGGCTGTCCTGATCAGCGGCCTCAATTCGGATCTGCCCGGACCCATCCTCGCACAGGTCAGCCAGAACGTCCTCGATAGCGCGACCGGCAGATCAGTGCTCATCCCGCAAGGCAGTCGCCTCATCGGCGCCTACCAGAACGCGTCTTCATACGGTCAGCAGCGGGTTCAGATCGCATGGCAGCGGCTCATCTTTCCCAATACGGCCAGCGTGAATCTGCCGATGATGCCGGGGGCCGATCAGAGCGGCTACGCCGGCTTCTCTGACCAGGTCGACCACCACTATCTGGCAACCTTTGGAACCGCGGCCGTGATGAGCCTGATCAGCGCCGGACAGGCGGTCGGACAGATGGCGACTTTCGGCGGCGGCGGCACCTACGGATCGTATGGTTACTACCAGCCGAATCAGTGGGCGATGGCGAGCCAGACTGCCGGTTCAGCCGCCTCAGGACAATTCGGGGCGCTGGGTCAGCAGATGATGGGACAGGGATTAAATCGTCCACCGACGATTGAAATCCGGCCAGGCTACCAGTTTGAGGTGATGGTCACCCAGGATCTCGTATTTCCCGGACCGTATGGGAAGTGAGTCTGCAATCCAATCTTTGAAGGAGAAATGCCATGGGAGTTCTCAAACGCAAACAGGAAAGCGAAGCGATCACCTTCAAGCTGCCCGCGGCGCTCAAGCGTGAGATCGAGCAACTACGCAGTCGGGCCGAAGACGCGGGCTTCAATCTGGGCGAAACGATCACGGCTGCAATGTGGCGGCTCTGTAAGCAGATCAAAGGCGAGCTCGAAGGTGCCCCACGTCCGGGCCGGAAACTGAATGGCCGCATAACCGAACCATCGACGGAGAAACTGCAGTGAGGATTCTCCGGAATTTCTCGGCCGTTTTGCGGCGCGCGGAAGGAGCGGATTGGAAGGGTGCATTGGAGAGGGGGAAAGGCCAGTCGTTCGTAGAGCAAGATAAAGGTCCTGCGGTACGGTGCGGCATTTTCGGCGGATTGCTCAACGAACTCGCGGCCTTTCCCCCTCGGAGGCAGTCATGATCAGCACACTGTACAGCACGGCAGAAAACCCCGCCGGATCGCTTGCCCAGCGCATTCATTTTCAACAATTGCAAGGCGCTCGCGGACCCATTGGAGCGATAGCCGGAATTGCGATCGTCACAGCGCTCTTAATAGCAGTCGGCAATGCACTCGGGGTGCTGATCTCGAACACGGATAGCGCCGCACCGGCGGGCGTCTATCGCGTCGTCGCTCACGGGATTGAGCGTGGCGAACTGGTTGCGGCGTGCCTACCGATCCCGATCGCCCAGGGGGTCTCGCCCGAGGCTATCTGCGCACCGGCGCGTGCGCCGGCAATGCGGAGCCTGTCGGCAAAATCGTGGGCGCTCTTCCCGGCGACATCGTCGAAATCGAACCCGGATGGGTCGCCGTAAACGGCGCACGGTTCGCGCGCAGCAAAGTTGCCACGCAGGACAGCGCACACCGCCCGCTTCCGCATGTCGCGTGGGGCAGCCATCGAGTCGCAGCCGGCCAGGTGTGGCTGTTCGGCTTTAACGATCGCCGGAGTTGGGACTCGCGCTACTTCGATCCGATTCCGCTCGCGAACGTTAGCGGAGAAATCGAACCGGTCGTGACGTGGTGAATGCCATGAACAGTAACGGAAATGGAAATGGCAACAGCCACAGCCCCGAGCAGGGATTGCGCGTGCATCATCTCGCCAACCTCGGCGGATTGATTGCGCTGGCAGGCCTCGATCTGGAGCCGCCCGACTTTCTGCTGGGCGCCCTGCTGAGCGTCGCACAGGAGGCTGGACACCTTACGCCCGAACAGCGGGCGCACGTTGCGACGATCGGGCGGAAGAAGCTCGACGAACGGGCGACCAGCAAGCGCGCGTGGAAATCATGGCGGCGTGCGCAGGAGCTGCACGCGATTACCCTCAGCAGCGGGCAGTTGCGCGAGATCATCGAAGCGCTCGGCGGGCGGGCGCCGGAGAGCCCGACCAAACTGGTACTCGCCCTTAGCGAGGCGTTGACCGAGGTGTGCGATGAAACGGCCTAGGTTCCTCCGCCAGAAAGAGGTCGATATCAAGCTTCGCCACGAGCATGCGGAACGTCCGCGCAAACTCGTTCCGTGGTGGGCGCGCGCGTTGCGGCGGATAGGCATGCGGCAGGGACTGCGGCGACAGCAGCCTAGCGGAAGTCTAAGCGGCGCGCGCGCGGCG
>CAWGKJ010000001.1:7500-298741 GCA_963823115.1 uncultured Alphaproteobacteria bacterium | reverse complement strand
CCGGTGCCGGGCTCGTCGCGGCCGGGGCGCTCGCCCCGCAGTAAGCAGGATGCCGGGGCGGCACGCACGCCGCCCCGGCACTGACCCTCTACCCGAAAGGAAGGATACGACCGTGAGCCTCAGCCCGGACCCGTTCGGCGCCGCCTGGACGCGCGAGCAGCGGCGGCCCGACAAGTTCACGCTGACGCGCGGGCAGGAGCCGGGCAAGCTTGCGACGGCGGCTTCCTCGTGCCCGAAGCGCTCCGGACCGACATCCTGCGCACCGCGCTGGAAACAGCGCTCGCGCAGGCAGGCCCGAACGCGCCGAAGCCGCCGCCGCCATCCTGGCGCACGCGGCTCCGCAACAAGCTCAGCGACTGGCGCGAGCGAACCGCACGGCGCGCTTACAGGATCATCGCCGGAGACTGGCCGGATGACGGAGAGGACGACTGGTGAGCGACCCGCTGTGCTACGCGGACACCCGCACTGACGAGATCCTGGCGCATCGTGGAACAGGCGACCGGCGCTAGCGCCGACGCCCTCGCCGCCATGCGCGAGCCGATAAAGGCCGTGGTGATCATGATCGAAACGGACCTGTACTGATGGCACCGCAGCCGCCGCGCGGCAGTGTTATGCCATGATTTGCTTGAGGCGACCGTCCTGCTGATCGCTTCGCCGGTATAGGCCAAAAGCGTACCTTGGCCGCGTCTCGAAGGATGCGCTCATTGTCCTCATGGTTCGAGACGGCGCAAGAGCGCCTCCTCACCATGAGGCCTAACTCCACTTCACTCCATGCTTATCAAGAATCTTCGCGGACCTCGTTGACCAGCGCAGCTTGCGGCACCTTGGTTTGGGCTTCGCCCTGTTTCTGCAGATATTCGTCGCGATCTCTTTCCAACTTCGCAAGCTCGGCGCCCAAGGATCAAATCCTTTAGCAGCACTTGCGGTCCCGCAGGATCGTCTTTCTCGTCCGAGCCCTGGATGATGACGCAAGGCGAATTGCGCTTGTCGGCATATTTGAGCTGGTTGCCCATGTTCTTGGGATTGCCGAGATAAATTTCGGCGCGGATTTTTTCGTCGCGCAGGGCCGCGACCATTTTCTGGTAATCGGCGACGCGATCGCGGTCGAATACGGTGACCACGACGGGGCCGAATTCCGGCGTGGTGTCGAGCTTGCCGAGCATCGTGAGCGCGGCCTGCAGCCGCGACACGCCGATCGAAAATCCGGTCGCCGGCACCGGCTCGCCGCGGAAGCGCGAGACGAGGCCATCATAGCGCCCGCCGCCGCCGACCGAGCCGAAGCGCACGGGGCGGCCCTTTTCGTCCTTGGTGTCGAGCAGGAGTTCAACTTCGTAGACCGGGCCGGTGTAATATTCGAGGCCGCGGACGACGGAAGGATCGATGCGGATACGATCGAGTCATAGCCAGATGCTGTCAACTAGTTCTGGCGATCTCAACTAACTCCGACCTACCTTCGTGCAGAAGGTCTGCATCCTTCTTCCGAAAGAAAAACGTCTGGGGTTTGGCCAACCAGCGCTTCCGTCTCAATTCCATCTGTGCCCTTTTGAAATTCAACTCTGAATTTCAGAGACTGAGAAGATCAGCTTCGATCTGCTCGTTCGTCAAGGCCTGCACCTTTAGTGAAATCTCCGCTCTCATCCTTGCGCCCTTCGCCAAGCAAATAACTTTCACTTCTTCTGGCCAAATTTATCGAGCTTATCGATCGCCCTCAGCACTGTAAGCCGGCGTCCGGCATTTTCTTCGCCGCCAAGACCGATGCGTCTCGAGCACGCCATCCAGCACCTTGCGGTTATTCACCTTCACGACATAGCTGCCGCGCGGAATGCCCAGCGCTTCCATGGTGTCCGCCGCCATCATGCACATCTCGGCGTCGGCGGCGGGCGACGCGCTGCCCACCGTGTCGGCGTCGAACTGCATGAACTGGCGGAAGCGGCCGGGGCCCGGCTTCTCGTTGCGATAGACGTAGCCGGCGCGGTAGCTGCGATAGGGCTTTGGCAGCGAATCAAAATTCTCGGCGACGTAGCGCGCCAGCGGCGCGGTCAGGTCGTAGCGCAGGCAGATCCACTGCTCGTCGTCGTCCTGGAACGAGAACACGCCCTCGTTGGGCCGGTCCTGGTCGGGCAGGAACTTGCCGAGCGCGTCGGTGTATTCGATCGCCGGCGTTTCCACCGGCTCGAAGCCGTAGCGCTCGTAGACTTCGCGGATCTTCTCGACCATCGCGCGCGTCGCCGCGATCTCGGCAGGCCCGCGATCGGCCAGCCCGCGCGGCAGGCGGGCTCGGAGTTTCTGCGGTTTTTTGGGTTTCTCGGCCATGGGCGGCGTTGGTACCAGCGCAGGCCGCGAGCGGCAACCGGCTTACTTCCCTCTCTCGCTCTTGCGGGGGAGGGTGAGGTGGGGGCAAGCCACGAGCTCGGTGCCGTAAGCCCCACCCCGACCTCTCCCCGCGGAGGGCGCAGGTCGCAGTGCCCGCCGCCGGTCACAGCACCTTTCTGATCCAGTTGTGCGGGTCGGGCGCGCGTCCGTACTGGATGTCGACCAGTTTCTTGCGCAGCCCCATGGCGACGGGGCCGGCCGCGCCGCCGCTGATGAGAAAATCGCCGCTCGCCGAACACACCTTGCCGATCGGCGAGATGACGGCCGCCGTGCCGCAGGCGAAGGCCTCCTTCAGCTTGCCGCTGGCGGCGTCAGTGCGCCACTGGTCGATCGTGTAGGCCTCCTCGCGCACGCGCGTGCCGGAATCCTTTGCGAGCGCGATGATCGAATCGCGGGTGATGCCCGGCAGGATGGTGCCGAGCGGCGGCGTCAGCAGCGAGCCGTCGTCGAACACGAAGAACACGTTCATGCCGCCGAGTTCCTCGATGTAGCGGCGCTCGATCGCGTCGAGGAACACGACCTGATCGCAGCCGTGGTCGATCGCCTCGGCCTGCGCGCGCAGGCTGGCGGCGTAATTGCCGCCGCATTTCACGGCGCCGGTGCCGCCGATCGCGGCGCGCGTGTAGTTCTGCGACACCCAGATGGAGACCGGCGCCGGTCCGCCCTTGAAATAGGAGCCGACCGGCGAGGCGATGACGGCGAACAGATATTCGGCCGAGGGCTTCACGCCGAGGAAGACCTCGCTCGCGATCATGAACGGGCGAAATACAGGCTGCCCTCGCCGCCCGGTATCCAGGCGCGGTCGATGCGGATGATCTGCTCGACCGCCTCGATGAACACGCATTCGGGCAGCGGCGCCATGGCCATGCGCTCGGCCGAATCCCTGAAGCGCCGGGCATTGGCGTCGGGGCGGAACAGGTTCACGCCGCCGTCGTCGCGCTTGTAGGCCTTCAGGCCCTCGAAGATTTCCTGCGCGTAGTGCAGCACGGCCGTGGCCGGATCGAGCGGGAAATTCGCGCGCGCCTCGATGCGCGCGCCATGCCAGCCATTCGCCTGGTCGTACCGGACGATGGCCATGTGATCGGTGAAAACCCGGCCGAAACCGGGATCGGCGAGCCTGGCGGCGCGGTCCTTGTCGGAGTCGGATTCGCCGCGGGCTGGATTTCGAATTTCAATTTCATTTTCTTGCTTCCCGCCGTCGGAACCGGCGCGACCGGCCCGATGGGTCCGAAGTCGCGCAGCTCTCTCTGGACGCGCCTGCGGCGCGGATTGATAGGTCTGGCCCCCGTTTGCTACGACGCCTGCGGCCGGCTTCCACGCCGGCATGACCCTTAGGACATGCTTTTGCGGAATGCGGAAGTCCAGTATGTTTGCCGAAATGCCGCTCGACAATCGCACGGTCAACAAATTCGCGGCCCTTGCCGCCATCTCTGGCTTTTTCAGGCCGCTGGAAACGTCGCCGCGGGCGAAACGATCTAATGTTTCGTCTGCGGACGATAGTTTTGTAACTTTGAACCCAAGATATGTCAATATGGCTGACGTAAATTTCTCGAAACCCGGCGCCGGCCCTGATTCGCGGTCGACCGAAGCGCGGTCCCCTGCCCCGGGGGCCGCCGATTTGCGCTGGGACATCATCGAGCTGTTGTTCTTCGCCTACCGGGATTTCGTCGGCGACGCCGACCATGAGCTGGAGGCTTTCGGGTTCGGCCGGGCGCATCACCGCGTGCTGCATTTCGTCCACCGCTATCCCGGCCTGAAGGTGGCCGATCTGCTGGACGTGCTGCGCATCACCAAGCAGTCGCTGGGACGGGTGCTCAAGCAATTGCTCGACGAAGGCTATATCGTGCAGAAGACCGGCAACAACGACCGGCGGCAGCGCCTTCTTTTTGCCACCGCAAAGGGCGAGGCGCTGGTGGCAAGGCTCGCGGGCCTGCAGACCGACCGCATCAACCGCGCGCTGCGCGACATCGGACCCGACTGGCGCCGATACGGTCCGCCAGTTCCTGCGCGCGATGATCGATCACGACGATCCCGACAAGGTGCTGGCGACGATCCTCGGAGCCGGCAACACAACCGCAAAGGAAAAGGCGTGATCGAGGCTGCAACAATCACGCGAACGCCGCCGCAGCCGGCCGACGACGCCCCGCATCTGCTGCTGGTCGATGACGACCGCCGCATCCGCGATCTGCTTGTCGCGCTTTCTCTGCGGCGAAGGCTACCGCGTCACCACGGCGATGAGCGCCAAGGACGCCCGCGCCAAGCTGCTCGGCCTGCATTTCGATCTCCTGATCCTCGACGTGATGATGCCCGGCGAGACCGGGTTCGATCTCGCCCGCTTCATCCGCTCGTCGTCATCGGTGCCGATCATCATGCTGACCGCGCGCCACGAGGCGGAAGCCCGGATCGAGGGCCTGCAGATCGGCGCCGACGATTATGTCGCCAAGCCGTTCGAGCCGCGCGAACTGTTGCTGCGTATCGGCAATATCCTCAAGCGCACCGCGCCGCCGCCGGTGGAGACGCTGGAGCAGGTCGCGTTCGGCCCCTACGTCTATCATCTGGAGCGCGGCGAACTGCGCCAGGGCGACGAGCCCATTCATCTCACCGACCGCGAGCGCGAAATGCTGCGCATTCTCGCCGTGGCGCGGGGCGAGACCGTGCCGCGCGGCGCGCTGACCGGCAACGGCACCGTCAACGAGCGCGCGGTGGACGTGCAGATCAACCGGCTGCGGCGCAAGATCGAGCGCGATCCCGCCAACCCGCTGTTCCTGCAGGCGGTGCGCGGCATCGGTTATCGCCTGGTCGCTTCGCCCTGAGCCATTTCAGTGAGCACGCTCGACACCGGCCTCACGCTGATCCGCACCGCTTCCCGGCGCGTCTCCGCGGCCAATGGCTGGATGGGCAACGCGTTCAAGGGCTGGATGCCGACGGGGCTCTATGCCCGCGCGCTGCTGATCATGATCGTGCCGATGGTGGTGCTGCAGTCGGTGGTGGCGTTCGTGTTCATGGAGCGGCACTGGAACACGGTGACCCGGCATCTGTCGGCAGCCGTGGTGCAGGACATCGCCAGCCTGATCGACGTCTATAAGGGCTATCCGCAGGACAAGGACCGCGCGCAGTTGCGGCGTATCGCCCAGCAACGGCTGCAGCTGGTGGTCGATTTCCTGCCCGTGGGCGACATGCCCCCGCCGGGCCCAAAGCCGTTTTTCTCGCTGCTCGACCAGACGCTCTCGGTGCAGCTCGGCCGGCAGATCGGCAAGCCGTTCTGGATCGATACCGTCGGCCGCTCCAATCTGGTGGAAATCCGCATCCAGCTCGACGACGCCGTGATGCGCATCTTCGCCCAGCGCAGCGCCGCCTATGCCTCGAATTCGGAGATCTTCCTGTTCTGGATGATCGGCACCTCGTCGATCCTGCTGATCGTCGCGGTCCTGTTCCTGCGTAACCAGATCAGGCCGATCCTGCGGCTGGCGGACGCCGCCGAAAGCTTCGGCAAGGGCCGCGAGGCGCCGAACTTCCGTCCCCGCGGCGCGCGGGAAGTGCGCCGCGCCGCCCACGCCTTCCTCGAGATGAAAGCGCGCATCGAGCGCTCGATCGAGCAGCGCACCGCGATGCTGGCCGGCGTCTCGCACGACCTGCGCACCATCCTGACCCGCTTCAAGCTCGAGCTGGCCTTGATCGGCGACAGCCCCGAGGTCGAAGGCATGCGTCGGGATGTCGACGAGATGTCCGGCATGCTGGAGGACTATCTCGCTTTCGCGCGCGGCGACAGCGGCGAGCACGCCCAGCCGACCGATATGACGCTGGCGCTGGAGGAATTGCGCAGCGACGCCGAGCGCAACGGCCACACCGCCACCGTGGCGTTTCGCGGACTGCCGGTGGTGACGGTGAAGCCGGCCTCGTTCAAGCGCTGCCTCGCCAACCTCGTGTCCAATGCGGCGCGGCATGCCAATGCGATTTCGATCACCGGCCACCGCGATCACCGCTATCTGACGATCACGGTCGACGACGACGGGCCGGGCATTCCGCACGACATGCGCGAGGAAGTGTTCAAGCCGTTCCTGCGGCTGGATGACGCCCGCAACCAGGACATGAGGGCGGCACCGGCCTGGGCCTTGCCATTGCCCGCGACATCGCGCGCTCGCATGGCGGCGACATCATGCTCGGCGACAGCCCGATGGGCGGGCTGCGCGCCACGGTGCGGATACCGGTGTAGCGCGAACCGCTACTGCTTCGCCGGCACGAGGCCCTTGAGCTTTTCCATGTCCTTGACGTTGATCTTGAAGCCGCCGGGCATCACGATGTCGCCGGGCTTCTGATCGGGTTTGCAGGCCCCCAGCCACTTCGCCTCGATCGTCATCGTCGTGTCGCGCGGCATGCCGGACGGGCCGCCCTCGCTGTGCGAGGTGGTCTTGACGGTGTAGGCGGAATTGAAATCGCCGGTGATGTCGGAATGCGACGTCATCGACATGCCCGCCGACGCTGCACACGGAATCGCTGACGTAACCGGTCGCGGTCTGCTGGATTTCGCTGCTTGGAGCAGACTTCCTTCGACATCGGCGAGACCGCGTGCTCATCGCCTTGTCGGTGCTCTCGTCGGTGCAATGCTGCATCGTCATCTCAGGCATCGGCGAACCGGTCCTGACCATCTTCATTTCCCACAGGCCCGCCTTGCGGAGCGGCATTTCCACCGCGCGCGCTCGAGCGCCGGCAGCAAGCTCAGCAGAAAAGCACCCCAGACAAAATGTAACAAGCCGTCGCGTCATGCTCCGCGCTCCCGATAGATCTGGCTTCCGTCAGATGCGGACGGTCCGGCTCAGTAGCGGCTGCGCAGCGGCCGTTCGTTGGCGCCATACGGCACCCAGCGGCAGGCGAACGAAATGTAGCCGCCATATTGCGGGTCCACCGCGAGGAACTTCACCACCTTGCCGTAATAGGCGCAGTGATCGACCGCGAGCTGGCGGACATCCATCTGCGCCGCCAGCGGATAGGCGATGATGCCGCCGGTGTCGTTGCCCTTGAACGGCGGCACCCATATCGGCCCGCGCCGGCGCGCACGCCAGTATCCCGCATACGGCAACCAGGCTCGCGGCCCCAATCATTCGCATCGCAGACTCCATTTGGCTCGGGATATCTTAAAGCGCATCGCTCGCCGTGGAAAGAACGGCTGACGCTTCGGCGCGGACTTATCGGCAGGTGTTGCCGCGTTGCACTTGACCTCGCCCGGGCTTCGCGGCACCGTCTCGAGCGGTTGGTTTTACCGGCGGATTGCCCATGCGCGACCTCTTTACATCCTTGAAAAAACCCGGCCTTGGCGCCGCGCTCGGCGCCCTGTTCGGCCTGTTTGCTTTTGGCCCGGCGGCCGCAGGCGGCCAATCCGCTGGAATTGAATTTCGGGCTGTTCGGCCCGAGCTATGACGGCCGGGTCAAGCCTGTGCGAAGCCGCGCTGGGGACCATCACCAACCAGTTCCAGGAAAAGGAAAGCCGTTCTGGAATTCCTCGCTGCAGATCACCGCCTATGGCCAGGTCCATGAGACCGCGTTCCGGCCCTGGCAGTCCGACAACATTCCGCGCCGCTATTGCAGCGCCGACGTCATGCTGAGCGACGGCAAGATGCACACCGTGCATTACTCGATCATCGAGGACGGCGGCTTTGCCGGCTTCGGCCAGGGCGTCGAATGGTGCGTGACCGGGCTCGACCGCAACTGGGCCTATAATCCCGGCTGCAAGGCCGCCCGGCCCTGATTTGCCAGCGCGTTCCCGAACAATGGCGGCTCGATCCGCGAGCCGCTTCGCCTCGCGATTTTTGTTCTTGAAATGTTCCGGTTGTCTGCTAGGCTTCCGCACGATCTTGAGTATGGGGGCGTAGCCATGTTGCATGTTTCGACCGGCTTGGATTTCGCGGTTTCTGATCTCGTTGGGCCTGCTCGCTTTGGCGTGCGGCGCGGGAGACGGCATCCGGCGCAGGATCGCCGGCAGAATGCGCCCGGCGAGTTCGATTTTTATGTGCTGTCGCTGTCGTGGTCGCCCTCCTTCTGCGAGGAGGCCTCCGAGCGCGGCAACGAAGGGCGCTCCACAGGCCCAGTGCGGCGGGCGGCCGTTTTCCTTCGTGGTCCACGGCCTGTGGCCGCAATATGAGCACGGCTTTCCCGATTATTGCCAGCGGCCGTCGCCGCGGCTCGATCGCAATATCATGTCGTCGATGCTGGACCTGATGCCGGCGCCCGGGCTGATTTTCAATGAGTGGGACAAGCACGGCACCTGCTCGGGACTGGGCGCGCGGGCCTATTTCGAGACCATCCGCAAAGCGCGCTCGGCCGTGAAAATTCCCGCCGGAATATCTCGAATTGTCCGAGCCGAAGACCGTTGCGCCCGCCGAGATCGAGGACGCCTTCATCAAGGTCAATCCGGGCCTGAGCACCTCCGCGATCGCGGTGACCTGCAACCGGACCCGGCTCAGCGAAGTGCGGATCTGCATGAGCAAGGATCTGCAGTTCCGCGCCTGCGAGGAAATCGACCGCCGCGCCTGCCGGCGCGACCAGGTGGTGATGCCGCCGATGCGGGGCGGTTAAGGGATCGACGTCATTCCGGGGCATGGCAGTCGCGCGCTGACGCGAGTTGCGCATCCGGGATCCACGTCTTCCGGGTCGCGTACCTGTCACGAGTGCGTGGCCGGGACGCCGGAATGACGAGCAGAAGACGCTGTACTTTCGTCGCCTGATGTCGTAACCCCTCTGCCATGAACTACCGTCACGCCTTTCACGCCGGCGGCTTTGCCGACGTCATCAAGCACATCGTGCTGGTGCGCATCCTGACCTATCTGCAGGAGAAGCCGGCGCCGTTTCGCGTCATCGACACCCATGCCGGCGCGGGGCTCTACGATCTCGACCTCCGACGAAGCGCGCCGCGGCGGCGAGTGGCTCACCGGCATCGCGCGGGTGATGCAGGCGCGGTTTTCGGAAACGACGTTGCCGCTGGTCAAGCCCTATCTCGACATCGTCAGGGCCTTCAATCCGCGAGCGCGACCTCAAGACCTATCCCGGATCGCCGCTGATCGCGCGCGCGCTGCTGCGGCCGCAGGACCGCCTGACGGCATGCGAAGTCGAACCGAAAGCGCGCAAGCGCCTGATCGACGCGCTGCGCCGCGACACCCAGGCCCGCGTCGTCGACCTCGACGGCTGGCTGGCGTTGCCGGCCTTCGTGCCGCCGAACGAGCGCCGCGGCCTGGTCCTGATCGATCCGCCTTACGAGCAAAAGGACGAATTCGAACGGTTGGCCGACGGGCTTTGCGGAAGCCTTCGCGAAATGGCCGACCGGCAGCTATTTGCTGTGGTATCCGGTGAAAAGCCGCCGCGCCACCGACAACCTCGCGCGGCATGTCGCTGATGCGGTCGGCGCCGGCCCGTCGCCCGGGAAAATGCCTGCGCCTGGAGTTCAGCGTCGCGCCGCAGACCGCCGGGCGCCGCCCTCGCCTCGGCCGGTCTCTTGATCGTCAATCCGCCGTGGACGCTTGCAGGCGAACTGAAGGCGATCCTGCCCGAGCTCGAAAAGCCGCTCGGCCAGGGCGGCGCCGGCCGGTTCAGGCTCGAGACGCCCAAGCCCTGATCAGCTCCATACGCCGGCCGGCGGCCGCACACTGGAACGCCATCGAAAAGTTCGATTTGGGCCGTAGGCAATTTGCCGGGAACCGTATTATGCTTGAGCCCATTGGGATCGGCTTTACGTTCCGCTTCCGCGAATGGTAGCGGCGGAGTGACAAGGCCTCGAATTTTTTGAAGACGGATCGGCGTCAGCAGCCTAATCCGCACAGGTGGCCAAGCTTTCCGACAGCGAATATCCGGTCGGGCCGAGACGCGAGGGCGCGTAGCGGCGGAATAGCACGGGGGAGGAGTTTCCCGATGGCCATGACTGGTACGGTCAAGTTCTTCAACGGAGAACGTGGCTATGGCTTCATCAAGCCCGATGACGGCGGCCGCGATGTGTTCGTTCACATCACCGCGGTGGAGCGGGCGGGATTGAAGGATCTGACCGAAGGACAGCGAGTCACATTCGAGGTCGAACCGGACAAGAAGGGCAAAGGCCCCAAGGCGGTCAACCTGGTGATTTCATCCTGAGCCTGCCTGGGTTCTGATCGAACGAGGACCAGGGCTTCCTGCTCTTGATGCGCTTCATTCACGCGAACCGGCACCATTTCGCTCGATAACGCTGCGAAAAAAATCCCGGCCGCGGAAGGCGGCCGGGAGTTGCAGGCTTAATTTTCTTGTTGCTATCAGAAATGATAGTTCACGCCGGCGCGCACCAATCCGAACCGGTAGCCGTTCGACATGCCGGTGATGGTGAAGTGGCTGTCGGCGAGATCGACGTAGAGATATTCGATCTTGGCGCTCCAGTTCTGGGCGAGACCGAATTCGGCGCCGACGCCGCGGTCCAGCCCGCGGTGGTATGGGATTCCGACAGGCCGAATGTCTCGCCGCGCAATTCGCCGAACGCCAGGCCGCCGGTACCATAGAACAGGATGTTGTTGAAGGCATAGCCGGCGCGGCCGCGCACGCGTGCCGAACCACGGGTTCGAGAACTTCCACGGCGCAAATGTATCTTCGGCGCCGGTCAGCTTCGATGTCGCCTTCGACGCCGAACACCCACGGACCGGACTGCCAATTGTAGCCGGCCTGGACGCCGCCCGAGAAGCCCGACGGCTTGGTCGGATTGTTGTCGACCGAGCCCCAGGCATAGCCGAGATTGCCACCGAGATAGGGGCCGGCCCAGCTATAGGCGTTGAGCGGCTGATTGACGGTGTAGGGAGCGCGCGATCCATAGGGAAGGTCGGCCGCCTGCACCGATACCGTCCAAACCCAGGGCGATCAACGCCACTGCACTCAAAAGCGAGCCTCTTCATCTTACTCTCCCAACGCAACTGCCGTGACCCCCGGTTCGCGTGCCGAATGCGTCGCATTGCGAGCCGGCATGGTTACGGAATTCCATTTCTTATCGATAAGATTTATCGAGACTTTTAAGTTAAAGGGCTTGTTAAGGCCGGTTACCGCCCGCTCATCATTCTTAAGAAAGCGTTACCGGCGGACCTGCGCCTTGCGGTCGCGGTTACCGCCCGCCAGCGCTGGCGATGGCCGATGCCGGCGCTTAAGTTCAGGCCATGGATCACGATTCTGCCGACAGCCCGAAAGCGACCGCGCCGCCGACGGCGCGGCGCGGTTCCGCAGCCGACACCAGCCGCCGCCGGACGCGGCCGCAGGGGATATCGACCCCGCCACCGCCGCGCCGAGGAAGACGACGAGGCACGGCTGCCGGAGGTTGCCGAGGAGAGCAGCGAGGCGGTGGCGGAAGGCCCGCTCGCGTCGGCCATGCCGCGATCGAACGCGCGGTGCGGCTGGCCCCGACCTCGCCCGGCGTCTACCGCATGCTGAACGCGGCCAACGACGTGCTCTATGTCGGCAAGGCCAAGAACGTCCGCAAGCGGCTCGCCTCCTACGCCAGGGTGACCGCGCCCCAGCCGGCCCGCATCCTGCGCATGATCGCGGCCACCGTGGCGGTCGAGATCGTATCCACCTCGACCGAAACCGAGGCGCTGCTGCTCGAGGCCAACCTGATCAAGCAGTTGCGGCCGCGCTTCAACGTGCAGCTGCGCGACGACAAGTCGTTTCCCTATATCCTGATCACTGGCGACCATTGGGCGCCGCAGATCCTCAAGCATCGCGGCGCCCAGACGCGGCCCGGACAGTATTTCGGGCCGTTCGCTTCCGCCGGCGCGGTCAATCGCACCATCACGGCGCTGCAGCGCGCCTTTCTGGTGCGTTCCTGCACCGATGCGTTTTTCGAAAGCCGCACCCGGCCCTGCCTGCTCTACCAGATCCGCCGCTGTTCGGGGCCCTGCACCGGCGAGATCGATTTTCCCGGCTATACCGAGCTGGTGCGCGAGGCCAGGGATTTCCTTTCCGGCCGCAGCCGCCTGGTAAAGCAGGAGTTGGCGGCCGAAATGGAAAAGGCCTCGGCCGAGCTCGAATTCGAAACGGCGGCGCTTTACCGCGACCGCCTCGCCGCGCTGTCGGCGATCCAGTCGCAGCAGGGCATCAATCCGCGCACCGTGGAGGAAGCCGACGTGTTCGCCATCCATCAGGAGGGCGGATATTCCTGCGTCGAGGTGTTCTTCTTCCGCACCGGGCAGAACTGGGGCAACCGCGCCTATTTTCCGCGCGCGGAGAAATCGTTCACCCCGGAAGAGGTGCTGGCCTCGTTCCTCGCGCAGTTCTACGACGACAAGCCGCCGCCGAAACTCATCCTGCTGTCGCACGAAATCGAGGAATCCGAGCTGCTGGCGGACGCGCTCTCCATCAAGGCCGGCTTCAAGGTCGAAGTCACCACGCCCCGGCGCGGCGAAAAGAAGGAACTGATCGCGCACGCGCTCACCAATGCGCGCGAGGCGCTGGGGCGCAAGCTCGCCGATACCGCGACGCAAGGCCGGCTGCTGCAGGGACTGGTCACCACGCTCGGCCTGCCGCATCCGCCGCAGCGGATCGAGGTCTACGACAACAGCCACATCCAGGGCACCAACGCGGTGGGCGCCATGATCGTGGCCGGGCCGGACGGCTTCATCAAGAACCAGTATCGCAAGTTCAACATCAAGTCCGAAGGCCTGACCCCCGGCGACGATTACGCGATGATGCGCGAGGTGCTGCAGCGGCGCTTCAAGCGGCTGTTGACGCCGGCCGCCGAGGGCGACGCCGCCAAACCCAGGGCGGACGACGATTCGTTCCCGCAATGGCCCGACCTCGTCATCATCGATGGCGGCCGCGGCCAGCTCAACGCCGTCCGGGAGATCTTCGAGGGCCTCGGGCTGACGCAGGTGTCGCTGCTGGCGGTCGCCAAGGGACCGGACCGCGACGCCGGCCGCGAAACCCTGTTCATGCCGGACCGCGAGCCGCTCAAGCTCGAGCCGCGCGACCCCGTGCTGTATTTCATCCAGCGGCTGCGCGACGAGGCGCATCGCTTCGTGATCGGCTCGCATCGCAAGCTGCGCAAAAAGGACATTCGCGAAGCCGGCCTGCAGGAAATTCCCGGCATCGGCCCGTCACGCAAACGTGCCTTGCTGCACCATTTCGGAACGTTGAAGGAGATCGAGCGGGCCTCGATCGCCGATCTCGGCAAGGTTCCGGGCGTCAGCGCGGAGAGCGCGCGCAAGATTTTCGAGTTTTTCCATGCCCGGCCGGGCTAGGCCGGGTTAAAGGTAGGCTTTCGAGTTACATTGGCGTCGTCTCCAACAGATCAGATGCGGCGCACGGTTGACCTTCATGCTTCGGCGGTATTGGTAAGGCGGATGAACATCGCAACGACAAAGGGGACGGCGAAGAACTCGCTGTCCCTGCCGAATATCCTGACCTACGCGCGAATCGCCGCCATCCCGGTGGTGGTCGGCTGCGTTTTTGCGCAATCCATCATGGACGGCCCGCTGTGGCTGCGCTGGGTGGCGCTGGTCGTGTTCATCGCCGCCGCAGTTACCGATTATCTCGATGGCTATTATGCGCGAATCTGGGACCAGCATTCGGCGTTCGGCCGGATGCTCGATCCGATCGCCGACAAGCTCCTGGTCGCATCCTGCCTGCTGATGCTGGCCGCGGACGGCATCATCCACGGCTGGACGCTGTGGGCCGCCATCGTGATCCTGTGCCGCGAAATCCTGGTGTCGGGCCTGCGGGAATATCTCGCCGCCTTGCGGGTCAGCGTACCCGTGACAAAACTCGCCAAATGGAAGACCACGGTGCAGCTGATCGCGATCGGCTTCCTGCTGGCCGGCGAGGCCGGCGACCAGCTGGTCCCGATCGTCACCCAGATCGGCCTCCTGCTGTTGTGGATCTCGGCGATCTTCACGATCTACACCGGCTGGGACTATTTCCGCGCCGGCATTCATCACCTCATCAAGGAGGATGAGGCATGAAGGTCAAATATTTCGCCTGGGTGCGCGAACGGGTCGGCAAGACGGAGGAAACGATCGAACCGCCGGCGAGCGTCCGCACCGTTGACGACCTGATCGCCTGGCTGGCGCAGCGCGGCGAAACTTACGCCCATGCCTTCGAGACGCCGCGGGTGATCCGCGCCGCGATCGACCACGCCCACGTCAAACCGGATGCGACGATCGCCGGCGCCCGCGAGATTGCCTTCTTCCCGCCGATGACCGGCGGCTAGGCCGTTGACAGACATCGCGATGATCTCATGACCGCTATTGTGACCATCCGCATCCAGCAAGCCGATTTCGACATCGCGCGCGAAATCGCCGCGCTGACGAACGGGCGCACCGATATCGGCGCCGTCGTCAGCTTCAGCGGCATTTGCCGGGGCAACGAAGACGGCGAGACCATCGCGGCGTTGACGCTCGAACACTATCCGGGCATGGCGGAAGCCGAAATCATGCGGCATGCCGAAACCGCGATGTCGCGCTGGCCGCTGACGGGACTGACCGTCATTCACCGCGTCGGCCGCATCACTCCCGGCGAAAATATCGTGCTGGTGCTGACGGCTTCCCGGCACCGGCAGGCGGCGTTTCAGGCGGCGGAGTTCCTGATGGATTATCTGAAGGCCAACGCCCCGTTCTGGAAGCGTGAGGAAAGTGCTGCGGGAACCAGCTGGGTCGAATGCGACCAGCCACGATGACGCAGCCGCTGCGCGCTGGATCAAATCCTGATGGCGAGGCGCGCCAAAGCCGTCGCGAGGCGCGGCCGCGCCTCGAAATTTCCGAAGGTGGCAGCCGGCGAATTGCTGACGCTGCTCGATTTCGTGCGCTACGCGGCGAGCCGGTTCGTCGAGGCAAAACTGGTGTTCGCGCACGGCACCCCCGATCCCGTCGCCGAGGCCGCATTCCTGGTCTGCGAAACCCTGCATCTGCATCCCGACCAGTTCGAGACCTTCGCGACCGCGCGGGTCACGGCGTACGAGGCCAGGGCAATCCTCGACGTCATCGCGCGCCGCGTCACCACGCGGAAACCTGCCGCCTATCTGGTCAACAAGATCTACATGCGCGGCCTGCCCTTCTATGTCGATGAACGCGTGATCGTGCCGCGCTCCTTCATCGGCGAGTTGCTGGAGAGCCACTTCGGCGGCGACGACGACGAAGGCGGCGCGCTGATCGACGATCCCTTAAGCGTGGAAAACGTGCTCGACCTCTGCACCGGCTCGGGCTGCCTTGCCATCCTGGCGAGCCGGAGCTTCCCGAATGCCCGGATCGACGCGGTGGATATCTCCAAAGACGCCCTCGACGTTGCCGCGCGCAACATCGCCGACTACGGCCTTGAAGACCGGGTGACGTTACATCGCGGCGACCTGTTCGGGCCGATTGGCGGCAACCGCTACGACCTGATCATTTCCAACCCGCCCTATGTCGACGCGGAAGGCATGGCGGCGCTGCCGCGCGAATGCCGCGCCGAGCCGAAACTCGCCTTCGACGGCGGCGCCGACGGGCTCGATCTCGTCCGCCGCATTCTGGACGCAGGCCGGGCGGCACCTGACGCCACAGGGCGGGCTGTTGTGCGAGATCGGCCGGGGCCGCGAGGCGCTCGAGGCCGCATTTCCGCAATTGCCGCTGCTATGGCTCGACACCGAGGAATCCGAGGGCGAAGTGTTCTGGATCGGCGCCGCCGATCTGTGAGGCGGCTGCAAGCCGCGGCGGCCGGTCCTGAAATCCGCCCGATTGAGCGGAAATAGTGCGGATCCATGGCGTTCCCGTCCCGCAACGAAGCTGATAGCTTGCGGGGTAGCCACCACGCCCCAAAACTCGAAGAGGCCCCCATGCTGGACAAGAGCCCACGCCCCGCCGCCGTCAACGTGCCCAACGACCTCGCTGCGCACTGGATGCCGTTCACCGCCAACCGGGCCTTCAAGAAGGCGCCGAGGCTGCTCGCCGGCGCCAAGGACATGCATTATTTCACCGTCGACGGCCGCAAGATCATCGACGCCGCCTCGGGCATGTGGTGCACCAATGCCGGCCACGGCCGCACCCAGATTTCGGCGGCGATCGCCAAGCAGGCCGAGACGCTGGATTATGCGCCGCCGTTCCAGTTCGGCATTCCGCAGGCCTTCGAGCTCGCAAGCCGCATCGCCGATCTGGCGCCCGCGGGGCTCGATCACGTGTTCTTCTGCAATTCCGGTTCGGAGGCCGCCGACACCGCGCTCAAGATCGCGCTGGCCTATCATCAGACCCAGGGCCAGGGCACCCGCACCCGCCTGATCGGCCGCGAGCGCGGCTATCATGGCGTCGGCTTCGGCGGCACCTCGGTCGGCGGCATCGTCGGCAACCGCAAGATGTTCGGGACGCTCCTGGCCGGCGTCGATCACCTGCCCCACACCTATGACCGCGAGAAGCAGGCCTTCACCAAGGGCGAGCCGGAATACGGCGCGCATTTCGCCGACGAACTGGAGCGGCTGGTCAACCTGCACGGCGCCTCCACCATCGCCGCCGTCATCGTCGAACCGATGGCGGGATCGACCGGCGTGCTGCCGGCGCCGAAGGGCTATCTCAAGCGGCTGCGCGAGATCACCCAGAAGCACGGCATTCTCCTGATTTTCGACGAGGTCATCACCGGCTACGGCCGGCTCGGTTTTGCCTTCGCCGCGGAACGTTACGGCGTGCTGCCGGACATGCTGACCTTCGCCAAGGGCATCACCAATGGCGCCGCCCCGATGGGGGGCGTGCTGGTGCGCGACACCATCCACGACGCCTTCATGAGCGGCCCGGAGCACGTCGTGGAACTGACCCACGGCTATACCTATTCGGCGCATCCGCTGGCCTGCGCCGCGGCGCTGGCGACGCTCGACATCTACCGCGACGAAAAGCTGTTCGAGCGCGCCAACAAGCTCGAGCCGAAATTCGCCGACGCGGTGATGTCGCTGAAGAGCGAGCCGAACGTGGTGGACATCCGCACCGTCGGCCTGACCGCCGGCATCGACCTCGCGTCGCGCCCGGACCTGCCGGGCAAGCGCGGCTTCGACGCGCTCAACAGCGCGTTCCACGACAACGACCTGATGCTGCGCATCGCCGGCGACACCCTGGCGCTGACGCCGCCCCTGATCATCAGCGAAGACCAGATCGGCGAGATCATCGAGAAAGTCGCCAAGGTGATCCGCGCGGTGGCGTAGAGCGTCGGCGCTCGCCTCTCCCCGCGTTACGGGGAGAGGTCGAAATTCGAGCGCAACTCGAATTCGGGTGAGGGGCAAGCCGCTGCGCCACCTCATCAGCACCATTTCCGGATCGAGAGCCCTCACCCTGGCCTCAGAGCGAGTTCCGCTCGGCTCTGGCGCAGCAAAAGCGGGGCCAAGGACGCTGCGCCGCCGCCCGGAGCGCGGAGCTTTCGAAAACATCCCGTTCCCGGTGTGCCGAAAGAACACTAGCCTTCCGAATCAACATTGATGCTAAGGTTGCGGCGCTTGGGGAAGCGCGGCGGACTTCGTGCGAAGCGCTCCCGGGCCAGGCGACAACGAGGACTTGAGGGCCTTCCGCGCAACATGATCCGCATTTCCACGATTTTCATCGCCATCTGCATGGTGCTGGTCGCAGCATCCCTCGGCCTGATCCTGTATTCGGTGGCCGGCATCAGCGGAACGGAATCCGCGATCGTGGCGCTCACCGCGCTGACCTTCCTGATCCTCTACAACGCCGTATCGATGCGGCTGCGCGACCGCACCGATGTCGGCGGCCAGATCGCGGATCTGTCGCGCGGCACCGCGGACCTCGCGCGCCAGGTCGCCGAATTCGGCCGCCGCCTCGCCGCCGTCGAGGGCCGGGTGGTGTCGGCAAATTCGGCCGGCGCCGACCGCATTCAGGCCGTGGTCGGCGAGATCGGCGAACTGGGCGCGCTGGTCAAGCAGCTCGCGGTCTCCGTCGCAAGCCATGACGACATGCTGGCCGGCGGTCAGCCGCAGCGGCCGGCGCCGGTCGGTCACGCCGGACGACGAGCGCGCAAAAGGAACCGCCGCTTGTCCGGCCGAAGATACGCCAGCATGCGACGACGCCGCATCGACGGCAGCGCCGGCCTCCGTCGCCGGCGAGACCGCGCCCTCGCGCAGCCAAGCGCAAATCCTCGCCGCGGTGAAAAACGCGATGCGAGGAAAACCGGATCGATATCTTCCTGCAGCCGATGGTGACCCTGCCGCAGCGCAAGGTGCGCTTCTACGAGGCGGTGACGCGGCTGCGCGACGACAAGGATCAGCTGCTTGCCGCCGACGATTTCATCGCGGTCGCGGAAGCCGCCGGGCTGATCGGGCGGATCGATCACATGGTGATGCTGAAATGCGTGCAGGTGCTGCGCCGGCTGATGGTGCGCAACAAGGACGTCGGCGTATTCTGCAACGTCGCCGCGGCGACGCTCGGCAATCCCACCACCTTCGCGCAATGCCTCGATTTCCTCGAAGCCAATCGGGCGCTGGCGCCGTCGTTCGTGCTCGAATTCAAGCAGGCGACGTTTCGCAATCTGGGCCCGATCGAGACCGAACATCTCGCGGCCCTGGCGCAGCGCGGCTACCGTTTCTCGATCGATCACGTCACCGACCTGCGGATCGAGCCGCGCGAACTGGCCGACCGCGGCGTCCGCTACATCAAGGTGCCCGCGGCGCTGCTGCTCGATCAAAGGCAGACCTCGGCATCCGACATTCACCCCTCGGACCTTTCGGACCTGCTCGGCCGCTTCGGCATCGACCTGATCGCCGAACGGATCGAGGGAGAGCGCGCCGTGGTCGATCTGCTCGACTACGACGTGCGGTTCGGGCAGGGATTCCTGTTTGCGCCGCCCCGGCCGTTGCGGCCCGAGGGCGCATCTGCTACCGGCGGGGTCTCCCCGAACAAGGCGCAGGATCCAAATCCAATGGCTCCGGCAAGACTGCTTCCGTCGATGGCCCGGCCATCGATCCCCGCGCGGGCGACCGGCAATGCCGCGCTGGCGCGGCGCGCCGCCGGTCCGGGCTGACCGGCAATCCACGCCATGACGTCACTCCGGTTCGTCGAGAAACTGCGCGACCTCGTGGCCGGCGTTGACGTCGTGCTCAGCGATATCTGGGGCGTGGTTCATAACGGGCTCGAGGCATTTCCCGAAGCCTGCGAGGCGCTTCACACCTTTCGCAGGCAGGGCGGCATCGTGATCCTGATTACCAATGCGCCGCGGCCCGCGGAACTCGGTGCAGCGGCAATTGCGCAAGCTCGGTGTAGCGGATGACATCTATGATGCCATCGTCAGTTCGGGCGACCTGACCCGGCATTTCGTCGCCGGTCACCCGGGCCGGAAAGTGTTCTGGCTCGGCCCGGAGCGCGACAGTTCGATCCACCGCGGCCTCGATGCGGTGCTCGCGCCGCTGGAGCAAGCCGACTACATCATCTGCACCGGCCTGTTCGACGACGAAACCGAATTGGCTGAAGACTATCGCTCCATGATGTTGCAGGCGCGCGAGCGCAAGCTGACGATGATCTGCGCCAATCCCGACATCGTCGTCGAGCGCGGCGACCGCCTGATCTATTGCGCCGGCGCGATCGCCGAACTCTATCGCGAACTCGGTGGCGAGGTGATCTTTTACGGCAAGCCGCACCGGCCGATCTATCAGCGCGCCATGGAACTGGCCGGCGAACGCAAAGGCCATGCATGCCGCTAAACCGCGTGCTGGCGATCGGGGACTCCGTGCGGACGGACCTGGCGGGTGCCCACGACTTCGGGATCGACTGCCTGTTCGTGACGCGCGGCATCCACGCTGAGGATTTTGAGGGCATCGATCAGCTCGACCAGGCCTCCCTGAAGGAGCTGTTCGGCCATCCGCCACGCGCGCTGACGCGCGAACTGAGGTGGTAGGATATCGAGCGTCAATTCTCCCTCTCCCCGCAAGCGGGGCGAGGCGAAAAGCCACGAGCGGGAGGCGCGCTACGCGTGAACCGTGTCCGGGAAGACCGCCTCGATCTTTGTCTTCAGCGTGGCGGCATTGAACGGCTTGACGATATAGTTGTTCACGCCGGCCTTCTTGGCGGCGATCACGTTCTCGGTCTTGGATTCCGCCGTGATCATGATGAACGGCGTGGTGGCGAGATTGGGATCGGCCCGCACCTCCCGGAGCAGGTCGTAGCCCGTCATCGGCTCCATGTTCCAGTCGGAAATCACCAGGCCGTACTTCTTGCCGCGCATTTTGTTGAGCGCCGCCGATCCGTCGCTGGCGTCGTCAATATTCTCGAAGCCAAGCTGTTTCAGAAGATTTCTGATGATTCGAATCATGGTGTTGTAGTCATCCACCACCAGAACCGACATCGACGTATCAACCGCCATCTTGGAACCCCCGCACGACACTAGCCGCCGCAAACCAATAACGGGCCTGCCAAACCACCGGCAGTCCTGCTCCAGCAGTAGCACCAGCCATTAAACAGCGCGTTAACCGGGTTCCGCCGGAAACAAGGACCTGGGGGGCCGGGGGAGGCCGGTTTCCCCCGCTTGACTTCACTGGGCGCGCCAAGTCACGGTCCCGCGCCCACCCGCCTGAGCCAAAGAATCCTGAAATGACGCATGCCTTTACCGTTATCCGCGACACCACGCCCGCGGCCGCAATCCCCCGGGGAGCCGTGGTTGCCATGGGCAATTTCGACGGCGTCCACCTTGGCCATCGCGCCGTTATTGGCGCAGCCCTGCAGATGGCGGACGCGCATGGCCGGCCAGCGCTGGCGGTGACGTTCGAGCCCCACCCGCGGCGCTTTTTTAGCCCCCATACCCCCCAGTTCAGGCTCACGGACGAGGCCGCAAAGCTGCGGCTATTGGCCGGAACCGGGCTGAAGGGCGCCGTGGTGATGACCTTCGACAAGGCCCGCGCCGGGACCACGGCGCAAGACTTCATTCACCATGACCTGATCGAGCGGCTCGGGATCAGTGGCATCGCGGTCGGCTACGACTTTCATTTCGGCAAGGGCCGGGTCGGCTCGCCGAGCCTGCTGGTCAGCGAGGGCCCCCGACTGGGCATCGAGGTCGACGTCCAGGCTCACGTCGATATCGAGGAGCGGCCGGTCTCCTCCAGCGCGATCCGCATGGCGCTCGCCGAGGGGCAGATCGACGACGCCACCAGGATGCTGGGTGGGCCCTGGTTCGTGGCCGGCGAGGTGATCCACGGCGAGAAACGTGGACGCGATCTCGGTTATCCGACCGCCAATATCCGCCTCGACGAAGACTGCGGGCTCCGGCACGGCATCTACGCGGTACGGGTCGGCCGCGGATCCGAGCGCTTTGATGGCGTCGCCAACTTCGGCCGCCGCCCCACCTTCGACAACGGTGCGCCACTGCTCGAAGTCTTCCTGTTCGATTTCAGGGGCGATCTCTATGGAACGTCGCTCGATGTCGCCTTCATTGCCTTTATCCGCGAGGAATTGAAGTTCGACAGCGTGGATGCGCTGGTGCGCCGGATGGACGACGACAGCAGCCGGGCCCGCGCGGCACTGGCTGCCGCGCCCGGCGCCTTCCCGAAGCTGGGAATTGTCGACCCGTCGCCCCTTTGAGGACGCCCCGCGTGTGGCGGGGCTTTGCGATTCCCTCGGTCGGCTGCTATGGAAAGCCGCATGTTTGCGCGGCGCACCATCAGCATTAGCGGCCCGGCTTCCGCCTGAGTTTCGGCTCGGCGCAAGACCGGGATCCCGTCTAATTCATCCGCGAATAAATCGCGTATCTCGCGCCCTTTGAGCCAAACCAGAGCATTCATGTCCGAAAAACCGCAAAAGTCCGACGCACCCGACTATTCCAAAACCCTGTTCCTGCCGCAGACGGATTTCCCGATGCGCGCCGGCCTGCCACAGCGCGAGCCGGAAATCCTTAAAACCTGGAACGAAATCGGCCTCTACGATCAATTGCGCAAGTCCGCCGCTGGCCGGGCCAAATTCGTGCTGCATGACGGGCCGCCCTACGCCAACGGCAACATCCATATCGGGCATGCGCTGAACAAGATCCTCAAGGACGTGGTGACCAAGAGCCAGCAGATGCTCGGCTTCGATTCCAACTATGTGCCGGGCTGGGACTGCCATGGTCTGCCGATCGAATGGAAGATCGAGGAAGAGAACTACCGCTCCAAGGGCAAGACCAAGCCGGACTTCAGGGATTCCACGGCGATGGTGGCGTTCCGGAAGGAGTGCCGGGCGTATGCGACGCACTGGCTCAACGTGCAGCGCGAGGAATTCAAGAGGCTCGGCATCATCGGCGACTGGGATCACCCCTACGCGACGATGAGCTATCCCGCCGAAGCCCAGATCGCGCGCGAGCTGATGAAATTCGCCGCCAACGGCACGCTCTATCGCGGCTCCAAGCCCGTGATGTGGAGCGTGGTCGAGAAGACTGCGCTCGCCGAAGCCGAGGTCGAGTACGAGGATTACACCAGCGATACGGTGTGGGTGAAGTTCCCGGTTTCGCATATTCCGATGGGGCCGCCCAGCAGCAGGTTGGATCCCGACAAGCCGATGCCTGAAATGCACCCACTCCTTCCACTTAATACATCGGTCGTTATCTGGACGACCACGCCGTGGACGCTTCCAGGCAACCGCGCGGTGAGTTTCTCCTCAAAAATCCGTTATGCCCTTTATCGCGTACAGGACTCCGCTCCTGATAATTGGGCTAAAGTCGGTGACTATCTCGTTCTTGCCGAAAATCTCGCAAGCGAGGTCTTCAAGCAAGCAAGGGTAAGTTCATTCAAAAAGTTTGACGACATCTCAGCAAGAACGCTTTCTGAGATAGTTCTGCGTCATCCGCTTGCTGATCTTGGTTATGGTTTCAACGTCCCTCTTCTCGAGGGCGAGCACGTCACCGCCGACACCGGCACCGGCTTCGTCCACACCGCGCCTGGCCATGGCCGCGAGGATTTCGATGTCTGGATGGCAAACGCGCGCGCGCTGGAAGCGCGCGGCATCAGCACTGCCATCCCATACACCGTCGACGAGAATGGCGCCCTCACCGATCACGCGCCGGGCTTCACCGGCAAGCGCGTCATCAACGACAAGGGCGAAAAGGGCGACGCCAACGAGGCCGTGATCAAGGCTCTCGTCGAGCGCGGCATGCTCTTGGCGCGCGGCCGGCTCAAGCACCAATACCCCCATTCCTGGCGCTCGAAGAAGCCGGTGATCTTCCGCAACACGCCGCAATGGTTCATCGCGATGGACAAGGACATCGCGGATAGCGGCAAGACCCGGCCCGGCGACACGCTGCGCGCCCGCGCGCTGCACGCCATCTCTGTCACCCAATGGGTGCCGCCCGCGGGTCAGAATCGTATCAACGGCATGATCGCCGGCCGCCCGGACTGGGTGATCTCGCGGCAGCGCGCCTGGGGCGTGCCGATCGCGGTTTTCATCCGCGAAAAAGCCGACGGCTCCGCCGAAATCCTGCAGGACGACGCCGTCAACAAGCGCATCGCGGATGCCTTCGAGCACGAAGGCGCCGATGCCTGGTACATGGACGGCGCCCGCGAACGCTTCCTCGGCTCGCGTGGCAACGAGGAATGGAAGAAGATCGACGACATCTGCGACGTCTGGTTCGATTCCGGCTCGACCCATGCCTTCGTGCTCGAAGATCCCGTGCACTTTCCCGGGCTCAAGGGCATCAAGCGCAAGGTCGACGGCGGCGCCGATACCGTGATGTATCTCGAGGGCAGCGACCAGCACCGCGGCTGGTTCCACTCCTCGCTGCTGGAAAGCTGTGGCACCCGCGGCCGCGCGCCCTATGACGTCGTGCTCACCCACGGCTTCACGCTCGACGAGAACGGCCGCAAGATGTCGAAGTCGCTCGGCAACACCGTCGAACCGCAGAAGGTGATGAAGGACTCCGGCGCCGATATCCTCAGGCTCTGGGTCTGCGCCACCGACTATGCCGACGACCAGCGCATTGGCCCGGAAATCCTGAAGAACACCATCGAGACCTACCGCAAGCTGCGCAATTCGATCCGCTGGATGCTGGGCACGCTGGCGCATTTCAAGCGCGGCGACACGGTCGCGCACGCCGACATGCCGGAGCTGGAGCGCCTGATGCTGCATCAGCTCGCCGAGCAGGCGGCCATCGTGCGCAAGGCCTACGCCGAGTTCGACTACAAGACCGTGGTCGCGAGCCTGTCGGCATTCATGAACACCGAACTGTCGGCGTTCTATTTCGATATCCGCAAGGACACGCTGTATTGCGACCCGCCGTCGTCGCTGGCGCGCAAGGCGGCGCTGACCGCCATCGATACGA
Source organism: uncultured Alphaproteobacteria bacterium (assembly GCA_963823115.1). GTDB lineage: Bacteria > Pseudomonadota > Alphaproteobacteria > Rhizobiales > Xanthobacteraceae > Bradyrhizobium. The sequence continues at coordinate 274,159 of CAWGKJ010000001.1, read as the reverse complement.
TCTGCGACGCGATCCTGCGATGGTTCGCGCCGGTATTGAGCTTCACCTGCGAGGAAGCCTGGCAGCTCTACAGGCCGAGGGCCGAGCCGTCGGTGCATCTGACGCTGTTTCCCGAACGGCTCGAAAGCTTCCGCGACGAAAAGCTGGCGGCGAAGTGGGAGATCATCCGCAACGTCCGCCGTGTCGTCACAGGCGCGCTGGAACTCGAGCGCGCCGCCAAGCGGATCGGCTCCTCGCTGGAGGCTTCGCCGCTGGTCTACGTCTCGGACAAGAAGATTTTCGACACCCTGTTCGATATCGATCTGGCCGAGGTCTGCATCACCTCGAATGCGATGGCGACCAACGACGATGCCCCGGCCGATGCGTTTCGGCTGAACGAGGTGCCTTGCGTGGCCGTCGTCGTCGAAAAGGCCGCCGGCACCAAATGCGCGCGGTCGTGGAAAATCCTCCCCACCGTCGGCAGCGACCCGGAATATCCCGATGTGACGCCGCGCGACGCCCAGGCGCTGCGCGAGTGGAAGGGGCTCGAAGAGGCCGACTAAACGTCGTCCCCGCGACCGACGTAAATGGAGGACAATGACCCAAAGCCGTTCAAAAAATATCTGCCATGGCGTCGTCGCCGCTCTCGCCGTGCTGGCGCTGGACCAGGGGTCGAAACTCTGGCTGCTGCTCGTCTTCGACATCGCCCGCCGCGGCGCTGTGAGGATCACGCCATTTTTCGATCTCGTGTTGGCCTGGAACACCGGGATCAGCTACGGCTGGTTCCAGAACGAAGGCCCGGCCGGCCAGGCCATCCTGCTCGCGGTCAAGGCGGTCGCGGTGATTGCCCTGGCCGTCTGGATGGCCAGGTCGCGCACCCTGATGGCTGCGGTCGCGCTCGGCCTGATCATCGGCGGCGCCATCGGCAATGCCGTCGACCGCGTCGCCTATGGCGCGGTGGTCGATTTCGCCCTGTTTCACGCCCAGATCGGCAGAAATACCTTCAATTGGTACGTGTTTAACCTTGCCGACGTGGCCATTGTTGCCGGGGTAGCAGCCCTACTGTATGATTCCTTCATGGGGGTACCCGCCGCAAAAGCGCCCTGATCCCGGCCGATATGGGCCCCCAAAGCTGACGTTGCTTGCGGGAGTGGCGTTGCGTCACAGTTCGGCGCGCCCTCCCGAAAATTTTGACAGGAAAAGCACGATGCGCGAGACCGAAGCCAACGGTTGGATTGTGCAGAATTCGTCGAGAGCGCTGACGCGCGCGTTGCGGCTCGCTGCGATCGCCCTGGGCATCGGTCTGGTGATGACAGCCGGAGCCGCCCGCGCCCAGGACGACGAAGAGGATGACAAGACCTTCGAGGAAAAGATCATCGACGGCATCATGTCCGGCGTCGGCGGTACCAATATGGAAAACCGGGGCATCGAATATCGCGAGCGGTCCCCGCTGGTGGTGCCGCCCAAGCTCGATCTGCCGCCGCCGGAGACCGTGAAGAGCGAGATCAAGGATCCGCACTGGCCGAAGGATCCCGACGAGGCGCGGCGCAAGGCCGCGATCGCGGCCCGCAAGAAAGAAAGAGCCAAGTCCCCCGACGAAGCTGCTCGTCCGCTGACCCCGGCCGAACTCAATGTCGGCAGGACGGCCGCCCCGGCCCGCACCAGTAACGACCCGATTGAGCCCGGTGTTTCGAACAATCCGATGCTAAGCCCGGAGCAACTCGGCTATAAAGGCGGCCTGTTCGGCATATTCAAGGGTAACAAACCCGAAGCGGTCCCCTTCACGGGTGAACCGGAACGCCAAACTCTGACCCAGCCACCCCCCGGCTACCAGACGCCGTCGCCGAATTTCGCTTACGGCACCGGGCCATCGGACCAGAAACCGGTGGCCACGCATACCGACGTAATGACGGGCAAAGAAGTCCCCAATTGATCGGTGGCGCTGGCCCGGGAGGACGTCGGACACCGGGTCGCCGCGTCCGACTTCAGCAGGCGTCGGCCGGTGCCCAAGGTTCGCCGGAATGACAGGTAACGGCGCGTCGAAACCAGAGCCGACGGCAAAGCTTTGTGGCCTCGAATTTGCTCAAGCCAAGAAGGAGCGACCCCAATCAGCCGCTATCCCGGCTGACCGCGGTCAGGACACGCCATGACTTTTCGTCTTCGATTAGCGCTCCCGATCGCCGCCGCGCTGGCGCTGGTTGTTATTCCCTCGCTCGCCTCGCAGTGCGCTCTCGCCCAGACTACAGTAACCTCGGACCCTCCCGCCAGCTTCACCCTCTCCAACGGCCTGCAGGTCGTGGTGATCCCGGACCACCGCACGCCGGTCGTCACGCAGATGATCTGGTATAAGGTCGGCTCCGCCGACGAGACGCCAGGCAAGTCGGGCCTTGCCCACTTTCTCGAACATCTGATGTTCAAGGGGACAGCCAAGCACCCTGCCGGCGAATTTTCCCAGACCGTGCTTCGGGTCGGCGGCAACGAGAACGCCTTCACCTCGACCGACTATACCGGCTATTTCCAGCGCGTGCCGCGCGAGCAATTGGCCAGGATGATGGAGTTCGAGGCCGACCGCATGACCGGCCTGATCCTGAAGGACGAGAACGTGCTGCCGGAGCGCGACGTCGTGCTCGAGGAATTCAACATGCGGGTCGCCAACAACCCGGAGGCGCGCCTGACCGAGCAGATCATGGCGGCGCTTTATCTCAATCACCCCTATGGCCGCCCCGTCATCGGCTGGCACCAGGAAATCGAAAAGCTCGACCGCGAAGATGCGCTGGCTTTCTACAAGCGTTTCTATGCCCCCAACAACGCAACCCTGGTGATCGCCGGCGACGTCGAAGCGGGGGACGTCCGCCCGATGGCGGAGCGGGCCTTCGGCGAAATCGCACCCCAGCCCGCGATACCCGCGCGGCGGCTTCGTCCGCAGGAACCGGAGCCAGCCGCACCGCGCACGGTGACGCTATCCGACCCCCGCGTCGAACAACCCAACGTCAGGCGCTATTATCTGGTCCCGTCCGCCAACACTGCGGCTGCCGGAGAAAGCCCGGCGCTGGATGTGCTGGCGCAACTGATGGGTAACGGCAGCAACTCCTATCTCTATCGCGCGCTGGTGGTCGACAAGCCGCTCGCGGACAGTGCCAGCGCCGGATATCAGGGCACCTCGCTCGATGCGACGCAGTTCATGATCTCGGTCTCGCCAAAACCCGGCGTGGAGTTCTCGCAAATCGAGCAGGTCATCGACCGCGTGATTGCCGATGCCAGCCGAAATCTGGTTCGCGCCGAGGACCTCGATCGCGTCAAGACGCAGCTTATCGCGGAAGCAATCTACGCCCAGGACAACCAGGCGACGTTGGCGCGCTGGTATGGCGGCGCGCTCACGACCGGCCTGAGCATCGCGGACATCAGAAGCTGGCCGGATCGTATTCGCGCCGTCACCGCCGAACAGGTTCGTGACGCCGCGCAGAAATGGCTCGACAAGAAGCGTTCGGTGACTGGCTACCTGATCAAGGACCCCACGCCGAAACGCGAGGAGAAGCGTTCGTGACCTATCCTGAGACTGGTTCCAAAGCTCCTTCTTTGAAGACTTGCGCGCGGCGCCTCGTCTTTCTCCTTGCGGGCTGCCTGGCGATGACGCCGCTCTGGTCGACGCCTTCGCATGCCGCGGCCAAGATCCAGCACCTGATTTCGCCCGGAGGCATCGAAGCCTGGTTTGTACAGGATGCCACCGTGCCGCTGATTGCGATGGAGTATGCCTTCAGCGGCGGCGCGGCGCAGGACCCGGCCGACAAACCTGGCGTCGGCAATCTGGTCGCCAGTCTGATCGATGAAGGCTCGGGCGACCTGGATTCCAAGACTTTCCACGAACGCCTCGACCGCCGCGCCATCGAATTGAGCTTCAGCGCGACGCGGGATTATTTCCGCGGCTCGCTGCGCATGCTCAGGGATAACAAGGACGAAGCTTTCGACCTGCTGCGGATGTCGCTGACATCGCCGCATTTCGACAGCGCCGACGTCGAGCGCATTCGCGCGCAGGTGATTTCCGGACTGCGGCGCGACACCACCAATCCGACATCGCTTGCCGGCCGCAAGTTCCTCGAAGTCGCCTTTGGCGACCACCCCTATGGCCGGCAGGCCAACGGCACCCTGGAAAGCGTGCCGAAAATCGATGTCGCCGATTTGAAGGACTATGTCCGCCGCGTGCTGGCCAGGGATACGCTGAAGATCGCCGTGGTCGGCGATGTCGACCCGGCCACGCTCGGCTCATTGCTCGACAAGACTTTCGGCGGATTGCCGGCCAAGTCGAGCCTCACGCCGGTCGCCGACGTCGAGGCCGCCAAGCCGCCGCAGCGCGCCTTCATTCCGCTCGACGTGCCGCAGACCGTGGTGACGTTCGGCGGTCCCGGCTTCAAGCGCCACGATCCGAATTTCATGGCCGGCTATGTCGTCAACCACATTCTCGGCGGCGGCGGACTGTCGTCGCGGCTCTACCACGAAGTCCGCGAGAAGCGCGGCCTCGCCTATTCGGTCTATGAATCGCTGCTCTGGATGGATCACTCCGCGCTGTTCGTCGGAAATACCGGAACCCGCGCCGACCGCGCCGGCGAGACCGTCGACGCCATCGACAAGGAAATCCGCCGCATCGCCGAGGACGGCCCGACCCAGCAGGAACTGGATGAGGCCAAATCCTATCTCAAGGGCTCGCAAATGCTGGCGCTCGACACCTCCTCGAAGCTGGCCTCCGCGCTGCTGCAATACCAGCTCGATCGGCTTCCGATCGACTACATCGAAAAGCGCAACGCCATCGTCGATGCCGTGACGCTGGACGACGCCAGGAAGGCCGCCCAGCGGCTGTGGGGACACGGCCTTCTCACCGTCATCGTCGGCCGCGCCCCCAGGCCGCCGCGCAGCCGGCGGCGGCGACCCCGCCCACGGCGAAGAACTGACGGCGCCTGCGCAGGGGACAAACGTCAGGCAAAACCGGTATCCTGTTGTCGCCTGATTCCGTCGGGGAATGCTCGGGCCTTTCGGTGACGCCATGCTGCGGATTTCCCGCGACCTCACGATCGACGAGAACGACATCGAGATCAGCTTCGTCCGCGCCTCGGGCCCGGGCGGGCAGAACGTCAACAAGCTCTCGACCGCCGCGCAATTGCGTTTCGATACACAGCCGGATCGCGCTGCCGGCAGATGCCGCGGCGCGGCTCGACCGGCTCGCCGGCCAGCGCATGACCAAGGACGGCGTGATCGTGATCCATGCGCAGCGCTTCCGCACCCAGGAGCGCAACCGCGCCGACGCGATCGACCGGCTGGTCGAGACTGCTGCGCGAGGCGTTGGTGCGGCCGGTCCCGCGGCGTCCGACGCGGCCGACGCTTGGATCGAAACAGCGCCGGCTAGAAGGCAAGAAGCGCCGCAGCGACGTCAAGGCGAAGCGCGGCTCGGCCCGGTTCGACGATTGAGGCATGCCGTGAAAAGCGGGGAGAGCTGACGAAACGCCTGGGTTTAGCGGCCGCCGCCCTCCCGCCGTCAGGCAAAAGCTCCTAGATTGAGCCTTCCATTCCGCGAGTCGCTCAAAACCCATGCCCGTCCGCCAGCTCCCCGAACAGATCGTCAACCGCATCGCCGCCGGCGAAGTGGTCGAGCGTCCGGCGAGCGTGGTCAAGGAGCTGGTGGAGAACGCCATCGACGCCGGCGCCAGCCGGATCGACATTTTCACCGATGGCGGCGGCCGGCGGCGGATCGGCATCACCGACGACGGCAGCGGCATGACCTGTGCCGATCTGGCGCTGGCGGTGGATCGCCATGCCACCTCCAAGCTCGACGACGAGGATCTCCTGCGGATTCGCACGCTGGGGTTCCGCGGCGAGGCGCTGCCCTCGATCGGCGCGGTGGCGAAGCTCGGCATCACCACCCGCCATACCGCGAGCCGCATGCCTGGTCGCTGTCGGTCGAAGGCGGGCGAGAAATCCGCCATCATGCCGGCGGCGCTCTGCCAGGGCACCCGCGTCGAGGTCAGCGATCTCTTTTATGCCACGCCGGCGCGGCTGAAATTTCTCAAGACCGACCGCACCGAGGCCGAGGCGATCCGCGAGGTGGTGCGCCGGCTTGCGATGGCGCGGCCCGATATCGCCTTCACGCTGGCCGGCGAGGAACGCGCGCCCGTCACCTGGGCCGCGGCGCTGCCCGGCGCCAGCGGCCGGCTGACGCGGCTCGGCGATATCCTGGGCGCGGATTTTCGCGGCAGCGCCATCGAGGTGCGCAGCGAGCGCGAAGGCGTCGTGGTCGAAGGCTTTGCCGCGGCGCCGTCGCTGACCCGGGCCAACGCGCTCGGGCAATATCTGTTCGTCAACGGCCGGCCGGTGCGCGACAAACTCATCCTTGGCGCGGTGCGCGCGGCCTATTCCGACTATCTGCCGCGCGACCGCCATCCGGTGGTGGCGCTGTTCGTGACGCTCAGATCCGCAGGAGGTCGACGCCAATGTGCATCCCGCCAAGACCGAGGTCCGGTTCCGCAATGCCGGCCTGGTGCGCGCGCTGATCGTGCACGCGCTGAAGGAAGGGCTTGCCCGCGAAGGCAGGCGCACCGCGGCCAACAGCGACGGCGCGGCGATCGCCTCGTTCCGCCCGTCGTTTGCGCCGCGCGCCAACTGGGACTGGCGGCGCTCGCCGGCCTATCCCGTTGGCCCGCCGCCGGCCTTCGAGGGCTCGGCGGCGACGGCCTTTGCCGAACCCGGCCAGGCCGCGTTCGACGTCGGCACGCCCACGGCGGACGTGCGTTTCCAGGAAGCAGCGCCGGCCGATCTGCTCGACCGCCCGCTCGGCGCGGCGCGGACGCAGATTCACGAGACCTATATCGTGTCGCAGACCCGCGACGGCCTCATCGTGGTCGACCAGCACGCCGCGCATGAGCGCATCGTCTATGAAAAGCTGAAGGCCTCACTGGCGCGCAACGGCGTGCAGCGGCAGATCCTGCTCGATTCCGGAGATCGTCGAACTCGACGAGGCGACCGTCGAGCGGCTGCTCGCGCGCGCCGACGAACTGGCGTCGTTCGGGCTCGCGATCGAATCCTTCGGCCCCGGCGCGGTCGCGGTGCGCGAGACGCCGTCGCTGCTCGGCAAGACCGACGCCGCCTCGCTGCTGCGCGATCTCGCCGAACACATGGCGGAATGGGACGAGGCGCTGCCGCTGGAGCGCCGCCTGATGCATGTCGCCGCCACCATGGCCTGCCACGGCTCGGTGCGCGCCGGCCGCCGCCTCAAGCCGGAAGAAATGAACGCGCTGTTGCGCGAGATGGAAGACACGCCGAATTCCGGCCAGTGCAATCACGGCCGGCCGACTTACGTGGAATTGAAGCTTTCGGATATCGAGAAGCTGTTCGGGAGAAGGTGAGTGCTTCCTTGTCTCTCCCCCTTTGGGTCCGCTTCGGGGAGGGATAACAAAACGCCGCGCGCCGTTTCAGCCGCGCCGCAGAACACGAATTCCGTGTCGTCATACACCCGCCGCTCCAGTTCCTCGAAACCCTCAGGCGCGGCGAACTCCGCCGCCTTGGCCTCTTCCACCACCAGCAGCGCGCCTGAGTGTCAGCCAGCCGCCATCGCGCAGCGAGGCCAGCGCCTTCTCGGCCAGCTTTCTGGCGTAGGGCGGATCGAGAAACACCAGCGAGAACGGCTCCATCGGATGCGCCGGGCCGAGATTGGTGGCGTCGCGGCGGTACACTTTCGTCACCCCGCCCAGACCCAGCGCCTCGACATTGTTGCGCAACAACGCCCGCGCCTCGGCGCCGTTATCGATGAACAGCGCGAACGCCGCGCCGCGCGAGACCGCCTCGATGCCGAGCGCGCCGGTGCCGGCGAACAGATCGAGCACGCGCGCGCCGGCGATCGGATCGTCATAGGCATGAACAAGAATATTGAACAGCGATTCGCGCAAGCGGTCCGCGGTGGGGCGGATGTCGCGCGACGACGGCGACGCGAGGTTGCGGCCCTTCAATCGCCCGCCGACGACGCGCATCCGTTCAGACCCCGAGCGTGAATTTCGACATGACGCCTACTCGTCCCGCGGCTTCAGGTCGCGCTTGCCGTGATAGCCGCGCTGCGGGCGCCGCGGCGGGCCGTAGCCGTTGGCCTCTAGCTCGTTGCGCGCACGCGCCTCCTCGCTGCCGGTGCGCTGCACCAGCACGCGGCGGCCCTTGCGGTCGGCGATCAGGCGCGTTCTTGCCGGCCGGCTTGAACGGTTTTTTGCCGCGTGGCGCTTCGGTCTCTTCTTCCTCTGACTTTGCCACGGCGTCGCCAGGCATGGGCCGGTTGAAATCCGCGCCCGGCGAGCGCGGCAATCTTTTCGCCGAGCTGCTCGCGCAGCACGCGGGTCTTGACCTCCTCGACCTGGCCTTCTTCGAGTTCGGCCAGCTGGAACGGACCGTAGGACACCCGGATCAGCCGGTTCACCTCAAGACCGAGATGCGCCATCACGTTGCGCACCTCCCGGTTCTTGCCTTCGCGGATCGCAAACACCAGCCAGACATTGGCGCCCTGGTCGCGTTCCAGCGTCGCATCGATCGAGCCGTATTTGACGCCGTCGACCTCGACGCCCTTTTTCAATTCGTCGAGCTGCGCCTGCGTCACCTCGCCATGGGCGCGGACGCGATAGCGCCGCAGCCAGCCGGTATCCGGCAGTTCGAGCGCGCGGGCGAGCCCGCCGTCATTGGTCAGGAGCAAAAGGCCTTCGGTATTGAAATCGAGCCGGCCGATGCTGATCAGCCGCGGCAGCCCCTCCGGCAGGTTGTCGAACACTGTCGGCCGTCCTTCGGGATCGGCATGGGTGGTCATCAAGCCGCGCGGCTTGTGGTACAGAAACAGCCGCGTCCGCTCGCGCGGCGGCAACAGCTTGCCGTCGACGGTGATGACGTCGTTGTCGGTGACATCGAGCGCCGGCGAATTGATGACACGGCCGTTGACCGTGACGCGGCCCTGCACGATCCATTCCTCGGCATCGCGGCGCGAGGCAAGCCCGGCCCGCGACACCACCTTGGCGATGCGCTCGCCGGATTTCTTTTCGCGCGGCGGCCGCGGCAGCGCGCCGCTCGTCAGGCGTGCGCTCGCGATAGGCGCCGCGGCCGCCGAACGCCGGACGCTTGGCAAAAACCTTGCTGTCGTCCTCGTTGTCGCGGCGCGGCCGATCCTCATTGCGGGATCCATCGCTGCGCGGATGTTCCTGCCAGTCGCTGCGGCCTTCGGGGCGCTGACGCGGACGATCGAATTTCGGACGGTCCTCGCCACCTTCCCGAGGACGCTCGAACTTCGGCCGCTCGCGAAACGGACGGTCGCCTTCTGGACGATCACCTTGGGGACGATCCTGCGCGGGCGCGAAAAGCGCGGGCGCTCGGCGCCGCCGCGGTCGTCTCGCGGCTTGTCGAAGCGAGGCTTGTCGAAACTCCGCGCGCCTTCACGTTGCGGGCGCGAATTGCGTCCGACATGATCGGGCGAACTTGCGTCGCGCTTCTGCCACGGCTTTGAATTCGCCGCGATCTGGACCGCGATCCCCCGGGATCCGCTTTTGCGGTCCCGGTCGCGACTGCCGAAATCCTTGCGCGGGCCACGATCGCCAGAGTCGCCCTTGCGATCCCGGGGCGCGCCGCGGGAAAATTTCTTGTCGCCGCCAAATTTTCTCTCGCCTTGCGGACGATCGCCAAAGGGACGGTCACTGCGGGGACGGTCGCCATCGCGTGGCGGCCTCGCACTATAGGGCCGATCTCCTCGGGGCCTATCGCCGTCCTTGCGGAAACCTTCGCCGCGCGGGGTGTAGGGTCGCTTCTCACCGTCACGTGGTGCATAGGGCCGCTTTTCGCCGAATTTCTTGTCGGAGAAGCGTGCCGCCGGACGCGCATCGCTGCGCGGAGTGTACGGGCGTTTTTCTCCACCACGATCTTCGCGGGGAGTGTAGGGCCGCTTTTCGCCGCCGCTGCTGCGCGAAGGGCGATCGGCAAATGGCCGGTCGCCGCGAGGACGCGGAGCGTCCTTATCGAAGCGGCGCGGAGCATCGTCGTGGTCGCGCCGCGGGGATGCGCCCTCGCGCTTGCCGGCGTAAGGTTTGCCGGAGCCCGAATAGGGCTTCTTGTCATACGATCTGGCGCCTTCGGCCTTGCCGGCATAGGGGCGCCTCTCGCCCTCGCTCTTGCCGGCAAAACCGCGCTTGGCGAATTTCTTCTCGGGTCCCCGGGCGGCGCCGGAGCGGCCCTTGCCGCCGGAGCGGCGATCACGCCGGCCGCGGGAATCGTTGTTTTTATCGTTGTCGCGGGGCATGAATAGTCTCTCGTTGACAGATGAAATGGCGATCAGGCGGATGTGGATAGGCTGTCATAGCGATAACGCGCGCGCTCTTGGCTCAAGGCGCAATCTCACGCAAAACCGGTATCCACTTTTGCTGAATGGCGCTTCCAGTAGCAGGTTTCTTCCGATGATACGAGGCATGACCGCCCCTTCTTTCATGGATTTGGCACTGAAAACGGCGAAAAACGCCGGAAAAGCCGGCGAAGTTCCGATCGGATGCGTGATTGTGCGCGACTACGAGGTCATCGCCACGGCCGCCAACCGCACGCTGACCGACCGCGATCCGACCGCGCATGCCGAAATATTGGCGATCCGGCAAGCCGCCGAGGTCATCGGCACCGAACGGCTGGTCGATTGCGACCTCTATGTCACGCTGGAGCCCTGCACCATGTGCGCGGGCGCGATCTCGTTTGCGCGGATCCGGCGGCTGTATTACGGCGCGGCGGATCCCAAGGGCGGCGCCGTGGAATCCGGCGTGCGGTTTTTCGCCTCGCCGACCTGCCATCATGTGCCCGAGGTGTATTCGGCGGTGGGCGAGAGCGAAGCGGCGACGCTGCTGCAAGAATTTTTCAAGGCGCGGCGGTGAAAAATTCCTTCAACGCCTTCGCCGTGGCATCCGGATTTTCCTCGGTCAGGAAATGACCGGAATCGACCGCCGAGCCGGAGACGTTGGTCGCCCACTTCTTCCAGGTATCGAGCGGCGTCGCCGCGGACCTGGCGATGCCGGCATCGCCCCACAGCGCCAGCATCGGGATCGTGATCTTCCTGGCCGCGTCGTGATCGGCCTTGTCGATCTCGAAATCGGCATAGGCGCCGGCGCGATAATCCTCGCACATCGCGTGCACGCGCGAGGGATCGCGGAACGCGGCGAGATAATGCTCCAGCGCGCGCGGATCGATGGCATCGAGGTTTTTCGACTTTGTCTGGCTCGCCATTTTGGTGCGCAGGAAGAAATCCGGATTGCCTGCCATCAGCGTTTCCGGCAGCGGTGCGGCTGCGCCAGAAACGTCCAGTGATAGATCTTCAGCGCATAGAGCCGGTTTATCCGCTCCCAGTAGTCATAGGTCGGCAGGATATCGAGCACCGCGAGCCGCGACAGCCGGCCGGGATGATCGAGCGCCAGACGATACGACACGCGCCCGCCGCGATCATGCCCGGCAAGCGCAAAATGCACATGGCCGAGTTGCTCCATCGTCTCCACCATCGTCTGCGCCATCGCGCGCTTGGTGTAGGGCGTATGATCCTTGTCGCTCTCAGGCATGTCCGACCAGCCGTAGCCGGGCAGGTCGGCGATGATCAGCGTGAACGCTGTCGGCAAGCTGCGGCGCGACGCGGTGCCACATCACATGCGTCTCCGAAAATCCGTGCAGCAGCAATAGCGGCGGCCCCTTGCCGCCGACGCGCGCGAAGATGCGCCCGGATCTGGTGTTGATCCATTCGGAGGCGTAACCGGGAAACAGGTCGGCGAGATCGGGCATGTTCACACTCTCACGTCATCCGCCGAGGGTGATATCCAGTAAACACTAACATCTCCGTCGACAACAGCCGCCGCGGTGTGCGGGATACCCCGCATGCGCGGCCCTAGCACGAACGCTTCGCGCTTGCTCGCTCGCAATGACGGTGGTCCAAAACACAGCTTCGCGGTCTCGCCGCGAATTTCGCGCGAGTTGTGAGAGGAAACGTTCCGCCCTCGTTAGTCAGAGGGCGCAGGGAAGACCGGGTGCGCGCTGCACCCGCGGTCTCGCGTGCAAAAAGCACAAAGAAAACGCACACGAGCATACAGGTTCAGCGGAAGCAGTCCGGCCTTCCCTGCGCAGTGGTTTTACGGCTTACTTCGAGCTCTCCCCGGCGATCGGGCTTTTTTGTCACCGTCATCCGCGAAAACTTGCTTTCGCGAACTTGACGCCAGCGTCGAGGCGTCAGGACCACACGACTTCGCCGTCCGCGTCAGTGCCGTTCGTCAGGGGCACTTCCACGTCCACCGCATCCCGCTCCGCGTATCGTGACGTTGCGCAACGCCCCCGAGGAGCGGGACGGCTGCGGATATAAGGTGATTTGGCTCTTCGGAAAATCAGAATATTTCTTCAAAAGGGGCTGGACATGCGGTGCGCGAAAACACGCAAGTGATTTGCCCGACGGGTTGTTGTGTCGCACGCACGCCTCTTGACCGGAGTACCCTGTACGAGGCCAGGCGGCGGGTGAGACGCTACGAGAGGCGGACATGCGGGCGGTCGAGATTCTCATCAATAGTGCATCTGCGGATAAGCTATGTCCGCTTCTGGGCGCTTTTCGGACGCCGGCCGTCGGAGCGTGGGGATAGTCTCGGCATGCCGGCATCCGAAAACCTCAACAAAAACGGAAGTGACGGCCCTGAAATCCGACTTCCGTTGGTAATATATTTTCAGTAACTCCTCGTTCAAAATCCCTGTTAATGTCGCCTTGTGCTGCCATGAAGCGCGACCGGAAAATCATTCTGGGGAAAGCAGGGATTGCCGTCGTCAGGTAAAAAATTCGCACGCTCAGGCTTTGGCGTTCCGCGCCGCCGCACCGCCCTCGCCGTGATGGCCGCATTGGTGCTTCTGCCGATCGAGGTCAGCGAGGCCGGCTGGCTGTCGGACATCTTCAAAGGCTCGTCAAAGCACAGCAAATCGCCTGCGCACGTGGCCTCGCCAAAGCACGCCACCTCGGCCAAGCGCGCCGCCCCGCCAAAGCCCCACACTGTAAAACTTGCCGCCCTGGGGCCGGCCAATTTGAACCTCCTGAAGCCGGTCGCACCAACGTGCGATCCTCAAAAATTCCGGATCGTTCTGGACGTGGGACATACCGCCGAGTCAGAAGGCGCGACCAGCGCCCGCAACGTCGCCGAGTTCGTCTTCAATCTGCGCCTTGCGCAACGGATCGAAGAAAAATTGAAGGCCGAAGGCTTTGCTGAGACCAGGTTGCTGTTGACCGAGGGCAAGGCCAGGCCCAGCCTCACCAAGCGTGTCGCCGTGGCGAACGATCTGCACGCGAACCTCTTCCTTTCGATCCACCACGACTCCGTGCCCAACTCATTGCTCGAGGACTGGGAATTCGAAGGCAAGAAAAGTCATTTCAGCGACCGATTCAGCGGCTATTCCGTATTCGTCTCCCGCAACAACCCGGATTTCAAGACGAGCCTCTCATTCGCCGAACTGGTCGCCAAGGAAATGAAGGCCCAGGGCCTGCAATATGCCCAGCAATATACTTTGGCCATCATGGGTCGGTACCAGCACCCGCTGCTGAACAAGGAAACCGGCGTCTATAGTTACGATCAGCTCGTAGTGCTGAAATCGACCCGGATGCCTGCCCTCCTGTTGGAGGCAGGCTCTATCATCAACCGGGACGAAGAGCTCAAGATGGACTCGTCTGAACGCCGGGACATCATCAGCGGCGCTGTCGCGGCGGCAGCGAAGGAATTCTGTGGTCCGCAAGAGGCCTTCGTCGGCCCGCTCTGATGGCGCGGTGAAGACACCACCTAGCATCGCCTGAGGATTTCAGCATTGATGCCGGCGACCTTTAGTCAGAGGAGACCCGTTGCGCAAAGGCTGCCGGCGGGCACATTCAGCATGGTCATCCGTGTTGGCCTAAGCCAGTAATTCCGGTCTATCCCGCCGGGTTCGACCGCCCCTATTGCTTCTCCCGCTCCACCGCCTGCCAGCCGATATCGCGCCGGCAAAAGCCCTCGGGCCATTTGATGCGGTCGACCGCCGCATAGGCGCGGCGTTGCGCCTCGGTGACGGTCTTGCCGGTCGCGCAGACATTCAGCACGCGGCCGCCATTGGCGAGAATATGTCCATCCCTCGAAATCGTGCCAGCCTGGAAAATCTCGACGCCCTCGGCCCCGGCGGCATCATCGAGGCCTTCGATGCGGGTGCCTTTGGCATAATCGCCGGGATAGCCCTTCGCCGCCACCACCACCGTCAGCGCGGCTTCCGGAACCCAGCGGAGATCGAAGTTCTTCAGCTGTCCGTCGCATGACGCCAGCATGGCCGGCACGATGTCCGACATCATCCGCAGCATCAGCACCTGGCATTCCGGATCGCCGAAGCGGACATTGTACTCGAACAGTTTCGGGCCCTCGGCCGTCAACATCACGCCCGCGTAGAGCACGCCACGAAACGGCGTGCCGCGCGCCTTCATGCCGGCCACGGTGGGAAGGATGATCTTCGCCATGATCTCGGCATGGACCTCCTTCGTCACGAACGGCGTCGGCGAATAGGCGCCCATGCCGCCGGTGTTCGGACCCTGGTCGCGATCGAACACGCGCTTGTGGTCCTGCGCCGAGGCCAGCGCGATCGCGGTCTCGCCATCGGACAGCGCAAAAAAACTGATCTCGCGGCCGGCGAGAAATTCCTCGATCACCACTTCCGCACCGGCCGCGCCGAAGGCGCCATCGAACATCATGGCGATGGCCGCCTCCGCCTCGGCCATAGTCATCGCGACCACGACGCCCTTGCCGGCCGCAAGCCCGTCGGCCTTGACCACGATCGGTGCGCCCTGCTTGCGAACATAGGCCAGCGCGTCGGCGGCACTGGTAAAACGGCCATAAGCGCCGGTCGGAATGCCGAATTCGGTGCAGAGCGCTTTGGTAAATCCCTTGGATCCCTCAAGCTGCGACGCTTGCCTGCTCGGCCCGAACGCCTTGATGCCGACGCGAGCGAGATCGTCGACAATGCCGGCCGCGAGCGGCGTCTCCGGGCCGACCACGACGAGGTCCACCGCGTTCTTTTTGCAGAAATCGATCACGGCGGCATGGTCGGCGATATCGATCACCACGCATTCGGCCTCTCGCGCAATGCCGGCATTGCCCGGCGCGCACCACAGTTTTGTCACCAACGGCGATGCCGCGATTTTCCACGCCAGAGCGTGTTCGCGACCGCCGGAACCGAGCAGGAGAATGCGCATGAGAAGCAGCCAGAGCGAGGGATTGCCGCGATGAAGCGCCGGGTTTAGCATGCTACTGGCGTGCTGCAAGAATCGCCCTGGATCATGTGTGGATATGTGCCTGCTGGCCGCGGGTACCGCGCCAAGGGCCTTGTGCGCTTGCCCGAAAAACCCGAATCGATTGTCCGAAATGGCCGCAACCGAAGCTCTGATCAACGCGCCGGAATTCACCGTCTCCGAACTATCGTCCGCCCTCAAGCGGACGGTGGAGGATGCCTATGGGCACGTCCGGGTGCGGGGCGAGATCTCAGGTTTCCGCGGGCCGCACTCCTCCGGGCATTGCTATTTCGCGCTGAAGGACGAGAGCGCCAAGATCGAGGCGGTGATCTGGAAGGGCGTTCACGGCCGGATGCGGTTCAAGCCACAGGAAGGGCTTGAGGTCATCGCCACCGGCAAGCTCACGACCTATCCCGGCTCGTCGAAATACCAGATCGTGATCGAGGCGCTCGAGCCAGCCGGCATCGGCGCGCTGATGGCGCTGATGGAAGAGCGCAAGCGCAAGCTCGGGGCCGAGGGACTGTTCGACGAGGCGCGCAAGCAATTGCTGCCATGGCTGCCGGACGTGATCGGCGTCGTCACCTCGCCGACCGGCGCCGTGATCCGCGACATCCTGCATCGGCTGGAAGACCGCTTTCCGCGCCGCGTGCTGGTATGGCCGGTGCGGGTGCAGGGCGAAGGTTCGGCCGAACAGATTGCCTCCGCAATCCGCGGCTTCAACGCGCTGCCGGAAGGCGGCAGAATTCCGCGGCCGGATTTGTTGATCGTCGCGCGCGGCGGCGGCTCGCTGGAGGATCTGTGGTCGTTCAACGAGGAGATCGTGGTCCGGGCCGCTGCCGAGAGCATGATCCCGCTGATCTCGGCGGTCGGCCACGAGACCGACATCACGCTGATCGACTTCGCCGCCGACAAGCGCGCGCCGACGCCGACCGCCGCCGCCGAAATGGCCGTTCCCGTGCGCAGCGAGCTGTTGGTCGAGGTCGAAAGCCTGGCGCGGCGCACGATGATCTGCTGGCAGCGCGGACAGGAAGCCCGCCGCAACGAGCTGCGCGCCGCAGCGCGCGCGCTGCCGGGGCTGAGCGAATTGCTGGCGATCCCGCGCCAGCGGCTGGATGGCGCTGCAAGCGCCCTGCCCCGCGCGCTGAAGGCCAACACGCACCTGCATTTCCGCCGCTTCGCGCAAGTTAGCGCGCGTCTGACGGTACGGGTGCTGCGGGGACAGGTCGCGCAGGCCCGTCATCGGCTGACCGTATCCGGCGAACGCATGGCGCATTCCGCCCGGTCGCTGTTGCGAACTCGCCGCGAGCGCTTCGCCGGACTTGAGATCAGGCTGAAAGCCTCGAAACTGGCCAACGCGCAGGCGCAGCGCCAGGCCATCGCACGCGACCGCGAACGCGTGCAGCGGCTGGCCGAGCGCGCGCGGCGCGCTTTCGCCACCGTGACGCAGCGCCTCCAGGCGCGGGTCGCGCACAGCGGCCAGTTGTTGGGGGCGCTGTCCTATCGCAGCGTGCTGACGCGCGGATTTGCGCTGGTGCGCGACGCGCAGGGCCACGCCGTGCACGCCGCGGCCAGCATCGGCCCGGGCGCACGGCTCAGTCTGGAATTCGCCGATGGACGCGTCGCGGCCACCGCGGATTCGGACCAGCCGCCAACGAAGGGGCCGGCGAGGCCCGTTACCAGCGAGCCGAAGGCGGCTGCGCCCAAGCGCGCCGTCAAACCGGCTGGGCAAGGAAGCTTATTTTAGGCCGTGAAAGCGCCGGATCACTCGGCCGGCGGATTTACCTCGCGGATTGCAGCAGAATCTTTTCTGCCTGCCGGATGATCGGCCGATCGACGAGCTTGCCGTCCACGGCCACCGCGCCTGCTGCGGACTGCGTCGCCGCGATCACGCGGCGCGCCCAGTCGATGCTCGCCGCACTTGGCGTGAAGCCGGCGTTGGTCGCATCGACCTGACCGGGGTGGATGCAGAGCTTGCCGCCAAAACCATACTTGCGGGCACGCGCAATATCCTGGTCCAGGACGTCCTGCGCCTTGATGTCCACCGTAACGCCTTCGATCGGCGGGGCCAGGCCCGCAAGGCAGCTTTCGATGATCAGTTGCACGCGCACGAAATCGAGTTCGTCTCCCTGCCCTTGTATTCCGGTCTCAAGGCAGAAATCGACTGTTCCGAATGCAAGCCGCGACAGGCCCGGTGTGCTGGCGACGGCGCGCAGATCGGCAACGCCGCGGACAGTTTCGACGAGGCCGACGAGACTTCTTGCCGTCGGTCAATCTTGTGCGCGTGGCTGCAATGGCGTCGGCACTTTCGGCTTTGGGCAGCATCACGCCTGCGACTCGCGGCAATTGCGCGACAGCGCGCAGATCGTCATCGTGCCATGGCGTCTCCGAGGCGTTCACGCGCACCACGACGTCACGCGCTTCGGCGCCGACGAGCCAATCGACCAACGCATCGCGCGTGGCACTCTTAGCCTCCGTAGCGACCGCATCCTCAAGATCGATGATGACGCGATCCGCGCGTGCCGCGAGCGCCTTGCCGAATCGTTCCGGCCGGTCTCCTGGCACGAACAGAAAGCTGCGCTCAACGACCATCGTCGGCATCCCCGGATTTGGTTCCGTGCCATTCACGCCGGAACGTTTGCGAATAGTTGAACCGATCGGCCGGATGCGTCGAAATGGCGACCTCGATCACTTCGCCGCGACGATTCCGATAGGTGCGGGTAACCAGCAGCGCCGGAGTTCCGGGCTCAGCGGCCAACCTGCCCGCCAGGTGCTCGGGCAGCGTAGTTGCGCTTATCTGCTGTTGCACCTCGCCGATCTGCTCGCCGAACTGCTCTTCGATCCGAACGTAAATCGGCACGGTCGAACGGCCTCCGAGATCGCGCACGGCGCGAAAAGCCGGGTGAATGTAGATTTCGGTAAAGCAGATCGGCGGCGCCTTGCGGCCTTCCAATCGACGCAGTCCATCGATCCTCAGCCAGTTCTCGCCGATGCGCGCGTCCAGCAGGTCGCACAATGCTCCGCTGACCGCGACCATGCTCGTATCGATGATTTCAAGTTCTGTGTCGGCGGTATATTGCTGCAGGTCGGACATGCCCTGCATGACCTGCCTATAGGTTGAGCGCGTGGCGTCGCCTAACACTTTCGTTCCGACACCGGCCTGCCGGCTCACCAGGCCGAGTTCGACCAATTGCTTTATCGCCTCTCGCACGGTGAAACGGCTCGCGCCAAATTGCGCGCACAATTCCATTTCCGTAGGCATGAGATCGCCAATGGGATAGCGGCCGCTCCGGATTTCGCTGATCAAGGTTTGCGCCACCTGTCGGTAGCGCGGCTGGGGTGGCATGCCTGTCATACGGTTCTGTCCGGTCCTCCAAAAATCAGCCGACGATCGCTCGTTTTCGCAAGTCGGCCAATCGGGACGGCGAATAGCCCATTTCGGACAGGAGGTCATCCGTATTCGCTCCGAGCGCAGGCGCGGCGTCGGTTGGATGCGCGGCGCCGGAAACGCGCACTGGCGAGGCGATGCCCTTGATCGGCCCGTGCTCTGGATGATGAAATTCGACAACCCGCTGCTGCTCGCGGGCAAAATCGGCGTCCAGCGCCTGCGCCACGTCGTAGACGGGTGCCGCCGGCACCCGGCCCACGATCTCCCGCATCCATTCATCGGTCGTTTTCTGCTGGAAGGCTTCGTCGAGCGCTGCATTCACCTGCGGGCGGTTCTTCAATCGTGCAGCGAAGGTTGCAAAGGCCGGGTCCTCGATCCATTCGGGGTGGCCGAGCGCCTCGCACAGAGCGCGCCAGAACTTCTCCTTCTGGCACATGATGAAGATCCAGCCGTCTTGCGTACGGTAAAGCTGGCTCGGCGTAAGCGAGGGATGGCTTGACCGCGGCTGACGGCGCGTCACCGTCCCGCCGTTCAGATACCAGGTGCCGAGATAGAGCAGGTTGTGAAGCGCGACATCGTAAAGACTGACGTCGAGATCGCGGCCCTTGCCGGTCTTCATCGCATCGATCACGCCGGCGAGCAGAGCCATGGCGGCCGTCGTGCCGGTCGAGAGATCGACCAGCGACAAGCCGGCGCGGGACGGCGGCCCATCCGGCTCGCCGGTGAGTGACAAATAACCGGCCTCCGCCTGCATCAGGTAGTCGTAACCCGGCCTGGATGTTCGCGAGCCAGTGCGACCATAGGCCGACAGATGCACACAGACAATTTTCGGATTGGCCTTCGACAACGCTGCGTAGTCGAGGCCAAGCTTCGCGGGCAAGTCACCGCGCAGATTGTCCAGCATCGCGTCGCTCGTCTTCACGAGATCGAGGAACACCTGCTGCCCTTCTTCCTGCTTGAGGTCGAGTGCGATCGATTTCTTGTTGCGGTTGAAGGCTTCGTAAAAGTGACTGTCATTCGGACCGAAGAAATGCGGTCCAACCTGGCGGCCTATGTCGCCGCCCTCCCTTGGGTTCTCGATTTTGATCACTTCGGCACCGAGGTCGGCCAGATGCTGGGTGGCGAACGGCCCAGCGCCGTATTGCTCGACCGCGAGAATGCGAATTCCGCTAAGTGGAAGGTGACCGTTCATGCCGGATTCCGCGCAATCAATTGGCGTGCGATAATAATACGCTGCATTTCATTCGTGCCCTCGCCGATCACCAGAAGTGGAGCATCGCGATAGAGTCGCTCAACATTATACTCCTTCGAATAACCGTAGGCGCCATGGATACGCATCGCTTCGGTCGCGTTCTCGAGAGCGGCCTCGGTCGCAAAATATTTTGCCATGCCGGCTTCCATATCACAGCGGGCGCCTTGATCGAATGCATCCGCCGCGCGATAGGTGAGCAGCCGCGCCGCCTCGACGCGCGTCGCCATTTCCGCAAGCTTTAGCTGGATTGCCTGATGCTCGCAGATCGGCTTGCCGAAGGTCTTGCGCGTCTGCGAATAACTGACGGCCTCGTTCAGCGCGGCCTGCGCCACGCCAACCCCGCGCGCTGCGACATTGATGCGACCGAGCTCCAGGCCTCCGAGAATCTGTTTGAGGCCGCGTCCCTCGACTCCGCCGATCAGCCGGTCCGCAGGCACACGATAATTCTCGAAATAGAGTTCACAGGTATCGATGCCACGGTATCCCAGCTTCGGCAGCTTGCGTGCGACATTAAAGCCCGGCCCCTTCTCCGCGATCAGCAGGCTCATGCCTTTGTGGCGAATCTCGGCGTGCGGATCCGTCTTGACCAACAACGCAAAGCAATTGCCGTAGAAGGAATTGGTGATCCAGGTCTTGGCGCCGTTGACGACATAATCATTGCCATCACGCTTGGCGACCGTCCGGATCGCCTGCAGGTCGGTACCGCAATCGGGCTCGGTCAACGCAATGCCGCCCCGCAATTCCCCGGTGGAAAACCGCGGCAAATAGCGCTCTTTCTGCTTCGGCGTGCCGTTGCGCTGCACGGCGCTCGACATGATCACATGCGAATTAACGATGCCGGCGACCGACATCCAGACCACCGAAATTCGTTCGATAATCTTGGCATAAGTGGTCGAGGACAGGCCAAGCCCGCCATATTCAGGCGCAATAAGGCAGCCGAACAGACCAAGCGCCTTCATCTTCTCTACGATTTCCGAAGGATATTCGTCGCGCGCTTCAAGATCATGCGCATAAGGACGGACGTCCGTTTCCAGAAATTTATCGATGGCGTCGAGGATCATATTCTCCTCGTCCTGCCGTTCAGCTGCGAGTGCGATGTTCATCGAATGCTCCTTGCCGGTCAGGCCGGCTCTGAAAGAATATCAGCAAGCGACCGGGCATCGGCTCGATCGAGTCCGAGCAAAGCCGCAAGGACCTTGTCGGCCCGTTCGGGCGAGAGCACGCGGCGAGCGTTGTCGAGATACTTCGCCTGGATCTCTGAATTGGACAGCGGCCGGTCGGCGCTGCCGCGGTTGATCGCCTCGCGGTGACGGATCGTCTCGCCGTTCTCCAGCGTAACGATAACTTCGCCGGTATAGTGCCTGGGGAAGGTCGAGGCGGGATCGACTGTGTATTTCACCCGCCTTGCGAGCGCCAGCACTTCGCCATCCTTCATCGCGGCGTCTTCGAGCTCATTCAGCGTGAACCTTCCGCGCAGAAGCCCCGTCGCGACGATATAGGGAATGGAAAATTGCGCATCGTAACTGTTGGCCGGAGCGCGCTTGTTCTCCTCGGGCTCGCAAACCGTCTTGACGACCTCGCCCGGCACCAGCACCTCAACCGACCGAATAGCGCTAACGTTCATATTCGGCGCCCTGCTCAGGGCGATTGCAGCGTCAGCTGCTGCGTGAGTGAAATGACAAGCCGGAATCGGCTTGATCGCCACTTCCTCGATTTGCCACGCCTTTCCCAGATTTTCAGTCGCGAGCGTCAGATCGGCCGAGGCCATCTGGGCACCGAGATGGGAGGCGAACAGCCCGAACCTGCCTTCATATGCGGCGCGAGGGCCGACGAAGCCGTGTTTGGCGAGCGTCGCCGCCGTGATTGCGCTCGATGCCGCCCACCCCGGGTGCATGCGTTTCGTCCAGGCGCCATCCTCCAGGAACTCAAGGCTGCCAGCGGCCATCGACAAAGCGATCCCCTGCGCCATGACCGCCCGCTCGGCATCGAGACCTAGAAATCGCGAAGCTGCGAGCGTGGCGCCGAAGATTCCAACGAGTCCGGTTGGATGGAAGCCGACCTGGTGGAATCCGCCCTTGGCGACGGACCCCAACCGCGTTGAAGTCTCCATCGCGGCAACGTAAGCGGTGAGGAAGTCGCGCCCGCTTGCGCTCGTCATGTCGCCCAGGGCAAGCGCAAGGGTAAAACTCGACGCCGTCGCATGGATGACGCCGCGACTGTGCGTGTCGTCAAAATCGAGCCCATGCGCCAGAACGCCGTTCATGATGGCGGCGTCGCGCGGCGATAGCGTGCGTCCACCGCCGATGACCGGCGAAGTTCCCGCGCCCAACGAGTTCAGCGCGTCGAACGTCGCTTTGGCAAAGGGGTAGGCACGCGAGGCGTAGGCGATTCCGATTGCGTCGAGTATGAGATGCTTGGCTCGCTCGCGGACCTCATGCGGAATGTCATTGTAGCTGAGGCCGAGGGAAAACTGGGCAAGACGAGCGGATAGAGTTTCGCTCTGTTGGGCCTGGATGGTTTTATCGATGACGTTCATGAGAGCCTCCCTGTTGGCTTATTTATTCAAGGTAGCGGCACCGACTCCGGCGAGAGCCTCGTCTTCGGCCGCGTAAGCGCCGTTATCGTCGAGCGACAATTTTGCGGTTTCCACCCGCAGCACAAGGATGGCGACGCTCAGCACCGCCAGCATGGTGATCACCATCCACAGCACGCCCTGGATGCCATAATTCTCGAAGAGGTAAACGGCGAAGTAAGGCGTGGTAATCGATGCGGCGCGCCCGCACATGCCGGCGACGCCCGTACCGCGCAGGCGGTATTCTGTCGGAAACAGCTCCGGAACGTAGGCATAGAGGCCGAGCGTTACGAGCGTGTAGATCGCCGTAACCAGCACAAAGCCGACAATTGCAATTTCCGTTGGATCGCGCATCGTCGGGTAGAGGATGCCAAGTGCCGCGATGGCGAGGCAGGTCCCCAGGATTGATTTGCGCCGGGAAAGCCGATCTCCGATCGCCATGCCTACTAACGCGCCTGCGACGCTGCCGCAGGACATCAGCGTCGTGAACCAAAGCGACTGGACCACAGTCATACCTTGCTTGACCATGAAGGTCGGAAGCCAGGCTACAAAACCGTAGACGGAGACGTTCACGGCCATGACGGTGAGCGCAGCGGCGATCGTGCGGCCGATCATGCCGGCACGGAACAAGGCAGAAAACGGCGCAGCAATGACCGGTCGTCTGCGTACCACTGCCGGTGGCGGCAATGTGTGTCCGGTCCCGACCTCCTTCTCAAAAGCCTGTAACGTTGCCTCAGCCTCCTCGGTGCGACCGACCGCCTCGAGCCAGCGTGGCGATTCCGGCATTTTCTTGCGCAGGAACCAAACGATCAATGCACCGCCGCCGGCGATCGCGAACATGTAGCGCCAACCGAGGCTGGGGATGACCACATAGCCGACGCTGGAAGCGATGAGCAACCCGGAGTTAGTCAGGACGCCCAGCATCGATATCCAGCGTCCCCGATAGGCTGGCGGTATGAATTCGCAGAGCGTGCCGGCCGCAACGACAAGTTCGGCCCCCATTCCGATTCCCATTATAAATCGCAGCCCGGTCAGGACCGTGATGTTCGGCGCGAAGCAGGCCGCAAGGGAGGCGACCCCGAACAATGCAAGGTTGAACTGATAAGAATAACGTCGGCCCTTGCGGTCGCCGAGATAGCCGGCAAAGCCGGCGCCGATCAGCATGCCGAAGAAGGTCGACGAGATGAAGACTGCATTTTGCGGGAGCGTCGAGAAGCCTTCTTTCAACATCGCCGCGACGACACCACCCGCCAAATAGATGTCAAAGGCATCGAGCGCCGCGCCGGCGCCGACGAGCCCCAGAATACGCCAGTGCAGGCGCGCAATCGGCAACCTGTCGAGACGGGCTCCGGAATTGACGACTTGCGTTGCAGACATGCTTTCCTCCCAGAATGCCAGGATCCTTTTTTCGCCAGAGAAGCCCGTTGGATCAGTCGCCGACGCCGTGTCCTCGCATGGGGATCAGAGCGCTGCGTACGAAATCCATCACCGGGGTGCCATCTTGCTTGAACGCGCGTGTTTCTACCGTGACGATGCCTTGCGTCGGACGCGACTTGGAAACGCGTTTCTCCAGCACTTCGGATTCTGCGTAGAGCGTGTCGCCAGGAAAAACCGGGCCGGTCAGGTTGATGTTCTTCCAGCCGAGATTGGCGATCGCCTTGCCGCTGACGTCGTTGACGGTCATCCCGACGACGATCGCCAGCGAGAGGCCGCTGTTGACGAGCGGGCGGCCGAATTCGCTCTTGGCGGCGAACGCGGCATCGCAATGCATAGGATGCTGGTTCATTGTCATGAGCGAGAAATTGATGTTGTCGCTCTCGGTGATCGTGCGGCCTGGCCGATGTTCATAGATGTCGCCGACGACGAAGTCCTCAAGATAACGTCCAATCGACGCCCGAATGCGCCGCTTCTCACCTTGGGTCATGACCGCTCTTTTCCCACCATTTGGCTGTTTGTCCGGACAATATGGATTTAAATGGCTCCCGTCAAGCGCTTGCTGCTTTCGCGACTGGCTGGCTAATCGGCGTGAGCGCGATCGAACGCCCAGACATCCTCGAAACCGATCAGACGGTTGAAGCGCTCGAAGTCGAACAGTTCATTTACGACAGCCGTGGAGGATCCTGCGTCGCGGATCTCGGCATAAACACGCTCCATGGCGGCGGCGGCGGCGAGAAATCCAGCTGTCGGGAAAATGGCGAGCCGGAAACCGAGCGACTCAAGCTCCGGCTTGGTCAGAACGGGCGTGCGCCCTCTCTCCACCATGTTGGCAACAAGCGGCACATCGAAGCTTTGCCCGATGCGCCGCATTTCGTCCTCACTTTCCGGCGACTCGATGAACAGAAGGTCGGCGCCTGCCTTGGCATAGAGTTCCGCTCGGCGCAGCGCTTCGTCGAGCCCGAGCGAACTGCGTGCGTCGGTACGCGCCACGATCAGGAAGCTGTCGTCGCGCCGACTCTCGACGGCGACCTCGATCTTGCGGACCATGTCGGCCGCTGGGATCACGCGCCGCCCTGGCGTGTGGCCGCATTTCTTGGGAAATTCCTGATCCTCGAGTTGGATACCCGCCGCGCCCGCCGCCTCGTAGCCGCGCACCGTGTGGCGAACATTGAGCAATCCGCCGTACCCTGTGTCGCCGTCCGCAATAAGTGGCGTCTTCGCCATACCCGCCATCGCCGCTACGCGACCGACCATGTCCGAATAGGTCGCAAGCCCCGCATCCGGAAGGCCGAGCAGAGAGGCTACCGCTCCATATCCGGTCATATACAGGAGTTCGAAACCCATACTGTCCGCGAGTTTCAGCGAGATCATGTCATAGACGCCTGGTGCAGACATCAGACGCCGCTCTTTCAATCGCTGGCGAAGATTGTGTTGCACTGCCGCCGCCTTCAGACCGGTTTCCTGGCCGTTTCCGGGCCCCAGACCAGCACCACGACACAAGCGATTGCCATCATCACCCCGACAAGACCCAGTACGCCAGGTAGCCCGAAGGTGGTGAAGATGGAGACCACGGCGTAAGGCGTTGCGATGGTCGCCAGACGCCCCGCTGTGTTGCAGACGCCTGTTCCGCGCATCCGGATGTCGGTCGGAAAGAGTTCCGGAACATACAGCGCCCAGCCAATCGCGATCATGAAATAGATCGATGACACCAGCAGGAAGCCTACGATTACGAACAGGACCTCGTTGTGCGACTGCGAATAGGCGAGACTCAAGAGGATCACGACGATCGCGGTACCGATGATAGAGGCCCGCCGGGACAGGCGATCCGCAATCATGTATCCAACGAACGCGCCGAATGGTCCTCCGAGCGACATCAAAGTCGTGAATCCGAGGGAGGACGCAACGCTATAGCCTTGCTTGACGAAGAATGTCGGCAACCAGGCGATCAAGCCATAAAGCGCTGCGCTGATCGCGATGCAGATCAAGCTTCCAACGATCGTTCGGGCCAGGAATTCGCCGGAAAACAAGGCGCCGATCGACCGCTTTGTCGTCACGTCAGCGACCCCGGAACTCATGACAATGGGAGGCAAGCCTTGCGCGCCGCCTGCCTCGGCCTCGAAACCGCTCAATATTTTTTCGGCTTCATCGTGCCGGCCCTGCGCCTCGAGCCAGCGCGGCGATTCCGGCATGTTCTTGCGCAGTCGCCAGACGATGAGTGCGCCGACGCCGGCTATGAGAAACATCGCACGCCAACCGAGGTTGGGGATGACGACATAGCCGACCAGTGCACTGACGAAGAGCGCCGAATTGGTGCAGATCGCCAAACCGGACAACCAACGACCGCGGGAATCCGGCGGCACGAATTCAGTCAGCGTGGCATACCCTACGACAATCTCCGCGCCGAGCCCTATCCCCATGAAGACACGCGCAGCGATCAGCCACTCCATCGACGGCGCCGCAGCGCCAGCAAGCGACGCGAGGCCGAAAATGAGAAGATTGAGCTGATACGAAAAGCGGCGGCCGTACCGGTCGCCCAGGACGCCCGCCAGCCAGGTGCCAATCACCATCCCAACGAAGGTCGCGGAAATGAAATTCGCGTTTGCCGCGAGGTTGGACCAGCCCTCCTTCACCAGCGCGCCAAGGACCCCGCCGGCGAGATAGATTTCGAAGGCGTCGAGGAACATTCCGTATCCGATTAGCCGCAGGATACGCCAATGGAACCCGCTAATCGGCAGTCGGTCCAGACGCGGACCAGCCCTTGTGATTGCTACAGCCTCAACGCCCATTTCGCCCTCCCGGTTCTTTTTCTTGGTCCGGCAGAAAGCGCACGCAGAAGGAGATTGCCGATTTGGCGAGCTACCCCTGGCAAACGAACGGACGCGGGAAGCGACCCATTCCGTAGAAAGCGATTCCTCCAGATCGAAAATTGCGTCTTCTCGCGCAATCCTCGCTGAAATTGAATTGATCATAATGTCCGGACATTTGCAAGACATCCGTAAACGGCCGTTTGTAAGCAGCCGTTTCTATTAACTGCGGCCGGAGGATTCGAAACTCAGGTCAGCAAATCAGAATTTGAAACAAGCAGCCCTTGGCCTACCTGACGCCTCGCACCCGCTAGTCCAGAAGTCGGCTTCACCGCGTCAGCCATTCCGTGACGCGCTTTTGTGAGTCCGCGAGCGCCTCCGGATCGGTACCGAGATGGCCGCGGTCCGGCAACGCGGCATCGGAGGTCCCGGCAAGCGCATGGACGGGGAAGTTCGTGCGATCGAAATCGTGATAGGCGCCGGGATAGACCACGATCCGCGCCTGCGCGCTGCGTCCGCGCGCGCCGTCGACCATCTGGCGGCAAGCGGGCGGCGAACTGACATCGTCCTTGGCGCCGATCAAAAGCAGCGTCGGAACCCGCGCGCTCCAGCCAAGGCCGGACGAGACGCGGCAGTTCGGATAAAACGCGATCGCCGATCGGAAGTCGGGCTCGACGCTGCGTGACGACAATTGCGGACGCACCGCCCACAACAGCGCGCTGGCGCCGTTCGCCCATCCCAGAAGACTGATGCGTTCGCTGGCCGCCCAGGGCTGCTGCATCAGCCATTGCCGGGACGCCATGATGTCCGCCACCCGCTCGCGGCGGGCGTGAATCTTGT
Source organism: uncultured Alphaproteobacteria bacterium (assembly GCA_963823115.1). Lineage (GTDB taxonomy): Bacteria > Pseudomonadota > Alphaproteobacteria > Rhizobiales > Xanthobacteraceae > Bradyrhizobium. Next base: position 246,604 of record CAWGKJ010000001.1, on the reverse strand, counting down.
GTTCTTTGGCCCGGCATTGCGGGCCGAGCTCGCGCGAACCATAGGAGTCCGGCAGCAAGACCGCGTTGCCTCCCCTGAGCAATTGCTCGGCCCAATCGCGGTAGCGCGGCTGGACTGGTTCGGAATGGCCGGCCAATCCATCGCAGCCGTGCAGCGCTATTACGACCGGAAACGGGCCGTTTCCCTCGGGCTTGTAAAGCTGCGCATGCAAAACGCTGTTGCCCGAGGGTATGTCGACCTGATGCGGAGCGGCCAACGGCGCAGCCTCGGCGGCAAACGCCGCGGCAAGAAGCGCCAGGAATGTGGCTATCGGCAGAAGGTGCATCTGACTTGCCGGGTCGCTACGGCGCTTCAAAAAAGCGCTCCATTTGGAAAAGGGTAGCATGCGCCGGGCGCGAGATTTCATCACAAATCGGTGGGTTTGACGGGCGGACAGCAAGACCTATTTATGCTACACTGTCTTTGCGAAAAGTATTTGGCCCCGGCAGCGACTCGCGGGGAACTATTCGGAGAATGCAACCGTGCTGAATAAATTCGGCCTCTCGGGCCACGGCGAAGCGCAGGTGCAATATCTGGATGGCGATTTCCGCGTGATCTCGCCGGGAACCTATGTGCGCTGCGCCGTGACCGACGTGCGGATACCGCTCGACGAGTTGAAATACTGGAGCGTCGATCTGCAGGAGGCCTACGCCATCCCGAGCGCGGTGCTGCAGCGGCACTTTCCCGGCGCGCTGAAGACGCAGGGCTAGCTGCGCCCGCGAAACTTTTTCTCCCGCGCCTTGAACAGCCGTTCGGACACGAACTTCCGCAAACGCGTGGCATCTTCGAATTCAAGCGTCACCGCGAACGGTACAATCTCCCCCGCCCAGGACGGAAGCCCTTCCCCGCCTGCGTGCAGCCGTGCCAGATCCTTTTCCGTCGTCACCGGCGTCAGCGCATCGCGTTTGGCTTCATCGATCAATTCTGCGATCTCATTTTTCGAAAATGCATGATGATCCGGGAAGGCGCGTTCCGCCACAACCTCGATCCCGAAAGCGCGCAGCGTCCTGAAAAACCTGACGGGATCGCCGATCCCGGCAAAAGCCAGCACGCGTTTGCCGTGCAACGCCGCCACCGACGCCTCATCCGCCCTGAGATGCGCCGACAGCACCGGCTTACCCTGCGCTGCGATGGCGGCGGCAACCGTCGCGGCCGCGGTGCCATCGCCGACGACGACCAGCGCGTCCGTGCGCTCCAGTTGCGGCGGCAGTGGCGCGCGCAGGGGACCGGCTGGAAATACACGGGCATTGCCGAGGCCGCGATCGCCGTCGATCACGATCAGCGAAACATTCTTGGCGATCGCCGGATTTTGAAAGCCATCGTCCATCAGGATCACGCTAGCGCCTTGCGACTTGGCCAACGCGACACCGTCGACGCGATCGCGTGCAACGACCACCGGCACCGTCCGCGCCATCATCAGCGGTTCGTCACCGACATCGAGCGCTGCGTGACGCGCGGGATCGACCCTGATCGGACCGTGCAATCGTCCGCCATAGCCGCGGCTGAGGACGACGGGCGTCTCGCCGAGATCGCGCAGCAGTTTCGTCAGCGCCAGCACGGTTGGGGTCTTGCCGGCGCCGCCAACATGATAATTGCCGACGCAAAGCACGGGGACGCCGGCGTCCAGACCTTCGCGCCGCATTCGAAGGCCTGCGACCAGTCCATAGAGTGCGCCGAGCGGCGTCAGCAATAACGATGTCAACGACCGCGGCCGGTGCCAGAAGGCCGGCTCACGCATTCGCCGCCCCCATTTCGAGCCGCAATTGCAACAGATAAGGCTCGAGCGCCGCCAGCGTGCGATCGAGTGCGCCGCCGAGTTCATCGACCACATGCCCCGAGGCCGCAACGGCCGATTCCCGCGCTGCCGGATCGGCCAGCAATTGACCGAGTTGCTTTACCAGCGCTTCCTGCGTATCGGCCTTTCTCGCGCCGCCCGCGCGGTCAAGCGCCTCGTACACATCGGTGAAATTGAAGACGTGAGGGCCATGAACGATCGACGCGCCGAGCTTGACGGCCTCGATAGGATTCTGCCCGCCATGTTCGACCAGCGATCCTCCCATAAAGACGATCGGCGCCAGCCGGTAGAACAGCCCCAATTCGCCCATGGTATCGGCGACGTAAATGTCGGTGGTCGCTGTCGGCAGCTCCTCGCGCGAGCGTAAAGCCAGCTGCAGGCCGGAAACCGCGATCATGTGTGCGATCGCCTCGCCGCGTTTGGGATGCCTTGGCACGATCACGGTCAATAGCGATGGAAAGAATCCTGCAAGCGTCCGATGGGTTTCAAGCAGAATTTCCTCTTCGCCGGGATGGGTCGAGGCCGCCACGATGATCGGGCGGCCACGCGTCACCGACATCAGCCGCTCCAGCTTGGCGGGATCGGCGGGCGGCGCCGCCACGTCCAGTTTCAGATTGCCGGTGGTAATAACGTTGCGGCTGCCCAGCGCGGCGAAGCGCTCCGCATCGACCTGCGACTGCGCCAGGCAGATGTCGAACCGGCCGAGCAGCGCGGAGATGGTGCCGCGAACCCGGCGCCAGCGCGGGAACGAGCGATGCGACATCCGGCCGTTGATCAGGACCATCGGCAGGCGCCGCGCCGCGCTCGTCAGGATGAGATTGGGCCACAAGTCGGATTCGATGAACAGCGCCAGAGAAGGCCGCCAATGGTCCAGAAAGCGCGCGACATAGCGCGGCGAGTCGTAAGGCACATATTGGTGGATAATGTCGGCGGGAAACCGCTTGGCGACGATCGCCGCCGAGGTCACGGTACCCGACGTCAGGAGGATGCGGATATTCAGCGCGCGCAGCTTTTCGATCAGCGCCGCCGCGGCCAGTACTTCGCCGACGCTGGCGCCGTGGATCCATACCAATGGTCCGTGCGGCCGCGTGTCCCCGCTCATGCCGCGGCGCTCGCCGATCCGCGCCGGATCCTCCTTGCCCTGTTTCAGTCGCCGCTTGATCAGCACCGGCGCCAGCGGCATCACCGCGGATGACAGCTTCTGGTAGACGCGCAACGTCATCGGCAGGGAGTTAACCATGGTCAGCCTCTAGCGGTCGGCCGACCTGCGCATAAGCGCGACGGGTCGCTTCATTCAGATAGGCTTCCAGCTGCGCGCGCAGTCTTTCCATGGTTTCGCTATCGGCGTCCGGCGGCACAAAAATCTCTTCAATGCCTACCAAAGCGCCTCGCCCGAATGGCAAATTGATGGTGGTACGGTCCCAGTTGTGCAGGCGGACGAAACGGCTGGTCGCCATTGCAAAGGGCATGATCGGCCGTCCGGATTCACGCGCCAGCATGATGATGCCCATCCCCGCGACGCGCGAGCGCTTCGGCACGTCGGCGGTCAAGGCGACGTTATAGCCGTCCGCAAGCGCACGCACCATCTCCTTGAAGGCGCCGACGCCGCCCTTGCGGTGAAACGCACCTCCGTGATCGCCGGAGCCGCGGATGGTGCCGATGCCCAGCCGTTCGGCGGCGATCGCATTGAATTCGCCATCGCGATGCCGCGAGATCAAGACCTTGGCGCGATGGCTCTGCTTTGTCTTGATGAAAGGCGTCATGAAATGCTGGCCGTGCCAGAACGCAAAGATCGCCGGCATCTGCGGCTCGACCCGTTCATAGACGTCAGGCGGATCGAAACTGAATTTGTTGGTCAGCCAGACCAGCCGCAGGAATTCGGCTGCGAGGAAACCCACAGCGCGCTGGACCCAGCTGCTGCGCAGCGCATTGCGAAGTAGCTTCTTCAACGGGCAGGCTTCGTGTCTTGACTTGGATCGAGCAACCGATGGAGGTGGACGATGAAAAAGCGCATGTGGGCGTTGTCCACGCTCTGCTGCGCCTTCGCCTTCCAGGCCGCGTAAGCCGCTGCATAACCGGGGAACACGCCGACGACTTCCACCTTATTGAGATCCTTGAACGTCGTGCTCTCGAGATCGGTCAGCTCGCCTCCGAGGACGAGATGAAGCAGTTGCTGCTGGGCATTATGTGGCATGGTTCCTTTTCCTAACGCGGTGCCCGGCGAGCAGGATTCCTGATACGCATCGCGCCTGCTTCAGGGCAACGGGCGGCTTCGAAAATGCTCGACAATGCGGACATGACGATCGCGCCCCGCAGCCACCAGCACCCCGTGCGTCACCTCCCGGCGATTATAGGATATCGTGTCCCCCGAGAGCGCCGTCATATTACCATTCGCTTCCTGCACGATCAAATTGGCCGCGGCAAGGTCCCAGTCGCGGCTTTGACCGCCGGCGAAAGCCGCGTCCAGGCTGCCTTGCGCGACCCGGCACAGCCGGAGCGCGAGCGATCCGATACGGGGATGCAGGACAATTTCGTCAGATGACGGGCTAAGCCGTTGGACAAGCGGCTTCGGCCCGGCCATGCGGGAAAAATCAAGCTCGGCGCCTGTCGTCGCATAAACCGGCTTATTGTTAAGCACGGCGCCCTGCCCGCGTACGGCAAAGAAGAATTCGCCGCTGGCGGGTGCGAATACCGCCGCGAGCAAGGGCAAAGCGTCCTCGATCAGCGCCACGCTCACGCACCAATCTTCACGGCCCGCGAGATAACCGCGCGTGCCGTCTATCGGATCGACGATCCAGGCCAGGCGTTTCCCGAGCCGAGACTCGTCGTCGGCGCTTTCTTCCGACAGCCAGCCATAATCCGGCGTGGCGGAGCGCAGCCTGTTCTCGAGCAGGTCGTTGACCCTGATATCGGCTTCGGATACGGGCGAGGACGCGCCCTTGGTCCAATTCTTCAGCTCGGTACGGAACAGCGACAGCGCCAGCGCACCGGCCTCCCGCACGGTGTCCCTCAGCAGGCCGGCATCGCGCGCCGTGAGATCGTCGCGTCTGGCGCCAGCGCTAACGTCCGCCAAGCGTCAATCCCTCAATACGCACCGTCGGAGCATTTACGCCGTATCGGAATTCCAGGTCGTTGGCCGGCGCCAGCGACTTGAAGATCTCGAGCAGGTGGCCCGCGATCGTGACCTCGCTCACCGGATAGGTGATCTCGCCGTTCTCGATCCAGAAGCCGGATGCGCCGCGGCTGTAGTCGCCGGTCACGCCGTTGACGCCGGAACCGATCAGGTCGGTAACGTAGAATCCTTGACGGATGTCGGACATCAGCTCGGCCGGCGTGGGCTCGCCCGCCTCGAGGTGCAGATTGTATGGTCCCGGCGATGGCGACGACGATACGCCGCGATGGGCATGGCCGGTCGTGACCAGTCCGAGTTCACGCGCGGTAGCGCAATCCAGAAGCCACGATGTCAGCACGCCCTCATCGATGATGGCGAGCTTTTTAACCTTGACGCCCTCGGCGTCGAACGTTTGCGAACGCAGGCCGCGCCGGCGTAACGGATCGTCGACGATGCGAATGTTATTCGCGAACAACTGCTGGCCGAGACGATCCTTGAGGAAGCTGGTCTTGCGCGCGATCGACGCGCCGTTCACCGCACCCACGAGATGGCCGACCAGCGAGTTGGAAACCCTGGGGTCGAACACGACCGGCACCTTGCAGGTCTCGACCTTGCGTGGATTGGCGCGCGCGACGGTGCGCTCGCCCGCCTTGCGCCCGACGCTCTCAGGCGATGCGAGGTCGGAAGCGTGCAGCGCGGACGTGTAATCGTAATCGCGTTCCATGCCGGTGCCGTCGCCGACGATAGCGGTCATCGAGATGCCCTGGCTCGAGCGCAGGTAAGAGCCATGGAAGCCGGTGGAGGTCACGAGCACCATGCCGCCAATTCCCGCCGAGGCCGACGCGCCGCCCGATTTGGAGACGCCCTTGACCGCGAGCGCGGCCGCTTCGGCTTCGCGGGCGCGGCGTTCGAGTTCCGATGTCGACGGGATCCTGGGGTCGAGCAGATCGAGATCGGGGAAATCGCGCGCCAGCAATGATGGATCGGCAAGACCGACATATTTGTCGTCAGGCGCGACACGCGCCATCGCGACGGCACGCTCCGCGAGCTTTGCGATCCCATCGCCGCTGACGTCGTTGGTCGAGACCACCGCCTGGCGCTGGCCCACCAGCACGCGCAGTCCGACATCGTCGCCTTCCGAACGCTCGGATTCCTCGACGTGTCCGTCGCGCACCTCTACGCCCTGCGAAACGCCACGCACCGCCACCGCATCGGCGGCATCCGCGCCCGCGCGCCTGGCCGCTTCGACAAGCCGCTGCGCCAGCGTGCTCAGGGCGGATTGATCGAACAGGTCGGACGTAGCGGTATCAGACGGAAGCGGAGAAGTAGCTGATGGTGAAGAGATCACGAACAAAATCCCAAGGATAAGGAGTATTGGAGGAGCATTGGCGGAAGGCCGAATGCAAATCGCCGAACCCCTGAGATGTGCTTGATTCACACGGACTTCAAGCATTTTCATAGGCCCGAAGCGAAAGATTTTCGCTAGCCGCGCAAGGTCTCGTCAATCATGCAAGCCAAGGTCTTGTCAATCATGCGGACGAATGCAGGGCAGGTGACGTCAGATTAACCAGCCTTTTTAAGCGATTTCGCAACGGCCTCAGCTACGGTCTCGCGTGTCGACCGGGAACATAATCCCGGCGGGGAGACAAAGCCGTGAGGCGTCAAACAGCAACAAGCGGGATCCATCCCGCCGGGTCGAGCCGTGCATTGCGGCTCGACCCCCTTTCTCTGCCCGTCTCTTTCGACGCGCACGATACCCGCGCGGACGGCGGCGTGCGCAGAATAGAACTTCATCGCGATTGCGTCGTTCTGCGTCGTGCCCTGCACGGCATGCAAATGGCGGTCAACGTTCGCGTGCGCGACTTTCTCGGCGTCGCGCTGCGCGGCATCGACGACGCCCAGATGCTGGTCCTTGTCCATCGCGACCCGTCACTGACGATTCCGCTCTGCGTGAGTTCCGATTGCGATGAGATCGCATCGGCCTGGCAGATATGGAGCGATATCTTCGCGCTTCCGCAATTGCCGGAAGACGAGGCGCGCGAACCCGCGTCGCGGCGACGCCGTCACAACGCGATCCGCGCGCGGCGGCCCAAGTTCCTGGTGCGGCGGCGCCGCGGCGATCTGCTCAATCCGGCCAATATTCATCAGGACGAACGCGAGATCATCGCGCGGGACTGACCTTGCGCAAAGCTAGACGGACGCGGCCCGCATCGCCGCGTCCGCGAGCAATCCAATAAACAGCAGCAGCCCCGCATCGCGGTTGGATTTGAAAATCCGCAGGCACAGTGCGGGATCGCCGATCTCCAGGCGCCAGATCTGCCAGACGAGATGCACCGCGAACGCGGAAAGCCCGATCCACGCCGGAAAGCCGGCCCCGGCAAGCCCGAGCGCCGCGCCGATCAAGACCACCGCCAGTCCGTAGAACACAAGCAGCGCCTGATGCGTGCGCGCGCCGAACAGCCGCGCCGTCGATTTTACGCCGATCAGCGCGTCGTCCTCGGCGTCCTGATGCGCGTAGATCGTGTCGTAACCGATCACCCAGGCGATCGAGCCGGCATAGAGCGCAAGCGCCGTCGCGTCGATCCGCTCCAGCGTCACCGCAAATCCCATCAGCGCGCCCCACGAGAAAGCCAGACCCAGCACGGTCTGCGGCCACCAGGTGATCCGCTTCATGAACGGATAGACCGCGACGATGACGAGCGAGGCGATGCCGGTCGCCACCGCGAAACGGTTGAACTGGAGAAGCACCGCGAGACCGATCAGCGCCTGAATAACCAGAAAGGCCAGCGCCTGCGGCACGCTCACCTGCCCCGCCGGGATCGGCCGCGACCGCGTCCGTTCCACCAAGGCGTCGAGATCGCGATCGGTGATGTCGTTCCAGGTGCAGCCGGCGCCGCGCATGGCGAATGCGCCGACGAAGAACAGCGCAACGATGACGGGTAATTGGCCAATCTTGTGGGCAACGCCAGCGGCCAGCGCCGCCGACCACCAGCACGGCATCAGCAGAAGCCAGGAACCGATCGGCCGGTCGAGACGAGAGAGCCGCAGATAGGGCCGCGACCATCGCGGCGCGCGGGTATCGACCCAGTTGCCAGTGGCATCGGCGACGCGGGCGGTCGCGTCGCTCATCTTGTCCGGGTCATCGCGTGAGGACGTTGCCGTTCAGGGTATCGAAAGTGCTGCCACCCTTTTTCGCGGTCGTCGTCGCCTCCGGAAGCGCGGCCGAAGAACCCAGTATCTCGCTCAGGCTCGGGCCCGCCGGCCCTCTTTGCTGCTGCTGCTGTGCCACCTGGCAGACCTTCGTCTGCATGTTCTCGGTGTTCTTGTGGCCGTTCTTCAACTGGTCGGCTATCTGCGGCGGAATCCCGCATTTAACGGAGTGGCTTTCGACGTATTTGATCATCTTGGTCTCGGCCTGGCCGAAATTCTTGATCAGCTTGCAGGCTTCATCCGGCGGCGCATGGTGTTCGCTGGCAGCCTTGAGCAGCTTGCCGCGCTTCTCCGCCTCTTCGCGCAGCGGTAGGAACCCCTTCATGCACTCCTCCGGGCTCACCCCCGATGGTGGCGCCGGCGGACGCTCGAAAGCGGAGCCGGTCAAAGGTGCCGCACCGGTTGCGGGGAACGCGCCAGCAGGAGCTGCGCCGTTCACCGGCGGGAATGCCGGATCGTTCTTGATGACGCCCTGACCGGGCATCGGCGCCGGGAATGCACCCTGCGCAAAGGCCTGACCGGCGTGAACGGTCATGACGGCCACGGCTAGCGGCACAATCAAGCGACGGACGATCAAGTCTGTTCCTCCGGCAAGGTCCAATAATCCCCCAACGACTTTCCCGATAGACGCACGATTTCCGATAGGGCTTTTTACGATTCCTGCCGGTTGTTAACAACCCATGGAATTTGGCAAGAGCGCGGCGTTGGGCCGCGCCGGGAACCCAATTATGACTTTAATTCCACTCCTTTGGGTTAAAAGGCGTCGTCAATTGGAACACCGGCCATGCCTTTGCTCGATTTTGATAAGCCCCGTCTGTTCGTCGATACCACACTGGCGCCGGCCGCAACGGTGGCGCTCGAGCGCAACCAAAGCAATTATCTCGGCAACGTGCTGCGTCTTGCCGCGGGCGACACGATTCTGGTCTTCAATGGACGCGATGGCGAATGGCAGGCTTCGATTTCGGGGCGCAAACGGCCGGACAGTCTCACGATCGTTAGCCAGACCCGGCCGCAGGATCGCTTGCCCGATCTCGCTTACGTCTTTGCACCGCTGAAACATGCAAGGCTCGACTACATGGTGCAGAAAGCGGTCGAGATGGGCGCATCGTCCCTGCAGCCGGTTTTGACCCGCTTCACCCAGGTCTCGAGGGTTAACGGCGAGCGGATGCGCGCCAACGTCGTCGAGGCCGCCGAGCAGTGCGGTATCCTGAGCATCGCTGACGTCGCCGAACCGGTGCCGCTTGATCGCTACTTGAGAGATCGGGCGGAACAGCGACTGCTGGTCTTCTGCGACGAGGCCGCGGACGCCACCAATCCGTTGCAGGCGCTGCAAGGCGGACGGGACGCCTCCAGCGGGATCGACGTCCTGATCGGCCCGGAAGGCGGATTTGCCGAGGAAGAGCGCGCTACCCTGCTGCGTCAGCCGCGAAGCCTGAGACTATCGCTGGGACCAAGGATCCTGCGCGCCGACACCGCCGCGGTGGCGGCGCTGGCGCTGGTGCAGGCTGTTCTCGGCGACTGGACCGGTATCCGCGTAGGCGGATAGGATGCCACCCGTTAAGCCACTTGGCCGATCCCTGTCGAAACCGCGCCCGGGCCATGCTAAGGGGCTGCGCTAACCCAGCTTTGGAACCCATTTTCGGGGATATTGGACGTCGAAATGACCCTGACCGCCGCCCCTCGCGCGACCGGATCCGCCGCTTGGGCGGACGCCTTGCTATTGTCGTTCGCGCAGGCCGGTTACGCCAGGGCCGAGCCGGCGATCCTGCAGCCGGCCGAACCGTTTCTCGATCTTTCCGGCGAAGACATCCGGAAAAGCCTCTATCTGACCACCGACGCCGGCGGCGCGGAGCTGTGCCTGCGCCCCGACCTCACGATTCCGGTGGCACGGGACTATCTCGCATCCCCCCGCGCCGGCCAGCCGGCTGGCTTCAGTTATCTCGGGCCGGTGTTTCGCTATCGCGGCGGCCGGCCGAGCGAATTCTTGCAGGCCGGGATCGAATCCTTCGGACGGCAGGATCGCGCCGCAGCCGACGCCGAGATGCTGGCGCTGGCGCTGGAAGCGATCAGTGCGTTCGGGGTGAGCGATGTCGAAATCCGCACTGGCGACGTAGCGCTGTTCAACGCGCTGATCGATGCCCTCGATCTCTATCCGGTATGGCGGCGGCGGCTGATCAAGGATTTCAACCGCAAGACCAGCCTCGAACAGGACCTCGAGCGGCTCACGCTCGCGACCGGATCCAGCCGCAACGAATATGAGGGCGTGCTCGCAGCGCTCGCCGGCTCCGACCGCAAGGCGGCGCTGGCGCTGGTGACAGATCTGATGTCGATTGCCGGCACCACCAATGTCGGCGGGCGCACGGTCGCCGAAATCGCCGACCGCTTCCTCGAACAGTCGACCCTGAAGGGCGGCGCCCTGCCGCGCGAGGCGCTCGACCTGATCAAGCGGTTCCTCGGGATCGCGGGCGATCCCGACGACTCCATCGCGCGACTGCGCGCACTCGCCGATGACGCAAAGCTCGACATCTCCAAAGCGATCGATCAGTTCGAAAGCCGCGTTGGCTTCATGGCCGCACGCGGCATCGATACCAGCGCGACGCGCTTTTCCACCTCGTTCGGGCGTGGCGTCGACTATTACACCGGCTTCGAATTCGAACTGCATGCGAAGGGTAACGGCGTCGAACCGCTGGTCGCAGGCGGTCGCTATGACGGCCTGATGACCCAGCTTGGCGCCCGCGCCCCGATCCCGGCGGTCGGGTTCTCGGTCTGGGTCGAAACCCTGACGCAAGTGGGCCGCAAGCCCGCCGCCCCCCCCTTGAGCGGGAGCGCATCATGACGGCGCCATTCGTTCTTGCCGTTCCGTCGAAGGGCCGCCTGCAGGAAAACGCGGAAGCCTTTTTCACGCGCGCCGGACTTGCGCTGGCGAAGCCGGGCGGCGCCCGCGACTATCGCGGCACCATCAGCGGGCTCGACAATGTGGAGATCGCCTATCTCTCGGCGAGCGAGATCGCCTCGCAGCTGGCGCGCGGCGCGGTGCATCTCGGCGTCACCGGCGAAGATCTGGTGCGAGAAAGCATCGCAGAGGCCGACAAGCGCGTCCTGCTGATCGACGGCCTCGGCTTTGGCAGCGCCAACGTCGTGGTAGCGGTGCCGCAGGCCTGGATCGATGTTCGCACCATGGCCGATCTCGACGATGTCACCACCGGCTTCCGCGCCCGGCATAACCGGCGGATGCGGGTGGCTACCAAATACATCAATCTGACCCGAACCTTCTTCGCTTCCCACGGCGTCGTCGACTACCGCATCGTCGAGAGCGCCGGGGCGACCGAAGGTGCGCCGGCGGTCGGCACGGCCGAAATGATCGTCGACATCACGACCACAGGAGCGACGCTTGCCGCCAACGGCCTCAAGGTGCTCGACGACGGCGTGATCCTGCGCAGCCAGGCCAATCTCGTGGCGTCAAGGGACGCCGACTGGTCGAGCGAAGCCCGCGAGACCGCGCGTATCATCCTGGATCACATTGCCGCCCGCGCGCGCGCCAGCAAGTACCGCGAAGTCCGCACCCGCTTCGCCGGCTGCGACACCGCGCTGCTTGCGGAAGCCCATGACCGGTTCGGCGTGGTATCGCCGTTCGGCGGTCCGACGTCGTCGGGAATGGTGACGTTGCACTGCCCGCCGGCGCAGCTTTACGCGCTAGGCAGCTTTCTTCGCGACCACGGCGCCGACACCGTGTCGGTAGCGTCGCTGGACTACGTGCTCGACCGCGACAACCCGCTGTTCGCAAAGCTTGAGGGCTTCCTGCGGCAGTGAGGCGGCGGGTGTTTTCGTTCATCGTTGCGACAGCCGGCAACGAGTACCATATGCTGTCATGTGGCCCTGTTTGGAATCTGATCGATGATGCTGGGTACGGATGTCTCTAGCCTGTCAACCACGGCGGCCACCGCCGCGGCGCAGGGGCTGTCGATCGTCGTGCCACTGCATAACGAGGCGGCGGGGCTGGCCGTTCTGCACGGGCGCCTCTGCAGCCTGGCCAAAAAGCTCCGGCAGCGCTACGGCCTCGCCTGCGAGGTTGTCTATATCGATGACGGCAGCGTCGACGCGACGCTTTCCATCGCGCGCGGACTTGCGGCTGATGCGCTCGACATTCAGGTAGTGTCGCTGTCGCGCAATTTCGGCAAGGAAGCCGCCCTGATGGCGGGACTGGATCATGCGCGGCGCGGCGCGGTCCTGTTCATGGACGGCGACGGTCAGCATCCACCCGACCTGGTCGAACAGCTCGTCGGCCACTGGATCGATGGTGGTTACGACGTGGTCTATACCGCCAAGGCCCATCGCGACAATGAATCGCTGCTGCGACGCATTGCCGTGCACGGCTTCTACGCGCTGATCAATTGGGGCGCTCGGCAGAAGATTCCCGAAGATGCCGGCGATTTCCGCCTGCTTTCGCCGCGCGCCGTGGCCGCGCTGCGCCAGCTTCCCGAGCGCAATCGCTTCTTCAAGGGACTGGCGAGCTGGATCGGCTTCCGCCAGATCCGCATCGACTACGAGCCCGCACCGCGCGCGCACGGCATCACCACCTTCAGCGCCGGCCGGCTGATCGGGCTTTCGATCGAAGGCCTGACATCCTTCTCGGTGGCGCCGCTGCGGTTTGCCAGCCTGCTCGGCGTGGTGCTCGCCACCATTGCTTTCCTGTTCGGGCTCTCGATCCTGTGGGAAACCTGGACAACCGGAAAGTCGGTTCCCGGCTATCCCTCGCTCGTGGTTGGCCTGATGACCATCGGCGGCGTACAACTCATCATGATCGGCATCGTCGGCGAATACATCGGCAAGATCCTTTCGGAGCTGAAGGCGCGTCCGATCTATTTCGTGGCCGAACACAGCGAGAAGCGCACCGAGGAAGCAGGCGTGAGCGCGGGCGAAAGGACTGCTGCCGAATGAGCGACGCCGCGCCGCCGCGACGAATCTGGCTGTGCGCCGACGATTACGGTCTCAGCCCGGGCGTCAATCGCGCCATTCGCGACCTGATCGAGCGCGGCCGTCTCAATGCGACATCGGTGATGGTGGTCGGCCCGGCAATCGGCCGCGACGAAATCGGCGCGCTGCAAACCGCCGCCGCGAGCAGCCCGCGCTGCTCGATCGGCCTGCACGTCACCTTGACGGCGCCGTTTCGTCCCCTGACGATGCACTTTCGGCCGCTCGACGGCGGCGTGTTTCCAGCCTTTCCAAGGCTGCTGCGCGCGGGCCTGCTGCGGCGGCTCGACCGTGAAATCATCCAGGCCGAAGTGATGGTGCAGCTTTCGGCCTTCACCGAAATGTTCGGCCGTGCGCCGGATTTCGTCGACGGCCACCAGCACGCGCAACTATTCCCTCAGGTCCGCGACGCGTTTCTGGCGGCGGTGAAACAGGCGGCGCCCGACGCCTGGGTTCGCCAGGGCGGACGTAATCAGCCTTTGACCCGGCGGCTCGGCACACCCAAGGCGCTGGTTCTCGATATCCTGAGCGCGCAGTTTCGCCGGCGCGCCTCGCAGGCCGATATCGCGTTCAATTCCGGATTCGCCGGCGCCTATGATTTTACGCGGCAGCCGGATTTCGGCAGCCTCATGCGGCAGTTTCTCGATGGACTGCCGGAGGGCGGCCTCATCATGTGTCATCCGGGGTTCGTCGACGACACGCTCGTCAGCCTCGATCCGCTGACAACCCATCGCGAGCATGAACACGCTTTTCTCGGAGGCGAGCATTTCCCGAGCCTGCTGGCGGCGAATAAAGTTACATTGAGCTGATCGGCCGGGATAAGGCGCCAGGGCGTCTTGTCGCCTACATAAATTTAATTGGCCGCAGCACTACTGGCGCCACAAAGCGCCCCTACATCTCGCCCTGCGCTTCGAGGCGAGGGAGACAATCCATGACACCGCAAGAACGCCAGCTGATCGACGAGCTTTTCGACCGGCTCTCAAGACTGGAGAGCGCGCCGCGCGATCCAGACGCCACGGCTGCGATCGCGCAGGGCCTGCGAAGTGCGCCCAATGCCGCTTACGCGCTGGTACAGACCGTACTCGTCCAGGACGAAGCGCTGAAGCGCGCCAACAGCCGCATCCAGGAACTGGAGGCGGAAGGCACCTCCGAACATCAATCCGGCGGATTCCTCGATTCAATGCGTGAAACGATGTTCGGGCAAGGTCAGGCGCGCGGTTCGGTGCCGAACGTCCCGCCACCCGACATCGCCGGTCGCCCGGTCTGGAACAGCGGCCAGGTGATGCAGCAGGCGTCGCCTCCAGGAGACTATGAACAGGCGCCCTATGGTCAACCCCCCTATGGCGCGCCCCAGTCCCCCTTGGGTGGCGGCGGCTCATTCCTGGGAACCGCGGCAGCCGCAGCGGCCGGAATGATTGGCGGATCGCTGCTGCTCGGCGGCATTCGCTCGATGATGGGAGGCAGCCATCACGGCTTCGGCGGCCCGAACGCATTTGTCGACAGGGGCGCAGGCCAGAACCCCTTGACCGATCAGTCCGGCAGCAATCTGGCGCGCGACGCCGGAATCAACGACATCGGTTCGTCGGCAGGTCGCGCCGACGACACTGCGCGCGCAGGACTGTTCGATTCCGCATCGAACGATCACGACGACGACCGCGACGACACGGATCTCGATTCCGACGACTTCAGCGGCGATGGGGACAGCGATTACGCGTGATCGGTTTCCAGACTTTACAAAATCAAGACGGCCGCTCGATCGAGCGGCCGTTTAATTTGTTGCAGGGCGATCAGATCACGACGACCTTGGCGCCGACATTTACGCGCTCGTACAGGTCGATCACATCTTCGTTGCGCATCCGGATGCAGCCGGACGAGACGTTGGTGCCGATGGTCCAGGGTTCGTTGGAACCGTGGATGCGATAAAGCGACGATCCCAGGTACATTGCACGCGCGCCGAGCGGATTTTGCGGACCGCCCTCCATGTGCCGCGGCAGGTCGGGGCGCCGCGCCAGCATCTCCGGTGGCGGCGTCCACGCCGGCCATTCCTTCTTCGCAGAAATCTGCTTGACCCCCGACCAAGTGAATCCGGGACGGCCGACGCCGATGCCGTAGCGCAGCGCCTTGCCGTCGCCCTGCACCAGAAACAGGAACTTGTTGGGCGTGTCGACGACGACGGTGCCGGGGCTCTCCTTGCCGCGGTAATCGACGATCCGCTTTTCGAATTTCGGATCGAACGCGGTATGGGCGGTTTCGCTTTCCTCCTGTTGCTGACGCATGACCTGCTCCGGCGCCAACAGCGGCCCTCCCGGCTGGTATGACGGTTGCTGTTGATAGGAAGGCTGCTGATAGGCGGGCTGCTGCTGATAGCGATCGCCTCTGATCTGTCCGTCGCCGAACAGGAACTCGATGAATCCGCCGCCCATGTTGGAACGCTCGGCGTAGGCCGTTCGCACCGGAGCGGGCCGCTGCGCGGATTGGCCGGCGTAGATCACGGAGGGTTCGGGGAGCGGCGTGGCTTCGATCGCTTTCGCTTGCTGAAACCCTATACTCAAGCAAGATGCACCCGCGAGGAGCGCAAGAGACATTCTTTTGAACATCGACGTACTCTGTACTGTTTCGTCTTGTTGAAACTGTTCTTGGGGAGCGCCCGCTTCAAGCGCCCTTGCAGCCACCAGCTAAAATCAAATCCGCATCGGTTTGGTAAACGGAAACGGCTTTTCGATTCACCACATCGCCAATTCGGTGCGCTTTCGTCCGCTAGCGTTTATTTTCGATGAACGGAAGGCGCGCTTGGTTAACCGTTGGTGTGTGACCGCGAGCCCACGCGGTTCACAACGGTTCCCGGCGTGAACCCCATGTTAAACCGCTTCTGTGTAAAACTTGAAGAGTGAAGGTCAGGGACAAGCTCATGCCGGTTCATCGCAGGCGCTATCGTATCGAAGAAGCAATCAACGGCACTGCCATGCCGATACCGGCAGTCGCCGACGGCGATATCGGCCCGATGCACCGCGAGATCATGGCCGAACTGCAGGCCATCCGCGCCCAGATGGCCAGCGCCGGCAACAGCGCCGCGACGGCAACCATCGACGCCTCGGTCGCTCGCGAAGTCGCCGAAGCGCATGCGCTGCTCGAAACCTATCGCGCCCAGATCGAGCAATGCGAGAAACTCAAGGTCGAACTCGACCTGATTCACGACGCCATCAGCCGCACCAAGCGGGAAATCGCGGTCCTGCACGGCAAGAGCTTCGACGGCGGTGAGATGGCCAAGGTCAACGGCGAACTCGGGGCCGTGGTCGGCGGCACCGAACAGGCCACCCAGCAAATTCTGGAAGCCGCGGAATCGATCGATCAGGCAGCGAGCGCGCTGGCCAAGGTGACATCGCCGGAACAACAAAACATTCTCAGCGAAGAAATCCAGGAACGCGTCGTTTCCATCTTCGAGGCCTGCAATTTCCAGGACCTGACGGGGCAGCGCATCAGCAAGGTGATGACGACGATGAAGTTCATCGAAAACCACATCACGGTCATGATGGACATCTGGGGTGGCGTGGACGCGATCAAGGCGCACGCACCTCCGATCGTCGACCACCGGGAAGGCGACGACCGGCTGCTGAACGGTCCGAAGACCGATGGCGATGTCGGTCATGCCTCGCAGGACGATATTGACGCGCTGTTTGACTGAGCTTTTGTTTTAGGCTGAGTTTATGGTTTTCAGGCCGCCCGGTGGCAGTACCCGGCGGCCTGACGCATTTTGGACCGTGGCGCCCGCCAAACCTTCGGCCTCAGCCAGATCCAAACCTGAGTGTGGGAATGCCTTGACCGCGGCGGATCAGGCGCGCGGCGCGCAGCGGACGTAGACCATATTGCCATAGCGGGTCGCCGCATCCTTGTCCGTAAAGCGGGTGATCAGGACCCGTCCATCGAATGAGACAATCTCACGATCCTGTTCGCCGCCGGCCGGGCCGGGTGGGCCAATATAGTTCTTGCCGCTCGGGCTGCCCTTGAGGCGCAGTTCCTGCGGCGTCGCCTGGTCGGCCAGGTGCATGACGACGCCGCCCGAGGTGCCGGCTCCGATCACGTAGGGCTGCTTGCACTGCGCCTTCGCCGCGGCTTCGGTGCGGGCGCGGTCGGCGGGATTCTGGTAGGAGGCGAGGCCCCAGCGGCCGACAACCTCGTCGGCGCGGATGGTCGCCGGCATTTCGGGCGCCACGCCTGGCTCCGGGGCCGGTGTGGGAGTTGATGACGATGACGACAACGACGGCAGATTGAAGCTTCCGCACGCGCCGAGTAATATCGTCAGCGCCGAGGCGATCCCCAGGTTGGTAACCGTCCGCACGCTAATTGACCTGACCATGGCATTCCCCCGAGCAAATTCGTGGCCGCACCCGTCCTGCAGCCAAGCGTAAAACTGCTGTCGGAGCAATGACGTCCAGTAAATTACGCCAACGCTCCGATTTGGTTTCCAGAAGCATCCTATATCGGCCTCACCAACGGATTAACCCTCCCTTTGCTTGACAGGGTCAGCGTCAAGTCATATTCCCGGCGGCACATTTAGCACTCCGAGAGCGCGATTGCTAAGGGATGCGGGCTGTTTTGCCGCTTTGGCGGTGTCGAATGAGCCTGTATTCCGGTCCACTTTCGACCGCAAACCAGATCCGAAAACGAGCCTCCAAAGGGAACCGTCATGGCTAAATCCACATTTCGTCCGCTGCATGACCGTGTCGTGGTCAAACGTATCGACGCCGAAGAAAAGACCAAGGGCGGCATCATCATTCCGGACAGCGCCAAGGAAAAGCCGTCGCAGGGCGAAATCACCGCCGTCGGTCCAGGCGGCCGCGACGAATCCGGCAAGCTGATCCCGATCGATCTCAAGGTCGGCGATCGCGTGCTGTTCGGTAAGTGGTCGGGCACCGAGATCAAGCTCGACGGCGAGGAACTGCTGATCATGAAGGAGAGCGACATCATGGGCGTGCTCGCCTGACGGCGCGTCGCCCTCACCCAGAGGAGGCAGCGAAGCTGCCGTCTCGAAGGACATAAATCCACAAGCTCATCCGTCGAGACGCGGGCAAGGGCCCGTTCCTCCAGCAATACCGGCGAAGCCGTTATGCAGGATGAGGTCATTTCCAGGAGTACATTCAAATGGCTGCCAAGGACGTTAAATTTTCCGGAGACGCGCGCGATCGCATGCTGCGCGGCGTCGATATTCTCGCCAATGCGGTAAAGGTGACACTCGGCCCCAAGGGCCGCAATGTCCTCATTGAAAAGAGCTTCGGCGCGCCGCGCATTACCAAGGACGGCGTGACCGTCGCCAAGGAAATCGAGCTCGAGGACAAGTTCGAAAACATGGGCGCGCAGATGCTGCGCGAAGTCGCCTCCAAGACCAACGATACCGCCGGCGACGGCACCACCACCGCGACCGTGCTGGCGCAGGCGATCGTCCGGGAGGGCGCCAAGGCGGTTGCCGCCGGCATGAACCCGATGGACCTGAAGCGGGGAATCGAGATCGCGGTGCAAGCCGTGGTCAAGGATATCGAGAAGCGCGCCAAGCCGGTCGCCTCGTCGTCCGAGGTCGCCCAGGTCGGCACCATTTCGTCCAACGGCGACGCCGCGATCGGCAAGATGATCGCGCAGGCGATGCAGAAGGTCGGCAATGAGGGCGTCATCACCGTCGAGGAGAACAAGTCGCTCGAAACCGAAGTCGACATCGTCGAGGGCATGAAATTCGACCGCGGCTATCTGTCGCCCTATTTCATCACCAACGCCGAGAAGATGACCGCCGAGCTCGAGGACGTCTACGTGCTCTTGCACGAGAAGAAACTGTCCGGCCTGCAGGCGATGCTGCCGGTGCTGGAAGCGGTCGTCCAGTCCGGCAAGCCGCTCCTGATCATCGCTGAAGACGTCGAGGGCGAAGCGCTGGCGACGCTGGTTGTCAACCGCCTGCGCGGCGGCCTGAAGGTCGCCGCCGTCAAGGCGCCCGGCTTCGGCGACCGCCGCAAGGCGATGCTGGAAGACATCGCGATCCTGACCGGCGGTCAGCTGATTTCCGATGAGCTCGGCATGAAGCTCGAAAGCGTGACGATCAACATGCTCGGCCGCGCCCGCAAGGTCCTGATCGACAAGGAAAACACCACGATCGTCCACGGCTCCGGCAAGAAGAAGGACATCGATGCCCGCGTCGGCCAGATCAAGGCGCAGATCGAGGAAACCACCTCGGACTACGACCGCGAGAAGCTGCAAGAGCGGCTTGCCAAGCTCGCCGGCGGCGTCGCGGTCATTCGCGTCGGCGGCGCGACCGAGGTCGAGGTCAAGGAAAAGAAGGACCGCGTCGAGGACGCGCTGAACGCGACGCGCGCGGCCGTGCAGGAAGGCATCGTGCCGGGCGGCGGCGTCGCGCTGCTGCGCGCCAAGAAGGCCGTCGGCCGCATCCACAACGAAAACTCCGACGTGCAGGCCGGCATCAATATCGTGCTGAAGGCACTGGAAGCGCCGGTCCGCCAGATCGCCGAGAATGCCGGGGTCGAAGGCTCGATCGTGGTCGGCAAGATCCTCGAGGACAAGTCCGAGACTTTCGGCTTCGATGCACAGACCGAAGAGTACGTCGACATGGTCGCCAAGGGCATCATCGACCCGGCCAAGGTGGTGCGCACGGCACTGCAGGATGCTTCCTCCGTTGCCGCCCTGCTGGTGACGACCGAGGCCATGGTCGCCGAACTGCCGAAGGAGCCGGCGCCGCCGATGCCCGGCGGTGGCGGCGGAATGGGTGGCATGGGCGGAATGGGCTTCTGAAGCTGTCCCTCCCGACACCAGCGATCGACGAAGGCCGCCTCCGGGCGGCCTTCTTTTTTGGCAAAAAGGCTCTACGGTAGCCGCCGATTCTGTCCCTTGAGGAATGTCAATATGCGCGCGCTACTGTTCTGCCTGGTCGGCCTGATGACCGCGTCGTCGGATCTCGCCTTCGCTCAAATGAAGCCGTCTCCGAAAGCCGCGCCGAACGCCAACGAAGTCAGATATTTCACTTCTATCGATGGCCTGATGGACGGCAATGCCGACGTCATCCTCAAGGAAACCCGCCAAGGCAAGACCGTTACCTCGGCGGTGCTCGACGTTTGCTACCCGGCCGAGAAAGGCTCCAGCCGCAAGGACCGTTTCGTCGCCAATCTTTCGGTCAACGGTCAGGCCCTGAGCGGCGCTACCCAGAGCCTCGGCGACAAACTGCCGGTCACGGTCAAGCTGGTGCGCAAGCCGACCGGCGACACCTTCGAATTCAAAGGCCAGATCAGCGTCGGCCAGACCGTGACCGAAGTGGCCTCATCGGACAATACCGACCTCAGTGAAAAGGAATTCCAGGACAACCAGACCATCGATGACGGAGTCACGCCTGCGCCAAAGGATTTCACCGAGGTTTCCCCGGAATCGATTGGCGTGAGGTTAAAGCTGGACGCGGCGCTGGACTTCCTGAAGAGCCTGAAGGGACAGGACGTCGAGGTTTCGCTCAACAGCCTCACCGTCACCTGCGACGCGTTGCGGGCCGGCGAGCAGACGATCAACGTCAGCGTCGATCCGGATCGCGCCGCCGCGCTGATCTCGAAGTACAAATCGCAGCCCGGCGTGGTCACCGCCGGCTGGACCAGCGGCATCGTGGAGATGGATCGCACGATCCGTTTCTCGGCCGCCGAGTGGCGCGACGGCGACAAGCTCAACAGGGACAAACTCGCAGGCGCGATTGCCGAGGTCCTGACCAAAACGCTTTCGGCGCAACCGTCGTCATCGAGCTGGAACGCGAGTACTGGAAGACTGAAATTGACGTTCAAGCGGCCGAGCCAGTTATTCCCCGCGCTTAACCTCACCGAGACCGTCGAGGTCGCCGCACTGGTGGCGCCGGACAAGCCCGGCGCGTCCGACCGGCTGATGCTCTGGATCGGCAGTCCCATCATTTCCACGGCAGACGAAACCGCCGGCGCAAAACTCAATCTGGCGGACGAATCCAGCGGCGACGAGGAAGGCGACCAGCAGGACAACAGCGGTTCGATCGGGGCGTTGGCGAAGGAATTCAAGGGCCAGCGCTGGGATGCCGACAAATCGGCGTGGAAATAACCAGGGCGCCTTCGAGCAAAAGCCTGCCCCGCACTTGATACGGGGTGGCTGCCGGTTCGCCTCAAAAAGAGTGCGTCAAAGCCTCAGTTGGTGTCGAGACGAAAACGCAGTGTCTTCGTTCCGATAAAGGAGACAAAATCGCCCAGCCGCTTCCAACTGGCGGCCTCGCTCAACGCCGCGACCAGGTCGTCATCGGCCTGTGCCTTTGCCGGCGGACAGGCGCGATCCTCGATCGATCCGGCAACAAAGATCACGGTATTGCCCGCCACCGAAAACTGGCCCTTGCCGCCCTTGCACCACAGTTCCAGCACGGCCTCGCCGTTGTCGCCGATCTCCAGGTTCGGCAGCCGCTTCGATCCCGGCTGACGCGCCACGTCCAGTGTCATCGCCATCCCGAACGGAAACTCGGCATCGGCGCGGGCCGCGCCCGTATTCAAGGCCGCCGCCACGATCACCGCGATCGCGGCCTGTCTCACAAGACTCGTCGCAGAAAACATGCAACCCCTCGAAAATATCCGGCGCGCTGTTCTAATGGCCAAATGTGACCTTGGCCAGATTGGCCATCACAAAAAAATTGCCGGCTCAAAACAAATCCTCACGGGCTAGGGGCCCGCGGGGATTTGCGTTGGTGCCGTCAGAAACGGACTTACTTCAGGACCATCGCCGTGAACGGATAGACATAGGCCTGCAGCATCACGAAAACGCCGACAAGGCATGCCAGCGCGATCGAATGCTTGAACACGAAGCGCAAGATCGTGCCTTCATGCCCGTACCAGTTGGTGGCGGTGGAAGCGACGACGATCGACTGCGCGTCGATCATCTTGCCCATAACGCCGCCGGAGGAGTTGGCGGCGCCCATCAGGACCGACGACAGGCCTAGTTGCTCCGAGGTGATCTTCTGCAGGTTTCCGAACAGAATATTCGAAGACGTGTCCGATCCCGTCAGCGCCACGCCCAACCAGCCGAGCAGCGTGCCGAAGAAGGGATAGAGCACGCCGGTCGCGGCGAACGCCAGACCGAGCGTCGCGTCAACACCGGAGAGCCGGGTCAGCGTACCGATCGCCAGCATCGCCGAGATCGTGATCAGCGAGACCGCGCACAGTTTGATGGTGCGGCCGTATGCCGTGATCATCTTGGCCGGCGAGAAGCCCGCCAGGAAGCCGGCGATGATCGCGGCGATCAGCATGCCCGTTCCGGTGAACGACAGATAGGTGAAGCCGAATACCGCGCCTTGCAGCGTCGGCTTCGCCGCCACCGGCGGTACCGTATTGATCATGTTGTGCAGTTCGGGGACCGGATAGTTCCAGACGAAGATCGAGTTCGCCCAGGTCTTGAACGCCCCGTTGCCCCAGATCAGCATCACGATGCAGACGATGATCCACGGCAGCAGCGCACTAAAAAGCTCCTTTTGGGTCAGCGCCGTCTTGTCCATGGGCTTGGCCGCGGCCATGGTGGCGGTCGATTCATCCTTGCCGCGCAGCGCCGGCGACAGCCAGAGTTGCTTCGGCTGCCAGACTTTCAGGAACAGGATCAGGCAACCCATCGAGATCAGCGAAGCGCCAATGTCGACGATCCAGGGGTTGATGTAGTTCGAGATCACGAACTGCGGGATCGCGAACGACAAGCCGGTGACGAGAATGGCCGGCCAGATGTCCTTCATGCCTTTGAAGCCGGCGAACGCCCACACCACCCAGAACGGCACGATGAGCGAGAATACCGGCAACTGCCGCCCAACCATCGCGCCCAGGATATAGGGATCGAGACCGGTCACCGAAGCCAGCCCCTGGATCGGGGTGCCGAGCGCGCCATAGGCAACCGGCGCGGTATTGGCGATCAGCGACAGGCCGGACGCAGCGAGCGGCGAGAAGCCAAGACCGATCAGCACCGCGCCGGTGACGGCGACCGGCGTGCCGAAGCCCGAGGCTCCCTCGAAAAACGCGCCGAATGAAAACGCGATCAGCAGCAGTTGCAGGCGCCGGTCCTCGGTGACACCGCCGACCGCGCGCTTCAATAGTTCGAATTGGCCGGTTGCAACCGTAAGCTGGTAGAGAAAGATGACGTTCAACACGATCCAGCCGATCGGGAAGAAACCGGACACGATCCCGAGCACCGAAGCGCGAATCGACATGCCCGCCGGCATGGTGAAGACAAAGATCGCAATCAGGTTGGTCAGGATCACGGCGATGATGGCCGCGAGGTGCGCCTTGACCTTGCCGCTGGCGATCAACACCAGCAACGTGACCACCGGAATGGCAGCGGCGATCGTCGACAGCGCCGCGTTGCCCAGCGGATTATAAACTTGATTCCACATTGCAGTTCCCTCCCCACGCCATTATTTGGCGGCCCGACCAGCGTGGGCGGTCAGGCGTGCCTGGTTCAATTGCGAGGAGAGTGTCTTGGCAATGCGCGAAATTCGCCGCGAATTTGGCATTACCAAAATCCGCTCACAACCTCGCGAAGTGTGGACGCTCCCCCGCCTTCCCCGTTAGACCCATGCTAGGGTTGACTCCAAGGCGGCGACAAGACGACACAGATCACGAAGGCTACGACTTTAGTCTAAGCACCAAAATTCTCCCTTTTTTTTCAGGGCCTTGAAGCCATATTCGCGGAGACGGTAATCTGTGAACAACATCCGCTCGACGCTCGCCACCGTATGGCGGATCGCAGCTCCCTATTTCCGTTCCGAGGATAAATTAGCCGGCCGCCTGCTGCTTGCGGCGGTGATAGTGATCGAGCTTTCGCTGGTCGCGATCGATGTCCTTGTGAACCAGTGGTACAACCGCTTCTACAATGCACTCCAGGAGAAGAACTGGGACGCTTTCGTCTGGGAGCTCGGCGTCTTTGCCGCCCTGGCAACGATCAACGTCGCACTTAGCGTCTACGACCTCTATCTCAATCAGTGGCTCCAAATCCGCTGGCGGCGCTGGATGACCAGCCGCTACCTCGGTGAATGGCTACATGATGCCAATCACTACCGGATGCAGCTTAAGGGCGATGCCGCCGACAATCCGGACCAGCGCATCACTGATGATGCAAAAATGTTTGTCGAGCAAACGCTGGGTATCACTGTCGGCTTGCTCAGCTCGATCGTATCGCTGGCCTCTTTCGTCATCATCCTCTGGGGTCTCTCGGCCGCGGCGCCCTTGCATATTTTCGGCAACGAATTCGAAATCCCCGGCTACCTCGTATGGGGCGCGTTGATCTATGCGGTGTTCGGAACGGCAGTGACGCACTGGATCGGCTCGCCACTGGTCCATCTTGATTTTTCGCAGCAACGCCTCGAAGCCGACTTCCGCTTCAACCTCGTCCGGGTGCGCGAGAACTCCGAACAAATCGCGTTGTTGCAGGGCGAAGTCGCCGAACGCGGGCAGCTCTCGCAACGCTTCGGCCGCGTCGTCGATAACTGGTACGCCATCATGAGCCGGACCAAGCGGCTGACGGCGTTTACCTCGAGTTATGCGCAAGCCGCGGTGATTTTCCCCTTCATTCTGGTGACGCCGGCCTACTTTGCGGACAAGATTCAGCTCGGCGGCCTGATGCAGACCGCCTCGGCATTCGGCAGCGTGCAAAAGGCGCTGTCATTTTTTGTTTCCATTTACCGCTCGCTGGCCGAATGGCGCGCCGTGGTCGCCCGTCTCGACGGGTTCGAGACGGCGATCGAAAGCGCCGCAACGGAGGCTACCAAGGCCGGTTCCATCGACGTCGTGTCGTCGACCGGCAGCGACAACATCGATCTGGAGCAGCTGCTGGTCAGGCTGCCCAACGGAACGCCGCTGGTCGCGGCCGACAAGTTCAGCATCAGCAGCAAAGAGCGCACCTTGGTCACCGGCCCGTCCGGCGCCGGCAAGTCGACCTTGTTCCGCGCCATCGCCGGCGTCTGGCCGTTCGGCAGCGGCTCGATCGCCATCCCCGCAAGGCCACCCTGATGATGCTGCCGCAGCGGCCGTATTTTCCCGTCGGCTCGCTGGAGGCTGCGATCGTCTACCCCGCGCAAGCGGGCGCGTTCAGCACGGATCGGGTCAAGGATGCTCTGGTCTCGGTCGGGCTGCCGCAGCTCGCATCAAGACTGGAAGAGGACGCGCACTGGAATCGAATGCTCTCGCTGGGAGAGCAACAGCGCCTTGGGCTTGCGCGCGCGCTGTTGCACGCGCCGCAATACCTGTTCCTCGACGAAGCCACCGCCTCCCTCGACGAAGCCTCGGAGGCCAGGCTTTACCGGTTGCTCGAAGAGAAATTGCCGGCGACCACCATCGTTTCGATCGGTCATCGCTCGACGCTCGAGGCTTTCCACCAGCGCAACGTCGTGCTTGACCCGCGACGGCGATCGATTTGCGCTGCAAGACCGCGGCGAGGCGTCAAGCCGTCTTGACGATGCGGCGTCGGGCTGATCCGGCCGGCATTACAGCCAGCGCGGTTGGCCATGGCCGGCGGCGGATCGCATCGGTCGCGGGCCTGCAGCCAATCCCGTCTCACTCAGGCCCACCCAGACACGAAAAGGGCGGCAGATTGCTCTGCCGCCCCGTATTTCCGAGTAGACTGGCTTACTTCAGGTTGGTCATCGCCGTCAGGTCAGCCGAGAGCTTGACGATGCCCGCCGCGCCGCACCAGTTCGAACCCACGCCGCCCGGATTGATCGAGGTCACGTTGGTCGTTCCGGAAGCGTTGTAGGCGCTGGTGAAGGCGTTGCAATTGCCCTTCGACAGGTCGGTGTCGGAGTAGCGCAGATCGAGCGTGAACACCTTGTAGGTGAAGCCGATGCCGATGTTCCAGGTGTTGTAGCTGGCGTAGGGGATGCCCCTTGTGTAGTTCGGGGAAACCTGCCGGAACGCTGAGCCACGCCGTAGAACGAATCGGAGGTCCCGAGCCACTGCCGGCCGAACTCGCCGGAGACATACATGCCGACGCCGCTGCTGCCGAAAATCGTGCTCGGCGCGGTGTACTTGGCGGTGATCGAGGCGTAGTCGCCCCAGGCGCCGGAGTTCAGGAAATTCGGCGAATAGTACTCGTTCACCCCGAACTGCCAGTTGTCGTTGATGGTGTAGTTCACCTTGCCGTAGACTTCCATGAAGCTAACGTCCTTCTTCATGACGTTGCCGTTGGGCAGGACATTGGCCAAGCATTCGGCGCTCAAGCGGCTTTCCACCAGTATCAGCAACGCCGCCTACAGCGTTAGCGGCGCCGTAGTAGCAAGTTCCGCCCGGATACAGGTAGCCCCAGACACCGAAGTCGAAGGCGAAGGCGCCGAAGGTCGGGCGGATACCGCCGTAGATGTCGACTTCAGCCGCGGCGCGGTTGGCGAACGAAATGCTCTCGGCCGAGGTGCCGATATAGAGCTGCAGGTCCTTGTTGACGTTGTAGCGCGGCTCGAAATAGGCGGCGACCGACGGCTTGTGGTTGGACTGGGTAACGCCGCGGAAGATGTAGTCGTTCATGATCGCGCTGCCGAAAGCGATATCCCATGGATCGAACGCCGCCGGCGGCGGGGCCTTTACAGCCTTCACAGGCATATCCGCCGCAAGAGCCGACCCCGATACCATTGCCAGCGCCGTTGCCAACAAAACCATTTTCTTCATGACGATCCCCATCCGATTTCAAAGATCAGTCCGATTCCGGCGGCCCCCCCAGGGACAAGCGATAACCGACTGCAGTCAAACTCGATCGCAATCTGGAGTGGGCCGCCCCGACAGTGAAGCAAAAAAGACGAGCATCTGCCGACTTTTTAGGCGTTATGGCCATTCCACGAAATGTTGTCGGCGGGTGTTGCATTCTGACAACAACCTTGACCGATTTCCCACGCCGGTTTGGCGGAGCTGGAGCCAGGAAAGGCGGGGACTGTGAGAGACCGAATCGCCCGGCTGCGCGAATCAGCCACCGTTGTCTGAGCCAGGCCTCAATCGGCCGCTCAAAGCCGGAGGCTCCCGACGGCATAGAAAAAGCCGCAGCGGTTAGACGCTGCGGCCTTGAAACGCGCCCCGATGCGATCGGGGGATATTTCTAGTTATTGCTGTCGTCGCCTGAGGAACTCTCGCCGCCCGAATGCCCCCATGATGGCGCGGCACTTGGAGCCGCCCAGCTCGGCGCCGCCGACGCGGGCGCCGGAGCCACCACAGCCGCGGCGGGCTTCGGCGCTGCCTTCTTCCTCTTTGCAGGGCGCTTCTTGGCGCTTGCCTTTTTGGCGGATTTCTTTGGCGCCGCCGCCTTGGACTTCTTGGCGGATTTCTTCGCGGACTTCTTGGCCTTCTTGGCCGGCTTCTTTGCAGCCTTTTTCGAAGATTTCTTCGCGGATTTCTTCTTCGCCGTCACAAGCTTCTTCTTGTTCTTACTCTTCTTGCCACCCTTCTTCTTTTTGCCTTTAGCCATCGTGATCCTCCTGTTGCCGCCGATCAATGTCTATCGAGCGTTTCAAGTCGTCCGCCTCGGGCGCGAGGCCATCGATCAGTCCTATCCTGGCCGGGGACCGCCTGTCGCCCAATCGAGAAGCTCAATCGTGTGCACCACAGGAACTGACGTACCGCCGGCAATCTGCACCATGCATCCGACATTGCCTGCAGCAATCATGTCCGGCTTGACCATCGCAATATTGGCGACCTTTCGATCGCGCAATTTGATCGCAATATCAGGCTGGAGAATGTTGTAGGTCCCCGCCGAACCGCAACACAAATGGCTCTCGGGTACATCTTTCACCACGAATCCGTTCTTGGAAAGCAAATCTTTCGGGGCTTGCGTGATTTTCTGTGCGTGCTGCAGCGAACAAGCCGAGTGATAGGCGACCACAATGTCGCCGTGCTGCTGCGTTGGCTGTAGCGTGATGCCGCCGAGATACTCGGTGATGTCCTTGGCCAGCGCCGATACCTTCGCCGCGGCAGCGGCGAAATCGCGGTCCTCGCGCAGCATGAAGCCATAGTCCTTGATCACCGTCCCGCAGCCCGACGTCGTCACCAGGATGGCGTCGAGGCCGTTCCGTTCGGCCTCCGCAAGCCAGACCGTGATGTTGGCGCGGGCGCGCGCCAGCGCGTCGTCGTCGCGCCCGAGGTGATGGGTCAGCGCGCCGCAGCATTGCTCGTCCTTGACCAGCACGACCTCGATGCCGTGACGCGTCAGCAGGTTGATGGCGGCCTGATTGATGCGCGGCGCCAGTACCTGTTGGGCGCAGCCCTGCAGCAGGGCGACCCGTCCGCGCCTTTCGCCCTGGGCCGCGAAAACGCTTCCGCCCGAGGGGCCCGGCGTCGGCAGGCTGCCCGGCGCAAGCGCCAGCATCGCCTTGATTCGCCGCAACAAAGTCGGTGTGACCGATGCCGCCTTGGGGGTCGGCAGCAAGACGGCCAGCGGCCGGCCAAACCGCGCCAGGATCATGCCGGCGCGAAACAATCCGGGCCGCGGCAGCACCCAGGCCAGCACCGCCCGCAGCAGCCGCTCGGCGAGCGGCCTTGCATAGTCCTTTTCGATCCTCGCCCGCGCCTGATCGACCAGATGCATGTAGTTCACGCCCGACGGGCAGGTGGTCATGCAGGCGAGGCAGGAGAGGCAGCGGTCGATATGCTTGACCACCTCTCGCGTCGGCGGCCGGTCCTTTTCCAGCATCTCCTTGATGAGGTAGATCCTGCCGCGCGGGCTATCGAGCTCGTCGCCGAGCAGCACATAGGTCGGACAGGTCGCGGTGCAAAATCCGCAATGCACGCAGGCGCGCAAGATCTTGTCGGCTTCCGCGATATCGGGATCGGCGAGCTGCGCGAGGCTGAATTCGGTTTTCATGCCGCGGATCCTCGTATCAGCCGGCCGCGATTGAGGATGTTCTTCGGATCGAAGCCTTGGCGGACGCGTTCGCTCAGCGCGGCAAGGCCGCCTGGCTGCGGATGAAACACATCGACATTGCGGCGCACCTCGTCGGAGGCCCGCAGCAGCGTGGCGTGACCGCCGGCGGCATTGACGCGCGCGCGCACCAGCGCCGCCTGGGCGTCGGGCTTGGGAGGCAGCGCCGCCCAGATCAGGCCGCCGCCCCAGTCATAGATCACGTCGCCGCCGGTGTCCCGCGCCAGCGCTCGCCGAGCGCGCCGCCCGAGGCCGGCGGACAAACGATCCGCCACACCGGCCACGCGCCCAGCGCGCCGTTGGCCGCGAACGGCTGAACGTCGCGAACCGAACTCCAGATCGCCGCCGAGGCAGCGTCTTCCATGATCTCGCGCCGCCCCGAACGGCGCCAGCAGTCTTGCCGAGCGCGGCCGCGCGATGGGCGGCCGACGCCGAAATGCCCTCCAGCCGCAGCAAGGTGACCGCCTCCCGCGGCGACCCGAGGTCGCCAAGCCCGCCGCTCGCGGCCCGAAACGCCGAGTTCGGCACGTGCGCCGCGCCGGACACGTCGAACGGCGAGCCCAGCGCCGCCGTCATCGCCCGGTTGGCGGTGACGTCATCGAGCCCCCGCAGCACCAGCGTGCGTTCGCTCTCGGGCCGCGGCATCACCTTCAACGTCACTTCCGTCATGACCGCGAGCGTGCCCCAGGACCCCGCCAGCAACTTGCAGAGATCGTAGCCGGTGACGTTCTTCACCACCCGGCCGCCGGCCTTGAAACTGTCGCCGAAGCCGGACACCGCCATGCGCGCCCAAGCAGATGGTCGCGGGCGCCGCCGGCCTTGATGCGGCGGGGACCGGCGAGGCCGGCGCCGATCATGCCGCCGATGGTGCCGAGGTTCGGCGTGCCCAGCAGCGGCGCGGTGTCGATCGGTTCGAACGCGAATTGCTGATTCCTGGAATCGATCAGCGACAGCACGTCGGCAAGCGGCGCGCCCGCCTGCACCGTGATGATCAGCTCGTTCGGCTCATAGGACGTCACCGCATTGAGCGCCGACAGATCGAGCAGCGCATTGGTCGCCATCGGCTGGCCGATCAGCCGCTTGGAGCCATGGCCGATGATTTCCAGCGGCTGCTCGCCGGCGATCGCCGCGCGCACCGCCTGCTCGACATCCTCTGCGTCACGTACTTTCAGAGTGTCCACGTTCGCCTGCTCAAAACCGCGGAAGTTCGGGGAAGGCGAGCTTGCCGCCATGGACGTGCATGCGGCCGAGTTCGGCGCAGCGGTGCAGGGTCGGAAACACCTTGCCGGGATTGAGCAGGCCCTGCGCGTCGAACGCGCATTTCAGCCGCTGCTGCTGGTTGAGGTCGATCTCGCTGAACATCTCCGGCATCAGGTCGCGCTTCTCGATGCCGACGCCATGTTCGCCGGTCAGCACGCCGCCGAGCTCGACGCAGACGCGCAGGATATCGGCGCCGAAGGCCTCGGCCCGCTCCATTTCGCCGGGCTTGTTGGCGTCGTACAGGATCAGCGGATGCAGATTGCCGTCGCCGGCATGAAACACGTTGGCGACGCGCAGATCGTATTTTGCCGACAGATCGCGGATGCGCGCCAGCGCCTCCGGCAGTTCGCCGCGCGGGATGGTGCCGTCCATGCAGAGATAATCCGGCGAAATCCGCCCGACGGCCGGAAATGCCGCCTTGCGGCCGGCCCAGAACAGATTGCGTTCGGCTTCCGAAGTCGGAAATCTGGCACGTGGTCGAGCCGCAGCCTTGCGCGATCGCCTCCACCCGCTCGATCAGTTCATCGACCTCGACGCCGGGACCATCGAGTTCGATGATCAGCAGCGCCTCGACGTCGAGCGGATAGCCGGCATGGACGAAGGCTTCGGCGGCGTGGATCGCCGGCCTGTCCATCATCTCCATGCCGCCCGGAATGATGCCGGCGCCGATGATCCGCGCCACGCATTCGCCGGCCGCCTCGACTTCCGCGAAGCCGACCATCAGGGCGCGCGCCGTCTCCGGCTTCTGCAGGATCCGCACCGTGACCTCGGTGATGACGCCGAGCAGGCCCTCGGAGCCGGTGATGATGCCCATCAGGTCGTAGCCGCAGGTCTCGGCGGACTTGCCGCCGACCCTGATGATTTCGCCCGTGATCAGCACGATTTCGCAGCCCAGCACGTTGTTGGTGGTCATGCCGTATTTCAGGCAATGCACGCCGCCGGAATTTTCCGCGACATTGCCGCCGATCGAGCAGGCGATCTGCGACGACGGGTCGGGCGCATAGTAAAATCCGGCATGGGCGACCGCCTGGCTGATGGCGAGATTGGTCACGCCGGGCTCGGTCACGACCACGCGGTTGTCGAAATCGATCTCGCGGATGCGCTTGAATTTGCCGAGGCCCAGCAGCACGCCATCGGCGAGCGGCAGCGCGCCGCCGGACAGCGAGGTGCCGGAGCCGCGCGGCACCACCTTGATGCCCTGCTCGAAGCAATATTTCAGAACCCGCGACACCTGTTCGGTGGTGTCCGGCAGCACCACCACCATCGGCGGCTGGCGATAGGCCATCAGGCCGTCGAACTCGTAAGGGAGCCATTTCGGCCGGACTGTCGATCACGCCCTCGCCCGGCACGATCGCGCGCAACGCCGCCACGATCGCGTCGCGGCGGCCCAGAACCGCCTGATCCGGCGCCGGCATCATGATGGCCATGTGGTCTTCTCCCGGGGGCGCTTCGGGCGCGCGAGCGCGTCCGTGCTCGCCGATTTATCATGGCAAATCAAGCACGTCTGGACCGCTTTGGGTAGCTGGCCCGAGGGACCAGCGGGCCGGAACGCCGGCTATCCGAAAGACTTAGCCAAGATCGCGATCCGACGGCCTTTCACGGCTTGTCCCCGCATGAGCGCGCCATGCAACAAGGCCGCGCGAAGCCACCCCCGAAACCAACGAAGAGCACCCCATGAAAAAACTGACCCTGAGCGCGCTGGTCGTCATCGCATCGTCGGTGGCCGCATCCGCGGCGCTGGCGCAGGACGCCGCGGCCGGCAAGGCCTCGTTCAACAAATGCATGGCCTGCCACGCGATCGGCGAAGGCGCCAAGAACAAGGTCGGCCCGGAACTCAACGGGCTCGACGGCCGCAAGTCCGGCACGGCCGAGGGCTATTCCTATTCCGACGCCAACAAGAATTCCGGCATCACCTGGAACGAGGCCGCAGTTCAAGGAATACATCAAGGACCCGAAGGCCAAGGTTCCCGGCACCAAGATGGCGTTCGCCGGCATCAAGAACGAAAACGAAATCAACGATCTCTGGGCGTTCGTCTCGCAATACGACAAGGACGGCAAGACCAAGTAATGCGCCTGGCGGCTCCGGCCCGTCTAGTTGGCCGCAGCCGCCGCGCCGTGCGCGAGCTTGCCGATCAACGCCTCGATCTCGGCGATCACGAGATCGGGCGCAGGCGTGCTGCACGATATGGCCGACATCCAGCAGCACGACCGAGTTTCGCGTCTGCCGCCGCTTCGGCGAACGGCCGTGAATGACGGTTCGTCGACACGGTCTTGTCGACTGCGCCCGTGACAATCACGGTCGGCGCTTTGATCTCGGCATGGCGCGGCGCCTGCTCTGCCACCGCCGCCTTCAGCGTCACAAGATCCCTGACATTGGCGAGAGAGAAACTCGCGCGGACGCAGCAACAACCCCGTCGCGGTATCGGTGACAAACTTCTGCGGCATGATCTGCGGCAAGAACACACCGCGCGCGCCGGGCTCGGCCCCAAAATAGCCGAGCGGAAGCGCGATCGTATAGGCGAGCAGCGGACCGATCACGGGCGTGGCGACGAATTGGTTGTACCGTCAGACGCCGCCCAACCCTGGAACCGCTTTGTTATCGCGGCGTGGTTTCGCTACTGTCACACAAGCATCATCGTGAATTTCATATAACGACATAACCTCAACGCACTTTTGCCATACGATGGGAGCACGCCATCAAAGATGTCGCCCAGACGACACAATCAAGGAAATGAAGGCAGGGCGTCAAAGATTATTCTGGGGACAATTGGAGGGCTGGTCGATGAATTCAAGAAGGAGCGAAGCTGCGATTGATCAGATCGTGGCGAGTTGCAATGGCGATATCCACAGTGCGCTGAAGGCGTTGCTGCTGATCAACGAGCATCTGGAGGCCGAGCTCCAGCACCTTTACGCGGCGGTGACGCTTGGCGGGCCTTTCGAACGCGGCGACAACGTCCTGCACTGAGACGTCGTTCGCAAGCCCCCCTCGATCACTTGGAGGGGTCTTTCTCCGGACAGGCGCCGATGGTCGAGCGGGCGAGCTTGGCATCGGCGAGGGACTTGTAAGGGCCGGACCCGAACCAGATATCACCGACGATAACCGGATTGCTGGTCACGATATCGCATGTGTTGGTCGCGCGATTGCCGACCACCCAATAGAGTTCGTCGGCAAAAGAAACCGTCCCGGTCGCCAACGTCAGTGCACCGGCCAGTATCAAGGCTTTCATCGTTTCGCTCCCACCACGAGGGTACAAACGGGTAAGTGCGGGTTAGCGAAAGGCGTTCCAGCCCACAATGCTTCGTCTGGTATCGTGGTTAATTCGCGCCCGATCGGATCAATCAAAAGATCGATCAGATATCGCGGCCTTCGACCTTTTCGCTTAAGGTCCTGACCAGTTCCGGCACCTTTTCCAGATGCGGGTTGATCGCGAGCGCCTTGCGGAAGGCGTCGAGCGCGCGTTTTTCGTCGCCGATATCCTGCATGATCATACCGAGCCCCGCCAGCGCGCCGAAATGGCGGGGTTCGCGGACCAGCACCTGCTCGATATCCTGCAGCGAATGGACATAATCGTTCTTGAGATAATAGATCGTCGCGCGCCGGTTCCATCCCTCGATATAATCGGGACGCAACTTGACCACGGCATCGAGCAGCTTCAGCGCGACGTCCATCTGATGGGCGTCCATCGCGGCCTTGGCACGCATCATCAGGAGGGCGGCGGTATCGCTCGGGGTCTGCAGCCACAGCGCCCAGATCCGCGCCTCGACATGCCTGGCGCTCGCCTCATCGGGTGCCGCTTTCAGCGCACCGAACAGAAAGTCCAGCCCGCGCGAGCGGTCGACACCGACCTTCGGCAGCTTGCTTGGCGCTTCCGGCAGTTTCTTCTGACCTTGGGCGGCGTCGCGTGTGGATCCTGCGCGAATGCGACCGTCGGCGCCCCGGCTATGACAACGGTGAGAAGAATCGCGGTTATGCAGCTGCCCGGAGCGGGGAATCTCATTGCCATCGTCAAAGTCTAGACGCAGCCAAGGCGGCTTGCAAAGCCGCAAGGCGTCAAAGACGCCGTGAAGGCAAGAATTTTCGCGAAGGCCGAAGCGGCCGGAATCAAGCCTAATTCAGCCCTGACGCGCCTTGAAGCGGCGCTGAACCTTGTTGATCACGTAAACCCGGCCCTTGCGGCGGACCAGACGGTTGTTGCGGTGGCGACCGCGCAGCGATTTCAGCGAGTTACGGACCTTCATGGGACAATCCTGATGCTTTGAAAGGCCGTGTTGGACAGGCCGAAAGTGGCAAAATGGGCTTAGCCCCGCCGGCAGCCGTGCCGCCCGGGACGCGCGGTTTCTAAGCCATCGCACGGCCGAATGTCAATCCGGACGGGCCTTTTGGGGGCGATTTGGGCAGGCCGACCGCCTCTGGTCCCGTGCCCAACCACGACTAGCGGCCCGGTATTGAAATCGCTGACAAATTAGCAATGCGGGAACCTGACCATGGCGTGGCGGGTGGCGACCTTCTCGCCCGTCTGGTGGCGCGCCATGACGTCGATCAGGGCCCAGCGCGATCTTGCGGTCGCCTGCTTCGATTTCACAATTCCCGCTGGCAGCGTCGTCGAGACGCAACGAGTTGTCGTCGAGCGAGGCCTCCCAAAACGGACGGATCAACTCGCTGCTGACCGCGAATTTGGACCCATCGATGGTGTCGCGGCGTTGAAGCTTTCAAATGTTGCTATCATGATTTTGCTTCTCACCGGCCGGTGTGCAGGCAACATCAGGAGGATGTGGATCGATGGCGGCGCGATCAGTCCGCCGTCGAAGGTGGGCCGTCTTGCTACGCCGCCTTGCCAAATTTGTTATATCGTATAATCAATTTACCGAGAATAATCGAGCGGTCGCCGGGAACCCCAGATGCCAAAACTGAAGCTGCCCAATATTGAAGATGTCGTGGCGATCGACATCCACACCCATGCCGAAGAGCCCTGCGGCCTGCATGCCGACGACGGCTACGACGACTTCCAGGCGCGGATGGCCGACTATTTCAAGTCGCCCAACAAACATCCGCCGACCGTGCCGGAGACCGCAGCCTATTACCGCGCCAAGAAAATCGCCGCGGTGATCTTCCCGGTCGACGCCGAGCGCGAGACCGGATTCCGCCGCTACAACAATTACGAGATGCTGGAACTCGCCGCGCGAGAATTCCGACGTTCTGATCCCGTTCGTCAGCATCGATCCGCACAAGGGCAAGCTCGGCGTTCGCGAGGCGAAGAAGCTGATTGCGGAATACGGCGTCAGGGGCTTTAAATTCCATCCGACCATGCAGGGCTTCTATGCCAACGACCGCATGGCCTATCCGCTGTACGAAGCCATCAACGAGGGCGGCGCGATCGCGCTATTTCATACCGGGCAAACCGGCGTCGGCTCCGGCATGCCGGGCGGCATGGGAATGCGGCTGAAATATTCCAACCCGCTGTACATGGACGATGTGGCGGCGGATTTCCCCGACCTGAAGATCGTGCTCGCGCACCCGTCGTTCCCCTGGCAGGAGGAAGCGCTGTCGGTCGCGACCCACAAGCCGAACGTCTATATCGACCTCTCCGGCTGG
This sequence comes from uncultured Alphaproteobacteria bacterium, assembly GCA_963823115.1. Classification (GTDB taxonomy): domain Bacteria; phylum Pseudomonadota; class Alphaproteobacteria; order Rhizobiales; family Xanthobacteraceae; genus Bradyrhizobium. The sequence continues at coordinate 210,721 of CAWGKJ010000001.1, read as the reverse complement.
TCGCCGAAATATTTTCCGCCGATCCTGGTGCGCTACATCAACAGCATCCTGCAGGACAAGATGCTGTTCGGCTCGGACTGGCCGGTGATTACGCCCGACCGCTGGATGGCGGATTTCGCCAAGCTCGACATCCGCGACGACATCAGGCCGAAAGTCCTGAAGGCCAACGCGCGGAAGCTCTTGGGGATCTGACGCGCGGCAAAGCGCTGCGCTATGGACGGCGTGCCGACTCCGCAGAACCATAATGCATTAGCAAGCCCCCGGCCGGACGCACCCGCTTTCTGGCACACCCAGCATGAGTTCCCAGTGACCATCAAAGCCGTCGTGTTCGACGCCTATGGCACGCTTTACGACATTCAGTCGGTGGCTGCCGTTACCGAGGAAGCTTTTCCCGGCTACGGCGAGATCATCACCCAGATCTGGCGCATCAAGCAGCTCGAATATACCTGGCTGCGTTCGCTGATGCGGCGCTACGAGGATTTCTCTGTCATCACCCGGGATTCGCTTGCCTATACGCTGCAGGGTGCTTGGACTGAAGCACGATGACGGCAGCGTTCGAGCGCATCATCGGACAAATATCTGCATCTCGACCTTTATCCGGATGCGATGGCGGCGCTCGCGGCACTGCGCGACCGCAAGCTGGCTATCCTTTCCAACGGCAGCCCCGGCACGCTCAACGCGCTGGTGCGCAACAGCGGCCTCGACCGCGTGCTCGATGCCACCATCAGCGTCAATTCCAAAAGGATCTTCAAGCCTTCGCCCGAGGCCTATACCCTGATCGAATCCGTTCTCGGCGTGCCGCCCGCCAAGGTGCTGTTCATATCGTCGAATCCGTGGGACGCCTGCGGCGCCAAGGCCTTCGGCCTCAACGTCGCCTGGATCGAGCGGGTGACGCCGGAAGCGATGGCGCAGGCCTGCGTCAAGAACGACGTCGTTGCCCCGCTCACGATGTTCAAGGCGATCCGCACCCAGATGGACGAGCTCGGGCTCGAGCCCGACTATCGCATCCACGCGCTGGCTGAATTGCCCGGTCTGGTCGCTGCGCATCGAGTTCTTGAAATCGAGTTGACTCGGTCGCACTTTTTCGCGGATAAAGCGCCCGATATCGCCGTGATCGAATTCGCCCCTGAGTTCGGCGACGGTGGCGCTGGCCGCCGAGGCCTACGGCGTCGAGCCGGGCCGGATCGCGAAAACGCTGTCGCTTCGAATCGGCGAGCGCGTGGTGCTGATCGTCACCAGCGGCACCTCGCGGATGGACAACAAGAAGGTCAAGGCCCTGTTCGGCGGCAAGCCGAAGATGCTCGGCGTCGACGAGGTCGCCGACATCACCGGGCATGAAGTCGGCGGCGTCTGTCCGTTCGGCCTGAAGGCGCCGCTGCCGATCTATTGCGACGTCTCGCTGAAAGCGTTCGACGAGGTGGTGCCGGCGGCGGGCTCGACCCACAGCGCGGTGCGCATCGCGCCGGCGCGGATGGCCGAGTTGACATCAGCCGAATGGGTCGATGTGTGTCAGGAGCCGGTGTGAGTTTGATCCCGCACCCTTGCAGGCAGGGATAAGAAAAACCCCTACTCCACCTTGCCGATCTTCTTCACCGCCGCGATCAGGCGCGCACTGTCCTCGGCGACGAATTTCGAAAACTCCGGCGCGTCCAGATAGGCGACCGGACTGCCCGCGGTCTCGAAGGTTTTTGTCACTTCGGGGCTTTTCACCGCTTGCGCCATCGCCTCGCGCAGCCGCGTCATGATCGGCGCCGGCAACGCGCTTTGCGCGAACAGCCCGGCCCAGATGTAGAACTCGACGTCCTTGTAGCCGAGTTCCTTGAAGGTCGGCAGATCGGGAAAACTCGCAATCCGCTCCGCGCCCCAGTTCGCCAGCACCCGCATCTTGCCGTCATCGACCTGCTGCTTCAGCGTGCCCGGCGCCGATGCCAGCGCCTGCACCGTGCCGCTCAGCAGCGCGGTCAGCGCGGGACCCGCGCCGCGAAACGGCACGTGCAGCAATTTGATGCCGGCCGAGGCGGCGAACATTTCCATCGCCACGTGCAGCGTGCCGTAGGGACCCGATGAGCCATAGGGAATTTCGCCGGGACGTTTTTTGGCGTCGTCGACGAAATCCTGCAGCGTCTTCCACGGCGCCGAGGCCGGCACCGCCAGCAGCGTGGGATCGGCGAGCACGCGCGCGACGGGCGCAAATTGCGAGACTTCGTAAGCCACGGGGCGGTCGAACAGCCGGTCGGCTTCGGGCAATACCGCCAGCGACGACAGCGTCATCAGCAAGGTGTAGCCGTCGGGCTCGGCGCGCGCCGCAGCCGCATTGCCGATCGAACCGCCGGCGCCGCCGGCACGGTTGTCGACGATCACGGGTTTGCCCAGGATTCTTTCCAGCGCCTGCGCCACCGGCCGCGCGGCGAGATCGGCCTGGCCGCCGGCCGGAAACGGCACGATCATGGTGATATTGCGCGCCGGCCAGGGACTTTGCGCGAATGCGGCATTCGAGAGCGCAGCTTGCGCCAGCGGCAGCACAGCTGCGGCTTTCAGAAGTTCACGGCGGTTCATCGGCAGTTTTCTCCCAAGGGATTTTTCGTTTTCGTTGGGACAGCCTAGCCTGAACCGCAGGGTGGGCAAAGGCGCACGCTAGCGCCGTGCCCCTTCGTTCGCTACTTCCGTTTCTTCCCCTTCGCGAAATGCCTGGCCAGAAAATCCGCCAGCAGCTCGACGCGCGCCGGGCGCGGGCCGCCTGGCGGCATCACCAGATGCACCGCGCCTTCGGTCTGCTTCCAGTCCTTCAGGATCACTTCGACCTCGCCCGACGCTATGGCGTCGCCGACGATGAAGTCCGGCAGGTCGGCGATGCCGAGACCTGCGAGCAGCGCCGGCATCAGTGCCTCGCCATTGTTGACGCGCAGCGGCCCCGCGGGCCGCACGCTCGCCTGCTCGCCCCTGGCATTGGTGTAATGCCAGACGCCGGGCGTGGAGAGATAGGCGTAGCCGAGACATTTATGCTGGGCGAGATGCATCGGATGCGTCGGCCGGCCATAGCGCTTGAGATAAGCCGGCGAGGCCACCGTGTAGCGCGGCATCGCGCACAGCCGCCGCGCGATCAGCGACGAATCCGGCAGGCTCGCGATCCGCAAGCCCGCATCGAATCCCTCCCCGATCAGGTCGACCATCGCATCGCTCAGATGAAGATCGATCGCGACGTCGGGATACTGTGCCAGAAACTGCGGCAGGATCGGCGCCACCGCTTTCAACCCGAACGTCATGGGCACCGCAAGCCGCACCAGCCCGCGCGGCGCCACCGATTGCGCCAGCGCCTCGTTCTCCGCGGCCTCGCCGTCGGCGAGCAACCGCGCCGCACGCGCGGACAATTTCTGTCCGGCATCGGTCAGGGCAAGCCGCCGCGAGGTGCGGTTGAACAGTCGCGCGCCGATCCGCGATTCCAGCCGGGTGACGGCCTTCGACACCGTGGCCTTGGACAGCGCCAGCTCGCTTGCTGCCGCCGCAAATGACCGTAATTCCACGACTTTTGCAAAAATCGCGAGGCCTTCGAAGTCGGGAAGTCTTGCCATTCGGGCTATCCCATTAGATTAAAATTAGAAACGATGTATTTCATTAGTTTCTATTTCTAACCCAACCAGAAGCGCATATCCAGACGTCAACGGAATTCACATCACAGGGGATATCCCATGATCGAACTCAGACCTTTCGCACAACTCGGCAGCGCCGATCACGGCTGGCTGAAGGCCAAACACCACTTCTCATTCGCAAGCTACTATGACCCCAACAATATGGGTCACGGCGCCTTGCGGGTGTGGAATGACGACGAGATCGCGCCGAACACCGGCTTTCCCGCGCATCCCCACGCCAACATGGAAATCATCACCTATGTCCGCGAGGGCGCGATCACCCATCAGGACAGTCTCGGCAACAAGGGCCGCACCGAAGCGGGCGATGTCCAGGTGATGAGCGCCGGCTCCGGCATACGTCACTCCGAATACAACCTCGAGCCGAAGCCGACAAAGATCTTCCAGATCTGGATCGAGCCGACAACCGACGGCGGCCAGCCGACCTGGGGCGCAAAGCCGTTCCCGAAGTCGGATCGTTCCGGCAACTTCGTCACCATCGCCAGCGGTTTCGAAGGTGACGAGGATGCGCTGCCGATCCGCGCCGAGGCGCGGGTGCTCGCCGCCACGCTGAAGGCCGGCGAGCGCGCTGAATATGCGCCGGGTAAAACGCGTAATCTTTATCTGGTTCCGGCGGCAGGTGCGGTCGAGATCAATGGCGTGCACGTCAACGCCCGCGATGGCGTCGCGATCCGCGACGAGACCAGGCTCACGATCACCGCGCTGGAAGACTCGGAACTGGTGCTGGTCGACGCGGCGTAATTCTCTCACTCGTCGTGGCCGGGACGAGCCCGGCCATGACGAATTCCATCTTCAACCCCAAAACCACGGAGACCCACCATGACGAAAGTTCTCGTTCTCTATTATTCCGCTTACGGTCACATCGAAAAGATGGCGAATGCCGTCGCCGAAGGCGCGCGCGAGGCCGGCGCGTCAGTCGACATCAAGCGCGTGCCCGAACTGGTGCCGCCAGATGTCGCGAAGGCATCGCATTACAAGCTCGATCAGGCGGCGCCGGTAGCGAAGGTCGAAGAACTTGTCAATTACGACGCCATCATCGTCGGCACTGGCACGCGCTTCGGCCGCATGTCATCGCAGATGGCGAATTTCCTCGATCAGGCCGGCGGCCTCTGGGCCAAGGGCGCGCTGCACGGCAAGGTCGGCGGCGCTTTCACCTCGACCGCGACCCAGCACGGCGGCCAGGAGACCACGCTGTTTTCCGTGATCACAAACCTCCTGCATTTCGGCATGACCGTTGTCGGCCTGAACTATGGTTTTGCTGGCCAGATGAAGCTCGACGAGGTCACCGGCGGCTCGCCCTATGGCGCGACCACGATCGCGGGCGGCGACGGCAGCCGTCAGCCGTCCGAAAACGAGCTCGCCGGCGCGCGCTATCAAGGACGCGTGATCGCAGAAACGGCGAAGAAACTGCATGGCTGATGCGATGTGGGCGGCATTCCTTTTCGCGAGCTGCCGCCCCATTTTCGTCAGCGCGTCGGCAAAAACGGGGCATCCGGTTTTGCGTCCGATCGCGCTCTGAACTCATCAAGAACGCATGATCTTGTCGCCAACCCGTTCACACTTTGGCGAATCATGCGCGAACGACGGACTTCGCGATGATCGAAATTCTCTTTATCTATCAGCTGGCGCGCCATCCGCTGCAGACGGTTGTTCGGCGCTGGTATTGCCGCAGCCTCTACCACGTGTCGCGCGGCAAACGCCGGTGCGCGGAATGCACCAATTCATGAAGCCCCTGCCCGATAAGCTTTTCGTGATCGTCGGTGTGTGTAGCTGCGGAACCGGATCGGCTTCGCGCGGTTAGCTCACGCACATCCGTGCCCGGAGTAATCAGACATGACCAGCAAGCCAGATTCCAAGAACATCAGGAAGACCCCCGCCGCGCCTCACCCCGGCATGATGGGCGATGGCACCGAAGAGCAAGACCTCGGCCAGGCCGGAAATCCCGCCGCCCGTATCAAGAAGGATGAAGTGGACGCCGCCTTTCGCAACAGTGCGGCGAAGACAAAATAGCATACGTATCCCCAATCGCGCTGAGTTCGCATATAAAGGCCGGGCCTGATCGCGCCCGGCCTTGTCATTTAAGGGAAGTACCGATGGCAGCCCGTTATGGTGACGTATGAGCAACGCTTCGGGAATTGCGTGGCCGGAACTGCCGATCGCGGCGTGGCGCGGGACTTACGAAATGCTGCATCTGTGGACCCAGATCATCGGCAAGATTCGGTTGGCGCGCGCGCCCTGGTTGAACCATTCTTGGCATGTCGCGCTGTATGTCACCGCGCGGGGCCTGACGACCTCGCCGATACCGGATGGCACCAACACGTTTCAGATCGATCTCGACTTCATCGATCATCATTTGCGGATTTCAACCAGTGACGGCGCCATGCGGCAGTTCGCCCTGGCCGAGCAAACGGTCGCCAGTTTCTACACATCGATCATGGCAGCGCTCGCGGAACTCGCCATTCACGTCACCATCGACGAGATGCCGAATGAATTGCCGGAGCCGATCCGGTTTTCGCAAGACAACCGGCATGCCTCCTACGACCCGGACGCGGTGCGACGCTTCTTTCAGATACTTGTCAACGCCGATCGGGTGTTCAAGCAATTCCGCACCGGCTTCCTCGGCAAGACAAGCCCGGTGCATTTCTTCTGGGGCAGCTTCGATCTCGCGGTGACGCGCTTTTCGGGCCGGCGCGCGCCACGCCATCCGGGCGGCGTGCCACATCTATCCGACGAAGTCGCATGCGAAGCCTATTCTCACGAGGAAAGCAGCGCCGGCTTCTGGCCAGGCAGCGGCGCGATCGATTATCCCGCATTCTATTCCTATGCCTATCCCGAGCCAGCAGGCTTTCGCACCACGCGGATACGGCCGGACGCGGCGTTCTTCAGCGAGGCCCTCGGCGAATTCATCCTGCCCTATGACGCCGTGCGCATGGCGTCGGAACCGGACCGGGCGCTGCTTGATTTCCTGCAAAGCACGTATGAGGCCGCGGCCACGTCAGCCAAATGGGATCGCGACGCGCTGGAGTGCGCGCCGGGTCAACCGGGTGTGGTGCGGCAAATCTAATAGTCTTGGCGCGATGGCGGCCTGCCGAGGGCACGGCCCACGCAGCGCGGCGAGCCGCGGATAGCGGCGGAGTTCGCGTACGGCGCGTTCGCGAAGCAGCGAAGGTATTCCGCGCCAGCTCAGCGCCGCGGTGATATCGACCAGCCGCAGCGGCGCCACACCGAAGCGGCGCTTGTAGGCGTAATTGCCGATGCTGAAATCGAAACTCCTGACGCCATCCTTATGCAGCGCGGCCATGGTGCGTTCGATGATCAGCCGTCCCGGCGAACAGTTCGACCATTTCTCGCCGGCATTGCTGATGCGCACCATCACGTAGCGCGAACCAGTGCGAATCCCGAGCAGGGTCGCAACCACTTTCTCGCCGACGGTCAGCGCCGATAGCACGGCATATCCATTATCGACATTTTCTCTGACTAGATGGTGGTAGAACGCGGCGGTAGCCTCATCATTGAGGATGTAATTCAGCCCGAGATGCTTCATCCGCGCACTTTGCTGACTATCCATGGTCGCAAGCGCGCGCAATGCATCCTTCTGGTCGGTGACGATCTGCAGCTTCGCTTCGGGATCGCGCGTGAACACGCGCCAGCTCCGCTCCAACCCCTTGCGGACGGTCCGTTCCATCGAATGCCGGTAAGCGTCGAAATCGTCGCCCGTCGTGACGACATTGCCGTTGAACGAACACGGCCTTGCTCCATCGAGCAGCGCCAGCGGATTGGAAAGGCCTGCGAGATCGGCGGGCATCTTGCGCAGGCGAATGAGATCGACGCCACCGGGCAAACTTCGCAGCGCTGCCAGCAGATCCCGCCACAGCACGCGTGCCGCTGCGGCGTCGCGTGGCGCCGCCTGCGGTCAAGAGCGGCGCGTTGTAGTCGGTCAGATTAAGATCGGCGAATTCGACGACCCGGATGCCGTTCTGCACCCGGCGGACCAGCGGCAACAAAGCGACCCGTTGCAGTGTCGCCGCGTCCGAAATGATGGCGATCAGCGGCTCGACATGATCGGCGCCGGTAAACGCCTTGTACCACGCCTCAAGCCAGCGATGATCCTGAAACGGCGTTGGCGAGCCGATATCGCTCCAGCGCGCCATCGCCTGCTTCCAGTCAGGGATAAACGCGACCCGAAAGGCAGTCGCGCACGAGATTTCCCGCGCATCGAGCCTCGCCGATTCTGCCGCCGACACTGCCATTGTGGGCTGCATTCGCTTCAGGCCGCCTTCGGCAGATCGACGATCTTACCGGGTTCGGCGGCATCGAGCCGGAACTCGGTCGGGCGGTGCGCCGAGCGCTGGCGTTTGAGCGAGGCGTTGTCGCAATACATCATGTCGCCCTCCTGTCTATTTGTTCCGTTTCTCTTGACCCCAGTAACGCCATCCCGGCCCGCTCTGTCCCGATATGAGACGGCAGGCCGATCCTCCGCCCCTATCAGGCAAGATTGGTGCCCAAGGCAGTCGCGGCTGCTTACGGTAAGATAATGTCTGGGATGTATGGCTACCGCTGATGTTTCAATCTGAGCGCCGGCGCAGCACGATGACTTCAGAACCCGCTTATCAGGCGCTCTTTCTCGGCGCTGGCGCACAAATGCAGTGCGGCGTCGGGCAATTTACCAGGCTGTTGTGCGAGACGATCGAAAAGCTCGATCCCGGCAGCTGCACGACGTTAACCCTGACGCGGTCGGAAGGATCCGCCGGCGATATCTGGCGCGCAGCGGGATTGGCACGGAACGTGGTCTGCAATTTCCCGATCGTGGCCTGGAAACGCGTGATCTTTCGGCCGCTGCTGGCACTCGCAATCGCGCGACTGCGCGGGCGGCGTGTCATTCTGATCCAGCACGAATGGGCCGGGCTGCAGTGGCTGCGCCGCATCACCTATCTTCCGGCGCTGCTACTCGCCGATACCATCGTCATGTTCTCGCCCCTGGTGCGCCGCGAACTGACCGACGATCCCGTCGTCGGCTGGACCGCCCGAAAATGCGTGCTGGCCCCCCTGCCGCCGAACATCAAAGCCCCCGCCGCAATAGCCGATTCCGGATTCCGCCACCGGCTCGCTGCCGCGCGCGAACAGGGGCGGCTGGTGATCGGCCATTTCGGATCGATCTACCCGGGCAAGCAGCCCACTGCGCTGCTCAACATATGCGCCATCCTCAGGAAACGCGGGTTGAAGCCGCTGCTTGTCTATATCGGATCGTTCATCCGCGGCGTCGACAAGGTGGAAGAAGATTTTTTTAGCCGCGCCGCCGAACTCGGCGTCATCGACGACGTCATCGTCAGCGGCTATGTCGAGTCAGATCGTGAGGTGTTCGGCCTATTCGGCCAGATCGACGCGTTCTGTTATCCGCTCGATGAGGGCCTTACCGCGCGGCGTTCCAGCATTTTGGCCTGCGTGCAATCCGGCCGACCCGTCATCGTCACCGGGCCAGTGGGGCCCGACGAATTCGACCATCATCCGCGCTTCAAGGAAGTGATCGACCGCGGGGCCATCGTTCCGGTCGCGCGCGGGTCGGATGACGGCGTCTACGCCGACGAAATCGTCTCAGCGCTGAAACGGCCATCGGTGCAGGCGCCGTTCGATTTCGACGGCTGGTGGCAGGACGTCGCGCAGGCGGTACGCGCGCAATTCTGAAGGCATCACTCCCTGACGCGGAAGCGCGCCAGATAATGCAGGCCGAATACCGCCAACAGGAACGTGAACCACAGGGGATCGGCGCGGTCGAGAAAGAAACTCTCCAGCGACGAGAGATAGAGACCGAACAGCCAGATGCGCAGAAATGCCATCGCCAGCGGCCCGCTGTTGCCGCCGCGATCGGCGGCCTGAAAATTCCGCAAGGGAGCGATCACCAGTACCGCTATTAACAACGCCAATCCCGGCAACCCCATCGCCAACGCGGTGTCGAGATAGCCGTTATGGCTGTGCGAGGCAGTTTCGGCCCACTCCATGCCTTCGGGAAGATTGCGGACCGCGCCGCTGCCCCAGAACGCAGCGAAGCCATAGCCCGTCGGCAGCCGCAACTGCAGCGCCTGCAACGCGAAGGTCCAGATGTCGGTACGGCCGGTGAAGCTCGAATCCAGCGGCAGCATTTTTGCGATTTGGGCGAGGTCTTCGTTCATCACCGTGCCGACGCTGAACATATTGAGCAGCATGAGCGGCGCGAGCAACATCACAGCGCGCAGCCAGAACGCGCGAACCACCGTCGTGAGCGACGTCAGCACCAACACGACCAAACTGAGGCTGAGCGAGCTCTTGCCGGCGGAGCAGAGCAGAAACAATGCCGCGAGCCCGATGATGACAGCGCCGGAAAGCCACGCACCGGAGCGAACGACGTAGAAGCCGAGAAACAACAACATCGCCATCATGGCGGCCGCGACATTCTTGTGACCGAACGAGCCACGCCAGTTGCCCGCCAGAGCCGGCTCCTGCGCGTCGGTCGCGAGATGAACCGACAGGTTCGGCGCCAGCAACAGGCCGAGATAGCAGACCGCCAGCAGCGCCAGCGCGGCAATGCTGAACCAGCGCATCAATTCGTTCTGGGTTTTCGGCAACAGCAGAAGAGCCGCGGCCACGGTGATGACGCAGGTCGTCAGCGCGAAGCGGCGAATGGAAGTGCTGGGGTCGAGCGACAGCACGACCGTCGCGGCTATCCACGCGCCAAACAGGATGAACCCAGGCGTGAGCAGGGTCACAAGGCCCCGAATGTTGTCGCGCACTGCCAAGACGACCGTCAGCACGGCCATGCCGCCGAACGCCAGATAGGTCAGCGTCTCGTTGCCGGTGGCGAGATCTTTGAGCTGCTGATTGCCGAGGTCGATGAATGGCCGCAGCGATATCCAGGCCAAAAGCAGTGCGCCGATAAAAGTGGCGCCCCGCATCACGTCCATCACCGGCTGACGCCACAGTCCTCCGACGACAGCCCGCAACTCCGACGTAGCGACCAACTGGCTCAAGACACAATCTTCGAGGCTTTGTAAGGCTGCGGTTCGATGCCGATCGCCGCCAGCGCGCTGCCGATCGCGACGATCACGGGATGTATGGCAATGAGAGCCTTGTGTTCCGCTAAAAAGAGCCGGCCGGCACGAAGCAGCGACAATGGCAACCTCCCAAGCATTCTGAAGAGCAACCTGGCGCGCAGCCAAGGCGTTTGCGCCGCCTTGCGCTGGACGTGATAATTGATCGCGCCAATCCGCAGGCCGCGAAGCGCGAGCCAGCCTGGGCTGGTCCGATTGTCCGGCACGGTCTCGACGATGACCGCCTCCGCGACCCAGTGGAATTTCATCGCTTCCCGCTGGCAGCGGAAAAAGAAATCGACGTCGCCACCGCCTAGAAAATTGAAACGCAGATCGAACGCGGGGCTGCCGAGCCTTGCAACTACCTGCCGCCCGATCAGGCAATTGCCGCAGCCGTAGATAACCGGCACCGGCCCGCTGGCGTCGTAGGCTGGAAGAAACGCCGGATGGCGCTGAAGCCCACGCTTCATCTCGTCGCCGAAGCTTTGCAGCACCGGGCCACCGACCACGTCGGCTCCGGTGGCTTCGGCGGCACGCACCATCAACTCCAGCCAGTCGGGTGAGGCAACTTCGTCGTCGTCGATCATCAGAAAACTGGTGGCAGCCGGAAACGTCGCCAGCGCGGTTTCGAACGCTGCGTTGATTGCGTAGCAATTGCCCTGGCGCGGTTCGACAACGCAAAGGCCTGAAAATTTGCCGGCGCGCAGGAATTCGATAGCGACGGGCACGCTCTCGCACCCCGAAGCATCGTTTTCGACGATGACGACCGCGAAGCGGCGATCGGTCCGCTGAGCGGCGATCGACTCCAGTGTCAGGCGCAAATGCTGCGGTCGCCGGAAGCTGGGAATGCAGACCACGATCCCGATCGAGGGATCGAGCGCAAGCGATTTCGCCGCCAATGCGCGGGGAGCGTGCGGCATGGTGTCAGAGCTTTCCATCTGCAGGCACCTGTACCCACGGCAGCTGCGCAAGCCGCGACCACCACGTTGCACGCATCTCTTCCGCAAACGGATTGCTGTCGAGTACCGAAACCGGTATTTCCCGCATCTCGGTCGCCAATACATCGTCGCGCAGGAAAATCGCGTTGAAGCCGAGCGCGTTTATGCCGACAAGACGATATCCCTTGCGTTTGCTGACGGCGACATAGGCCGCAAGGCTCGCCGAGCGGAACAGCGCCTGATCGGGCGGCAGGGCGGCGAAACTGAAATCGGGGCGATAGGGGATGGTGAGCGCGAGTTCGCTCGGCACCGCATTATTGAATTCGCATATCAGGATACGCGGACGCAGTGTCATCGCGTTCCACAGATGCAGATCATTGCCGTCGATATCAAGCGACAGTACGTCGATTTCGCCGGCAACCCCGGCGGTCGCCAGCACCCGATTCACATTGTCGCGGGTGAACCATTCCGCCTTCATGACCGGCGGTACCGCGCGGGTGGCGGGATGGGACGCGAAGAAGCGCTGGCCTTCCGCCACGAATACCGGATCGCCGTCGAACAGGAATCCGCGCCACCGGTGATGCACCAGCAGGTTGGTCGCCATGCAGACACGACCGTCTTGCGAGCTGATTTCGACCACCGTGCGCGATGTCGATCCCGCCAGCGTCAGCAGATACAGGAGGTGGCCATCTTCCTCGAATTCCGAAAACCGGCTGAAGCCGACCTGATCGAGCGGCAGGATCACGCCGGAAGCCTGAAGCTGCTTCCAGGATGCGACCAGGGCCTTCTGCGCGACTTCCGAATTGCGATAGATCGCCTCCTCGGGTCCTTGCGCGAACTGCACGATCTTGCGCTTGATCTGCCGCAGCACCGGTACCTTGCGCAGACGCGCGATCGCGGCATCCAGCAACTGGCGCCACGGCGCGGAGCGTGTGGAGGCGACGCGGCCCGTGCCGGTCTGTAGTTCGGTCGAAATCTGGCTCATCGTGCAGTTTGATCCATGGTTGAAATTTCTGTCAGCAGAGGTCCACCTGGACCCGGCTTACGCAGCCTTGCGTCTGAATTCCGCGATGACGTCAAATAGCGGTTTGCGGTTGAGGTCGGCGTCGAGCGGCAGCGGCCGGTTCGGCATGCCGTCCGCGCGCTTGAAATAAGTCGGCACCCAGGTGTACCGGTCGCTCAGGCCCCAGGTCAGGATCGCTTTCGGGCGTACGACATCGCAGACCGCTTCGAGGAACCGGCCCGCCACGCCGGCGACCAGCGCGTCGCGCTCGCTCACCTTGCCCGGAAGTTCGTAGTCGATCACATCGAGTTCGGTGATCAGCACGTCGAGGCCGAGCGAAGCGATCTCCGCCAGCAGTGTCTGCAAACCGTCGCGGTCGATGGCACGACCCGCGAACAGATGTGCCTGCAGTCCGACGGCATGCAACGGCACATCGCGGTCACGCAGCGAGTGCAGCATCCGAACCAGCGCCTTGCGCCTCGCCGCGAAGCGCGCGCCCCTGAACTCGACATCGTATTCGTTCAACACAAGCCGCGCGTCGGGATCCGCCGCAGCCGTAGCCCGCAGCGCGATCGCCAGATAGTCCGGACCCAGCCGCCTGGACCAGATTGAAGGACGCAGCGAGGTTTCGTCTTCGGGCCATTCCGCCAGCGGCTCGTTCACCACGTCCCAGGACGGGATCGCGCCGCGATACCGGGACACAACTGTTTCGATATGATCAACCAGTTCCCGCTCAGCCTCGGTGCGGCTTCCGATCGCGTCGGTCCACGCCGGCATCGCGCCGTACCAGGCCAGCGTATGGCCGCGGACATCGATCCTGTTCTGACGCGCGAAGTCCACGATCGCGTCGGCTTTTTCGAATCTGTATTCGTCGCGGGTCGGCCGTAGCTCCAGCCATTTCAGTTCGCTTTCCGGCACGATCATCTGGCAATTCGCGACAATCGCGGCGCGATATGATGGATCGGACGCCAGTGCATCGGACCGCGCAGCCGCGCCGTAGGGAATTAACTTTCCGGCGGCCGACATCGCAGGCGACTGGGTCGGCGGTGCCGCAAATGCGGACGCTCCGGACAGCGCGGCTGCCCCGGAAACGCAGAGCGACGCGGCCTTTGCCGCGCCAGCAAGGAAATCACGCCGGGAATGCGTCTCTATCGACATTCGTGCACTCAGGTCCGCCCTGGAATCCAAAGGGTATGTGTAGGTCATTGCAATATCCGGTCCAGCGGCGTGCCCTGCGCCACGGAAGTCTTGACGAAGGTTAACGTCACAGCGTTAACCAAACTCAAAGCTCTGAGCGCGCGAGCGGAACTGTTCGGCACCGATCTTGCTGTCCCGCTACATGATGAAGTTGGAACCTTCAACCACGCTTGAACTGAACTTGCCGGTGGTCTCGCGGGCGTCGCGGCTGCGCGAGATGCTGGCGCGGACTTATCGCGCGCAGTTTGCCAACTATCTGCAGGTCTTTGCCGGCACCGGGGTACGGCTCGGTCTGCAGGCGGTCTATTTCTTCTTCCTGGCCAATACGCTGTCGCTACGCGACATGGGGGTATTCGCCTCGACCTCGGCGACCGGCCTCATGATCGGCTGTTTCACGGGGTTCGGCTTCTCGTCCTTTGCTTTCAGAGCTGCCGCCGGCAGGCGCCGTGCGCTCGGTGGTTATCTTGCGGCGTTCTACGTGAGCTGGCTGGTCTCGCTGCCGCTCTGCCTGGCTGCCTCGCTGCCGGTCTTTTACCTCTTGCTGAACACGTCGCTGTCCCTGACCGCCTTCATCTTTATCATTCTTGTCGAGGCCGGGACATGGCGGATCGTCGAAATGGTCCATCAGGTCAATAACGGCCTCGGCCGTTACGCCTCGGCATCCCTTGTCATCAGCCTCGGCAGCGCGCTGCGTACCGCAGGAGCGATCGTCTTCGTGGCATTGGACAGCCATGACATCGAGACATGGTCCGTCATCTACCTGGCGTTCAATTGCGCGGCGATGGCGCTCGCTATCCTGGCGTATCAGCCCCGCGTCAGGCTGCGCTGGCGCACGGCGCTGTTCCTGGGACGGATCCGCGACGCGCTGCTGTATTCGATCGCAAATTGCGCCTTTGTCTCGCAGAACGAGATCGACAAGCTGGTCATGATGTCGCTTGCGGATCAGCGCACCGTCGGCATCTACGCGATTTCCTCGCGGATTGTCGATTTTACTTCGGTGCCGATCCGAACCTTCTTGGTGCTGTATTCGCGCAAGCTGATCCGCGAGGGCCGCAAACGCAGCCAGATCGGCCGCAGTCTCGGCATCGAAATGCTGGTAGCGTCTACTTCGACCGCTGCCTTCGCCGGCCTGCTGATAGCGCTATCGATCTGGCCGAACCTGCTCGGCCACAACGTCGCCCTTGCGACTCAGCTTTTTGCCGTTCTGCTCACGGTGCCGGCCTTCAAGAACCTGCTGGAATATCACGCCGAGCTGTTTTTCGCCTATCAGCAGATGACGATCCGCGCCGTACTTGCGACATCGCTGGTGGTCTTGAAAGCCGCGGCGCTGGCGCTGTTGCTGGTTTGTTTCGACGGCATTCCGCAATGGGGTGTTTGGCTCAACGCTGTCTATTTCGGCCTCTACGCGCTGTCGGCCGCCGTCGTTTATCGCTTCGTGTTTGGGAATGAGAACCAATGAACATGACCGTGATTGCGGATTTTACCCAGGCGACGCCGAACGGCATGCGCGCCACGCCAGGAGAGACGCCACCGCAGGCCTTGTATCCGCAGGCGCTGCTCGAGCTGCCGCACGGCGAGGCCCGCGAAAGCCTGCTCGCCGTGCACGGCATCCTCGGCACGCAGCTGCCGCCGACCGGGCTTGCGCTTTATGAAGCCGGCGGCGGCTCGACCAGCTTCCTGCCGCTCGACGTGCTGCGTCGCGCCCACGTCACGGTGGTGGATATCGACGAGGACCAGATCCGCAACAATGACTACGCGCAGGAGGCGATTCTCGGCGACATCCAGACCTGGCGTTTTGCGCCCGACAGCTTCGACCTCGTCATTTGCTACAATGTCATTGAGCATCTTCCCGATGTCGAGGCGGCGCTAAGGGGTTTCCGCGAGTCGCTGAAACAAGGTGGCCTGATGCTGATCGGCGCGCCCAACCCGAATTCGCTGTCCGGCATGGTCACCAAATATTCGCCGCACTGGTTCCACGTCTGGTTCTATCGGTATGTGCGCGGCCTGAAACGCGCCGGTCAGCCCGGCCAGGCGCCCTTCCCGACCGTATTCCACCCGCTGGTTACGCTCTCAAATCTCGAAGCTTTCGCGAAGACCCATGGTCTCGAGGTGATCTACCGGAAGGAATATGAGAGCCCGCGCTTTCCGGAGATGCGAATACGAAAACCGACGCTGGCCGCCCTGCTCGATGCCGTCGCCGTCGTCATGAATTTCTTTCTTCCGGGGAAAGCCGACGTACGGCACGGCGACTATCACGTGATCCTGCGAAAGTGCTGAACGATGAACGCGACCAAGTCGGCAGCTAGAGCGAGGGGCAGCCATCCGTTGGCAGCGCCAACCCATAACGGATGGTTAATTTTCCGTGACCTTCAGGCGGCATCCCGCCGGCAAATCGCTGTCTCGCACATCGCGGAGGCGTTGCTATGCACAACCGCTTAAACGCTTTTTTTGCCATTTCGGCGAATAGTCCCTCAATGAGTATGGTTAATTTTTCCTGTTGCGTTTGTTCCGCGCTGAACGCCAGCGCCCGTGGCGTGGCCCGAAGAGTAGCCCCTCAGCCGATGCGTGCGGCAATTCGAATGGAAGCTGGGGCCCATGCTTGTCTATGATCAACCGATAACTCCAGCCAGGAGCGACGTCGGGCGAACATCGCCGCTGAGGTCCGCAGGCTTCAGCCTGCTGGAATTGACTGGCTTGCTGTGGCAACGAAGGGTCGCGATCGCGATGGCCGCGCTGATCTTCGCCTGCGCCGCCGTCGCGATCGGCAAAGGCCTGACGCCGAAATATTCGGCAACCGCCCAGCTCTATGTCGATCCCCGCGAACTGCAACTGGTCGATCGCGAACTTACGCCGCGCACCCAGGATCTTTCCGGCCTCGCCATGGTGGTCGAAAGCCAGGCGCGCCTGATCACCTCGAACAGCGTGTTGCTGCGCGCGATCCATGACGTCGATCTCGACAAGGATCCGGAGTTCGGCGGCGCACCGGGGGGCATGCTGGCCCCTCTGCTTGGCCTGTTCGGGCATGAGGTCCGTTCCGCCGAAGAAACCAGGCTCGACCAGACGGCAGCGCTGGAAGCCCTGAACCGTCACGTCAATGTGAAGAAGACCGAGCGCAGCTTCATCGTCGATGTCGAGGTCTGGTCGCGCGACCCGGCGAAAGCGGCGATGCTCGCGAACGCCATCTCCAGCGCGTATCTGGCAGAATCGAAGAAGTCACAGGCCACAGCCGCGCGGCGGGCCACGTCCGATCTGTCGGGCCGACTCAAGGAATTGCAGGAACGGCTTCGCAGCGCCGAGAACGTGCTTGCGGTCTACAAGGCGCAGAACAATTTCGTCGGCACCCAGGACACGCTGATCAGCGACCAGCAGCTTTCGGCGAGCAATCAGCGGCTCGCCGCGGCGCGGGCGGCGACACTGGACGCGCAGGCCAGATATGATCAGATCGAAGCCAGCCGTCGCACCTCGACCGATGCCGGCGCCATTCCCGAGGCGCTGCAGTCGCCAACCATCGCCAATTTGCGCGCACAGTATGCCGAGACCCGCAAGCATTACGCGGAACTCACCGGCGAGTTGGGCCCGCTACATCCGTCGCTGCGCCAGACGGAGAAGCAGGTCGAGGACCTGCGGCGTACCATCAACGAGGAAGTCGAGCGCTTCGCGCAGTCGGCGAAAAACGACCTGACCCGCGCCCGCGATTACGAAGCCTCGCTGAACAGGGCGCTGGAGGCCCAAAAACGCCAGAGCGTCCAGCTAAGCCAGGCCTCGGTGCGGCTTCGCGAGTTGGAACGCGACGTCGAAGCCAGCCGCGACGTCTACCAATCGTTCCTCAAGCGCTCGCGCGAAACCGAGGAACAGGAAACCCTCAACACCTCAAGTGCGCGCATCATCGGCGAAGCTACCGTACCGCAGCGGCGCACGTTCCCGCCGGCCATGAGCGTGCTCGCGATGATCGGTTTCGTGCTCGGCGCGCTCGCCGCCTCGGCCTGGGTTGTCGCAGCCGACCGGCTGCCGCCCGATACAAGCGAACCGCAACCGGTTGGTTCCGAGAAAAGAACGCCGGCGCCGTCATCAAAGAAGCCGGCCGGAATTCCAACCCAACCACAGGCGACGGTTGCATCGATCGAAAAGCCGCGGATCGCGCGGCTGCAGGAATCCGACGTGATGCGTACCCTCAGTGGCATCCTGACGATCGGCGGGATTCCCGACGTAACGCACTTCGGCTGGCCGATGTTGCGCACAAACCTCCCGCAGATGAGCTTCCTCAACGACATGCGCGAATGGCGCACGGCCGTGGAGCGACGCTCGTCCGGCAACGCGATGCCGGTGATGGCCGTGATCGGCGCAGGCGGCAGCGAAGACCGCAGCATCGCCGCGCTGAACATCGCGCTGACGGCCGCACGCGACGGCGCCAAGGTACTGGTGATCGACGCCGATCACGCAACTCATGCCCTTTCGAACAAGGTGAATGGCCTTGGCAAGAGCCAAGCCAGCCGCTTCAGCGCGCTTGGCATCGGCACCAAGGCTCCCCGCACGATCGAGACCGCGAACGGCATCTCGATCCTGCCGGTCATCAGGGCAGCCGACACCACGGCAAGCGACGCGATCCTCAAGGCGGTCGCGCAGGCACGCTCCGCCGGCGGCTACGATCTTGCGATCCTCGACGGACCGGCGATGCCCTGCAACGGCAGCGACCGCGAACTGCTCGACATCGCCGACGGCCTCGTCGCAATCTTGCCGGTTGAACTCGACATCAACGACTGCATGGAAGACATCATCACATCGCTTGGCGGTGCAGAGCGCAAGCTGATCGGTGTCGTCCTCAACGAACTCAACCCGACAACTGCCAACCGTAACCGAGACAAACAGTATGCTTGAACGCCGTGTAAATCTGGTCGGCAGGGCAGCTACAGCCAGCATTCCCAGAATTTCACTGGGGGGCCTGCGGCTTGCGGTGCTCGACGTCGAGCAGACCGCGAATTTCATGATCGACATGATGTTTCCGAAACGCCGGGTCGGCCGTCCGCTCTACCTGACGTCAGCCAATGGCGAGGTGTTGGCGCGGTGCTCGACCGAACCGATGACCGGGCGGCTATTTCGCGCTGCCGATCTCATCAATGCCGACGGGCAGCCTCTCGTCGCTGCATCCTGGCTGAACTCATCGACACCGCTGCCAGAGCGCGTCGCGACCACCGATCTGTTCTATGTCGTCGCCCGCAAGGCCGCGGCGGCAGGGCTGACGTTCTATATGTTCGGCGCCGAGGAAGCAGAAAACGCGGCCGCCGTCGCTAACGTCCGGAAAACATGCCCCGATCTGAAGATCGTCGGGCATTGCAACGGCTATCTGAGGGGTGAGGCGCTGCGGGCCAAGGTCGACGAAATCAACGCGCTGGCGCCGGACTATCTCTGGGTGGCTCTGGGTGTTCCCTACGAACAGGCTTTTGTCGATGAATTCACGCCGCGCCTGCCCAATGTCGGTGTCATCAAGACCGCAGGCGGATTGTTCAACTTCCTGTCGGGCAGCCGGCCTCGGGCGCCGGCATGGATGCAGAATGTCGGGATCGAATGGGCCTGGCGAATATGGCTTGAGCCGCGCCGGCTGCTCTGGCGGTATCTTACCACCAACCCCCGCGCCCTCTATCTGCTATTGAACAAGGGGCAGACCTCCAGTACCGATCGCGCACCACAAGGCTAGTGTGGCCGTGGTGCTGCAATCGTGAACTTCGGAAACAGGGCATTAGCATGAACGATGGCCCGGCCATTCTGGTCACCGGCGGCGCGGGCTATATCGGCTCGCATTGCTGCAGAGCGCTGGTCGCGGCCGGCTTTCATCCGGTGGTTTACGACAATTTTTCAACCGGCCACCGCAGCTTCGTCAACAGCACTCTCGCGGTCGGCGACCTCCAGGACAAGGCTGCTCTGAATCGCGCCTTCACGCAGCACGACATCGTCGCGGTCATGCACTTCGCGGCGTCGAGCCTGGTCGGCGAGTCCGTCGCCGATCCGCAGAAATACTACGGGAACAATGTGGCGGGCACGCTGTCGCTGCTGGAAGTGATGCGCGAGACCGGGTGCCATCGCCTGGTGTTTTCTTCCTCCGGCGCGGTTTATGGCAACGCCGACAGCAAGGCCCTGCCCGAGAGCTATCCATGCGCGCCGATCAATCCTTACGGCGCCTCGAAATGGATGATCGAGCGCATTCTCGCCGATTACCGCGGCGCCTACGGCCTGGGTGCGTTTTGCCTGCGTTATTTCAATGCCAGCGGCGCCGACGCCTCCGGCGGTATCGGCGAACTGCGCGATAACGAAACCCATCTCATTCCCCGCGCCATGATGGCGCTGCAGGGCCATGTCAGGGATTTCGCGGTGTTCGGCGACGATTACGACACGCCCGACGGAACTGCGATCCGCGACTACATTCATGTCACCGATCTGGCGGCGGCCCAT
Organism: uncultured Alphaproteobacteria bacterium; assembly: GCA_963823115.1. Classification (GTDB taxonomy): domain Bacteria; phylum Pseudomonadota; class Alphaproteobacteria; order Rhizobiales; family Xanthobacteraceae; genus Bradyrhizobium. The sequence goes on along the minus strand of CAWGKJ010000001.1, from coordinate 190,434 downwards.
GTGCTGGCGCTGAAATTATTGATGCAGGGACACTCCGGCGGCGCCTTCAATCTCGGCACCGGCAAAGGCTTTTCGGTGCGCGAGATTCTCGGCGCGATCACGGCCGAGACCGGCCGCGAGGTGCCCTATGTCATCAAGCCCCGGCGGACCGGCGATCCGACCTATCTGGTTGCCGACCCCACCGCGGCGCGCGAGATCCTGAAATTCCGCACCACGCATTCGGATCTGGCGACGATCATCCGCACCGCCTGGGCCTGGCACCGGGCAGCGCACCCGCTGAAGACGGACAAGCCGCTATCTCCGGCCACTTGAACTCCAGCCTGTTTCAACTGCGTCGAATCAGGCTCGCCTCGTTTTTCGTGAGGCGTTGTCCTTTTTCGGAAACCGGTCCCAACTTTCAGAGACCATGCCTATAGCGGCTTGATCTGCACTTTGCGGAACTTGACCACGCCTGAGCCATATTGCAGCGCGAACGGGCCGCTCAGGTGCTTGCTGTCCTGCACGTCCGCGGTTTTTTGACCATTGAGCACGACAACGAGATGCGGGCCTTGCGCCGTGATCTCATAAGTATTCCACTTGCCCGCGGCCTTCGGCATCGGATCGACCTTGGCGACGTCGACGATCGCGCCGGTTCCGTAGGATGGATCCGGCCGCTTGTCGAAGATGTTGATCTCGTAGCAGATCTTGGAATTGATCTTGTTGGACTGATCGCAGCGAATGAAGATGCCGCTGTTGGCTTCTTCGTCGCTCCAGAACTCGGCCCTGATCTGAAAATCCTTGTATGAATTCTTGGTGACGAGATAAGCGGGATCCTTGCCTTCCAATAATTTGTCGGCGGTGAGCGCGCCGTCCTTCATGGCCCAATCGGCCTTGCCGACCTCGTTCCAGTCGCCCATCTTGGTGCTGTCGAGCAGCGTAACCCATCCGCCGTCGCTCTGCCCGGAGGCCTGGCTGAAAAATTGAAAAGCCGCGGTCGCGATCAGCAGCCCGATTGCGAGCGTCGATAAATGCTTCATGAAGGCATCCCCCGTTTGTTATGGTTGCGCGGAACGTTTAGCACCGCGAGACGCCGCGTAAACGCGTTTTTCATGCTGCAGTTGCGTTGTGAAAGGCCCCCCACCGCGCATGCATGCGCGCGCCTTGCTTCCCGGGAACGAGAGCGGCTAGCATGAGAGCAACAATAACGGATCGGCAAGCGGCGGCTCGCAAATTTTTATGGAGGAGGCCACATCATGACGGTCACAAGTCACTTTTGGCGATACCTAATGATGCCGATATCGTTCGCCGGCATGTTGAGCATCAGCTCCGCGGCCGAACTCAATCCCGCCGCAGTGATCTACAAGCTGCCGGACCAGATTCCGTGGAGTCCGGTGGACGCGCGCGGGGGGCAAAACGCCGTCGTTGTTGGCGATCCGACCAAGCCGGGATTTTATGCCGTCTACACCAAATGGACCAAGGGCAACCATTTCAGCCGGCCTCACTTCCATCCCAACGATCGTTACATCGTCGTGCTGCAGGGTACCTGGTGGGTGGGTTCGGGGCCGAAATTCGATCCCGCCAGCACAACCCCGATGCCGGCGGGCAGTTTTGTAACGCATTTCGGCAAGCAAGTGCATTGGGATGGCGCCAAGGACGAGGATGCTGTGCTATTAATCATGGGCGAAGGCCCGGCGACTTCAACCGCGGCGGAAGAGAAATAGCCCCCGTCTGCCTCGAGGACCGGATGCATCCGGCTGCGAATGTGCAATTCGAACGCGCCGTGGAAGAGTTCGCCCGATGGCGAGCGGTCCCGGAGGAAGATAGATCGCCGGCTCCGGCATGGTGGTGGGGCCCGGCGTTTGAGGTACGCGGCATACAGCAACCGATGCCGGCCGACTGGTGCGCCCGCCTGGAATTGCCTGATAGCTCGACTTTGGCCGAAGGCGCGAAGGTGCTCCTCCATTCGCTCGCCGGCCAGACGTCGTTACCCTGGCCCGGCGGTTTTCCGGGCAAGCTGAAGCATTCAGATCCCGCGTAGCGGGGCTGCCCTGCATGAACAGCGCGGGCGGCACCGCGCCTTCGATAGTTCGCCACTTGCCCTTCCGCCATCGCTTTGAGACCATACTAACGATAACAAGCAAGACCCGCCTCTCCCCGCGGGCGTCGAACGAGGAAACCTTATGCCGATCGTACAGGCCGACCGTCTCACGCGCATTGGCGCGGCGCTGCTGAAGGCCGCCGGCGCCTCGGATGATGAGGCTCACGCTGTGGCAGTCGGATGTGTCAGCGCCAATCTCGCCGGCCATGACTTGCACGGCGTGATTGCGATCCCGACCTATATCGACCGCATCAAGGTCGGACATATCGTGCCCGGCGCGAAGTGGACGATCGTGCAGCAATCGCCGACCACCACGGTGATCGACGGCCATTGGGGGTTTGGCTTCTACGTCAATGCCAGGGCCATGGAGCTCACTATCGAGAAGGCGAAAACCGCCAACGTCGCAGCCTGTACGGTGTTCCGGCAGAGCCATGTCGGACGCCTCGCCGCCTATCCGATGATGGCGATGCGTCAAGGCATGATCGGCCTTGCCACCGCCGATTCCGGCCGTTCTCCCAAGCACGTCGCGCCGTTCGGCGGCCGCGAGGCACGGCTCGGCACCAATCCGATTTCAATCGCGGTGCCGTCGGACCTCGAGGCACCGTTTTATCTGGACATGGCGACGTCGGCGGTGGCGGCCGGAAAGATCCAGCTCGCCGCCGCGCGGGGCGAGGAAATTCCGACCGGATGGATCGTCGACAGCGAAGGCCGGCAAACCACCGATCCCGGGCAATTGCGGAAAGGCGGTGCGCTGCTGCCGCTCGGAGGCACCGAAGGCTACAAGGGCTCAGGCCTGGCTGCGATGGTCGAGGTGCTGTGCGGACTGCTCACTGGGCTGGGCTTCGGCGTCGAACCCACGGGGCGGCATAATGACGGATGCTTCATGGCGGTGTTCAACGTCGCCGCTTTCCGTCCGCTGAAAGACTTCAAGAAGGAAGTCGCGGAGTTCGCGCGATATCTGAAGGCGACGCCGCCCTCGGAAGGATCGACAGGCGTGTTTTATCCGGGCGAGGTCGAATATCTCCGGGAGCAGCAGCGCAGGGTTTCAGGCATCGACGTTGAAGACGCGACCTGGGAAAAATTGCGCGCGCTGGCCGGTGAATACAAATTGGCCAAAGCGCTTGATCTCGCGTGAGGAAAAGCAAGCCGCCCGCCGCGGCAGAATAAGAAGGATAAAGCATGCGCTGGCTCAAGTTCACCGCGAACGGACAGACCTCCTGGGGCATCGTCGAAGGCGATCGCGTAATCGCGGTCAGCGGCGATCCCTTCGGCGAATGGCAGCACAGCCAACGCTCTCATCCCCTGACGGACGTGAAGATCGAACTGCCTGTCGTGCCGCGCACCTTCTATTGCGTCGGGCTGAATTACCTCAAGCATCTCAAGGAAGCCGCCGACAAGCGCGGCGAGGTGCCCAGCGTTCCCGACCGGCCCGAGATCGGCTATCGCGCGCAGAACGCGCTGATCGCGCATGACGAAGACGTTGTCATTCCCGCCACCGCCACCGAGAAGATCCACTACGAGGGCGAACTCGTCGTCGTCATCGGCAAGAAAGCAAAGCACCTGACCGAGCGCGACGCGATGTCTTGCGTGTTCGGCTATACCATCGGCAACGATGTCAGCGAGCGCACCTGGCAGAAAGCCGACCGCGGGCTTTGGCGGGCCAAGAATGCCGATACCTTCAAGCCGATGGGGCCGTGGATCGAGACCGATGTCGATCTCGACAAGATGGAAACCATCGTGAAGGTCAACGGCAAGGAGAGCAACCGCTTCCGCACCAACGACATGATTTTCGGCATCCAGCCGTTCATCGTCGAACTGACGAAATATTTCACGCTGTGGCCGGGTGACGTGATCTGGATGGGCACCGACGGTGCCTCGCCCGACATCAAGGCGGGCGACGTGGTCGAGGTCGAAATCACCGGAATCGGCACCTTGCGCAACCGATTTGTCGCGGAAACGGCGCCGGAGATACCCGGCGCTGCATAGCGCCGGGCAGGAAACGCCGGATTATTTCACGATATCCGCGCCGGCCTTGCAAACGGCGGCGTCCTGATCGCCGGTGCCACCGCTGCAGCCCACAGCGCCGATCAGTTTGCCGCCTTCGACAAGCGGAAATCCACCGGGACTCGCGATCAAGGTGGGATCGAGCGTAGCTACATAGGGATGGCCGGTTTCAAATGCGTTGTAGAATGCGCGGGTTTCGCGACGGAAGCGCGCCGCGGTACGGGCCTTGCCCAGCGAAACCGTGACGGACGCGATCTGCGCGCCCTCCATCCGCGAGAAATGCACAAGCTCGCCGTTGGTATCGACCACGGCGATGTTCATCTTCCAGTTTCGCTTCTTGGCTTCGGCTTCAGCCGCGGCCATCACCTGCTTGGCGCGCTCAAGTCCGATCGACTGGCCATAAGGAATATCGAACGGCATCGCATCGGGCGTTCCGCCCGCGGATGGCGCTGGCGGGGCCGGCGTTTGCGCAAGGGCCGGCAAACTCATTGCCGCAATGGCGCAAGCTGCCAGGGTCATCGAAACGATAGGTCGCATAGTGTCCTCCGGGTTGTAGTTTGTTTTCGTTAGGCCATCGATAGAGCGGCGGCGGACATTATGTCCTCCCAGATTTTTGGCAACGTCTGTCTGCAACCCCCGACTTCCCGAATTATTCCGACAGGAAGGATGAGCGAGGGTCCAGGAAAGTTACGCCGCGCCGCAACAGACGGAAGGCGACTATTCGACCTTGATCCCCGCGTCCTGGATCACCTTGCGCCAGCGCTCTTCCTCGCCGCGAAAATATCGGTCAAACTCCTCGGGAGGCCGCGCAACCATGACCAGGCCCTCGTTCACGCCCAGTCTCCTGAACGCCTCGGATTGAACCGCCATGGCGGCGGATTTGTTGAGACGGTCGATGACATCGGCCGGCGTTTTCGCTGGTGCGAACAGGCCGTACCAGCTCTCCGCGGCATAGCCGGGAACGCCGGCTTCCGCGACGGTCGGCAATTGCGGAAATGCGGGCGAGCGTTCCGCCGAGGTCACAGCAAGCGCGCGCAACTGCCCGCCCTCGATCAGCGCGGCGGCGCTCGCGACCGTCGTGAACATCACCTGGATCTGGCCGCCGATCAGATCGGTGATGGCAGGCGCGGCGCCCTTGTAGGGCACCGTCGTCAGATTGACCTTGGCCATGTTCTTGAACAACTCGCCCGCGAGATGCGCCGATGTGCCGGTGCCGAACGTCCCGTAGGACAATTTGTCGGGCTCGGCCTTCGCGGCCGCGATCAGGTCGCGCAATCGACTGAAACGGGGATTTGGGATTGACCACGACGATATTGAAGGAGCGCGCTATCAGCGCGACCGGCGCAAAATCCCTGTGCTGGTCGTAGGGCAGCTTCGAATTCAGGCTTGGATTGACCGCGTTCGCGAACGTCCCCATCAGAAGCGTGTAGCCATCCGGCTCGCTGGCCGCGACGGCCTGGGTTCCGATGATGGTCCCCGCCCCCGGCTTGTTCTCGATAATGACCGACGCGCCCAGATCCTTCGCCATCTCCTGCGCCAGCGTGCGCGCGACCACGTCGGTCCCGCCGCCCGGCGCAAACGGCACGACGATCTTGACGATCCGGTCCGGATACAAGGCGAGGGCGTCATCCAACGCAAACGCAGTGAAGCATCATTGCTGCAAGCGCGAACAACATGCGCGCGGTTTTCGTTCGGGTCGAACTTGCATGTGCATCCGCTTGTGGCCGGTGTTCCAGGAATGCCATAGCAGATCATGCCTTCGCTGCGCAGCGCCATGCGCCTGAAGACGAACGGTTCTGGCGGGGGACGCGGACGTGAGGATAGACGCCAGGTCACGCGATAGACTAGCATCCACTCCAGAGCCAAAAGCAAATGGGCGCGTTCGGGGAGGACATTATGAAGCACTGGCTGATCGCAGTTGCGTTGTTGATCGGGCCGCCGGCCTTTGCGCAGCAGGCGGTGCCATCCATCGCCTTCGACTCCATCCCCAATCCGCTTCGCCTGCCGGCCAACATGTATTTCGGCGAAGTGTCGGGCGTGTCGGTCAATTCCAAAGGACACGTTTTCGTGCTGTCGCGCGGCAACACCTCCGGACCGGCCTACGCGGCAGCGGCGACCCAGTTGCTGGAATTCGATGCCAAAGGCCAGTTCGTCCGCGAAATCGGCAAGAACCTCTATGCCTGGTCTTTTGGGCACACCGTCAAGATCGATCCCGCCGACAACATCTGGGTGACCGACAAGGGCTCGGACATGGTGATCAAGTTCGATCCCGATGGCCGCGTCGTCATGGTTTTCGGCCGCAAGCAGGAAGCGTCGGACGAAGAGACCGGGCCGGTAAAGCATCCAAAACCGCCGCTGCCGGCCGAGGACGGCCGGTTTCGTCAGGTCACCGACGTGGCCTGGGACAAGGACGGCAACACGTTCATCAGCGATGGCTATATCAATTCGCGCGTCGCCAAGGTGGACAAGGACGGCAACTGGCTGAAGTCGTGGGGCGACCGGGGCAAGGAGCCAGGCCAATTCAATACCCCGCACTCGATCGCGACCGACGCCAAGGGCAACGTCTATGTCGCCGATCGCGGCAACCGCCGGATTCAGGTGTTCGACGGCGACGGAAAATTCCTGCGCCAGTTTACCATCGACGTTCCGGTGCCGCCGGATGCAAAACCTGCCATCGGCAAGATGCCCGACGAGGCAATGATGGCTGGCGGGACGTTTGCGCCGGGCTCGCCGTGGGCGCTCTGCATCACGCCGCCGCCCAATCAGGTGCTCTATAGCTCCGACGCATGGCCCGGGCGCATCTACAAGCTTAGTCTCGACGGCAAGGTGCTCGGCGTGCTCGGCAAATCCGGCAAGCAGCTGAAACAGTTCGGCTGGATCCACGCGATGGCGTGCCCGTCGGAGAGCGTGATCTATACGGCCGAATTGCTGAACTGGCGGGTCCAGAAACTGATTTTGAAGCCGTAATGCAGCCAAGGCGCCCCGGAATTCACACCGCGGTGGCGCGGGCGAAATCCACGTAGATCTCGCGCAAGCGGTCCGTCATCGGGCCTGGCTTGCCGTTGGCGACTTTTTTGCCGTCGATCGACACCACCGCTTGCACGAACACGGACGCGCTGGTGATGAAGGCCTCCTTTGCCGCAAGCGCCTCCTGGACCGTAAATGGCCGCTCCTCGACGCGAAGCTGGCGCTCCTCGGCCAGCGCGACCACCGCCTTGCGGGTACAGCCCGGCAAAATCGTGGACGAATTCTGCCGCGTCACCAGCACATCGTCCTGCGTCAGGATGAAAGCCGACGACGAGCCGCCTTCGGTTACCTTGCCATCCTCGATCATCCAGGCTTCGCCGGCGCCGGCCTCCGCCGCGGCCTGCTTGGCCAGCACCTGCGCCAACAGCCCCACGCTCTTGATGTCGCGCCGGGCCCAACGGATATCGGGCACGGTGATCACGCCGATGCCGGTCTTGGCCGATGGCGCGTTGATGATGTCCTTGACCGAGGTGAACATGATCAGCGTCGGCTTGACGCCCTCTTTGGGGAAGGCAAAATCTCGCCCGGCGTCGGCGCCGCGAGTCACTTCCAGATAGACCATGCCGTTGACCAGGTTGTTGCGCGCGATCAGCTCTTTCTGGATCTCCTGAATCCGATCAGTCGTTTCCGGCAAGACAAGCGAGATCCCGCCGACCGAACGCTCCAGCCGCGCCAGATGCGAGGCATTATCGATCAACTTGCCTTCCAGTACGGCTGCCACCTCGTAGATGCCGTCGGCGAACAGAAAGCCGCGGTCCAATATCGAGACCTTGGCATCGGCAAGTGGCAGGAACGACCCGTTGACGTATGCGATCTGTTCCAAGCGAACTCTCCTCTCGGCGCGAAGCAATTTCGCCGCAGTATATACGCAAATTTCTTGGGCGAATTCCTAATGCGACAGAATCTTGGACAGGAATTTTTGCGCGCGGTCGCTGCGCGGGCTGCCGAAAAAATCGGTCTTGAGCGCGTCCTCGACGATTTCGCCCTGGTCCATGAAGATGACGCGGTGGGCCACCTTGCTGGCAAAACCCATCTCGTGGGTCACCACCATCATGGTCATGCCCTCGCGGGCGAGGTCGACCATCACATCGAGCACTTCGCTGATCATTTCGGGATCGAGCGCCGAGGTCGGTTCGTCGAACAGCATGGCGATCGGATCCATCGCCAGCGCCCGTGCGATCGCGACCCGCTGCTGCTGGCCACCGGACAATTCGGCCGGGTATTTGCGCGCGTGGTCCTTGAGCCCGACCCGATCGAGCAGTTTTGAGCCCTTGGCCATCGCCTCGTCGTGCGACCGTCCCAGCACTTTCTCCTGCGCCAGGCAGAGATTCTCGATGATCTTCAGATGCGGGAATAGTTCGAAATGCTGGAACACCATGCCGACCCGGGCGCGCAGCTTCGGCAGGTCGGTTTTGGGGTCGTTGAGCTTGATGCCGTCGACGATGATATCCCCGCTCTGGAAAGGCTCCAGCGCGTTGACGCATTTGATCAGCGTCGATTTGCCCGACCCCGACGGGCCGCACACCACCACCACCTCGCCCTTGGCGACACTGGTCGTGCAATCCTTCAGGGCCTGGAAGCTGGGTCCATACCATTTGTCGACATGGCTGATCTCGATCATGAAGCTCTCGCTAATGGACGAAGGCGATCCGCGTCTGCAGGCGCCTGACGCCAAGTGACGCGAAAAAGGAAATGATGAAATAGACCGCGGCCGCGAACAGATACATTTCGACCAGCCGACCGTCGCGTTGCGCAACCTTGCTGGCAGCGCCAAGGAAGTCCGGGATCGACAGCACATAGACCAGCGAGGTGTCCTGGAACAGCACGATGGTCTGGGTCAGCAGCACCGGCAGCATGTTACGGAACGCTTGCGGCAGCACGACATAGCGCATGGTCTGGCTGTAGGTCAGGCCGAGCGCCTGCGCCGCGGCCGGCTGGCCCTTCGATATCGACTGGATGCCCGCGCGCATGATTTCCGAGAAATATGCCGCTTCGAACATGACGAAAGTGACGAGCGAGGAGGTAAACGCGCCGACGTGAACCGGCCGCGACGATCCCGTCACCCACTGACCGATATAGGGCACCAGGAAATAGAACCAGAAGATCACCAGCACCAGCGGCAGCGAGCGCATCAGGTCGACATAGAGCCCGGCGACGCGCCCGAGCAATTTGAAGCCCGACAGCCGCATCAGGGCGATCAGCGTGCCGAAGATCAGGCCGCCCAGGGCGGAAAGGCCCGTCAGCGTCAGCGTGAACGTCATGCCGTCGAAAAACAGGTATCCGAGCGAGCGGCGGATGACGTCAAAGTCGAAATTGGCGAACATGGGCGCGGCTCACTTCCCCGTAATATAGCCGGGGACCGCCAGGCTGCGCTCGAGGAAGCGCATCGCGATGACGACCACGATATTGATCACGAGATATAGCACGGTTGCCGCGGTAAAGGCCTCGAACACCTGAAACGAAAATTCCTGCATCGCCCGCGCCTCGCCGGTCAGTTCGATCAGGCCGATAGTGATGGCCACCGAGGTATTCTTGATGGTGTTGAGGAATTCGGACGTCAGCGGTGGCATGATGATGCGAAAAGCCATCGGCAACAGCACGTAACGATAGGTCTGCGCCGTCGTCAGACCGAGCGCGGTCGCGGCCATTTTCTGTCCGCGCGGCAGCGAGCCTATGCCGGCGCGCGTTTGTTCGGCCACGCGCGCCGACATGAACAGCCCGATTCCTATCGCCGCCGTATAGAACGGCGCGTTCGACATCTGCTTCAGCCACAGCCCCCACGCGTGCGGCAGGATTTCGGGCAACACGAAGAACCAGAGAAACAGCTGCACCAGGAGCGGCATATTGCGGAAGAATTCGACCCAGGCGAAGCCGACCCAGGACGCCGCCTTTGACGGCAGCGTGCGCAGCACGCCGATGACCGCACCGAATACCAGCGCAATGATCCAGGCAAAGATCGCGGTCTCGATGGTCAGCACTAGTCCCGACAACAGCATGTCGAGATAGTTGCCGGTCCCGTTAGGGGCCGGGTCCCAGAAGATGCGCCAGTTCCAGTGATAGTTCACAGGGCAACCGGGGGCGAGAAGTTCTACATCGCTTTATAGGAATCCGGATCGGGGGAATCGGAAGGATGGGCGAACTCATGCTTCAGCTCCGCGCTGATCGGCGCGTTGAGATTCAATCCCTTGGGCGGGATCTTCTGCATGAACCACTTGTCATAGAGCTTCAGACCCTCGCCGCTCTGATAGAGCGCGGCGGTGGCGCCATCGACCACCTTCTTGAAGGCCGGATCGTCCCTGCGAAGCATGATGCCGTAGGGTTCGGGTTTGGAGAACGCATCCTTGGAGATGACATAGGCACCCGGCTCTTTCGAACCCGCGACGAGAACTCGCGAGCAGGATATCGTCCATCACGAACGCCACCGCGCGGTCGGTTTCCACCATCAGAAACGCCTCGGCGTGATCCTTGGCCGGGATGATGTTGATGCCGAGGTTACGGGCGGCGTTGGCTTCGGTGAGCTGCTTGATGTTGGTGGTGCCCGACGTCGAGACCACCGACTTGCCCTTCAGGTCCTCGATCGAATTGATCTTGCTGGATTTCTTCGAAACGAAGCGGCTCGCGGTCAGGAAATGGGTGTTGGTGAAGGAAATCTGCTTCTGGCGGTCGGCATTGTTGGTAGTCGAGCCGCATTCGAGGTCGATGGTGCCGTTGGCCAGCAAGGGAATGCGGGTCGACGAGGTCACGGGGTTGAGCTTGACCTCGAGCTTGTCAAGCTTGAGTTCTTTCTTCACGGCATCGACGATCTTGTAGCAGATGTCCATCGCAAAGCCGACCGGCTTCTGATTGTCATCCAGGTAGGAAAACGGAATGGAGAAGTCGCGAAAACCGAGGGTGATGGCGCCGGTTTCCTTGACGTTCTTCAGCGTCCCCGTCAACTCTTCGGCATTCGCCTGTCCTGCGCAAAATGCAGCGGCGAGCGCAAGACCGACCATACGCAAATGTTTCATTCGTCCTCTCCTCTTTGTGCAATTGTTACAATGCTCGCATAATCCGGGCCGAAATAGAATGTAATTTTCGGCGGCCATATTCCCCTCGGGCGGGGCCAATACTCCCGCCATCAATGCCCCGTGAGCGGCATCTCGCCCAAATCCCAGAACAGCCCCGCCATGATGGCGAGCGCTTCCTCGGTGACCGGGAGCAGAATGTGCTCGTCCGGCGCGTGCTGGGAGCAGCCCGGATAAGAGTGTGGCACCCAGATCGTGGGCAAGCCGAGCCCCTCCGAAAACACATCGTTGGGCAACGAGCCGCCGAAATTCGGCAGCACCGCAGGCGCTTTTCCCGTGGTCTGCCGGATCGACTGCGCCGCCCAGTCGATCCAGGGACTGTCGAAATCGGTGCGCGAGGCGGCAAAACTCTGCGTCGCCCGCACCTCGATCATCGGAAAACCGTTGCCGTGCAGATGCGCCCGAACCGCATCGACGACCTTATCGGCCCTGGTGCCGACGACAAAACGAAGTTGCAGCATCGCCTGCGCCCGCCCCGGAATGGCGTTGGCCGGCTTCTCGATATTCCCTGACGATATCGCCAGCACTTCGAGCGTATTCCAGGCATAAAGCCGCTCCGCGGCCGACAGGCCTGCCTCGCCCCAATTCTCCGACAGCGCCGGCTCGCCGGACGTCGGCTCGACCTTGACGTCGGCAAGCGTCGCGCGGATCTGGTTCGAAAGCCGCGGCGGCTTCAATTCGTCCAGCAACAGGCGGCCCTGGCCGTCGACAAGCGTGGCGATCGCGTTCGCCAGGATGGTTGCGGGATTGGCAAGGACGCCGCCCCAATTGCCGGAATGGTGCGAGCCATCGCGCAGATTGACATCGAGATGAATCCGAATCCCGCCCCGGCAGCCGAGGAAGATGGTCGGGACGATCGGCGGACAGCCGCGGCCCGTCGGATGCCAGAAACAGATCGGCCTTGAGCTCCTCGCGCAGTGTTTCGCACACCTGGCCCAGATCCGGCGACCCGATTTCCTCGCCGGTCTCGACGATGAATTTGACATTGAAGCCGAGCCGGCCGCCGCGCGCTTCCCGTACCGCGCGAAGCGCCGACAGGTTGATGCTGTGCTGACCCTTGTTGTCGGCGGTGCCGCGGCCATAGACACGGTTTCCGATCGTCGTCGTCCGCCACGGATCGAGATTATCCCGCCATTCTCCCGCCATGCCGTCGACGACATCGCCATGCCCATACATGAGAACGGTCGGCGCCGATGAACTCTCGCGGTATTCCGCGAGCAGATACGGATTCCTGCCCGTCGGCGATTTGATCAACCGCGCTGAAAATCCGAGCTGCGAAAATGCCGGCTGGAGTTCGTCTTCGAGATAAGCGCGCAACGCATCGCGCTGCCCGGGGTTCTGGCTTTCCGTCCGATAGGCCACCCTGCGGTCGAGCTCGGCGAGGAACCCGCCGGAATGAAGATGTTGGCGCGCCCGGGCGATGGCATCCGTTCTGGTCATTTCTTTCTTTCTCGGTCGCGAACCCTTTCGAGTACGCCAGGTAACCGAGATAACGATACCGGAATGACGACCTCAGAGCGAGCCGTCGACCACCACCTCGATCAGTTTCGCGCCGGGCCGCCTGAAGGCCGCCGAAAGCGCGGACTTCAAATCCGCGGACTCCGTGATGCGCATCGCCTCCATCCCGAGCGATTTCGCCAAAGCGGCAAATTCCACCGGCGGATCGACAAAATCCATGCCGACGTAATGGTCGTCGCCATGAAACGCGAGCAGCCTTTGCTTGATGATGCGATAGCCGCCATTGTTGACGATCACCACCGTCAGCGGCAGCTTGTGATGCGCCGCCGTCCATAGCGCCTGGATCGAATACATCGCGCTGCCATCGCCGGAGTAACACACCACCGGCCGGTTCGGGTTTGCCAAGCTGACGCCGACGGACGCCGGCAGCCCCCAGCCGATGCCGCCTGACGCCAGTGCGTGATAGCCGTAGCGATCGCGATGCGGCCGCAGCGCGGTGATCTGCCGGGAGGACGTCAACCCTTCGTCGACCAGGATGGCGTTGTCGGGCATCGCCTCGACCACGCTGAGCGCCAGGAAGTCCGGATCGATCGGCGAGCGATCCTTGTTCTTCGCGATCTGCTCGACCAGGGTTGCGCGCCGCGCGGTCCAGTTCTTCGATGCCAGCGCCGCAATCCCCTGCCTGGCGCGGGCCTCGAGCGCGGCGCCGCCGCTGGCCTTGAGCGCCGGAATCAACACGCGCAAGGTTTCCTTCACGTCGGCCTTCAGCGCGATCTCGGCACCGTAGTTCTTGGCGAGATCCCATTCGACCAGGCCAATCTGCAAAATCGGCAGGCCCTGGGGCAGTGGATCGATCTCGCTGTGAACGGACATCCGCAAGGGATCGGCGCCGAGCACGATCATGAGATCGTAAGGCGACAACACCTCGCGAACCTGCTTTTGCAGCCGCGACAGCGCGCCCATGAAGCTCGGGCTTTCCGACAGGAAGTGCGCGCCATAGGGCGTCGATTGCTGATAGGCCGGACAGCCGAGCGCAGCCGCCAGCGAAGCGGCTTCCTGCAGCGCGTCGCTCTTGACGATTTCGTCGCCGGCGATGATGACGGGCCGCTCGGCCTTGAGGATGCGCGCCACCAGCGCCTGCAGCGCTTCGTCGGAGGGCTTGACGCGCGTATCGACGCGGGTCGAGCGGCCGAGTTCGATGCCGGCTTCCGAATTGAGGATATCGCCGGGCAGCGAGATGAACACCGGCCCCGTCGGCGGCGTGGTCGCGATCTTGGCGGCGCGGCGCACGATCCGCGGCAGGTCCTCCAGCCGCGTCACCTCGACCGCCCACTTTACCAATGGCTCCGCCATCCGGACCAGCGGCCCATAGAGCAGCGGCTCCATCAAGCCGTGGCCCTGCTCCTGCTGGCCGGCGGTCAGGATCATCGGCGTGCCGGTAAAACTGGCGTTGTAGAGTGAGCCCATCGCGTTCCCAAGCCCGGGCGCGACATGGACGTTGCAGGCGACGAGACGGCCCGACGCCCGGCTGAAGCCGTCGGCAATCGCCACCACAAGGCTTTCCTGCATCGCCATCACATAGGTGATATCGGGATGATCCTTCAGCGCATGCATGATCGGCAGTTCGGTGGTCCCGGGATTGCCGAACAGATGCGTGATGCCCTCGTCCTTGAGCAGCGCAAGGAACGCCGAGCGCCCGGTGATGCGATTCATGAAAATCCTCCCCTTCCCGCGGCCGTTACCGTCGGGGTTGTCGCATCATGACCGATCCGGGACGATGAGATCAAGGAAGCAGGCTCATGGCTGCCCTGCATCGCCGGACCCGACTGCGCATGCCCGTTGTACCCCGCTCAGAACATCCCCTCTCGATCGCCGCGCTTCTTCTTTTTCGAGCGCTGCCAGACCACGCCGGGAAAACCCTTCAATGGCACCAGGGGCTCGCCGGTATAGGCCCACTCCTGCAGCTCCTCGATCGCGATATGGTAAAGCGGCTGGCGGCCGGTGCGGCCGACGAAAAGCGCGCGGGGGATGTTCACCATGTGCGGCGAGCGCGCGCGTTCGTAAAGCAGCGGCGTGCCGCATCGCGCGCAAAAGCCGCGCACGGTCTTCGTGGCCTTGTCCTCGTAGCGCGCGATCTCCGCCTCGCCTTTGGTGATGCGAAAACGCTTGCGCCAGCTCCCGACATAGGTTGCGTAGGCCGCGCCATGCGCGCGCCGGCTCGCGGCCGAATGATCGTGCCAAGCCCAGCGGGCGGGCACGTCGATCTCGAAAGAGACCCCGCCGCACAGGCATTGACCCGTCGCGATTCCGACCGCCTTCGCCGCTTGTGCCATTTGCGCCTTCCGTCTCCACCGTCATTGCCTGCGACAAACGCGAAGCGTTTGCGCAAGGGAGCGTCAGCGACGAAGCGATCCACACTTTCCTGCTACTAAATGGATTGCTTCGCTGCACTCGCAGTGACGGCTAGGTAATCACGCCCGCTCCAGCTCATCATCATAAACGGGGTAGTCGGTATAGCCCTTCTCCTCGCCGCCATAGAAGGTCGCGCGGTTGTAGGGGGTCAGCGGAAATCCTTCTTTTAGGCGGCGCGGCAAATCGGGATTGGAAATGAAGATGCGGCCGAATGCGATGGCGTCGGCATGGCCGTCGGCGATCGCCGCATCCGCGGTCTCGCCGGTGAAACCGCCGGCCGTGATCAACACCCCGCGCCAGAGGGGTCGGAACAGCACCATCGCCGACGGCACGTTCTGGTGGTTGACCTCGGCGCGGCCGGCGCCGCTCGAGCGCGGCTCGATGAAATGCAGATACGCCAGGCCGAGCGGATTGAGCGCCTCGACGACATGGGTATAGAGCGGCATCGGATCGGCTTCGCCGCAGTCGTTGGCGATGCCATAAGGCGACAACCGCACGCCGACGCGGTTCGCGCCCCACACCCCGACCACGGCTTGCGTGATCTCGATCAGCACCCGCGCGCGATTTTCGATCAATCCGCCATACTGGTCGGTGCGCTGGTTGGTGCGCGACTGCAGGAACTGCTCGATCAGGTAGCCGTTGGCGCCGTGGATCTCGACGCCGTCGAAACCGGCGGCCAGCGCGTTGCGCGCGCCCTGCCGGAATGCGTCGACGATGCCGGCGATTTCGCCGGTTTCCAGCGCGCGCGGCGTTTCGTAAGGCGCCACCTTTCCATCGGCCGTCATCGTCTTCAGCTCCGCCGAAATCGGCACCGCCGAGGGCGCGACCGGCAGCGCACCGCCGGGCTGGAACGAGGAATGCGAGACGCGCCCGACATGCCAGAGCTGGAGGAAGATGACCCCGCCCCTGGCATGAACCGCATCGACGACTGCACGCCAGCCCTTGATCTGCGCGTCCGTATAGATGCCGGGCACGCCCGGACTGCCGAAGGCCCCGGCCATCACCGGCGAGGCTTCGGCGATGATCAGGCCGCCCGGTGTCGTGCGCTGCGCATAATATTCCGCGTTCAACGGCCGCGGCGCGAGGCTCGGCTTTTCCGCCCGCATCCGCGTCAGCGGCGCCATCACGACCCGATGACTGAGCCGGTAGGGACCGACCTGCAGCGGTGAAAACAACGAAGGAAAATTCATCTCAGCCCCGAAATCCCTGTTTGTTGCGAGCATAAAGAAGGAGTGGCGGTCGAAAGCCGCCACTCCCGAATGGCACAAATCCGAAAGCCTACGCCGTCTTGATCCAGACCGCCTTGACGTTGAGATACTCTTCCAGATGCTGCTTGCCTGAACTCGCGGCCATAGCCGCTCATCTTGTAGCCGCCGAACGGCACCGCCGGATCCATCGCCTGATAGCAATTGACCCAGACCGAACCGGCGCGGAGCGCTCTCGCGACGCGATGCGCCTTGCTGACGTCCTTGGTCCAGACGCCGCTGCCGAGGCCGAAGGTCGTCGCGTTGGCGCGCTGGATCAATTCGTCGGCGTCCTTGAACGAGATCGCCGAAAGCACCGGACCAAAGATTTCCTCCTGCGCGATCCGCATATTGTCCTGGACGTTGGCGAACACCGTCGGCGGCACGAAATAGCCCTTCGAAAACGCGCCTTCGGTCAGCCGCGCTCCGCCGGTCAGCGCCTTGGCGCCTTCCTTTTGGCCGATCGCCAGATAGCCGCTGACGCGATCGAGCTGCTGTTCGGAGACCAGCGGGCCGATCTGCGTGTTCGGGTCGAGGCCGTTGCCGACCTGCAGCTTCTTGCCGAATTCGGCGACGCGGCCGACGAATTCGTCATACACCTTGTTCTCGACGAACAGCCGGGTGCCCGCGCTGCAGATCTGGCCCGAGTTGGCGAACACCGCCATCGCCGCTCCCGGCACCGCCGCGTCGAGATCGGCGTCGGCGAACACGATGTCGGGCGATTTGCCGCCTAGCTCGAGCGACACCCGCTTGAGATTGCCGGCGGACGCGCGGATGATGGATTGACCTGTCACGTGCGAGCCGGTGAAGGCGACCTTGTCGACCCCGGTATGGGACGCCAGTGCCGCACCCGCGGTCTCGCCATATCCCGGCACCACATTGATGACGCCGGGCGGGATGCCGGCCTCCATCGCGAGTTCGCCGAGCCGCAGCGACGTCAGTGGCGCTTCTTCTGCGGGCTTGAGGATCACCGTGCAGCCGGTGGCGATCGCAGGGCCGATCTTCCATACGCTGGCGGCAAGCGGGCCGTTCCACGGAATGATCGCGCCGACGACGCCGACCGGCTCCTTCAAGGTGTAGGAGAAAATTTCGCCGGGCAGCGAATTCTCGATGGTCTCGCCGAGCAGCGCCGTGGCCTGGCCGGCGTAATACCGGAGCATGCCGAGCACGCGCTGCTTGTTGCCGCGGGTGCGGCTGATCGGCGCGCCCATGTCGAGCGTATCGAGCTGCGAGAGCTCTTCGAAATTCTTCTCGACGAGATCGGCGAGCTTGAGCAGCAGGGCCTGCCGCTCATACGGCTTGACCTTGCCCCAAGCCCCTTCGAAGGCGCGGCGGGCGGCGGCGACCGCGCGGTTGATATCCTCGGCGTCGCCCTCGGCCACGGTGGCGAGCAATTCGCCGGTGGCCGGGTTATGCGTTTCGAAACGCTTGCCGGAGGCGGCGTCGATCCATTTGCCGTCGATCAGCATCTTCTTGTAGGAGCCATCCGCGTAGGGATGCCGGGTGATCGGAATTGCCTGCGTCATAGCCATGTCTGCTCTCCCTGTGTCGATCGCCGTTCCGATCTTTATATCGGGAAATGTACGGCGGCGATGCCGAGACCGTAAAGCAGGACGGCGGCCCGCAAGAGGGCGTCGAACGAAGACCACCCATGCTGTTTCGTGCGGGGTAACCCCTAATGTCGTCCCTGCGAACGCAGGGACCCATACGCCGCGGCCTCGCGTTTTGGCGCAGTGGCCGACAGCTTCCGCTCCAACAACGACCTGTGGTTATGGGTCCCTGCGCCCGTGCGCAATTGCGCACTAGGCAGGGACTACAAAAAGTGTTGTGCGTTCGCAGATTGAAATTTCAAACAGCCCAGCCTGAAATTTTTGGCCGTCATTGCCAGCGAAGCAAAGCAATCCATGGCGCAACAACAAAGAAAGAGTGGATTGCTTCGTCGCTTCGCTCCCTTGCGCAAACGCTTCGCGTTTGTCGCAGGCAATGACGAAAAAACGCAGCTTCGCGATCTCGCCGCATGCATGCGCGAGTTTTGCTGTGAATTTCCCGCCCTCTGAAAATCAGGGGCGCAGGGAATGCCGGACGCTCGGCGCGTCCGCAGCCACGTGCGCAGTGGTAGAAAGCGCACGCGTTAGTCACCACGGTCACGCCGGAAACGTCCGGCATTCCCCGCGCGATGGTTTTAACGGTTTCCTTCGTACTCTCCCCGGTGATCGGGCTTTTTTGTCACCGTCATCGGCGAAAACTTGTTTTCGCCAACTTGACGCCGGCGTCGAGGCGTCAGGACCACACGACTTCGCCGTCCGCCTCAGGCGCCGTTCGCCTCTCGGCACCATCCGCGTCCACCGCATCCCGCCCCACGTCCGTGACGATCGCGAGCGCCCCTCATGAGGAACGGGACGGCGGGAGTTCTAGATTTGATTTGGGCAAATCGCGAAGCGGAATATTTTTGTCAGATAGGGCTGGACAGAGGGGAAGCGACAGGTTGATTGATTTGCCCGTCAGGCCATCGCGTTGCCCTGCTGGCGAATTCCTAGAGCGTTTCCTGCTTGTGCCCGCATTGCTTGCAGGCGAACTTCACCCGCGTCGCGCCTTTTTCCGCCGAGATGCGGTTGGGCGCGCCGCATTTGCCGCAGGTGGTCTCGATCCGGGTATTGCCCTGCTTAACGACAATGGTCTTGCGCTCCATTGTTTCGCGGATCAACCGCTCCGCCTCTTCCCGCATCGACTGTTTCGACATCCGCGCGCACCTGTCATGGCCACCGAAGCAGCTTATAGCAGCTGGCGGCCGCGCCGCACCATTCCTGCGCACGATCACCAAAAAATCGCCGTGGAAAGTCGTAAAAAATAACGCGTGCCATCCCGACCCCGCCTCATGGCGCGCCGGATTTCGCGCGCAAGGCGCTTGGCGGTTTGTTGTCTGGGGAACGGCTGGAGTGAATGGTGGGCGCGGCAGGGATCGAACCTGTGCCCCTCCGATGTCAACGCGATGCTCTGTGTCGTCTTCGGTTCGATGGGAAAATCTAGAAGATCAGGTGCTTACGCCGCTTACGATTTTGTCGTGAGCTACGCGACAAACCCAAAATTGGAGCCAAGTGGGACCGATTTGGGACCAGAAGGGACCTGCCAAATGCTAGTTCCCGCAACGAATGAGCGTGCTCCTAACGCAGTCACAATGGCCTCAATTCAACCATCGGTCGGCTTGTTAGACCCCGAAGGCACCCAGACCGCGTAACTCAAGCCACGTTCTGTCTGGCCATGACCTCTGGATTTGGGCAAAGGAGTTGCCTTCGAATAGCGTCCTCGACGAGCGCGAGTTCCTGAAGAAGCTTTTGTGCCTGGACTTCAGCCGCTTGCGCGCGAAACTCTGCTGCCGTGGCCTGGTCTTCGGCAACTGTGATACGGGATTCCGCCTGCTTCAATGCTCTCGAGGCATCCTGAAGCTTACGACCGGCCTCGTCGATTGCTTTACTCCGATCCCGCTCTGCAGCCTCGGCTCGCTGTTCGGCGAACTTCAGCTTTTCTGCAGCACTTTTACACATCGACTGCGCGCGAGCTTCCGTCTCCCGTGCGCGGTCTTCAATGCCCCTGAAGAGTTCGGCAGCCTGGTACACGAGGTCCAGCGCGATCGAGCCCTGATCCCTTGCCGAAGCCCGGGCAAAACTCATCTCGTTGTCGTAATCGCCTGAACGTCCGCTATTCCCGGACGCATGCTCACGGTACGGATTGAAGGGCGCCATATTTCAAGGCCATTGCGGATTACTATCAAAAGCATGTTGGCGCTTTATGGTAAATGGACGGTTAATCGGACATCCCGGGGCCAAATGTTTGTCACGGGAATTGCAAACGTTGCAGGGTTGAGGCCCGCATTGCACCAGCATTTCTCGCGGAGGGCCGTGGTTGGTTGAAGTTATCGCCGGCACTCCATCGGCGGACTTCATCACGTCCCTTAGCTCTACGAAGTCGAGCAGATGACCCTTGGCTGGAAAGGGATTGTGACAGGCAAGTGTCCGCAGTTCCCGTTTGCCGTCAAAGCCCCCCGCCCGAGGGATAGCCAAGTGCTTGAGACGGTCAGCCTGTCTTCCAGCTCACCCCCGCACGTCGAACGTCCGGATTTTGCCAGATCACGTCACAGCGCCAATAGGTGTGGCAATTATCGAAAGTAAGATCGAACCTCGAAGGCAATTCCTCGATAGGCGCCGAATTGAAATCGATACAAGCGCCCAATGTATTCAGGTTGTCCACGATGCAATCATGCATAACGCTCGCATCGTCCACCAACAACTTGGCAGGCTGCATAACATGGGTCCGGGCCAGGCGGCGGCGCTCGATCAACATGTAGTTCTCCGAATTGGCGCAACCTGCGACGGATTCACTACAATTCGGCTAATACCAGTCGTACTTTACGAGGGTAGCCGTTTAGATTCGGGAAACCTTTAGCCCGGCTTCCCTGGCAAATTTGAGGTCCCCATGATCTCAAAGAAATTCCAAATGCCCTGGCTGAAAGCATAGACCAGCGACGTCATTAGCTATCGTTCTTGATTGCCCCGCATGTGGCATTACTGATCAAGCATCGGCACCACAGCTCGTCGTGAGCGGCGTTGCCGAAAAGCAAAAGCGTACACACCTGGTGAAGCCGACGAAGTCCGCAAATCGGACGAAAGGCGCAAGATCGTGGCGGCGTCGAGAGTGGCTTGCGACGAAATGACTCCCCACCGCCATCGCAAAGACCATCGGAGCAAAGGTCGAAAACGTCAGGGTCTTGCTTCGTGAGATGGTTGCCAGTGGCGAGGTTGCAGCCCAGAGTGGGCTATTACACCGCCCCGGCCTGGCCGCGACAGCGGCCCGGCTGAATTTCCGTTTTTGGGGGGCTTTTTTGACTGGAAAACGGGTTGAACGGCCGTTGGCGGCTGACGTCGAGACGGCTCCGGCCGACTGAAGTCAGATCACGGAAGCATCTTCCGGGGATTGACGAAATTCCAAAAGACGCTTTCTTTAGGCGCTCCAATTGATTGTTTTTGCGTTTCCGGCGGGCTTCGCGAATTGTGTTTGACAATCGAAGGAAACGGCCCCGATGGCAATCGAGCTGGCCACCGCGCAGACGGCCCCGACGGCAATAGAGCCGATTGCCGCGCGGCGCCGACGATTAACGGCAGTGATGCTTGCCGATGTCGTCGGCTACAGCCGCATGATGAGCCGGAGCGAGGACGAGACGCATGATCGCTTCGCGCGCCACTCGCGTGAACTGATTGACCCAACAATTAGCAAATATGGCGGGCGTCTCGTGCGCAGCATGGGCGACGGGCTGCTGGTCGAGTTTGGGAGTGCGGTCGATGCGGTACGTTGCGCGCTCGATATCCAGCGCGGACTTGCCGCGCGTCAGGCGAATGAGCCGGACCGCATGCAGCTGCGGATCGGGATCAACACGGGCGACGTCCTGGTCGACCAGCGCGACATCTACGGAAACAGCGTCAATATCGCGGCTCGGCTTGAAGCCCTGGCTTCGCCGGGAACGGTATGTGTCGGCCAGAGCATCTACGACCAGACGCGCGCCCAACCCCAGTTCTTTTTCGCGGACCGCGGCGACGCGCCGTGTCAAGAACATCCCGTACCCGGTCCACGTCTACGAGGTCGCGTACGAACGGATACGGGTGACGCTCCTCAGCTGGACTTGCCGCCGCTTGGAGCGGATCGGCTGACAGCCGCCGCCATCGGCGCGATAGCCGTCGCCTCGATCGCGTCGGTGCTGATGTTTCGCGAGCTGCATGGGACGGTTGCGCGGACGAACACGATCGTCGTCTTGCCGTTCAAGAACGTCGACGGGAACACGGCGGACGATTATTTGGCCGACGCAATCACTGACGAGCTGACGACCGAGCTTTCCCGGCTACGGCGCGCCTGGGTGATCGCCTCCGGAACCGCCTTCACCTACAAGGACAAGCCGAACGACGCGCGCCAGATCGGCCGCGAGCTGCACGTCCGCTACGCTTTGGGAGGCAGCGTAAGGCGCGCAGGACCGATCGTCCAGGTGAATGCGCAACTGGTCGACACCGAAAGCGGCACCAACCTTTGGGCCAATTCCTTCGCCTATGAAACCGGCAGCCTGCTCGATCTGCAGGACAACCTGATGGGCCGAATCGCCACCTCGCTGAATGATGAGGTGATAAAGCCGGCGTGCGACACGAGGTCGGCACGCTGGCAGCGGATCACAACCCTTTGGATGAAAGGATGAGAGCAATGGCTGCAAGCACTGGGTATCCAACGGCCGAAAAATCCCTCGAAACGCGCCAGCACGCGGAGGCTGGCCTCAAGGCAGACCCGGACAATGCGCGCCTGTTGGGTCTGCTCGCCTACTGGCTGACTTCAGATGTCCTCAATGGCTGGAATGACGCAGGCAAGGCTGAAGTAGACCGAGCGGAGGCGGCCGCCAGGAAAGCGATCAGCCTCGACCCCAATATGCCGCTTGCGCATCATGCTCTGGGGTGGGTCCATCGGTTACGCGGCAACCATCAAGCCGCGCTCGACGCCTTCAATGAGGCCATCAAGATCGATCCCAACTTCGCATCAGCCTATGCCCAGGCCGCCAACGAGATGGTGTTTCTCGGCGATGCCAAGGGCGCGATTCCGCTGGCCGAAAAAGCAATTGAACTCAGCCCCAAGGACCCGTCAATCGGGGTATTCACTTGGGTCCAAGGGACGCGCGTATTTCGCTCTCGGCGATTACGAGAAGGCGGCTGACGCTCTTGAGGAATCGGTCCGAGCGCGGCCGAACCTGTGGTTTAGCCCATGCCTGGCTGGTGGCAGCCCTTGCCTTGTGCAATCGAGATGCGGAGGCGAAGCAGGCATTCGATCGGATTCAAGAAATCGCACAATACGCGATCAGACCTCGCTTCGATCACCAAATACTACAGCGAAACCCAATACCAAAATCCTACGGCGCAAGCAGCTGTGACTCAGCTGCTGAACGGCCTGCGCAAGGCGGGCGTGAATTAACATGCACAACCGGGGTGAACCACGGAACAGATAGCCGACGAGGCACTTCCAAAATAGACGTCTCGGGCTCAGCGCGCGCGGCGGTGGCCGCGAGGAGCGGAAGGACGATGGTGAGAAGGCAGGTCAGGCGAGCAGTCATGTGACGGTCTCGTGAAGATGCGAGACTATCACGACACTTATCTCTCCCGAACTCAAGTCGAGCCCGCTCGACTTGAGTAAAAAATTTGGGCGCTACCGGAGATTGACAAAATACCAAGAGACTCTTCTTCTATAAACCCTTGTTGTTTCCTGGATGAAAGGACAAGCAGGAATGGCTGCAAGCTTTCCAACGCCCGAAACGTCCCTCGAAACCCGCCAGAACGCAGAGGCTGGCCTCAAGGCAGATCCGGAGAACGCACGCCTCCTTGGCCTGCTCGCCGCCTGGCTGATGTCGGATGTCCTTAATGACTGGAACAACGCGGGCAACGCCGAAGTGGAGCGCGCGGAGATAGCCGCTACGAAAGCGATCGGCCTCAACCATGATCCGCCGTTTGCACATCAGGCTCTCGGCTGGGTCCATCGTATCAGCGGTAACCATCAGGCCGCGCTCGACGCCTTCAACGAGGCGATCAGGATCGATCCCGATTTCGCAGCAGCCTATGCCCAGGCCGGCAACGAGCTGGTGTTCCTCGGCGACGCCAGGGTCGCGATTTCGCTGACCGAAAAGGCAACCGAACTCAGCCCGAATGACCGGTCATTCCAGGTATTCCTCTGGGTCAAGGGGCGCGCTCATTTCGTCCTCGGTGAATACGAGAAGTCGGTCGAAGCCCTTCAGGAATTGGTCCGTGTGCGGCCCAACCTCTGGTTTACCCACGCCTGGCTGATCGCAGCCTATGCCCTGACAAATCGGGAGGCGGAAGCGAAGAAGCGGGCCCTTGACGGATTCCGGCAATATCATGGTCCGCGAGCGGACCTCGACTGGATCGCCGGATACTACAGTGAAGACCAATACCGGCATCCCACGGTGCAAGCGGCTGTGGCTCAGCTGCTGTACGGCCTGGAGAGGGCGGGCTTGAGAAGCGCAAAGGTTGCGACATAGGCAGCGTGTTCATCGTCGCAGGTTTGCCACCCACTCTCCTAGCGGGAGAAGGTGGATCATCAGCGCGAGCGCCGTTCCGCCGGACGAATGGGGGAGTATTGCGATGAAGCCTCAGGCCAGCATTTCCGCTGCCTTGTCGACCTTCTTGTTCTCGACTGCGCTGGCGCTTGCTTCGCCGGCGCATGCGAAAAGCCCCAGTGCAGTGAAGACCCTCACCGCGGTGATGCATTCCGATCTGCGCATCCTCGATCCGATCTTTACCGGCGCGTATATCACGCGCGATCACGGCTACATGGTCTATGACACCTTGCTGGCCACCGATTCCAACTTCAAGGTCCAGCCTCAGATGGCGGATTGGAAAGTCTCCGACGACAAGCTCACCTACATTTTTACGCTGCGGGAAGGACTGAAGTGGCATGACGGCAGCCCGGTCACCGCGGAGGACTGCGTCGCCTCGCTCAAGCGCTGGAGCAAGATCGAGAACATGGGCCAGACGCTGATGGACTTCACCGCCAGCCTGGAGGCAACCGACGAGCGGACCATCACGCTGAAACTGAAGGAGCCCTTCGCCCTGGTGCTGGAATCACTCGCCAAACCTTCGTCGAAAGTCCCGTTCATGATGCCCAGGCGCCTGGCCGAGACGCCGGCCGGGCAGCAGATTCCCGAGCAGATCGGCTCGGGCCCCTTCAAATTCGTCAAGGCTGAATTTCAGCCGGGCGTGAAGGCGGTCTATGAAAAGAACCGAGATTACGTGCCCCGCAAGGAGCCGTCGAGCTGGACCGCAGGCGGCAAGGTGGTGAAGGTCGATCGCGTCGAATGGATCACCATGCCGGATGCACAGACCGCCGTGAACGCGCTTCAATCCGGCGACATCGACTTCCTGGAGCACGTGCCCTTCGATCTCGTGAGGAGGCTCGCCGCCGACAAGGACTTGAAGGTCGATACCCTGGACAAGCTTGGCTCCCAGACCCTCGGACGAATGAACTTCCTTCATCCGCCTTTCGACAACGTCAAGGTCCGCCGCGCGGCGTTCATGGCGCTGAACCAGAAGGACGTGCTGGACGCGCTGGTTGGCAATCCGGACTACTATCAGGTGTGCGGCGCCGTTTTCGGCTGCGACACGCCGCTGGCCACCGACGTCGGCTCGGAATCGCTGGTGAAAGGCAACGGCATGGCGGAGGCAAGAAAGCTGCTTGCCGAATCCGGCTACGACGGCACCCCCGTCGTGATCATGGCGCCGGGTGATGCGTTGCCGTTCAAGGCGCAGCCGATCGTCGCGGCGCAGTTACTGCGTGAGGCCGGCTTCAAGGTGGACCTGCAGGCCATGGATTGGCAGACCCTGGTTTCCCGCCGCGTCAGCCAGAAGCCCCCGAAGGAAGGCGGCTGGAACATGCTATTCACCAACTTCATCATTGCCGATGTGGTGGACCCTGTTGTCAATGAATTGATCAACGGCAGAGGCACGAAGGGCGCCTGGTGGGGCTGGCCGGAAGACGCCAGGGTCGAAGCGATGCGTGATGCCTTCGTACGTGCGTTCTCGCCCGAGGAGCGGAAGAAGATCGCCATCGAAATCCAGAGCGAAGTCTACGACCAGGTGATCTATGTTCCGCTCGGGCAATGGCGCGGCGTCAGCGCGTGGCGAAAATCGCTCTCGGGCGTGCTCGACGGCCCGGCCACGCCGGTGTTCTGGAACATCGACAAGTCGGAGTGAGGAAAGAAACGCGCTTATTTCGCGATACGTGATTACAAGAACGCGGCTGAAGCCCTTCAGGAATCGGTCCGTCTGCAGCCGAACCTCTGCCTGCCCAAAGAGAAGAGCCGCGACAGCGTGGGGTATCGTTGCCGTGCCGGTTTAACGGAAGGGCTAAGCTGTTGATATTAATGGTGGGCGCGACAGGGATCGAACCTGTGACCCCCTCGATGTCAACGAGGTGCTCTCCCGCTGAGCTACGCGCCCCTCAAAGGGTGGTCGTTACGGGTCGGGTCCGTATATCGGCTCCAAAGCGGGCAGGCAAGGACGCTTGGCCGGTATTGGGGGCCACTTCAGGCCGCCAGCATCTTGTTCACTTCGCTGACCAATTCGCGAAGGTGGACCGGCTTGGACAGCACCTTGGCGGTCTTGGGCGCTTCCGAATCCGAATTCAGGGCGACCGCGGCAAAGCCGGTGATGAACATGATCTTGATGTCGGGGTCGAGTTCCGATGCCCGCCGCGCCAGCTCGATGCCGTCCATTTCGGGCATCACGATATCGGTGAGCAGCATCTCGAACGGCTCCTCGCGCAGCCGCTGATAGGCCGACATGCCGTTGTCGTGGGAGGAAACCTGAAAACCTGCGTTTTCCAGTGCCTTGACCAGGAAGCGGCGCATGTCGTTGTCGTCTTCGGCGAGGAGGATTTTGTGCATGGCGGTTGGTTGTCGAATCCCGAATGAGAGGATCAGTCCGCTTACTAAGCCCGACAGAGGGTAAATTTCGCGTGAAGGGGCACGGAGCGCGCGGCCGACTTATGGCGCTATTTCTGTACCGGAATGTGGCGCAAAGCAATGAAAGCGGGGGGTTTTGCTTCTTAAGATACGTTCCAGACGGCCGCAGACTTTTTTCACTTGGCAGACCTGTCGCGATTACCGACAATGCTTCTCATGAACCTTCCGTTCTTCTGGCAGAAAGACTGCGCAGATCCGCGGATTCCAGGGACGGCGCCCGACGATGACCCAGTTTGATGGCGACCTGTCGCCGCCGTTCGAGATCGTCGAGCCGGCCACGTGGCGGGCGCCGATCATCTTCAACTCGCCGCATTCCGGCTCGGTCTATCCGCCCGAATTCCTCAAGGCGTCGCGGATCGATCTTCCCGCGCTGCGCCGCTCCGAGGATTCGTTCATGGACGAGTTGATCGGCGGCCTCAGCGGCCTCGGATTTCCGATCGTGAGGGTCAACTTCCCGCGCGCCTATGTCGACGTCAACCGGGAGCCCTACGAACTCGATCCGCGCATGTTCTCGGGCCGGTTGCCCAGTTTTGCGAATACGCGGTCGATGCGGGTGGCCGGCGGCCTCGGCACCATTCCGCGCGTGGTCGGCGACGGCCAGGAGATTTATCGCGAGCGCATCGGCGTCGATGACGCGCTGGCGCGGATCGAGTCACTCTACAAGCCCTACCACCGCGCCCTGCGGCGGCTGATCAACAAGACGCATCAGGCGTTCGGAACGGTGGTCGTGGTGGATTGCCATTCGATGCCCTCGACCGGCGTGTCGCGGGACGAGCCGCGGCGGCCGGACGTCGTGATCGGTGACCGCTACGGCACCAGCTGCGCCGCCCAGCTGCCGGACATGGTCGAGCAGACCATGAGCCGGCTTGGTTATTCGGTCGGGCGCAACAAGCCCTATGCCGGCGGATTCATCACCGAGCATTACGGCAACCCGGCCAGCGGTCTGCATGTCATCCAGCTCGAACTCAACCGCGCGGTCTACATGGACGAACGGCGACGCGAGCGCAGCGCGGGGTTTGCGCGGGTGGCGACCGATTTTGCCACGCTGGCAGACGCGCTGGCTACCGTTCCGCTCGGCGGCCTCGGGCCGTTCCAGGCGGCGGCGGAGTAATTGCGAATTCAGTTTCACTTCGTTCGGGAGCGCGGATGAAACGCGCGAACCTCAGATGCGCAATGGCACATCGGGAAATCCCTGGACTGCGGCCTTTGCTTCGCGCAACAACGTCCTAAAAACGACATCCGGAATGATCAGGATTGTCGTTCCCAAGAAAAAAGGGCCGCTTGAATGAACAAGCGGCCCAAGTCTAGGGAGGAAACGCCCAAGGAGGGCAGCAGTAGCGCGAGGCGCTACCGCACCGCAACAATATGCGACCGCGCTGCACAAAGCGCAAGAGGTTTTGAGTTATTTCCGGTGCAAAATTCACATGGCTGGGCTGCAGATCACGGCGGTCGAACATGACCATTTTCTCCGGAATTTCAAACGCTTGAGCGCCCCGTGGCGGCCGAAGCCGGCCTGCCGCCGGGCCAGCCCCGTTAACCTCTCAATTTTGTGATCGAAATTGTCATCAAAAAATTCACCACTGCACCGACTGATTCCCGGGCCGAAAATCGCCGGCGCGGAAGGGGATAGCCGTCCGTTCCCCGTGCGCGGCTTGCGGGATTGGGCTAGGCAGGAACCATCGCAATATTCTCCGCTTCCGCGCCCACTCAAGGAACCGCCGTGACGGTCATTGATTTTTCGGCCTTCATCGGCCGCCTCGCCACTTCTTCCGGAGAAACCATCCTGCCGTTCTTCCGGACGTCGCTCTCGATCGACAATAAAAGCAACAATCTTGAGTTCGATCCGGTGACCGAAGCCGACCGCGCGGCCGAAGCGGTGATGCGGCGGCTGATCAAGGCCAATTTTCCCCAGCACGGCATCGTCGGCGAGGAATTCGGCAGCGAGCGCGAAGACGCCGAATACGTCTGGGTGCTGGATCCGATCGACGGCACCAAGTCCTTCATCGCGGGCTTTCCGATCTGGGGCACGCTGATCGCGCTGTTGCACAAGGGCACGCCGGTGTTCGGGATGATGCACCAGCCCTTCATCGGCGAGCGCTTTTCCGGCGACAGCGGCTCGGCCCATTACCGTGGGCCGTCGGGTGAACGGAAACTGGCGGTGCGGCGCTGCGACTCCCTGAACGAGGCGACCTCGTTCACGACCAGCCCGTTGTTGATGAACGCCGACGACCGCGCCACCTTCGGCCGCGTCGAACAGGCGGTGCGGCTGTCGCGCTACGGCGGCGACTGCTATTCCTATTGCATGCTTGCCGCCGGCCATCTCGATCTCGTCATCGAGACCGAGCTGAAACCTTACGACATCGCGGCATTGATCCCGATCATCACCGGCGCCGGCGGCATCGTCACCACCTGGGAAGGCAAGCCCGCGCAAAGCGGCGGCCGCATCATCGCCGCCGGCGACCCGCGCGTGCATGAGGCGGCGATGAAGCTATTGAATAGTTAGAGTGTGCCGGCCTCATCCTGAGCAGCGGCCATTCGGCCGCGTCTCGAAGGATGAGTGGGGGACACCGGGGCCTCATGGTTCGAGACGCGCGAAGACGCGCTCCTCACCATGAGGAGAGAGTCGGCGGGGAGGCCTGCATGAGAATTCTTGGCGCAGTGCTGACGGGATTCTCGGTGCTGCTGTTGCCGGCATTGGCCACCGCCCAGGATTTTCCCAGCAAACCGATCCGGCTGATCGTGCCGTTTCCGGCCGGCGGTCCGAACGACATCATCGCCCGCGTGGTCGGGCAGCGGATGTCGGAACTGATCAAGCAGCCGGTGTTGATCGACAATCGCGGCGGACAGGGCGGCGTGCTCGGAACCGACGCGGTGGCGAAAGCCAATCCCGACGGCTACACCATCGGGATCGTGAGCGCGAGCTCGCTCGTCATCAGCCCGAGCATGGAAAACGTGACCTACGATGTTGCCAGGGATTTCGCGCCCGTCACGCTGGTCACGACCGTGCCGGAGATGCTGGTGGTTGCGAGCAACTTTCCCGCCAGGAACATGACTGAACTCGTGGCGCTAGCGAAAGCGAAGCCCGGCAAATTCAATTTCGCCTCCGCGGGCGTCGGCGGCCTGCCGCATCTCGCCGGCGAACTGTTCAAGCTGACGGCGAAGATCGACATCGTTCACGTGCCCTATCGCGGCGCGGCGCCAGCCATCAACGATCTCCTCGGCCAGCAGGTCGAGATGACATTCCTCGATTTGCCGGTATTGCTGCCGCATCTCAAGGCCGGCACGCTGCGCCCGATTGCGCTCGGTGCTCCCCAGCGCGCGCCGACGGTGCCCGACGTGCCAACCACCGCGGAAGTCGGCATGCCAGATCTGCTGATCGAGAACTGGTACGGAATGATCGCGCCGGCAAAAACGCCGGAGAACATCGTCGCCGCGCTCAACCGCATAGCAAACGAGGCGATGGCCGATCCATCCGTGAAGGAAAGGCTTGCGGATCAGGGCCTCACCGTGGCCGGCGACACGCCCGAGCATTTCCGTGAATTTATCGACGCCGAGACAAGGAAGTGGGCCAAAGTGATCAAGGACGCCGGGGTCGAGACGGCGAAGTGAGGCCCTCAATTCACTTGAACAGCGGCGTGCCCGGCACGAAGGCGTCGAACGCCGCCCAGAATTGCGCGCGGTAGCGGTCCTGCTCCTGCAGGATTTCGTGCTTCGAGCCGGCGATGACCAGATGTGAACCGGCGCGCAGATGATAGGCGAACTCCTCGATCGCCGGCGTCGAGACGATGGTGTCGTTGCTGGCGGCCAGCATCAGGATCGGCTGGCGAATCCGCGAAGGATAGTCGGAAGCGCGGAAGCCGTGCATGGCCCTAAACGCGGTATCGGCCCAGGCCACCGTCGGCGCGCCGATGCCCAGCGTCGGGTCTTCCTCGAGGATCGCGGCGTTGCGGGCGTAGCGCACGGGATCGCTGGTGAAGGGATTGCTGACGAAGGATTCCGAGCCGGTCAGCGCGTCGCCGCCGCCGGGGATGTAGCGGCCGCCCTGCCCGGCAAATCGCAGCAGGCGCAGAAACGCCCGCGTCGGAAACGCGGTACGGTGTCCGGGAAGATCGATCATCGGCGCCGACAGCACCATGCGGTCGAACCAGCGTTTGCCCGCATGCGCGATCCGCAGCATCACCGCGCCGCCCATCGAATGCGCCAGCGCGAAGTGCGGCGGCGGGCAATCCGGCAGCACCACCTGCTGCACGAAGGTTTCCACGTCCACTTCGTAATCGGAGAAATCGCGGACATAGCCCTTGCGGGGGTCGCGCAGGCGCCGCGACGAATGACCCTGCCCGCGCCAGTCGATCATCGCCACCGCGAAGCCGCGATCGCGCAGGTCGCGCACCGTCTCGAAATATTTCTCGATCTGCTCGCTGCGGCCGGTGAAGACGCAAACCGTGCCCTTGCGGCCCACCGGCGGCGCCCAGCGCGCGAAGCGCAGTTCGGCGCCATCGGGCGTCTTGATGGTGCCGGTGACGACGTCCTCCGGAACCGGATTGGCGGGAATCGAGACGAGCGTCATGGGCGATGGACCGGCTAGGAAAAAGGCGCTGAAAATCAAGGGCGGGTGCGAAAAAAAGCGGCCAATTCCCGCTTCTTGAACGCGCTACGGCCCCTCCCATATCACCTTCGTGCAGGCCGCTACCAGTGTTTCGGGAACCCGAATCACCAGGCTGCACAAGGACGAAAGCCCGGCCCGATGGCGGGCGGGTTAATTCAAACAGTCGCTCAATGGAGGACTAATCATGCGTACCTACGATCTCACCCCGTTCTATCGTTCCACCGTCGGCTTCGACCGGCTGTTTTCGCTGCTCGACCGCACCACCGCCGACGTCAGCCCCGGCTATCCGCCCTACAATATCGAGCGCACCGGCGAGAACAGCTACCGCATCACGGTCGCGGTTTCCGGCTTCTCGCAGGGCGAACTCTCGATCGTCGCCAAGGAAAACACGCTGACGATCAAGGGCGAGAAAGCCGTCAATGAAAACGGCCAGGGCCAGTCCGAGGTGCTGTATCGCGGCATCGCCGCGCGCGCCTTCGAACGCGCCTTCCAGCTTGCCGATTTCGTGGTGGTGAAGAACGCCTCGCTTGAGAACGGGCTGCTCCATGTCGATCTCGTTCGCGAGATTCCCGAGGCCAAGAAGCCCCGCAACATTCCGATCTCCACCAGCGCGCAAGGTCCGCAGGCGATCGAGGGCTCGACCGAGAAAGCCGCCGCGTAACGCGCGGCCGTTCGGTGAATACGAAAACGCCCCGGGACACCGGGGCGTTTTTTGTATGCCGGGTTGTCGTCCCCGCGTTCGCGGGGACGACTCGTGGATAGGACTTGCCTCAATCCAGCCCCTGCACTTTCGGCATTTCCTGCGTCGGCAGGATCTGCGGCGCGGCGGGCTTTGTCTCAAGCGCCGCCGGTTGCTGTGCCGGCTCGGAAACGGACTTGCTTGCGAGTTCCCTCACTTCGCCGGCCCCTCGCGCGGGCGAAGCCTTCGGCATCGGCACGACAGGCGCGCGGCTTGCCACATGCGGTACGGAGACCGGCGGCCGCGGCGCGCCCCGGATCGGCCTGATTGGCGGCAGCGGCCCGACCGGGCCATAGGTTACCGTCAAATCCTCGTTGAGATTGCCGCCCATCCGATACGCCGGCATGAAGCGGATGATCCGCCCGGTTCGAGCATCGATGACCAGCCGTCCGTCGTCGCCGCCGCTGTCGATGGCGGAAATCGTGTAGACGAGGCCGCGCTGCTGCGGGATGCCGAGCGGGGAAAACCCGCTCTCGCGGAGGATGTTGTAGACCTCCTGCGGCGGCAGCAAAACCGGCCCATATCGCGGCACCGCAGCGTCCGGCGGCATCGCCGCATAGGGACCCTCGACGTCGGAAACAATAGCGTAAGGCGACCCGCCGATTCCATAGGGCACCAAAACCTGCGCATTTGCGGCTGCGGCCGTGAAAACCAGCCCCGCCGCCATCATCCATCCTGTGAACAGCTTCATCGCGCAACGCTCCTGCAACGCCCCATGCCCGGAACTTTTTCGCTTCTTGTCCCGGGGGCTACCCTCACCGCCGAATTCGGCGGTCCTTGGGCCGTATCGCGGCGCGTTTGCCTCAAATCAGGGGTGAAGCGGACGTCCATGTCCGCCGGGACGGACAAACCATGCGACCGGCGACTTTCATGCGCTTGTGTGATAGAAAAAAATTTGGCATGGTCGGAGTTAGGACAGCAAAGCTGTCTCATTTGCGGGGCAAACCTGGCACAGGGATTGCCACGGGAATTCGGCGCTTCGGCTGCCGAGAAGGTGCAGGCAAGGCCGTTCGTCGGGGACGTTGAACGCCCAGGCCTGAATTCTGAAATTGCGGCTCGCGGAGGACGAGCGGTGGCCCGGTGGGTGCCGCGAACGCCGAAGGTGCGCCGCCGACGACGGTGAGGCCCCTAGCCTTAATTGAGAGGACTTGAGATGAGCGGGTCGGAGTTCGAGCGCGAAAACATCGTGACGGATGCGCTGTCGGCGACCCCGGCTTCGAAACCGGAAGCGCGCGAGCACAGCTGGCGCCCGCCGGCTGTGGGTCTCTACGATCCCGGCCTCGAAAAGGATTCCTGCGGCGTCGGCTTCATCGCCAACATCAAGGGCAAGAAGTCGCACCAGATCGTCTCCGACGCGCTCAATATTCTCTGCAACCTCGAGCATCGTGGCGCGGTCGGCGCCGATCCGCGCGCCGGCGACGGCGCCGGCATCCTGGTGCAGATTCCGCACGCTTTCTTCCAGCGCAAGGCCGCCGAAATCGGCTTCCAGCTCCCGATGCCCGGCGAATACGCGGTCGGCGCATTGTTCATGCCGAAGGACAAGGCGTGGCGCAAAGTCATCAAGAGCATCATCGCCGACCAGATCAAGGCCGAGGAACTGATGCTGCTCGGCTGGCGCGACGTGCCAACGGACAATTGCTCGCTCGGCGAAACCGTCAAGCCGACCGAGCCCGCCCACATGCAGGTGTTCATCGGCCGCGGCGCGCATATCAAGAACGAAAACGATTTCGAGCGCCGGCTCTACATCCTGCGCAAGTCGATTTCGCAGGCGATCTATCATCGCCGCGACCGCGGTCTCGCCGGTTATTATCCGGCGTCGCTGTCGTGCCGCACGGTCGTCTACAAGGGCATGTTCCTCGCCGACCAGCTCGGCAAATACTATCCCGACCTGAGCGAGCCCGATTTCGAGAGCGCGCTGGCGCTGGTGCATCAGCGTTTTTCGACCAACACCTTCCCGACCTGGTCGCTGGCCCATCCGTACCGGATGATCGCCCACAACGGCGAAATCAATACGCTGCGCGGCAACACCAACTGGATGGCGGCGCGGCAGGCTTCGGTGCATTCGGAACGGTACGGCAAGGACATCAGCCGGCTGTGGCCGATTTCCTATGAGGGCCAGTCCGACACCGCCTGTTTCGACAACGCCCTCGAATTCCTGGTGCAGGGCGGCTACTCGCTGCCGCACGCCGTCATGATGATGATTCCGGAAGCCTGGGCCGGCAATCCGCTGATGGATGAAGAGCGCCGGGCGTTCTACGAATATCACGCCGCGCTGATGGAGCCGTGGGACGGTCCCGCCGCGATCGCGTTTACCGACGGCCGCCAGATCGGCGCCACGCTTGACCGCAACGGCCTGCGCCCGGCGCGCTATCTCGTGACCAGCGACGACCGCATCGTGATGGCCTCCGAAATGGGCGTGCTGAAGATCCCCGAGGAGAACATCGTCACCAAGTGGCGGCTGCAGCCCGGCAAGATGCTGCTGGTCGACCTCGAACAGGGCCGGCTCATTCCCGACGACGAGATCAAGGCGTCGCTGGCGAAGAGCCATCCCTATCGCGAATGGCTCGACCGCACCCAGATCGTGCTCGAGGAACTGCCCGAAGCCCCGACCAAGGGCGCGCGCTCCAACCTGCCGCTGCTCGATCGCCAGCAGGCGTTCGGCTACAGCCAGGAAGATATCAGCATCCTGATGACGCCGATGGCATCCACCGGCGAAGAAGCCAATGGCTCGATGGGCAACGACACGCCGATCTCGGCGCTGTCGGACAGGCCGAAGCCGCTGTTCACCTACTTCAAGCAGAACTTCGCGCAGGTCACCAACCCGCCGATCGATCCGATCCGCGAAGAACTGGTGATGAGCCTGGTCTCCATCATCGGGCCGCGGCCGAACCTGTTCGATCTGCAGGGCGCGGCCGGCAACAAGCGCCTCGAAGTGCGCCAGCCGATCCTGACCGACGCCGACCTGGAAAAGATCCGGTCGATCTCGGAAATCGCGGATAGCCATTTCATGTCGCGCACGCTCGACACCACCTTCCACGCCGGCCTCGGCGCGGCGGGACTGGAGCAGGTGCTCGACGAATTGTGCGCGCGCGCGGAAGCCGCAGTCCGCGAAGGCGTCAACATCATCATCCTGTCCGACCGCATCGCGGGCACGGACCGGATTCCGATACCTTCGCTGCTCGCCTGCGCCGCCGTGCACCATCATCTGATCCGCACCGGTTTGCGCACCTCGGTCGGGCTCGTGGTCGAATCCGGCGAGCCGCGCGAGGTGCACCACTTCGCGTGCTTGGCCGGCTATGGCGCCGAAGCGATCAACCCCTATCTCGCCTTCGAGACCATCATTGCGATGAAGGACCGGCTGCCGGCGGCGCTGGACGATTATGAAATCGTCAAGCGCTACATCAAGTCGATCGGCAAGGGCCTGCTGAAGGTGATGTCGAAGATGGGCATCTCGACCTATCAGTCCTACTGCGGCGCGCAGATCTTCGACGCCGTCGGATTGAAGGCCGATTTCGTCTCGAAATTCTTCGTCGGCACCCACACCCGCATCGAGGGCGTGGGCCTGGCCGAAATCGCCGAGGAAACCGCGCGCCGCCACGCCGACGCGTTCGGCGACGCAGCGGTCTACAAGAACGCGCTGGACGTCGGCGGCGAATATGCCTACCGCACCCGCGGCGAGGATCACGCCTGGAATACCGAGTCCGTCTCGACGCTGCAGCATGCCGTGCGCGGCAATTCGCTGGAGCGCTACAGGGCGTTCGCGAAAATCCTCAACGAGCAGTCCGAACGGCTGGTGACCCTGCGCGGCCTGTTCAAGATCAAGACCGCCGAGGACGAGAAGCGCAAGCCCGTCCCGCTCGACCAGGTCGAGCCGGCCAAGGACATCGTCAAGCGTTTCGCCACCGGCGCCATGTCGTTCGGCTCGATCTCGCGCGAGGCGCACACCACGCTTGCGATCGCCATGAACCGGATCGGCGGCAAGTCCAACACCGGCGAGGGCGGCGAGGAGAGCGATCGCTTCAAGCCGATGCCAAACGGCGATTCGATGCGCTCTGCGATCAAGCAGGTCGCCTCCGGCCGCTTTGGCGTGACGACGGAATACCTCGTCAACTCCGACATGATGCAGATCAAGATGGCGCAGGGCGCCAAGCCCGGCGAAGGCGGGCAACTGCCCGGCCACAAGGTCGACGCCACCATCGCGAAGGTGCGGCACTCGACGCCCGGCGTCGGCCTGATCTCGCCGCCGCCGCATCACGACATCTATTCGATCGAGGATCTGGCGCAGCTGATCTACGACCTGAAGAACGTGAACCCTGATGGGCAGGTGTCCGTCAAGCTCGTCTCCGAGATCGGCGTCGGCACGGTTGCGGCCGGCGTCGCCAAGGCCCGCGCCGACCACGTCACCATCTCGGGTTTCGAGGGCGGCACCGGCGCGTCCCCCCTCACCTCGATCAAGCACGCCGGCAGCCCATGGGAAATCGGTCTTGCCGAAACCCACCAGACGCTGGTGCGCGAGCGGCTGCGCAGCCGCATCGTGGTGCAGGTCGACGGCGGCTTCCGCACCGGACGCGACGTCGTGATCGGGGCGCTATTGGGCGCCGACGAATTCGGCTTCGCCACCGCGCCCCTGATCGCGGCCGGCTGCATCATGATGCGCAAGTGCCATCTCAACACCTGCCCGGTCGGCGTCGCGACCCAGGACCCGGTGCTGCGCAAGCGCTTCACCGGCCAGCCCGAGCACGTCATCAATTACTTCTTCTTCGTCGCCGAGGAAGTCCGCGAAATCATGGCCACGCTCGGCTACCGCAGCTTCGACGAGATGGTGGGCCAGACCCAGATGCTCGACCAGGCCACCCTGGTGGCGCACTGGAAGGCCAAGGGGCTCGATTTCTCGAAACTGTTCGTCCGCCAGAATGAAGCGCCGGGCCAGAAGATCCATCATGCAGAGGCCCAGAACCATCATCTGGAAGCGGTGCTCGATCGCAGGCTGATCGAAAAAGCGCAGCCGGCGCTCGATCGCGGCGCGCCTGTCAAGATCGAGATGGAGATCAACAATACCGACCGCAGCGCCGGTGCGATGCTGTCGGGCATGGTCGCGAAAATCTACGGCCATGCCGGCCTGCCGCACGACACCATCCAGGTGAATTTCAAGGGCACCGCGGGCCAGGCTTTCGGCGCGTGGCTGGCGCGCGGCGTCACCTTCGACCTCGAAGGCGAATGCAACGACTATGTCGGCAAGGGCCTGTCCGGCGGCCGCATCATCGTCAAGCCGCCGCACCATTCTGGCATCGTGCCGGAGAATTCCATCATCGTCGGCAATACCGTGATGTACGGCGCGATCGAGGGCGAATGCTATCTGCGCGGCATCGCCGGCGAACGCTTCGCGGTGCGCAACTCCGGCGCGATTGCGGTGGTCGAAGGCGCCGGCGATCATTGCTGCGAATACATGACCGGCGGCATCGTGGTGGTGCTCGGCAAGACCGGGCGCAACTTCGCGGCCGGCATGTCCGGCGGTGTCGCCTATGTGCTGGACGAGAGCGGCGACTTCCCGAAACTCTGCAACATGGCGATGGTCGAGCTCGAGCCGGTGCTGTCGGAAGAGATGGTCAACCAGAACGCTTATCACTCCACGGGCGATCTCGAGGCGCACGGACGGGTCGACGTGTTCGCCAACCTGCTGGACTCCGATATCGATCGGCTGCACATCCTGATCACGCGCCACGCCAGGCTGACGGGGTCGAAGCGTGCCGCCGAAATCCTCGCGAACTGGAAACAATGGCTGCCGAAATTCCGCAAGGTGATACCGGTAGAATACCGCCGCGCACTGAAGGAATTGAAAGCCAACGCGGATGCCGAGCCGAAGATCGCGATCGGGGCGTAGACAATAAGGGGTTCTGAACCGTCATTGCGAGCGCAGCGAAGCAATCCACAGACTTGACGCGGCTACCGGTGGATTGCTTCGTCGCTTCGCTCCTCGCAATGACGAGAGGGACCGTGGCAGTAACAAATCATCTTCGAGACGCGCCAGAGGCGTACTCAGGATGACGAAGGTGAGATGCAGGGGCACTGGCTTCAATGGGCAAGATTACAGGTTTTCTGGAGATCGATCGGCACGACCGCAAATATGCGCCCGTTCCCGAGCGCCTCACGAACTATCGCGAATTCGTCGTTCCCCTGAGCGAGAAGGACACCCGCGATCAGGCCGCGCGCTGCATGAATTGCGGCATTCCCTATTGCCACGGCACCGGCGCGGTTGCACCGGGCACCCCGGGCTGCCCGGTCAACAACCAGATTCCGGATTTCAACGATCTGGTCTACCAGGGCAACTGGGAAGAGGCCTCGCGCAACCTGCACTCGACCAACAATTTCCCCGAGTTCACCGGCCGCATCTGCCCGGCGCCGTGCGAAGCCTCCTGCACGCTCAACATTGACGACAATCCCGTCACCATCAAAACCATCGAATGCGCCATCGTCGACCGCGCATGGGACAATGGCTGGCTCAAGCCGGAAATCGCCGCGAACAAGACCGGCAAGAAGATCGCAATCGTCGGCTCCGGCCCCGCGGGTCTGGCCTGCGCGCAGCAGCTCGCGCGCGCCGGCCACGACGTGCATGTATTCGAGAAATACGCCAAGGCCGGCGGCCTGTTGCGCTACGGCATTCCCGATTTCAAGATGGAAAAGCACGTCATCGACCGCCGTGTGGCGCAGATGCAAGCTGAGGGCGTCACTTTCCATTACGGCAGTCCCGTAGGCGGCACCTCGCAAGGCGCGGTCGATCCGCGGGAGCTGCTGAATCGATATGACGCGCTGGCGCTGACCGGCGGCGCGGAGGCCCCGCGCGACCTGCCGATTCCCGGCCGCGACCTCGCCGGGATTCACTTTGCGATGGATTTCCTGCCGCAGCAAAACCGCCGCGTCGGCAACGAGCCGCTCGGCGGCGCCGCCGAGATTCTCGCCGACGGCAAGCATGTGGTCGTGATCGGCGGCGGCGACACCGGTTCGGACTGCATCGGCACGTCATTCCGGCAGGGCGCCAGGTCGGTGACCCAGCTCGAGATCATGCCGGCCCCGCCCGCGCACGAGAACAAGGCCCTGACCTGGCCGAACTGGCCCCTGAAGATGCGGACCTCCTCGAGCCAGGCCGAAGGCGCACGGCGCGAATACGCGGTGCTGACGCAGAAATTCTCCGGCGACGACGGCAAGGTCGCAAAGCTGCATTGCATTCACGTCGACGACAAGTTCAAGCCGCTCCCCGGCACCGAATTCGAACTCGACGCGCAACTGGTGCTACTGGCGATGGGTTTCGTGCATCCCGTGCATGATGGCCTGCTGAAGACACTCGGCGTCGATCTCGACCAGCGCGGCAATGTACGCGCCAACACCGCCGATTATCAGACCTCGCTGCCAAAAGTGTTCGCGGCCGGCGACATGCGCCGCGGCCAGTCGCTCGTGGTCTGGGCGATCCGGGAGGGACGCCTCTGCGCCCGCGCCATCGACCAGTTTTTGATGGGGACGACGAACCTGCCGCGGTAACAGCCGGACGCGCGGGCACCCCCGCGCGTCTCGCACCCGCCGCTACTTGTCCAGCCAGACGTCCTCGAACCGCAGGCTGTTGTACTGGCTGTTGTCGTGCGGGATGTAATTCCTGACATAGGGCTGCCAGCAATTGGCCCCCGCGCCGAAATTGATGCTCGGGCGCGCCGCGTCGTCCACGAGAAGGCGCTCGATATCCCAGACGATCTTCTTGCGTTTTTCCTTGTCCAGTTCGCGCGATTGCGCCGCGAGCAGCCGGTCCACCTCCGCATTGCAGTATTGCGTGTAGTTGCGCTCGGATTTGCACGAATAGCTTTCGATGAGATTGCCGTCGGGATCGTCGACGCTGACGCCGGTCACGTTCAATCCGATCGTGTAGTCCTTCCGCGCCAGCCGCGCGTACCATTGCGGCGTCTCCAGAACATCCAGTTCGCTGTCGATGTAGATCTTCTTGAGTTGATCGGCCAGAATCACCGCAGGTTCGCGATAGGTCGGGAGATTCCGCGTTTGAATCTTGATCTGCAGCGGCTTGGCATCGCTGTAACCGAGTTTCTGCATGATCGCTTGCGCCTCCCGGACATTCTTCTCGGTGTCGGGACCATACCCCCTTAGCGTGGACACCATTTCCGGCGGCATCCCCCATTCGCCGACGGGCTTCGGCAGCATGGCCCCGCCAATCAGCGCAAATCCTTCCATCAGGATCGTGTTGAAGGCCTTGCGGTCGATCGCCAGCGACATCGCCTTGCGAATGTCCGGATTGTCGAACGGCGGATTGACGCGATTGACCATCAGGTTGGATTGCGTCCCCGCGGTGATCATCTCGCAGATCGCGTTCGGCGCGCGCGCCTTGACGTCCTTCATCAGGGTAACGCTGATATCGGCCGGAAAGGTGATGTCGAATTCGCCGGTCGCGAAAGCGAGCATGCGCGTCGAGCGGCTGTCGATCATCCTGAAAGTGATCTCATCGAGATAGGGGCGGTCCTTTTTCCAGTAATCGGGATTGCGCACCAGACGGATGGAATTGCCGCGCTTGAATTCGACAAACTTGAAAGGCCCGGTACCGATCGGCTTGGTGCGCATCGTCGCTTGCGGAACGTGACACGGATAGACGGCGGAAAAAGAGCTCGCCAGCAGCACCGGCAGGCTGGGTTGCGGCTCGCTCAGCTCGAAGGTGGCCTCGTAATCGCCGTTGATCGTGACGTCCTGCAGCTTCGAGTACCAGACCTTGCGCGGGTTCCGGTGAAAATCCTGAACCTCGCTCTTGCCGATCAGCATCCGCCAGGTGCATTGCACGTCCTTGGCCGTGAATGGCTGGCCATCATGCCATTTCACGCCCTGCCTCAGCTTGAAGGTCAGTTTGGTATTGGTGGAATCCCAGGACCAGCTTTCGGCCAGATCCGGGATGACCGTGTCGATGGCTCTCGTGAACCTTGGCGGGATCGAAAACGACGAGGTTGTTGAAAATGGCCGAAAACGGCGTCACCGAAGCGATCGTCGATTCCTCGAGCAATGAAGTGCTGGGCGGATTGTCGTTGTGATAGAGCCGCAGCGTGCCGCCCCTTTTCTGCGCGGCCACCGGCGTTGCGGCTAGCAGAGCGATGCCCAACAGGGCGGCGAATGAGGCTCGTGACTTACCCGGCAACCGCTTGGCACGCATTTTAGCCTCCCAAAATTATTTTGTTTTTTATAGAACTGCCGCCGGTCGAGCGCAATGCGTTGGGCGAAGTTCTCACCCCCGTCATTGCGACGGGTATTGCGGCCGCCTCTAATTCTGCAGCCTCACCCCGAGCATCACCACCGTCGACGCCGAGCTGGAGAGGGGAATGTTGGAATCGAGGATATCCCGCCGCAGCGTGCCCTTGACCCAGAGATTGCGGTTCAGCTTGTAGATCAGGTCGCCTTCGAGCGAGTAGGTTTTGTCGCGCCTGATATCGCCCTGATAGTCGTAGGTGCCGTAGGTAAATTTTCCGATTGCCGTGAGCCAGCGCCGGAAATCGTGATCGACCTCGAAGGTATAGGTGTGCGTCAGCACGCCGGCAACGCCGGGCAGCGTGGTCTCGTCGATCGAGGTAGTGGAATAGTATCTTGCCGTAGTCAGCGGCGTCGCGGTCCAGATCAGCGAGGACGCGGTGAGCAGGCCCTGCAGCCGGTTCAGTCTGACATCGACATAATCGCGCGCGGCGTAGCCGACCGAGATTTCGCCGGTCAACAGCCGCGAGAATTCGAAGGAGGTGCCGGCCTTGGCATAGCCGCCGGAGGAATCGCGCCGGTAGCCGTTGCGGTCGAAGGTGACGTCATGCACGCGGCTGTCGCCCTCGATTTCGCCGAACGGCTTTACCCCCGGCAACAGATCGTAGCTGACGCGGCCGACACCGCCGAACTGATTGAAGTTGCGGTCGTCGTTGGTGGTCGTGGTGCCATCGGTGAGTTTTGACTTCGGTATAGACGGTGCGGTCGACGGTGCCGCCGGCGGAAAGCTGCAGCCGGTTGAAACTCTGGTCGACGCCGAGGGTGCCGCCGAGCGTCGAATAGATC
This sequence comes from uncultured Alphaproteobacteria bacterium, assembly GCA_963823115.1. Taxonomy (GTDB): domain Bacteria; phylum Pseudomonadota; class Alphaproteobacteria; order Rhizobiales; family Xanthobacteraceae; genus Bradyrhizobium. The sequence continues at coordinate 148,183 of CAWGKJ010000001.1, read as the reverse complement.
GGATACCTGGCGAGGCCGGCCTGGATGTTCGGGCTGCCGGGATTGTCGGTGGCAACGCGGAGGCGCAGCTGGCCCAGCAAGCGGGTGTCGCGCGTGACGTCGAGGCGGCCGTCGATGTGGCCGGTGAAATCCGGCCGGTCGAGATTGGTCGGCGCCGGCGAGATGGTGCCGTCAGCCGGCGGCGGGAAGGTGTTGCTGTAGCCGGTAAACGATCCCCGCAAGTCGGCGACCAGCGCGTGGCGCTCCCAGTCGGAGACGGCGAGAAATTCCGGCGCCACGACATAGAGCGGCGATCCCTTGGGCACATAGGTGCGGCCGGGATTGGTGTCGTAGCCGCCGCGGAGTTCGAGCGCGGACTTGATGAGAAAGCTGCCGGCGTAATCGCCGACCGCGCCGAACGGATCGTCGTCGATCTTCAGCCGCTTGCGCGGCGGCTGACCGGCCACGGCGCCGGCCATCGCCGGCGGGATCGGCGTCCTGTTGGCGGTCTCGGACGGCGGAACGGAAAGCCGGATTCGACCGTTCGAAATCACAGGCCCCGGTCGGTGCCGGGCTGCCGGGACCTGGCGGCGATTTCGGCCTGGCCTGACCCGGATAGAGTTTCGGCTTTCTTGCGCGTGCGATTGAGGGAATTGAAGCCGGAGCCGGACGCGCCGCTGGCGGCGGGAAGGCCGTAGGTTGGAATTTTGCCGATCCGCGACGGCGCGGGCGGCGTTCCTGTCGCGCAGACTTTCGTCGCCGGCGGGATCGAGCCTGCTGTCGCTGGTGCTTGTCGTCGGTCCTGCGCAGCGGCGAATCCTGCGGCAGGACGAAACCGTCGCGCACCGGGCGCAGCAGGTCGGGGGTGAGCGTTTGGGCCTGCGCCAGGGTCTCATCGAGGGCGATCAGCGCAAGGCATGGCAAAAGCGCGCGTAAGGCACTTGCGCGCTTGCGGCGGCCCCTTGCTGGACCCGACATCACGATAAAAATACCCCAACGAATTCATACGCTTGCTGATCGAGTTCCGCGCGCGCGGGCGCGCAGGCGGAAAACGTCGTTAATGGAGTTAAAACAATTATGGTTAATGAGGCGTTGAGAGCGGGGACCCTGCGTCGCATCGCGGCATGGGCCGTGCTAAGGAGGGCCCCCGGCGCAGGCCGCCACCCCTGCCTCCTTCGGAACCAGACATGCCCAAGTCGAAACCGCTGATGGCCAACTCATCCGGGACCGCCGCGAACGCCGCCGTTCAATCGGCCCTGCGCACCCTCGATGCCGAGGGCAGCGGCATCAGCGCGATCGCCGCGGCCCTGCAATCCGATCTCGGAACCGCCTTTGCCGGCGCGGCCGATCTCATCCGCAACGCCAAGGGGCGCCTGATCGTCACCGGGCTCGGCAAATCGGGCCATATCGGCCGCAAGATCGCCGCGACCTTCGCCTCCACCGGCACGCCGGCGTTCTTCGTCCACGCCGCCGAAGCCGGCCACGGCGATCTCGGCATGATCACCGCTGACGACGTCATCATGGCGCTGTCGTGGTCCGGCGAGCAGCCGGAGATGAAGAACCTCATCACCTATGCGAAGCGCTTCCGCATCCCGCTGATCGCCATGACGGCCGATCGCAACTCTACCCTGAGCAAGGCCGCCGAGGTTGCGCTGACGCTGCCGAAGGCGCGCGAGGCCTGTCCGCACAACCTTGCGCCCACCACCTCCTCGCTGATGATGCTGGCATTGGGCGACGCGCTGGCGATCGCGTTGCTGGAAGGCCGCGGCTTCACCTCGGTCGATTTCAGCGTGCTGCATCCGGGCGGCAAACTCGGCGCCATGCTGAAATATACCCGCGACCTCATGCATTCCGGCGACGCGGTGCCGCTCAAGCCAGCGGGCACCAGAATGTCCGACGCGCTGGTCGAGATGTCATCCAAGGGCTTCGGCTGCGTCGGCATTGTCGATGCGCGCGGGCGCGATCGTCGGCATCGTCACCGACGGCGACTTGCGCCGTCACATGCGGCCCGACTTGATGACGGCGCTGGTCGATGACGTCATGACGAAAAACCCGAAGACGATTGCGCGCGATCTGCTCGCCAGCGAAGCGCTGGAAATCCTCAACTCGTCGAAAATCACCGCGCTGATCGTGACCGACGCGAGCAAGCCGGTCGGCATCGTGCACCTGCACGACCTCCTGCGCGCGGGCGTGGCGTAACTCTTTCCTCGTTATTCCGGAATAATCAGGCCGACGCCACTGTCAGGCTGGCGCCATCGGCCTGCACGATCCGGACCCGGCTGCCGGCCGGAGCGTCGGGACCAGCGACGCGCCAGATCGTATCGTCGATCCGCACCGTGCCCGCCCCGTCGATGATCGGCTTTTCCAGCGTAAACACCCGGCCGACCAGCGCATCGGCGCGTTTGTTGAGAAACGGATTACTCTGGCTAACGGCCTTGTTGCTGCGCGCGATACGCCGCCACAGCGGCACCGCGGCGACGGCGAAGATCGCGAACATCAGGATCTGCATCTGCCAGGACGGACTGAACGCGAACGACAGCAACCCGACCAGCAGCGCAGCGAGCCCGAGCCAGAACAGGAACACACCCGGCGCCAGCAGCTCCAGCGCCATCAGCACGACGCCAAAGATCAGCCAGTTCCAGGTGCCAAGCGTGGAAAACATCTCGGTCATTGGCTAACCCTCAGCTCGGCGGTACCGGGGGAACCGCACCCGATCCCGCGCTGGGCACCGAAGAGCGCCGCGCGGCAGCCGCGGCCGATGCCGCGCTTTCACCGAAGGTCGCTTTCGCGATCTCGCCGATGCCGGCGAGCGAACCGAGGATGCTCACCGCCTCGATCGGCAGCATGATGATCTTCTGGTTCGGCGAATCCGCCAATTGCCCGAACGCCTTGATGTATTTGTCGGCGATAAAATAGTTCAGCGCGGCGACGTCGCCCTTGGCGATAGCTTCGGAGACCATCTGCGTCGCCTTGGCCTCGGCTTCGGCGGAGCGTTCGCGCGCCTCGGCATCGCGGAACGCGGCCTCCTTGCGGCCTTCGGCCTGCAGGATCTGGCCCTGCTTGGCGCCTTCGGCGCGAAGGATTTCCGATTGCCGCTGGCCCTCCGCCTGCAGAATGTCGGCGCGCTTGACGCGCTCGGCCTTCATCTGGCGTCCCATCGCCTCGACGAGGTCGGCGGGTGGCACGATGTCCTTGATCTCGATGCGGTTGACCTTGAGCCCCCACGGCGACACCGCGGCATCGACCACGCGCAGCAGGCGCTCGTTGATCTCGTCGCGATGCGACAGCACCTGGTCGAGGTCCATTGCGCCCATCACCGAGCGGATGTTGGTCATGGTCAGCACGATGATCGCCTGATTGAGATTGGAGACCTCGTAGCTCGCTTTCGCGGCGTCGAACACCTGGAAGAACGCGACGCCGTCCACCGTCACGGTGGCGTTGTCCTTGGTGATCACTTCCTGCTCCGGAATGCTGATCACCTGCTCCATCATGTTCATCTTGCGGCCGACGCGGTCGAAATAGGGGATGATGATGTTCAGCCCCGGCGCCAGCGTGCGCGTGTATTTGCCGAATCGCTCGATGGTCCAGTCGTACCCTTGCGGCACCGTCTTGACGCCGGCAAACAGCGTCAGGATCACCAGCAGCACCAGCGCGATGGCGAAAATGTCAAACCCGGTCATATATCCTCCAAAGCCGAAACGGGACGCTCGCGCGCGCAGTCTTGTTTTGACTGAATACTGGCCACGCCGGTTCAGTATACTCTTTCCAAATAGAAGTAGGGCTCAGTTTTGGCGGCTGCCAGATGTACGGCATCTGAACGCCGGCAGGGATCCTGCCCAGTTCGAGGCTATATCCAGCCCTGAAGCTCGCGCAGCACCAGTTGGCGGATGACGTCCATGCCGGGGTCGCTGTCGTTCAGGCACGGGATGAAGGAGAACTGTTCGCCGCCATTGTGCTTGAATATCTCGGCGTTTTCCTGCGCGATTTCTTCCAGCGTTTCCAGGCAATCGGCGGAGAAACCGGGAGTCAGGACCGCGATGCGGCGCACGCCATCCTTTGCCAGCTTTGCCATGGTCTTGTCGGTATAGGGCTTGAGCCACTCGTCGAAGCCGAAGCGCGACTGGAAAGTCAGCAGCAGCCTGGAAGCATCCAGCTCCATGCGCTTGCGTAAGCTTTCCGTCGTCGCGACGCATTGCGCCTGGTAGGGATCGCCCTTGTCGACGTATTTCTGCGGCATGCCGTGGAACGAGGCCACGATCAGCTCCGGCTGGAACGGCAATGTCGCAAGATGCGCGTTGATGGAGACCGCCAGCGCCTCGATATAATCGGGATCGTCGTAATAGGGCGGGCTCACCCGCAAGGTCGGTTGCGCGCGCATTCGGGCTAGCACGCGAAACACTTCGTCGCACACGGTCGCCGACGTCGCGGCCGAATATTGCGGATAGAGCGGCACGACCAGCAAGCGGTCGCAGCCTTGCGCCACCAGGGCTTCGACGCGCGAGGCGATCGACGGGTTGCCGTAGCGCATCGCCCAATCGACCACGACGTGGTCGTGGTCGGCTATGGCGGAAGCGAGCTTGTCGGATTGCGAGCGGGTGATGGTCTTGAGCGGAGATTCGTTGTTCTCGGTGTTCCAGATCTTCAGGTAATCGCGCGCCTTGCGGCCGGGGCGGACGCGCAGGATGATGCCGTTCAGCACCAGCTTCCACTTCAGCCCCTGATCCTCGATCACCCGGGGATCCGACAGGAACTCCTTGAGATAGACGCGCACGCCCTTCGCATCCGCGGTGTCGGGGGTGCCCAGGTTGACCAGGAGCACGCCGACGCGCTGCGGCCCGACCTCGACCGCCGACTTTGCGTTTTCGGAGAGAACGACCGCTGTCATAATGCCGGTGGCATCGCGCGTTGGGCTATCCTTGTCAAGATAACGGGAGTCTCGGTATTGTCACGCAGAGCATGATCCTGAAAAGTGGATACCGGTTTTTGCGGAAAAATCATGCTCCATGCAATATTGCCGCGCGTCGGGGGAAGCCATGACGGTCGCTGAATGCTGTGTTTTCGGAGCACTGGCGCTCATCCTGCTGACGATTGTGTCGGTAAAATGGACCGGGTTTCGCAGCTACAACAACGCCAAGCCGCGCGATCCCGCCTTCTATGACGAGCCGCTTCGGGCTCGCGCGCTGGGCGCGCACCAGAACGGCATCGAAGCCTTTCCATTCTTCGCCGTCGCGGTGCTGCTGGCGGAATTTCGCGCCGGGCCGCAGCACCTGATCGATGAACTGGCTGTGCTGTTCCTGATCGTGCGGATTGCCTACGTCTTCACCTATCTCGGCGATCGTCCCACGCTTCGCTCGATCCTGTGGAGCACCGGCCTTGCGATCAATCTCGGGATCTTTTTCATGCCGGCAATCCGGGGCTACTTGCCGGTCTAGGACAGCTAGTCCAAGTGCAGCATGCGCCCGCCCTTTGCGACACGTCAGCCCAACAGCCGCAGCACCGCCTGATTGGCCACCGACAGCGCAGCGGTCGAGAGCTGCAGGCGGGGCTGCAGCGCCAGCACGTTGGCGCTTTCCGGATTGGTGTCGGCGAGAACGCGATTGTTGGCGCCGGTCCGCAGCATGTTGATCATGGATGTGGTGCAGCTCTGCCGCGTTTGCACTGTGCTCCGGTTGAAGCCACGATGCAGCCGCTCCGCCAAGGTCAACGCCTCCAGATAAAGCGGTTGCACCAGCACCTGGCCGGAAGCGCGTTCAGCGGTATCCACCGCCGCTACAACGGTTTTCATCATGACACTCGCCCAGTTGTCGGTTTTTCGACTTATTCGATGAAGCTTCGTCTCGCGTGATAGCGTCAACGTAAGGGGGCCGTTTGAAGATCAGCCTAAATAAGACGATAAAGAGACCATGAATTTAAGACGGTGAATGGCGGATTAAGCCAATGGACAAGGATCTTTTCACAGCCTTTCGTTGAAGGTGCGGGCCTCCTGTTCACGGTTCGTTTGCGCCTTCTGCCGCATTCAGGAACAGCACCGCTCGAATTCGAAATATTCGCGTAACGCTTATGCCGGTTGGTCATCAACGTCTGGGCAACCAAAACGCCCGGTCTTACGGTGCCACCCTTGTTCCGCGCGGATGCAGTGATCGAGTGAAGCGTCTCACTTCCGCTGTTGGAACATCGCGACATTTGGCTGCTCCGCCGGGATAAGAAGCCTCGATTGGTGAGTACGCGCCCAAACTCTTTTCTTGTTTCGGTGCGCTATCCAGCCCCATCGTTCATCAATGGCGTCGAGAAGACGACCCGTCCGGCTCGATCACAAACAGGTCGCGCGCTCGGCGGCGATGTAGCCGAACAGCAAGCCGGCGCCGAACAATAGCACCAGTCCCGCCGCGCCGAATTCGACGCCGCGCATGATGAGCGCGCCGCCGCCTTCTTTTGCGCCGCTCAGGCGCCGCGCCAGGTCTTTCGCGAACACCGCTGTCACCGCGATGGCCGCAACGGTGATCGCGGTGCCGAGTCCCATCACGAAGGTCGCGGCGATGCCGGCCCAGAACATTCCCTGCGCCAGCGCGAACACCAGCACCAGGATCGCGCCCGAACAGGGCCTGACGCCGACGGCGAAGATCGCGCCCAGCCCACGGCGCCAGCCGCCGGGACCGGCGAGTTCGCTGGGCTCGGGACCGTGGGAGTGGCCGCAATGTTCATCATGCACATGGTCATCGTGGTGGTGACCGTGGTCGTGGTCGTGATCGTGCGCGGCGACCGGCTGCGGCAGCCGCAGCGCGCCAATGAATCCGCCGCCCTTGGTCCACACCAGTCGTGCGCCGAACGCCGCGATCAGGGCGTAGCTTGCGATCTCGATCGCTTTTTCAGCCCCGCACATGGTCCTGGCTGACGCGTTGAGCAGAAGAGCGCAGATCGCGACAATCACGACCGCGACCAGCGCCTGCATCAGCGCGGACGCGAACGACAGCACGATGCCGCGCCGGGCCGTCTCCTGGTTGGCGACCAGATAAGACGAGATCACCGCCTTGCCGTGGCCGGGGCCGGCAGCATGAAAAATTCCGTAGGCAAAGGAGATCGCGAGCAGGGTCCAGACCGCTGACCCGTCGGATTTCGCGGCGCGAATGGTCGAGGACATCTGGCGGTAGAATTCCGATTGTTTTGCCGAGAATCCAGCCGAGGATGCCGGCGGCTTGCGGCTCGGCGGCGCTCGGGCGCGGAGCGCCGAACGGATTCTGTGCCATCAGCGCGTGCAGGGCGCCATCGAGCGTCAGAACCGCGACGGCTGCCATAACACAGATCAGGAAGCCCCGCGCAGGACTGACGCGCATTCCCGGCCTCACGGGCATTCCACTGTGATCTTGTTGGCGAACATCGCGCCATAATTCGAATTTTCGCCGTTCAGGAACGTCTGCTCGTTCAGCTTCTGGGCGTTCGCGGTGCCGTCGCTCGGGCGCTGGAATTTCATCTGGCAGTCGGCAGGCGCCCCAACCAATCGGACCGGGTCCTTCTCGGCGAGCTTGAAGTCGATGAAATACGAGGGATCGAATACGTCCAGTGCCAGCTGTTTCGCTTTCACCGGCGTCTTCAGTGGCAACGTAAAATGCAGCGTCAGCGCGGCATCCCGGTATTCGAGGAAGTAGTCGACCGGCTCCAGGAATTTCTGCTTCTTGCCGTCGGCCTTGGCGAAAGTGAAGAAGCCGTATTCCTTCAGCGATTCGACGTTGGTTTGCGCCAGCGCGCCAAGCTCTTCGCGGCTGTAGACGCCCTTGGTTTTGGTCTCGATGCCCTGCAAGGCATAGGTCGAGAACATGTCGTCGAAGGTCCAGGCGTGGCGCACTCCGGTGATCGAACCATCGGGGGCGTAGATCAATTCGCTGGCCGCGGTGATCCAGACATGCGGATGCGCCTGTGCGGTGTTGGCGCCAAGCGCCACGCCGCCGGCCAGCAGCAGCAGACCAGCAATAGGCGCAGCATGTTTTCCACCTCAGGCGGCTTCTGGCGTTTCCAGGAGGCCACGGCGGCGCAATAGCGCGTCGGGCTCGGGCTCGCGGCCGCGGAACGCGACATAAGCGTCTTCCGGGTCGCGCGAGCCGCCGGATGAATAGATGTCGTCGTGCAGGCGCTTGGCAACCGCGGGATCGAAAATGTTGCCGGCCTCCTCGAAGGCGCCGAACGCGTCGGCATCCATCACCTCGGACCACATGTAGCTGTAATAGCCCGATGCGTAGTGGTCGCCGGAAAAGATATGACCGAATTGCTGCGGCCGGTGCCGCAACGAGATTTCCGCGGGCATGCCGATCTTCTCCAACTCCTGGCGCTCGAATGCCCGCACGTTTGATATCGCCGAGGCCGGCTGGGTGTGGAATTCGAGGTCGATCAGCGCCGAGGAGACGAATTCCACGGTAGCAAAGCCCTGGTTGAACTTGCGCGCGGCGATGAAGCGTTTCAGGAGATCGTCCGGCAGGGGCTCGTCCGTCTGGTAATGCCGGGCAAATTGCCGCAGCACCTGCGGCTGCTCCTGCCAGTGCTCGTAAAGCTGCGAGGGCAGCTCGACGAAATCGGTGAACACGCTGGTGCCCGACAGCGACGGATAGGTCACGTCCGACAGCATTCCGTGCAGGCCGTGGCCGAATTCGTGAAACAGCGTCCGCGCGTCGTCCGGCGACAACAGCGACGGCTCGCCGTCGGCGCCCTTGGAGAAATTGCAGACATTGATGACCAGCGGCGCGATCTCGCCGTCGAGCTTCTGCTGATCGCGTAGCGAGGTCATCCAGGCGCCGGAGCGCTTCGAGGGCCGGGCAAAGTAGTCGCCGTAAAACAGCGCCTTGTGCCGGCCGGCGTTGTCCCTGACTTCCCAGACCCGCACGTCCGGGTGCCAGACCGGAATATCCTGGCGTTCGGAGAAGCTGACCCCGAACAGACGGGTCGCGCAGTCGAAGGCGGCCGCGATCATGTTGTCGAGCGCGAGATAAGGCTTGATCGCAGCATCGTCGAAATCAGCGCGGCGCTGCCGCAGCTTTTCGGCGTAATAGCGCCAGTCCCACGGCGCCAGCGCGAAATTGCCGCCCTCCTCCGCCACCAGCGCCTGCAGGTCGTCGCGATCCCTGAGCGCCCGAGCCCGCGCGGGCTTCCAGACCCGCTCCAGAAGGCCCCGCACCGCTTCCGGCGTCCTGGCCATCGAATCTTCCAGCCGATAGGCGGCGAAGGTCGGATAGCCCAGCAGCTTCGCGCTTTCCTCGCGCAGGCTGAGGATCTCGACGATGGTGGCGTTGTTGTCGTTGGCGTTGCCGTTGTCGCCGCGCGCAATGAAGGCCTTGTAGGCCTTTTCGCGCAGCTCGCGCCGGTCCGAGCTCTTCAGGAACGGCTCGACCGAGGAGCGCGACAGCGTCACGATCGCCTTGCCGGCCAGGCCGCGCTCGCTCGCCGCGGCCCTGGCGGCCGCGATAAAGCTGTCCGGAAGGCCGTCATAGTCGGCCTCGCCGAGCTCCATGAACCAGTCCTGCTCGTCGCCGAGCAGATGATGGCTGAAGGCCGTGCCGAGATGAGCCAACCGCTCGTTGATCTCGGCCATCCGCTTCTTCGCCGCCTCGTCGAGGCCGGCGCCGGCGCGGTGGTAGCGCGTATAGGTGCGCTCCAGGAGCCGCATCTGCTCACTCGTCAGGGAGAGCGTGGCGCGATTGTCGTGCAGCATCGCGATCCGGCCGAACAGCACCGCGTTCATCATGATCGGGCTCCAGTGCCGCGCCATCCTGAGCGACACCTCCGTATCGATCTCCAGCAGCGCCGGATTGGAGTGCGCCGAGACCAGGTCGTAGAACACCGCCGACACCCTGGAGAGCAGCTTGCCCGAGCGTTCCAGCTCGGTGATGGTGTTGGCGAAGTCCGGCGTCGCCGGATCGTGCTCGATCGCGGCGATCTCGGCGGCATGGTCGGCAAAGGCCTGCTCGAAGGCGGGGAGGAAATGTTCCGGCGCGATGTCAGCAAAGGGCGGCGTCTCGAACGGCGTCTGCCACGCCTTCAAAAGCGGGTTCGCCTGCGGCTGCGAAGTGGCCGCCGATTGCAGGGTTTCTGACATGACAATTCCCGTTTTCGTCCCAAATCCGTTGAGGAAGCTATATCACGCGATCGGGCTTTTTTAGGCCTTTTGCGCTTGATAGCGCGGGCCTTTTCATAGAGATTGCGGCTCCCAACAGGACCCTGCCCATGAGCCCCGCGCCCACTCAGACCGCCTCCCGCCAGATCGTCTGGCCGAGCGTCATCACCGTCCTCAGTGCAGCCATCCTGATCGGCGCTGAAGTGTTCGGCGCGGCGTTTGCCGGCGGCTGGGCGCTCGCGATCCTGTTCGGTTTCGACGACACCGGCGCGCACATCCTGCAGGCGGTGCTGTTTGCGGCCGGCGTCTTCGTCATGGTGGCCTTCATCCGCGCCGCGCAGCGCGTCGAGCCGTTCACGCGCCGCGCGTGAGCGGGCTTCAGAAGCGCGCAAACTCGCGCTGAACGCTTACCTTCGTTAGAGAAACTTAACGTCTGTTCATTTTCTGCGCTGCTGCTCGCGGCTCGGAGCCGCGGCGAAAGCACTTGTTAGGGAAATCTTCCCAACAACCTAAAAAAAATGTTGCGAAGCAGACTCAAATCCCCTATTTGCGGACTTGCCCAATTTCGCACGTGCCTGTGGTCGTGTGTCAGTCGGTAGGTATCCGGACAAGAGGCCGGACAGCCGCCAAGGGAAGAAGAACCGAGGGTCGCTTAAGTCGCAAGGCTTAAGAGGCCAGCATCTCTCTCAAGAGATGCCGTTGAAGGTCCCTTCTCTCCTTGCAACCGTGACTGGCAGCCGGAGGCGAACCGGCGCACCTCGTTCTCAACGGGGGACGCGACTTAAAGCAACGACGGATCGGGCTTTTTTGGTCTCTGCCGGCTTTCCACCAGCCGGCGCGAATACCGAAGAGGCTTGTCCTTCATTGCCAGGTGTGCGGGCGGGATCCTTCCCAACCAATCCACGGCAGCACAATTCGGTTTGAGTTTTTTGGCTTCGTTGCGCCTCCATCGCGCGATGTGGCCAAGGCACTCTTATCCGAGATCATTTTTGAACGTGTCCCGTCGCTGGGCCGTTTGGGAGGGTGCTATGACCGAACGTATTCAGGAATTCCTGCGCAACCGCCGTAACGAGGGGCAGGACGTCGAGCCGTGCCTCGTCGTCGACCTCGAAGTCGTGCGCGACAACTACCAGACCTTCTCGAAGGCGCTGCCGGACAGCCGCGTGTTCTACGCGGTGAAGGCCAACCCGGCGCCGGAAGTGCTGTCGCTGCTGGCCTCGATGGGCTCGTGCTTCGACTGCGCGTCGGTGGCCGAAATCCAGATGGCGCTGGCCGCGGGTGCGGCCCCGGAGCGGGTTTCCTATGGCAACACGATCAAGAAGGAGCGTGACATCGCGCGCGCCTTCGCGCTCGGCATTCGCCTGTATGCGGTGGATTGCACCGCCGAGGTCGAGAAGATCGCCCGTGCCGCCCCCGGCGCCAAGGTATTCTGCCGCATCCTCTATGATTGCGCCGGTGCCGAATGGCCGCTGTCGCGCAAGTTCGGCTGCGATCCGGAGATGGCGGTCGAGGTGCTCGATCTCGCCAAGCGTCTGGGTCTGGAGCCGTACGGGATCTCGTTCCATGTCGGCTCGCAGCAGCGCAAGGTGAAGGCGTGGGACCGCGCGCTGGCGATGGCCTCGACGGTGTTCCGCGACTGCGCGGAGCGCGGCATCAACCTGTCCATGGTCAACATGGGCGGCGGATTCCCGACCAAGTACCTCAAGGACGTGCCGCCGGTCGTGCAGTACGGCCGGTCGATCTTCCGCGCGCTGCGCAAGCATTTCGGCAACCAGATCCCGGAGACCATCATCGAGCCGGGCCGCGGCATGGTCGGCAATGCCGGCATCATCGAGACCGAAGTCGTTCTGATCTCCAGGAAGAGCGACGAGGACGAGGTGCGCTGGGTCTACCTCGACATCGGCAAGTTCGGCGGCCTCGCCGAGACCATGGACGAGTCGATCCGCTACGCCATCCGCACCCCGCATGACGGCGCGGAAATGACGCCGTGCGTGCTCGCGGGCCCGACCTGCAATTCCGCCGACGTGCTGTACGAGAAGATGCCGTACCCGCTGCCGGTGACGCTGGAGATCGGCGACAAGGTGCTGATCGAAGGCACCGGCGCCTATACGTCGACCTACTCGTCGGTGGCTTTCAACGGCTTCCCGCCGCTGCGGACTTACCACATCTGACGTTGCCTCGCTGAGGCCGAGATAATCGGGGAGCCGGTCAGCCGGCTCCTTTTCCCCTTGCATGCCAATTTGCTGACAACGCTCCGCGGGCCTGACGGCCGCTGGACGCGAGGACCGACGTGCCATGACTGCTTTGCTGAAGACCCCCATTGCCCTCACTGCCGACGCCGCTCCGTTCGCGATCCGCAGCGAACGAGCCTCGGACATCGTCGCGCGTGAGGCGCTGCTCGATGCCTGCTTTGGCGAGAACCGTCATATGCGCACCTGCCAGCGCCTGCGCGACGGTCGCGCGACCGCCGAAGGCCTCGCCCTGTCGGTCGTGCGCCAGGAGCGGCTGGTCGGAACCCTGCGGTTGTGGCACGTCAGCGCCGGTGGCATCCCGGCGCTGGTGCTGGGCCCGTTGGCGGTCGGTCCGTCCTGCCGCAAGCTCGGCGTCGGCGCGGCGCTGATGAACCACGCACTGGCCGCCGCCAAGGCGCGTGGTCATGGCGCGGTGATCCTGCTTGGCGACGCCCCCTATTATGCCCGCTTCGGCTTCTCGGCGCTCAAGACCGGCGGATTGTCGCTGCCCGGCCCGTTCGAGCGCGACCGCCTGCTCGGCATCGAACTGCGCGAGGGCGCGCTCGACGGCGCCTGGGGAATGATCGTGCCGACCGGCGCCTCGGCGCCGAAAACGAAGGCCCCGCGTGCACAGAAGGCGCTGCCGGCGCCTCAGGCGGCCTGAGGCCATGTCCGCACTGCCTGACCACGCGAAGCTGCGCGTTCCCGCGTCCGCAGCACCATCACCACCATCCTGCTGATCATGCTGGCCGTCATGATCGTCAGGGACGTATTTGCGCGCCGGTGGAGTTCTGCCGCCCAGCCGCTCCCCGGCGTGACACAGCGCTCGCCCTGATATAGCGAGGGGTTGCGCGCATCAGGGGAAAACCCGTAAACCGCGCAAAAACCAGGATCGAGGTCCGATGTCACGCCGTCTCATCTCCACCGGCTCGCCGTTTGAAAAGACCGCCGGCTACAGCCGCGCCGTCATCGACGGCGATTTCGCCTTCGTGTCCGGCACCACCGGCTACGACTACGCCACCATGACGATGCCGCCGGATGTCACGAGCCAGTCACGGAACTGCTTCAAGACCATCGAGGCCGCTTTGAAAGAAGGCGGTTTCGTCATGGCGGACATCGTCCGCGCGACCTATTACATCACCGACGCCAGGGATGCCGACGCCCGTGTTCGCGGTCTGCGGCGAAAAGCTCGGCGATATCCGGCCGGCCGCAACGCTCCTCGTCGTCGCCGGGCTCTACAAGCCCGAGATGAAGGTCGAGATCGAAGTGACCGCGAAGCGACGCACCGCCTGATCCCTCAACGCGCAGCACATCTATTTCCGGAGACAATTCATGAGCCCGTCCTCGCAAATCCACGCGAAAATTTCCGGCCCCGTCGTCATGATCGGCTTCGGCTCCATCGGCAAAGGCACGTTGCCGCTGATCGAACGGCATTTCGACTACGATAAATCGCGCTTCGTCATCATCGATCCGCACGAGGACGGTGAACTCGCCAAACAGCACGGCGTGCGTTTCATCAAACAGGCGGTCACCAAAGACAATTATCGCGAGATACTGGTGCCGCTGCTGTCCGCCGGCGGCGGCCAGGGCTTTTGCGTCAATCTGTCGGTCGACACTTCCTCGGTTGATATCATGACCATGTGCCGCGAGATCGGCGCGCTCTATATCGACACCGTCGTTGAACCGTGGCTCGGCTTCTATTTCGACAAGAATATCGGCCCCGAAAAGCGCTCCAATTACACGCTGCGCGAGACCCTGCTGGCGGCCAAGCACAAAAGCCCGGGCGGCACCACCGCGGTCTCCACCTGCGGCGCCAATCCCGGCATGGTATCCTGGTTCGTCAAGCAGGCGCTGCTCGACATCGCCCGCGACACCAACACGCCCTTCAACGAGCCGAAGAGCCGGGAAGGCTGGGGCCGGCTCGCCCAGAAGCTCGGCGTCAAGGGCATCCATATCGCCGAACGCGACACCCAGCGCTCCAAGCGGCCGAAGCCGATGAACGTCTTCGTCAACACCTGGTCGGTGGAGGGTTTTGTTTCCGAGGGCATGCAGCCGGCCGAACTCGGCTGGGGCACCCACGAGGAGTGGATGCCGGACAATGGCCGCACCCACCATGATGGCTGCGGCGCCGCGATCTACCTGCTGCAGCCGGGCGCAAATACCCGCGTGCGCTCATGGTGCCCGACGCCGGGCGCGCAATACGGCTTTCTGGTCACCCACAACGAATCCATTTCGATCGCAGATTACTTCACCGTGCGCGACGGCGGCAACGTGGTCTTTCGCCCGACCTGCCACTACGCCTATCACCCCGCCAACGACGCGGTGCTGTCGCTGCACGAGATGTTCGGCGCCACCGGCAAGATGCAGCCGAAATGGCACATCCTGGACGAGAACGAGATCGAGGACGGCATCGACGAACTCGGCGTGCTGATCTACGGCCACGCCAAGAACGCCTACTGGTACGGCTCGCAGCTCTCGATCGAGGAAACCAGGCAGGTCGCGCCCTACCAGAATGCCACGGGCATGCAGGTGTCGTCGGCGGTGCTCGCCGGCATGGTGTGGGCGCTGGAAAATCCAGGCGCCGGGATCGTCGAGGCCGACGAGATGGACTTCCGCCGCTGCCTCGAAATCCAGATGCCGTATCTCGGTCCGGTGAAGGGCTACTACACCGACTGGACCCCGCTGAGCGACCGGCCCGGCCTGTTCGCGGAAGATATCGATACATCGGATCCCTGGCAGTTCCGGAACGTGCTGGTGCGGTAGAACTGAAGGCTTAGGTCATTCCGGGCCGATGCGCAGCATCGAACTCCGATGTGCAATTGCACATCGGAGAATCTGGATATTCCGGGTTCGCGTCTTCGACGCGCTCCGGAATGACGTTGGCTATTTGGCTAAATAATCGAACGCCACCGTCCCCAGCCCGAGCGTCAAGTCCGCCTTGAAGTGCAGCGCCGAGACCACCTCGCGCACCGGCAGCTTTGCCACGTCCGCGAGCGCATGCGGAAACAGGCCGAGCGCCGCGGGGCCGGTCCAGGCTTCCTTCAGGGTGATGTCCTCGAGGTGATAACGCACCAGCTCGCAGATCCGCGGGATCCATCGACATGCGGAATGATCTTCAGGATGAAATTTGGTACCTTCAGCGCCTTCAGCACGCTGTCATGGTCGACGGCGTGATGCTTGTAGCCCATGGTGCCGGAGGCGCAGAGCACCGAGCCGTAATGCAGCGATCCCACCAGCACGTCGCTTTCGACTTCGATTTTCGGCGTCGCCCGCTTCTTTGGAAATCCCCACAGTTCACGGCCGCCCGCGATCGGCGCGTCGTCATCCAGATACATCGAATGGATATAGACGCCGTCCTCGCCGTTCAGACGGACCGCAATCACCTGGCCGGTTTCGGTGTAATCGCCGAAGCCGGTTAGTCAGGCATCCGGATGAATTCGTATTTGACGACGGACTCGGCAACTTCGAGTGGCTCCGGCACCACCGCGGCAAGCGCTTCGGGATCGGTGCGATAGGTAATGACAAAATATTCCCGGTTGAAGAAACGGTAGGGGCCCGGCGGGAACGACGGGCTGGTCAGCGGCATCGAATACGCGGTTCGCCTGACGTCATCTATTTTCATCATCAGCCTCATCTGTCATCTGTCGCGATGAGAGATTATGCGGCCGCACATCGACACAAGCGAGACTGTAAAATCGGCAAGCCAGTCAAAACGGCGTCAGCCGCAGCACGCTCGGACCTCACGGTGAGGAGCGCGCCCTTCGCGTCTCGAACCATGAGGAGCTTGCAGCCATCCTTCGAGACGCGCTCCTGACGGAGCGCTCCTCAGGATGAGGGCGTGGGCGATGAAGTGACTACCTTTCCTTGATCGGCGGGGCCATCTTTTCCGCGGGAGCGGGCGGCAGCGCCGGCGTGGCGCCCGTCTTCTGCGCCTGCGCATCGGGGCGGGCAGGTTGCGGTGGAATCTCGGTTGGCCGCGCACCGGTCGTCGTCGGCTCGGGCAGCGCCGACGGTTTGGTTTCCGCGCCTGGTGTCGACTGCAACGGTTGCGTCGCCTGCGCCATCCGCAGGCTTTCAGCTTCGAGCCGGGCCAGCGAAAGGCCGGACACGACCAGCCCCGCCGCGACCATGGCGGATGCCAGAAACAGATCGTTCCTGAGAGTGCGTTTCCTGTCGTCCGGATTCATGATTGTCCGCCCTCGTTGGCGGAATCAACGGACGCCGGAACGCATGGTTCCCGAGGGCTCCTGGACTGCCCGCTAAAGCTCCAGCAGCCCGGCGTCGCCATCTTCCGCGCCGAACGCCAAGAGCGTGCCCTTGGCATTCCAGGCCAGCGCCGAAACCGGCGCGGTGCCGTTCCTCCGCACCAGGATCTCCGCGCCGTCGGTCATCCGCACCATCAGGATGGTGCCATCGCTGTAGCCCGCGGCGAGGATGTCCTGCTTCGGATGGCAGGCGACCATGGAGACGCGCGCCTGCAGCGGCGCCAGCATCGTGGGCTCCTTGCCCATCGGGCCGTCCTTGCTGGCGAACGGCCACATGATCACGGCATCGGCGCCCGACGTCGCCAGCGCCTTGCCGCCGGCGCTCCACGACATCGATCGGACGCGGCCGGGATAGCCGGTCATGCGCATATGCCTGTTGTCCGCGAGCCGCCAGCCATGCAGCGCCGGCTCGTGCATCGCGGTGACCAGGAACTTGTTGTCCGGGCTGAAGGCGACGGAAAGATGTGAGCCGGCCCATTCCAGCAAATCGGGCTTGGCCGCCATGTTGGGAAACCACAAGGTCACGCCGTTATAATGCGCGACCGCAAGGCGCAGGCCCTTCGGCGCAAACGCAAGCCCGCCGACCGTCGATGGCGCGTCGAGCGATTTTTCCTCGTTCTTGCCGCTGCGGATGAACGCGGTCTTGCCGGCCGACCACGCGAAGGCGCCATCGGGATGCAGCGCGACATTGTCGATCCAGCGCCGTTTCGGGTCGGTCGCAAGCAGCGATACTTCGCCCGCCGCATCGAACGCGACCAGCTTGCCGTCATCGCCGCCCATGACAAGGCGCGTCCCGTCCGCTGTCGCACACAAAATGCCGCCGCTGTGGACCGCGACCGGCGAGACCTCGCCTTTCGCGCTCACCAGGAAAACATTTTCTTCGGCGCCGACGAAGGCCGCTTTATCGCCGATAAAATGCACCGACGTGACCGGCACGCCGATCTTGACCGGACGTACCCGATCAGTGACCGAAGCAATGGAGGCTGAATTGTCGCCGGGATCAAATTGTTTCATCACGTGACGATACAATGCTCGAAGCCGTCACGGATGGTCTGTTCCGGCAATTCGCGGCCTATGAAGACAAGACGGCTCTCGCGCGGCTCGCCCTCTTTCCAGGCCCGCTGGTGATCGCCTTCCAGCATCATGTGCACGCCCTGGAAGACATAGCGGTCGTCGTCGTCGCTGAAGGCGAGAATCCCCTTCGAGCGCAGGATCTTCTGGCCCTCGCTGGCGACGAGGTTCTGCAGCCAGGGCATGAATTTGGTGGCATCGAGCGGCTTGTCCGATCGCAGCGACAGCGATTGCATGTCCTCGTCATGGTAATGCTTCAAGCCGCCATGGTTGTGATCGTGACTGATGGTGATCGTGGTCATGATGATCGTGATCGTCGCCGGCTTCGAGGAATTCCGGCTCGAGCTCGAGGATGCGATCGAGATCGAACGCGCCGCGCTCCAGCACGTCGGATAGCGCGACCTGGCAGCGCTCGGTGCGGTGCAGCTTGGCATAGGGATTGATGGCGCGGATCCGCGCCTCGACCTCGGCCAATTCGGCCTTGGAGACGAGATCGGTCTTGTTGAGCACGATGACGTCGGCGAACGCGATCTGGTTCTTGGCTTCCGGCGCGTCCTTCAGCCGGTCGCTCAGCCATTTCGCATCGGCCACCGTCACGACCGCGTCGAGCCGCGCGTTCTTCTGCACGTCCTCGTCGACGAAGAAGGTCTGCGCCACCGGCGCCGGGTCGGCAAGGCCGGTGGTCTCGACGATGATGGCGTCGAACTTGCCCTTGCGCTTCATCAGGCCGTCGAGGATGCGCACGAGATCGCCGCGCACGGTGCAGCATACGCAACCGTTGTTCATTTCGAACACTTCTTCGTCCGCGCCGATGATCAGATCGTTGTCGATGCCGATCTCGCCGAATTCGTTGACGATGACGGCGTATTTCTTGCCGTGGTTTTCCGACAGGATGCGGTTGAGAAGGGTGGTCTTGCCGGCGCCGAGATAGCCGGTCAGCACGGTCACGGGAATTTTTTGGGACGTCAATTCTGGCATAATCGCTCCGAAAACGGGACTCGCGCGCCCGCAGCAGGGAGGCCCCTGCCCTATCGGGAAAGCGCGCTGGTCAGGGCCTTTATATTGTGCCTGACCATATCAATGTAAGTGGGGGCATCGCCCTTTTCAGCCGTCAAACTGTCGGAAAACAGCGTTCCGCCGACCTTGGCGCCGGTCTCGGCCGATATCCGCCGGATCATCCTGTCGTCGCTGATATTTTCAAGGAAAACAGCCGGAATTTTCGCGGCCTTGATCTGCGTGATAATCGCGGCGATATCGCGCGCACTGGCCTCGGATTCGGTGGAAACGCCCAAAGGCGCGATGAATTCGATGCCATAGGCTGATGCAAAATAGCCGAACGCGTTATGGGTGGAGATCACCTTGCGGCGCGCCTGCGGGATTTGCTTTACCGCTTCCCGCACCTCGCGGTCGAGCGCATCGAGTTTCGCCAGATAGGTTTGCGCGTTGCTGCGAAAAACCTCGGCATCCGCCGGGTCGGCGGCAACCAGCGCATCACGGATATTGGCCACATAGATCTTCGCATTGGCCACCGATTGCCAGGCATGCGGATCGGCATCGACGCCGAGCTTGAGCGGCGCGATGCCCCTGGTCGCGGTGACGATCGGCGCCTTGCTGCCTGAGGCCTGCAACAGCCGCGGCAGCCAGCCCTCCAGACCGAGGCCGTTGATGACAAGGAGTTTCGCCTCGGCGAT
The DNA here is from genome assembly GCA_963823115.1 of uncultured Alphaproteobacteria bacterium. Lineage (GTDB taxonomy): Bacteria > Pseudomonadota > Alphaproteobacteria > Rhizobiales > Xanthobacteraceae > Bradyrhizobium. The sequence continues at coordinate 128,850 of CAWGKJ010000001.1, read as the reverse complement.
CTTCTTCGCATCCGCCGGCGCCGGCGTATAGACGTGCACGTCGCCATCGGGCCCAACCAGTGTCGTGACGTTGACGCGATCGCCGCCGACATTTTCCACGAAATCACCGAGGATGGAAAAGCTGGCGACGACGTTCAGACGATCCTGCGCGCATGCACGGCGGCGCGGCCGTCACGAGCACCAAGACAAATCAGCCAAGTTCGAACCCGCCGCATCGCGCGTCATGCTTCGAGGTGACGGCCGGGAAACAGCTGCCTGAACAGGCCGCTGACGCTGCCGAACAGCACCGAGCCGACGTAGAGCACCGCCGCCACCAGAATGATCGCAGGGCCCGACGGCACCTTGGTCTGGAACGACAACACCAGTCCCGCATAGCCCGAAACCATCGCGCTCACCACCGCGATGCAGATCATGCCGGTGATATCGCGGGACCAGAACCGCGCGATTCCCGCGGGCAGGATCATCAGCCCCACCGCCAGCAGGGTGCCGAGCGCCTGAAAACCGTTGACCAGGTTGATGACGACGAGCGCGAGAAACGCCAGATGCGCCGGCGCGCCGGCCCGGCTCACGGTGCGCAGGAACACCGGATCGACGCTCTCGATCACCAGCGGGCGATAGATCACCGCCAGCACGATCATCGTGATCGTCGCGTTGAAGGCGATCACCAGCAGGGTCGGGTCGTCCATCGCCAGGATGTTGCCGAACAGCACGTGCAGGAGATCGATATTGGTGCCCTTGATCGAAACGATCGTCACGCCAAGCGCCAGCGACACCAGATAGAAGGTGGCCAGCGACGCATCTTCTTTCAGCTCCGTCGTGCGCGCGACCACGCCCGCCAGAATCGCAACCGTAAAGCCCGCGATCAATCCGCCTGATCGTCATCGCAAACAGATTGAGGCCCGACAGCAGGAAGCCGATCGCGGCCCCCGGCAGAATCGCGTGCGCCATGGCGTCGCCGACCAGGCTCATCCGCCGCAGCATCAGGAACACCCCGATCGGCGCGCCGCCCAGCGACAGCGCGATCACGGCCGCCAGCGCGCCGGCGCATGAATTCGAATTCGGTGAACGGCGCGATCAGCGCATCATAAATCATCGCGGTCAGGCCGCCTGTGAAGGGGCATCGTCCACGACGCAAGCGGCGGCGCTGTCATCGAACGCTTCGCACATCCGCCGCGCTTCCGAGAGGTTTTCCGCGGTCAATACGTCGGCGGTTGCCCCCCAGGCCACCGGTCCGCGCGCCAGCAGCAGGGTTTCCGGGAAATTGGCGCGCACCAGATCCATGTCGTGCAGCGCCGCCAGCACCGTGCGTTTCTCGGCATGCCAGCGCCGCACCAGCGCCAGCAGATCGGCCGAGGTCTTGGTGTCGATGGCGTTGAAGGGTTCGTCCAGCACGATCAGGCGCGCGTCCTGCAGCAACACCCGCGCAAACAGCATGCGCTGCATCTGCCCGCCGGACAGCGTGCCGATGGCGCGGTTCTCGAAGCCGTTGAGACCGACGGCTGAGAGTGCGTGGCCGATCTTTTCGCGCGCGACCCTGCCCATGCCGCCGAAGAAGCCGGTCGAACGCCAAAGCCCGGTACCGACGAAATCGTATACCGAGATCGGAAAGCTGCGGTCGATATCCACGGTCTGCGGCAGATAGGCGATATCCCTGATATCGAGATCGCTGATTTTGATCGCGCCCGAAAGCGGCTTGAGGATGCCGACTAGCCCGCGAAACAGGGTGGATTTGCCGGCGCCATTCGGGCCGACGATCGCCAGCAGCGCACCTGAGGCGACCTCGCCGTCGAGGTGGTGCACCGCCGGATGCCGGTCATAGCCCAGCGTGACATCGCAGAATTCGATTTGCGCCGTCATGCTCATCTCATCGCCAGCCATACGACGGCCCAGAGTGCGGCGCTGACCGCGACTGCGGCAGCGAGCCGCGACAGGACGGTCATGCGCAGGATCGACCAGGGAGCGGCTTGCGCCGGATGGGGTGAGGCCGGTCCATGACTATGGACGTGCACGTGGCCATGCGCGTGGTCATGTCCGTGGCTGTGGAGGTGGGAACTGGCCATCCAAAATTGTTATATTATAACATATGGGGTGTCCACCGACGCCGTCCCGGCACTCAGGGCCTGCCGATTGCCATGGCAATTGCCGCTGCCAGGAACGGGAACGGCAGCGACACCGCGGCGCGGAACCAGACGAACCGGGCTGGCATGAACGGGATTTCCCACAGAATCAGCCGCTGGAAAGCAAACAGCGCCCACGCGACCACATAGGCGATTACTTGCGGTGGGCCGCCACCGGCCTTCATGGCCACCGCGCCGATGGAAAAGCCGATCACCGGCCCTCCCGGCGTCGCGGCGCCGGCAATCACGGCGGTAAGGACGCCAAGCCAGCCCGAGTCCGGGCCCAGCCAGCCGACGATGATTTCCTGCGGAATGACCGCTGCGATATATCCCGAGCCGATCACGCCCAGGGCAACGCGGGGCACGATGTTGATGAAGTCCATGGTGCCTTCGCGCACCGAACTGGTCAGAACCAGCCGGCTGCGACGCCAGGCGATCACCGCGAGCGCCGCGACCGATCCCCACAGGATGACATCGATGACAACCGCGTTCACGGCGCGCCTTTGGGATACATGCGGACATAGACGAAGCGCCCCAGCGCGCCTGCCAGGATCGGCACTGGCAGCGAAATCACGATGCGCCACACCGTGAAGTCGGTCCCCATGATCGGCAATTCCCAGGCGACCGCCCGGCCGTAGCCGATCAGCGTCCAGCTCACGACCATGGCGATGGTTGCGCCGAAATCGGCGCCGACCGTGAGCAGTGCGCTCGCTACCGGATAGGCGGTAAACGGTCCACCCGGCAGGATCGCCCCGAACGCGGTTCCGATCAGCAATCCCTTCAGCCCGGATTTCGGCCCGAGCGATCGCGACACTTTCTCATGCGGCAAGATCTCCGCGATGAACGCGCCGAGCAGGCAGCCCGCCAGCACGCGCGGCATGATGCCGCCGAACAGCGCGAGATCGTGGGTCAGGATTTCCATGACACCGTCGATGCCGTCGCGCCGCCAGACCAGGGCCGCGCTGACCGCGACCAGCACGGCAATCACGATCATCGACCAGCCGACGGGTTTTCGGATGTGGCCGGGACGCGGCTCGGCCTCCGCGGCTGCGTCGGCAGGCGCCGGGTCCTTGAGGGGGAGTTCTGACAAGAGATTCGGTCTGGCGCGTGAGGGGACTAATTGTGCTTAGTCTTGCCCGTACAGCGATGCAAACGGAAGAACGGCAAGACCCATGCGCGCGTCATGGATGCCCATGCGGGATTGCCACGAGCCCGGCAGCGCAAACGAAAGGGCGGCAGTGGTGAAGCTGCCGCCCCGAATTTGTGCCTTGGGATCTCACCCGGCCATATCAGACCTTGGAGAACAGCTGGTCGACGTATTCCCAGTTGATCAGGTGATCGACAAACGCCTTCAGATAATCCGGACGGCGGTTACGATAGTCGATGTAATAGGAGTGCTCCCAGACGTCGCAGCCGAGGATCGGCGTGGCGCCTTGCACCAGCGGGTTTTCGCCATTGGCCGTCTTGGAGATCTCGAGCTTGCCGTTCTTCACCGACAGCCAGCACCAGCCCGAGCCAAACTGGCCGACACCGGCGGCGGCGAAATCGGTCTTGAATTTCTCCAGCCCGCCGAGATCCTCGTTGATCTTTTTTTCCAGCCGGCCCGGCAGTTTGCTGCCGCCGCCATTGGGCTTCATCCAGTTCCAGAAATGCAGGTGATTGTAGTGCTGGCCGGCATTGTTGAAGAGCGGCGCATTCTTGCCGAACGCGCCCTTGACGATCTCCTCGAGAGATTTGCCCTCGAATTCCGTGCCTTTCAGCAGATTATTGCCGTTGGTCACGTAGGCCTGATGATGCTTGTCGTGATGATATTCCAGCGTTTCCTTCGACATATGGGGCGCGAGCGCGTCATAGGCGTAGGGAAGGTTGGGAAGCGTAAAGGTCATGGGGTGATGTCCGCAATGATGGGAGAGCTGGCTTAACGGGAACCCTTATAAAAGGTTCCATCGGTCTTGGACACCAATTTTGCAAACGCGTCGCAAGCGCGGCAGACCTTGACGGTATCCGATTGCGAACATCATGTCGCGCGACCGCGGTCGCTGACCGCCGCCACCGACAGAGGTGAGAGCGAGAATGAGCATGGAGACCGGCGTTCTGAACGGATGCAAATCCTGGCCTGATAGCCTAGAGATTTCGAATTCTTGTCCAGCGCGATTACATCGGCTCGCTATGGCCGGAAGCATCGCAGAGCTCTAGGGCCGGGAGAAAACAAAACCCCGGCACGAAGGCCGGGGTCTGCAGTTTCAGTAAAGGCTTTAGCGATCAATACTTCGCGACAACCGCGGCGGGGCCGCCGAACTGGTAGTTCAGGCCCACCCGCACGATGTTGTCGGTAAACTTCGTACCGAACGCCCACTTGTTCAGCCCGTTGATTGCGGAGCTACCGCCGACGTTGCCGAGATCCATGTAGAGATATTCGAACTTGACCGACCAGTTGGCGCCCAGCGCGGATTCTACGCCGGCACCGACGGTCCAGCCCGCCTGCAGCGAAGACCAGGTAAGTGGGGCATTGAGGGCACTGGCGAGGCCACTAAAGTTACCCAATGTAGAACCGGTAAAACTACCGTAGGCCAGACCGCCCGTCGCGTAGAGCAGGATGCGTTCAGCCGGAAGGAACCCAATACGCCCTCGCGCGGTGCCAAACCAGTCCAGTGTGTAATCCCTAGTAAATACGATCGATGCCGCCGTCGGACACCCCGCAATGGTACAAACGTTACCCGACTTGCGCTCGTTGCTGAACTGAATGTCGCCTTCGAGGCCGAACACCCAGGCGCCCTGCTGCCAGTTGTAGCCCAACTGCCCGCCACCGATAAATCCGTTGAGGTCCGCTCGGCCGGACATCGGCGTCACGGTGGTAATCGCTGCGACAGCTGAGGTATTTGTCCAGTTTCCATCGGTGGCGCCCCGACCCCAGCTGTAACCAAGGTTGGTACCGATATAGGGCCCGGTCCAGCTATAGACTGCCGCCACAGCAGGCGCTTTCGTATAAACTGGGAGATCCGCGGCAGACGCACTCGTTGCTGCGAATAGTGAGGCGAGGGCCGCGCCTGCGATCAGGGTTCGTTTCATGGTTTGGACTTTCGGAAGAGGTAAATAGGACTAAAAACCATCACTTGCTGGCAGCTTAAACTTTCATGCGAGGCAAACCTGTTCCATTTGGGCAACAGTGGAATTTATTCGCCAAAAACAGGGCAAATTATTCACCGAACCGAGAATCCATCCCGACCAAAGCTTGAGCCCGGGCCCCTGGTGGACTGGTTTTGGACAGCCGGATTGGACGGCAAATATTCGCGATATTTCAGACCAGTAGATGTTGTGCCGGCGGGGCGGAATAGAAATCGAGATCGACGTCTTGAACGGAGGCGCATCGTCGCCGGCGGCAGAACTGCTGTTGGGCACGGTCTGGCCGTGGTTTGCCGTGGTCGGCGTGGTCATGCTCGCCCTTGGCACGACCACCTCGATTCGCCTGACGCGCTGGAAAAAATGGTCCGCGCGCCTGGCAATATGACATTGCGCAGAACGGATTTGTTGCTATGCAGGCCTGCCTTTCGGGAGTGGACTATGGCTTGCAGATTTGGCTTTATTGTTGCGATTTTGGCGGCATTGCTTGCGGCGCCGCCAGCGAAAGCGCAGGCCCGCGGTGAGCCCGGCGGTATCTGGACGACGCAGGCGGGCGACGCCAAGGTGCGGGTCAGCAAATGCGGCGGAGGCCTTTGCGGCGTCATCGTGTGGCTGAAGGACCCCATCGATCCCGCCACTGGCAAGCCTCAGATCGACGACAGGAATCCGAACCCGGCGCTAGCAAAGCGCCCGGTGATCGGGCTTTCGCTATTCCACGGCATGCGTGCCTCCGGTCCGAACAAATGGTCCGGCCCGATCTACAACGCCGATGACGGCAAGAGCTACGCCAGCAACATTTCGGTATTGGGCCCGGACGCGTTGAAAGTCGAAGGCTGCGTCGGCCCAATGTGCGGCGGCGAAACCTGGCGCCGATCGAAGCGCTGAGATTCAGGCCAGCCTCGCCTTCAACGCGGTTGCCGCCGAGGCATAACCGCCGCGCGCGCCGTCGATGAAATGCACGTGATCGCTGCGAAGCGCCGACGGCGTGAAGCAGGTCATCATCGCGGCATCCTGCCGGTGCAGGCCATATCGCGCGACCCCTGCGGAAGCAGCCTGCGCGAGGCGCTGCGTCAGCGCCCTCTCCAGCTCCGGCGTGCAATCGAGGACCATGCGCAATCCGTCGTCGTATTTTCGGAAATCGGAATTCTCCACCACCTGCTGCACATAGATCTTCGGCACGAAACCGCCGACGCTGATGCCATAGCGCATGATAAGATAGACAAACAGGGTACGGGCGAGCACGGCGGCACGCCGCCTGAACAGCGCCCCTCCGCGCCTGGCGCGCGCCTCGTACTCGACGCCCGCCGGCGGCCATCGCAGCGCCGGCCCGCCCGGCGGCACCGGCCGCCCCGAATCCGGACTGCGCTCGACCAGCGCGACAACATCTTCGACCAGCGTGCGAAAGGCGCTAGCGTCTGCGCCGCGCGCCGGCACCACCAGCACCGACAGTATCAGACCGCGCACCGAGGGAATTTCCTGGAACCGGCACGACAGCCCGGTGAGGTCGGGCTGCGCGCCCGACGGTGCGACATTGACCGCGAACTCGCCGCGCTTCATGGCGGTCTCGGCCCAGCCGAGACCGCCGCCGGAAAACATCGCATAGGACAAGTTCGGCGACGGCCCGAACCGGGCAACGCGGACATCCAGGCCCTGCGCGCGGACAGCGGCGACCGGCACCAGCGCCACCCGCATCGCGAGGTCGAGATCCTCCATGACCCAGGTCGCGGTCGCCGCCAGCGCGTCGCGGGCGCGCGCGAGATCGGCCGGCGACACCGCAAAGCTGGCGCCGTCGCCGCCGAACACGAAAGGGAACTCGCGTCCATCCAGCGCATTGGTGACCGCCGCGATCACGGCGGCACCGGCCATATTGACCGCCTTGTACCGCGCCTCCGCGATCGCCTTGGTCAATTCCACAATGTCGGCAACGCCGATGGTCCAATCGTCAGGCAGCGGCGAATACAGCGCCGGGTCCATTAGGCTTGCAAAGCCGCGGAAGACCGGAATGCTGCCGTAGAACCTGTCGCTGCCGTTGGGCGTGGTCATGGATGCGGGACCGTCTAGGTTCTGCAATCGTTGAACAAATACGTCGAACGGATACGGGCGGATTTAGGATTTGGGTTCGCGATTGACGCTACGAAGCCGCATATTGGTAGGACGGCTCCCGAAAACAACCCGTTTTCAGGGCCGCCGCGGCTCGCCGCATAGCTACGACCGAACCGGGCCTGATGTTTCTCGCAAGCCTAAGCGCATGTTATTAAAGAAGCTATTTGCCTGCTATGGCTTGGAAAATCCCGTAGACCACCACCAATTGATCGGGGTCAAATCGCCCAAGCCGAAAAACGGTTAGTCATAGCGAGTGTCGATCGGCGGATTTAGAGGGTGCCCGACTTTAGCAAGAAGAGTCCCAACCAAACGATCCGCCGTCCCAGCTCGGGTCGCGATGCCATCAGCGCTGTGAAACTGTCGGAAGGACTGACCGCCGATGTCGATGCGTGGGCGGAAGCTCATGACATGGTCCGCTCCGACGCCATTCGCCATTTGGTCGAACTCGGCCTAAGCGCTCCGACGATTTCCGATTCGCAGCGCTCCGCCCAGCGCGGTCCGCTTGAAATTGAAAATCTCGCGGTCAAGCAAATCGATCATTTGCTCGATCCGTCGCTTCCGACCGAGGAACGCGAACGCCGCATCCGCAGGCTCACGGAGGGGCCGCCGGAATTTTCGGACGAGCGCATCGACCTGCCAACACCGAGAAAATGAGCGAACCACGGCGCCGGGGGCTGGTGCGGACGATCCGCAGCTTTCCGGCTATCTGCAAGGCCGAGCGATTTCGTCACAAACTTGCGCGCTTGTCCGCACGTTTCGGGACGCAAAATCCTGCGCGCCGAAAGAGGCACCGCTGCCGAAAGCTTGATCCTCAGGGCTAAGTTCGAGCCATCGCTGCACGGGATTCCTCGGTCTCCCGCTCCCAGCGCAATATCGTCTCTTGCAGGTTATGAAATTTCTCTTCGACCACGGCGTCGAACAACGGATCCTGCCTGTCGTCCAGCCGCGCGTCTATTTCCGCCCAGTCCTCGGGGCGCAGGGTCTTCATGGCGGCCGGAAACAGCAGCCGCTCCTCCTTTTGCAGATGCCGGCGTTGATGTTCGACAAATTCCTGCGCTGCCGTATGGAAGCTCTCGCGCAGGATTTCCTGGCCCGCCAGGACAGAGTCGACGGCAAGGGCAAAACTGCGCAAACGTCTGGCTTCGACCTCGTGCTCAGCCTCCACTTCGCCGACGCTTTTCGCCGCAGCCGCGTCCCGCGCTTTCAGCTTGCGGAATATCATATCCTCTTTGGGATGATGGCAGGTTTCGGGATAGTCCTGGAAGTAGTCGATGATCGACTGAATGATCTCATAGTCCGGCCGGCCGCTGCGGTCGAACACCTCGAGTTCGTGCTCCAGAACGAGGAGCAGCTTTTCGATGTTCTGATGCTCTTCCAGCAAGATATCTATGATCTTCGGCATCGACAGACCCTGACCAATCGCCGCTTGAAAAAAGGCTAGCGCAAGCCCGACGCCTCGGGCATTGCGCTAGATCAAACCATCCGGCCTGGCCTCGGACCGGCCGCGGGAACCACGCGGCCATTTGACTTAGGTCAAATCGCTTTGCTGGCCGCAACTGTAACTATATTTCGGTCTGGCAGGCTTCATCATGGAGCTGCGAGTGCAATGCGCTGGACCCTTTTGGAGTTAAGTGCAGGAAGCCGATATCGGGGTGCCGGATGCAGCGCGCTTTCTTTCCAACTCTGTTCTGCGGAACAGCTGCCGATGCGACGGAACTCCGGGAATTTCAGCGGCTTGCGACCCAGGTCTATTTTCGCTCGGGAAAGAAGATCTTTTCGGAGCGGGAGCCTGCAGATGCCGTGTTCGGTCTTTCCCAGGGCGTCGTCCGGCTCTACAAACTGCTGCCGGACGGACGGCGTCAGGTTGTAGCATTTGCGCTGCCGGGCGATTTCCTCGGCATGCCTCTCGCCAGGCGGTATAGCTTCTCGGCCGAAGCCATCGGCGAAGTCGCCTTGTGCCGGTTTTCGCGCGACGAGCTTACAAAATTCATTCAATCCAGCCCCAGCATCATGCGGCTAATGATCGAATCCACGGTCCGTGAACTTGACATGGCCCAGGATCAATTGCTGCTGCTCGGCAATGGGTCGGCTGAGGAAAAAGTTGCAATGTTCTTCGTCGGCTGGCGCAACAGGCTGGCGCGCATCCGGGGCGTTTCGGAATCCGTGCCGCTGCCGATGCGACGTCAGGACATCGCCGACTTTCTTGGCCTGAAACTCGAGACCGTCAGTCGCACGATCGCCAAGCTGGAGCAGAGAAACGTCATTCGCGTCGTTCCCAAGGCGGTATTTTTGACCGGCCTGGAGGAGACGCATCTGGTTATGGGCAGAAGCTACCAGGCCCAGATCTGAGATTTGAAATTCGCCGGGTTTCAGGAGCCTTCGGGATTTTCGGATACCGGGCGGACGAAGGGATTGCCAGAAAAAGGATTGCCGGAAAGGTCACCAAGCGTGCGCGTTGCAGCGGGGACGTTTGCCATGGCAAAACCTGCATTGAGCAGCCAGTTAAGTCCGGACGGGCTCCGGAGGCTCGCGGAAACGCGAACTGCCGAGGCGATGCGGATTGAGGCGGGACCGGAACAACTCACCGCGCTCACGATCGCCGAAGCCCTGATGAATTTGGCCGAGATCAAGGAACGCTTGCTGAAATACCAGCGGCGGCTAATGAATTGACCCGGCGCGCCTCGGCAGACCTGACGTCGACGTCACGACGCATTCCGATCATTCCAAAGCCAGGACCGCGGGAACCGGGTGTCAGTCGACGTCACCCCAACTCACTTTTTCATGCGATTCAGTTCGGTAACCGCGACGAGATACGGCAGGGTATGAACGTTGCAGACTTCGTGGGCGCGCTGGAGAAGCTTTTGTGCTTGCGCGCCATCGCCTTTGCCCAGGGCATCTTCGCCTACGAACAGTGACAGGTTACATTCCCGGCCGCGCCCCATCGCTCCGTGGTTCGATGCCGACGACACCTCCTCAAACCGCTTCTCGCCGAGGAAAAACGAAATCAGGGTTCCCGGCCATTGCGCCTGGTTGAACTTGCCGGAAAAACTCTTGAGCTGCTCGGCATCATTGCGGCCCGCCCTCGCGTGGGCAATATGCAGCCACGCCAACTGGTAGGGAAGCCACAGCACATCGTCGGCACGGGAGCTCGCACCCAGCGCGATCGCCTTGTCGAAATCGGCGGCGGCTTCATCGTAACGCCCGGCCAGAAACTCGGCGGAACCGCGTTCGCTGTAGATGTCCCAGGCGTCCAGGCCGGCATCCCGGACATCGCTGGCCAGCGCCGCCGTGCAGTCGGCGATAGCTTCCTGATAGCCGCCCTTGGCGCGCTCGCTCGCCGCCCGCTGCAGCAGCGTGGCGGGAGAATTGTTGAGCTTCAACGCGGCGCTGAAATCGGCAATCGCGGGGTCGTATTGCTGGTTCAGGTGGTAGTCCTGCCCGCGCTCGACGAAGGTGCCTGCGTCATCTGATTTGATGCCGATCGCCGCGGCGAAGTCGGCGATCGCATTGTCGCGCAAACGACGCCCGTCGTCATGCCGATCGAACGCGTCGGCAATCAGGCTCTTGGCCGAATATTCCCGGCCGCGGCCCCTGCGCGCGGCGAGTTGATCGTCGGCTGAAAGATCCCCTGCCGCCAACGCCTGGGTGAACAGCTGGATGGCTTCGTCGCTGTTGCCCTTCTCAACCGCCGCCTTGGCGGCGCTGAGATCGGCTGCACCTGCGGCCTGCAGGTTTGTGACGAACAGAACCGTGCAAACGGCCGCGAAAATCAATCTCAACATGGTCAAATGAATCCTGCAGTTTGCGCGCGCCTTGGTCGGCGAACCAACCCACGTTCGGTGATCGCCCCACCTGACCTCGAGGCCAGGCGGTGCAGGACCTATTCCGCGGCGAGGACTTGAGGCTGGCGCGGCAGCTTGAGCCGGTCCCAGACATCCACCAGCGCCTCGGCGAGGCGATCCATCAGCGCATCGTCGTGATACGGCGACGGCGTGATCCGCAGCCGCTCCTGGCCGCGCGCCACCGTCGGATAGTTGATCGGCTGGATGTAGATGCCGTATTCCGACATCAGGATATCGCTCGTCGCCTTGCATTTCTCGGCGTCGCCGATATGCACTGGAACGATGTGGGTGTCGCTCGGCCGCACCGGAAGACCCGCGGCGTTGAGCACGGCCTTCAGCCGGGCGGCCCGGTCCTGATGGCGATCGCGCTCCCATTGCGACGTTTTGAGGTGCCGGATCGCGGCAGTGGCCGCCGCGCAGATCGCCGGCGGCAGCGCGGTAGTGAAAATAAAGCCGTTGGCGTAGGAGCGCACGGCATCGATCAGGTTGGCGTTCGCCGCGATGTAGCCGCCGAGACAGCCGAAGGCCTTGGCCAGGGTGCCCTCGATGACATCGATCCGGTCCGCCACGCCGTCCCGCTCAGTGATCCCGCCGCCATGCGGCCCGTACATGCCCACGGCGTGGACTTCGTCGACATAGGTCAGGGCGCCGTAGCGCTCGGCCAGGTCGCAGATGCGGTTCAGCGGCGCGACGTCGCCGTCCATCGAATACAGGCTTTCGCACAGGATCAGTTTCGGCCGGCCGGGTCCCGCCGCCCGCAGCAATTGCTCCAGATGCTCCAGGTCGTTGTGGCGCCACACCTGTTTTTCGGAGCCGGAAACGCGCACGCCCTCGATCATGGAATTGTGGTTGAGCGCATCCGACAGCAGCAGGCAGTTCGGCAACAGTTTGGCGATCGTGGAAATGCCGGTCTCGTTGGAGACGTAGCCCGAGGTAAAGACCAGCGCGGCATCCTTGCCGTGCAATCCGGCGAGTTCGCGCTCGAGTTCGATCAGCGGATGATTGGTGCCGGCGATGTTGCGCGTCCCCCCGGCCCCGGTGCCCATGCGCGCGGCGGTCTCGACCATCGCGCCCACGACCTTCGGGTGCTGTGCCATGCCGAGGTAATCGTTCGAGCACCAGATCACCACATCGCGCGGACCATCCGGCGAATGCCAGATCGCGTGCGGGAACCTGCCCGCCAGACGCTCGAGATCGGCAAACACCCGGTAGCGCCGCTCGTCCCGAAGCTGGTTCAAGGCCCGATCGAAAAACACGTTGTAATCCATGATACTTCTACCCCTCGGTATCCCCTTACAGGCCTATCCGCCGCATTATATTGCGCCCTATAAAGCCGATTTCCGGGACCATTTCTTTGATCCAGATCAGGAAATCAGACCCGCCGACGTCCTAGACGCCATCCAATTGCGACCGCTCGATGGCTTTTAGCTTTAGCCGCTCCCCTTCGCTGAGTTCCGCAACCTCTGGGAGCGCGGTACCGGCCGGCCGGCGCAGTACCGAGAAGCCGATCGCCAGGAGGCCAATGATCAATATCGTCAACGGTGCTCCCCACAGGATGGCGGTATGCCAGCTCATCCGGGGTTTCAGCAGGACGAACTCGCCATAGCGCGCCACCATATAGTCGACCACCTGGGTGTCGCTGTCGCCGGCCTTCAGCCGCTCGCGCACCAGCAGGCGCAAATCGCGCGCCAGCGGCGCCTCGAAATCGTCGATCGACTGATTTTGGCAGACCATGCAGCGCAGGTCGTGCGAGATCGCACGGGCGCGGGTCTCCAATGCCGGATCGGGGAGGATCTCGTCGACCTGGACGGCATGAAGCGGCGTCGCGCCGAGAAGCGCCAGCAGCACCAGAAGAAACCGAACGCGCCAGACCATTCGAGATCCTTAATCCCTGCCCAAAACCCTGTCCGAGCCGGCTGCGACGCAACCGCCCCGGCAGGACCAAAAACTCATTCCGCAGGTTGCGCCACGATCTTCGCCGCCGGCCTCGGCGCGCCGACCCGCAACCTGCGGTCCGACAGCGACAGCGCCCCGCCCAGCGCCATGACCAACGCCCCGAGCCAGATCAACAGCACCAGCGGCTTGTTGTACAGCCGCACCGCGATCGAGCCGTCGGCATTGCTGTCGCCGAGCGAGAGATAGAGCTGGCTGACGCCGCGCGTCAGTAGCGCCGCCTCGGTGGTCGACATGCCATCGCGCGACGGATAGACTCGTTTCGATGGTTCCATGATGCCGATCACAGTGCCGCCCTTGCGCACGGTGAAGTGCGCGGCGGTTTCGCGGTAGTTTGATCCGTCCCGGCTTCTCATGCCGTCGAAACTGAGATCGTAGCCGTCAATGGAAACGGTTTGCGTCGGCTTGAGCGCGACGATGCGCTCGCTGCTCCAGGTGCTTCCAAAAACAATTCCGACCAGCGTGACGCCGAGTGCAAAATGCGCCACCGCCGTGCCCCAGGCCGAGCGCGGCAGACCCGCGGCGCGCCGCCCAATGATTTCGATGGACATGCTGCGCAGGTCGACGCGTTCCGCGATGTCGGTGATGGCGCCGGCCATCACGAACAGCGCCAGTCCAATTCCGAACGGCGCGAATACCGCCTTGGTGCCGGCGATCGCGAACGTCGCGGCGAGGCCGACCATCGCGACGGCGATGGCCGCGAGCAGACGCTGCGCGACACCGTAGAGATCGCCGCGCTTCCAGGCCAGCAGCGGCCCGAATGGCACCGCCATCAGCAACGGCACGAACAGCGGCCCGAATGTAAGATTGAAGAACGGCGCGCCCACCGAAATCTTGTCGCCGGTGAGCGCCTCGAGCACCAGCGGATAGAGCGTTCCGACGAATACGGTCGCGCACGCGGTAGCCAGAAACAGGTTGTTGAACACCAGCGCGCTTTCCCGCGAGATTGGCGCAAACAGGCCGCCCTGCTTGAGCAACGGCGCGCGCCAGGCGAAAAGCGCGAGGCTGCCGCCGATGAACACGATCAGGATCATCAGGATGAACAGGCCGCGCGCCGGATCGGTCGAGAAGGTATGGACCGACGTCAACACCCCCGAGCGCACCAGGAACGTGCCGATCAGCGATAGAGAGAAGGTGATGATCGCAAGCAGGATGGTCCACACCTTGAGCGAATTTCGCTTTTCCATCACCACGGCCGAGTGCAACAGCGCGGTGCCGGCGAGCCAGGGCATCAGCGAGGCGTTCTCCACGGGATCCCAGAACCACCAGCCGCCCCAGCCGAGTTCGTAATAGGCCCAATAGGAGCCCATCGCGATGCCGAGCGTGAGGCAGATCCAGGCGAGCAGCGTCCACGGCCGCACCCAGCGCGCCCATGCCGCATCGATACGGCCTTCGATCAGGGCCGCCACGGCGAAGGAGAACGCAATGGAGAAGCCGACATAGCCGAGATAGAGCATCGGCGGATGCACCGCGAGACCGATATCCTGCAGGATCGGATTGAGATCGCGACCCTCCACCGGCACCTCGGCCAGCCGCCGGAACGGGTTCGAAGTGAAGAGGATGAAAAGGTAGAACGCGGAGGCGACCCAGGACTGCACCGCCAGCACGTTGGCCTTGAGCGTGCTCGGCAGATTGGTTCCAAACAGCCCGACCAGCGCTCCGAAGAACGACAGGATCAGCACCCACAGCAGCATCGAGCCTTCGTGATTGCCCCAGACGCTGGTGAACTTGTAGATCAGCGGCATCTGCGAATGCGAGTTCTCGAAAACATTGACGACCGAGAAATCCGACGTCACGTAGCAGAAGGTGAGCGCGCCGAAGGACAGCGCAACAAAGCCGAATTGCGCCAGCGCGGTCGAGTCCGCGAGTTTCATCAGCGCGACATCGCCCTTGTGCGCACCGACCACGGGCGACCACGACTGGATCAGTGCCAGTGCCAGCGCCAGTACAAGCGCGTAGTGACCGAGTTCGGCGATCATGGCGATAGCTCCCGGTTCACTTTGCGCTTTGCTTGACGGGCGCCGCGGTCTCCTGCCAGTGCCCCTGCTTCTTCAGGGTATCGACAATCTCGCGTGGCATGTATTTCTCGTCGTGCTTGGCGAGCACGGTGTCGGCCGTGAACGTACCGCCCGGCTCGACGTGGCCCTCGGCGATGACGCCCTGCCCTTCGCGGAACAGGTCGGGCACGATGCCCCGGTAACTGACCGGGATGTCCTTGTTGCCGTCGGTCACTTCGAAGCGGACCTGCAGATTGTCGCCGCGCTCGAGGCTGCCCATCTTCACCATGCCGCCAAGGCGAACGCGCTTTCCGGCCGGTGCCTTGTTATCGGCGATATCGGTCGGCGAATTGAAAAAGACGATGGAGTTGCGCAGCGAACTGAGTACCAGCGCCACCGCGATGGCGAGCACGCCAAGACTTGAGCCGATCAGGATGAGGCGCCGTTGTTTCCGGGTCATGAACCTTCCAGTCCGAGCTCTTTCGTCAGTTCGCCGATGCGGCGCAGATTGTCGTCATTACCGGCCAGCGCGGTGCGGGCATTGGCGGCCGCAGCCACCGCCTTGTCACGCTCGCCGAGCACCGAATAGGCCCTGATCAGGCGAAGCCATCCATCGACGTCGGAGCCATTCTCGGCCATGCGCTGCGCGAGGCGCGTGACCATGCCTTCGATCATTCCCTTCTGCTCGGCCGGCGCCATCTGCGCGGCGGCCGCTACCTGGCTCGCGTTCGGTCCCGGAGGCGGAATATTCGCCGCCGCTGGCGCCGGTCCGGCCGCGGCGCGGACCGGCGGCACTGGGTGGAGCCTCGGCTTCCAGCGCCCCAAGACCCTGGTCCAGGCGCTGCAGCGCTTCCTGATCGCCCGCCAGCGCAGCGTGCGCGTCGGCGATGGCCGCTTTGACCTTATCGGCTTTTTCGAGAACACGATAGGAGCGCACGAGCTGGATCCAGCCCGGCACATCAGAACCGTCCTTTTTCAGGCGCTCGGCCAGACGCTCGACCATCGCGTCGACGGCACTGCCATTATGCTCAGGTGGCGCGACACCGGCCGAAGGGGCCGCGCCGGCCTGGCTCGCGTTCGGTCCCGGAGGTGGAATATTCGCCACCGCTGACGCTGGTCCGGCAGCGGCCGGACCGGCGGCACTGGGTGGAGCCTCGGCTTCCAGCGCCGCAAGCCCCTGGTCCAGGCGCTGCAGCGCTTCCCCATCACTTGCCAGCGCGGCGTGAGCATCTGCGATGGCAACCTGCATCTTGTCGGCTTTTCCCAAAACGCGATAGGAGCGCACGAGCTGGATCCAGCCCGGCACGTCGGAACCGTCCTTTTTCAGACGCTGCGCCAGACGCTCCACCATCGCCTCAATTGCGTCGCCATTATGCTCGGGCGGCGCGACAGCGGCGGATGGGGACGCCGCGGCAGCGGCGGACCAGGCGGAGCGATAAAAGACGGGCCCTTCTCATCGATCCGCGCCAGCGCATTCTTGACCATGCGGCAGCCATTCCGCGCCCTCGCGGGCGCCCGATACGAGCGCGGTCCACCGCTTCAAAGCCTCGTCCCGGCGGCCCTCCTGCTTGGCGCTGAGCCCGAGATAATATTGCGCCATCACGTCTTCGGGATCGGCGGCGTTGGCGCGCTCGAAAAGGCTCTTTGCCTCCGGGGTAACCACGCCGTTGGACGCCATGCACCATGGCTTCGCCGAGATCCCCCAGCCGCGCGGCGTCCGGACCGAATATCTCCAGCGCGTTCCTTCGCGCCCTGACGGCATCGTCGAAGCGCCCGAGCGGAGATAGACCGGCGCCAGCAATTCCCAGCCGCGCCCGTTCTTTGGATTGCTCTGCAGATAGGTCTCGACCTCGGCGACGGTGTTCTCGATCCCCGCCGGAAGCGGCTGCCCGTCGGCTGCCGCGTTCATCGAAACGGGAACGAAATTCGGCGATCCCAGCGAAAGATAGGTAACGCCTGCGCCGAGCGGAATCAGAACGATGGCGGCGGCGAGGGTTGCCCAGCGATATCGGCCGGCCGGAGCAGGCGCGCGCGACGGCGGTTGCGGCTTTTGCGGTCTCCGCCGCGGCGATCAAACGGCGCGAAACTTCGACCCGCGCCGCTTCGGCCTCCACGCTGCCGATCAGGCCGGCAGCCGCGTCGCGGCCGATCTCATCCAGCTGGTCGCGATAAACCGCGATATCTGTTCCGGAACGGACGGACTTCTGACGCCGTGCCAGCGGCCACCAAACGGCGAGCACCGCCGCAAGCGTCATCAATACGAAAATCGGCCAGAGGATCATCTCGTCACTTACCGGACGCTGCCTGAGCAGCCTTGTTGTACCAACGCGCCGTCCTGATACCAATCGGACGGAAGCCCGACCTTGACATATATCATATCACTTGGTCAAACGACGACGGCGCGCCGATCAAGCGGCGCGCCGTCTAGTGGAACTTTTATACCATTCTGTCCGGTTGCCGGGGATTACCAGGCAAAGGCGACGGTCCCACCGAGCAGGTGGACGTTGTAGTTGGGATTGTTGCCCGGCCATCGCCTGATAGTAAGCGTTCGTTGGCCTGGTTCTGCACGAGGTACATGTAAGGCTGCATCGTGTCGGTGTTCCAGTTGGTCGGCTGTTGCGCTCCCAGGCATAGCGGAGCTTGAGCGCGACCTCGCCCTTCAGGCCCAGACTGGTGACGAAATCCTTGTCGACAATCTATTTCGCCGTCGTGTCCACTCGCTGGAATTGGGTGTTCACAGTCGGGAACTGACCGGGTGCGGTTGCCGGATGTGCCGCCTGATGTTGGTCCGGTTCCGTTAGCAAAGATGAGCGGTTGATTATGGTTCGCCAGGGACAGGGTTGTAGCCCATGTGCACGTCGAACTTTTGCGGGATGACCGCATTGGCGCATCATCCCGTCACTTTACTCAAACGCCGCTTCCAGAAACGGCTTTGCCGAAGCCCGATACCCAAGAAGGCCACCGCCTTACTTGATCCATATCAGACTTCGGCAAACGACGCTTAGACTATGACCGAATTACCACGCCCAGGACGACGGTGCCCGCGAGCATCTGGGCGTTGTAGTTCGGGTTGTTCCCGGCCAGCCACTGCATGTAACCGAAGTTGCTGGTCGGGAAGAACGCGCTAGTAGACCAAGTAGGGCTGCATCAAATCATTGTTCCAGTTGGTGACGCTGTTACGCTCCCAGGCATAGCGCAGCTTGAGCGCAACCTGGCCGGGTATGCCGAGGCTGCGGGTGTAGTCAGGATCGACCACGTATTTCGCCGTGCCTTCAAGCCGCTGGTAGGTCGTGCTCACTTCCGGGTACTGCAGCATACCGGTTCCGGCGACTGCGTTGGTGGGAGCGTTGCCGTTCGCAAAGAACAGGGGCTGCGTATTCGTCCCATAAGACCAAGTATAGGTCAGACCCAGGTCAAAGCGGGACGGGATGACCGCGTAGTTCACGCCGGCGACGATTGTGTTCACCCGGTCGTTGATATCGGACTCCAGAGTGCAGTGCCGGTCGGAATGGCCGGGACCTGCGTACTCGTCGCCCCGAGAAGCTGGTTCCGCTGCTCGTTCATGTACGATAACAGGAACCTGAGGTCGGTACTGGCGGCGTAGCCCATTTCCACGCCCGCGGCGAGCGACCGGTCGTGGTAGAGGCCCACCTGGTTCTGGGCCATGAGGAACTGATCGTCTTGCCATTTGAACGTCGGGCTAACCGTCAGGTTGCGCAGCACATCGATATCGACCTGGAACTTGGCCTGGGCCCGGTTGCGGTCATCAAGGAACAACTGCCGGTAGTATTCCGAGTAGCGTTCGCCCGCCGATGTCGGCCACTGGAACAAACCGACGTTGCCGAGATAATCATAGTTGTTGGCACGACGCTCACCATAGTTCGCGCTGGCACGGAACGTCAGCCACTTCTGCGGCTTCCAGTCGGCGAACACCTTGCCGGTGTTCTCGTTTGTGGAGCTGGCGTCGAATTTGGTGAAGTCGTAGTGCTCGTAGTCGTACGACGAGCCCACGTTGACCGAATTGACCGGCCGCCAGATCACCTCAGCGACACCATTCTGCTTGCTGTAGCCGAGCATCAGGGGGTTCACCGGGGCGGTAAGAACTCCCGGAGCCGTCGGTAGGGACGAACGTGTTAATCGTTGCGATCTGCGGCGTTTGGTTGTTGTAATCGTAGAACGGTAACCCGAGCTTGGTCTTCAGATCGGGATTCCACTGCGTGGTGAGGACGTTGTTGACCAGCAGGGTGTTAATCTGCCCGTTCAGGCTCTGCGCCGGCAGCAGGGATAGCGAGGTTGCCGGAACTCCGCCAATGAGAACGGCGGGGTTACTCGAGAACGGCAGGAACTGCGCGTTCTGGAGCATTTCGCTGTAGGTGACCGTTCCCATGTAACGGCTGTTGAGCGGCAAATCCATGCCGATGGTGCCGGTACCCGCGTTCATGCTGTTGCTGGGCGGCGTCGACATCGTCCCAAAGGGCGCGCCGGTGTTTGCACCTGGAGCGCAGTTTAGGCCAGCACCGTTCGGGACGCAGAACGGATTCTGCACGGTGTAGCTTGAGAAATCGTCGGTGTAGACCGACCCGAAATAGCCGGCCATGGCATTGAAGCGCTTGCCCCACGGCGTCACGCCGATGTACTCGCCGTTGACGCCGAAGTTCTGGGTGGTGTCGGCGATCGGCTTGGCAACTTGCATATCCACGCCGCTCGTGCCGCTCGATAGCTTGATGTTGTCGACCTGGCTGCCCGTCCGCCTCATGTTGGAGTAGTCGACTTTGATGTCCCAGTTGTCGGTCGGCGTCCACCGGTAGTTGACGGACGCGGTGTCGCGTCGGATGCCGATGGTGGTGGGCGAGAGGCTGTTGTTGATGACGGCGGCGAGGGCAGGCGCGTTGGCCGCCGTGATACCGGGCCAAGCCGTCGCCCCAGTCGTCGGGACGCCGAGCGCGGTGCGCGCCTGGCTGCCGAAATTCGGATTGGTCACCGTCAGCGCGTTGCCGTTGGTAGTGAAGAGCGTGCTGGCGCTGGTGCTGTAGACGTGGGGCGTCTCGTCCCAGTGGAAGTCCAGATAGTGCTCGCCCGCCTTGGTGAAGTAGGCGTCATAGGCCTGATCGCTGTAACCGGGATTATAGCCCCAGGCATTGATCTGGTAGAGGCCGTTGCCGCTCCCGGTCGCGAAGTTGAAATCGCCGAACGGCCCTGGCTTCTCGGTCTTGTACTCGTAGAACTTCGCGAGGCTGCCCTGGCCCTGCCAGATGTGCCCGCCGTAGGGTGGGTCATTGAGGAAGCCCCGCCCTCCGAACTCGATGAAGCCGTGCGTCCACCAAGGCGCCTCGGCGGCCACCACCGGCGCCTTGACCGGAAGACCGGCATCGGCGGCCAGGGCGCTCGACGTGATCGGCCCCAGACCGATCAACAGAGCCCCAGTTGCACAGGAGAGAAGTACGCTAGATCGCGATTTCATTTTAGCCCCCCAATGGGCAGTCAGTTTCGAGGTCGAACGGTGGTCGGTTTAGTCGTTCGTTTAGGACATCAGTTCTACCGGTGGAGGAGCGCTCCCGACGGACTATTGGTTCCATGAACCTGGGTGTGGCAGTTGTTACAGGCCCGACCGATTGATCTGAGTGGCGTTCAGAGCAGCTGTTCACGCCATGCCCCATCGCGTGGCACTCGTTGCAGAGCCGCGGCCGCGAAATCTTCAGCATGTACTCGTTGATCGAGCCATGGGCGTCGTGGCAGTTCAGGCAGTTCTCGCGCACCGGCGAATGCTCGAACAGGAACGGTCCGCGCTTTTCGGCATGACACTTGTAGCAAGTCTCGTTGATCGTAGCGGTCCTCAGCAGCTTCTCATTCGCCGTACCGTGCGGGTTATGGCAATCGGTACAGACCATCTTACCTTCGCGCATCGGCATGTGGGACGAGCGCATCATTTGCGCGCGCCGATCCTTGTGGCACTGGAAGCAGGTTTCGGGCTCGAACACGGTCTTGAGCTGGAATTTCTCCGACACGCTGCTTCATGATGGTATGGCAATTGGTGCAGGCCACGTTGCGCACTTCGTGCGTGCTGCCGCTCCAGTAGGTGCGGTCGCCCTTTTCATGGCAGGCGAGACAGATGGCGTTGTTGTCCTGGACGCTGCGCGACAGGTCGTCGGACCTGAACGAAATGATGCCGCCGACGCCGCGACCGCCGCCCAGTTTCACGTGCTGCGAACCCGCGCCATGGCAGTTTTCGCAAGCGAACTTGCCCGGCTGCTTCTTGCCGATGCGCCCCATCAGGGTCTTCGAGAACGAATTCGGCATGGCCGGCGTGGCAGGTCATGCAGACCTTCTCGCCGACAAAGTGGGCATCAACCGGAGCGGCGGCCGACTTGCCCCTGACGGGCGACACCACGGGCGCCTTCGGCGCTTCGGGCGTTCCGTTTTGTTGCAGGAAACCCTTCAGCGCATCGACCGCGTTATCGGCATCGGCGAGCTGCAGGCGCGCGCCGCGCGAAGCCGGCTGGGCCGCGCCGACTGTTTGCGCAAAGCTCGCGAGCGCGGAGAACGCGCCATCGTCGCGCTGCGCGGACTTGGCTCCGTCGAGATCGAGCAACGCGGCGTAAACGCCCTGGCCCGAGGTGGGGAAAATGCCCGGATCCGGCATCGCGCCGACCGCGAGAGCGGGCTGAATGAGCCAAAGCATGGCCCCACCCACCAACGCCGTCTTCAGAAGCGAGTGAAGCTTGGCCAGAGGCCGCGCATGACATGCCGTTGCATATTGCGCTCCCCTATCGAGGCACCCGTCAAAATCGCCCAACCTGCTCATCAAAACGCCCCCGCCTTCAACCGTCGGAAACCACATCGTTCAAGCGTTTGTGAACCTCTATAGTGCGTGTAGATATTGCAAAAAAGCCACACTCTTAACATTTCGGAAAGAAATCGGAAATTCCAGCTTTTTTCAGTGCTTTGCCTGCTGGGAAGCGGTCTGCTCAGCCCGGAAAAGTGGAGACTTCCGGCCACGACGCCACCCAACGCCGCAGTCAATGCCGACTCATCCAGACCACGCGTCAGTGAGGCAATCGAAGGATATTCCGCTCGCCGGTCGTGAGCTGAACAGTTGTGAATTAAAAAAACCCGCGCGAACCCTGGCTCTTTCTGTCGAAATTTGTTCCGGAGGCCCGCGGTCGGGTAGCGACGACTACGGAGCCCCCTTCGCCAAGGCGATTTCAGCCTCGCGCCATGGGGCAGAAACCGGACCAATTCGGCCAAAAAATCGAAATGCCCGCTTTTTCCGCGATCTGGCAGCTGGGGAAGGGTCTGCTCAACCATGGAAAATGGGAGCTTCCGGCCAGGACGCCGCCAACCGCCGCAGTCAAGACCGACTCATCTGGACCACGCGTCAGGAGGGCAATCGGAGGATATTCCGCTCGCTGATCGCGGACTGAAGCGCTGTGAACGAAAAAGCCAGGGCGAACCCTGGCTTTTGCTGATGAAATCTGTTCCGGAAGCAAGCGGTCAGTGAGCGGCGGCTTCAGCCTCGTGCCAGGGCGACAGAAAACGGACCAATATCGACAACAAGATGAACGGCAGAACCAGCACGCATCCCGCTGCGAATAACCCCTCCCTGGCGAAAACCGGCGGATGATAGGCAAGCAACCCCTTGCCGGTCTTCGCAATTTCCTGTCCGCCGATGACCACATTATAGCGCATCATCAATACCGCGATCAGCACCAGGCACGAGCTCGTGGTGACGGCCACGATCAGCGCCCGCCCGGTGGTGCCGCGCCAAATCAGGAAGGTCATGACGCAGAGCGGCAGCACGGACCCGACCCCCAACTGAAGAATGAAGAAGGGAACGAGGAGCGGGCCCTTGACGAACGTCATGATCATTTCGATGCCTTCCCGGCCGCGATAGACCATGCTGGCAAATTCCAGCCCTTCCAGCAGCAGGGTAAACATCATGAAGCCCCACAGCGAATAGGCCATGACTTTCAGACATGACAGGTCGACCGGGACTTTACGCAGCTTGCACGACAGGACGTAGAGCACGATCACCAGCGCCGTACCGGAGATGATCGCGGAAAACAGAAAGATGGCCGGCATGAGATCGGAGGACCACCATTCGCGGGACTTCAGCGAGCCGAAGACGAAACCGACGTAGCCATGCAGACCGTGAGCGCCGGGAATGCCGATGATCGCCAGCGCGAACAGCCATTTCCTGTCGTAGCTCATGGCCTTCTCGGAGAGGTCGTCCGACCCGAGCGTCGCCACGCGATAGATCCATCCCACCGGCCCCTTCGTGGTTTTGGACGCCTGCACGATTTGCGGCCGGAATACGAACCATGTCTCCAGCATCAGCAGAATGACGTAGAACGCGGCCGCGTAGGCAAAGATGGCGAACGCCGACGTCGTATGCGGCGTGATCATGGCGTTGAATGCCCGCTCGGGGCGACCGAGGTGCAACAACAGCGGGAGAGGCACGACAACCATGCAGCACAGCGAAACCAGCAGCGCGAAATGCGCCACCGGCTTCAATTGCTGGAAACCGAACACCTGATACAGGCTCGAGATGGTGAAGGCGCCGGCGACCAGCCCGGTCAGATAGGGATAGACCACGATCAGCACCGTCCACGGGATGATCGTCTCGTTGGGATAAACGTAGCCGGTGAATGGAGCGGCGTGCAGTAGAGTTTCCATCAGCTCACGTCCTTGTCGATGCCGATATAGAAGACATTCGGCGCATTGCCGGTTTCCGGTTTCAGCACGGAAACGCGGTTATTCTGAATGAATTGGCTGATCGGGCTTTGCTTGTCGTTGCGATCGCCGAAGATGCGCGCGCCGACCGGGCAAACTTCCACGCAGGCCGGTTTCAGTCCCTTGGTAATGCGGTGGTAACACCACGTGCATTTGTCGGTGACGCCCTTTTCCTCGTTGAAATAGCGCGCGCCATAAGGGCAAGCCTGCACGCAATACTGACAACCGATGCAATAGGTGTGGTCGATGACGACGACCCCATCCTCGGTCTTGTAGGTCGCTCCGGTTGGGCACACCTGGACGCAAGCCGGGTGGGTGCAGTGGTTGCACAGCTTGGGAACGAAGAACGCCAGCTCCACTTTGGCGTCCTTGTAGCGATCGGCGAAGCGGAATTCACGTTCGGAGCCGGAGGCCGCGATGTTGACCGGATCGGCCTGACTGTCGACGTGAGCGTTCTCTTCGCCCTCCAGCGTCACGTATCGTTCGACCCAGGTGCGGAAGTGATGCGCATCCAGGGGAACATTATTTTCCTTCTTGCACGCCTCGACGCAGCGCAAGCAGCCGATGCACTTGGTGGCATCGACGCCGAATGCCCATTGATGCTTGGTCCAGTCATATCCCGGTATTGCCGGGATCGGCGGCGCCTCGGCCTCCGCCGCCTCCGCAGCGGTCGCAACGACAGTTCCCGTCGCTACGGTACTTGCCGCCGCGGCTGCCGCGCCACATGCAAGGGCGCTTCCGAGGCAGCTCAGAAATTCTCGCCGTCCCTTCTGCTGGCCTTCGAGCTCTTCCCTGTCTTCCATTTACATGTGCTCCTGGGCAACTATCTGTTCGGCCAAGTCCTGTCCACAAATCCTACTTACATCCAGCGCTGGAGTAATAGGTCGCGACGTTTTCCGCATCCGCATCGCTCAAGTCCTTCACGACTCCAGCCATCATGCCGTTGCTGCGACCGCCGCTCTTGTAGGCTTTGATGGCGTTGATCAGATAATCCCTGGACTGCCCGGCAAGATTTGGCCAGGCGCCATTGCTGGCGTGTCCGTCGGCGCCGTGACAGGCGGTACACCTCGATGCGATCGCCTGACCTGCCGATGCGGCCTTCGCATCCGCCGCCGGCGCGGCTTCGCATTTCAATCCCGAGAAATAAGCCGCGAGATGACCGGCATCTTCGGCGCTCACCCCCTGAGCCGTGGGGCTCATCATCGGATTGTTGCGCGCCCCCGAACCGTATGCCTTGAGCACTTCGGTAAAATATGCCGCGTTCTGTCCGGCGAGGCTCGGGCCGGGGAGATTCTTGCTGACGCCCTCCGCACCGTGACAGCCCGCACAGGCCGCGGCCTTGGCTTTGCCGACGACGGGATCACCCGCCTGGGCCGCCGTTTCTGCCGGCGGCGTCAGATTGAGCCTCGGCGAATGCGGGTTGTGACAAACAACGCACTGCTGCGTCCCGGCGTGGTCGGCGACCACGATTTGACGCTGCTGCAGCGGCCTGCCCGTCATTCTTTCATGGCAAAAGGTGCAGAGCTTTCGCGTGTCGGTCGGGACGACCATTTTGAGATTCTTCGGGTGTTCCGGGCCGGTGGCAGCCCCCTTGTACGGGTCGGGATCGTCGCGCTCGCCGCCGGCCCCGTGACACACCTCGCATTTAACGATCTTTCCGATGTCGGAACTGTTGTGCACGCCATTGGACCATTCCGCGAGTTGCTTCGCATGGCATGACGCGCAGTATGCAACCCCCTTGAATTTCGGCTTGTCCAAGGCGATCTCCGCGACCGAATCACCCCTGTAATGGCCGTATTCGAAGAACGTTTTGGCAGTAAAGAATTTCTTCGCGCTATACGCTGCCGCGACGAAGACCAGGATAACCAAGATCAGTCTGAAGATATGTCGAGGCATGGCGTTCCCGTTTCCCCGTTTCCTGGGGCTAACCGTTCAAGATCAAGTTGCGTGTGATTGAAATCGCCACCCCGTCGGAATATCGCAAAGCGCGTTCACGGCACCGGATTCGCGGTGGGTTCTTCATCGAAGTCCCTCTTAGAGTTCCCTCTTCTATCGGGAGGGCGCGGGAATCATTTCCTCAAATACCCAATTACCGAAATGCGGAATTTGAGTAATTGACTCAAATCAAATCACCGTTTCCGGTCGGTAACAAAATTGAACCGCCGTTTCCGGTCGGTGACACAGCGGCTCTACGACTTCTGCAATCGGAAAAAATTCTTCGGAAAGATTCTTTCGCGAGCGACGGCGTTGGAAAGCTCGCGCGCATCAGGCCGGCGGCGGCAGATCGCAAGGGGGTAGCCCGTCGAGCGGACAGGCAGAGCCCGCGAATTTCGCCGACCCCGGTCAGATCCTGTCCGGGCTGCTAGCGCGTTTTCGAGCGAAGTGGGTACCGGTTCGCGCAGAAAAAACGGGTCAGAACAAGAACACCAGAGCCTCGGTTCTGATTCAGTCAGAACCGATCAGGCTCCAGTGCGGAACCCCGGGCAAGCGCTCTATCTTCTCACTTGCCCGGGCATCGTCGTGCGCACATTACGCTGCTTTGCCGGCACTCAGCCGACGATGGCCATATCGCCACCTACTCTCTCGGCAACCAATGCAGGCGGTGGCGAGAACCACAACTGGTACATGGTGACCAGCCACATGAAGGCGAAGCATATGCCCATCAATGCGCCGGCGAACAACACCATCCAGGCGAAAGGGTGAAACAGCTTGGTGAAATACCATGAGCTGACATCCATGACGATGGCGCAATAGGGAAGCGCGACGATCATGCATTTGAGCCAGACCGGCCGCACATAGGCATGGGTAAACATCAGGCCCATGATGAAAAAGATGAAGGTCAGACCGAACAGATGGATGTGCGAGACGCGAACCAGCGTGAAGACATCCGTTCCCGTATCCTGCTCCGTCACCTTCTTGATGGTGTCATAGCTGCTCAAATTCGGCAGATGCGGGTTGCTGCCATCGTGGCAGCCCATACAGCGCTTGTCCAACATCGGTTTGATTTCCTTTTCATACTTCGCGCGATCGGAACCTTGCTGAACCCAGGCGATGATGACTTTCGTTTCGTCGGGCGGCAACATGTTCGCCATCGGTCCTTGCAATGCCAATTCGAGGCGCGAACCCTTCCCGCTGCCGCTGTAGGCGACGACAAGATCCTCGTACGAGAGCATCATCTTGTTGCCCGTGCCGCGGCCGGCGTAGCTGTGAAAGACGTAGATCAGGGCAAACACGTAGCCCAACCCGAGCACCAGAAGCGTCATCGTATACAAGACGCGCTGGCTATACGGCAGCTCCGTATAGTGACGATAAAGCCGGTGGAGTGGTGGCTGCTCAGCCATAATCTAATCCCCTTGAACCTGACAGGACCGCTACATGAAAGGGCGGCTCGCACCTCGCCCCGGGCCATCGCGCCCGAGGATCGTTCGCTACTGTTACTTCGATTTTACTTCGCTTTGAGCGATGCGAAGTACGCAGCCAAATTTGCCACGTCCCCATCGGTGAGAGCGGCTGTCATTCCCTTCATGATCGCGTTGTCGCGCTTGCCCGATTTGAAGTCCTTCAACGCCGCGACAAGCACCTCTTCGCTCTTGCCCGCCAATGCGGGATTGGGCGCGATCCCTTCGCCGTTTGCTCCGTGGCATCCGGCGCAGACAGCTGCCTTTGCCTTGCCGGCCGCCGCATCCCCCGCGGCATGCGCGCCGCCGATCCCGATTACGACGGCGATTCCTGCACTCAAAAGTACTCGTTTCATCGACAGCCTCCCTTTGATGTTGGCGATTAACCCAGATGCCAGACTTCAACTACCCTGCTCACTTCGTCCCCTGCTTGGATGGCAACTTCACCAATACCACCCCGCGCGCCCTCTGGCCGGAATAATATGCCGCAAGGTTGGCGATATCCTGCTCCGTCAGCATGTCGGACATTGCCGCCATCTGAGGGCTCTTGCGCGCGCCTGTTCGATAGTCCTGCAAAACCTTTTCCAGATACTCCAGCCGTTGCGCCGCCAGGGCCGGCAATCGTGGATCCGTGCTGTTGCCATTGACACCGTGACAACGATCGCACCTCTGCGCCCATTCCTCGGCGGTCAGGGGCTTGCGTACGTTGGGCTGCTTCGGCTCCTTGCCGGCGTAAAAGGCCGCAACATTCTTGATGGCGCCATCGTCAAGCGACGCCGCCAAACCCTTCATGGTTTCATCGCTGCGGGTTCCCAGTTTGTAAGCCTGCAGCGCGTTCGCGACATACGCGGCATCCTGTCCGGCAAGGCTTGGTGTCGTCGGACTTCCGCTCACGCCGTCCGCGCCGTGGCACCCCGCACAGGCCGCACCTGTCGTCGCGCCGGCATCCTTGTCGCCGGGGGCGGGAGTCTGGGCTCGCGCGGGCTTTTGCATCCCATAGTAGAGCGCGACGTTATTCATGTTCGCATCGGTGACGCTTGCGAGCATCGCCTTCATCGTGTCGTTCCTGCGTTGCCCGCTCTTGTACGCCGTCATCGCGGCGACAAGGTATTTCGGATCCTGTCCGACAAGGCTCGGCATGCCGGGAGTCTTGCTGATCCCGGCGTCGCCATGGCACCCGGCACAGCCAGCCGCGACGGTCTTGCCGGCTTGAATAGGGTCAACTGTTGCAGCCTTTGGGCTATTTGCATTGACCTGCGGAGGGTCGAGACTGGCAAAGTAAACGGCCGCTTTGAACAGCGAATCGTCGTCCAGAGACTTGACCACGTTTCTCATCGCGCTCGCGCCGCGGGCACCAGACTGGTAGGCCTTCAGCTCGATATACAGGTAAGCCGAGCGCTGACCGGCCAGATTTGGCACGCCGGGACTTTGGCTAACGCCGTTCGCACCATGACAGCCGGCACAGGAAGATTCTACGATGCGCTTGCCTTGCTCAATATCTTGAGGGCTTGCCTGGAGGGTTCGCAGTTCCGCACCTGGCTGCAACTGTTGAGCGGATGCGCTTTGAACCGTCCCCTCCGAGAACAGGATTCCGACGATCATGCATCCCGCCGCGACCAAGGTCGGAAGGTGGGATCGGGCGCTCAGATGCGAAAGAAAAGCCTCAACGCCCGCAATACGGCCCTTCAGAGAAGTCGCGCTAGTCGATCCGTTCATCGTATTTTCCGTCCTGCCGGCAGGCCTATTCCATCCGCATAGACAAGTGTTAGCCCAGTTCCAACTTGCGCAATCGGCGCTCCAACCGAGCACATTCCATCTCGCGATGCCCACAGAACGAACGACCGACCCTCGGTCTCACACAGACGGGACCTCAAATTCATACTCACGCCGTTGCCTTCACGCCAGCGGCCCCATTGAAATAGAACACAATCCCACTACCGGCAAGCGGACTTCAGATACGAAGGCCTGCCTGCGATCATTGATTTCGATCAATGATTCCGACGCCCCGCCAGAAAACAAATTCGAACATTAAGACTGTATTACTGTGGGCACCTTCCGCCCGGTCGGGACGTGATCGTCCTGCGCCCTTAATCTCGGCTTTTTGCACGCCTCCGACGCTCGACGGCCCCCTCGGCTTGCCTGATCGCGTCGATTAGTTCCGCAGTCGTTGCCGATTTGCCCTCGTGGCGCGGAAAGAGCCTTGCTTTCCGACCTGCAGACAGGCGATTGAGACATTTCCCGGATCGCCTGCACGCGCCCGCGAATCGTCCTGGCGCTTCGGTCCACAGGAGGTCACGCCGCGATCGGCGTCGCCTCCTTCAGGTGACAGATCTTCTACGAAGCCCACATCCGTCAGCGGAGCGTGTATCAGACCTGGCGAACAAGCGAGGGCCTAGATGCCCGTTCTCTTCACTTGGGTGGCGCCAAAAACATAATCGAGCGAGCCGGCTGGCGGGCATAGTAGGCCGCGATGTTCTCGACGTCGTGCTCGGTCAGCATTTCTGACATGGCCGCCATCGCGGAACTCTTGCGCGCGCCCAGCCGGTAATCGTGCAGCACTTTTTCCAGGTAATCCGCGCTTTGCGCCGCCAGCGCCGGCATGCGCGGATCCGTGCTGTTGCCGTTCGCACCGTGACACCGGTCACATCGTTCGGCCCATTCAGTGACCTTCAGAGGCATCCGGAAGCTCGGCTCCTTCGGCTCCTGGGACGCAAAATAGGCGGCCAGATTCTTGATGGAATTGTCATCGAGCGATGCGATCAGACCCTTCATCGTGTCGTCGCTGCGGGTTCCCTTTTTGTAACCCCGCGTCGCGCTCGCGAGATATGCCGAATCCTGCCCGGCCAAACTCGGAATCAAGGGGTTCCCGCTCACGCCCTTGGGGCCGTGGCAGCCCTCGCAGCCAGCAGCCAGGCTGGCCGCCGCAGCCTTGTCGCCAGCGACGGGAGTTTGGGCTCGCGCTACCTTTTGCACCGCGTAGTAGAGCGCGATGTTGTTCATGCCCGCGTCGGTAGTGCCCGAGAACATGGTCTTCATGATGTCGTTCTTGCGTTCCCCGCTCTTGTAAGCCTTCATGGCGTTAACGAGGGCCTGCGGATAGGACCCGACAAGGCTGGGCACCCCGGCCGTCTTGCTGACGCCGCCGTCACCATGGCATTCAACACAGCCAACCGCCGCGGCTTTGCCGGCTTGAACCGGATCGGTTGAAGGTATCGCTACTCGCAGCGCTGGGCGGCGGCGGACTAAGGCTGGAAAAATAAGCGGCCAATTTGACCAGAACATCGTCGCTCAGGCTCCCTACCTTGCCGTGCATCGCGTTGTTATCGCGGGCCTGGTAGGCTTTCATCTCGAGATAGAGGTAAACCGGGCGCTGACCGGCGAGATGGGGCACGCCCGGATTCGAGCTGATGCCGTTTGCGCCATGACAGCCGATACACGAAGAGTCAGCTATTCGCTTGCCTTCCGCAATATCGTCTGCGGTTGCAGAAAGGGGTCGCAGTTCCGCGCCCGCCTTAGGCGCTGTCGTCTGTTGAGCGGAGGCGCTCTGGAAACAAGCGCCCGACAACGCCGCCGCGGCGATCAATGCCGGGAGCAAGCTGCGGTAACTCGGACGCCAGAGAAAACCCCGGACACCTGCGATATGTTCTCGGATGGAAGTCGCGCCAGATGGTTCGTTCATCGTATTCTCCGTCATGCCGGCTGGCTTATTTCCGTCCGCACGGACGAGTATCAGTCCAGCTTCAGCTCGCCTTTTTGTACTCTGGCCCAGCTCTCCGTCTCGGGCACCTCGCGGTTCGCGGTGATCTTCACAGCGTCGGATGCAATTCGACAGATGACGGAAGCTCAAGCCACAGTCGTCCGATCAACTGTACCTAGCTGAATCGTACCCTTTGATGGACAACTCCATTCTTTGACGCGTTTTCGTCTGTCGTTTCGGCGCTATCATCCTCCAAACAGGTGATGGAGGAAACCGTTCGTTACCATGACGAGCAGGGTCAAGCCGCAAGCCATCAGCGTGAAGCCCAGTATCTTGGAGGCGAGCGTCAGCGGTTGCGATGGCGCGTCAACCACGTACTTCGACAGCTCTCCATCCTGGACCAGACGATCGTACTCGACTTGATGCTCCCGCCTGAACTCCTCCAGCGGCATCACGCCGGTGAACATGACGATATCCAGCGGGAATTTGTCGGGTCGCCAATGGTTATTGAAGAAGTGAACCGTAAACAGGAATCCGGCGGCCAGCACCGCTTCTTCGCCGTGGAAAATCGTGGCGACATTGAATACCCAGCCAGGCAGGTAGGTGGCGGTGAAGCCTTTGAACCACAGCATGGCGCCGCTTAGCCCGATGATGGTGACGCCCCAGAACGGCGCCCAATAGTCGAACTTCTCCCAATAGGTCCAGCGATCCAAGTCCGGTTTCGGCGCGAGACCGAAGAACCACTTGAACATGCCGACGGCATCCTTGAGGTCGGACAGGCTGGGGATCATCGAGTCGGGACCGAACCAGCGGAAGGTCTTCCAGTTCCGTCCAATCCGGAAGAACACATAGCTGAGGTGCCAGAAGAAGATTGCGACGAAGGCGGAGGCGAAGACTCGGTGCACGACCCCGGTGACACGCGGGCCGCCGAACAGCTTGCTGATAATCGGCGACCAGCCGACGTCGGCGTAGAACAGGGTCATGCCCGTGAACACTAACATGATAACGCAGATCGCGAAGCTGAGGTGAGCGATGCGCCAGATGGCGGGCCAGCGCCGGTAATACTTGACGGGCTCGCCGCCGTTGGCCTTCAGCGCGTCGGTCAGGACGTGCGGTCGGCTCTTGTTCCGCCTGTGGTCGATCAGTTCGCGGATGTACCAGAGCGCCGAGTGCGCCCAGAAGAATGCGAAGGTCCCCCCAAGAAGCGCGATCATGAATTTCGATGCGATCCATGTGTAGGGATAACGGTCGAAATCGTGATCGTTCGCGTGCGGTTGGAAAGTCGCAAAACCCGGTGTCGCGTCGAGATGACAATTCTGGCAGGTTTTGAGGCGATTGTCCGGATGCATGGTAGAGGCCGGATCAGCCACGCGCTGAATAGCGTGGTTGCCGTGGCAGTCGAAACATTTGGCAGTATGGGCGAAGCCCAGCGTGTTGACCTGACCATGGTAGGTCGACATGTAGGACTTTAGTTGCTCTTTATGACAATTGCCGCAGTTTTTGGTGATCACCAACCTGGTCGAGTCGAGCGACGGGTCCGCGACATCGTGCGTGGTGTGGCAGTCCGAACAGATGGCCGCTTTCGGATCGCCGTTCTGCAACACCTCCTTGCCGTGCACGGAGGTCTTGTAAGCCTCGAGCTCCGCGGCGTGGCAAGCGCCGCATGCGTACGGCAGATTGAGCCGCCACCAATTTCGGTTGGGGCTGCCCTTCGGATAAATGTAGTGCGCGTCGTGGCAATTGTAGCAGGTGGCGTTGGTGTGCGACTGATCCGCCTTGCTGGGCTGTGCATGGATCGACTTCATGTATCGGCCGATCATCTGCGCGACGCCCTTGAGCTTGGCGATCTTTTCGGGGTTGTTATCTTCCTCCGCGGCTTCCAGCTGTTCCTGATGGCAGTTGACGCAACTGACCTTCACCTCGACCTTGTCGTGCGGAATCTTGGTGATATTGGTGTGACATTCGACGCACATCCGTTTCCCGTGCACACTGCCCAGAAAGCGATCTTGCTGGACCATCGGCATCCGCCCCTGGTTGGGCGTTGGGACCGGCGCGAACCCCTGCAGGCCGTGACATCCGAGGCAGGCTTCGTTGGGGAGCTTGGGGGCGGCCGCCGCATCCTCCGCTCTCGCGACCGATGCCCAAAGGCCGGCAGTGAGAAATATCAGGCCGACGAGGATACCGATCATGTGCCGCGCAATGCGCTTTCCGCGGCCCCGTTTTGTGGCTTCGGTTTCTTCGTACGACCTGATCATGATTGTTCCGTCCAAGCTGACCGCTCGCAAACCAGACGCTCAAAAAAAGAGCTTACCCACTTTGCGGCACCCCTTAGTCGAATCTTCCATAACCACTGCCGGTCAAGCGCTCATTGACAGAGATCAATTTGGTTGAAATCGAGGAGCCGGCATTAATCGCTCAGGGGAGCGGGGCGCGTCTCGCTGCCGGTGGAAACACAATTCGTGATGTGATTATTTATGTAAATGATTGAGGGAGTTTTCTTTTATCGCAGTGCTTCTCCTGCCGCCGGCCATGATCGATCAATCCGTGTGCGAACCTGATTGCTGGGCCGGCGCATGGATGCTGCCGTGGAGTGCGGCTATCCGCAGAGCGACGTCATCGACCACGTCCCATGGTGTGAATTCGATGCAAGTCGTGGGATCGGTCGGCCCTCCGGTCAGCTTCATGATGAAACGAATCAGCTGCCGGTCCAGCCAGCCATAGAGAGAATAATCCAGCTTCCCGGCAATCGCCAATGCAAGGGCCGGAGCAAGCCGGTGCCTGGCGATCGACTTGCGCAGATACGCGTTGCCTTCGACCGTGTCCTTGCCCGGCTTTCGGGCCGTCAAGTTGACCGACAGCAAGACCAGTTCGGGCGGGTCGCGCAGCGTTCGGTAACGAGCCAGGAACTGATCGGCTTCCGGCAGCGGCCGGCCATAACGCACGGCCGCAACAACGACGACCAGCCGCGCTGCCTCAATGCTTGAAGGCGTGAGTGCAGCGTGCGCGAGATCTTGCGGTAGCGCGGAGATTCCACGGCCGGCGAGGCGGTCCGCGATTCGCTCGGCGATTCGCCGCGACTGGCCATCACGTGTGGCGTAGAAGAGCTCCATGTCTCTGCCAATCTTCCGGGAAAAGTGGGCCCTGCTTCGCGCTCCATCCGGATGGACCGTTTCGTCGAAGACGAAACACCAATACGCTGCATCCCCAGGTCCGGGACTGGCAAACCAGGCCAGCCGCACGGCCTGTTACCGCTCGTATAGTTGCTCTCGTCGGGCGGTGAGGTTGTTGCGTCGACGGCCATAAAAAACAATGCCATCAATGCTCGTGGCCTCTATTAGCGGCCGACGTATATCGGAACTGAACCCACCGTAAAGCGCGCGCAACCGAACTTATTAGGTATGCGATGTCATCGACACCGCATACCGAATTGTCACATTCTTGCAAACCTCGGCCGATCGTTTGCTGGCGCCGTGAGGGCCTACTGTTGGGAGGCCTTGTATTTCTCGCCGGCTGCCGTGAGCTTGCCTCCCCCGGACGGATTGGCGTGGCAGGCGCCGCAGGCCTTGCCGGTCTTTTGCGCAAACTCCGGTTTGGCCACAGCCGTGCCGGCCGTGCCCCCCATGATGAAACTGATCAGCGCGAGGGTCGCGACGGCCGAGCCTATTCCGAGCAGGGTTGACTTGATTGACATAGCGTTACCTTCCATTTCCTTTGGCTGCTAAATCATTTGTGTCGTTTGTTTCGTGCTTGGAATTTGTAATGCCAAAACCGGAATATGTGGTTGATCTCGATCAACATAGCTTTGCAAAAAAGACGGCGTGGACGCTTTGATATGTGTGGTGATCGCATCACGCCAACCGAACTCGCCTTTATCGGCGTCACTTTGACTAGCTTATCGGCGACGTGCAGTGCAGTGCGCGTGCCGCCTACCCAACTCACTTAGGCGGTATCATCACAAACACCACCGGACGGGGCGTCTGGCGGGCATAGTACGCCGCGATGTTCTCGACGTCATGCTCGGTCAGCACTTCCGACATTGCCGCCATCGCGGAACTCTTGCGCGCGCCCAGCCGGTAATCGTGCAGCACCTTTTCCAGGTAATCCACGCGCTGCGCTGCCAGCGTCGGCATGCGCGGATCCGTGCTGTTGCCGTTCGCACCGTGGCACCGATCACATCGTTGGGCCCATTCGGTGACCTTCAGGGGCATGCGGAAGTTCGGTTCCTTCGGCTCCTGGGTCGCAAAATAGGCGGCCAGATCTTTCATGGTGTCGTCACCGAGCGATCCGACCAGCCCTTTCATCGTATCGTCGCTGCGGGTTCCCTTCTTGTAAGCCTGCATCGCGCTCGCGAGATATGCCGAATCCTGCCCGGCCAGGCTCGGAACCAAGGGGTTCCCGCTCACGCCCTTGGGGCCGTGGCAGCCCTCGCAGCCGGCGGCCAGATTGACCGCCGCAGCCTTGTCGCCGGCGACGGGAGTTGAGGCTCGTGCCGCTTTTTGCACCCCGTAGTAGAGCGCGATGTTGTTCATGCCCGAGTTGGTGACGCTGGCAAGCATCGACTTCATCGTGTCGTTCTTGCGTTCCCCGCTCTTGTAGGCCTTCATGGCGTTAACGAGCGCTTTCGGATCCGACCCGACAAGGCTCGGTATGCTGGCTGTCTTGCTGACGCCGCCGTCGCCGTGGCATCCCGCGCAACCGGCCGCCGCGGCTTGGCCGGCTTGAACCGGGTCGGTTGAAGGAACGCTCCCGGCAGTCGCCGCGCTGGGTTGCGGCGGATCAAGGCTGGCATAGTACGCAGCCAATTTGATCATGGCATCGTCGTTCAGGAACCCGACCTCGTTGTGCATGGCATTGGTATCGCGGGCCTGGTAAGCCTTCAGCTCCTGATACAGATAAGCTGGATGCTGGCCGGCAAGATGCGGCACGCCCGGGTTCGAACTGATGCCGTTTGCGCCATGACAGCCAGCACAAGACGATTTTGCAAGGCGCTTGCCACCCGCGACATCTTCTGAGTTCGCATAAAGACTTCGAAGTTCCGGACCGTCGTCGGAATTGAAAATTGGTTGAGCGAACGCGCCGTCGAAATAAGCCCCCGAGAATGCCAGGACGAAGCCACCGATGATGACAAATGCCGAGACAGGGAAGCTGGCGCTGAGCCCCCGGAGAAAGGTCCGCACCCTTGCAGTGGACCCCTTCAGAAAAGTCGCGCCAGTTAATCCCTTCATACTATTCCTTGTCCTGCTGGCTCGCTAATTCACTTCTGCCCAGGCTCACTTCTCCACCTAGACAGGTGTTCGCCCACGTCAAGCGCCCCGTCGTCTTGCTCCGACGCAGCTTCCCTTTAAGGATATCTCACAGGTTGGCGAAATGAAACCTGTCCCTCCAGGGCATCGTGTGGGGCATTATATATAGATTGCGTCTCAACCTTGGCCGATTCGCATTCGCGCCACGCCTTCATTCAAGAACCCGACACGTCCTTGATTGGCGCCACCCAATCGACAAAAAAGCGCGGGCCGATCGGATTCAATCGTCCCAATGTACAACTGCAGGGGTGCAAAAAGGGACTCCGCAAACATCAGACATACGAGTCCCTTTATGTCCACAAATCCAAGTCCTGAGAAACCAGGGCCTGGGCTATTTCTTTCCCGGCAGCTTGTGACCATTGGCCGCGAATGCCTCGCCAAAAGCGTTGCGGGGGCCGCCGCCAGCCGGATTTTGATGGCATGTACCGCACGGTTTTCCCGTTGCCGCAGCATAGGCCGGCAACGCAGTGGCCGATTTAGGTGCGGCAAACGTCAGCATGCCACCCGCTGCCAGCACCGCGACGGCAGTTCCCAGAACCCTGAACTTCATTTCTTATCTCCGTTGAATAGGGACCAACAGGAAAAAGGAATATGTGAGCTTGCAAGCAAAAGAATTGATTTCGATCAAGATCGTCGCGCGAATGACACGGCCATTCAACACATAATGCGCAGCGGTTAACAGCTTCTCTTGGCGCGGTCGGGTGGAGGGCAAATGAGCGTGTCAAACCGACCGGCGATCGCATCGTTGCCGCTCCGGCGAGGTTTCTCTTAGTCTTTCGGCTTAGTCTTCCCTTCGTCTCTTGACCTGGTCTCTGGAGTACTCGCCGGCGATCCAATCAAGAATTTTCGTGGATGCAATAGTCTTTTTCGGCGTATGGGGATTTAAGGTCCCGGCAATCGCGCTCCAGCCGTTCTCGATAATTTCCCGGGCAAATCGCCTCGCATCGGTCTCCGTCTTGAATTTGCGGGTCGCCCGAACACACCTGCGCTCTCCGCTTTCACGCTTCGGCGCTATGTTCGAGCGGTAGGAAACGTACCAGATATCTGGCTCTGTCAAGCGATTAGCCTCGAACAAGTTCAACATTTGGCCACCCGGGCAGGCAACTGTCGATCCAGTCGACTTCATTGCGGAACTCACTCTCTAGAAGCCACTCGTGGTGCCTTCATTGAGATAGGTCAAGAACTCGGCAGGAGAGTTGATCCCAACCAAGATTAATGAATTGAAGCGGCAGTTTCCCCAACGATTGATTTTGTTCAAAGGTAACGTTTGACTTGGGTCAAAGTTGGACGCATCAAGAAACGTATGCTGCTTTAGGCTATATGATCGTCTAGACTGAGTGCAATTTCAAGAGCAGGCAAAGAGGGACATTCACATGCGGCGGCGACTGTTAGTGCTCGGAGGGGCGCTATTTCTGGCGATCGGGGGCACCATCGGCGAGGAGATCGTGAGTTCCTCTGGCCAAGTGTGTGCAGCTGCGGCAAAAACCAGTTTTGCCGAAGACGTGATGCCGATCTTCGTCGGGCGCTGTTTCGGCTGCCACCAGCCCGGCGGGCAGGGCAATGAAAAGAGCGGGCTCGACCTGAGTTCCTATGAAGGCGTGATGAAAGGTACAAAATCGGGCAAGATGGTGATCCCGGGCGACCCGGAGAGCAGCAATTTGATGTGGCTGCTGGACTGGCGCGGGGCTCCCGAAACCCATATGCCGCTTGGCAAGAAGAAACTGTCCACCTGCGATCGCGATACCATCAGGGCATGGATTCGCGATGGTGCGAAGAACAATTGACGGCCCGGGAACCCGAGCGCGGCTGGCAGTCGATCATAGGGACATAGTGATGCCTTCCGCCTTCGAAAAGTATGCAAAGCTCAACGTACCCCGGTACACCAGCTATCCGACCGCGCCGCATTTCTCGACGCATTTTCCCGCAGCGACCTATCGCGAATGGCTTGGACAACTCGCCCCGGACGAGCCGATCTCGCTCTATCTGCATGTGCCCTTCTGCAAGCAGATGTGCTGGTACTGCGGCTGCAACATGAAGCTGGCGGCGCGTTACTCGCCCGTCGCGACATATGTTCAAAATCTGTTGCAGGAAATCGACCTGATCGCCGGCGCGCTTCCGGGCCGGATGCCGGTATCGCACCTGCATTTCGGCGGCGGCACCCCGACAGCCCTTGAACCCGATGACCTTGCCGCCGTCATGGCCCGGCTTGGCGAACATTTCCAACTGTTGCCCGACGCCGAAATCGCGATCGAGAGCGACCCGCGCACGCTGGCTGATTCGATGATTCAGCAGATCGGGGCGCTACACTTCAATCGCGCCAGTTTCGGTGTGCAGGAATTCGATCCGCAGGTCCAGGCCGCCATCAACCGGATCCAGCCGCCGGAAATGGTCGAGCGTGCGATTTTGGGCCTTCGCGCCGCCGGGGTGTCTCACATCAACTTCGACCTGATCTATGGGCTGCCGCATCAAACGGCGGAGGCGCTTTGCCGCACCGTCGAACAATGCGTCGCGATGAAACCCGATCGCATTGCGCTGTTCGGGTACGCGCACGTCCCATGGGTCGCCAAGAACCAGCGCATGATCGACGACGGCAGCCTTCCCACCGCCTCCGAGCGCGCCGAACAAGCCAGGGCCGCGGCCGCGACACTGGTTGCGAACGGCTATATCCAGATCGGCATCGATCATTTCGCGCTGCCAACCGACAGCCTCGCCATTGCCGCGGCTAACGGCAACCTGCATCGCAACTTTCAAGGCTACACCAGCGACGCCGCCCGAACGCTGATCGGCATCGGAGCGACCTCGATCGGCCGCACGCCGCAAGGCTACGTCCAGAACTTAAGCGAGACCGGCGCTTGGTCGCGCGCCGTGACCGCGGGAAAGCTGCCGATTGCACGCGGCCACGCGCTAAAGGGACAGGATTGGCTTCGCGCCCACGTGATCGAGCGAATCATGTGCGACGGATCGGTCGACCTTGCGGCAGCCGGCCGCACCCTGGGGTTCCCGGACGACTGGTGTGCCGAAGCGATTCCTGAATTGCTCCAGATGCAGGAAGATCGCCTTGTCACCTACGAGAACGGAAAACTGTCGCTGGCCCCTGCAGGCCTTCCGCTGGCCCGGGTCGTCGCTTCGGTATTCGACACCTATCTGCGCGATTCGACTGCCCGGCATTCGGTTGCCGTGTAGACCTTTCGGTAACCCGATTGTACGCCAGATGGTGCGCCGGTTGCGTACAAAACTGCGAACCCCTTTGCCGGCCTGCGAGCTGGCACAACGGCCCTGCTGCCGTAAAGGCCGCGCCGATTTACAGTCTGGGAACCTTGACTGCCTCGTGCATCCTGAAGTCGGCCTGGCATGCGCACAGGGGGCAGCCCTGCTGATCAGTGGCGGCCGTCTTTGCTTCGCCGAGCCGCTCGGGTCAGGAAAGTGATCGACTGCCGGGGCGGGACCGAACTTCGATCCAGATCGCCGGCCGACGCAAGCGGCCAAGTCAATTCCGCAACAAACACAACGAAGTGGAACAGGTCTTTTAGAGGGTCTCCAGGATTTCAGGATTGATGTCGGGCCGGAATTGGGTCGCCGGACGCTTGATGGGCGTGGGGCCCGGGCTGCCCAAGGCGCGGACCAAGACTTGATCCTGATCAAAACGCGTAACGCCGTTCATCGAGCAGGCGGTTGAAGGCGCGAGATGGGCCGACTGCGTAGCGCGAAAATAGCCGGCCGAATGTGCGGGGGAGTCCGATTGTGCGAATCGCTGAGCCTAACTTGATCCGGATCAACGCGGCGCAGGCGTTTTAATGTGCTCCGTATCTCAGCGGCAGATTCATGGCCGCTGCACGGCCACCGCTGCCGGCCGGCACAAATGTCAGGAGATCGAGAATGCAAAATCCAGGAACGGTGCGTGCGGTTGCAGGCGGAGCGGCTAAAGCAGTGGCGGCTCTATCGATGGCGATTGCAATAATCGCGATTGGTTCGGGGCAGACCATGGCCACTCCGGCAATCGCGCAGAAGACCGGTCAGCAATGCGCAAAATGCCACACGGCGCCGCCGGTCCTTAATGACTTTGGCAAAAAATACAAGGAAGAGAAGAAATAGCCTGGCGTTGGCGGAAAATCTGACTTGAAAATCTGTCCGGGATACTTGCGGCTCGGCGACGGTCTAACGCCTAGGGGGCATTAGGCAGCGATGGTCGGGCACTTTTCCGCGCTATGACCATCTAGCGGCGTCTTGAAACATCTCCGGCCCCAGCGCCGGAAATGTTTCCAGTCCCTGCGCCGGCCTCGTTCTTGACGCGCATCAATTGGCAGTCGGCGACCAAGGCTAAATCATGGTTGGGATTTCGAGCACCCAGGAAGCTTCCAGCGGCGACTCGCCGCTGGCCCGTTCCGGCGCTGGAAGTGAAGTGGCTTTCATGCAGTCGCTGAAGGTCAAGATCGTGCTCTACCTGACAGTTGCGCTGTCGGTATTGATGCTTGTCTTCATCCTGCTCGTCGCCTGGTTCATGTACCGGGAAATCATCGACCGGGTGTCCGATCATGTTATCCAGCTCTCGGAAGTGATCAGCAAGAGCACTCGCTTCGCCATGCTGCAAAACCAGCCGGCTTACGTCGACAGCATTATCAACGATGTGGCAGCCAAGGCTAATATCGACCGGGTTAGAATCCTGAGCAACGAGGGAAAGATTACCCATTCGACGTTCCCGGCTGAAATCGGCCAGACCGTCGACCGCAATGCCGAGGCCTGCTCGCGATGTCATCAGAGCGAGCGGCCGCTCGAGCAACTTCCGCGGAGCAAGCGAACCTGGATCTTCATGGGCGGGAATAGTCAGCTGTTGCTCGGCAGCATGGAAGTCATCCGTAACGAACCGGCTTGCTATAACGCCGCCTGCCATCAACACAGCAGAGATACTTCGGTCCTCGGGGTTGTCGATATCGTCTATTCGCTCGATGCCATCAATCAAAAGTTGAGCAACAGCACGCTCTGGATCGTCTTGTTTTCGACAGGTTTCGTCGTGCTGGCAACGCTGTTAATAGGCTTCTTCGTGCACGATCTGGTCTTCCTGCCGTTGCGCGACCTGGAAAGCGGGGCGCAAAGACTGGCCGCTGGCAACCTGGACCAGCCGATTCCGGTACGCAGCTCCGACGAATTCGGCAGGCTGGCGTCTTCGTTCAACACCATGACCAATGCACTACACAGTTCGCGCGCAGAGCTGCGCAATTGGGCCCGTACGCTCGGGCAAAAAGTGGAGACGCGGACGCAAGAACTCCGCCACGCGCAGGCGGAGACCATGCGCGGCGAAAAGCTGGCCTCGGTCGGCTTGCTGGCCTCTGGCGTCGCCCATGAATTGAACAATCCGCTTACCGGCATCCTGACCTTCTCGCATTTGTTGCGGCAAAAAATGCCCGACAAGAGCCAGGATGCGGAGGACATGGACTTGGTAATTCGGGAAACCAAGCGATGCGCGGGGATCATCAAGCGACTGCTCGACTTTGCCCGTGAGAAGCCTCCGGAGAAGAATTTCACCGACCTCAATCGGATCATCGAGGATACCATACGCATGGTCGAGCGCCCCGCGCACCTGCGCAATATCGAGATCACTACAGATCTCGACCGGACCTTACCGCCACTCTGGATCGATGCCGATCAGATCAAACAGGTGATCATGAATATGCTCGTCAACGCTCAGCACGGCGTTGAGGAGAAGGGCAACATCACCGTCAGCACGCGCCGTGCGTTGGAGAAAACTGGCGAGCCTATGGTTGAGCTATCGATCGCCGACACCGGTTGCGGCATTCCGGAGGAAAACCTGCAGCGAATCTTCGATCCGTTCTTCACCTCGAAAAGCGTGGGCAAGGGAACCGGATTGGGCCTGTCTGTCAGTCACGGAATTGTCCATGCCCATGGCGGCCGCATCGAGGTGGAAAGCAAGGTAGCGGAGGGAACGACGTTCCGCGTCTTTCTGCCCCTGAATCCGTCGGCTGCCGAGCCCGGCGCCAACAGCGGGAGCAATCGATGAACGCGCGAATTCTGGTCGTCGATGACGAGGAGATCGTCATCAAGAGCTGTTTGCGCATTCTCGCCGACGGTGAATTTCAGGTCGAGGCCGTGCAGGAGGGCCGCGCTGCGCTACGCAAGG
This sequence comes from uncultured Alphaproteobacteria bacterium, assembly GCA_963823115.1. Classification (GTDB taxonomy): domain Bacteria; phylum Pseudomonadota; class Alphaproteobacteria; order Rhizobiales; family Xanthobacteraceae; genus Bradyrhizobium. The sequence continues at coordinate 86,457 of CAWGKJ010000001.1, read as the reverse complement.
TCGAGGAAAATCCCTACGACGTGATGATTCTCGATATCATGATGCCCAATATGGACGGTCTTGAAGTGTTGCGATGGGTCAAGGAGACGCATCCGAACGTGGACGTCATCATGGTCACCGGCCTGTCGCAGATCCACACGGCGGTGCAGGCCATGAAGCTCGGCGCCTTTGATTATATTTCCAAACCGTTCGAGCCGGACGAACTGAGGCTGGTAGTGCAACGCGCGCTCGATCACCGGCGACTGTTGCAGGAAAATCTCAATCTCAAAAACGAGGTCAGCTCGAAGTATCGTTTTGAGAACATCGTCGGATCGAGCCCGCAGATGCAGGCGGTCTACCGCCTCGTCGCGCAATGCGCGCCGACCAGTTCGACCGTTCTGATCACCGGGGAAAGCGGAACCGGCAAGGAACTGATCGCCCGAGCGATCCACTATAACAGCTTGCGCAAGGACAAGCCGTTCGTTCCGGTGGACTGCAATGCGCTGAGCGAAAACCTGCTGGAGAGCGAGCTGTTCGGGCACGTCAAGGGCGCTTTCACCAGTGCGGTCGTCAACAAGAAGGGCATGTTCGAAGTCGCCGGCAGCGGCACGTTGTTTCTCGACGAGATCGGAAATATCTCGATGTCGATCCAGGCCAAGCTGCTGCGCGTCCTGCAGGAGCGGGAATTCAGGGCGGTCGGCGATACCCGAACGCTAACCGCCAATTTCCGGCTGATCACCGCGACCAACAAGGACCTGAAGGCCATGGTGGCCGCCGGAACGTTTCGTGACGACCTATATTACCGGATCAATATTTTCCCGATCCACGCCCCGGCGCTGCGGGAGCGGAAGGACGACATTCCCGGGCTCGCCTACCATTTCCTCAAAGATCTTCAGCGCCGAGCTGGGCAAAAAGATCACCGACATTTCCGAAGGCGCGATGAGCGCGTTCGTTAATTACAGCTGGCCGGGCAATGTCCGCGAACTGGAAAACGTCATCCACCGGGCGGCGATCTTGACCAGCGACAATGTCATTCGGCAGGCCCACGTCGTCAACATTCTCGATCCATTGCAGCCGCAAGCCGACTTCGCGGTGCCGAGAACCGGCGACGAACTCAAGCGGCTCAAGAAGGCCGCGCGCGAGAAATCGGTGGAGGAGATCGAGAAGCAGTTTGTGCTTGAGGCGCTCAAGCGCAATGAGTGGAACGTGAAGAAAAGCGCCGAGGACACCGGCATGCAACGGCCGAATTTTCAGGCGCTGATGAAGAAATATGCCATTCGCGTACGCGATACCGGGCCACGACGTTGGCGAGAGCCGATATCCCCGACGCATCCTAGTCCTACCCATTCGATCAGACGGGGCGACCGTCGCCTGGCGGTGCAGATGCCGGCTCTGTCGCTGCGGTCTCCTCTTCCATGTCCTCATAGCCAGTCACCATTGTCTTGAAATGCGCCAGCCGCGTGTGGCCCAGGGTGCCGAGATAGACGTGGACCAGCAGGTAAAAGACAAGGGCGATGAAGATCAGGACATGGACGGTGTCGAGGACGCGCACGCCGCCGAAGAAATCGACCTGAGCGGAGAAACGCTTCACGTCCCACAACAGAATGCCGGTATAAAACTGAACGGGCATGAGCAGCATCATGATGATCTGGTAAATCATGCTCTGCAACGGATTGAATTTGCGATAGATGCTGACCTGAAACGGATTGGGATCACCCCTGAAGATGCCGAAGCCGTAGTAATACATTTGCCGGAAAGCGCCGATGAAATGCTTCCGCGGATTCAGTTCCGAATGATAGGCCCTGATCCGGTCGGAAAAGATATAAAAAAAGAACCACATGAAAAAATTGGCGATCAGAACGAAGCCGATGAAATTGTGCACGCTAACAGCCGTACGGAACGACACCACATCGATCAGTCCGACATAGCGGATCTGCATCCCGCTGAGAATCATCAGCACGAAGCCGACGGCATTGGTCCAGTGCCAAATCCTGACCGGAAGCGGGTGGATATAGAGTTTTTGCATGTCGCAGTTCCTTTCGACGCTTGCCGCGCTTGTCACGCCGCCTTGGGGCCATCGCCGCCGGCCGGAGGGTTGCCGTGACCGCCGTTATGCGGGTGCTGAAAGACCGAAGCGCTTGAATATCCATCCCAAAGTCACGTGCCCAACGGCAATGCCAACGCCGCCAAGGATGGCGAGGATCAGCAGGATATCCAGCAGCTTGATCCGGGTGCCGCCGATCGCATAGAAGCCGCCTACCGACTCGAGGGAGATCGGCGAGTTCAGCACATCCGCATTTGCGCCATATCCCACGCGGCGGCCATCCGGTCCGACGAGCGAGATAGTCACGCTCTGGAAGGCCTCCGATCCCTCGCGATGACAGGTGGCGCAATCGCTGAGTGCCTTGCTCTTGTCGGCGAGTTGATGCGCCTGCGGACCGGTGCGAACCGTCAGGCGGCCGCGCACGATAGTCTTGTTGCCGGCCACGCTGCCGCGATTCAACGTTTGCAGCAAATTCCACAGGGCCAGCGCATTGATGCCCTTGCCGTCTGAATTGACGCTGGCTTCAAACAGCGGGATGCCGATTTGTTCGGTCGCTCTCGCCTTCGCCTGGCTGTCGATCAGCATGAGATCGACCTTGCGCTGCGCCGTTGGGTGCATGACAGGCGGGGCAGGATACGACCTCGAAATGCAAGGCTGCGTTGGGAAGCCATTTCTGGTGGGCCTGGAGCACATCGGCATGACAGCCGGAACAGGCCGCTTTCGGGCCCTCTCCGAACGAAACGGGCTTCACGTCATGGGCGCTGTGGCAGCCGGAGCAAATCGGCGCGTAGCTATCGACGGAATTGCTGCGGGACTTTCCATGCACGCTGCCGAGATAGGCTGCGAAAATCTCCTTGTGGCAATTCTGGCAGGGGGTCTCATCGAGTTTCGCCGCCGCACCCTTGATGACCGCATGCGGTTTATGGCAGTCGGTGCAAATCGGTGCCGCCGGATTGCCGTTAAGGACCAGCGCGCCGTGAATGCTGCCCTCCCATTGCTCGAACTTTTCGGTATGGCACCCGCGGCAGACCTTGGTCGACTCCACTGCATAGCTGCGGGTCGACTTGATGTCCTTTTTGCTGGGCGGATGCGCGGCAAGATTGATGTCGGAGTGACAGCTTGTGCAACCGTTGGCGCCATGGACGGACTTGGCGAACATGTCGGCCGGCACGTGCAGCCGCAGAATATCGCCGTCCCCAGCTTTCTTCTCCATACCGGCGAAGCCATGACAGCCGAGACATTGCTGGTCCGCCGCTGAAGGCGCTTGGTCGGTCGCATATGCCGATGGCGCCGCGGCGGTAAACAGGGCGAAGGCCGCTGCGACAGCCAAGCCATTGTACAAAAGGCGCGCGCACGCTTTTGCGTGGGGTGCTGTAGTTCATCATTGTCGCCCCCTTGGACCCCGTTTGGCATTACAGCGCTCCGGGGGGCTTTCAACCCCCCGGAGGATTCGTTTGATTATTAGAGCGCATCGCGTGGAAGGCTGCTTTGATCTATCTCATGCAGCGCGAGCAATCGCGGCCCGGCCGCCCAGATAAGCCAATGCGGCAAGCCCGATGACGGGGAAGAAGACGACATAGGCAAGGCCGAGTATCGGCGCGGCAACCACCAACACGGTATTCTTCAGCATGAGGGCGGCCGTCCTAACCGCTGCGAACCTGGCCGCTGCGCGTCCTGCCAGCACCGCCATCAAGCCGAGGCCGACGAGGGGGAGCAAGACGATATAGGCCAGTCCGATGAAAGGGGCGGCGAAGAACAGCGCGATGTTCTTCAGGGTACCGCCGGTTGCTTCCGGGGCCTCAGCGCGGGCTTCCGCCGGCGCACCGCCCGTCACGACGTAAAGTTTGACATCGGGAACCCGCGCAACGTTGGTGACGACAACGGGCTCTTCTTCGAGGAGGATTTTGCGGATTGCGGTCATGGCTAACTCCTGTTTTTTTGCCTCGTCGCTTGAGGCTGTTTGGTTCTTCTTCTCGCCATAGACCTCGCAAGGGCCGTGCCAGCGTCCGTCCACACGGCAACATCTGTTTGTTTTCAAATGGTTGGTTCGGTTTTCTGCTGCCCATAAGTTCGCGACGGCAATGTTGAGGTATGGTTTTGTTATGCGGGGCAGCTGCTATCCCGGTAATCATGTAGCGTTTTCAATCATTTCCAATGTATGTTTTTGCTATACAGGCGGCGCCAGAAAAAAAGCCGGGGGAAACTCCCCCGGCTTCGCCGACACCCCTCAGCGGGACACCGGCCAGTTGGCCATTCTTCGCAATTAAGTCCTGGCCCGCGTCGCCACCGCCTTGCCGGCCATCCATAACAGCAATGCCAGCCCGATGAAGGGGAACAGCAGGACGTGGACAAGCCCAATCACCGGCGCGGCGATCACCATGGCGATATGCTTCAGAACCAGGCCGGCCGTCTTCACCGCGTCGTATTTGGCCGCCGCGCGCCCTGCCAGCACCGCCATGACGCCGAGGCCGACGAAGGGGAGCACAACGATATAGGCCAATCCAATGAAAGGCGCCGCGAAGAACAGTGCAATGTTCTTGAAAACGCTATTTGTCTGGGGTTGCTTCAGGCATGGCCGTTTCGGTGGCGACCGGTAAAACCGACCGGTTCCGGCGCGACGGCGGACGCTGCGATGGCATCGCGCGCGCTGTCTTCGATCATCTCTGGCGACAGCGGTTTGTGCACGAAAGCCGAGACGCCGGCGGCCTTGGCACGGGCTTCGGCGGCGTCGGTGCCGTAGCCCGTGATAATCACAACCGGAGTCCACGCCTGTTGTGCTTTCACATGTTCGGCCACCTCAAGCCCGCTCATTCCGGGCATGCGAATGTCGGTATAGACGAGGTCGTATTTTTCCTCGTTCAGCTTGCGCAATGCCTCTTCGCCATTCTCGGCGGTAATGACGGCATAACCTTTGTTCGAGAGAACCCGGTCGATGCTCTTGCGGACAGCCGGATCGTCGTCGACGACGAGTACTTTGTGTAATGCGTCCATGATCTTCTCCTTTTCGCTTCTCGTTGGTTTGTTCGATATCCGAATAATTGGTCGTTGATCCTCAGGCCGCGCGGGTGCTGGTTTTTGCCTCCCCCGGTACACACCGCAGGGCCCACTGTTTTCGTGTAATAGCGGCATCGGCGACGTCGATCACGTCCTGCGGGCCCACCGGCTTGGCGACGTAGTCGTAAGCTCCCAGGCGCACGGCTTCCTTGGCGCTGTCCACGGTCGGATAGCCGGTGATGATAACCACCTCGCTCTCGGGCCATTTCTGTTTGATGGTGCGCAACACCGACAGGCCATTCTGGCCGGGCATGCGCATGTCGAGCAGCACGACGTCGAAAGGATCCTGTTCCATCGCACGCAGCGCCTCGTCGCCGTTGCTGGCGGCAGCGACCTTGAAGGAGTCGCTTTGCAGCGACCGCAGGTAGCTCCGGCGCACCACTTCATCGTCATCAACGATAAGAATTCTGTTTTTATCGCTCATCTTCGCCACCTTGCTTGCGGATTTGGCTTGCCAACTGATGAGCAAGGGCTATGCCAGCGCAGGGCAAGTAGAGCTTTTGTGTGTGATTACAATTGCTTGGCTGATGAGACGGGCGATGCGGCCGGCTGGCGAGGTATATTTATTTTATTCATTCGCCGTGGTGACGGGAAAAAAGATCTGCAATTTCAAATCAAAGCGGCCGCCCGACACTGTATATTTTAAACTGGACGCAAGAAATTGCCTTAGAGTCCGAACTCATAATGTTTTCGGGTGCTGATCATACTCTGGCGAGTTTGCGCGAGAGCAACTTGACGCTGGCAATCATAAGCCATGCTTCGGCACTCGCAATCGTTGCCTCGAAGTCTTTTGCAAGACGACGATTGCGGTTGAGCCAGGCGATGGTTCGTTCGACGACCCAGCGGCGTGGCAACAATTTGAAGCCTTTGGCGGCATCGGATCGTTTGACGATCTCGATGGTCCAGCGGCCGATTGAGGCAAGCGCCTTTTTGAGTTTCGGACCGGCATAGCCACCATCGGCGAAGACATAGCGTAACCAGGGGAAAGCACTTCGGATCAACTGGAGAAGCGCGGGTGCGCCGTCGCGATCTTGTACGCTGGCTTCATGCACGATGCCTGCGATCAGAAAGCCCGCGTCAGTGAGAAGGTGTCGTTTTCATCCTTTGATCTTCTTGCTGGCATCGAACCCGCGCGGAACACCAGCCTCGGTGGTTTTGACCGACTGGCTGTCGATCACTCCTGCGGTGGGACTTGTCTCCCGGCCATCGGCCTCACGCGCCATCATGACAAGGTAGTGGTTCCTTCGGTAACATCCGCCACTGGCAACCGCTCTGAGCGATGAAAAAGATCGAATTCACCAACGCCCGCATCGCTCGCAACCACGACTGAAACACAAACGACTGAAATCACTCAACTTAATTGGGTCAACCTCTTACGCCTCGTTTTACGCGCGCTGCCAATGAACGGTGTTGGATCAGCAGAACGGCCCAAAGCGGCCAAAGCGCTGCAGAATCAGGTCGTCCGGAAACGAAGCACCCCGCCGGTTTCCTCGGCCGTCAGGCGGCCCTCGACCAGCATGTAATTGACATGGGCGATCAACTCGCCGGCGGCAAAGCCCATTTGGTGCACGTCGAGCATGTGCTTGTGGAACTACCGGCACCAGTTCCTTGGACGTCCGCGACGTTTCCCGGCAGGCCTCGGCGATCAGCCGGCAGCGATCCTCGTGATGGTCGGCCAGTGGCTTGATGCGCGTCGCCATGCTCACCTTACTCATCACCTTACTCATCACCGCCCGAGGTTGCTTTGTCGGAAGCAATTTAGGCGAGGCAACGGTCCATGTTTAAGGGAGCAGTTCAGGCGAGAGGAAACGCAACTTCACGGGCCAGCACTATGGTGTCAGATTCAAAGACGGCATCGAGGTCCTCGAAACACCGGATAACCACGCCGCCTGATCGCGCCGCGTCACCTAAAATCCCTCATAGCTTGGACCCGTCTTCGGCCGCCAATTTTACCGAGTTGGAGGATATGGCAGTTGAGGTGACGCTCCCAATGGAATCGCGCGATGAAAATTATATAGCTATTTCAATCGCATAAGAGTTCGCAGTTTTATTCTGACTGGCGCGCCCGTCGGGTCAGGCCGAGGTTCGTTCCGCAATGGCTTCATAGATGTCTTCCTCCTGCGCCGTGTGCATGCGCACCAGGGTATCGATCGCCTCGATGACCCGCTGGGCGTCGCGAATGAGATAGCGGTCGACCTTCTCCGACGGCAGGTCCTCGGTAATCCGGGCGAGCAGGCGCGCGAGATGCAGGATCTCGCGGTGCGCCCGGCTCATGGCGGAAAGGCTGTGGCTCTCCCTGAGAATTCGGGCGAGCCGCGGATAGACGCTGCCCTCGTCGTCGCGCTCATGCGCGACCACCTGCTCCTGTACCAGCCTGTTCGCCTCGGCGATCAGCGCCGCGCCGCTTTCGACGGTGGCATCGTCGAGTTCGTCGGCGACCGATCGCAGCCGGTCGAGGCTGCCGGTCAGGGCCAGATGACTTCGATGCAGTTCGCGGCCGTCCGCGGCCGGCATGCGCCTGCCGGCATAGCCATAGGCCGGCGTCAGGGCACGCAGCGCATTGAGGATCACGGCAACATCGATCACCTCCTGAACGATCGCCGCCGGCACCGGCATCAGCCAGCCGAAGACGGCGGCCGCCATCGCGAGCGTCGAAAGCGCCATCCCCGCAACGATGCTTTCGATCGCGATCCGTCGCGCCCGCTGCGCGATCACGATCGCCTCGCCGACCCGATCGAGGCGGTCGGCAAGGATCACCACATCGGCGGCTTCCGACGAGGCGCTGGCGCCGCGGGCGCCAAGCGCAATTCCCACGTCAGCGGAAGCCAGCGCCGGCGCGTCGTTGATCCCGTCGCCGACCATGATGGTCGGATGAAGCCGCTGCTCGGATCGCACGGCATCGACCTTGTCGGAGGGCACGCGGTCGGCCAGCACCGCATCGAGATCAAGAGCAGCGCCGATCGCGTGCGCGGCGGCGGCGCGGTCGCCGGTAACCATGACCATGCGTACGATGCCCGCCTCGCGCAGCAGGCGGATGGCCCGCGGGGTGTCGGAACGCAGCTCGTCGGCAAGCAGCAAAGCACCGATCGGCCGCCCCTCCACCGCGACGAAGACGACGAGCGCCGAACGCCACGAGGCGCGCCGGATCGCCCGCGACGCCCATTCGCTCGTGCGCTCGCCGCCATAAATCATCTCGCGCGAGCCCGCAGCGACCCGCCGCCCCTCGATCACGCCGTGCAGCCCCGAGCCCATGGATTCCCGCACCTGTTCGGGCACCTTAAGGCTGAGACCACGCTCGATCCCGGCCTGAACGATGGCGGCTGCGAGAACGTGGTGCGAGGCCTGTTCCAGCGAAGCGCCGAGCGTCAGCACCACGTCGGCCGATTCACCCGGCGCAACCTCGACCGAAAGAAGCCGCGCGCCGCCGACGGTCAGCGTTCCCGTCTTGTCGAACATCACGGTATGCGCGCGCGCCAGCGCCTCCAGCGGCCCGCCGCCTTTCACCAGGATGCCGCGCCGGGCCGCCTGTGCGACGCCGGCGATGAAGGCAACGGGGGCCGCAAGGATCAGGGGACATGGCGTCGCCGCCACCAGCACCGCCAGGCTTCGAACGAGATCGCCCGAGATCAGCCAGGCGACGAAGGCAAGCACGAGCGCTACGGGGAGGAAAATCAGCGCATAGCGATCGGCCAGCCGCACGAACGGCGCCTTCGCGGTCTGCGCCGCGGTCACCAGGCGCACGATGCCGGCATAGGTGCTTTCGCCGGCAGCCGCGGACACCGTCAGTTCAAACGTCTCGCCGACGTTCAACGATCCGGAGAGGATCGCGGCGCCACGCGTCTTGATCACAGGAATCGGCTCGCCCGTCAGCGCCGATTCGTCGACGGTCGCCGCCATCGAGGTGACGACGCCATCGACCGGAATGACTTCGCCCGCCCGCACCAGAAGCCGGTCGCAGACCGCGACGGCGGATACCGGCACCTCCTCGATGCGGTCATCGATACGGCGATGCGCTTCACGCGGCGCGCGATCGACCAGCGAGCGCAGATCATGCTCGGCACGGGCGATGGCGATATCCTCGAGCACGTTGCCGCCGGAATACATCAGCGCGACCACGGCGCCGGCGAGCGGCTGGCCGAGCGCCAGCGCCGCGCTCATCGACACCAGCGCAATCGCATCGACGCCGAATCGGCCGGCGAGAAAATCTCGCACGATCGAGACCGCCAGTCCCGCCACCACCGGCGCGGTCGCCAACGTCCAAAAGAGATCGGCGAGCTCCAACCGGCCGTAGGCGTGAGCGGCGATGCCCGCCACCAACCCGACAACAGCGATCGAGACGAGTGTCCATCGCAGGACGCGATCAAATGCCATCCCTTATTCCTTGCTCATAGCGCTCTCGCTAAGCTTTTCGCCGAAAATGGGCCCGTCGCGCTTGAGGGAAATCAAGCACGCGGGCTGATTTGCAGCAGCGTGCAAGCAGGAATGATGTGCAAATCAAACCGTAATAGCGGCGTCGCAATGCACTTCCGCGATTGCTGATTTTCCGGTGGCTTCGCTTCAGTTCATTGCGCGAACCAAATCGCAATGCATTTCAGGACGGGAGGATTTGCAACCTGTTGCCTCGAACCGCAGGAACGTCGCACTCAAACTCAGTTGGATCGCTTGTCATCTCTGCAACAACCCTCGGTCCCCCACTGTTCTTTGCAACGAATTGAATTCCGGCCTTGCCGATGAGTTGCGCCGAACTTTCGCCGAGCCGCCCACGCCGACGCTCCACGCAATCTCCTCGTCGCTGGCCCCGGCATCGGCGGCCAGCAAAATCTGCGCTCGTTTGTCCGAAGAACCGTTTAATAAGAACGCCGGATAGCGAGCCGGGCCTCAATTACCTCTGCGCTGGATTGAAGAAGTTCTTCAAGCACGCATTGCCGGAGATCGAGCTGATCGTCGCGGGAATCCGCCAATAGTCGAATCCGCCCAGGGCGTTCACAAGCAACATCAAGGTGAATAAGTATCTTGGCGGCGCTCAGCGCGTCTGAATGAGAGTTTTGAGTGAGGCGCTGATAAGGACCGTCGTGGTGAAGACCGCCTAAGAACAAAAAGCAGCGGCGCGTTTCTGTGCGGATAAAGCGCGCCGCATTGTAAGTGGAGAATTTGAGGGGTCTTGCGACCAAGGGTGGTCAGGGCGCCTCGTTTGGATCGCTCGACGATTGAGATAGTACGAACTCGGTGACGTGCGATCGATCCGGAGTCCCAGACGGAGTGCTCCGGTCTTCGTGAAACCGGGTTGCCGTCCATAGTTCTCTTGCGACCGCGAGCGGTGCAACCTGCACATTGGCCCACCACGCGGCTTCGTTGCCGTAGCGATGGAGCTTTTGGTGGTGATCGCGGCAAAGCGGTACCGTGAACTCATCGCTCACCTTGCGCCCCAGTGATCGCGGTTGGGCAAATTTGAGATGGTGGGCATCGCAAGGCGAGCGCTTGCAGATGAGGCAGGGTTGAGAGGATACAAACGCCAAATGGGCTTTGCTTCGCTTACGCATGGTCTTGATCAGCGGGAAGACCACTTTAGGTTTGGTTGCCATATATTGATCGGCGGCCGCCGTTGGACCATTTTCGGCCGGAGGCATCGCTCCATTCTGGGGAGCCGCAATGGTTGCCTGCAGATGATCTAAATGAGGATCCGCTTCATCTGGTGTTTCGCCATTTGCGGAACTCACGACGACTGGAGGCACTTGCTTCGCGAGGGTCAACAATTCTTGGTAGGCACTTTCGACAGCGAGCGCGTCTTCGTCTGTGAGGGTGTTCTTGGCCGACAGCCGCCGATACGCCCACAAAGCGAGGTCGTCGCCGTCGGTGAGCTCGGCAATCTCAGCGATTAGCTGGTCACGCAGCGCGGCGGAGGGTCCGGCGGCGAGGAGGGGTTTTGGCTGCCGCGGCTTGTGCACCGAGCCGTTGGGTGGTTTGCGGACATTCTGATGGCCTTGGCTAGCGTCCGAGGCTGCGTGGATTGCGGGCGACGGCTCTGTCAGGAGGTCCGGGGCATCGAGGTCGTCCTCGCCGGCGATGCCCACGAGCGCGAATAACGCATAGCGGCGGGCGTAGCTGAGGGCGGCTCCCATCCGGTGCGGCGTGGCCGTCTCGCTGACGGGGCAGACCGGCCAGTCCGAGGAGATCCATTCCCCGGACGCGTGCGCCAGAAGGGTCGTGAGCTGGATTTGGCCGGAGGCCTGATCGATCGCGGTCGACTGCGCGATAGCGATCTCGTGGTGGCCGAGGGTCTTGCGCACGATATCAAGTCCGCTGGCGAGCGAGGCATAGCGGAAGGTCCGGTCGCCCTCGCGGGGAAACGGCGAACGGATGGTGGCCATCAGCGATTTTTCCGGGTTGGTGAGTTCGCCTTGCGCCTTGGCGAGTGCCGAGGCGAGGGCGCCAATGGATTCACTGGAGCGGTGCATCGGCGGCCTCCAGATCCAACAGTTCGAAGCTGATCGCGCCGCTCTTCGAGCGCTTGGCCTTGAGGCCATGTCCGGTGGCTTCTTTGGCGTCCTCCGCCACCAGCTTTTTCAGCTCGGCCTTGGCGCCCTCGTGCTCCTGATAGGCCGACCGGGTGCGGCGGAACGCGGCGGCAAATTCCGCCCAGCTGTTGGATGAACTCATGTCGACGATCCGAACTGCTTCGAGCCGCGGCCGCGGCGGCTCGATCCCGAACAAGTGGGGGGCCTCGCCGCTCATGACGCAGCGCCAGAACTTCTTCTCCGCGGTGAGCAAAAGGTGCTGGTACAGCGGATCGGCATGGAGCGTGAGTTCGACCCATTTGCCCCCGCCCGTAATAATCGACAGAGCGGCCGACCTGGCATTTGCGACCCACATGTTGTGCTGCAGCTGCGCCATGTGCTTTTCGGCGGCGGCTTCCTCTGTGAATGTCCAGGGCAGCATGAACTTGGCTTCGAACACCGCGCCGCCGGGATCGACCAGGCCGTCCAGGGTTGCCGCCATCCATTTGTTGACGGGATGCTGGATCCGCCGCTGCACGTGCTTGATCGCGTGACCCGTGTTGCGCTCGTACCAGCGCCGGTTGAGGTCCTCGGTCACGGTACCGAGCTGGACGATCAGGTTGTCGGAGAGATCCTCGCGCTCGACCTCGCCGCGCTTCTCGCGCCACAGCCGAACCAGATGGGCTTCGTCATCGCCCATAATCACCCTTGCATCCGAGCCGCCGATGAACGAGCGGCGGTCAATCTTCCCTGACATGTTACGCCTCCATAGGCTTCCGGGGACCATCCCTGGAAGGTCTATAGATTGGCGCATCGGGCAACTCGCCCGCCGCGTCGGGCAACGCGTCATGCGAGCCCTTTTGGAGGTTGCTGAGCCCAATCCGGCGGCGAAGGGAGTTCCTATGAATGATTAAACAATGAACGATCATCGAATTGTCGGCGCTGATCCCCTTCGATCAACCCGATCGCGATCGGAAACCGAGCCTCCAACGATCCGATGGCTGCGGCCCGTGACGACGGCCGAATTGTTTTTTGGGATAGTGCTGGTAGCCAAACGCGAGGACGCCTCAGCCTAAAAAGGCCCCGTGAAACATGCCTTAAGTATATGAATTATTGGAGTTTTTTCAAATAAAGTAATTCTTTACCATCCGTCCCCCATATCCCGTTGATGCATTGAGTAAAGGGGACCGCCATGACAGGCCACGATCGAAAAACCATCTCAGCGATTTTCGGGAAACCGGCTCTGCCGCCGGGCGAGAATTGCGACGCCTACGAATTGCTTCTATCGAAGGTGGAGGACTTGCTGCAGCCCGAAAACATCCTTGACGCCTTACGGGTCCGGGAGATTACCGACGCGATTTGGGAATCCCAGAGCTTCAAGCGCATGAGCGACGGCCTGATCGGTACCGGTCATCGGCATACCTTGGAACTGCTGCTTGACGATTTCGGCTGCAGCGCTCGCGAAGGGACCTCGATCGCCAACGACTACTACGGCGTCGATCCAGAGCGGCGCAAAGCTGCCGCCGAGCGGTTGCAAGCCTTCGGCATCACCGAGGATCAGATTCACGCCAAGGCGCTTGGTAAAGCCGCCAAGGATATGGATCTGTTCGATCGTTTGATCACCAACCGCGGGATCACGCGACGGGCTCTGCTCAAAGAGCACGAGCGGCTTCAGAAACGGGCAGCAAAAGCCAAACGCGGCCACGCTGCGACAGAACCTCTGCCAGAGCCGACAGAGCCAGCGAAGGCAAATCCCTTCCCTTCGCCCACGTTTCCTCCGGGATACCAATAACTCAAGGATGAGACCCAAAGCGATGGCTACCGAAAAACAGATCGCGGCGAACCGCGCCAATGCCAAACGCAGCACCGGGCCGAAGACCCTTGCCGGCAAAATGGCGTCGAGTCGCAACGCGTACCGGCATGGCTTATCGTCCCCTCTGCAGTTTGATCCCTCGACCTCGGCCAAGGTCGACGACATCGCCCATGCGCTGGTTGGCGAAGAAGCTGGTGAAGGTCGGTTAACGTCAGCCGCGGATTTCGCCCAGGCTCAACTTCAGGTGCTGCGAATCCGTTCGATCCGCAACGATCTGATCGCGAAGTTAACGCCTACCTACGGGTCCACGCCGGAGTTGCGTCGCATCGCGGCATTGGACCGCTACGAGCGTTATTGTTCTACCAAACGCCGACGCGCGTCCGTCAACTTGATGCGGGGGGGGGGGACGAAGAGTGAGGGAAGGAACGGAACAGCTTGAAGGCTCGGTTTCCGGAGAAGGGCGGTGTGCCTTTTTGCCAGAACGAACCCAATTCGGCCAGCGCATGGGCCGCTGGCTTCGGGTTGAGCCAATCTTTTTTGCCAAAACGAACCCAATTTGGGATTGCTCGCTCCGACGGCAAATGGGGCCAGCCGCGAAGATCGCGAAGTGCAATCAACCGTTCGAACCCATTTTGGCAGAGCAAAGCCAAAAAGTAGTAATTTCAGCGGGTATATCCCTCGGATGGTGATCGAAATAAATACACGCTGTGATTGAGGCGAGCTATTCCACGCTGGCGCCGCGGTGCAAATCGGCGTCGATGTAGCCGCGTTCCGCCGCCGAATCTCGCGCGATAGACCTGCAGGTTCTCCATGATCCGCTGCACGTAATTGCGTGTCTCGGAGAACGGAATGAGTTCGACCCAGTCGACCGCGTCGACCTTGGGATCTCGGGGGTCGCCGTAGCGCTCGATCCATTTCTTGAGGCTGCCGCGGCCGGCATTGTAGGCCGCAAACGTCATGACGTAGGAGCCGCGATAATCCTCGATCAGGCCGTGTTGCCGGCATCGATGGTCAGCACACTGCCGGTGATGTTGCGGCCGCCGTCTCCCAACAGATATTCGACCATGCGGGCGACATCGTCAGCCTCTGGCAGCCGACGCAATGCGCTGCGGCCGGCGATGCGCTTGCGCTGGGCTTCCGAAAGGCTTTGCGTCAATTCGGTATCGACGAATCCCGGCGCAATCGCATTCACGGTGATCCCGAGCTTGCCGACCTCGCGCGCGAGCGAGCGGGTGAAGCCTGATGCCGCGGCCTTGGTGGCGCCATAGACCGACAGGCCGTTGTAGCCCGTCGTCGCGATGATCGAGGACATGTTGATGATACGACCGGCGCCATCCGCCATCATGTGCCGTACGATATATTTGGTGAGAACGATCGGCGACAGGAGGTTGAGACGCACCAGCGCCTCGATCTCGGTGTTGTGCATGGTGGCGAGAAGGCCGTCGGTGCCCACTCCGGCATTGTTGACGAGCCCGTAAATCGCGCCGAATTCGTCGCGCAGTCCCTTGGCAAAGGCCGGGATGGCGTCGATGTCGCTGAGATCGAAAGCCCGGAAATGAAGGCCTCCCCTGCCGCGCCTCACGGCCTCGCCGATGGCGTCGCGCAACTCGTCGCTTTCGCGCCGCGCCACCGCGATCACATTGTAGCCGGCCGTCGCGAGCTTTCGCGCGATGGCGAGACCAATGCCGCGGCTTCCTCCGGTGACCAGGACGTTATGCATCGTGTCGCGCCAGCTTTCCGGCCGCCGTGATGTCGAGCGCCTCGACGAACTTGATCATGGCCGGCACCTTGTGGGACGCCAGCGATGCCCGGCAATCCGCCAGGATCCTGTCGCGGATCTCGTCGCTTCGGTCGAGGTCGCAACCATCGGCCAGGATGACATCGGCAACCACGATCGAACCGGTGATCGGGCTGCGGCGCGACCTGGCGCGGGACATGCGCACCTCGGCATCGCGGTTGATGACGGCTTCGATTTCCTCGGGATGAACCTTGAGGCCGCCAATATTGATGATGCCGCCGCGGCGGCCGACGAAGTGATACCGGTCGCCGCGCAACTCGACCATGTCGCCGGTGTCGACGAATCCATCCGCGTCGGTCAGGGCAGCCGCGTTTTGGCCGACATAGGCATGCGCCGTGCGCGCCGAGCGGATCCGAAGCGATCCGTCCACGATCTTCATTTCGACGCCATCGCGACCAGACCCGAGTATGCCGGCTGGAAAGCCTTCGAGGCCATCGTTCACGGCAAAGCCCACGCCAGCCTCGGTCGAGGCATAGGCATGGCCGATCGAAGCATGAGGAAAAGCCCGCTGCAATCCATCGAGCACCGCCTGGTCGGCGATCTCGCCCGACAGGCGAACATAGCGCGGCGAAAAGCCCGCGGCCGATCCGCTCATCAGAAGCTTGCGCCAGTGCGACGGCGTGCCGGATATATGCGTGACATCTAGCGCATTGAGGCGCGCGACGTAATCGCCGATCGCCTCGCCGGGTTCCGTCAAGACCATCGAACCGCCGCCGATGACGGCGCGCAGGAATATCTGAAGGCCGCCATAGCGCCTGATATCATAAAAGGTTGCCCACACCGGCGGCTCGCCGCGGGCCGGGCCGTCGGCGACAATCGCGCCGGTCAGTCCCTCCAGGATATGGCCGACGATTTTCGGTGCGCCCGAGGTACCGGATGTCAGCATCAGCCACTCCGTCGCGCGTTCGGCCTTTGCCCGTGCGGCCGAACGCACGGGGGCTCGGGCCGCGACGATCTGATATACGTCCGCGTCCGCCCAGCGCGCCGGCTGGTCGGTCACCACGGCATCGATTTCGGCATCGTCGATCAGGGTCCTGAGATGATCGGCGTTGAGATCGGGCGGGCACAGCAGCATGCGCCGCGCCAACCCGTCGATCTCCGTCATCGCGACCGCCGATATCAGCTGATCGGTGACCGCAAGCAGCACCGAGCGCCTGGAGAGATCGCCGACGCGGCCGACCAGGCAGGTCTGTTCAAGGATATTCGTCAGCGACACGACCCGCCGCGCATCCGAAATCGCGCGGCCCTTCCGCTCCGGACCGAGATAGTCGCGGAGCGCGAAGACTTCAGGCGGGGACATTTTCATAGGCCCTGACGAAGTCGCCTACCGTAAGAGGAAAGCCCGCGTCCTCGGATATGGTAAACGGGTCGATGCCGAGATCGTCTTCGAGCCGCGCCACCAGGATGGCGAAGCCGAGCGAATTGAAACCCGTTTCGTGAAGCGACAGATCGTCCTCGAGCGGCGGCAGCGTCACCTGCTGCTCGGCGGCAACCCGCTTCATCTCCGAAATAATCCTTAACCTTACCGACATCGATCGCCTCGTTTAATCATCAAATCGTGCGAGGCGATGATAGAGCGCAAAGTGAAACAAACTCGCCATTCGCCGACCTTTTTGCGCGTGTTGGTAAATGCGATGCCCGCAAGTCAGCTGCGAATTTGCAGGAAACTGTAAACGATCCCGACGCGACGGCCTCGCGATTTGCGGCATTTGCCACGCCGATTCTGCTGAGGCCGTCATTGCGAGCCAACGGGTCGCGCGAATGCGCGCCCGATGACAGGCTCCGCGAAGCAATCCATCTCGCCGCGTAAAGAAAGAATGGATTGCTTCGTCGCCTCCATCTTCGCTCGTTGAGCTACGGCGGTCAAATTGCTCCTCGCAAAGACAGCGGGGGTTGCCGTCGTCCCCGCCTAGTGCGCAATTGCGCACGGGGCGCGGGGACCCATACCGCGTGATTCCTCCGTTTCGCGATGTGGCCAGACGTCCCTTGCAACAACAGCCATCGGTGGTTATGGGCCCCTGCGTTCGCAGGGACGACGGCGTGGGGATAATTTCCAGATACGACTCCGCATTCCCGCGGCACGATCTGCCCGAGTTTTGCATGATCGGTTCACCCCGAAAGAGTGAGGGCGTGGGGAATGCCGGGTGCCCGTTGCACCCACGGCCGCGCGTGTATTGGTAGTAAGCACGCGCGTTAGTCACCGCGAGTTCACCGGGGATCACCCGGCATTCCCGCACGCGAGTGGTTTTAACGGCTTACTTCGTGATCTCCCCGGCGCCGTAATTCCATCTGGGCCGGCATAGCGGCGGGTTACGCTTCGCTAACCCGCCCGATTCTACAACCGGATCGAACCGTCCAGAATCCGCGCATAGATCGCCGCGTCGAGCGGCCGATAGGCGCCGGATTTCGGCTCTCTGAAAAATAGCGGATCGGTCACAAACCGCGGATCGAAACCCTCGCGAGCGAGCTGTTGCTTCTTTTGCTTGAAGGTTTCGGTGGACTCTAGCTCGTTGCAAAAGCGGATGACGACGGGGCACGCATAGGCCGGCAACCGGCGCGCCAGATGGTCGCGGAATTGCGTCGATGTCGAAACGATCGTCGACCACCACCGCGGCCATGCCGGCGCGGCCGTCGGCGCCGGGAATTTCAACGCCATAGGTGGTGGCCTCGAGTACACCGGGGCAATCCGCGACGGCTTCGTTGACTTCGGAGGTCGCGACGTTCTCGCCTTTCCAGCGGAAGGTATCGCCGACCCGGTCGACAAAGATATAAAAGCCGGCTTCGTCGAGCCGCATCAGGTCGCCGGTGCGAAACCAAGCATCGCCCTTGGCCAATACGTCGCGCAGAATCTTCTTTTCGGTCTCGCCCGCATCGGTATAGCCCTCGAAGCGGCCTCCGCCGTCGTCGGCGGTTCCGATCCGCCCCAGCGCTTCGCCGACTTCGCCGCGGGCGCAAGCGATGCAAAGGCCATCATGGTTGCGAACCGGCGTGCCGGCGTCCATGTCGACGCGAACGATCGCCGCCGGGAAGCGATGCGCCAGCAGCGGCGGAATCCGGCCGATCGCGCCCGGTCTGCCCTCGACATTGTAAAGCGAGAAATTGCCCTCGGTCGCCGCATAGAACTCGAGAATTCGCGGAATGGAAAAGCGCGTCTGGAACGCTTCCCAGATATCGCCGCGCAGCCCGTTGCCGCAGGCGAGCCGCAGCCGATGCCGGTTTTCAACTTCGGACGGAGGCGCCTTAAGGAGATAGCGGCAGAGTTCGCCGATATACTGGAACAGCGTGCAGTCCCAGCGCACGATATCGTGCCAGAACGTGCTTGCCGAGAACTTGTCCGACAGCACCACGGACGCTCCCGCGCTCAGCATGCTGCAGGGCGCGACGATGCCGCCGACGCTGTGATAGATGGGCAGACAATCGTACAACCGGTCTTCCGGCGAAGCATCGGTCAGGCCGGCAAACCAGCCGCCCCAGTTCAGGATGCGGCGGTGACTGATGCTGGCGGCCTTCGGCAGGCCCGTCGTGCCCGAGGTGTAAATCAGGAGCGCGCGATCGTTGATGGTGACCCCGCGCCGCTCGGCCGGCGACAGCGGGCTTCCATCCAATCGATCCAGCGCGGCGTCGACGGTGGCTTCGCCGTCGTTGCTGCCGTGAACCCAGATTTTCGGCGCGCGTTTCAGATGCGGCCGCGCCGCCTCGAAGACGTCCGCGAGTTCGCTGGCCAGGATGACGTGGCCGGCATTCGCGACGTTGATGCAATGAGCGAGTGACGGCCCCACCAGTCTGGTATTGATCAGCGCCACGACGCCGCCGACCCTGGTGACGCCGAGCCAGGCGGCGACGTAATCCGGCCTTGTCGGCATGACGAGGCACACGGTATCGCCGGCTTCGATTCCCGCCGACAACGCCCAGCGCGCGTAACGGTTGATGCGCTCGGCCAGCGCCCGGTAGCTCAACGTCTCGCTTTCCGAAACCAGCGCGTGCCGGCCCGGTTGCCGTTTCGACCAGTCCTCGACGACATCGGCGAACAATCGACAGGGATCGGCCTCGATGCGCGACGTCAGTTCGATCGCCTTGAGCCAGCTCTTGGCGGCGGACGGTTTGCCTGAAACCCGCGGGCTCGTTGTCGGCTGCTCGATGACGTCTGCGTTCATGACTGGCTGCTGGTTGATCCCGGATCCTTACGTCGGCTCCCGATCAGCTATAGCCGGGCCGGCCTGACCAGGGGTTAATCCGTAGAGTTAAATGCCCGGTTGCCGTCGAATGCGGTGGCGCTGATTAACGCACTTGCCACCGCGTTGCAGACGGGCGCCTTGGCTGGATGGGCGCACCCGAATTTTACCACGATGGCCGGAACATGGTGCGGCAGAGCCGGATTCCTGCGATATCGGCCTGGCGAAACATGAGAGGCCGCCATGATCAGCAAACGAGCTTTCCTTCGTTCGACAGCGGGCGTGGCGATGTCGTTGCTGGGCGCCGGCATGATGGCGCCGGCACAGGCCGATACTTACCCGTCGCATCCCGTGCGCTGGGTGGTGCCTTACGCGGCCGGCGGCGCGACCGACGTGCTTTCCCGCCTGATCTGCCAACGCCTGTCGGAACGGCTGGGCCAGCCGTTCATCGTCGAGAACAAGCCGGGCGCCGGCAGCAACATCGGCACCCAGGCCGTCATCGCCTCGCCGCCTGACGGATACACGCTGCTCCTGACCAGCACCGCGAATGCCATCAACGCCTCGTTCGATCCGTCGCTGCCCTTCGACTTCGCAAAGGATATCGCGCCGGTCGCGGGCGTCGCCCGCATTCCGCTGGTGCTGGTGGTCAACAACGACCTTCCCGCGCGCAACGTTGCGGAATTCATCGCCTACGCCAGGGCCAATCCCGGCAAGATGAGCGTCGCCTCCTCCGGCATCGGCACGTCGCTGCATCTGTCCGGCGAACTGTTCAAGGCGATGGCGGAGGTGCAATTCATTCACGTGCCCTATCGCGGATCGTCGCCTGCTCTGACCGACCTGATGAGCGGCCAGATCCACGGCATGTTCGACAACGTCACCTCCTCGTTCGAACTGGTGCGCGCCGGCAAGATCCGCGCGCTCGGCGTGACGATGAAGGAGGGCTCGGAAACCATGCCGGGGGTGCCGCCGATCAGCGACGTTCTCGCCGGGTACGAAACCAGCTCGTTCTACGGCGTCGGCGCCCCGCACGGCACGCCGCAGGAAATCGTCGATCTCCTCAACAGGCAGATCAATGCCGCGCTTGCCGACCCCACCATCAAGCAGCGGCTCGGCGAGCTCGGCGCCATTCCCATCACCGGCAACGCAAAAGAATTCGGCGCCATGCTCGCGACCGAGACCGAGCGCTGGCGCAAGGTGGTGGAGATGTCGGGGCAGAAGAAGGAGTGAGGCGCGGGCTGGCCGGCAGGGCTCCAGGCGCGACATCCGGCGACCCCGATTCAAGGGCCTGCCGCAGCTCTCAAGGCGCGAAGGTCCATATGCCGGTTGACGTCTTTATATAGCAAGTACCGGAACCGGCCGGGGCCACCGGCGTAACACGCCTGAGGGCAAAAGGCGCGGAGCCAGAGATAATCTCCTGCTTCGACCTCAACCCAGTCCTGGTTGAGCCTGTAGACGGCCTTGCCTTCCAGGATATAGAGCCCGTGCTCCATCACATGGGTCTCTGCAAAGGGGATCGACGCACCCGGTTCGAAAGTGACGATGGTGATGTGCATGTCATGCCTGATATCCGCCGGATCGACGAAGCATGTCGTTGCCCATCGGCCATCCGTGTCGGGCATCGGCGTTGGCGCAATCACGTTTTCGTCGGTGACGATGGCGTCGGGCATCGCGAGCCCCGGCACACGCTGATACAGCTTCCGGATCCAGTGAAAATGCGCTGAATTGGAGCCGCGGTTCTGCAAACTCCAGCAGCACCCGGGAGGAAGGTAGGCAAAGCCACCGGGCCGCAACACGTGTTCCGTATCGGCAAGCCTCAGGGCCAATTCGCCTCCAACCACGAACAGCGCGCCCTCCGCTTCCGTTTCGGGTTCCGGCGATTTACTTCCTCCGCCCGGCGCCACGTCGACGAGATAGTGGGAGAATGTTTCGGCGAAGCCGGAGAGCGGTCGAGCCAGCACCCAAACGCGCGTATGGTCCCAGTGTGGAAGATAACTGGTCACAATGTCGCGCATGACGCCTTTCGGCATCACGGCATACGCGTCCGTGAAAACCGCCCGGCCGGTCAAAAGATCGGTCTGGGCCGGGTGCCCTCCCGGCGGCACGTGATAATATCGAGATGACATTCTTTCGGCCTCTCAAAGATGAACCTTGCAGACGATCACCGAGCCGCCGGCTCCGCCTCGCCGTGTCGCTTGAGCACGCTTGTCATCAAGCGCCTCCAGGCGCGAGAAACGGCCACTTTTCCGCATCAAGACAATTTTCCTCGAGGTTGTCACCCTCGCCCTTTCTGTCGACGACAAGGAATGGGCTCGCGTCCCTGACGACGAGCAGCGGATGATGCCAGCAGTTTCGTGCATAGTTCACGCCCTGTCGACCCGATGCCGCAAATGCCCGGTAGCTTGAAGGGATGCCCGGATCTGCGCAGACGACCACCAACCAGGGCGCATCGCTCAGCGGCATGAACAACTGGCTACCCAGCGGATGGCGCTCCATGAGCTTGATGACAATCGGAGCTGGTCGTGCAGACCCCACGAACATACCTACATTGACCGTTCCGCCTTCCGTCGCGACGTCAATGTTGGCGAGGTCATCGAAGCGCTTTGCAAATCCTGCGTTGATGAGCTTCGGCTTCACAGCTTCGGTCTCGATGACCTCACCGAATGGCGCAAACCCTGTCTTGGTCAAAGGCGAAATCGAAAGCGTTGCCATCACTCCATTCCAGTCAGCCGTGGGTCCGTTGAAGGACCGTCTGCGATGAGATTGCCGCGCTCACTTTCGGTGACTATCGGGCATTCCGTGGACTTGGGCAAAAGGAAGACTTGCCGACAAGGTTCCCTCTATGTTCTTATCAAGGCGTTAGCGAATCCACCCTCCCAAATGGGACGTCATGGCAGATCAGATCGTCATCACGGAGAAAACCAGCCAGGCAAAAGACGTCCGCGCCGCTGTTGGTTCTCGTTATGGAGACATCCTCCCGGCCGAAGGCCATCTGTTCGACCTCCTTGAACCGGAGGACGTTGTGCCGGCCTGGAAGCGCTGGTCGCCGATCCTTCTGCGGCCCGAAGGCCTTTACGGCACTTGCCCGGCAGAGGGCGGCAACAAGGCCGCCAAGCTCAAAGCCATTCGCGAGGCCCTTGGCACCGCCAGGCGGGTTTGGCTCGCCACCGATTGCGATCGCGAGGGTCAGCTCATCGGCCAGGAGATTCTCGAGCATTACAGGTATCGCGGCGAAGTCATGCGGGTGCTGTTCACCGCGCAGGACTCGCAGACCATTCGTGACGCATTCGATCGAGCAAAGCCAAATAGCGAATATAGCCGCCTTTACGCCGCCGCCGTTGCGCGTCGGCAAGCCGACCAGATCTACAACTTGTCACTCACCCGAACCGCGACCGTCATCCTGGGTCGAGGTACGCGCAGAGTGATCGGGGTTGGGCGCGTGAAGACGCCGACTTTGGCAATTGTGTGCAGGCGCGAGCTGGAAATCCGGAACTTCGTGCCACTTGCCTATTTTGAAGTAGTCGTCACCGCGAAGGTCGCGGGAGGTCAATTCGAGATGCGCCACGCGCCGCAGGACCGAATTGTCAAGCGCGAGATCGCTCAGGATGTCGTCCGGGCAACTGACGGCTTCGAGGGCGCGCTCACCGTGCGCGTCGAGGACAAACGTCAAGGGCCACCCAGACTGCATGATTTGCCTTCGCTGCAGAAGCTTTGCAGCTCGCGCTTCGGCTGGTCGGCCAGCAAGACACTGGAGGTGGCGCAGGCGCTCTATGATGGCCAGGGCAAGAAGATCATCACCTACCCTCGCGCCGAGGTGCGCTACCTGCCGGCGAGCTTGATATCGGACGTGCCGCGGATCGTGGCCGGATTGCGGGCAGGCCAATCATTCAGCGCAATCCCCGTGCCCGACCCGCCGGTGATCCGCAAGGGCGCGAGCGGCGCCTTCCACGACAAGGGGTTGGAGGGCGCGAGCCATCATGCCGTCATTCCCAACGTCAACACGATCGACCAATTGCGCGAGGTCTGGCCTCGTCTTTCGTCCGACGAGAAGAAATTGTTCGACGTGATCGCGCGAGCCTTTCTGGCCGCACTGATGCCTGACTTCCGCTACCGGCAGACAACCGCAACGCTCGATGTGCGTGGCTTTGAATTCCGCGCCGCCGGCCGCCAGCCTGTCGACCTCGGCTGGCGCACTGCATTCCCGGAGTGGCAACCGGCCGACGAAAAGGGTGACGAGGCGCAATTGCTGCCGCCACTGCGTCAATGGCGAGACAGCCCAGCTACTGGAGCCCAAAATTGAGGACAAGGAGACCCGACCGCCGCCTCGCTACAACGAAGGCACCCTGATCGAGGCCATGCAAAATGCCTGGCGTTTTGTCGATGGCGAGATACTTCGGGAGCGCCTGAAGGAAGCCAAGGGCATTGGCACGCCGGCGACCCGAGCCGAGATCATCGGCGGGCTGAAGAAGCAAAGTTTTCTGATGGCCCAAGGAAAGAATATTGTGCCGACCGAGACCGGCCTGTCGTTGTTTGACATTCTCAAACAGGCTGATCCGGCTCTCGTCGATCCCGGAGTAACGGCGCAACTCGAGTGCCTGCTCGATGATGTCGTCGTCGGCAAGCAGGAGATGGCCGGCGCGATTGACGCTGTATGCGATGTCGCCCAGCGCATCATCGGCAAGCTCAAGGAGGGAGCCACAGCCGGCGGACCCGCGTTGCCTGGCGACGCCGTCGGCGACACCGCGGCGGCGTATCCACCGACGCCTGCGATGAAGCGCTTCGCCGACAGCCTTGGCCGGCGGATGGGCGTCAAGCCCCCGCCCGGCTACAAGACCTCGATATCGATCTGCCGCAAGTTTCTCAGCGAACACGCGCCCAAAACAACTGACGGTGAAACGGCTGGAAAGCCCGCCCCCAAACCGGCAAGCCCGGCACAATTATTGTACGCCATGAAGATCGCACAGGGGAAAGGCCTCATCATTCCCGATGAGGCGAAGGCCAGCTCGGCCACGATGTCCGCGTGGATTGACTCAAACCAAGGCACGAAGCGCCGGAATAGCGGTCGCAAGTCCGCATCCAAGCCGTCGAGGTCAACCAGTCCTCGGGCCGCGCCACCGAAGCGATCCCGGAAGCGCAAAGCCGGCACCGATGCCGCTGCCCAGGCTCCCGCGCCCGCAAATCCTGTCACAGGCACGCCTCTGCGGATTCCTTATGGCAACAAGGATGTCGCTCTGAAGCTTGGCGCCCGTTATGGTTCGGCTGGATGGTACGCCCCGCCTGGAATCGATCTTTCTGTATTCGGCGCGCGGGGCTGGCTATAAAAGTTGGCAGCCCGCCAACTCATCGAAGTCAGTTTAACTCCGCCCAAACCCACCGATCATAAGAAGCGAGCCTCTCCAATTTTAATGCGAGAGCCTGACGGAACGGATGAGTGAGATCTCGATTTCACAACGATAAAAGAAAACTTCATGACGCCCGAACATACCCTTCGCGAGAAGCTGCGCAAGATCGAGGCTCTGTTTGCCGGGGCGGCGACACCGGGCGAGAAAGCTGCCGCCGGCGCGGCCGCGGAACGTATCCGCGAGCGTCTCGGAAACGCCTCCGGCACGGAAAAGACCGTCGAGTTGAAATTCTCGATTCCTGATGTCTGGTCGCGACAGCTTTTCATCGCGCTATGCCGGCGCTACGGCCTGCGACCGTTCCGCCATCGGCGCATGCATCGTCAATCCATCCTGATCAAGGCACCCCGGAGTTTCATGGAGCAAGTGCTGTGGCCGGAATTCCAGGAATTGAATGCCGCGCTGATCGCCTATCTGTCCGAGATCACGGAAAGGGTCATCCGCGAGGAGGTGCATAAGGAAACCGGCGAACCCGAGGAAATCGACGAACCTTCGCGGATCGGGCGATGACCCTGGTCTTGCGCGCTTCGGTGTTTGCCTTGCTGTTAGCGCTTGCGGCAACCAGTACGGCGTGCTGAAGCCTTCAGGCCGCGGAAGCTTTCCAGAAATTTCTCTTAACGGCCGACAAACTTTGCTTTTTGCTTGCTCAGGAACGCTCGGTAGCCGAGCCGATAATCTTCGCTGTCAGCAAACGCGTAAACGGCCATCCGCTCCTCAGATGTCACCGGGCTCGCGTCTATGGTCAGGCGTCTGATCTGCTGCTTGTGAGATCGCGAGGCGAGCGGGCTGTTCTCGCAGATGCGCTGCGCCGTCGCGTACGCTTCCGACGCGACCTCTGCATCCGGCACGATGCGCGTGACGAGACCTTTCGCAAAGGCTTCGCGCACATCGAGGATGCGGCCTTCGAGCAAAAGTTCGGCCATCGCCGCCGGACCGACGATGCGGAACAGCGCCTGGCTCTCGGCGAACGCCAGCGGGAAACCGTGTCGCCCGACGGGCGCGCCAAACCGGGAAGATTCACCGGCGATCCGCAGGTCGCAGACAGCGGCGATTTCCAGGCCGCCGCCCATGCAGACGCCGCCGATCGCCGCCACCACCGGAATCGGGCATTCCATGATCGCGCTCAACGCGCCCAGCACGCAGGTTTCGTGAAACTCGATCACCTGTTGTCGGGTCGAGCGCACCCGCTCGAATTCCGACATATCGGCGCCCGCCGAAAAGGCTTCGTCGCCGTCGCCGCGCAACACGATGGAGCGAAGGGCGCCATTGGCGCTGGCTTTCTGAAAAGAGGATCTTCAGCTCGCTCCACATCTCAACGGTCAGCGCGTTACGCTTATCTGGCTGGCTGATCGTTATGGTCGCGATCTCGCCTTTGAGTGAAACGCTGATTTGTCCGGCCATGGGTGCCTCGATCAAGAATGTTGCTGTACGACGCCCGCGGCGGCGAGCGCCTCGATACGCTCGGGAGTAATCCCGTATTCGATCAAGACTTCGCGGGTATGTTCGCCGAGCAGCGGCGGGGCGCGATAGCAGGAGTGCGGACCGAGGCTCTCCATCCGGATCGGCGAAGCAACCTGGCGCAGAGCACCGATCTCCGGATGGTCGATCTCCTCAACCATGCCGCAATGGCGGACCTGCGGATCGGCGAATACCTCCGCCAGATTGTAGATCGGTCCAGCCGGAACGCCGAGCGCGATCAGTTCCTGCGTCCATTCGATCTTGGAACGCTGGCCCGAGCTTGTCCTCCATCAGCGCCTTCAGCTGATCGCGATTGGCGAACCGCGCGGTATTGTCGATGAAGCGCGGATCATTGATCAGCGCCGCGAGCCCGAGGCATTCGGCGAGCTTGCGCCACATTTCCTGTGTCGCCGTCGCGATATTGAGCGGGCCATCGCGCGTTTCGTAGGTGCCGTACGGCGCGATCACCGGATGCGCGTTGCCGTTCGGCACGGGAATCTCGCCCAGCGAGAGATGACGCTGCGCCTGCACGTTGAGAAGGCCGACGAGACCCGCCAGCAGCGAAGTCTCGACATGCTGGCCGACACCGCTGGCGTGGCGCGCGATCACCGCGCCGAGCACGCCGAGCGCGGCCCACATGCCCGCGGTGGAATCGCCGATCGCGACGCCGACCCGCATCGGACCGGATTCAACGGTGCCGGTCAGGCTCATCAGCCCCGAATATCCCTGCGCGATCTGATCGAATCCCGGCCATTGGCCGGCGGGGCCCGAACTGCCGAAACCCGTGACGCTTGCCATGATCAGGCGCGGATTCTTCAGTACGCAGCGATCCGTAGCCAAGCCCCATCGCTTCCATCGTGCCTGGCTTGAAGTTTTCCACCAGCACGTCCGCGCCGCGCGCCAGTTCGCGAATGAGGGCAAGCCCCTCCGGCTTGCGAAAGTCGACCGCGATGCCGCGCTTGTTGCGGTTGGTACTGAGAAAATAGGTGCTCACGCCGTGATCGAACGGCCCCCACGCGCGGCTCATCTCGCCGTCCGGCAAGGGTTCGATCTTGACGATATCGGCGCCGAGATCGGCAAGGATCATGGAGCAGAACGGCCCGGACAATGCGCGCGTCAGGTCGATCACGCGCAGGCCCTGCAAGCGGCAATGTCACGAATTGCTTCCTTTCGTCGTCGGCATGTCCGCGCCTATCCCATCAGACTCTTCGGCAGCCACATCGCAATACCTGGAAAGAGACAGATCAACACCACGGCGACGATCATGATGGCGACAAAGGGCAGCGTGCCCCACAGCACATCACGGAACGGAATGTCCGGGGCGATATTCTTGATCACGAACAAATTGAGACCGACGGGCGGATGGATCAGTCCCATCTCCATCACGATGGTCATGACGACGCCAAACCAGATCAGGTCGAAGCCGGCGCTGCGCAACGGCGGCAGGATGATCGGCGCCGTCATCAGGATGATGCTCGCCGGCGGCAGGAAGAAGCCGAGCACGACAACCATCAGGAGAATGGCCATCAACAGCAGCCATGGCGACAGATGGTTGGCGACGATCCATTCGGCGGCGCTCTGCGAGATGTGAAGATAGCTCATCACCATCGAATAGAGCAGCGACATGCCGACGATCATCAGCAGCATGGTCGATTCGCGCACGGAGGCAACGAGCAGCGGACGCAGATCCGAAAAGCGCCAGGCGCCGTAGATGATGGCGATCAACGCGAGCGCCAGAACGGCGCCAAGCCCCGCCGTCTCGCCCGGGCTTGCAAAGCCGCCGTACAGAGCGCCCATCACGCCGAGCAGAAGGATGAGGAACGGCAGAATACGCGGCAGGGCCGAAATGCGCTGGGCCATGGTATAATTGTCCCTGCGCAGGATCGGATGTTCGACGCCGGCGCGGACGGCATCGCGATATTCCTTGCGAAAGCGCGCGACCGCATAGACGGCGAACATCCCGCTCAGCATCATGCCGGGGCCGAGTCCCGCGAGAAACAGCCGGCCGAGCGATTGTTCCGACGCCACGGCATAAAGTATCATGGTGATCGAAGGCGGCAGCAGGATGCCCAGCGTGCCTCCGGCGGCGATGATGCCGGCGGCCAGACCCGGCGAATAGCCGCGCCGCCGCATTTCCGGAATGCCGGCACTGCCGATCGCCGAACAGGTGGCCGCGCTCGATCCCGCCATCGCCGCGAACAGCGTGCAGGCGACGACATTGGCGACGCCGAGACCGCCGGGCACGCGATTGAGCCATACGTAGAGCGCGTTGTAGAGATCGGCGCCGGCGCGCGACCGGCCGATCGCCGCGCCCTTGAGAATGAACAGCGGGATCGTCAGCAGCGTAATGTTGGCGATCTCCTGATAGACGTTCTGCGCCACCGTGCCGAGCGAGGCAACCGGCATGAAGCCGATCATGAAGGCGACCGCCACCGCGCCGAGCGCAAACGCGATCGGCACCCCGGCGAACAAGGTCACGAGCGTGACGCCGCCATATAGCGCGCCGATCGCAAGCGGACTCATGCGCCGGCTCCTCTTCTGCCGCCGAACGCCTGGCCGAGCTGCAGAACAAGACGCAGCGTCAAAAGGCTCATGCCCGCCGTCATCATCGAATAGGGAATCCAGAGTGGCGGCGCCCAGGCGGAATCCGTGACCCGGCCGTCGTCGATCGCTTCGAGCAGCAGCAACCACGACTGCCAGGCGAAGAACGCGCAGAACAGCAGGCAAATAATGTCCGAGACGATCTCGCGCGCGCGCTCGATCCGTTCCGGCAGAAATCCCTCGATCGCCTCGATCGCGATATGCCCGCGCATCGACTGCACGTAGGGCGCCGACAGAAAGGTCGCGCCGACCAGCAGGAATACCGCCATTTCATCCTGCCAGTCGGTCGAGGAGTGCAGCACGTAGCGAACCGCGATCGAATAGGTCAGCACCAGCCCGGCGGCGATCGTCGCCAACGCGCAGGCCGAAACCAGCACGCGGTCGAGCGCGTCGAGAACGCTGGACGAATTCCACTCAGAAGATTTGAGCGGCGCATGTCCGTCCGCTCCGGAAACCTCGTCAAACCTCCTCCGCCATCTTCAGGAACCGCGCCGTATTCGCGGAGCGCGCGGCGAAATCCTTCCATGCGCTCTCGCGCGCCACGGCGCGCCATTGGTCGAGCGCGGCCTGATCCATCTCGTTCACGGTCGCGCCGGCCTTGGCGTAGACATCCGCAGCCGTTTGTCGTCGGCCTTCGAGCCCTCGAGGCCGAACGGCTCGATCGTCCTCGCCGACCTCCGTGAGCAGCTTCTGCTGGTCCGGCGGCAGCGAGTTCGAAGATCGACTTCGACATCAACATCGGCTCGAACACGAAGAAGAAGCTGCGGCCGCCGGCCGAAGTGAGGCCCTTGCTCAGCTCTTCCAGCTTGAACGAGATCAGGCTCGTCGAACTGGTTGCGGCGGCGTCGATCGCGCCGGTCTGCATGGAAATGTAGATTTCGTTCGACGGCATGTTGCTCGTCGCCGCGCCCGCGCCCTTGAACATCATGTCCATCTCGCGGCTGCCGCCCCTGATCTTCAGCCCCTTCGCATCATCGGGCTTGACGATGGGCTTGCCGCGCGAGGCGATGCCGCCGGACTGCCACATCCAGGTCAGCGATCTTCACGCCCTTGGCTTCCAGAATCGCCATCATCTCCTTGCCGATCGGCGCTTTCTTCCAGCGATAGCCCTGCTCGTAACTCGTCACGACCGCCGGCATGAACGTGATATTGAGTTCGGGAATCTCGCCGCCGGCATAGGTCGTGGGATACAGGCTGAGGTCGAGCGCTCCCTTCTTCAGCGCGTCGAACTGGGCGAAGGTCTTCATCAGCGATGAGTTCGGATAGATCTCGAACTTCAGCGCACCCTTGCTGCGCTTCTCGACTTCCTCGCGCAAACTTGCGGCAGAGGCGGTCGCGAAAATCGCCGGTGTCGCCGCTTGAGCCGGGAAACTGATGCGAAATCTTCAGCGTCCGCGTGTCAGCGCGCGCGCTGCGCGTCAGGCCGATGATCGCCGGTGCCGCCATGGCGCCAAGCGCCACACGTCGAGTGATGCCATTTGTCATGTTTCCATCCTCCCTTTGTTGCCGTTCCGCCGGCAGGTCTCGCCTGTCTTGCACGGCCGGCTTGCTGCGTTGGCCTTCCTTGACTACGTCCTTCGTCTTCTCCTGTTCACGCTCGCTCCGCCGTCGTCATGCGCGGCTCGGCGAGGTGGCGCACCACCGTCTCATAGAGCGAGGCGAGCGGCTCGCGGAGAGCCTCGGCCGGCAGTTCCTCCAGCACTTCGCTGACGCGTCGCGCCACGAGACTGCCGACGTGCTGTGCGCGGCGGCTTTCGAGCCGGCCGGCGGCACCCGGCCTGCCCGCCAGCCACGCCTGGTGCCGGTCGATTTCGAGCGGCGAGCGCCTCGATACTTGCAGAATCATTGACCGATGTCTGCACGATCGGCGGCGTCCAGCCCTCGTCATCCTCGCCGCGCATCTTCATCACTGCCGCGAGTTCGGCGGCCAGTTGCCGCGCACCGGGCTGGTCGGACTTGTTGACCACGACGATGTCGGCGGTTTCGAGAATGCCGCCCTTCATTGCCTGGATCTGGTCGCCGGCGCCGGGCATCAGCACGAGAAGGATCGTATCGACGACATGGCGCACGGCGTATTCGACCTGGCCGACGCCGACGGTTTCGAGGATGGCTTCGGCGAAGCCGGCTCGTTCCACGATCTCCAGCATATCCGGCAGATTGTCGGCGAGGCCGTCGTGACTTCGCCGGCTGGCGAGCGAGCGAATGTAGACCCGCGGATTCTGCGCAAGGTCCTCCATGCGTATCCGGTCGCCGAGTATGGCGCCGCCACTGACGGGGCTGGTCGGATCGATCGCCAGGATTGCGATATCGCCCTCCCTGCGAAGGCGGCGACGGGCAAGCGCTGCGATCAGGCTGCTCTTGCCGGCGCCTGGCGGGCCTGTGACGCCGATGCGACTGCACAGGCCGGCGCTGCCCTGCGCCGTCAGCAGCACGTCCGCGACCGAGGCATTCGCCGCGCGGGTCAGCGCTTTCGACATGGCTCGCCGCTGCTCGCTGGTTCGTGCGTTCATGGCGTCACGGCCGGTGAAAGCAGGTCGTTGTGCTCGCCGAGCAGCGGCGGCGGCCGGAACGCCTCGTTCGCGCCCGTCTTCACGGGATTGCCGATCGAACGGATTGTTCCGCCCGGCGTCGCGATTTCGACGACCATGTTGCGGGCTTGCGTCTGTTCGCTCGTCAAAGCGTGCTCGAGCGTACTGACTTCGGCGGCCACCACGCCGAGCGGCACCAGGCGGCTCATCCAGTCCTGCGCGCTGGAACCCTGCAGCACGGCCGCAATCGCCTCGATCACCACGTCGCGATTGGCGCGTCGCGCTTCCATCGAGGCGAATCTTTCGTCCGTCAGCCATTGCGGCTGGCCGGCTTCGAGACTGAACTTGCGCCAGAAATCGTCGTGGGTGATGAACAGGGTCAACCAGCCATCGAGCGTCGGAAACACCTGCGCGGGAACCATATAGGGATGCGCCGAATGCGCGTAGCGGCGCGGCTTGACGCCCGAATTGAGCCAGGAGGCGGCGATGTAGTTCAGCTGCGACAGCATCACATCGTACATTGCAACGTCGACCTGGCCACCCTGCCGTTGCACCAGCTTGGCGACGAGCCCGAGCGCACCCATCATGCCCGCGGAATTGTCGACCGCCGAATAGCCGGTCTTGGTCGGCGGACTGTCCGGCTCGCCCGTCAGTTCCATCACGCCGGTCATGGCCTGGATGACATAGTCGTAGGCAGGACGGTCGGCGTAGGGACTATCGATTCCGAAGCCGGTCAGGGCGACGCATACGAGCGCAGGATTGACCTCTTGCAAGGCATCATAGGTCAGGCCAAGCTTGCGGATCGCCGACGGGCGCAGATTGGTGACCAGTGCATGGGCATCGCGCGCGAGCGTGTGCAACTGGGACTGTCCCCGCGGAGAGCCGAGATCGATCACCACGCTGCGCTTGTTGCGGTTGAGGCAGGCGAAATATTCATTGTGCGGCCCGATGAAATTCGGACTCACCTTGCGCGCGATGTCACCGTCCGGCGGCTCGATCTTGATCACGTCGGCGCCGAGATCCGCCAGCAACAGCCCGCAATAGGGACCCGCCAGCATATGGCCGATCTCGAGAATCCGTATGCCGCACAACGGACCGCTCATTTGAGCGTCCTTGCGATCGAGGCGACGACGTCGGCCAGCGGCATCTCGCTGGTGTAGATCTGCTTCACCCCCAGCGCGTAGAGATCCGGCCAGTCCTCGGCCGGAATCGTGCCGCCGAGAAACAGCGGAATGTCGCCGGCCCCGATCGCCTCGAGACTGGCGCGCGTCTGCTGGACCAGATCGCGATGGCTGCCCGACAGCACGCTGAGACCCACCGCGTCGACGTCCTCGTCGACCGCGACCCGGGCGACATAGTCCGGCGTCTTGCGCAAGCCGGTGTAGATCACCTCCGCGCCGGCGTCGCGCAGCGCCAGCGCGATCACTTTCGCTCCGACGTCGTGACCGTCGAGGCCGGGCTTGGCGATCAGAATGCGCTTTCCCTTGAGCGGCGCTGCGGCTGATATGGTCGTCATAGCCCGACTGGCTCCTGGAAATTGCCCCAGCGGCCCTTCAGCCGCTCGACCATTTCGCCGACCGTCGCGTAGGCGTGCGCGCAATCGACGAGATAGGGCATGAGATTTTCGCGGTCGTTCTCCGCTGGCGTTCGACAGGCGCGCCAGTTCGCGCTCGACCGCGCCATTGTCGCGGCGCGCGCGCAGCGCCTCGAATTTCTCGGTCACGCGCCGGGCCGCGGCCGGATCGAGCCGGAATACTTCGCCGGTCGGCGCGCCCTCGCCCGAGCGGGCAAACGCGTTGACGCCGACGATGATCGTCTTGCGGCTGTCGACGTTCTTCTTTCGCTCGAGCGCGCGCTCGGCGATCTTCGACTGCATCCAGCCGTCCTCGATGGCTTTCACGACGCCGCCATAGGCGTCGATCTCGTCCATCACGCGGATCATTTCCTGTTCCATCCGGTCGGTGAGACATTCGACCAGATGGCTGCCGCCCAGCGGA
Source organism: uncultured Alphaproteobacteria bacterium (assembly GCA_963823115.1). Taxonomy (GTDB): domain Bacteria; phylum Pseudomonadota; class Alphaproteobacteria; order Rhizobiales; family Xanthobacteraceae; genus Bradyrhizobium. The sequence continues at coordinate 53,123 of CAWGKJ010000001.1, read as the reverse complement.
TCGACGGTCTTGGCGATGCCGCTTTCGTAGGCGACCACCTGCTGCGTGCGCAGCGCGAGTTCGGCGGCGAACTCGGTCGGGATCTGGAACGCTTCGTCATAGGCGGCAGTGAAGATCGACTGCGCGCCGCCCGAGCACGGCGGCCATGGTCTCGATCGCGACCCGCATGACGTTGTTGTAGGGCTGCGCCGCGGTGAGCGAGGAGCCGCCGCAGACGACGCCGAAGCGGAACATCAACGCCTTGTCGTCGGTCACGCCGTAGCGTTCCCGGAGCAGCCGCGCCCACAGGCGCCGCCCGGCGCGGAACTTGCAGACCTCTTCGAAGAAATCCATATGCACGTAGAAGAAGAAGCTCAGCCGCTTGGCGAACTTCGCGACGTCGCCGCCGCGCCCGATCAGTTCGTCGACATAGGCGAGCCCGTTGGCGAGCGTGTAGGCCATTTCCTCGACCGCCGTGGAGCCGGCGTCGCGCACATGCGCGCCGGCGATCGAGATCGGATTGAAGCGCGGCGTCACGTCGTTGGCGTAGAGGATCGAATCCGCGATCAGCCGCATCGACGGGCGCACCGGAAAGATCCAGGTGCCGCGCGCGACATATTCCTTCAGAATGTCGTTCTGGATCGTGCCGGTGAGCTTGGAGCGCGGCACGCCCTGCTTGTCGGCACAGGCGACGTACATCGCGTAGATGATCGCGGCCGTACCGTTGATGGTGAAGGACGTCGATATCTTCGAAAGATCGATGCCATCGAACAGGATCTCCATCTCGGAGAGATTGGAGAGCGACACGCCGACCTTGCCGACTTCCGGACGCGCGATCGGGTCGGTCGGATCGTAGCCGCATTGCGTCGGCAGATCGAGCGCGACGGAAAGGCCGGTCTGTCCCTGGTCGAGCAGGAATTTGTAGCGCTGGTTGGAATCCTCGGCGCTGCCGAACCCGGCATATTGCCGCATGGTCCACATGCGCCCGCGGAAGCCGTCCGGAAAGATGCCCCGCGTAAACGGATATTCGCCGGGCAGGCTGTCGTCGGGAGCATGATCGCGCGCGGTCGCGACCAGCGGCAGCTCGATGCCCGACGGCGTCATCGGCGCCGCGACCGTCTCATCCCGCGGCGACTGCTGAGTAGTTGAAACGGACACCAACGCCTCCCGTCGTTCTACTTTTTTGGACCGGCCATCTTGGCAACGGCAGCCCAATGATCGTCATGCACCCATGCCTTGGCGAAAAATGCGCCTTCGCGCTTCGCCCGCTCTTCCGCCGAACCGCCGAAGCGATGCATGATCGCAAGCGACTTGAAGGCGCGCATTACCTGCGGCGGCTGCGCCATCTGCGTCACATAGGACTTGATGAAGCCGCGCGCCGCCGGCCCCTCGGGCGCCACGGCGTCGACCAGCCCCTGCCGCTGCGCGTCCGCCGCGCTGAGCACTTCCGCCGTGGCCAGCAGCCTCAGCGCGCGGCTCGGGCCCACGATGTTGAACAGATCCGTGCCGCCGCCCCATGCTGTCGCGATATTGAGCTTCGCCTGCAGGAAGCCGATACGCGCATGCGCCATCGCGACGCGCAGGTCGCAGGCCATGGCGAGTTCGGCGCCGCCGCCGAGCGCATCGCCGTTCACCACGGCGACGACAGGAACGGGAAAGCGCCGGATCGTATCGAGCGCCGCGCGCGTGCGTGCCGCGAAGGCGACCGCGTCTGGCCTCGCCGCGCAGGGATTCGAGTTCCTTCAGGTCGCCGCCCGATGCGAAGGCCTTGTCGCCCGCACCGGTGAGAACCGCGACGGACACGTCGTCGCGTTCGGACCATTTCGAGAAGGTCGCGCCGATCGCCGCGATCAAGCGCATTGCTGAGCGCATTGCGCTTCTCGGGGCGCGACAGCGTGACGTGCAGCACGCCATCCTCGAAGTCGGTGGCGACCAGTTCGCTCACAAGTCCCCCTGGATCTGCTTGCAGATGTCCGCCAGCCGGCGTTGATGATCGGCGACTTGCTCGGTCATGCGGTGCATGGGGCCGGCGACCGCGATGCCATAGGTGTCGCCGGCGAATTTCACGGGCATGGCGACGGCCATGACGTCCGCCACGTTCTCGCCGCGCGTGATCGAATAGCCGCGCGCCGCGCAGCGTTCGATCTCCTCGGCGAGCCGGGCGCGACTCGGTGATGGTCGCATCCGTCATCGCATCGAGCGGCAGTTTGGCCAACACGTCGGCGCGCGCGCGCGGCTTCATGGTCGCCAGCAGCGTCTTGCCGATCGAGCTGGAATGCAGCGGTTTCAGATCGCCAGGCCGCGCGGTATAGCGGATGTTCTGCGGACCTTCGAGCACGGCGAGATAGATCACGCGCCCGCCCTGTTCCTTGCCGAGAATGGCGGTCTCCTGCGTCTGGTCACGCAGCGCCTCCAGCCGCGGCATGATCCGCCGCAGCCAAGGCTCGCTCGCGGCGATCGCCGAGGCGACGTCGTACATCTTGCGGGTGGGATAGATCTGCCGGCGCGGCCCGACGCCGAACAGAAACCCCCGCCCCTTCAGCGCCCGCACCAGATTGAAGCAGCTCGACAAGGGCGCATCCAGCGCCGCCGCGACCTCGGACAGAGTGAGCGGCCGCTGCTCCCGCGCAAACAGCTCGAAGACATCCAACGTGCGGCTGGCTGATTTCACATCCATGAAACATGTTTCAGCATGTTGTGTAGATCGAGTCAATCCGCTAAGCCGAATGGGCTTGGGGGTTCGTAACGGAGGCAAATTTGATGGAATTTCGGGTGTACGGGGCGGCTGCGGAACTTTGGGCCGCCGATCGCGGGCGGCAGCAATTGCGCGTCCACGAGCGCCACGTGACCAGCGGTTAGGCGCGATGGCGCGGGCGGGAGCAGAGGGCAAAGCGCTGATTCTGCTGGTGACGTTTTTTCCGCAATGCGTCGTCTCCATGCTGAGCATGACCCCGCCCGTCATGGCCAGCCAGATCGCCCTCTCTCTCGGCCTTTCACCGCAGATCGCCGGGGTCTATGTCGGGTTAGTCTACGCCGGCGCGATCCTCAGCAGTTCCTTCTCGGCCTCGCTGATCACGCGTCTGGGCCCGCTGCGCACCAGTTTTGCCTGCGTGGTGACCGGCGGCGCCGGGCTCGCTCTGCTTGCCGTTCCTCATCTCGCCACGTCCTTGTTGGCGACCGCCATCATCGGACTGAGCTACGGCCCGCTGACGCCGGCGAGTTCGCACGTGCTGGCGCGCTACCGCAGCGGCGCGGGCATGGCCTTCCTGGTTTCGGTGCGCCAGACCAGCGTGCCGATGGGCGGCGTACTCGCCGGCCTCGTCGCGCCGCCGCTCGTTCTCGGGTTGGGCTGGAACGCCGCCTGCGTCGCCATCGGCGGGGCAACCTCCGTGCTCGGAGCAGCCATCTGGATCGCTCTGTCCATGGTTCGCAACGAGCCGCCAGACAAGCCGCACGGGCATAGTACCAGTCTTTTCGAGCCGGTTCGTTTCATTTTCCGTCACCCCGGTCTCACCTCGCTGGCGACGAGTTCGGTCGTTTACGCGGCGATGCAACTGGTTCTGAGTTCTTTTCTCGTCGTCTATCTGATGAGCGCCGCGGGCCTCGACCTCGTGCTCGCCGGAGCACTCCTGAGCGCCAGTCAACTCGCCGGCGTGGCGGGCCGCCTCGGCTGGGGCTTCCTCGCTGACCGCGTGCCATCACCGCGCCTGCTGCTGCTTGGCATAGCGCTGTTGATGGCAGTGGCCGCAGGGCTGATGGGCCTGTTTACGGCAGCATGGCCGGTGGGCGCGATCGCCGCCGTTGTCATTTTGCTTGGCGCCACCGCCAGCGGATGGAACGGCGTATTCCTGGCGGAAATCATCCGCGACGTCAGGCCCGCTGAAGTCGGCCTCGCGACATCGGGAAGCCTGATGTTCACCTATTTGGGCATCGTGCTTGGACCGTCCCTGTTCGGCGCACTGGCAAGCGCCGTCGGCTTCCCGAAAGCCTATATCGTCATGGGCGCGGCCGTGCTGCTAGGCGGCATGCTCGGAGCGTTCGGGCGTGCACGTCCGTCAGACGATGCACGGGCCTAAACCTCCGATTCGCCTAGTTGATTTGCTTGAACCCGGTACGCAAAGGGACCAACTGGCGCAGTATTAATCGGCGTGGGGTCACGACGCCGATCGGCACGCTAAGCTATTGATTCGTTTTGCGGTGGAGGCGTCATTCTTGGACGCTTTATTCACAAGAAGGCGACCTCACGCGCGGCATGACTTGACCGCATGCGAGAATTGGAGGCCCGCGAGGACGTGCTGAAGGAACTTCTGGCGCAGGTGCCGGTGGATATTCCGGACATCCATCCGAACGTGTCGGGTGTCTAACGGTTTCATCTGATCTGACGAACGCGTGGACGGTCAAGGACTGGAGGCCGCTCGGCCCGCATCATTCTCACTGACGGGCGATGCTGCGACGCACTCGCTGGGGCACACTTGGAAGCGGTGCGCGCAACCCCGGTGGCCCTCTGCAAACGTCCGCTGCGGAATGGGATCGCCGACGCTACGCGAGACAATGGACAGCGATGTCGCAGCCGGGTGGAAGCGCTCGAACAGGCACACGCGGTAGGCAGTCTCTATTTTGGGAGGTCGAGTTGGGTCGCGCTCAGCGACTGCTCAAACAAACGACACGTTGGGCTCGACATCGACCACAAGTTACAACCGTTACCGCGCGCTTGTCGGTAAACCCTCTGGGACACCGCGGCCTTTGGAGTTCACCCAGGAGCTCTGACGCCGGCAGACTATCGATTGAATAACGACGGACTATTTCGTCTTTGGTCAATTGATGTTACGTATTACCGCTTGAGACAGGAGATTTAATATGAGCGAACGGATCAACCCGGCCTGCTCTTTTAATCGACTTCTTTTCGGCGTTTTTCTTATCGGCTGCCTGTTTTCATTCATTGTACCCATGCAAGCCGAGCCGTCTGACGATGCGAACATTGCCAAAAATTTGGCGGACATGCTCCGCGCCGCACGCCAGGTGATTTCCAGCAACCAGGCCCGTATCAACGATCCAAATCTCGGCGACAAAGGGCTCACGGGCCAGGTCGTTCTGCAGCAGGCTGTCGAGATCTTCAAGAAGACGACGGGAACGGATCCGGCGAGCATCAGCCCGACGTCGCGCCTCGGCAGACTCATGCATGCGCAGATGGACGCAATCGTCGAAGCCACCGACGCCAATCAGGCAACCATCAACGCCAAGGGTGTCGGGTTTAAAGCGTTCATTCCGGCGGTCTTTGCCAGGCTGGTCAACGAGTTATTCGAGAGCCACGCCCGGAACGAAGCGCAAATCAAGGTGACGGCGCCCGAACAACTCGTAAGGAACCGGAAGTCGCGGCCCGACCAGTGGGAAAGTGAAATTATCCGCGGCAAGCTGCTTCGGGAGGATTGGCCACGCGGGCAATCCTATGCCGCTGAAGTCGATACAAAAGGGCGAACAGCGTACCGGATGATGATGCCGGAATATTATGTGAGCTCATGCCTGAGTTGTCACGGATCACCGAAAGGCGAAACCGACGTTACCGGCTATCCCAAGGAGGGAGGCAAGGAAGGCGATCTCGGCGCTGTCATCAGCGTTACGCTCTTCAACCCGTAGCCGACGATGTGGCGGCTTCCCCAACCATCATGCGTCGGAGGCCGGCCTCCAGGTACGGGCCGAAGGTGGGTTGCGGCGTCCGCCGCGAGGTCTCGCGAGTGATGTCCCGTCTCACCATTCGCGCCAGGCTCGTTATTTTGTCGGGCGTCCTGCTGTGCATGCTGATCGCGACCAATCTATATCTGATGCGCACGCTTGCAAAGAATTCGACCGCCGTTGCAACCGAGACTGAGCTGAGCAGCATCATCGAGTCCGCGAACGGCGCGCGCATTGCGTTCGGCGAAATGCGCTATTGGCTCACCGACCTGGCGGTGAGCCTGCTTACCCCTTCAGAGCGCAGCGCTGCGGCAGCACGCGGCCGCATGAACGGCTACCTTGACCGGCTCGCGTTACGAAAACCCAAGCTGGTGGCCGAGATTCGCAGCGAGCGCGACGAATTCGAAAAGTCTGCGAACGATGCAGTGGATCAATACACCAATGACAAGCGCGTCATCGGAAATTCGCTACTGGCGCAGGCTCGCCAGCACAGTGTCAAGGTCGACGAACTGCTGACTTCGCTCATCAACGAGCTAAGAGAGGACCTTACGGCCGAGCGTGACGGAATCGTCAATGACGTGACTGCGGCGACGAACAGAACGCTCATCGCCGACGTTTTCATCCTGGCTTTGGGTTTTGCGCTGACATTTATCATTCTGCGTTCGATCGCGGTCCCGCTTCGTCGCCTGGTGGGCGCTATCGACGGCCTCAGCGCCGGCGATCTGTCGGTACCGATCCCCTCCGCAGGGTCTGACGAGATCGGCGCCATGGCGCGCACCCTCGCCCTGTTTCGGGACAGCCTCAGGGAGCGCGACCGCTTCGCGGCCGAGGCCGAGGCACAGCGAAAGACCATAGCTGCCGCGATCGCCACCATCTCGGAAGGTTTCGTGCTGTACGATTCCAACGACCGGATCGTTCTGTTTAACGAGCAGTTTCGCGCTATTTACCCAGGCCTTGCCGACATTCTTACGCAAGGGACGACCTTCGGAGAGGTGCTTGAGGCAGTGGTCTCGCGTTCGCTGGTCGACCTTGGCAACCAGAGTCCGCAGGACTGGATCGCCGAGCGGCTAGCACGGCGCGAGCATTCGGGCGGCTTTGCCGAATATAGGTATGGTGGCCGTTACATCCGCATCAGCGAGCGTCGCATTCAGGGTGGGGGAACAGTTGCGGTCTACTCCGACATTACTGAGCTCCGGCGACACAACCTTGAACTTGAGCAGGCGCGAGAGTTATCGGAAGTCGCCAATCGAACCAAGAGCCAGTTCCTGGCCAATATGAGCCATGAATTGCGAACCCCGCTCAACGCCATCATTGGTTACAGCGAGATTCTTCAGGAAGACGCGGCCGACGGCGGCCAAGAGCACTTTGTAACCGACCTCAAGAAAATCGAGGGCGCCGGCCGTCATCTGCTGGGGCTGATCAATGATATCCTCGACCTTTCCAAGGTTGAAGCCGGCAAGATGGAAGTATTCATAGAGGAGGTCGACATTCCGTCCCTTCTTGAAGAGGTGGGAGCGATCATACGGCCCCTGGTGGCCAAAAGCGGCAACACGCTCGAGCTTCGTGTGGCACCAGAAATCGGCGGCATCCGCACCGACCGCACCAAGGTGAAGCAGTGCCTCCTCAACGTCCTCAGCAATGCTAGTAAATTCACTCAAAACGGGAAACTGACGCTCGCGATTGAGCGTACGGGTCGGGCGACGGTTCAAATGACGATCTCGGATACGGGCATCGGCATGAGCCCGGTGCAACTTGGTCGGCTGTTTCAGGCCTTCAGTCAGGCCGATGCATCGACTACCAAGAAATTTGGCGGAACCGGCCTTGGTCTTGCCATCACGCGACACTTCTGCCGGTTACTCGGCGGCGACATCTCGGTTGTGAGCCGGGTCGGCGAAGGCTCGACCTTCACGATCGTCATTCCCGATCAAGCGGCCGGGCCGCCGCAGCCAGAGACGACAAGCGAGCTATCTGCGGAATCAACACCTACCCCCCACGAGGATAGCGCGTCCATCACTGTGCTGGTCGTCGACGATGATGCCGCCTCAAGGGATTTGCTGACCACAAGTCTTAGGCGCGAGGGCTATCGCACCGTCCAGGCGCGCGGCGGCGACGAGGCGCTGGAGCTTGCCCTTAAACTGCGGCCGGACGCGATCACGCTCGACGTTCTAATGCCGAAGACTGATGGTTGGGCCGTCCTGGGCGCGCTCAAAGCCAACCCCGAACTTTGTGATATCCCGGTTATCATGGTCACGATGGCGCCGGATCGGGGCATGGGCCTATCGCTCGGCGCGGCCGAAGTCATGACCAAGCCTGTCGATCGCGCGGAATTGACCGCGCTGCTGCGTCATCTCCTGTCTCGCGACGGCCCTATCCTCCTCGTCGAAGATGACCTGGCGACTCGTGAAACGGTGCGTAGTACAATTGAGAAGATGGGTCTAACAGTCGCAGAAGTCACCAATGGAAGGCTGGCGCTTTCATGGCTAGCAGAAAATCCTGCTCCCGCCTTGATCCTGCTCGACCTGATGATGCCGGAGATGGACGGTTTCGAATTCCTCGATACGTTCAACAGTCGCGCTGATTGGCGTCACGTGCCGGTGGTGGTCATTACGGCCAAGCAGTTGACAGCGGCCGAGCGAGGCCTTCTGGCGGTGCGTACCGTTATCGAAAAAGGCAATTCAATCGACAGGGATATTGCCGCGGCGATCAGTAACGCAGTGGGCCGGCGTCCGGCGCGCGCTGATATTGAGATGTAATTGTCAAGCAATGACGTGACGGTGATTTGATGGCAAAGATTTTGCTGGTTGAAGATAATGAAATGAATCGCGACATGCTCTCGCGCCGCCTCCTTCGCAAGGGATATGAAGTTGTGATGGCAGTCGATGGTGAGCAGGCCGTGGCCATGGCTCAAAGCGAGAAGCCCGATTTGATTTTGATGGACATGAGCTTGCCAGTCATTGACGGCTGGGAGGCGACACGGCGCGTAAAAGCGGCTGAAACGTCTTCTCGTATCCCCATCATCGCGCTCACGGCACACGCCATGTCGGGCGATCGTGAGAGAGCCCTCGGCGCCGGATGCGACGACTACGATACGAAGCCGATTGAAATGCCGCGCCTGCTCGAAAAGATCGACGCGCTCCTGGCACGTCCTTGAGGGATAACCATGTCGGTTCGGATTTAACGTGACTGATCAAGACCAGCGCCTCCGACGTGCGCGCACGGCCTTCGTGCGCCAGGAATTCGCGGCGCCAATCGCCACCATTCTGGAACTGACCGAAATCCAGATTGAGGATGCCCGCCGCAGCGAAGACAAATCGCTGGTCTCGGACCTTGAACGAATCCATTCGGCCGGCCTTGTGCTCCGAGAACAGCTCGGCCAGCTGGTAAGTCTGGCCACGCAGGGTTCGTTGGGAACTGGAGACGATTCTGCGACTCTCAGCACCACGCTTCGACATGATCTGCGGACCCCGCTCAACGCCGTTAAGGGTTATGGCGAGTTGATCATGGAGGATGCGCGCGAAAGTGGCCGTGAAGATTTGCTCGGCGATATCGCGAGGATCATAGCGGCCGCCGACCAATTGCTTGGGCAAGTCGACAATCTGTTTGGCTTGACCGATACAAGAAATCTTGAACGTTCGAGTACGTCTCCGCTGGCCGGGATATCTCGCGACCTGGTCGCCGAGATCATGCGGTCAATTCAGCCGATCACGCCCAAGCACAAGCCCAACTTGCTGTCGGGTCGGATCCTCGTGGTCGACGACACGGAGGCTAACCGCGATCTGCTTTCACGCAGGCTCCGGCGCCAAGGCCATACCGTCGCTACGGCTGACGGCGGCAGATCAGCCCTCGAGGCGGTGGCCAAGTCCCAATTTGACCTCGTTCTGCTCGATCTAATGATGCCGGATATCAACGGATTGGAGGTGTTAAACCGGCTTAAGGCCAATCCAGTCGACCAACATATTCCGGTCATGATGATCTCGGCACTGGACGAGATAGACAGTATCGTGCGTTGCATCGAGGCAGGAGCCGAAGATTACATTCCAAAACCTTTCGATCCCGTGCTGCTCGGCGCGCGCATTGGAGCATCCCTGGAGCGAAAGCGGCTACGCGATCGCGAGCTGGCTTTCATCGACGAGTTGCGGGTTGAGAAGGGCAAGACCGAAGCGCTGCTGCTGAACATTCTGCCGGGAACAATCGTAAGCCGCATCCGCAACGGAGACATTGCGATCGCCGACAGCTTTCCCGATGCGACCATCCTGTTCGCCGATTTGGTGGATTTTACCACCCTTGCCGGCAAATGTTCGCCAGCGCGCATCGTTGACCTCCTGAACACTCTGTTTTCGGCTTTTGATGCGCTGGCAAAAGAGCTCAAGCTGGAAAAGATCAAAACGATCGGCGACGCCTACATGGTCGCGGGCGGGATACCGGAAGAAAGACCTGGTCACGCGCATGCCGTTGCCGATATGGCGCTCGGCATGATCGATGCGGTGTTCGAGACAGGCAAACGGTTCGGCGAAACGCTCGAGGCGCGGATAGGAATCCATTCTGGGGAGGTGGTGGCGGGCCTGATCGGCCAGCACCGGTCGATCTACGACGTCTGGGGCGACACCGTGAACACCGCAAGCCGTCTGGAGTCCTCCGGATTACCCAGTCGCATTCAGATCTCGGAGACAACCTATCAAAGGGTCAGGGATACCTTCCAATGTGAACTACGGGGGCAAGTATCCTTAAAAGGCAAGGGTAAGATGCTGACTTATTTCCTGGGCGGGCGCGTAAACAGGCCGTCGTGATCTGGGAAATGGTCGGCGAGCGGCCAATGACAAGGCAAATTGACGCGACGATTTAGAAATTGATTGCAAACGGAATGGTCAGACCTAGCGACAGGGGCCAGGGTGCGTAGGCGTAAATTGCCCGGTCAGAACTCCGACGAAAGGAGCGCTTGAGTTTCAACGCCTAATTGAAGCCCTACGCAGGCTGATAGCTCATGGTTCTGAGTTAAATTGTTGTGCGACCTACCGGCAACGGTCATTCGCACATGAGGCGCATGCGGGTTCGAGTTCCCGCCCCAGCGTTGACTCCCAGACCAGTTGTTATGGAATTTCGGCGTACGCGTTGGCACCAACAGTTGGCACCAACCCCGGGCGTCCTTTGCGGCGCCAAGCGGCATCACCGCTTTCCTTCGACAGCAATCTCGACGAGATAGGGCCGATTTGCCGCGACAGCCCTCGCCAAGGCCGATGCGATGGCGTCAGCCTTCTCTACCCTGATGCCTTCGACGCCCATTCCGGCCGCCAGATGCACGAAATCAAGCTCCGGTCCCGTCAGGTCCATGTGCTGATAGGGATGCTGCGTCCCGGCTTCGAAGTTCTGGCGCCAGACGTCCACGTTGTGCTTGAGGATGCGGTACTGCCGGTTTGACAGGACGACGAACACGATCGCAAGCTTGTGGTGAACCGCAGTCCACAGCGCCTGGATGCTGTACATCGCTGAACCGTCGCCGGAGACGGCGACGACCGGGCGATCCGGCATCGCGACCTTGACCCCGATCGCGCCGGAAAATCCCTGGCCGATGCCGCCGCCGCGCCCGCCGAAATAATCGCCGAAGCCCCGATAGTCGAACGACCGTGCGAGGTCGAGGCTCGCCGTAATGCTTTCGTCCACGATCACGGCATCGTCAGGCAGGCCACGTCGGAGTTCGGCCGTTACCCGCGACATCGAACTCGGCTCGCGGCTCCAGCTCTTCTCCAGCCGCACTCGATACGCCTCTTTTTCCAGTACACGCAGCTCGGCCAGTGCCTGGTTGCGGCGTTGCACGGCAAACCTGAATTCCGCAGTCGCCCGCGAACGCACCGCATTCGTCAGCGAGACAAGGCTGGTCGCCATGTCGCCGACAATGCCTGCGTCGAGACGATGATTGAACGCCAGGCGCTCGGGCGATTCCTCGATCTGGACGACGACCGCGCCTGCGGGGAAATGGCCCCCCGCCGCATACCAGATGTCCTCGAAGAACGGCCCGCCCAGCAACATAACGAGATCGGCGCCCTGAAGCGCCTTGCGAACCTGGGCCGCATCACCCGGGAGCGACTGGCGGTAATTCGGGTGGCTGGTCGGAAAGGACGCGTGGTGGCGCAGCCCTTCGAACCACACCGATGCGCCAATCGTCTCGGCTAGCGCGACGAGCCCCTCATGGGCTCCCGATCGCGCAACGTCATCGCCGGCAACGATCGCGGGACTGGCCGATTTCAGGAGCAGTGAAGCCACCTCCTCAAGGCCTTTGGGATCCGGATGCGTCGAACGCCACAATTTGTCCGGGCCGATAGCTTCGACCGAGGTCTCCTGTTCCATCACGTCGATCGGCAGGGATATGAAAACCGGGCCTTGCGGTGAATCGGTCGCCACCTTGAAAGCACGGCGCAGGATGGGAGCGATTTCGTCCGCCCGTTCGACCTGTACACTCCACTTGGTGACCGGCGCCGCCATAGCGACGAGATCATGCCCCAGCAGGGGATTGGTGAGCCGCATGCGCGTATCCTGCTGGCCTGCGGTCACCACGAGAGGCGAATTGGCTTTGAACGCTCCGTACAGCGAGCCGATCGCATTGCCCAGTCCGGGGGCGACATGGAGGTTGGCAACGGCGGTGCGGCCGGTGGCCTGCGCATAGAAACTCGCCGCCCCGACCGCGACGCCCTCATGCAGGGTCATCACATATTCAATCTGCGGATAGGCCGGCAGACTGTCCAGCAGCGGCGTCTCCGTTGTCCCGGGATTGCCGAAGATATGGCGCACTCCGTGCGACACGAGACATTCCATCAGCACACGCCGTCCGCGCATTCTCTTCTCCCATGGAGCCAGCCAACTGCTTTCCAGGAACGATAGCATGGGGGCGTCATCGGCCCTAGACGAGCCTCCGTGGCAACGGTTTGAGGTGACGCGAGAAGTCACCGGCGAGCCGCTAAACGGGAACAGCCGACGGGATTTGCGTGAGAGGGTCGCGATATTTCCGAGCGGAAACAAGGACCAACATCATCACTTGTCTCGATTATGCCTTACTTTTTGGCTCACATTATGATTCTGGACTGCTCGACTAATTCTTGGGGGATTCGTTGCGCTTTGGTCGGGGTGGAATTGGGGACGTGACCGCGTTCGATGCCGCGATGACTCATGGGCCGTTGTCGCGCCACCGCATGGGCTGGCCTCGGACCATCGCGCTTGCGGTGGCCGCGGTGGCCGTGTCGCTGGGCGCTGCCGCCTGGATTACCGATTCCAACCAGACTGCGCTCGCATCGGCGGCGCTGCCGGGAAGTTCTGATCGCATCGCTTCATTCGAGGACCGTTTTCTTCCTGCGTCGGCGACTACGTCGCCTGCCAACAAGCCCGCCTTACAGCCGCTGGATCGTTTTGCATCGGCTGTGGCGCAGATGAAGGATCGAACGGCCAGGATCGGGCTGGGTCCGCAATTCATGTCCCCCGAATCCCGCGCTGGCTTTGTTGATGAGACCAGGGCAACGAACGCATCGGCTATTCCGCTGCCAAGGTCACGTCCCGCTGCGGCGGACCTGGAGCCACGGCCGGGATCGGTCATGGCTCAAACCGACAGGCCGGCACCGCCGGACGATCGCACGCTTCTTCAAAAACTCACCGGTCTGCTGCCGGCACGGGTCACGCTGGCCTCGCTCGCTCCGGAAGCGTTGTTCCGGCAGGGACCGGACCTCGCGTCGTTGGGCTATGATGGCTTCACAGCTGTTTATGACATCTCGGCGCAAGCTGTTTACCTGCCGAGCGGATCGAGCCTCGAGGCGCACTCGGGAATGGGCAGTTTGAGGGACGATCCGGAACATGTTTCCGTGCCCAACGCCGGCGCGACGCCGCCGGCCGTCTACGAGTTGAAGCCGCGCGAAAAGCTGTTTCACGGCGTTCAGGCACTCCGCATGATCCCCGCGGAGGGCAGCAACACATCCGGGCGTTCGGGACTGCTCACACATAGTTTTATGCTGGGCCCGAAGGGTGATTCAAACGGCTGCGTCTCGATCAAGGACTACGACCGATTTCTCAAGGCCTTCAACAACGGCGAGATTAACCGCCTTGTCGTCGTCCCGAGCTTGAAGAGCGGGATACTGGCGTTGCAGCGCTCGACGTCTCAGTCGTGAGCAATGCGCCCTTTTGAAGGGCAGCTGCGAACGATTTCAAGATCAAGTTGAATGGCGAGATAGCATCGATTGCGACCGTCGGCCGAGCCTACCAGCTTCACACCTATTATAGTTCGACCGAGTGATTATTGCGGCACCGGCATGGGCGGGCGGACCGGGGAGCGTGGTGTGCCGGTCGCAAGACGTGACGGATTCGCCGCTGCAGCTCGCGATCTGGCAGTTTTTGGGCTATCGACCGACTCCAAATAAGAGGTGAGGTCCCAGGCTGCGCCCGAATTGGTCGCGTAATGGTCTCTCAGGAACAGAAAGAGTGTGAGACGGAAGCGGCCCTTCGCAAGACCGCGTGCGCTGCGATGGCATGTCGCGCAACTATCCGCAAATAGCCGCGTGGCCGATTTACCCTGATCGATATTCTGAGCGTGTACGCAAGCGCCGATGAGCACATAAATGGCTCCAAGGACAAGCAGACAATGCCGCATTCTTGGCCGCGACATGAGCTTCGAAAAAAGCTGCACGCAGTTGTCCTTCAACATTTCGATAGGTCGCACACTTCCAATACCTTGAGTGATCGTTGGAGAACGCAGTTGTAAAATTCATTTTCCCCAATGCAGGTATCGATTTTTTTGTTAGTTTGATCCCTCACACAGTCAGCGTAAATGCGGTCCTTTGTTTGCCGATTCGAACCGCTGTAACGAAGCGCTCGACGAACAGAGCGAAGGCTATGGCACCTCCAGTCGGCGGCTTGGATAATTGCAGTGATGGCCTGAAAATGGCGGGCTCCGATTGGCGCGAACTCGGACGAGACGACCCTTTGGCGATGCACTCCTGCATCTGGTTTTCCGGCAGCATCAGAGGCAGATACTCAGAATTTTCAAGCGGCAGGTTTCCCTTGTGCGAGCTTTGGGCTTTGCAACAGCTGCTCGCTTCGTACCGGTCATCAACTTGGGACGTTCATAGTCCCCTGCAATCTCCATCGCCCAATACGTACGCCCTGTTGTCGAGCTTTTCACGCTGGCTACGCCCACTCGCGAGGCGCCGTGCAAGAGGAGGTTTCTTCGGTGCCCCGCTAAATCAATCCACTGGCTAAGCGTCTTTGGGAAGCTTTCGTAACCATAGGCGATGTTCTCTGCGGCTCGGCCCGCGCCGGCGGAATTGACCCGCAAAGTGAAACCACCAAGCACATCGTGGTCGAGCTTGTCCTTTGCCGCCATCGCCGCGGCCTGCTCGTGCGCAATACGCGTGAGCGCCGAATCCATGACCACCCGTCCCTCCCCATGCTGAACGCGATAGCTCGAAATCATGTCAGCGGGAGTTTCTGCTTGGGCGATCGTTGGCCTGCAGCAAATAGCAAGAGAGAGGCAGAGGAAAAGTGACGTCTTCATCGCTCCCGATTATTCCCATGCCAGACGCGTTTAATCAAATCTTCCCTGCTGATCAGCTCTTTTCCATTGTCCACGCGCGTTCAGGAATCCGGGGTGCGGCTGCCGAGGCGCACCAACTTCCTGTCCCCGACAGAGCACGGAGCGTCGGGCTAAGACAACGATAAATCCCTCACGATTGCCGCCGAGACCTATTTCTATCAAATCCAACAGTGGCCGGCATTCCCCGTCCACGAAGCCACTGCGGCTTCGGCCGCTACGGCCACGCCGCAAAATGTCAATCGGCATTGGAATGGGGCTCGGACTCAGATTTGATGATGGCGCACGATGGCTGCACTTAGCTGTCGACGCCAATCTGAACTCTATAGCGGCGCTATAATATCCATCAGGGAGCCGATGTCAGGAGGCACCGACTTGACCTCCTGCGAGGCCGCCGGACGCTGACCGGACTTCGCCATCACCGACGCGGCGCCGTCAAATCGAACGCGATAGACTTGCAGGTTCTCCATGACGCGCTGGACATAGTTTCGAGTTTCGGAGAGCGGAATGCGCTCCACCCAGTCGATGGCATCCACATTGGGATCCCGCGGATCTCCGTATAATTTCAGCCAGTCGCGAACGCGGCCCCGGCCCGCGTTATAGCCGGCGAAGGTCATGACGTGAGAGCCCGCATATTCCTTCAGCAATGCGCTGAGTTCCGCCGCGCCCATTTGCGTGTTATAGACGGGATCAGAGACCATCCGGTCCCAATCAAAGGCGACGCCGAATCGCTTGGCGGTGTCGCGTCCAGCTTCCGGCGTGACCTGCATCAGACCAACAGCATTGGCCGACGACTTGTCGCGCTGGTCGAATGCGCTCTCGGTGCGTGCGACCGCATAGATGACGCTACGCTCAATCTCGGCACCGATCGGGCTGTGCTGCGGGATTCCCATGGTCGGGAAGGCGTAATTGTCGAGCGCAAGCCCGCGGGCGAGCGCCGGCTTGCCGATTTGCAACATGGCGCGCGCATCATTATGGCGTCCGGCGAGCTCGCCGAGAGCTACCAGCAGCGCGGCGTCCTTACTTTGTTCGGCGAGATCAGCGGCAAAATAGAGAATGACGTCGCGCTCGCCGAGCGCATAAAGCATCTCGGCAGCACGCGCGCGTTCGTCCGCAATCGCGGCATCGTCTGAGAACCTAGCCTCCGCGGGCTGGCGCAGCTCGATCCGGTCAAGGCCGAGGCTCGCGCGCGCGAGTTGGCCGTAATAGGCGGTGGGATAGCGCGCGGCGGCTTCATAGAAGGCGCGCATCTCCGCATGCTGGCCGATCGCTTCGGCGGCGCGGCCACGCCAGTAGTTCGCCCGCGCCAGCACAATCGGATTGACCGAGCCGTCGTCGATATGGGCGAAGTGGGTCCGTGCCGTCGCGGGGTCGTTGCGGTAGCGCAAGGCGATCCAGCCGCACATGAAATGGAAATCGGCACGGTAATGTTCGCTGGCCGGCAGCGCAGCGCCGCGCACGACCTGGTAGGCGGCTTCGGACTTGCCCCGGTCGAGCAATTTGCGGGCGAGACTGCGCCGCTCGCGCCACCACTCGTCGGTGTCCTGCAGCTCCATGGTCGCCGGCGCTGCCGATAGCACTAGACGAGTTGCTTCGTCGATACGATCGTGACGTACCATCCAGCGCATGCGACAAAGCGCGTAGCCGAGATCGCTGCGGGCCTCGGTCGAAACCGCGTCGAGCACATCGAGCGCCTTGTCAGCGTTGCCCGCGGCACAGGCCTTTACGATCGCAAGCTCGTCGCTGCCAAGGCGCTGCGCCGCGCGCTTGGCGCCAGCAAGATCCTTGGCGCCGATGCGCTTGTCCATCCGCGCGCGATGGTCCTCGCGCGTCAGCAGGTCGCGGAATAGCTCCATCGCATCGGCCTCGGAGCGCTCCGACAATTCATCCGACCGCCAGGACTGGCGAACCAAACTTCCGGCGCCGTCACGATCGCCTTCGGCGAGTAGCACCCGCGCGAGCGCGAAGCGGCCCTTGGCGCTGATCGGCTGATCGCCCACGAAACTGCGAACGGTGGCGGCGTCGCTTCGCTCCTGCCATAGGTGCGCTTCGGCACGCTTCCGCATGAGCTCGATGCTCGGCCAACCCGGGCTATCGGCGATGAACGCCGCGTATCGGCTGAAGTTCGAATTGGTCTCGGGATGGCGCAGGATGAACCATTCAACGAGTTTCCAAGCCGCCGGGTCGCCGATCGTTTTCTGTACGGCGGTCGCCTCGCTTGTCTTGGCCTTGCGCGCGAGATCGATCGCATTCTTTACAGCCGCGAGATCGCCCGACAGCGGAGAAGTGTCCGCAGCCAAGGGCGGCACATCGCTGTACCGCGTCGGCTTCCGTCGCCCCGCCGCGACATGCTTCCTCGTATGACCAGCTTTTTTAAGTGCCGCACTGCGGTCGTGCCGCACTTTTGTCGCTTCATGCGGCTTCTTGGCCTGCTGAGGCTTATGGTTGGCTCGTGCTACGGCGTCAGTCGAACATACGGCGAGCACAGCCAAGGTCAGGAAACAAGACAGCAGACGTAAGTGCTGGTTCATTCCGTGGTCCCCAGTCAGCCAACCGACGAACAGGGTTCAATACGGCTGGAGCGTCCCTGAGGGTACCACAACGCTCATTCGCGACTGTCGCGTTTCGGCAACAGCGCGGGAAAACCTGACGCAAGTGGAACTCGGACAATCCTGACTTAGGCATTTACTGTTAGTTCCCGTCAAATTAGTGGTAGCGAAATCGCCTGAGCTCCTTGCCGGCCAAAGTCGAAAATCTTCAGCTGATTTGATTTAAGGTCCCGAAAGGGTTGAAGGGATGAAAACCATGAGCCCTTCGTTGATGTCTTTGATTGCCTTCGCGTGCATTTTCGGCGGCACGTTTTTAGGTCTATTCATGCGCTACAGATTGCCGAACCGGCATCTCAGCGGCGATACCAAGGATATCGTGAGGCAGGGTACCGGGCTGATCGCCACGCTCGCCTCGCTTGTGCTCGGTGTGCTTATTGCCTCGGCCAACGGAAAATTTGAAACCGAGAGCAGTCAGGTCGAGCAACTGACCGCCAATGTCGTTTTGCTGGATGGTATTTTGAATCTCTTTGACTCCGAAACCGACGGCGACCGCAACTTGCTACGACGCGAGGTCGCCGTGATGGCCGACCGAATCTGGCGAGAAAACAACTTTGGCTAAAGGAGGACGCGGACGTTTGAGATGACGGAGTTCGGAGTATCCCTGTACAATCAGGTCCTTAAGCTCTCACGGCACAGCGCTTTCTTCTAACCGAAGCCATGGATGCGGTCATCGATGCGGGAAAACACGTCTGGCTTTGTTCACCAGTACGGGCGGATCGATCCGCATCCCCTTCCTTATCGTGCTGGTCGGCTGGCTCACGCTCATCTTTGCGAGCGTCAGCCTTTTTGCGGAAAGCAGCCGTGCTTGCGTGCGAGATCGGCGGTCCTAGCGGCTGTCTGATGTTCCCGCGGCACGCCAATAATCTGCTCATCCGTAAACCTGGCTCGCTTCAGTTGTCCGTTTTTCAGTAGGCCGGCCTCTAACTCCACATGGAGGAAATATGCGGGGGCAGGTCAAGCCGCTGGAGGAAAAGCCGAAGGTAAAGAAAGCCAAAAAGAAAGCTGCCAAGCCAAAATGATGGTCCAGCCTTTACGGGCACTCTCAGTTCGGGCGAGGATTTTGCCCTTCCGTCACCACATCCAGAACCATCTGGAGCATCTCCGCCGCCTTTTGGTTGGCCGGGCCTCCCAGAGTGTTGGCTGTGATTCCCTGCTGCAGCATTTCAGCCGCCTTGTCGATCGACAGCTCGCCGAATTGAATTTGATTCCAGAACGCAAGCTGCGCCAGCGTGAAGGCCGCAATTGCGGTGCCGGATGCCTCGTCAACTCTGTCCATTGACACCTCCATTATAAATGGTGCACGCGCAAACAGCGCTTCGCGAAAAACCAAAAAAACCGAGTAACGACGTGAGGCCGTCTTGCACGTTCCGCGAAAGAAGACCTGTCTCAGCGCTCGGTAAACGCCACATCCAGGGAATTGAAGACTGGTTTAAACAAATATCGAACGATCGATTTGGAGCCGGTCTGAATATGGGCTTGAAGAACCATTCCCGGCGTAATGGGATAGTCCGTGGTGCCGGAGCGCACATGATCCTGCAGAAGACGTATGGTGGCCTTGTAATAGGGTTCAGAAGCATTCTGACCCGGAGGATTTTGTTGCGCCGCCGGGGGTGAGAATGTCGTCGCCGACAAATATTCCACCTTGCCTCGAACGGGTCCGAAGATGGCGCTGTCGTAAGTCAGGAGCCTGATCTCCGCATCCGCATCCGCGCGTATGTGGCCGGAATCCTTCGGGTCTATGTGCACCTCGGCGACCAGCTCACGTTCCGTCGGCACGATCCGGGCCACGAGGTCGCCAGGTCGAACGACCTCTCCGATCGATTTCGGCGCGAGTTCCTGGATGATCCCGTCGGAGGGCGCCCGAACCAACAAGCGATCGGCACGATCCGCAAGCTTGACCAACTGTTGCTCAGTTTCCGCCAGATCGGATGCCGCCTTGACCCTCTCCTCGCTCAACTTTTGCTGAGCCTTGGCGTCCGCTTCCGCCAGACTGCTTTCAGCCTCTTTCAAGGCATCCCGCGCCGTATCGAGCTTGCCCTGAAGGTTGAGCCGGTCGCCTTCGCTGCGCTGAAGCGCGGACTTGGCTTCGAGCCAGCTCTTCCGCGATCCCGTCCCCAGGTTCTTGAGGCTATCCTGCATCGCGACCAATTCAAGCTGGACGTCCACCTGCGCCGTCGCCGATTCCAGGCCGGATGCCAGCGTCGCGATCTCGCCGCGCTTCTGTGCAACCTTGGCCGCCAGGGCCGCATTTTCCTGCCGCCTTTGAATAATGGCGCTGACGTACAGCTTTTCCTGTTCTGCGGCCAAATCCGGGAATTGCCGGGTCAATTCGGCAAAATCAGGCGTCTCATCGCGACTCTGCGCCTCCAGACGGATGAGTTGAAGTTTCAGAGCCGCGCGTCGGGCTTCAAACTGGTTTCGTTCCCCGACCGCCGATTCCGGACGCAGCCGAATGAGCGGCTGTTGGGCTTTTACCCTTGACCCTTCGTTGACAAAAATCTCGGCGACGATGCCACCTTCCAGATGCTGAATCGTCTGAACCTGACCGCGCGGCACGATCTGACCCTGGGCGATCGTAACTTCCCGGATTTGCGTCATGTAGGCCCAAACGACCGCGGCAATGACGAAACCTGAAATGGTCAGCAGAGTCGCGACCAATACACGAGGCGGCCGGCCGTCTTCCAACACGAGCGGTTGAGTAAGACGTCGCGTGATTTCAGTCCGCCGGGCGAGTATTGGGAACAAAGCGGTAAAGCCTCAAAATGGCGTCCAGAAGAATTCCAGAATTATAGATGGCTCCCATTAACAAAATGTACTGAGATCAGACGACGTCAGGCCGCAACGGATATGCGCTCCAGGACCCTGTCCGGCGGCCCATCCAAAGCTACCTGCCCGTCCTTCAGCAAAATCACACGATCTGCCAGCCGCATGTGGCTCGGACGGAATGTCGTGAATATAACCGTTGCACGCCCCTTGAGCGCACCAAGCTTCTTCAGCAAGTGCAGTTCCGACGCCGTGTCGAGAGAGGCCGCGGGATTGTCCAGCAGATATATCGGGGCGTCCTTGACGAAGCAGCGCGCGAGCGCAAGCCGCTGTCTCAATGCATCCGGGAAATTCTCGAGATCTGCGGCAGTGAGCCGATGATCGATACCTCCCCCGGACATCAACCGTTCCTCGCCGTCTAACCCCATTTCCTTCAGAACCCGCATCACGTCTGCATCGCTCGCATCCGGGCGGGAAAGGCGAATATTCTGCGCCAAAGTGCCATAGAAGAAACTAGCGGTCTCCGGCAAGAACGCAATTTGCGAGCGCCATTCGGTCGGATCGATTTGCCGCAGATCCATATCGTCGACCAGAACGGAGCCGAGAGTGGGCGGATAAAGTCCCGCCATGATCCTCAGCAGAGTTGTCTTGCCAACACCGCTCGCGCCCGTGATGGCAATCATCTCGCCCGGCTTGATCTCGAGCTGCACACCGCGGAGCACCGCCTCCGGGCGTTGCTGATAGCGGAAGGCAAGCCGCTGCACGGAAATCTTGCCCCTGAAATGACGGAAAAAGGATCGCGGCGCGCGGGCATCGCGCTCGCTCCGTATTTTCATGAGCCGATCGATTTGCTTGAAGGTCTGGATCGCCTGTTCTATCCGGGGCAACGAAAGATAGGTCGACTGCAGCGGCGACAGTACCCGCCACACCAGCGCCATGGTGCCGATCAGCGCTCCCGACGTCATCAATCCTTTGCTCACACTCAGGGCGCCAATGCCAAGCGTCACGATCCCGGCCGCGCTGACCAGCATCTCGCCCAGATTTTGCACGATGTTGTTGAACCTGTGTGCCCGGTGATTCTGGCTCGAGATCAATTCGACCAGGTCCCGGTGCCGCGCAATCCAGACCTGTTCGGCGCCAAGCGCGCGGATTGCACGGCGCTTGGTGAAGATCTCGTGGAGCAGGACGTTGCGACGCTGTTTGGCGAGACTGATCGCGCGAACGTAGCCGCGCGTCACTGGAACTGTTATCGCGGAAAGCGCGATGTAAACGGCGATGAGAGACAGCGGTACCCAGACAAGATGGCCGCCCCAGATCGCGATCGCGATGAGAAAAATGAATATGAACGGAATATCGACAATCGAAGACGCCAGGGTTCCGGTGAAAAAATCCCGCATACTCTCAAATTGTTTCAGCCGCGAGATCTGAGTGCCTACCGGCGCTGCCTCGACCATCGAAACCGGCATATTGAGGATCGTCTCGAATGCCTTCATGCTGATCAGCGCATCGATCCGCGCGCCGAAATAGGCCATCGCCCGCGCGCGAACGCCGCGCAATGCCAGATTGGTGGCAATCACGATGCCGGCGCCTATCGCCAGCATGGCAACGGTATTCGTCGATTTCGTGCCGATTCCCAGGTCGTATACGCAAATCACAAAGATCGGCAGCGCAAGTGCCGCAAGGTTTCCCAGAAGGCTGAGCCCGAGAGTTGCGACGATCGTCGGCTTGAATTGCTTTATCGTGGAAAACAGCCAGGACGCACCTTGCTCGAGAGCTTCCCCTTTGACTGCCTGGTCCCAAATATGGAATGCCCAGCCACCTTGCCTTGCAGGTTCGAGTTTTTTCCAGGTGGCGGAGCTGCCGTCGAATGCCAGCAAGGTTCCATCCGGTTCACGGTCTACAATCAACATGACGTCCGTGCCGTCATGCGTATACAAACAGGGTATACAGGCGGTCCTTATATCCGACTGGCTCAGGAACTTTCGTGTCGTCCCATAACCCAACAAGGAAAGAACGCCACGCAGAGCCTCGATATTGTCGATGCGCTCGAAATGCGGCAAGGCTTCCCGGATTCGGCGTCCCTCGCCGGCCCACCCGAACAAGGCAAGCGTTGGCGCGAGGCACGCTTCCGCAGAGGTCTCGGGACGAACGATATCGTTGATCGCCGAGATCAGCGACTTTTCCGCGGAGTTCGACAAATCATCCGAGACGTTGGCAAATTCGGCCGCAAGGCGGGCCAAACTTGCATGGACCTGGTTTTCAACTGTTCCAGGTGATGGGTTCGCGTCGTTTGGATGCGACCCAAAGCTGTTGACGGTCGTCACGTCGCCACTTCCTGTGCGTCGCCGGGGGAAGGAAGAGCCCAATCAGCGCGACCATCCTGAAAAATGATTTGATGGTCGCACAAAGCCAGAAGAGACGGGCGGTGCGTTACAATAATGACGGTCAGGCTGCCGCGGAGCATGTTCAGGGCCTTGATCAGCGCAGGCTCGGCGACGGCATCGAGAAGCATGTTGGCTTCGTCCAGCGCAAGTACGCGCGGGCGATTTGTCAGAGCGCGGGCGATGTTCACCTGTTGCGCAATCGACATCGGGAGGTCATCGCCAATTCCCTCTCCAAGCTTCGTTTCATATCCATCCGGCAGGAGATTGATGGTTGCTTCGAGGCCCAGGAGCTGCGCCATCTTGCGTGCGAAATCCCGCTTCTCGGGACCGAACATCGTGAGATTTTCCATGACGGTGCCGGAAAATATGACCGGCACGGCTCCGACGTAGGCAATCTGCCGTCGCATCGCCGCAAAACGCGATTCCGATGTAGAGACGCCGTCGATCGTAACGCGACCGCCGGCTGGTTCGATCTCGCCCTGTATCAGCCGCAACAGCGTGGTTCGACCCGAACTTTCCCTTCCCTTGAAGCCCACGATCGTGCCAGATTCGATTGACAGGTCGGCAATTGCCAGCGTGCGGTTGAGATCATTCGGATACTTAAGAGTGACGTTTTCGAATCGAATATTGCCTTTGACGTTCGTATGGACCTCGCGAGGAACATCGGCTGGAGGCAAATTGAGGAATGCTTTCACTTCGGCCCGACGATGATCGACGGTTTCCTTCTCGGTCCAGAGAGAAATAGCGCGCAGAAGAGGCTGCAGAATTTGACCGGAAAGCATGGTGCAACATGCGAGAGCGCCCATGGTTAACTGGTTGTTAATGACCTGGGAGCCTCCGATCGCCACGACGACCAGTTGCGAGACGCTGCCATAGAGCAGCGCCGCGGTCTGGTTCGCCTGGCCAGTCGAGATCGAGGACATCGTCGTCTTGGCTACGGCTTCCTGCAACCGCTCGAAGCGTCGTTGCATCTGCGGTTCCATGGCCATGACCTTGACCGTGTGAATCCCGGCCAACACCTCGGCTATAAAGTCGTACTTCCGATTGTCCTGCTGGGTGCGCGCATCGAGTATCCTGCGGAATTCACGGGCGCGGCCGACGGCAAGTGCAACAAATCCGAAAAACAGGCTGACCGGCACGAGCACCATAAAGCCACCGACGATGGCCATCACCAACAGGGAGATGCCTATGAACGGCAGATCGATCAAGACCAGTCGTGCCTGGCCACAATGGTAGTCGGCCAATGCCGCTGCTGCGGCATAACGGTTGACGTGCACGGCGGCAGGTTCGCGCTCAAAAACGCCATTGGAAGCGTGCAGAAACCGGGCGACGCCTTCGTTCTCCACATTTCGGGCGAAATGGGTAGCCTGCCAAGACAGAAGCGCCGATCTCAATGTTTTCAGAACAAGGTCAATAATCAGTGCTATCGCGAGACCGAAAAACAGCCATGCAAGCGTCGACAAGGCGCGGTTTGGAATAACGCGGTCATAAACCTGCATGATCGAAAGCGGGAGCGCCAGGGCCAAGAGGTTAATGACAAAAGACGCAAAATAGACCGCCGCGGGAACCGTTGGTTCGTGGACGAGGCTTCCGCCTAGGGAGGCTGTAAAGCTGACAGGACTCTTGCGGTCCGCATAAGCTAACCCGAGGCTCGAAAGCCGTTGTTTTGCTTTCGGCGTCACTGTAGCGATTAAATTCTTCAGGTGCACAACCAATACGCCGCTACATTTTGAGAATTCCACTCAATATTGACTGGATTTGCTTAGCGTCCCGTTAAGGTAAACTTGACGCCGTGAAGTCGCGTCGAACGCACGACCTTTTCCGATTCGTTAAAGCCAGGGGTCCGGCTGCTGAGGCATCGGTTGGCACTGATTTAATCTGTTGCCGGTAAGTTAGCGCTCTCTCGGGCGGACCGCAGCTTCCAGGTGCCACATGGTCGACAATGACGTTCTGACTCAGTTGCTGGTTCGCCCGGACAAAGCCGTCCGGAAAGCGGAGGGCGTCCTCGATCCCGCGCGCGGCAGCCAGGGGAATGAAAGCGGATACGACCTCACGAATCCTAACCTTCACCATGGCGCCGAAGCCAAGTATGCGCCAACCGTTCCGACCGCGGATCAAACCGGATCCATAGCAGCTCCCGCCGATGAGGCGTTCTCCGGGCCGCTTCCGGTCATCAACGGAAGCTTCGATCTCGCGGTTGGCGACAGCGGCCCGACCGCCACCGCGATCGCCGACCAGAGCGCCAACGAGGGCCAGGCCTTCTCGCTCAACGTCGCCAGTCACTTCACCGCTCCCGCTGCCGGCGACACGCTGACCTTCTCGGCCGCGCTGCCGAGCGGGCTCAGCATCGATGCCCATACCGGCGTGATCTCGGGCACCCCGACCGACGGCGACTACGGCAACAACCCGGTCACGGTGACGGCGACCGACGCCCACGGCCAGTCGATCAGCGAGAGCTTCCATCTCGTGGTTGGCGACAGCGGCCCGACCGCCACCGCCATCGCCGACCAGAGCGCCAACGAGGGCCAGGCCTTCTCGCTCAACGTCGCCAGTCACTTCACCGCTCCGGCGGCCGGCGACACCCTGACCTTCTCAGCCGCGCTGCCGAGCGGGCTCAGCATCGATGCCCATACCGGCGTGATCTCGGGCACCCCGACCGACGGCGACTACGGCAACAACCCGGTCACGGTGACGGCGACCGACGCCCACGGCCAGTCGATCAGCGAGAGCTTCCATCTCGCGGTTGGCGACAGCGGCCCGACCGCCACCGCGATCGCCGACCAGAGCGCCAACGAGGGCCAGGCCTTCTCGCTCAACGTCGCCAGTCACTTCACCGCTCCGGCGGCCGGCGACACCCTGACCTTCTCGGCCGCGCTGCCGAGCGGGCTCAGCATCGATGCCCATACCGGCGTGATCTCGGGCACCCCGACCGACGGCGACTACGGCAACAACCCGGTCACGGTGACGGCGACCGACGCCCACGGCCAGTCGATCAGCGAGAGCTTCCATCTCGTGGTTGGCGACAGCGGCCCGACCGCCACCGCGATCGCCGACCAGAGCGCCAACGAGGGCCAGGCCTTCTCGCTCAACGTCGCCAGTCACTTCACCGCTCCGGCGGCCGGCGACACCCTGACCTTCTCGGCCGCGCTGCCGAGCGGGCTCAGCATCGATGCCCATACCGGCGTGATCTCGGGCACCCCGACCGACGGCGACTACGGCAACAACCCGGTCACGGTGACGGCGACCGACGCCCACGGCCAGTCGATCAGCGAGAGCTTCCATCTCGCGGTTGGCGACAGCGGCCCGACCGCCACCGCCATCGCCGACCAGAGCGCCAACGAGGGCCAGGCCTTCTCGCTCAACGTCGCCAGTCACTTCACCGCTCCCGCGGCCGGCGACACGCTGACCTTCTCGGCCGCGCTGCCGAGCGGGCTCAGCATCGATGCCCATACCGGCGTGATCTCGGGCACCCCGACCGACGGCGACTACGGCAACAACCCGGTCACGGTGACGGCGACCGACGCCCACGGCCAGTCGATCAGCGAGAGCTTCCATCTCGCGGTTGGCGACAGCGGCCCGACCGCCACCGCCATCGCCGACCAGAGCGCCAACGAGGGCCAGGCCTTCTCGCTCAACGTCGCCAGTCATTTCACCGCTCCCGCCGCCGGCGATACCCTGACCTTCTCAGCCGCGCTGCCGAGCGGGCTCAGCATCGATGCCCATACCGGCGTGATCTCGGGCACCCCGACCGACGGCGACTACGGCAACAACCCGGTCACGGTGACGGCGACCGACGCCCACGGCCAGTCGATCAGCGAGAGCTTCCATCTCGTGGTTGGCGACAGCGGCCCGACCGCCACCGCGATCGCCGACCAGAGCGCCAACGAGGGCCAGGCCTTCTCGCTCAACGTCGCCAGTCACTTCACCGCTCCCGCGGCCGGCGATACCCTGACCTTCTCAGCCGCGCTGCCGAGCGGGCTCAGCATCGATGCCCATACCGGCGTGATCTCGGGCACCCCGACCGACGGCGACTACGGCAACAACCCGGTCACGGTGACGGCGACCGACGCCCACGGCCAGTCGATCAGCGAGAGCTTCCATCTCGTGGTTGGCGACAGCGGCCCGACCGCCACCGCGATCGCCGACCAGAGCGCCAACGAGGGCCAGGCCTTCTCGCTCAACGTCGCCAGTCACTTCACCGCTCCGGCCGCCGGCGACACCCTGACCTTCTCGGCCGCGCTGCCGAGCGGGCTCAGCATCGATGCCCATACCGGCGTGATCTCGGGCACCCCGACCGACGGCGACTACGGCAACAACCCGGTCACGGTGACGGCGACCGACGCCCACGGCCAGTCGATCAGCGAGAGCTTCCATCTCGCGGTCGGCGACAGCGGCCCGACCGCCACCGCGATCGCCGACCAGAGCGCCAACGAGGGCCAGGCCTTCTCGCTCAACGTCGCCAGCCACTTCACCGCTCCGGCGGCCGGCGACACCCTGACCTTCTCGGCCGCGCTGCCGAGCGGGCTCAGCATCGATGCCCATACCGGCGTGATCTCGGGCACCCCGACCGACGGCGACTACGGCAACAACCCGGTCACGGTGACGGCGACCGACGCCCACGGCCAGTCGATCAGCGAGAGCTTCCATCTCGTGGTTGGCGACAGCGGCCCGACCGCCACCGCGATCGCCGACCAGAGCGCCAACGAGGGCCAGGCCTTCTCGCTCAACGTCGCCAGCCACTTCACCGCTCCGGCTGCCGGCGACACGCTGACCTTCTCGGCCGCGCTGCCGAGCGGGCTCAGCATCGATGCCCATACCGGCGTGATCTCGGGCACCCCGACCGACGGCGACTACGGCAACAACCCGGTCACGGTGACGGCGACCGACGCCCACGGCCAGTCGATCAGCGAGAGCTTCCATCTCGCGGTTGGCGACAGCGGCCCGACCGCCACCGCGATTGCCGACCAGAGCGCCAACGAGGGCCAGGCCTTCTCGCTCAACGTCGCCAGTCACTTCACCGCTCCGGCGGCCGGCGACACCCTGACCTTCTCGGCCGCGCTGCCGAGCGGGCTCAGCATCGATGCCCATACCGGCGTGATCTCGGGCACCCCGACCGACAGCGACTACGGCAACAACCCGGTCACGGTGACGGCGACCGACGCCCACGGCCAGTCGATCAGCGAGAGCTTCCATCTCGTGGTCGGCGACAGCGGCCCGACCGCCACCGCGATCGCCGACCAGAGCGCCAACGAGGGCCAGGCCTTCTCGCTCAACGTCGCCAGTCACTTCACCGCTCCGGCGGCCGGCGACACCCTGACCTTCTCGGCCGCGCTGCCGGGCGGGCTCAGCATCGATGCCCATACCGGCGTGATCTCGGGCACCCCGACCGACGGCGACTACGGCAACAACCCGGTCACGGTGACGGCGACCGACGCCCACGGCCAGTCGATCAGCGAGAGCTTCCATCTCGTGGTCGGCGACAGCGGCCCGACCGCCACCGCCATCGCCGACCAGAGCGCCAACGAGGGCCAGGCCTTCTCGCTCAACGTCGCCAGTCATTTCACCGCTCCGGCGGCCGGCGACACCCTGACCTTCTCAGCCGCGCTGCCGAGCGGGCTCAGCATCGATGCCCATACCGGCGTGATCTCGGGCACCCCGACCGACGGCGACTACGGCAACAACCCGGTCACGGTGACGGCGACCGACGCCCACGGCCAGTCGATCAGCGAGAGCTTCCATCTCGCGGTTGGCGACAGCGGCCCGACCGCCACCGCCATCGCCGACCAGAGCGCCAACGAGGGCCAGGCCTTCTCGCTCAACGTCGCCAGTCATTTCACCGCTCCCGCGGCCGGCGACACCCTGACCTTCTCGGCCGCCCTGCCGGGCGGGCTCAGCATCGATGCCCATACCGGCGTGATCTCGGGCACCCCGACCGACGGCGACTACGGCAACAACCCGGTCACGGTGACGGCGACCGACGCCCACGGCCAGTCGATCAGCGAGAGCTTCCATCTCGCGGTCGGCGACAGCGGCCCGACCGCCACCGCCATCGCCGACCAGAGCGCCAACGAGGGCCAGGCCTTCTCGCTCAACGTCGCCAGTCACTTCACCGCTCCCGCGGCCGGCGACACCCTGACCTTCTCAGCCGCGCTGCCGGGCGGGCTCAGCATCGATGCCCATACCGGCGTGATCTCGGGCACCCCGACCGACGGCGACTACGGCAACAACCCGGTCACGGTGACGGCGACCGACGCCCACGGCCAGTCGATCAGCGAGAGCTTCCATCTCGTGGTTGGCGACAGCGGCCCGACCGCCACCGCGATCGCCGACCAGAGCGCCAACGAGGGCCAGGCCTTCTCGCTCAACGTCGCCAGTCATTTCACCGCTCCCGCGGCCGGCGACACCCTGACCTTCTCGGCCGCGCTGCCGGGCGGGCTCAGCATCGATGCCCATACCGGCGTGATCTCGGGCACCCCGACCGACAGCGACTACACCAGCAATTTGCATGCATTCAATTTCAATTTCACGTCGTTCGACGGCACCTTTACCGTTACAGGACAACTCGACACTTCCAACTCGCTCGATGCTGTCGGAGGATATGACGTCACTGGAATTACAGGATCTGTCGTCGGGCATAACGGCGGGGTGATAGGCGATCTAATAAACAACCCCAACCCTTCTGCCGAATCGATCAGTCCGGACGGCGTATTCATCTACGACAACGTATTGCTTGCGAGCAGCAGCACGTCGCTCGACTACGGTGGCCTCCTGTTCACGTCCAACAACCTTGAATACAATATTTTTTATCAGAACGGCAGTTATCAGCTCATCGAAACCCTCAGTCCTCACGGGACTACATATTCTGAACAGGCCGGCTCGTTCACAACCTCCGCCGTTCCTGCAAACGACCCGATCACGGTGACGGCGACCGACGCCCATGGCAAGGCGGTCAGCGAGAGTTTCCATCTGGCCGTCGACGACAGCGGCCCGACCGCCACCCCCATCGCCGACCAGAGCGCCTATGAAGGCCATGCCTTCTCGCTCAACGTCGCGGGCGACTTCACGGCTCCGGCTGCCGGCGACACCCTGACCTTCTCGGCCGCGCTGCCGACCGGCCTCAACATCGATGCCCATACCGGCGTCATTTCCGGCACCCCGGCCAACAGCGATTTAGGCAACAATCCGATCACAGTGACAGCAATCGACGCCCACGGTCAGGCAATCAGCGAGAATTTCAATTTAGCGGTAGCCGATCAAAACGATACATTTTTCATAGCGACGCACACTGGAAATATCACGATTACAGGCAGCGCCAATTGGACCGATGCTGTCGATCTTCACAATATAGGGCAGAGTGCCAGTTTCAGCCTTACGGAATTCGCTTCGGACGGCCACATCGTTCAAAGTTGGACAGGCCTGGTGGTGGATGGATCCGCCCAATCCGACCACAATCTTACCCTTGCTCAGGGCGACCACGCTCTGATCACTGTGAACCATGTCGACGGCAGCGCGGCCGATCACATCGCCCTTCAGCAAATAGATCACATCAAGTACTGAACTGGGCGCAATAAACCTGGCCGAACTTCTGCAACCGTCCGGTCCCTGGAGCTCAGGTTGCACTGACGGCGCAAGCTTGCAGGATTTACTGAAAAGTCATTTTTTTCGGACATTCTGGGTCTTTGGCGATCACGCAAATTTAGCCGCTACCGTTTTCGTAGAGTCTGGTTTTTGAGCTCTGACTTGGATGTTGGTCCATGAGTGCAGCCAATTCGTTTCTGCAGGAATTAACGAAGCGATTTTCATGGATCGCCCGAAAGCCGTGCCCGAGCATTGTGGCACGCGACCGATATACTGATAGCGGGCCGCTACACTGAAGATCAGATCTGGGTATTCGGTGAAGTGATCGGGCGGCTAGCGGACGAGATTGAAGTGGCAGCCCGAGCCAAGCTCGCCAAGCAAGCTGATCCACGCGAAAAATGCCCCGATCAATGTCGTCAAAAAACTTGCCTTTGATGATTCGATTGATGTTGCTGGCCCGTTGCTGCAGCACTCCGAGCGACTTGATGCCAAGACATTAGTTGCCAACATCAGAACCAAAAGCCAGCCACACCTTCTGGCAATCTCTAAACGACACTCCATTCCCGTTCATAGTTACCGACGAACTCGTGACGCGCGGCAATCGAGAAGTCGTGCACTCGGTTGCGGCGAACGATGGCGCCAATTTATCGGATTTCGGCTTTTTGCACATGATCAAACGCTCTGAGAGCGATTCGATCCTTGCCGAGCGACTCGGCCTCCGGAAGGAAATTCCGAGACATATGTTCCAACAGCTGATCGCAAAGGCTTCGGACGACGTAAAACGGAAACTCGAGCGAGCAGCGTCCCGATTTAGCAGGCCAAATTCAGACCTCGGTGACCGATGTCGCGGGCGCGCTGCATTCCAAGTTCGGTCCGGCATCGAAGAGCTATTTTACTGCAAAGAGGCTCGTGACTACCCAGCATCAATACGGCAATTTGAATGAGAACAGCATTCTGGAGTATGCCCGCGCCCACAAGATCGAAGAAGCCACGGTTGGAATGTCCCTGTTGTGTTCATTGCCCGTTGACGTGGTTGAGCGAGCGTTGGTTGATAACAACGGAGAGATGACAATGATCCTGGCCAAAGCCCTCGACTTCGCTTGGGAGACCACAATGTCGCTGCTGTTTCTTGGTGCAAAAGATCACCGCATCTCCGCGCGCGAACTGGACCACATGAAAGAACAATTCGCTCGCCTCAACGCACGAAACATCTCGGAGCGTCTTGAAATTATACCAGTCACGCAAGAACGCAGCAGCCTTTGATTTGGACCAGCGCCGTTTGCCTCAACTCCACGGGATTTGAAGTTTTACAGGCGCGCCGTTTACGTACAAACTGCGAACAGCCTTTTCGAGCCGCCGGCCGACGATAGCGGCTTGTTCAACGGTTGTCCGCGCCGCGATCAGGCGTTGCAAAAGGTCGGGGGCGTTAGTCGGCATTCCTATCTCCTCGGCTGGCGAGAGGCCGCGCCTCTACAGCGTGAAATCAACTGAGTCCTTCACGCCTGACTGGAGCATCCGCGCCTTGAGCGCGTCGATCTCGCGGGTCAGCGCGGCCGCGATCTTCTTCACGTCGGCCTCCGTATACGGGGTCAGCCAACCGTCGGGGGTTTTGTTGACACAGTGTTGACACGACGACTTTCTTAGGAATCGCGTGCAAAAGAAAACCACGCTAACTCATTGAGTTAACGTGGTTATTCTGGTTGCGGGGATAGGATTTGAACCTATGACCTTCAGGTTATGAGCCTGACGAGCTACCGGGCTGCTCCACCCCGCGATAAACCATTGCGCGCCTTGTCGAAAAACCAAATGCCGAAACGGGCTTGGGCAGCGCGCGAGTGCGCTGATCGGTCCGGTCCGGAGGCTTCCTGAGAAGGCAACCCGGGCAACGCCCTTGGGTCGCGGGTCGGTATGTACCAACGCGAGCCCGCTTTGGAAAGGGCCGAAAGGCGACTTTTGAGGATTTTATGACGAGCAAAACCCGCTAAACCGCACTTTACCGCACAAAACCGGGCCGCAAGCGCACTCTTGCCAGAAGTTGCGCAAAAGCCCAGCTTTGTGCCAAAAACCTTAGGGAAACGCCATGGACCAGCCCCTGCCCCCCCCGGGCTCCAAGCCCTGGATGACGCCTTTCACGCGATGGTCGAGCGGTCGCGGAACACGCCCGCGCCGACGCTTGAGCAGCGCCTCGACCGGCTCAAGCGGCTGCGCGCGGTTGTCTCGGATAACGAAACCCGCTTCGAGGCGGCGATTTCGGCGGATTTCGGCCATCGCAGCAGTACCGAGACCGCCATCGCCGAATCGCTCCTGGTGCTCGGCGAGATCAGGCATGCCGCCAGGCATTTGAAGAAATGGATGGCGCCGCGGCGGGTATCCACCGCGCTGCAATTCCTGCCCGCCAAAAACCGCCTGATCCCGCAGCCGCTCGGCGTTGTCGGCATCATCGCGCCCTGGAACTATCCGCTGCAGCTGACGCTGGCGCCGGCGGTGGGCGCGCTCGCCGCGGGCAATCGCGTCATGATCAAACCGAGCGAACTGGTGCCGCGGTTTTCCGCGCTGCTGAAAGAGCTGATATCAGCCAAATTCGACGCCACCGAAATGCTCGTGACCGGCATCGACGGCGATATCTCGCAGGCCTTTGCCGCGTTGCCGTTCGATCATCTGATCTTCACCGGCTCGACCCGGGTCGGCCGCCTCGTCGCGGAGGCCGCGGGCCGCAACCTAACGCCGGTCACGCTCGAACTCGGCGGCAAATCGCCCGCGATCGTCGACCGCTCCGCCGACCTGGAGGAAGCCGCGCAGCGCATCGCCTATGGCAAACTGCTCAATGCCGGCCAGACCTGCATCGCGCCGGACTATGCGCTGGTGCCGGAAAATTCCGTGCAGGATTTCGCCGAGCAAGTGCAGGCCCATATGCGGACCATGTTCGGATCCGACCCCGGACAACAAGGACTACACTTCGATTGTCTCCGATCGGCATTATGCGCGGCTGGAAAGCCTGGTGTCGGACGCCAAAGCCAAGGGCGCGCAGATCCTGCAAGCCGCAAAGCCCGACGATCCCGCCTGGAAATCCGCGCGCAAATTTCCGCCGACCATCGTCGTCGGCGCGACGCCTGACATGGCGATCATGCAGGAGGAAATCTTCGGACCGCTACTGCCGATCATCGGCTACAAGGATGCGGCTGAGCCGATCGCCTATATCAACAGGCATGACCGGCCGCTGGCGCTCTACTGGTTCGGCAAGGACGACGCGGCGCGCGATGAGGTGCTGGCGCGCACCGTCTCCGGCGGCGTCACCGTCAACGACTGCCTGTTTCACTTTACCCAGATCAACCAGCCGATGGGCGGCATCGGCGCGTCCGGCACCGGCGCCTATCACGGCGAATGGGGCTTTAACAATTTGAGCAAACTGAAGCCGGTGTTCTATCGCTCAGCCCTCAACCGGCTCGCCGATCTCTATCCGCCCTATGGCGGCAAGATCGCA
Organism: uncultured Alphaproteobacteria bacterium; assembly: GCA_963823115.1. GTDB lineage: Bacteria > Pseudomonadota > Alphaproteobacteria > Rhizobiales > Xanthobacteraceae > Bradyrhizobium. The sequence continues at coordinate 19,097 of CAWGKJ010000001.1, read as the reverse complement.
CGGCTGGAAAAGATGCTGCGATTCATGTCGTAGTGAATTCGATATCGCTATTGCGCATCGAGACGCGTGTCCGAAATCCAAATTCCGGGCTGGTGCTTCGGGCCATCCGGAAGCAAATCCGAAACGTTCCGCGAGATGACGGGGCATGACAACAACAATGATTTTGGGGGAAAAGCGTGACGGATACATTCGATTTTGTGGTGGTAGGCGGCGGCTCCGGCGGCTGCGCGGTGGCGGGGCGGCTTTCGGAAGATCCCCAAACCTCGGTGGCGCTGCTGGAGGCCGGCGGCAGCGGCGACAACTGGGTGGTCACCACGCCGTTCGCGCTGGTGCTGATGGTGGCCGGCAAGGTCAATAACTGGGCCTTCAACACCGTGCCGCAGGCCGGCCTCAACGGCCGGATCGGCTATCAGCCGCGCGGCAAGGCGCTGGGCGGCTCGTCCGCGATCAACGCCATGGTCTATATCCGCGGCCATCGCAGCGATTACGACCAATGGGCGGCGCTCGGGCAATCCCGGCTGGTCGTTCGCCGATGTGCTGCCCTACTTCAAGCGCTCCGAGAACAACGCGGATTTCGGTGGCGAGTATCATGGCAAGGACGGGCCGCTTGCGGTCAACAAACTGCGCTCCGACAATCCGGTGCAGCAGACCTTCCTGCAGGCGGCGCAAGAAGCGCAGTTTCGCATCCGCGAGGATTTCAACGCCGAAGAGCACGAGGGCCTCGGCATCTACCAGGTCACGCAAAAGAACGGCGAACGCTGGAGCGCGGCCCGCGCCTATGTCCATCCCCATATGGCGACGCGCGCCAACCTGCGCGTCGAAACCCGCGCGCAGGCGACCCGCATCCTGTTCGAGGGCAAGCGCGCGGTCGGCGTCGAATTCCGGCAGGGCAAGGAGATCCGGAGCATCCGCGCCCGCCGCGAGGTCATCCTCGCCGCCGGCGCGTTCCAGACCCCGCAACTGCTGATGCTGTCCGGGGTCGGCGATAGCGCCGCGCTCGCAAAGCACGGCATCGCGAACGTGCATCATCTGCCCGGCGTTGGACAAAACCTGCAGGACCATCCGGATTTCGTGTTCGGCTACATGTCCGACAATCCCAATTTCAACGGCATCTCGATCGCGGCCTTGCCGCGTCTGTTGCGGGCCATCGGCCAGTACCGGCGCGAACGCCGCGGGCCGATGACCTCGAATTTCGCCGAGTGCGGCGGCTTCCTGAAGACGCGGCCGGATCTCGACGTACCCGACATCCAGTTGCATTTCGGCATGGCGCTGGCCGACGATCATGGCCGCAAGCGCCATCGGGGCACCGGCTTCACCTGCCACGTCTGCCTGCTGCGGCCGAAGAGCCGCGGCAGCGTCGCGCTCGCCAGCGCCGATCCGCTTGCTGCGCCGCTGATCGATCCGAACTTTTTCGGCAACCCGGACGATCTCGAAACCATGGTCGCGGGCTACAAGACCACGCGGCGGCTGATGGAGACGCCGGCGCTGCGGGCGCTGCAAACGAAGGAAATGTTCACCGCAGGCGTGCGCACCGACGACGACATCCGCGCCATCCTGCGCGCCCGCGTCGACACCGTCTATCACCCGGTCGGCACCGCCAGGATGGGCACCGATGCGCTCGCGGTGGTCGACCCGAAGCTCAGGGTGCACGGCCTCGAGGGCCTGCGCATCGTCGACGCCTCGATCATGCCGACCCTGATCGGCGGCAACACCAACGCGCCGACCATCATGATCGGCGAGAAAGCCGCCGACATGATCAAGGCGGAGATGCGGGCGAATTGATTTTCTTCGTCATGGCCGGGCCTCGTCCCGTCCATGACGAAAGAAAAATCACGTCAGCAAAAACCCGCCGTCCACGGTAACGACGCTTCCGGTCATGTAACGCGAGGCTTTCGAGGCCAGCAGCATGATCGCGCCGTCGAGGTCGGATTCGGCGCCGACCCGCCGCTGCGGAATCCGCCTCGTCAGTTTCTCGGCTGCCGGCGTCGACCAGAAACCGTGGTTCATCTCGGTATCGATATAGCCCGGCGCCAAAGCGTTGACGCGGATGCGGTTGCCGGCCAGTTCCAGCGCCATCGCCTTGGTGGCCTGAACGAGCCCCGCCTTGGAGATGGCGTAGGTCGAGAGAGATTTCAGCACAGCGAAGCTGATCACGGAGGCGATATTGACGATATTGCCCTCCTGCTTGCGCGCGATCATCCGCCGCGCCATTTCGGTGGCCAGGAAATAGGCACCCTTGAGGTTGGCGTTGATGACGGAATCCCAGTCCGCTTCGGTCTGGTCGACCGCGTGCTTTTCGATGGCGATGCCGGCATTGTTGATGAGCACGCTGACCGGGCCGAGCGCGGCCTCTGCGCTGTCGATCGCCTTTCCGATCGAGCCGATATCGGTCACGTCCATCTGCACCGCGACGGCGCGGCCACCACGTCCTCGAATTTCGTCCTCCAGGCTTTTCAGCTTGGCGGTCTGGCGCGCCGCAAGGACGACCGCGGCGCCGTGCGCGGACAGAATTCGCGCGAATTGCCGGCCCAGCCCCTGCGAGGCGCCGGTGACGAGAATGGTTTCCTGGCTGACGTCGAATAGATCCGGCATGACAAACTCCGCGATATAGCGCTTGCATTGATACAGACGTCGATCGGCTAAAGGAAGCTCGGCGCATTCAGCCCGGGTTCGCTCCCTGATATGCATTTCGACAGTGACCGGTCCCTTATCAGGGACGCCGGGGTTGGCTACAATGGCTAAATTGGACTGCAAAAAATCATCTGACCTGACGGGAGTGAGACAGTGGATCTTGGGATCAAAGGCCGCCGCGCCATCGTTTGCGCATCCAGCAAGGGCCTGGGCCGCGCCTGCGCCATGGCGCTCGCCAATGAGGGGGTGCACGTCACGCTGACGGCGCGCGGCGCCGAGGCGCTCGCGAAAACAGCCGCCGAGATACGCAAAGCCAATCCCGGCGTCACGGTGACCGAAGTGGTCGGCGATATCACGACGCCGGCCGGCCGCGAGGCCGCCCTGAAAGCCTGTCCCGACCCGGATATCCTGGTCAACAATGCCGGCGGCCCGCCGCCGGGCGATTTCCGCAACTGGACCCGCGACGACTGGATCAAGGCGCTGGACGCCAACATGCTGACGCCGATCGAACTGATCAAGGCGACGGTGGACGGCATGATGGCGCGCAAATTCGGCCGTATCGTCAACATTACCTCGGCCGCGGTGAAGGCTCCGATCGAGGTGCTGGGACTGTCCAACGGCGCCCGCACCGGCCTCACCGGCTTTGTCGCGGGCATCGCGCGTAAGACCGTGATCAATAACGTCACCATCAACGGGCTGCTCCCGGGACCCTTCGACACCGATCGGCTGCGCGGTGCGGTGGCGAAGGCGGAAGCGGAGAGGCGCGGTATCACCGTCGATCAGATGCTGGCGGAACGCGCCAAGCTCAATCCCGCGGGGCGCTTCGGCGATCCCGAGGAGTTCGGGCTGGCTTGCGCGTTTCTCTGCGGCGCCAAGGCCGGCTTCATCACCGGGCAGAACATCCTGCTCGACGGCGGCGCCTTTCCGGGCACGCTGTGAAGGCCGTCTGGTACGAGCGAACGGGTGCCGCGCCCGACGTCCTGACCTTTGGCGAGATGCCGACACCGGTGGCCGGCCCAGGCGAAGTCCGCGTCCGGCTGCACGCCTCCGGCGTCAATCCTGCCGATGTCGGCCGCCGCGCCGGCAGCTATCGCGCGTTGGAATTCCCCCGCGTGATCCCCAACAGCGATGGCGCCGGCATCGTCGATCAGGTCGGCGACGGCGTCACGCGGCTTGGCGTCGGCCAGCGGGTCTGGCTCTTCAACGGCCAGCGTAACGGCCGCGCCTTCGGCACCGCGGCTGAATATATCGCGCTCGCCGAGCATCTGGTGACGCCATTGCCTGACGAGCTGTCGTTCGCGGCCGGTGCGACGCTCGGCATCCCCTGCATGACCGCGTGGTGCTGCCTGTTCGGCGACGGACCGATCGCCGGCCAGACCGTTCTGGTCACCGGCGGCGCGGGCGCAGTCGGCCACTATGCCGTGCAGCTGGCGAAAGGCTGCGGGGCGCGCGTGATCGCGACCGTCAGCTCGCCGCTCAAGGCCGAGCAGGCGCGCCTTGCGGGCGCCGATCTCGTCATCGATTACAAGACCGAGGACGTGGTCGCCAAGACGATGGCCTTTACCGGGCAACGCGGCGTCGACCGCGTCGTCGACGTCGACTTCGGCGGCAACATCGCAACGACCCTGAAACTGATGGCCATGAATTCGACCATCGCCGTCTACGCCACCAACGGCAATCGCAATCCGACGCTTCCGATGCGCGAGCTGATGGAAAAATGCATCGCGTTGCGCACGCTGGTGCTATACGCGCTGCCCCCGCCATTGCTTGTGGCGGCGCAGGCCGATATTTCGAAATGGCTTGCTGCCGGCAAGCGCATTCACAACATCGCGGCGCAGTTTTCGTTACGAGAGACTGCACAGGCCCACCTCGCGGTGGAAAAGGGCGACAAGCTCGGCACCGTCATCGTCGATTGCGCGCGATAAACAACGAAGATACCGGGAAAAGCTCGATGTACTGGAAAGTGGGCAAGGTCAGGATCACGAAAATCGTCGAACTGGAGACGGAAGGCAGCACACGATTCATCCTGCCGTCGGCCACCAACGAAGAAAACAGAAAACTACCCTGGCTCATTCCTCACTTTGCCACCAAGGAAGGCCGGCTCAAGATGTCGATTCAGTCGCTGGTGGTGGAAACGCCGTCGTGCCGGATCGTTGTCGACACCGGTCTCGGCAACGACAAGGAAGGCCGCGGCTTCCCGGCCTGGAATAACCGGCAGGGTCCTTTCCTCGAGACCATGCGGCAAGCGGGTTTTGCGCCTGAAAGCATCGACACCGTGCTGTGCACGCATCTGCATGTCGACCACGTCGGCTGGAACACCAGACTTGTCGGCGGCCGCTGGCTGCCGACCTTTACCAATGCGCGCTATCTGTTCGGCAAGACCGAATATGAGTATTGGCGTGACCACAGCGACGAGCCCGACAAGGCGGCGGTTTTCGACGAACTCGGTGAAGCCGATCGTGGACGCCGGCAAGGCCGACCTCGTCGCCAGCGATGCCAGGATTTGCGAGGAAATCACCTTGATCCCGACGCCGGGCCACAGCCCGGGCCATATGAGCGTTCATATCAAATCGGATGGCGAACAGGCCCTGCTCACCGGCGACGCCACCCACCATCCCTGCCAGATGGCGCATCTCGACTGGTCAGCGACTGTCGATACCGATCCCCTTCAGTCTGCGGCGACGCGGCACGAATTGCTCTCGCGTTTCGCCGATACGCCGACCCTGGTAATCGGCGGCCACTTCAGCGCCGGCCGTATCGAGCGCGACGGCGATGCCTTTAAATTCATCGTTTAGGGGATGGTCCCCGACCGCCCCCTCATGGGCCGGGCCCGCGCGGTCGGCCATTGAAATTCCCCGCGCCCTGTTCCAAGAAGCATCCAAGCAACCACCTAGGGAGTGACAGAAAATGAAGCTTGTTCGTTACGGGACGATTGGCCAGGAAAAGCCCGGCCTGATCGACAAATCCGGCCAATTGCGCGATCTCTCGGCGCATGTGAAGGACCTCAATGGCGAGGCCTATTCGCCGGCCTCGCTGGCCAAGCTCGCCGCCCTCGATCCGGCCAAGCTTCCCGCCGTCAGCGGCAATCCCCGGCTCGGCGCGCCGGTGACCGGCATCTCCAAGTTCGTCGCCATCGGCCTGAATTATATCGACCATGCCAAAGAGACCGGGAACCCGATTCCGGCGGAGCCGATCTTCTTCCTGAAGGCCAACACCGCGCTCAACGGCCCCAACGATCCGGTCGAGAAGCCGCGCGGCTCAACCAAGCTCGACTGGGAGGTCGAGATCGCCGCCATCATCGGCACCCGCGCCAAGTACGTCTCCGAGGCCGACGCGCTCAATCACGTGGCCGGCTACTGCGTCTGCAACGACGTCTCCGAACGCAATTTCCAGATCGAGCGCCTGGGCCAATGGACCAAGGGCAAATCGCACGACACGTTCGGCCCGCTCGGCCCGTGGCTGGTGACCAAGGATGAGATCGCGGACGTACAGAAGCTTTCGATGTGGCTCGACGTCAACGGCAAGCGTCGCCAGACCGGATCGACATCGACGATGATTTTTTCCATGGCCAAGTGTATTTCCTACGTCTCGCAATTCATGACGCTGCTGCCAGGCGACATCGTCACCACCGGCACGCCCCCCGGCGTCGGCACCGGCATGAAACCGCCGCAGTTCCTCAACGTCGGCGACGTGGTCACGCTCGGCATCGAGGGGCTGGGCGAGCAGCGGCAGGAAATCATTGCGGCGTGAAGACTGCCTCGACATTAGCCGTCGTCATTGCCTGCGCTAATCGCGAGCGTTTACGCAAGGGAGCATAAGCGACGAAGCAATCCGGCTTTCTTGCAGCTATGGATTGCTTCGCTTCGCTGGCAATGACGGCTACGTTGAGGGTTCTTTAAGGAGTATCCCATGAAACTCTCGTTCTCCCCCGCCTCGCCGTTCGCCCGCAAGGTGCGCATTGCTGCGATCGAACTCGGCCTGATCGACAAAATCGAATTCGTCCCTGCGGCCGTCGTGCCGGGCCAGCCCAATGACGAATATTCGCGCATCACTCCCTTGAAGAAACTGCCGGTCCTGATCCTGGACAATGGCGAGGTCATTCTCGATTCCTACGTCATCGTCGAATATCTCGACGAACTCGCCGGCGGCGGAAAGCTTATTCCGGCGTCTGGCGCAACCCGATGGAAGGTCAAGAGCGATCATTCGCTGCTGCAGGGCATGCTCGATTCGATGCTGCTGTGCCGCTACGAGAAGTTGGTGCGGCCGGAGCCGCTGCGCTGGCAGGCCTGGGCCGACGACCACTGGAACCGGGCCTGGAGCGGCATGGCGCGCTTCGAGAGCCAACCGGACATGCTGTCGCGCCCATTCGACATCTCGCAGATCGCGCTCACTTGCGTGCTCGGCTATGCCGATTTCCGCTTTGCCGATTGCGGCTGGCGCAAGGCGTTTCCGAAGCTCGACGCCTTCCACGAGAGAATGCTGACCCGGGCATCGGTGAAAATCTCGCTGCCGCCACCGGCCTGAAGCGCAAGGACGCTGCCATGAGTCTGAAGTTCACCGTCGGCGATCTCACCATCCATCGCATCATCGAGCAGGAAACCACTTTCCTGCCGGCGCTGGATATGCTGCCCGGCCTGACGCCGGACCTGCTGGCGGAAAACAGGGCCTGGATGCGGCAGGCCGGCGCGACCGACGAAAGCGACGTGCTGATCCTGTGTTTCCAGTCCTATGTCGTGAAGACGCCGCACCACACCATTCTGGTCGACAGCTGCATCGGCAACGACAAGCCGCGGCCGGCGCGCCCGAAATGGAACATGAAGACCGACGACACTATATGCGCGCGCTGGCGGCGGCGGGCTTTGCCGTCGACGACATCGATTTCGTGATGTGCACGCATCTGCATGTCGATCACGTCGGCTGGAACACGCGGCTGGAAGGCGGCCGCTGGGTACCGACCTTTCCCAACGCGCGCTACGTATTCGCCAAAAACGAATTCGACTACTGGACCGAGCAAAATGCCAAGGCTCCGGTGCCGCCATTCGCCGACAGCGTGCTGCCGGTCGTCGAGGCCAAACAAGGCCGAGATCGTACGCCACGACTACGAGATCGGCGACCACATGCGCATCCTGCCGACGCCGGGCCATACGCCCGGACACGTCGCGTTCGCCTTCGGCCGCGGCCAGGACACCGCCGTCGTCAGCGGCGATCTGATGCACTCGCCACTACAGGCGCGCTATCCCGAGCTGTCGCCGAAATTCGATGTCGATCCGGCAAAGGCCGCGGTAACGCGGCGCAACTTCCTGGAACGCTACTGCGACACCGATACGCTGTGCTGCACCGCGCATTTTCCTTCGCCCTCATCAGGGAATATCCGGCGCTGGGGCAACGGATTTTCCTGCCAGGCGATTACAGCAGAATAGTCGCAGCTCAGTCGAACAGGCTCGGCGTGTGATTGACGACCGCGCCTTCGATCGCGAGCATCTTCAGCTTGGTTACGACGCCGCCATTGGCGGAGAAGCCGCCGGGCTTGCCGCCGGCGGCGAGCACGCGGTGACAGGGCACCACGACCGGACAGGGATTTCGCCCGAGCGCCTGGCCAACATCGCGCGACAGCTCGACGCCGCCGAGCCGTCTGGCGATATCGCCGTAGGTCATCGTCTTGCCGGGCGGGATGGTACGGGCGATGTCGTAGACGCCGCGGTGGAATTCGGGAACGCCGTCGAGATCGAGCATGACGTCGGAGAGATCGTTCGGCTTGCCCTCAAGCAGCTCGACGATGCCGTCGATCGCACGCTGCACTTCGGCCGGCGGCGGCGCCTCCGCGATGTCGCCAAAGCGCTGGCGGATGCGGCCACGGGTCTTGTCCTCGCTCCCCATCGGCAGCTGCACCGCATTGATGCCGCGCGGACCCCAGGCAACGCCGCAGCGGCCGATCGCGGTGTCGAATATTGCAAAAGAGTGGCCGGTCATGGCTGGCTCCCGGTTTTCGCCCCATGTTGCTCGGTTTGATGCTGCGGTGGAATCTAGGCATGGAAATAGTTGCGATCCACCCGGATTCAGAGGAATTTTGCACCGGCCCAGGAAGAAAGGGTGCGGACCATCCCGTCAGAACGCAATGGGCATGCGCCGGGTTCCGTGGAATGATCCTGTCGCAACAAGCCCGCTCTTCTCACCACCTCACGAGCCTTCCCATGCAAACCTTTCGCGTCAACGGATACGACATGGCCTATCTCGACATCGGCCGGGGCCCGCCGCTGGTTTGCGTCCATGGCACGCTGGGCGATTTCCGCACCTGGTCGGCAGTGTTCGGGCCGCTGTCCAAAGCGCGCCGCGTGATCTCGGTTAGCCTTCGGCACTTTTTTCCCGAACACTGGGACGGCGTGGGCGATGACTACCTGATGGCGCAGCACGTCTCCGACGTGGTCGGCTTCATCGAGAAGCTCGATGGCGGGCCGGTCGACCTGATGGGGCATTCGCGCGGCGGCCATATCTCGTTTCGTGTCGCCGAGCAGCGACCCGAATTGTTGCGCAAGCTGATCCTGGCCGAGCCCGGCGGCGAGCTGGATCAATCGCTCGATCCCGCCGCCGCTCCCGGCCCCTCGCAACGCGCAGCCAGCATCGCTGTATCGGCCGAGAAAATCAGGGACGGCGACATCGACGGCGGGCTGATGTTCTTTTTCGATTCGATCGCGGGTCAAGGCGCCTGGGCGCGACTGCCCGCCGCGCCCAAACAGCAATTGCGCGACAATGCCTTCACCCTGATTGGCCAGGTCGGCGAAAATCGTCAGCCTTTTACCAGGGGTGATGCCGAATCGATACAAACGCCGACACTGTTCATCGGCGGCAGCGCCACCCGAGGCTCCCTGCCGACGGTGCTGCGCGCGCTGGCGGCACATGTTCCGGGGGCAAGGACCTCGATGATATCAGGCGCCGGCCACTGGATGTTCGAGCAGGCGCCGCAGAAATATTGCGAGATCGTACTGGAATTCCTGACCGCGGCGTGACGCGCAGCGCTGTTGCGCTGCGCCATGCGCGGGTTGGTAAACACCTCGGCCCGGTGCTAGTCTTTGCAAAAGCAGCGGGCTTCGCCGAAAAAAACGAGGGAGGGGAATCGTGAAACTCACGCAACAACAGATCGACGATTTCAACCGCGAGGGCTGGCTGTTTCTGCCGGAACTGTTCACCGCCGAGGAGGTGAACCTGCTGGCGCGCGAAGCGGAGGGCATCTACGACACCAAGCGCCCGGAGGTATGGCGCGAGAAGAGCGGCGCGCCGCGCACCGCCTTTGCCGCGCACCTCTATAACGAGGCATTCGGGCTGCTCGGCGCGCACCCACGCATGATCGAACCGGTGGAGCAGATCTTCGGCGAGAAGGTCTACATGCATCAATACAAGATCAACGCCAAATCGGCTTTCACCGGCGACGTCTGGCAGTGGCATCAGGACTACGGCACCTGGAAGCGCGACGACGGCATGCTGCAGCCGCGGGCGATGAACATCGCGATCTTTCTCGACGAGGTGATGCCGATCAACGGCCCCCTGATGCTGGTGCCGAAGAGCCAGCTCGCCGGCGACCTCAAGGCTAGCCATGACATCGCGACCACGTCTTACCCGCTATGGACGCTGGATGAGGAAACCGTGACCCGGCTGGTCAACGAAGGCGGTATTGTCGCGCCGACCGGCAAGGCCGGCGGCATGCTGATGTTCCACGGCAACCTGGTGCACGGTTCGGCCGGCAACATCACGCCTTATCCGCGCAAGATCGTCTATCTCACGCTGAACGCGGTCTCGAACTACATCCGCACCCCCACCCGGCCGGAATACATCGCCCATCGCGACTTCACGCCGATAAAGACCGTGGACGACGACGCACTGCTGCGGCTCGCGCGTGCCCGTCGCCAGGCAGCGGAGTAACCGCACCACACCGTCATTCCGGGATGCGCCTGAAGCGCGAAACCCAAATCTCGCGCCAAACAGCACTGGATCAGGGTCCACGTTGAGACGCGTGGTCCGAAATGGCGACCAAACACTTCCAACGGAAAAACGCTGAAATGAACCTTTCTCATCTGCTCAACGCCCGTCGCGCCGCGGGAAAACCGGTCCGCGTGGCGCTGATCGGCGCCGGCAAGTTCGGCTCGATGTTTTTGGCACAGGTGCCACATACGCCGGGGCTGGAGGTGCCCGTGATCGTCGATCTCGATCCGGTCCGCGCCCGCGAGGCCTGCCGCACCGTCGGCTGGGATGATGCGCGGATCGGCGCGACCGCATTCACCGCCGACGGTGCCCAGGCGACATCGGGCGATATCGAAGTGATCGTGGAGGCCACCGGCAATCCCGCGGCGGGTATCAGGCACGCGCGCGCGGCGATTGCCGCCGGCAAGCATATCGTCATGGTCAACGTCGAGGCCGACGTGCTGGCGGGGCCGCTGTTGGCGGAAGAAGCGCGAAATGCCGGCGTGGTCTATTCGCTGGCCTACGGAGACCAGCCGGCGCTGACTGCCGAGATGGTCGACTGGGCGCGCGCCACCGGTTTTCGCGTCGTCGCCGCCGGCAAGGGGACCAAATACCTGCCGATTTACCACGACGTGACGCCATCGGGGGTATGGAGCCATTACGGGCTGACGGCCGATGAGGCGCAATCGGCCGGCATGAACCCGCAGATGTTCAACTCGTTTTTGGACGGCACCAAATCGGCGATCGAAATGGCGGCCATCGCCAATGCCACCGGACTGGACGTGCCGTCGGACGGGCTGCTGTTTCCGCCCTGCGGCGTCGACGATCTGCCGCACATGATGCGGCCGCGCGAGAAGGGCGGCGTGCTGGAGAAATCAGGATTGGTGGAAGTGGTGTCGTCGCTGGAGCGCGACGGCCGCCCGGTGTTCCGCGACCTGCGCTGGGGTGTTTATGTGGTGCTGGAAGCTCCGAACGATTACGCCGCAGACTGCTTCAGGCAATACGGCCTGAAG
>CAWGKJ010000001.1:0-2500 GCA_963823115.1 uncultured Alphaproteobacteria bacterium | reverse complement strand
CCGACCTCACGCTTATCAAGCGCGCGCTCTAACCAACTGAGCTACAAGCCCCTAACGCATTCCTTGAAAGGATCGGAGCCTGCTCGCGCGCACCGGCGACACGCCGGATGCATCGCACAAGCGCAAGCCCCTGGCGCGTGTTCGTCCGCGAAGAAAGAGAAACGAAGACGGCGAAATCCCGCCAATGGAGCTCAACAATCCTGAAATTGTTGGCCCCTGATGTTTCTAAAACGATCCGATAGATGAGCGTGAGCTGATCTGAAGGATCATCCTTAGAAAGGAGGTGATCCAGCCGCAGGTTCCCCTACGGCTACCTTGTTACGACTTCACCCCAGTCGCTGACCCTACCGTGGCCGGCTGCCTCCTTGCGGTTAGCGCACCGTCTTCAGGTAAAACCAACTCCCATGGTGTGACGGGCGGTGTGTACAAGGCCCGGGAACGTATTCACCGTGGCATGCTGATCCACGATTACTAGCGATTCCAACTTCATGGGCTCGAGTTGCAGAGCCCAATCCGAACTGAGACGGCTTTTTGAGATTTGCGAAGGGTTGCCCCTTAGCGTCCCATTGTCACCGCCATTGTAGCACGTGTGTAGCCCAGCCCGTAAGGGCCATGAGGACTTGACGTCATCCCCACCTTCCTCGCGGCTTATCACCGGCAGTCTCCTTAGAGTGCTCAACTAAATGGTAGCAACTAAGGACGGGGGTTGCGCTCGTTGCGGGACTTAACCCAACATCTCACGACACGAGCTGACGACAGCCATGCAGCACCTGTCTCCGGTCCAGCCGAACTGAAGGATTCCGTCTCTGGAATCCGCGACCGGGATGTCAAGGGCTGGTAAGGTTCTGCGCGTTGCGTCGAATTAAACCACATGCTCCACCGCTTGTGCGGGCCCCCGTCAATTCCTTTGAGTTTTAATCTTGCGACCGTACTCCCCAGGCGGAATGCTTAAAGCGTTAGCTGCGCCACTAGTGAGTAAACCCACTAACGGCTGGCATTCATCGTTTACGGCGTGGACTACCAGGGTATCTAATCCTGTTTGCTCCCCACGCTTTCGTGCCTCAGCGTCAGTATCGGGCCAGTGAGCCGCCTTCGCCACTGGTGTTCTTGCGAATATCTACGAATTTCACCTCTACACTCGCAGTTCCACTCACCTCTCCCGAACTCAAGATCCTCAGTATCAAAGGCAGTTCTGGAGTTGAGCTCCAGGATTTCACCCCTGACTTAAAGACCCGCCTACGCACCCTTTACGCCCAGTGATTCCGAGCAACGCTAGCCCCCTTCGTATTACCGCGGCTGCTGGCACGAAGTTAGCCGGGGCTTATTCTTGCGGTACCGTCATTATCTTCCCGCACAAAAGAGCTTTACAACCCTAGGGCCTTCATCACTCACGCGGCATGGCTGGATCAGGCTTGCGCCCATTGTCCAATATTCCCCACTGCTGCCTCCCGTAGGAGTTTGGGCCGTGTCTCAGTCCCAATGTGGCTGATCATCCTCTCAGACCAGCTACTGATCGTCGCCTTGGTGAGCCATTACCTCACCAACTAGCTAATCAGACGCGGGCCGATCTTTCGGCGATAAATCTTTCCCCGTAAGGGCTTATCCGGTATTAGCACAAGTTTCCCTGTGTTGTTCCGAACCAAAAGGTACGTTCCCACGCGTTACTCACCCGTCTGCCGCTGACGTATTGCTACGCCCGCTCGACTTGCATGTGTTAAGCCTGCCGCCAGCGTTCGCTCTGAGCCAGGATCAAACTCTCAAGTTGGACTTGAAACTTTAAACCGGCTGATCACAACGTTTGACGAGGTCCCACCATATTTATCGAACCCGCGATTCACATCGCGGACGACGATGGTGTAACCTATGTAAACGTGTACCGCCGAAGTCTTTCGTCCAGCCTCGAAAGATGAAAACCGAAGTTTTCAAGTATTCGAGACTCGCAAGGACTCCGCCGTCCACGTTTCTCTTTCTTCATCTTCACTTGTCAAACAGCCCGGGGTCCGAAGACCCCTCTCCCATCGCTGGGAGCTTCCTCAAGCTCCCCTCGGGGAAGCCTCTGCGAAGTCCTCATTCGACGGCAAATGACAACCGATTGCTATCGGCTGTTGATTCACTCATCTTAGTGAGGAGCTTCACGGGCACGAAAACTTGCCTTGGCCAAGGGCCAAGACAGCGCCGCGCTCAGTGGCCGGTTTATAAGCCCGCCCGATCGGCGTTGTCAACGCCTGTTGTCAACAAATCGTCGCATCGACCGAACAGAATCTTGAACCGCGAAGAAGTCTCGGTTTTTAAGGGACTTTACGCCGTACTTGAGCCACAATCCTGCGACGTTCTGACGTACGTAAGCATTAAATCGCCGGGTGCCAGTGGGGGCTGCCGGCGTTTCGTCTACCAAGGGATCGGCGATCTCCAATGAACCCGTCGCCTTTTCCTTGCGGCCTGGAAACATCGAGAGACCTGCACACCATTGTTGTTCGTGATCCCGGCCCGACTTTTGGCC